>NZ_JAERTZ010000025.1 GCF_016746085.1 Zobellella iuensis
ATGGGCCTGCATGCAGACTGAAACGGCGTTCGATTCCGCTTTGCTGTTCAGTGAAGAGCACATGAAATCTTGATTTTAAACAGAGTATCTACGGCCAACCCGGCGTCCATTTGTAGGGGTCGAATTTATTCGACCGAACCCCGGCGCCGGTGGCGGGATTGGTCCGTTGAAACGGACCCTTGGCAGGCCTGGTGTAACCCGCCGCCCGTATCGACCAAACCCGGCAGCCTCGGCGCCATTGAAAAAGGGCGCCGAAGCGCCCTTTTTCTGGTTAGTCTGCCGCCGGCTCCAGCAGCGGCAGGTAATATTCTCGCCCGTCCGGATCCCGGGCCCGCCACAGGGTCACCCGGTAGTCGCCGTCTTGCGCGAAGTGGTAACGCAGGTTGCCCGGGTTGCTGCCCGCGTTCAGGCCGGTGGCGGTGAGCGGCGCGCCCAGGTTGAGCAGGCCCCAGCTGGCGTCGGCGAACTTGAACTCGCTCACCCCGGCCCGGGCCCGGATTGTGCCGGCATAGCTGCCCGGGGCCACCGCCGCCAGCGGGCTCAGTCCCCAGTCGTTGGCGCCGCCCCGGAAGTGCAGCTCGGCGGCCAAGGGCTCCGCCACCCGCTCGAGCAGGGGCCTGGACTCGTCCTCCAGCCGGAGCGTCGCCACCAGTTCACCCGCGTCGTCTTCCCGGCTCGCCGCCATCACCCGTTCCCGCTCCAGCAGCAGCGGCTGCTCCAGCACGGTGGCGCCCCCTTCCCGATCCAGGCGGGCGAACACCAGGGTGCGGCGGGCGGCCTCACCCCAGTCGAAGGCGGCCTGGAAGCCGGGGGTGGCGGCATCGGCGTCCCGCAACAGGGTCATGCCGCCGGCCTCGTCGTAGAGCAGCAGCTCGGGCAGATCATGGGGATTGGCATAGCTCAGCTCGAGCCGGGGCGAACGGCCGTCCAGGATGAAGGACACCTCGGCCTGGCGCGGCGGCGCCACCAGGTTGCTCAGGCTGGCGCGCAGGGTCACCTCGGTGCCCTCGGCCAGTGCACCGGTATCCCAGTAGAGGCGATAAGGGGCGTTATGGTCCACCGCCAGGGTCTCGAAGTCGCCACCGTCGAGGCTGGCCTCGAAGCGCACCTGGTACTGGGGCAGCGCCTGCCCGGCCAGGGCCTCGGCCGTGACCTCCAGCTCCAGCAGACCCGAGGTACGGGCCCCCGGCGCCACCCCGCTCAGCACCGGTTCCGCCACCGGCGAAGGGGCTATGCCCTCGGCCTTGAGGATGGCGAACTGCAACGGCGCCAGGGTCAGCTGCAGTTCGCCCTGGTGCTCCCGGGGCGCAGCCTCGCCCGTTATCGGCCGGTAGTGGCCGGCCGCCGGCAGGGTCAGGCTCAGGGCCTCGTCGGCCAGGTTGAAGGCCAGCAGGTACTCCACCCCCTCGGCCAGATCCACCCGCGAGAAGGTCAGCACCCTGTTGCTGTCATCGCTGTTGGGGCGGGCCAGCTGGATGCCGCGGCGCAGCACCGGATGCTCCCGGTACAGGGCGCTCAGGCCGGCGATATCCCGGTACAGGGGATGGGTGGGATCGAAGTTGTCGTCGGCGGTGGTGGCGCTGGTGCCGATCAGCCGGTCGGCATTGTAGCTGGCCACCCGGGAGGGGAACATGTTCTGGCGGGCATCCTTGTCGCCGCCCTCGCCGGTAAAGCCCTGCTCGTCCCCGTAGTAGATCACCGGCACGCCCCGGCTGAAGAACAGCAGGGCGTTGGCCAGGCGGTAGCGGGCCAGCAGCCGGTCGTCGTCCTGCTCGCCGCTCGCCTGCAGGAAGTGGCCGAAGCGGCCGATATCGTGGTTGCCAAGGAAGTTCAGCAACTGGTTGGCGGAGCCGCCGGCATGGCTGTAGCGGTCATCCTGCTCGAACAGGGCCGTCAGGGCCGAGGCGCCGCCCTGGCCTACCAGGGCCCCGGCGGCGGCGGCCTGGAAGCCGAAGTCGAGCACGGTGGGAAGGCCGGCGCTGCGGGTGTAAAAGCTGAGCTCGCGCGGATCGCTGCTGAACACCTCGCCGAACATGGTGAAATGGGCGATACCGGCGCTGTCGCGGGCATGGTTCAGCACGGCCGGGGCGAAGGCCCGCCAGAAGTCGGCATGCACGTGCTTGACGGTATCGAGGCGGAAGCCGTCGGGCCGCCACTCGTCGATAAGCCCGGTGAAGATGTCGATCAGCCCGGCCACCACCTCGGGGTTGCCGGTATCCAGATCGTCCAGCCCGAAGAAGTCGCCGTAGAGGCTGTCCTCGCCGGAAAAACTGGAGTCGCCCTGGTTGTGGTAAAAACGGGGATCATTGAGCCAGGCCGGCACCTTGGCGTTTTCCTCTCCCGCCGGGATAAAGGGCGTGTAGCCCTCCCCGGCCGCCACCCGCTCCCGGGCGCGGTAGTCGCACCGGCTCAGTCCGGGCAGGTAGGCGCCGTTTTCCTGGTGGCATTCGCGGTATTTGATCACGTCGGCGGTGTGGTTGACGATGATGTCGAAGAATACCTTGATGCCGCGTTCATGGGCGGCGGCGATAAAGGCCTTCATTTCCTCGTTGTTGCCGAAATGGGGATCCAGGCGGGTGAAGTCCAGGGTCCAGTAGCCGTGGTAACCGGCCGAGTCGCCCTGTACCGCCTTGTTCTTGAGGATGGGCGTCAGCCAGATGGCGGTGATCCCCAGCCCTTCCAGGTAGTCGAGCTTCTGCTGCAGGCCGGCGATGTCGCCGCCGTGGAACATGCCCTTGTCGGTGGGATCATAGCCGCCGAAGGCATGGGGGTCGTTGGGGTCGCCCTGGTTGTTGTCCGGGTTGCCGTCATGGAAACGGTCCGGCAGCACGAAGTAGAACACCTCGTCCTCGATGTCGTGGCGCGGGCTGTCGAACAGGGTGCGGGGCTGGGTGTCCGCCAGGGCGGGCGTGGCCAGGATGGCGCCCAGGGCCATGGCCAGTAAGGTACGATTCATCTGCGAGTCCCTATGGATGATGGAAGTGGCGGCCCGGGGGCCGAAGAAGGGGTGATACCCGGCACAAAATTAAAGCGCTTTAAATCATCAATGCAAGGCAGCCGCGTTGCTCGATGCAAAATCTGTGACCTACTCCGCCTTTTGGTTGATCTATCCCGTTAAAATGGTGATATTGTGCTGTTGTTACCGGCCGGTAACGGCATACTTAATTGAAGCGCTTACAGCATGAGGAGAGGACGGTGGTGACGTTAAAGGATCTGGCCGAACATCTGGGACTGTCGCAGGCGACGGTGAGCCGGGCCCTGAACGGCTATCCCGAGGTCAACGAAAAGACCCGGCGCCGGGTGCTCGAGGCATCCAAGCAGCTCAACTACCTGCCCAACCTGGGCGCCCGCAAGCTGGCCACCGGCAAGTCCGGCATGGTGGGCATAGTGCTCAGGTCCTGCGACGAACTGGTGAACGCCCCGGAATACGTGCAGATGATCGCCGAAATCAGCCGCCACCTGGGCGACGCGGGCTACGATCTGCTGATCAACTCGGCCCGAGAGGGCAACGCGCTGGACTCGTTCAAGCGCTTCGTGGCCGGCCGGGCAGTGGACGGCCTGATCCTCAACAGCCCGGAGCTCGAAGACGAACGGGTCGCCTTCCTGCAGGAACAGGGCTTTCCCTTCGTGATGCACGGGCGTTCGGCCGGCCAGGTCGACTATCCCTACTACGATATCGACAACTACGACGCCATCAACCAGGCCACCGAGCTGCTGCTCGCCCTGGGACACCGGCGTATCGCCCTGCTCAACGGCCCGGCCCGGCTGGCCTTTACCGCCGAGCGGGCCCGCGCCTTTCACGACCGCCTGCAACAGCAGGGCCTGACGCCGCCCGATGCCTGGAGCGTCAATACCGACACCTCCGACGAGGCCGGCTATTTGCAGGCCCTGAGCTGGCTGGGGGAGCCGGCGCAGCCCGCGCCGAGCGCCATTATCTGCGCCTCGGCCACCCAGGCACTGGGCGTCTACCGGGCCGCCGGGGAACTGGGTATCGCCATCGGCAGGGAACTGTCGGTGATCGCCCACGACGACGTGGTGTCCTTCCTGCGCACCGACCATTTCGATCCGCCGCTCACGGTGACCCGCTCGCCCTTTATGGACGCCTGCCAGCCCCTGGCCGAGATGATAGTGGCGCTGCTCGACGGTGCCGCTCCCCAGTCCCTGCAGACAGTGGTACCGGTGGAACTGATCGTACGCCGCTCCTGCGGGCCCAGCCCCCGCGCCTGAGTCCGGCACCGGCGCGGCAAGCGCGCCGGCCGGGCTCAGCCCCGGCTGCCGAACAGGCGCCGGCCCAGCCCTTTCAGCAAACCGCTCTTTTCGCGCTGCTCGAGCCGGCCGGCCTCTACCAGGGCCTGGTACAGGGGCTGGGCCTTCCCCGCTCCCACCACCAGCTGATAGGCCTTGTGCTGCCCGAGCACGCCGCCTTCGATCACCGCGACCACCGGCGCCAGCCGCTCGATGCGCCCCTTGTCGAAGCGGGTCTCGTCAAAGATATCCGCCCGCAGCCGGGTGGCGCAATAAGAGAGCCGGGCCAGGTTGTCGGGCCCGCCCATGGCGTCCAGCAGTTCGGCGGCAATGGATGCTTGGTTCATGTTGACTCCTCGGTAATGTGGCACTCAAAAAATTAAAGCGCTTTAAATTGAGTATATATTACCCCATCACTCCGGGTATACAAAGCATCGATTGCGCGGGCGATATCCCCTATCGTTAGAGCCGTATTCCCAGCTGCTGGCGCAGATAGGCCCCCGCTCCCAGCAGCCCCGGGTGCGGGTGGGTAATGAGGAAAACGGGAATGGCGGCCAGGTAGTCACTGAAGCGGCCCTTGTCCTCGAACGCCGCCCGGAAGCCGGAGTCGCGGAAAAAGTCGAGGAAGCGCGGCACTATGCCGCCGGCGATATAGACGCCGCCGAAGGTGCCCAGGTTCAGCGCCAGGTTGCCGCCGAAACGTCCCATCAGCTCGCAGAACAGGGCCAGGGTCCGTCGGCACAGCGCGCAGTCGCCGCCGAGGGCACGCTCGGTGATCTGCCCGGGCGCCAGCGCCTCGGGCGCCCGGCCCGCCAGCTCGGCCAGGGCCTGGTAAAGGTTGACCAGGCCGCTGCCGGAGAGCAATCGCTCCGCCGACACATGGGGCCAACGCCGGCGCAGCACCCGCAGCAGTTCCTCTTCCTCGGCGTTGCCCGGGGCCAGGTCCACATGGCCGCCCTCGCCGGGCAGGCTGAGCCAGGTATCGCCGCAGGGCACCAGGTGGGCCACCCCCAGGCCGGTGCCGGCGCCGTACACCGCCACCGGATGGCCGGGCCGGGCCTCCCCGCCCCCGAACTGGCAGCGGTCTTCCGGCGCCAGCGCCGGTATCGCCATGGACACGGCGGTAAAGTCGTTGATCACCTCGAGCCGCGCCAGCCCCAGGCCGGCCTGCATGGCGGCGATGGAAAAGCGCCAGCTGTGGTTGGTCATCACCACCTCGTCCCCCTGCACCGGACAGGCGATGGCGATACAGGCCTCGGCCACCGCCTGCCCCTGCTCGGCCAGATAATGCCGGATCACCGGCTCCAGGCCGGGGTAGTCGGTGGTGGGATAGCTGCGGATGGCGGACAGGGCGCCCGACTCTCGTTCACAGAGGGCCAACCGGGCATTGGTGCCGCCCACGTCGCCCACCAGGATATATTGGTTCATCGTCGTTACTCGCTTGGTTTAAGGAAGTGCATGGCGGGCCGGGCCCGCGCGGACTGGGGCCAGCATAAGAAGGGTAGTGCCACAAATGAAATTGATTTTATTGTCGACAATATAGATTTTATCTATGGATGAAGGAGGAAGTCCCCCCCAGGCCGGGCGACGCTTCCCGGCATAAAAATTCCGTTTATGCCGCCGGCCTTTGTGCTATAACCAGAGGCCGTTTTTTCCCATTACATACAGGAAGTATCATGTCTCAATTCGACAACGTTACCGTGATCAAGAAGGCCAATGTCTACGACGGCGGCAAGGTGACCAGCCGGGTGGTTAAATTCGCCGACGGCAGCCGCAAGACCCTCGGCATCATGCTGCCGGGCGAGTACACCTTCGACACCGCCGCCGCCGAGCTGATGGAAATCCTCGACGGCGAGCTGGACGTCCAGCTGCCGGGCAGCGACGACTGGCAGAGCATCAAGGGCGGCGAGTCCTTCAACGTGCCCGCCAACGCCATCTTCAAGCTCAAGGTCCACAGCCTGGTGGACTACTGCTGCTCCTACTTCGATTAAACCTGATCCCGGGGCCTTGTCCCCGGGACCCGCCCTTGCTACGGAACAACCCAGAGCATCAGACTCCACCAAGGTGTAAGCTGTCTGCCAAAGGGCGCCATCCCCGGCGCAGCGGGTCGGAGGAGCAGCCCTCTTTATCCTCCCTTCGCCCCGGTGCAGCCAGGGTAACGGTGTCTTATCTTTTGCCCCGCATCGCACCCGGGCCTTAACCTGTCGGCGTATTTACAGATAACGCCCGCCAGGACGCCCGCATCCTGCTGGAAGGCGTGAAAAACTCGGTGGAAGAGAGCCGCACCCGCGAGAGCGACTACGTGGTGTGGCAAAAGCAGCAGGGCGAGGGCAGCTACCAGGAAACCCTTACCCTGCCCCGCTTCAGCGGCCCCGGCTTGCCGGTGTTCCAGGCCCCGGGCGGGCTGACCGTGCAACTGCCCGCCGGCGACTTCCGCCGCCAGGTGCAAAAGCTGGCCGGCCAACCGGGCATGGCGTAGCCGGCGACCGTAGGGTCGAATTTATTCGACCGAACCCCGGCACCGTGGGTGGGATGGTCCATTGAAACGGACCTACGGTAGACCCAGCGTAGCCGGCGGCCGAACCCCGGCGCCCGTTGGGCCGAATGTATGCGGCCAATACACTCCCGCCTGATTTGTCACCCACTCTTCATCTTGCTCCCTGCCGGCTCTGCTAGTCTTTAGAAGGTTTTTTTGATTCTTCAAGGAGAGCACGATGAGCGCGAAGAACATTCTGATGCTGGTGGGCGACTATGTGGAAGACTACGAGGTGATGGTACCCTTCCAGGCGCTGCTGATGGTGGGCCACCGGGTGGACGCGGTCTGCCCCGACAAGCAGGCGGGCGAGCAGATCCGTACCGCCATTCACGACTTCGAGGGCGCTCAGACCTACAGCGAGAAGCCGGGCCACAACTTCACCCTCAACGCCAGTTTCGCCGACATCAACGAAGCGGATTACGATGCCCTGGTGGTGCCGGGCGGCCGGGCGCCGGAATACATCCGCCTCAACCCGCGGGTGCTGGAGATGGTGCGCCACTTCGGGGATGCCGGCAAGCCCATCGCCGCCATCTGCCACGGCGCCCAGTTGCTGGTGGCCGCCGGCGTGGTCAAGGGCAAGGGCTGCTCCGCCTATCCGGCGGTGGGGCCGGACATCGCCCTGGCCGGCGGCGACTGGGTGGACATCCCGGTGGATCAGGCCCATGTGGACGGCAACCTGGTCACGGCCCCGGCCTGGCCCGCCCATCCCGCCTGGCTGGCGGCCTTCCTCCAGGTGCTGGGCACCCGTATCAGCCTCTGATCCCATCCTCTTGCGTCGTTTCGAATGCCATGCGTGCGGGACGACGCTCCCATCTTTGATCCTGCCCGCTGTTGTCCCCTTGGCGAAGTTGTTATGCTGAGTATCCACTCTATTCGGCACGGAAATCGGCAAGATGACGGCAGGCAATATCGGCCAGTGGTGTGAACGGCATAAAAAATGGGGTTGGTGGCTGCTGGTGCTGGCCCTGGCCTTGTTCTGGCTGTGGCGGGGCGAGCTGTACCGGGCCAGGGCCGAGGCGCCACAACCACAGGCGCCCGTTGCGGTTGCCGGGCCCAGCGTCGAGGTGACCTGGCTCGAGGCCGAGCCCTACCAGCCCCATATCCTGCTCCAGGGCCAGTTGCTGCCCCACCGCCAGGTGGTGCTGCGCGCCCGGCTCGGTGCCGCCGTCACCACCCTGCCGCAACTGGGGCAGGCGGTGGCGGAGGGCGACACCCTGCTCGCCCTGAGCGAGGACGAGCGCCGCGCCAACCTGGCCAGGGCCCAGGCCGAGCTGGCGCTGCGCCAGGCGGAAGTGGCGGCGGCCGAGCGCCTGCGCCGCAACAATCTGGTGTCCGAAACCGACTACCTGGGCCTGAAGGCCGCCGCCGCCGCCGCCCGCGCCGGCCTGGAGGCGGCCCGGCTGGCGCTGGATCACACCCGCGTCACGGCGCCCTTTGCCGGCAGCGTCGACGCCCTGCCGGTGGAGCTGGGCGACTTCGTGCAGGCGGGAGATCCGCTGCTGACCCTGGTGGACGTTGCCTCACTCAAGCTGACGGCTCAGGTGCCCCAGCAACAGGTGGCACAGCTGCGGCCCGGCCTGCCGGTGACGGCGGTGCTGCTCGATGGCCGGGAGCTCGAGGGCGAGCTTACCTTTGTGGCCCGCAGTGCCGATTCCCAAACCCGCAGCTACGCCCTGGAGGCCCGGCTCGGCAACCCGCAACAGTGGCGGGTAGCCGGGGCCAGCGCCGGCCTGCGGATAGCGCTGCCGGCCCGGCCCGGCCATCGGCTGTCGCCGGCCCTGCTGGCCCTGGATGAACGGGGCCGGCCCGGCATCCGGGCGCTGGACGATCACAACCGGGTACGCTTTATGCCGGTGACCCTGCTCGCCATCACCCCGGAGCAGGCCTGGGTGGAGGGCCTGCCGGCGCGGGTGCGCCTCATCAGCCGGGGCGCCGGGTTTGCGGTGGAAGGGGACGAGGTAAGGGTAGCCGAGCGGGAGCCGGCGGCATGAGGGCGCTGATCCAGGCGGCGGTGGAGCGCAGCCGCGCCACCCTGATGGCGTTTGTCTTCCTGCTGCTCGGCGGCTACGGCGCCTACCAGGCTATCCCCAAGGAAGCCAACCCGGACGTGACCATTCCCATGATGTACGTGTCCATGGGGCTCGAAGGCATCAGCCCGGAAGACGCCGAGCGGCTGCTGGTGCGGCCCATGGAGCAGGAGCTGCGTACCCTGGTGGGCATCAAGAAGATGAGCTCCACCGCCGGCGAGGGCCACGCCTCCGTGATGCTGGAGTTCGACGCCGGCTTCGATCCCAAACAGGCACTGCAGGAGGTGCGCGAAAAGGTGGATTCGGCGCGCAGCAAGCTGCCGGACGAGGCGGACGAGCCGGTGGTGCACGAGATCAACGTGGCGCTGTTCCCGGTGCTGTCGGTGGCGCTGTCGGGGCCTTTGTCCGAGGCGGAGCTGGTGATCCTCGCCCGCCGCCTGAAGGAGGAGATAGAAGGCATTCCCGAGGTGCTGGAGGTGGACATCGGCGGCGACCGGGAAGACGTGCTGGAAATCCTGGTCGATCCCCAGGTGCTCGACAGCTACGGCATCGACTACAGCCAGCTGTTCAACCTGGTGTCGCGCAACAACCGGCTGGTGGCCGCCGGCAGCCTGGACACCGGCGCCGGCCGGCTGGCGGTGAAGGTACCGGGGGTGATAGAGGACCTGGACGACGTGCTCGGCCTGCCCATCAAGGTGGAGGGCGACCGGGTGGTCACCTTCGGCGACGTGGCCGTTATCCGCCGCGACTTCAAGGATCCCGCCGGCTTCGCCCGCATCAACGGCGAGCCCGGGGTGGTGCTGGAGGTGAGCAAGCGCGCCGGGGCCAACATCATCAACACCATCGCCCAGGTCAAGGCGCTGCTGGAGCAGGCGGGCCCGCTGCTGCCGGAGGGGGTGGAAGTCCACTACATCATGGATCAGTCGATCCAGATAGAAACCATGCTGTCGGACCTGCTCAACAACGTGCTCACCGCCGTGGTGCTGGTGCTTATCCTGATCGTCGCCACCATGGGCCTGCGCTCGGCGGTGATGGTGGGCCTGACCATTCCCGGCGCCTTTCTCGCCGGCATCCTGGTGATCTGGGCCATCGGCTTCACCATGAACATCATAGTGCTGTTCTCGCTGATCCTGGTGGCCGGCATGCTGGTGGACGGCGCCATCGTGGTGTCGGAGCTGGCCGACCGCAACCTGCATGACGGCCAGCCCCCGGCGGATGCCTGGGTGAACGCCGCCCACCGCATGAGCTGGCCGGTGATCGCTTCCACCGCCACCACCCTGGCGGTGTTCGTGCCGCTGCTGTTCTGGCCCGGGGTGGTGGGGGAATTCATGAAGTACCTGCCCGCCACCGTTATCATCTGCCTGCTGGCCTCCCTGGCCATGGCGCTGGTGTTCCTGCCCACCATGGGCGGCGTGAGCCGGCACAGGCCCCGCTATACCCGGCCGGTAACCGTGCCCGGGCTCGAACTGTACCGGGCCGTGCTGAGCCGGCTGCTGCGCCGGCCCGGGCTGACCCTGGCCGGCACCCTGGCCATCATCGCGCTGATGTACGCCGCCTACGCCCGCTTCAACCACGGGGTGGAGTTCTTCCCCGATATCGAGCCGGACAGCGCCCAGTTGCAGGTGCGCGCCCGGGGCGATCTGTCGGTATACGAGAAGGACGCCATACTGCGCGAGGTGGAGCGGCGCCTGCAGGGGCTGACCGAGGTGAAGGCGCTCTACGCCCGCAGCTTCGCCATGGCCGACGGCCAGATGGGCACCGATGTGATCGGGGTGCTGCAGTTCCAGTTCACCGACTGGCACCGGCGCCGCCCGGCCAGCGCCATCAAGGAGACCATGACCGGGCTGACCCGGGACATTCCCGGCGTGGTGCTGGAGTTTCGCGAGCAGCAGATGGGGCCGGGAGCGGGCAAGCCGGTGGAGCTGCGGGTATCGGGCACCGACGAGCGCGCCCTGAGCGAGGCCACGGAGCGGATCCGCGCCGCCATGCTGGCCCTGGGCGGCTTTGCCGACATCGAGGACAACCGCGCCCTGCCGGGCATAGAGTGGCGTATCCGGGTCGACCGGGAGGCCGCCGCCCGCCTGGGCGCCGACGTGCTGAGCGTGGGCAACGCGGTACAACTGGTGACCAATGGCTTGAAGCTGGCCAGCTATCGCCCCGAGGACGCCACCGACGAGGTGGACATCCGGGTGCGGCTGCCCCAGAGCTGGCGCTCCCTCGACCAGTTCTCGCGCCTGAGCCTGAACACCCAGCGCGGCCAGGTGCCGCTCAGCCACTTCGTGACCCTGAGCCCGGCGCCCAAAATCGGCACCCTGCACCGGGTGGACGGGCGGCGCACCATCACCATACAGGCGGACATCGCCGAGGGCTTCCGGCTGGACGAACGCTTGGCGGCCCTGGCGGGCAGCGGCATCGAGCTGCCGGCCGGGGTCGGCCTGGTGGTGGCGGGGGAGGACGCGGATCAGCGCGAGGCGGCCCAATTCCTCACCACCGCCTTCCTGGTGGCGGTGTTCCTGATGACGCTGATCCTGGTCACCCAGTTCAACAGCCTGTACCAGACCGCCCTGGTGCTGTCGGCCATCGTCTTTTCCACCGCCGGGGTGCTGATGGGGCTGCTGCTCAACGGCCAGTCCTTCGGCATCGTCATGGTGGGCATGGGCATCATCGCCCTGGCCGGCATAGTGGTGAACAACAATATCGTCTTGATCGATACCTACAACCAGCTGCGCGGCGAGGGCTTGGCGCCCTTCGAGGCGGCGCTGGAAACCGGCTGCCTGCGGCTGCGTCCGGTGCTGCTGACCGCCGTTACCACGGTGCTGGGGCTGATGCCCATGGTGCTGGGGGTGAACGTGGACCTGCTCGCTCCCAGCCTGGGCATAGGCGCGCCTTCGACCCAGTGGTGGACCCAGCTTTCCAGCGCCATCGCCGGCGGCCTGAGCTTCGCCACCCTGCTGACCCTGCTGCTCACCCCATGCATGCTGGTGCTGGGCGCGGGCAGAAAGGCCCTTTGACATGGACCCTAGGGTAAGCCCACCACCTGCCCGGAGGCCGGCTCGGCTTTCTTTCGGAGCGACAATTGCAGCCGGCGCACCCTGTCAGGCTGCAGTGCCCGCCCCTGGCGCTCGTCGTTGAAGCCCAGCTCCACCACGCTCAGGCTGCCGTCGGCCGCCAGGCTCACCAGGGTCTGGGCCCGGGTGCCGTAGCCGGGGTGCACGATAAACACCGCCGACAGCGCCCGCTCCCACTCGCGGCTGATGCCGGTGTCCGGCAAAGCCTCGTCCGCCGCCCTCCCCTTGTCGCCCAGCAGGGCCAGGGCCTCGGCTTCGCTATGATCCGTGGCAAGGGCCGCCAAGCCCTGCTTCAGCCGCTCCACCTTGGGCCAGGGGCTGTCCAGCACGGCGTTGGACAGGCCATAAAGCCCGGGCGCCAGCGGGCGGGCGTCGGCGCCTTCGCGGTTGCCGCCGTACCAGAGTTCCCCGCCGATCAGATCCCCCACCAGCAGGTTGAAGCCCTGGTAGCCATGGCGCCGGGCCATCACCCCCGCCATATAGTCCTGCGGGCTCAGGCTGCCGGCCAGAAAATCCGCCACCAGCTCGCCCCGGGAGCGGGCCGCCGCCAGGGGCGCGGCCCGGCCGTCCCTGTGGTTGGTGATGGCGGCGAAGCGGCCGCCGCGCGTCAGCCCCAGCCAGCTGCCGCCCGCCTGCAGATCCCGCCCGCCCCAGATATGGGGATGATCCGGCCACCACTGGGCCGGGGCCGTGGGTCGGTCGTAGAATTCGTCACGGTTGGCAAGCAGCAGCAGCGGGCGTCGGCCTCCCGGCTGCCAGGAAAAGGCGATAAGGCACAAGGTGCGGTTCCTCGGTTCGGTGGCGTTGCCCCCTACCTTACCCCCGGGCAAGGAGAGACACCAGTTCGGCCGCGTCGACGTTTGGGCACGGACCGGTCAAAGAACGTCAGACCTTGCTCTTCGGCATGGCTGTTTAATCGTCGTCACCTCCGCGCAGGCGGAGGTCCATGGCCGCCAGCACTGGACTCCCGCCTTCATGGGAGTGACAGCAAGGATCTCCGACCATGCCGGCAGCCTAAGGCGGCCCGGGCTCATCGTTTCTCACCCGCAGGAAGCTGGCAAAGCGGGGCAGGCCGGTGGCGGTTTCGCCCCGGTGGCGGTAGCTGACGGTGCTGCCCGGTGCCGGCGGCCGGCGGCGCTGCTCGTCGCTGAAGCCGGTGCCCAGCCGGAAGCGCCGGCCGTCCGGGGTTTCCACCAGCAGCGCCCCCAGCATGCCTGCATATTTGCCCTGGCCGGGCAGGTGCGCCAGCACCACCGCCTCGGCGTCCTGCCGGCGGGTGAGCTTGAGCAAATCCTCGTTGCGCCCCGGCAGGTAACGGCTTTGGCGGTGGCGCAGCATCAGCCCCTCCCCGCCGCCGGCTTCCACTTCCGCCAGCCAGGCCGCCAGCGCAGCCCGGTCCGGCACCAGTCGCTGCTCCACCAGCTCGAGGTGGGCCGAGGAAAGGGTGGCGAACAGGGCCTGCAGTGCCGAGAGCCGCGCCTCGAAGGGCAGCTCGCTCGCCGGCAGGTCGAACACCATAAAGCGCAGCTGGCGCCATTCATCCTCGATGGGCGTGAAACGGCGCACGGCGGCGGACACGTCGTTGAAGCGGCCCCGTCCCAGCCACAGCTCGCCGTCGAGCGGGGTGGCGGGAAAGCCGGCCAGGAACCAGTCCGGCGCCGAGAAGCGGTGGCCGCCGCGGGACAGCAGCTCGCGGCCGTTCCAGTAGGCGCGCACCCCGTCGAGCTTTTCGCTCACCCGGTAGAGGGCCGTGTCCTGTTGTTGATACAGCCCCGCCAGTTGCAGCGGTGGGGGCGTGAGCGCCTGGGCCTCGGTGGCGACCCACACCAGCCCCAGGGGCAGCAGCAATGCATGTTTCATAGCGGTTCCTCCCTGCCTGCAACCAAGCATAGGCGGGCGCTTGCCCCCTTGGCCCCTTTTGCAGCCAGAATCCCCCCAAGGGAGTAAGCCTAACGCTCCTGGTCCGGCACCACCGTTGCCGGGCGGGCCGCAACCCAGCCGAAGCAGGCCTGGAAGAATTGCAACGCCAGCATGGTGACCAGGGCCCACTGCCAGGCGCCGCTGATATCCCGCAGCAAACCGAGGGAGAAGGGCCCCAGGGCCGCCAGCAGGTAGCCGATGCTCTGGGCCATGGCGGAAAGCGCCGTGGCCTGGGCGGTGTTGGCGGCCCGCAGCACGAAGAACGACAGCGCCAGACTGAGCGAGCTGCCGCAACCCATGCCGATAAGCGAGGCCCACAACAGGGGGGCCGCCGCCGGTTGCCACCACAGGCCGGCCACCCCGGTGAAGGAGGCGGCGAAAATCCCCAGCACCAGCAGGCGCTGGCTGCGCATCTTGGCCGCCAGTATGGGCACGAACAGGTTGAAGGGGATGCTCACCAGGTTGATCAGGGCGGTGGCGGTGCCGGCCTGGTGGGCGTCCAGGCCGCTTTCCAGCAGGATCTTGGGCAGCCAGGTGGCCATGGAATAGAAGTAGAAGGACTGCAACCCCATGTAGAGGGTGATGGCCCAGGCCATTTTGTCCCGCCACAGGCTGACCCGCACCGGATTGCTGGGCCGGCCCACCCCTTGCACCCGGAGCATGGGCAACCAGAACAGCAGGCAGAACAGGGGCAGCAGCGCCCACAGCGCCACCGGATAGCGCCAGCTGCCGAAGTGCTCCATCATCGGCACCGCCAGGTACACGCCCAGGCCCGCCCCCAGGCTGAGGGTCACCGAGTAGAGGCCGGTCATCAGCCCCACCTGGTGTGGAAAGAAGGACTTGACCAGGCCGGGGATCAGCACGTTGAGCACGGCGATGGCCGAGCCCAGCAGCAGGGTGCCGAGGATCACCAAGGGGAATTGCTCCGGCAGCCGCAAGGCGACGCCGGCGCTGATCACCAGCAGGCCGGCAATGGCCAGATGCTGGGGTGCCCAGCGCCGGGTCAGCCAGGGTACGCAAATGGACACGATACCGAAGCAGATCAGCGGCAGCGTGGTGAGCAGGCTGAAGGCACTGGCGCTGATGCCCAGCGCCTCGCGGATTTCCACCACCAGGGGGCCCACCACCACCAGGCCGCCGCGCAGGTTGGCGGCCGCCAGCATCAGCGCCGCGATGGCGAGGGCGGCAACGAGGGGACGACCGCGGAAGGGGCCGCCGGGCAGATTTTTTATTGTCATTATCATGGCCTTAGCAGGTGCCGATACCGGAAAACCAAAGGCAGCCAGGCCCGCAGGGGCCGGGACCTCGGCATTGACTCGCCGGTTATCTTTTTGTCGGGCCCCCATGTTAGGAGCAGGCGTCGTTAAGGGCAAGCAACATAAAAATGCCATTTGTTTGACGCAACCCCTGCTCTTGGCAGGGTTAAGCGGTTAATATTAATAAAGAAAGCCGTCATAGTTGGAAACTGTATGCTGGATCCGAAAGAGATTACCGCCGTTATTCTTGCCGGAGGCGAAGGGCGCCGCATGAACGGTGCCGACAAGGGGTTGCTGCCGCTGTGGGGCAAGCCCTTGGTAATCCACGTGCTGGAACGGCTCAAGCCCCAGGTGGGAGAAGTATTGATCAACGCCAACCGCAACCTGGGCGAATACCGCAAGCTGGCGCCGGTGGTGCGGGACGACGGCTACGGCTATGTGGGCCCCCTGGCCGGGTTCGAGGCCGGGCTGACCCATGCGCCGAGCGAGTGGGTGCTGTTCGTGCCCTGCGACAGCCCCCTGGTGCCGCGCGACCTGGCCAGGCGGCTGTGCGGCGCCGTGCAGCGCCACGATCAGATAGCGGTGGTGGACGACGGCACCCAGCTGCACGCCGCCACCGCCCTGCTGCACCAGTCGCTGCTGCCTTCCCTGTGCAACTACCTGGATGGCGGCGACCGCAAGCTGCAACTGTGGTATGAACGCCACCAGCTGGTGCCGGTGGACTTCAGCGACGAGGCCGAGGCCTTTTTCAACCTCAATACCAGCGAGGCGCTGGCCCTGCTGGAGCAAAAAGGAAGGGGCTGAGCCCTCTGCCCTGGATGCCCGCCTTCGCGGGCAAGACGGCGGTCGGGGCTGAGTCGCCCCTGCCCCTTACTGCTGGCCGAAATGGCGCACGAACCGGGCCGGATCCCGCTCCGGCAGCTTGCGCACTTCCACCAGGGGGGTGCCCAGGTACAAAAAGCCCACCAGTTGATCCTGCCCGCCCAGGCCGAGCCGGCTGTGAACGGAACGATCGAAGATAAACCAGCCGGAGCGCCAGATGCCGTTGAAGCCCTGGGCCTGGGCCGC
This sequence comes from Zobellella iuensis, assembly GCF_016746085.1. Classification (GTDB taxonomy): domain Bacteria; phylum Pseudomonadota; class Gammaproteobacteria; order Enterobacterales; family Aeromonadaceae; genus Oceanimonas; species Oceanimonas iuensis. The sequence goes on from NZ_JAERTZ010000025.1 coordinate 16,121, forward strand.
CATCTGCATCGCCATCAGGGCGCAGCCGGCGGACAGTTGCTGCTCCAGTTCGGGCACCTTGTCGTGGGGTTGTACCTTGGCGGCCACGGCAATCACCATGGGCGCGCGCAGGGGAGCGTTGCGGGCCTTGTCCACCGCCTCGGGTGCCTCGCCCCTGGCCTCGGCGGCCGAGGCGAGAATGTCTCCCAGCCGGTCGCGCTGCTCACCGGTAAAGACGATAAACTCCCAGGGCGTCAGCGCCGCATGATCCGGGGCACGCAGCCCGGCCTTGAAAATGGTGTCCAGTTGCTCGCCCGCCGGGGCCGGCTCGGCCAGGCGGGGGCAGGAATGGCGGTTCAGTAACAGTTCCAGTGCGTCCATCATTTCACTCCAGATTGCGATGGCGCTACCTTAGCAGCCGGCCGGAACGGAGCAAAGCAAAAAAGAGGCATTCTCAAATGGCCGCCTCCGGCGCGGGGGTTCGGTCGAAGACATCCGCCCCTTGGGCTGCCGAGTGACACCGGGAGCGGCCGTAGCTCCATTGCCAGGATCGCCATACGAAAAAGCCCCGCCGGAGCGGGGCTTTGGGCTCAGTCGAGCTGGCTGCGCAGCCAGTCCAGCACCGGGCCGTAATTGGCGGGCAGCAGGGGCTCCAGCCGGTCCAGGGCCGAACGGGTCTCGGCCTGGCTGTCGAGGCAGAAGTTGATGTGCCCCACCTTGCGGCCGGGGCGCACTTCCTTGCCGTACCAGTACAGCTCGGCGCCGTCCACCGCCAGCCAGCCGTTGTCCCGCTCGGTGCCCACCAGGTTGACCATGACGCTCAGGTTCTTCACCCGCGGCTTGACCAGGGGCAGGCCGGCAACGGCGCGCAGGTGCGCCTCGAACTGGCTGACGCTGGCGCCGGCCTGGGTCCAGTGGCCGCTGTTGTGCACCCGGGGCGCGAGCTCGTTGATCAGCAGGTGATCGCCCACCCGGAAGCACTCCATGGCCATCACGCCCACGTAGTCCAGATCGTTCATCAGCTTGCCCAGCATGCCCTCGGCTTCGGCCTGCAGATGGGCCAGCCGCGCCAGGGGCGACACCGAGCCCAGCAGGATGCCGTTGACATGCAGGTTGAGGGTGAGCGGATAGAAATGGCACTGGCCGTCGTCGCCGCGCATGCCGACGATGGACACTTCCTCGTCGAAGTCGATGGCCTGCTCGGCGATGGCCAGGGTGTGCCAGTCATCGGGAATGGCATCCCGTCCCGGCTCGCGCAGCCAGTGCTGGCCGCGGCCGTCGTAGCCGCCGGTGCGGCGCTTGAGCAGCACCCGCTCGCCCAGGGCCTGGTGCAGCCCTTCGGCGGTGGTGTCCGCTTCCACCAAGCGCCAGGGCGCGGTGGCCAGCTCCAGCTTGTCGATAAGCGACTTCTGGGTGAAGCGATCCGCCAGTATGGGGAAGGTCTGCAGGTTGACGAAGCCCGGGTGGCTCGCCAACTGGCGGGTGGCGGCGGTTTCCGGCCACTGTTCGCGCTCGGCGGTCACCTGTTCGTGGGGCTTCAGCGGAAAGGTCTCTTCCGACTCTATGTCCACCGGGCACACCTCGAGGTCGAGCGGCATGCCCGCATGTTTCAGCATCTGGCCGAGCTGGCCGGCGCCCAGAACCCAGATACGGCTCATGCTTCCTCCCGCGGATCCGGCTGGCTCAGCACCGCCTCGGTCTGCTCGGTGCGGAAAGCCTCCAGCCGTGCGGCCAGGGCGGCGTCGTTGTTGGCCAGGATCTGGCAGGCCATCAGGCCGGCGTTGAAGGCACCGGCGGCGCCGATGGCCAGGGTACCCACGGCGATGCCCTTGGGCATCTGTACTATGGACAACAGGCTGTCGAGCCCGCTCAGGGCCTTGCTCTGCACCGGCACACCCAGCACCGGCAGGCGGGTCTTGGCCGCCACCATGCCCGGCAGGTGGGCGGCGCCGCCGGCACCGGCGATGATCACCTCATAGCCGCGGGCCACGGCCTGCTCGCCGAATTCCATCAGCTTGTCGGGGGTACGGTGGGCCGACACCACTTCCACGGTATAGGCGACCTGCAGCTTATCCATGATTTCCGCAGCGCCCTGCATGGTGGGCCAGTCACTCTTAGAGCCCATGATGACGGCAACTTTTGCTTGCATGACTACTCCTGTTCAACAACGTTCTGCATTGGGGTGGATCCGGGGGAGCGCGGATTATAACACCAAACCGGGCCGCTGCAGCCTTATAACGACGGCCGAAACTGAGCAAAAAGTCGGCAAACAGCAGGCTCCCGTGAGTTTTATCACTGTCTTGCGCCGCCCGATCCCTTAGGCTTACGGAGCAGAGCACGGCATCCCCGGCACGATACGGAGACAAACCACAAGATGAGCAGGAAACAGCGGGTCATCGGCACCCTGATCGCCGGCCTGATGCTGGCCGCCGGCCTGGCGAGCCCCCTGCATGCGGGAGAATGCCGCCGCCTCGGCGCCAGCGGCAACGCGGAATATCCGCCCTATCTCTGGAGAGATTCAAACAACCCCGGACACCTCACCGGTGCGGTCAGCTATTTGCTGGAGGATCTGGCCGGACTGACCGGCGTCGAGATCCGCCTGCTCGACAGCGGCCCCTGGGGCCGCACCCAGGAGGAAGTAGCCGCCGGCCAGGTGGACATGATTGCCGGCGCCTTTCTTACCCGGGCCCGCAGCGAATGGATGGATTATCTGCATCCCGCCCTGGTGCATACCCGCACCGCCATCTGGACCCACAAGGACAACGGCTTCGAGTTCAACCAATGGCACGATTTGATCCCCCATGCGGGGGTGACGGTCATCTACAACAGCTTCGGCCAGGAGTTTGATCTCTTCGCCCGGGAGCACCTGAACATCGAGCAGGTCGGCAGCCTGGAGCAGGGCATGATGATGGTCTCCCAGCGGCGGGCCGACTATCTGATCTACGAGGATAATCCGGGCAAGGCCTATGCCGAGATGCTGGGCGTCGACAACCTAAGCCCCCTGCCCCGGGGCGTGACCCACCAGCCCCTGTACCTGACCTTTTCCAAGGCCTCGGCCTGCAACAGCGCGGCGCTGAAAGCCAGGCTGTCGGCCGCCCTGGAGCAGTTGGCCCAGGCAGGAAAAATGGCACAGCACCTGGAACGGGCCGCCGCCGAATGGCAGCGGCAGTCGGCGCGTTAGGACAAGCCCGTGGCGCCCCATCGCTACCGTTCGCTGACCCACGCCTTCCTGCTGCGGGTGATCCCGGTGCTGCTTATGGTCACGCTGGCGGTGACGGCGCTTTTTTCCTGGCATGAGCTAAGTCAGGAAAAAGAGCGTGAGCAGACCTTCACCCGGCACCGCACCGACAACCTGGCCCGGCTGCTGGCCGAGCCGGTGTGGCAGCTTTCCCACTCGGTCACCGAAAACATCCTGCGCGCTTCCCTCGACGAAACGGATATCCACTGCGTGGAGCTGATCCACAGCTCCGGCGTGGTGGTACAGACCCCTCCGGTCCGGCTCGGCAAGTGCGACAACGCCGCCGACGGCTATACCCGCTTCAGCAGCCCGGTTGTTTACGCCTCCCCCCAGGGGATGCGGCATATCGCCGAGGTGTCGCTGTACCAGCTGGATACCGACCGCAGCCTGAAACGCACCCTGCTCGACAGTGCCCAGGGCCTGCTGGTGCTGCTGGTGCTGCTGTTCGCCAGCCTGGTGGTGGCCACCACCCTGATCTTCCGCTGGACCATACTGCGCCCGCTGCACCAGGTGTCCGAGTCTTTGCGCCAATACCAGTCAAGCGGGCAGCGCGTGCCGGTCGACTGGTCGTCCAACGACGAGCTGGGCCTGCTTATCGATGAATACAACAGGACCAGTGCCCTGCAAGTCCGCACCGAGCAGGCCCTGTCGGAGGCCAAGGACGAAGCCGAGCAGGCGCTGGCCAACCTCAAGGATGCCCAGAATTTATTGATCCAGTCGGAAAAACTGGCCGCCCTCGGCAGCCTGGTGGCCGGCATTGCCCACGAGATCAACACCCCCATCGGCAACAGCCTGACGGTGCTCAGTGCCCTGGCCCTGAAGCAGCAGGAAATGGCCGCCGCCATTGCCGCCGGCAGCCTGAAGCGCTCGACCCTGGACGGCTTTATGGCCGAGCTGCAGGAAGGGCTGCACATCGCCGAGTCCAGCCTGGCCATGGCGATACGCCAGATCGGCAGTTTCAAGCAGGTGGCGGTGGATCAGACCAGCATGCAGCACCGCCGCTTCGATTTGAAAGAAGTGATCGATGAAGTGGTGTACACCTTCAGGCCCAGAACCAAAAAGTCCGGCTATCATATTGAGGTGGCGGTGCCCCCCGATATCACCATGACCAGCTACCCCGGCCCCATCGGCCAGATCATCGTTAACGCCATCAGCAATGCCTTGGTGCATGGTTTTGAGGGCCGGGACAGCGGCTACATCCGGATCAGCGCCCGGCAGGAAGGCGGCCAGATCGCCATTTCGGTGACCGATGACGGCCAGGGCATGGACCCGGTGAGCCTCGGCAAGGCATTCGACCCCTTCTATACCACCAAGATGGGACAGGGGGGCTCTGGCCTCGGCCTGCATATAGTGTTTAACTTGGTGAAAAATGTGCTCAAGGGCTCGGTCATCGTGGAAAGCGCTTCAAAGGCCGGAACCACGCTGCGCCTGACCATTCCACAGCATCTGCAGCAGGAACATTAACGGGACAAGACCAGGATGCCATCAGGATCGGATCACGACGTCTTTGAATTCGCACCGGAAGAGCTGGATACCGGCGCCGGGCCTGCTCCTTTGCCGGCGCCCTGGCGCATTTTGATCGTCGACGACGAGCAGCAGGTGCATGCCGCCACCCGCTTTGCCCTCTCGGGGGTTGAACTGCTGGGCCGGCCACTGGCCTTCACCAGCGCCTACTCGGCCCGGCAAGCCCGCGACATACTGCAACAGCAGCCCCGCTTCGCCTGCATCCTGCTGGACGTGGTGATGGAGTCGGAGCAGGCCGGGCTCGAGCTTATCGGCTTTATCCGGGAAGAGCTCGGCGAACATGGCAGCCGCATCATACTGCGCACCGGCCAGCCCGGTTACGCTCCCGAGCTGAAAGTCGTGCGCGATTACGACATCAACGACTACAAGCAAAAGAACGAACTGACCAGCACCCACCTGATCACCGCCGTCACCACCGCCCTACGCGGCTACCACCAGCAGGAACAGCTCGAAGCCCACCGCCAGGGGCTGGAGCACATCGTCCAGGGGGCGGCCGAGCTGTTCGGCGCCCGGCAGACGGGGCGGTTTTCGGCCAGCGTATTGCGCCAGCTCGGCCGGCTGCTGCACAGCGAGGCCCAGGGGTTGCTGTGCCGGCGGGCGGAGGACGAGCCGAGCCGCCTGATGATAGAGGTGGCGGCGGGCGCCTGGGCCCGGCACAGCGGGCAAGCCCTGGACGCCCTGGACGATGCGCCACTGCGCGAGCAGGTGGAGCAGGCCTTTGCCCGGCGCCAGGCGCAGTTTTCCCCCCGCCTCGCCGCCCTCTATATCCACACCCCCCAGGGCGATGAGCTGGTGTTTGCGGTGCCCACCGCCACCGAACCCGGCGACGCCCTGCGCCACCTGCTGCAGCTGTTCGGGCTTTATGTATCGGTGGGGTACGACAATGCCAGCCTGTTCGAAAAAATCGAGGAGCTGGCGTTCAATGATCACCTGACCGGCGTGCTTAACCGCACCGGCTTTATGTATGCCCTGGGCAAGCAGATCACCCTGGGGCAGGATTTTGTGGTGCTGCTGGCCGACATCGACAACTTCCAGGCGGTCAACGACGGCCTGGGCCACCAGGTGGGCGACCTGACCCTGATCCGCATGGCCCGCCACCTGGAAACCATCTTCGGCAGCCGCTGCTCCCTGGGCCGGCTCTCTTCCGACACCTTCGGCCTGATACTGCCGGCGAGCCGGCCCGAGGAGATGACGGCCATCAGCCAGCGCCTGAACGACTCCCTCCGGCAGGGTTTCAGGCTGCAGGGCTACGACATTCCCGCTTCCCTGACCCTGGGAGCGGCCATGTACCCGCAGCATGGCAGCAGCGCCAAGACCCTGCTGCAAAATGCCGGCATCGCCCTCAAGAAGTGCAAGGCCGATCACCGCGGGGCCCTGGCCATCTTCGGCGAAACCCTGGAGCAGGCCCTGCACCAGCGGCTGCAGATCGCCACCCGGCTGCGCCACGCCCTGGAGCGCAACGAGCTGAGCCTGAGCTACCAGCCCCAGATTTGCCTGAGCAGCGGGCGCATCATCGGCGCCGAGGCGCTGCTGCGCTGGCACAACGAGGATCGCCTGATACCGCCCGACACCTTTATCCCGGTGGCGGAAAGCACCGGCAGCATAGTGCCCATCGGCGCCTGGGTGCTGGAGCAGGCCTGCCGCCAGCAGCGGGCCTGGCAGCGGGACACCGGCCAGGCCCTGCGCGTGGCGGTGAACGTGTCGGTGCGCCAGCTCAAGGATCCGGGCTTTATCGACAGCCTCGACCGGGTCATCGGCCAGACCGGCATGACGCCGGGGCTGCTGGAGCTGGAGATCACCGAGTCCATGATGATGGAGGACCACCAGGCCCTGATTGCCACCCTGCAGGCCGTGCGCGCCCGGGGCGTGCAGGTGGCCATGGACGACTTCGGCACCGGCTATTCCTCCATGAAGTACCTGCAGGAGCTGCCGATAGACCGGCTGAAGATAGACCGCAGCTTCATCGGCCGCATGACCGAGAGCGAGCAGGATCTGGGGCTGGTGGAGCTGATGGTGAAGATGGGCCAGTTGCTCCGCCTCGGGGTGATTGCCGAGGGGGTGGAGCAACCCCGGGAAAACGACCTGCTCAGGCAGCTGGGCTGCGACGAAGCCCAGGGCTACCTCTACCAGAAACCCACCCACCCCGAGCATATCGCCCTGCTGCTGCGGGAGCAGGGGTAGCCCCCGGGCCACCGCCTGAGCGGGGACGGTCAGCCGGGTAACGCCAAGCCGATAAACCTGCGGCCAGGCCGCAGACTGCGCCTGTCTCATCACCCCATGGAGCACGCTTATGGAAAACCACGTCTACATTTTCGCGCCGACGTTCAGCAGTTTTGCCCGCTCGATCATGCTCTGCTGCGAGGAGAAGGGCATTGCCTACCGCTGCGGCATGGCCCCCCAGGGCACGGAGATCGGCTTCAAGAGCCCCGAGCACCTGGCGCTCCATCCCTATGGCAAGGTGCCCGTGCTGTTTCACGAAGGCCAGACGCTGTTTGAAACCAACACCATCTGCCGCTATCTCGATGCCCGCTTCGCCGGACCTGCCCTGCAACCCGCCGATCCCATGGCGCGGGCACGGGTGGACGAGCGCTGCGGAGAAATCGCACTCTACATCAACCAGGCGCTGCTGCGGGACATCGTGCTGGAGTTTGCCTTTCCCAAGGGCCCCGACGGCAAGGTGAGGCGGGATCTGGTCGAGGAAAAGCTGCCGGCGGCGCGGGCGGCCCTGCGGCGACTGGGCGCGCTGCTGGGGGATTCCCCCTTTATCTGCGGCCCGCACTACACGCTGGCGGACGCGCTGCTGACCCCCATTCTGGACTATGTCGCCAAGCTGCCCATCGGCAGCGAGCTGATCGGCTCAGGCGCCCTGAAACACTATCTGGAACGGATGCGGGCGCGGCCTTCCGGGCAGCAGGTGTTGAACGCCAAGTAACTCCTTCTCCCGCCCGGAGCGGCGGCAGACTCCGCCCGGGGCGCCGGGCATAGCGGCCGACGCAGGGTGCGCCGGGCCGCCATCCGCCCCCACGGTCCTGGCGAGCGCACCGGACAGGGCCACTCCTGCTCAGCCCACCGCCAGCAGGCGGGCATAGAGCGGTATGCCCACCACCACGTTGAAGGGAAAGGTCACCGCCAGCGCCGCCAGCATGGCCAGGCCGATGTCCGCCTCCTTGATGGCGGCGCCGATGGCGGCCGGGGCCGCGATGTAGGAGGCGCTGGCCACCAGGGTCACCAAAATCAGTGCCGAACCCGCCGGCAGCCCCAGCAGCCAGGCCGCTCCCATGCCGATGCCGGCCAGCACCAGGGGGGCGAGCAGCGCGAACAGCATCACCGGCCAGCGCCGCCAGGGCACCGGGGTGAGCGCCTGGGCGGTGCACAGTCCCATCTCCAGCAGGAACAGCGCCAGCAGGCCCTTGAAGGCAGAGATAAAGAGATCGCTCACCGGCGCCGCCTGCTCCGGGCCGTAGAAGTAGCCGATCAATACCCCGCCGGTGAGCAGCACCACGCCCCGGCTGGTGAGCGCCTCGTGCCACACCGCCGCCTTGCTGCCGGTATCCTGCCCCGACAGGGTCTTGTACAGGTAAATGGCGACGATGATGGCCGGCAACTCCAGCAACACCAGGTAGAGGGTGGTTTGCGGGGCTATCTCCAGTTGCAGGCTCTGGGCGTAGGCCAGGGCCACCGCGAAGGTACCGGCACTGACCGAGCCGTAGTGGGCGGCGATGCTGGCGCTGTTGGCACTGTTGAGCCTGAGCAGCTTGCGCGCCACCGGGTAGCACAGCAGCGGGATAAACACGCCCAGGGCGGCCACCGCCAGCAGCTCGGGCAGCAGCCGCCAGTGCAGGTTGCCGTGCAGCGCCAGCCCGCCCTTGAAGCCGATGGTGAGCATCAGCAGTATGCTGAGGGTGTCGTAGGCCGCCTTGGGCACCTTCAAATCCGAGCGGGCCAGCCCCGCCGCCACTCCCAGCGCAAAAAACGCCACTACGATATCCGGCATAACAAATCCTCATGATAATTGAGCAGGGCAGTAAGTCAGACCATGAGCTCGCCGCCGGAAGGAACTACACGCCGACTCGCCAGAAACCCATCCATGGGGGCTCGGACATGCCATCCCTGGCATGTCACGGTCGGCTTAGCAGTTTCCTTCCGGCGCCCTGTCAGACTTGATTGCCTCTCCAGGAATACAGCGGCGGACATTGTGCGGATCAAGGTATATAGTTACCAATAAATGTTAATAACAGCGAATATAGATAATCATCTATGAACATACGCCACCTTACCTTTCGCCTGCTGCAGGTGTACGTGGTCGTGGTGCGGCTGGGCTCGGTGTCCCGCGCCGCCGCCCAGTTGCACCTGACCCAGCCGACCGTGTCGCAGCAGCTCAAACGCCTGGCCGAGGCGGTGGGCGAGCCCCTGCTCGACAGCCGGGAAGGGCGCCTCCGTCCCACCGCCGTGGGCAGCGAGCTCTACCACGCCGCCCTCGACGCCCTCTCCCGTTTCGACGACTTCAACGGCTTTCTGCAGGACGCCCGCCAGGGCACCCGCGGCGGCTTCAGCATCGGGGTGGTGACCACCGCCAAATACATACTGCCGCGCCTGCTCGGGCCCTTTAACCGCCGCTTTCCCGAGGTGGAGGTGTCCATCAGCGTGGGCAACCGGGGCTACATCCTGGATCGCCACCGCCACCAGCAGGACGACCTGTACCTGTTCAGCCATCCGCCCGCCGGCGAGCACACCCTGAGCGGCCGCTTTATCCGCAACCCGCTGGTGCTGATCACCCCGCCGGACCACTGGGCGGTGCACCGGCCGCCGGCGGACTTTTCCGCCCTGCTGGGCGAGCGCTTTCTGCTGCGCGAGCCGGGCAGCGCCACCCGGCTGGTGTTCGAGGAGTGGCTGCGCAACCACAACCTGCAGTTGAAGCGGGTGATGCAGATAGAGAGCAACGAGGTGGTGCGCATGAGCGTGGAGCAGGGCCTGGGCCTGGCGGTGCTGTCGGAGCACACCCTGGCGGAGGGCGAGCACCGCCTGGGCCGCCCGGCGCTGCCCGAGTTCCCGCTCACCAGCCACTGGTACCTGGTGTGCCACAACAACCGCCGCCTGCCCTACCCGGCGGCGAATTTTGTCCGCTTTATCAACGACAACCTGGCAAGCTGCATCGACAGCCGCTATATCCACAATGACCTGGCCAGGCTGCTGGCCCATCTCCAACCCCCGGGCAAGGGAGCCTGACCCATGAAGATAGATCGCCAACAACTGGAGCAGGCGGCCCGCCGGGGCCTGCTGCACGCGGAGCAGGTGGCGCCCCTGTGGCAGTTTCTGGAGCAGGGGGCCCCCGCCGGCTTTCGCTTCGCCCATGTCCTCTATTACCTGGGCGGCCTTATCGCCATCGGCGCCATGACCCTCTTTATGACCCTGGGCTGGCAGCAGTACGGCGGCTGGGCCCTGGTGGGGCTGGGCCTGCTCTATGCCCTGCCCGCCCTGGCGCTGGCCGAAGGGCTCCAGCGCCGGCGGCTGTGGGTGCCGAGCGGCATTCTCGCCGCCTTGGTGATCTGCCTGACACCCCTCACCGTGTACGGCCTGCAAGTTGCCCTGGGCTGGTGGGATCCGGATCTGGACTACCGTCAGTACCACCGCCTCATCCACGGCCGCTGGCTGAGCCTGGAGCTGGCCACCCTGGCGGTGGGCGCCCTGATGCTGTGGCGCTATCGCCAGCCCTTTCTGCTGCTGCCCCTGGCCGCCACCCTCTGGTATATGAGCATGGACCTGAGCCTGTGGCTGGGTGGCCGGGATGTCGCCAACTGGGAATTCCGCCAGTGGGTGTCGCTCTGGTTCGGGTTATTGATGGTGCTGCTGGCCTTTTGGGTGGACATCCGCAACCAGAGCCGGCGGGACTTCGCCTTCTGGCTTTACCTGTTCGGCGCCATTACCTTCTGGGGCGGGCTCTGCCTGCTGACCGACAACGGCGGCGGCGAGCGGCTGCTGTTTTTGCTGGTCAACCTGTTGATGATAGCCACCGGCACCCTGCTGGCCCGGCGGGTATTCGTCGCCCTGGGCGGCCTGGGCCTGGCCTGGTACCTGGGCTGGCTGGCCTGGGAGGTGTTCGCGGACAGCCTGCTGTTTCCCCTCGCCCTCACCGCCATCGGCCTGGCCGTGATGGGCCTCGGCATCCTCTGGCAGCGCCACCAGCAGCAACTGACCGAACGCCTGCAACGGCAGCTGCCCGCTGCGCTGCGCGCACTGCTGGCGAGGAGGGAGTAGTATGCAGGCATTGATCAGGTCGGCAAAGCGCATCGTAAAGGCGCACTCTACGTTGCCCTTTTCGGTGTATTCGTCCGGCCAGGAGCAGCACATCCTCAATGTGCCGGTGAACAAACCCTTGCTGGTTTGTGTGCTCAACGGCCACAAGCAGCTGGGCAGCCAGGGCACGACCCATTGCCCGGCGGGCAGCTTTGTCTTTTTATCCAACCGCCCCGGCATCGACATGCGCAACATTCCGGCCGGAGCGGAATATTTCGCCCTGCTGCTGGAATTTGAGCAGGAAGACTTCGATGGCTTCACCGGCCGCCGGGCCAGCGCCCGGACGCATCTCCAGGGCCCCCTCCAGCCATTGCTGACAGATGCGCTCAGGCAGTTGATCGAATGGTCGGCCTATGCCCCGCCCGCGCTGTGGGGGCTGAGGCGCCGGGAAATCCTGCACACCCTTCACCACCTGGGCCACCGTGAAGTGGCCGCCCTGGCCGCGCCGCCCAGCCTCGGGTACCGGGTCCAGTGCCTTATCGGCAGCCGGATGGCGGAAGAGGTGGGCATGCCGTTTGTGTCTGCTGCACTGGCGATGAGTGAGTCCACCCTGCGCAGGAAGCTGGCCCATGAGGGAACCAGCCTGCAGGCCATCAAGGACAGGGTGAAACTGGGCCACGGGCTGCATTTGGTGCAGACCACCGCCAGCCCCATCGGGCTGATTGCCGAGCAATGCGGCTATCATTCCCAGTCTCGCTTTACCGACAAGTTCAAGTCGCTGTTCGGCATTACGCCGACCGAGCTCAGAAAAACCAGAATGACTGAAACGGGCGAATGAATGAAGGATTGGGTGCTAACCCGGGCCCGGATGCCCCCCTATGATCGGCCTCTCACACCAAGGTGTTTTCAGGAGGCTCTTATGTTCACTCACGCAAAAAAATGTTCCCTGGCGGTGCTGGCCGCACTGGCTTGCGGCCCGGCCCTGGCCGAGGAATTCACGCTGACCAGCACCGACATCGCGCCCGGTGAGTTTATGGCCAGCGCCCAGGAATTCCAGGGCTTCGGCTGCGCGGGCGGCAACCTGTCGCCCCAGCTTTCCTGGTCCGGCACCCCGCCAGGCACCCGGGCCTTCGCCATCCTGGCCTATGATCCGGACGCCCCGACCGGCAGCGGCTGGTGGCACTGGCAACTGGTGAATATCCCCGTGGACGTGCGCTCCCTCCCGGCTGGCGCCGGCGACCCGGGCAAGCAGCTGGCCCCCGCCGGCAGCCTCCAGACTGCCAACGACTACGGCAGCCCGGGCTTCGGCGGCGCCTGCCCGCCCCAGGGGCATGGCACCCATCGCTACCAGTTTACCCTGCATGCCCTGTCGCAAACGCTGGACTTGCCCGACAATCCCTCCGGGGCCCTGGTGGGTTATATGGTGAAGGCGCACTCGCTGGGCTCCAGCACCATAGAGGCCTTATACCGGCGCGACTGACCCAACACGCCCGCACCGGGTCTTGAAGCTGCGGCAGAAGTGGGCCTGGTCGTTGAAGCCCCATTTATAGGCGATATCGGCCAGGGTACGGCCGGGGCCGCCGCGGCGGATGTCGGCCTCGGCGCCCTGCAGGCGGAGTTCGCGGATCCACTGGCCGACGCTGAATTCCTGGCCCTGGAACAGCTTGTGCAAATAGCGGGTGGAAATGCCGGGAGTGACGGAAGGGAACACGGGAGTGACTTCAACACCGTCATGCTCGCGAAGGCGGGTATCCAGGGCAGGGGGCACGAGTTCTGACAACGCCGCCGGGTCTGCAGGCGCACATCCAGGTCCTGTCCATTTCCCTGAAAGACAAGGGTGAGTGCGCCCGGATGCAATTTTCCGTCCCCGGCTTGCCTTACGCTGCCTTGGTTAACAAGGGCTTAACAGGGGTTAGGCCCGCATGTCCCGCTTCGGCCTCACCATGGCCTGGTGGTCGGTGTGCAGCGCCATGTTCTGGCTGGTGGTGGCTGCCACCCTGGCCATCCACTACGGCACCCTCAATACCCTGATAGGGCTCGGCCTGTCGACCCTGTGCTATGCCCTGATCAACGCCGTGCTCAGCCGCCACGCCATCCGCACCGGGCTGTCGGTGGGGCTCTTTTCCCAGACCCTGCTGGGGCGCTCGGGGGCGGCCCTGGCCACGCTGATCTTTTTCGCCACCGCCCTCTATTACGGGGTGTTCGAAGGCTCGGTGATCGCCGTGGCCATCCAGGGCTACTTTCCCGCCCTCAGCCTGAACCAGGCCTACCTGCTGGTGGTGCTCTACAGCGTGCCCCTGGTGCTGGGCAGCGTGCAGCGCTGGCTGGACAAGCTCAACGGCGTGCTGCTGCCCTTCTATCTCCTTGGCCTGGCGGCGGTGCTGATGACCCTCAACAGCCATGGCTACAGCCACGCCTGGCTCGAGCTGGGGCCACAAGGCGAGGCGCCGGCGGACGGCTGGTGGCGCTGTTTCAGCTACTTCATGGGGGTGTGGATTCTGATGATGTACACCTGGGACTATGCGCGCCTGGGCCGGCAGGAGGATGCCGACGACCATGCCCGCATCAACTTCGGGCTGCCCTTCTACGTGTTCACCTTTGTGCTCAACGGCGTGGCCGGCATTTTCCTCGCCGCCAGCATTCCCACCGAGGGGCCGGTGACCGAGGTGTCGGTGGCGCTGGCGCTGCTCAAGCTGATGGGGTTCTGGGGCCTGGCCTTCGTCTGGGTGAGCCAGACCCGGATCAATACCGCCAACTTCTACCTGGCCACGGTCAACCTGCAAAGCTGCCTGGAAAAGGGCCTGGAAAAGGGCCTGGGGCTGGCGCTCGGCCCGCCTGGCTGCCGCACAACAGCCCTGAGGCCAGCCCAGTCCCGATACCCAGCGACAATTGCAGCCGGCGCAACCAGACTGCGCAGAACATCCCTGTGTTAAATGGCTGCCCGGCGCCTTGTTGAACACCGAGTACACGGACTCCGCGCTGGGTTAGCTTGCAAGGCTGTGAGCATGTTATTGCTCAACCAATAGCAAGGACGGTCCGCATTGCGCAGTAACATACCCCCATGATTACCCTGTTTATGTGGAGTGATATTTTGCTCATTGCATTCGCCCTGTCAGTGCCATCTTGGCCGCCTGCAGTAAAAAAGGGTCGGCGTGGTTTTGGGCTTCTGCTACATTGGCCCGATTCTGTTCTTATTTGATTTTTATGCTGTTAACCACTTCTTTGGGCATCTGGCGCCAGCGCCGGGTGCTGAATGCGTTTTTGGCTCCGCACGCCATTGGCTGGCCGGCGGCGGCAGGGGCCTCGGCCGTGGTGGGCTGGGGCATGAAGCCCAATACCGAGCGTGCCCGCCGGCTGGCGGCACGGCGGGGCCTGCCTTTCTGGCAGCTGGAAGACGGCTTTGTCGGCTATATCGGCCACCCGGCATCCGGCGCCACCCGGCTTTCACTGATGGTGGACGAAGTGGGCGTGTATTACGATGCCACCCGCCCCAGCCAGCTGGAGCTGCTGCTCCTGTCGCTGGAATGGTGGGATGAAAGCTGGCAGCAACGGGCGGAGCAGCTGCGGGAGCGGCTGGTCCGCCAGGGGATCACCAAGTACAACTGCTATCCCGATAATCGGCTGCCGCCGGCGGTGGCGGCCCGGCTGGATGCCGCCCGCCCCCGGGTGCTGCTGGTGGACCAGACCCGGGGCGATCAGGCCGTGCGCCTGGGGCTGGCGGGCGAGCAATCCTTTATGGAGATGCTGGCCGCCGCCCGTGACGAGAACCCCGGCGCCCAGTTGATCATCCGCACTCATCCGGATGTGCTGCTGGGCAAGAAACGGGGCTATCTGACCGGGGCGGCGGGAGACGATGTGTTGCTGCTGGCCGACACCGTCAATCCCTTTGCGCTGATGGCGGCGGTGGACAAGGTGTATACCGTTACCTCCCAGCTGGGGTTCGAGGCGCTGCTGGCCGGCAAGCCGGTGGTGTGCTTTGGCGCGCCCTTTTATGCGGGCTGGGGGGTCACGGACGACCGGGTGGCGGTGCCGCGCCGCGGCGTAAAGCGCACTGTGCCGCAGCTGCTGGCGGCGGCCTATCTGCGTTATTGCCGTTATGTGGACCCCATTACAGGCGAGCGCTGCGAGCTGGAAGCGCTGCTGGACCTGGTTGTGGCCCAGCGCCCGCCGCTGCCGCCGGTGGATACCCTGTATGCGGTGGGTTTTTCGCTGTGGCGACGGCGTTTTGCGCCGAGGTTTTTAAGCCGTTATGCGCGCCAGGTGAAATTTGTTGACCGCCCGCCCGCAGGGCCGAATTTATTCGACCGACACAGCTCCACCGAAGTGGACCCTACGGCGGACAGCGGTGCAACCATCGTCGGGTCGGATTTATTCGACCGACACAGGTCCACCGAAGTGGACCCTGCGGCGGACACCGGTGCAACCATCGTAGGGTCGAATTCATTCGACCGAACCACCGCGCCGTTGGCGGGACGGTCCACTGAAGTGGACCCTGCGGTGGATCCTGCGGTGAGACCTGCCGGGGCGGTGCTGGTGTGGGGCCGCCAGTTCGAGCGGGAGCTGGCCGCTTGCCCGCTGCCGGTGTGGCGGATGGAAGACGGCTTTTTGCGCTCGGTGGGGCTGGGTTCTGATCTGCGCCGCCCGGGCTCCCTGGTCATCGATAACCAGGGCATCTATTACGATCCGCGCACGCCCAGCGCCATCGAGCATTATCTGGCCAGCCATGAGTTCGGCCCGCAAGAGCTGGCCCAGGGCGAGCAGCTGATGGCCCACTTCAAGGCCCGGGCGCTCACCAAGTACAACGTCGGCACCCAGGTTGAACTGGGCTGGCGGAAGCTGGCGGGCGCGCGGGCCATCATCCTGGTGCCCGGCCAGGTGGATGACGACGCCTCCATCCTGCTGGGCAGCCCCTTTGTGCAGGGCAACGCCGCCCTGTTACAGGCGGTGCGCGCGGCCCACCCCCAGGCCTTTATCGTATTCAAGCCGCATCCGGATGTGGTGAGCGGCAATCGCCGGGGCCGGGTGCCGGAAGCGGTGCTGGCCTGCTGCGCCGATCTGGTGGAAACCCAGGCCGGCATTGTGGCCTGCCTGGACGAATGCGACGCCGTGCATACCCTGACGTCCCTCACCGGGCTGGAGGCGCTGATCCGCGGCAGGCCGGTCACCGTGTGGGGCCAGCCGTTTTATGCCGGTTGGGGCCTTACCCGGGATCAGCACCCGGTCGGCCGCCGGGGCCGGCCCCTGCCCCTGGCCGCGCTGGTATACGCCACCTATGCCTGGTACCCCAGCTATGTGGATTATCCCACCGGACTGTACAGCACCCCGCTGCGCATGGCCTGGCGCCTGGACCGGGAGCGGGAGCGATTCAGGGAGCCGGACAACGCCCTGTTGCGCGGTATCCATCGCCGGCTGTACAAGGCCCGGTTTTTGTGGGAGGCGTTGCGGGGCTGAGCTGTCCGGCAAGGGCCGGGTCAATGGACAGCTCCGATGGTGTCCTACCCTGCGACCATTGCCAGCCCTGGTGGTGCGAGTATGCGATAGACCCTACCCGAATCGGGCCAGGCGGAAGGGCGCCAGCTCGAAGCCGGGCTCGCCGTCCAGCATCCAGTGGGCGAACAGCTCGCCCAGCACGCTGGCGAATTTGAAGCCATGGCCCGAGCAGGCGCTGGCGAAAAAGACCTGCTCGTGCTCCGGGTGCCGATCCAGAATAAAATCCTCGTCCGGGGTGCGGATATAGTGACAGGCCTTGCCTTCGATAAAGTCGCCCACCTGCGGCAGGTAGCGGTGCACGAAGCTATCCAGCTCCTCCCGATCTTCCGCTAGGGTGCCAAAAGGCGCCAGCGGCTCGCCCGGTGCCAGAAGCTGGCCGCCGTCGTGGCGGCCGAGCTTGAAACCGGCACCATCCAGGGTCGGGAAACCGTAGTAGATGCCTTGTGCCACGTCGGCGGAAAAGCCTGGAAAGCGCCCGGGGCCCATGCTCGCCTCGTCGGCCCGGTACCAGGCGAAGGTCTTGCGCACCCGGGTCAGCGGCAGGCTCAGCCCCAGCCCGGCGAGCAGGCGGGCGCTATGCTGGCCGGCGCAGATCAGCGCCTTGCCCGCACGGACTTCCCCCTGTGCGGTACTGGCCGTTACCCCACCCGCACTATCCATGCTCAACGCCCGCACGGCGCTGTGCTCGAGCAGCCGGGCGCCCGCCCGCTCGGCAAGGCGACGATAGGCCAGCAACGCCCGCTCGCAATAAAGCACACCCGCCTCTGGCTCGAAAGCCCCGCCCTGCCCCTCCGGCAGGTGCCAGGCGGGCCAGCGCCGGCCGATGGCATCCCCCTCCAGTTGCTCCAGCGCCAGGCCGTACTCCCGGGCACTGGCCGCCACCTGATGGATAAAGAGACTGTCGGCCCGGCCCAGGTTCAGCACGCCGCAGGGCAGCAACAGCGACTCGCCGCTTTCGGCTTCCAGTTCCTGCCAGAGCCGGCGGGCGCGCAGCAGCAGGGGCACATAGCGGGCACCCTCGCCATAGGCGTAGCGGACAAGGCGGGTGCTGCCGTGGTGCGAGCCCAGGGCATGGGGCGGCGCCCCCTCGTCGAGCAGCACCACCCGCGCCCCGCGCCGGGCCAGCTGGTAGCCCGCGGCCAGACCCACCGAGCCCGCCCCGATCACCATGATATCTGCCTGCATACCGATCCCTTTTCTTGCCATGCTCTCGTTATTGTTCCATTCCAAAACAACAGGGCCCCGCCTGCACGAACAAACGGGGCCCTGGAGTCCGGCGCTTACTGAGGTCGCACCGAGCCTTTCAAACCGGTCAGCCGCTCCAGCGCCGCCAGCTGTTGCTCCAGACTGGCCTTACTGTCGGGGCCTACCCAGACCCGGTTCAGCTCTCCCTGGCGCGGCACCGCTGGGGTGGTCTGGGCCCGGTAACCGGCGGCACGCAGCTTGGCGACCAGGGCGTTGACGTTGTCCGCGCTGCGGAAGGCGCCCAACTGCACGATATAATTGCCGCCCTGGGGCTGGGCCTGCTGGCTTACGGGCGCGGATTGCGGCGCCGGTGCCGGCTGGATAATGGGCGCCGGCTGGATAATGGGTGCCGGCTTGATGATCGGCGCCGGTCTGGGTGTCGGCTGGGCGGCCACCTGGGGTGCGGGTTGCGGCGCCGGCTGGGCAACGGGCTGCGGCGCCGGCTGGGCAACGGGTTGCGGTGCCGGCTGGGCAACGGGTTGCGGTGCCGGCTCCGGGCGGGCCGCCGCGACCTGGGGCTGGGGCGCCACCGGCGGCGCCTCCTTCACCTCTTCCAGCGTCCAGACTTCCGGCTTGGCGGCCGGTGCCGCCGGCTGCACGGCCAGCTCGGTGGTCGGCGGAGCCGTCACCGCGGGCCGGGCCGGTTCAAGCTCGGGCCGCAGCGGGATGCTCACCGCCTCTTCTGGTGTCCCCTGTTGTTTGCCATCCAACAAATCGGGCAGAAAAATGATACCCAGGGCCACCAGGATCACGGTGCCTGCCAATCGATGCTGAAATTGTGTTGCCAAAGAAGCCTCTTATGCGCTTGCCGGTTGTTGTGTCTTGCTCGCCAATACCTCGGCTACAGTGTAAAACGAGCCGAAGGCAATGACGATATCCTGTTCACCACACGCTGTTTGTGCCGCCTGCAGCGCCGCCTCGACCGACGCGAAGCAGTGTCCGCCCGGTTGTTGCAGGGCCAGTTCATCGGCGCTGGCGCCCCGGGGGCCTCCCAGGCCGGCCAGGTACCAGACATCGATAAGGGGACGCAGCGGCGCCAGGCTGGCGGCGATGTCCTTGTCCTTGAGCATGCCGACCACCGCCAGGCGCCGGCCGGACACCGGCAGCGCCGCCAGGCGGCTGGCGAGATAGGCCGCCGATTCGGGGTTGTGAGCCACGTCCACCCACAGCCGGGGCTCCAGCTGCTGCATGCGCCCGCCAAGCCGGGCCTGGCGCAAACCGGATGCCACCGCCTCGGCCCCCGGTTTAAAGGGAGACAGGGCCAGGGTCGCCAGCGCGGTGGCCGCGTTCATCAACGGCAGGCTCGGCACCGGCAGGCCATCGAGCCGCCATCCCAGGCCCTGGAAGGACCAGAGCCCGTCCTGTTGCTGCCAGTGGTAATCCCGCCCGGTACAAGCCAGCGGCGTACCCAGCCGCTGTGCATGTTCGAGCAAACGGGCGGGCGGCGCCGGATCGCCGCATACCGCCGGCTTGCCGCTACGGAAAATACCGGCCTTTTCATAGCCGATGGCTTCCCGATCCGAGCCCAGCCAGTCGGTGTGATCCAGGGAAACGGTGGTGATCACGGTCTGGTCCGACGCCACCGCATTGGTGGCATCCAGCCGCCCGCCCAGGCCGACTTCCAGCAACACCACATCGGGGGCCGCCTCCCGGAACAGCCAGAGGGCGGCCAGGGTCGTGAACTCGAAATAGGTCAGGGCTACCCCGTCCCGGGCCGCCTCGACCGCGGTGAAGGCGGCACAGAAATCGGCCGGCTCCGGGCTGGTCCCCCGGATCCTTACCCGCTCGCGGTAGTCGAGCAGATGCGGGGATGAGTAGACCCCGACACTGTAGCCGCCGGCCGCCAGCACGGACTCCAGCAGCGCACAGGTGGTGCCCTTGCCGTTGGTGCCGCCCACGGTAATGACATGACTGGGCAAACGGAGCAGGCCAAGCCGCCCGGCCACCAGAGTCATCCGCTCGAGTCCCAGCTCGATATGGGCGATGTTCAGGCCTTCCAGCAAGGCAAGCCAGTCCGCAAAGGACCGGTTTGAGACGGGATCACGCACGGCGCTCATCAGAACTCTGCCGGCTCCTGGTTCATCAGCTTGCCGATCAGGCCTGCCAGGCGATCGCGCATTTCGCGACGATCGATGATCATGTCGATGGCGCCGTGCTCCAGCAGGAACTCGCTGCGCTGGAAGCCTTCGGGCAGCTTCTCGCGCACCGTCTGCTCGATGACCCGGGGGCCGGCAAAGCCGATCAGGGCCTTGGGTTCGCCCACGTTGACGTCACCCAGCATGGCCAGGCTGGCGGAGACCCCGCCCATGGTCGGATCGGTCAATACCGAAATAAAGGGCAACCCGGCCTGGGACAGGCGATTGAGGGCGGCACTGGTCTTGGCCATCTGCATCAGGGAGAACAGGGCTTCCTGCATGCGGGCGCCGCCGGAGGCGGAGAAGCACACCAGGGCCCGGTTTTCCGCCAGGCAAGCTTCCACCGCCTTGACGAAACGCGCCCCCACCACCGAGGCCATGGAGCCGCCCATAAAGGAAAATTCAAAGGCGCAGGCCACCACCGGCAGTCCTCTCAGGGTGCCCTTCATCACCACCATGGCATCTTTTTCATTGCTGGCTTTCTGGGCGGCGCTGATCCTGTCCTTGTATTTTTTGGAGTCCTTGAATTTCAGCACATCCTGGGGCTCCAGCTCGACGCCCAGCTCTTCCCGGCCGTCCTGATCCAGGAACTTGTCCAGACGCATGCGGGCACCGATGCGCATATGATGATCGCACTTGGGGCAGACTTCCAGATTGCGATCCAGCTCGGCACGATACAGCACCTGTTCGCAATTGGAGCACTTGGTCCAGACCCCTTCCGGAATATTATGACGACGAACACCGATGTTCTTATTCTTGGGGAGAATTTTCTCAAGCCAACTCATGGAAATCCTTAGCGTTAATGCATAGTTATCACGCAGTTTGATCAGGTTGAACCGGTACTGTCAATCGGCCTGCGCCGCCTGGCGACACCCTTGACCGGCCCCTGACAGCCCCGATTGCCGACCGCCGCCTGCCGGGGCAGGCGACCGCATTGCTGGCTGGCATTAAACCATATAACTGCATGCAGGTTGATAAAAAACTGGTACCACAGACACTGGTCTTACCGCTATTCAATCAGGTGATCGGGCAACCACAAGGGGCCGGGAACCGGGCTCGGCAAGCCGAAATGGGCGGGGTAATCCACTTCCACCAGATAGAGTCCGCCCGCCTTGGCGGTAACCCCGGCCAGGTTGCGATCCCGTCCTTCCAGTATTTCCTTCACCCAGCCGGCCTCGGCCTGGCCCATGCCCACCGCCAGCAGGGAGCCGGTGATGTTGCGCACCATATGGTGCAGAAAGGCATTGGCCTTGATGTCGAGCACCACATAATGCCCGTAGCGCTTGACGGTCAGGTGCATGATGTTGCGATAGGGGCTGCGCGACTGGCACTGTACCGCCCGAAAGGCGCTGAAATCCCGTTCACCCAGCAGGCACTGGCCCGCCTCATGCATTTTTTCGGCGTCGATCGGGCCGGCATAATGGCTGACGCCTCGGCCATGAATGGCCGGCCGCATATTATGGTTGAAAATAATATAGCGGTAGCGTCGGGCGGTGGCGCTGAAGCGGGCGTGGAAGTCGTCATTCACCGGCTTGACCCAGCGCACCGCGATATCCGCTGGCAGGTTGGCATTCATTCCCAGGGTCCAGGCCCCGGGCTGGCGCTCGGCCCGGGTGTCGAAATGCACCACCTGGCCGGTGCCGTGTACGCCCGCATCGGTGCGCCCGGCACACTGCACCTCTACCGGGTGATCGGCGATTTTTGAAAGGGCTTTTTCCACCTCTTCCTGGATGCTGGAAACTTCCCGTTGCCGTTGCCAGCCATAATAGCGGCTGCCGTCATACTCGATGCCAAGGGCAATGCGCATAATCAGTTCCAAGGTCAAAAAGGACGGCAATTATACCTGTTACGACAACAAATTGAAGAACCGGCCTCGGAGTAAGGCCGGGGTGGGCAGGATTATCGTTTGGCCAGACGCTGCAACAGTTTGCGGGCGTCGGCCTGCTGCTCGCTGTTGCCCTTTTCCAGCGCTTCGTTGAGCAGATCCCGGGCGCTGTCGATATCTTCGATTTCGATATAAGCCCGGGCCAGATCCAGCTTGGCGCCCATGCCGCCCTCGTCCAGATCGATGTCGATATCCCGCCCCTGGCCGAGCACATCGGCATATTCATCCAGCTCCAGCTCCAGCTTGCGCTCGTAGTCGCGCTCGGGGCCTTCGCTGAGCTCCGCCTCTTCCATCAGTTGTTCGACGGAAACATAAGGCTCATCGGCCAGATCGGGCTCCGGCAGCCCGGCGCCTTCCGGCTCGCCGGCGACCTCGGCCGGATTGGCATCAAACAGCAGATCATCGATATCGTCGTTTGACACCTTGTTCCTGGCGTCCCCTCCCCCTGCGGTTTCGTCATCAAACAGCATCTGCGAGAGATCTTCTTCGGGTTCCGGTTCCGGCTCCGGCACCACCTCCGGCGCCGGGGGCTGCTGGCGCAGGGCCTCCTGCTCTTCCTGCAGCTGCTGCTCTTCCAGGAAACGGGCGAAGGCATCTTCGTCAATATCCCGCTCGGCGGCGGACAGTTCGGGGTCGGTGGCCGGCTCGGACGGGGCAGCCACCGGGGCGGGATCCGCTGCGAACAGTTCCTCGAATTCATCGCGTTCGTCGTCGATCATGGCCGTCTCGGCCAGCTCCCGCTCCTGCTCGGCCAGCTCCCGCTTGACCCTGTTGCGCCACCACAGGGTAAAGAGCGCCAGCAGCAGCAGCGCCGGCAGGGTCAGCACCAGGGCCAGGTTGAGCGGGTTGCTCAGCAGCTCGTCGAGCCAGCGGCCGATGCCGGGAGACGCGGCGGTGGCAGGGCTTGCCCCTTCACGCGCCACCTTGAGCTCGTCCACTTCCGCCGTTAGCTGGCTCAGGCGCTGACGCAGCACCTGGTTATTGTCGGCCAGCGCCGCCAGCTGTTCGTTGGACATGGCCACCTGCTCGCGCAGTTCATCCATCAGCCGGGCCTGCAACCGGGCCAAGGCCAGCTCCTCGGCCTGATCCGGCGTCGGCGACGGGGCGGTCGCCGGCGCTGCGGCAGCCACAGCCTCGGCTTTACCCGGAGCTGTCGCCGTGGTCGAAACCGGTGCCGCCACCACGGGAGCCGTCGCCGGTTTTGGTGCGCTCAACACGGTTGCGCTGGCGGCCTGGGCCGGCGCCGCCGGCGAGGGCCTGGCAGGCTGCGGCTGGGCGGCCGGCCTGGGCACTGCGGGCGTGGCCGGTTGGGGCGCGGAGGCCGCCGTTGGCCTGGCCGCCGCTTCTTGCCGCGGTGCCGTGGCCGCCCGGGTCGCGGAGCGGTTGCCTTGCTGGCTCAGGCGGCGGAATTCCGCCTCGGCTTCGCGGGGCGAACGCTGCTGGGCCTGGGAGGGGGTGGGCAGGCGCAGAGTGGCGCCACGCTGCAGGTAGTTGATATTGCCCCGTACAAAGGCATTGGGGTTGAGATGATAAAGCGCCACCATGGTCTGCTGGACGGTAACGGGCGCCTGGGTATGGCGGGCGGCGATGGCCCACAGGGTATCGGTGCTGCGGATGGGGCCATAACGTCCGGCCGGCGGCTGCGCCGGGACGGCTTGGGCCACGGGGGACGGCGCCGCCGGCGGCGGGCTCTGCGCCGGTGCGGAAGATTCGGGTCCCCTCAGTTCGATATAAAATTCGCCCTGCGCCAAGGAAGGTGCGGAGCAGGCCAGCCACAAGGCCAGACCGGAACAAAGGTGGGGTCTGAGTCGTCTCATTGCGTATCTTGTATCCTTTTCCTGACTCTTCACCGGAGCATCCGGCAGTCTTGGCTCGCCATGGCACAAGTGTAGAAAAAAACAGTGCCAATAGGAACTTATCTATCCGCTTTATCGATACCTGCTCTATCGGCCGGAGCGGCTCAGGCTTTAAATCCCAATGACGCGAACGTCGTGCCGGCCGCGCTGAGCTGCAGCGAACCCAGCTCACGCCGCTGCGGATAGTCCTTGCGCAACCGGTCGAAAAAGCCGGGTTGCCCCAGCGCCCGGCGAAAGGCGCCGTCGTCCTGTTCGATATCATAAACCAGGCGGACCAGGCGCTCGAGCAACACCTGATCCGGCCGCTGCGCCAGGGTCACCCTACTGACCGGCGCCGCCGGCAACAACTGCTCCGGGCTCATGGCCAGCGCCTTGCCCTGCTGTTCGCACAAGGCCCGGTACAGGGCGAAGGTGCCCCGCACCTTGCCCTCCAGGCTGTAGCCGGCGATATGGGGTGTCGCGAGCAGCACATGGGGCACCAGGGCGGCCAGTACCTCCGGTTCGTGCTCCCACACATCCATCACCAGCGTCAGCGGCGCCGGCCCCAACTGCCGCTGCAGCAGGGCCTGGTTGTCCCACACTTCCCCCCGGCAGGCGTTGATCAGCACCTGTTCGGACGACAGCCCCTCGATCGCTCGACTATCCAGCAGGTGCCAGCTGGGGTGGGCACCGTCGCGACTCAGCGGAACATGGAAGCTGACGATATCGGCGCTCAAGGCTTGTTCAAAACTGACAAAATCCGCCGGATCCCGTTCGGCCCTGGGCGGATCGCACAACAGTACCCTCATCCCCAGCGACCGGGCTCGCCCGGCGACTTCGCTGCCGGTATTGCCGGCACCGATAATGCCCAGGGTCCGGCCCTCGAGCTGCCAGCCCTTGTGTGCCGCCACCCGCAACAGGGCCGCCAGCAGGTAGTCGCCTACCGCGACCTTGTTGCAGCCCGGTGCGCTGGCAAAGCCGATGCCCTTGCGCTCGAGCAGGGCGGTATCGATGTGGTCACAGCCGATGGTGGCGGTACCTACGAAGGACAAGCGCCCGGCCTTGGCCAGCAGGGTCTCGTCCACCCGGGTAATGGAACGGACCAGCAGCACATCCACATCCTGCAACTGCTCCGGGCTGATGTTCCGGCCGGGGCAGGTTTCGACCTCGGCCCAGTCACCAAACAATTCCTGCACAAACGGCATGTTTTCATCGGCCAGCAATTTCATCAGACACCTCCTCGAACGGCGGAACATTGTACCCCGAGTTGCCCCGGGCTTCAGCTGTAATCGCCCTCTTCATTTTGCTAGACTCGCCGCTTTCTCTTTACCGGCGTTCTCTGATGACATTACGGTTACTGTTCGGTGTCCTGGCCATACTGGTCGTGCCGGTGGCGCTCGCCAGCCTGGGTTACCACTGGCACTGGCACTGGTTTCCCTTGCTGGATCTGGACGAGCCGCCGGCACTGCTGGCCTATGGCCTCACGCTGTCGGTCGGCAAGGCCGGTATCGCCATCGCGCTCGCGCTGCTGAGCGCCCTTACCCTGCATCGCTGGCGGCGGCGCCCGGGCCAGTTGCTGGTGTTCTTTCTCTGCCTGATGACCGCCCTGGGCGGGGCCTTCGTCACCAAGACCCTGGCCAAGCTGTATTTCAAGGAGCCCAGGCCCTATGTGCTCTGGCTGGAGGAGCAGGGCAAGATCGACAGCGACCGCTTCTATGCCCAACGGGAGTCGGTACGCGAACAATGGCTGGCCGAAGGCCTGAGCCGGGTATCGGAGCAGCAAATCCCCGGCTGGCTCAAGCTGCACTGGCAGGAAGAAGTGAACTACTCCTTCCCATCCGGCCATTCCATTGCCGCCATGACCATCGCCGGGTTCTTCTGTCTGTTGCTGGGTTACCGCCGCGCCTCGCCCTGGCTGGTCGGCGCCCTGGCCGGCTGGGCGGTGGCGGTGTGCTATTCCCGCCTTTTACTGGGCCTGCACTGGCCCGCCGATATCCTGGCCAGCAGCCTGCTGGGCTTTTTGTTCGGCGCCCTCGGTGCCTGGGGCTTTATCCGCTGGGATCGACGGCAGTTGTGAGCGGGAAGATAGCCGGAAAGAACGCCGTCGCTATTGCAGACCGCTGACCAACCTCCGGATTACTCTGTTGTCACTCCCGCGAAGGCGGGAGTCCAGTGCAATCTCTCATGGACCTCCGCCTGCGCGGAGGTGGCCACTATTGAACACAGTGCCAAAGGGAAAACAAAAAGGGCGCCGAAGCGCCCTTTTACATTTCAACCTGGGTGTCCATTTCAACCTGGGTGGTTCGATCAGCCCTTGTACTTGCTGAACACCAGGCTGGCGTTGGTGCCGCCGAAACCGAAGCTGTTGGACATCACGGTGTCCAGCTCGACTTCCTGGTATTCGGTGACGATGGGCAGGCCCTGGGCCTTCTCGTCCAGCTCGGTGATGTTGATGCTGGGCGCGATAAAGCCGTGCTCCAGCATCAGCAGCGAGTACACCGCCTCGTGCACGCCGGCGGCGCCCAGGGCATGGCCGGTCATCGCCTTGGTGGCGGAGATGTAGGGGGCCTCGGTGCCGAACAGGCTGTGGATGGCCTCCAGCTCCTTGACGTCGCCCACCGGGGTGGAGGTGCCGTGGGTGTTGACGTACTGCACCGGCGCCGGCGCCGTGGCCATGGCCTGCTTCATGCAGCGCACCGCGCCCTCGCCGGAAGGGGCCACCATGTCGTAACCGTCGGAGGTGGCACCGTAGCCGGTGATCTCGGCGTAGATCTTGGCGCCGCGCTTGAGGGCGTGCTCCAGCTCTTCCACCACCACTATGCCGCCGCCACCGGAGATGACGAAGCCGTCACGACCGGCGTCGTAGGTGCGGGAGGCCAGCTCCGGGCTCTCGTTGTACTTGCTGGACAGGGCGCCCATGGCGTCGAACTGCAGTGCCAGGGTCCAGTCCACCTCTTCACCGCCGCCGGCGAAGACGATGTCCTGCTTGCCCATCTGGATCTGTTCCAGGGCGTGGCCGATGCAGTGGGCCGAGGTGGCGCAGGCGGAGCTGATGGAGTAGTTGATACCCTTGATCTTGAAGGGAGTGGCCAGGCAGGCGGAAGTGGTGGACGACATGGTGCGCGGCACCATGTAGGGGCCGACCCGGCGCACGCCTTTTTCCCGCAGGGTGTCGCAGGCTTCAATCTGGTTCTTGGAAGAAGCGCCGCCGGAGCCCACCACCAGGCCGGTACGCTCGTTGGACACCATGGACTCGTCCAGTCCGGCGTCGGCGATGGCCTGCTCCATGGAAAGATAGGCAAAGGCGGCGGCATCGCCCATAAACCGCATGACCTTGCGGTCGATGTGCTCGGCCGGGTTCAGTTTGATGTTCCCCCATACCTGGCTGCGCAGATTATAGTCAGCAAACTGCTGGGAGAAGCTGATACCGGAGCGGCCCGCCTTGAGGGAGGCAAGAACCTCTTCCTGATTGTTGCCAATGCTGGACACCACACCGATACCGGTAATGACTGCTCTTCTCATCTATCTTTCCTACTGTCTTGATTTGGCGCCAATTCTAACCACAAAACATGGTCAAACTGGTCTGCTTTCACATAAAATGGCCGCTTTTACGGCCCCGGAGGTTCAGTGTCACCCCACTTCATTACAACCGCGCGCCTGGACTGGAATGACCAAGGCACACCGGTCGCCGCCGCGTTCGACGATGTCTATTTTTCCAACGACAACGGCCTGGCCGAGACCCGCTATGTGTTCCTGGGCCAGAACGGCCTGCCGCAACGCTTTATCGATCACGACCGCGCCCTGTTCGTGGTGGCCGAAACCGGCTTCGGCACCGGCTTGAACTTTCTGGCCACCTGGCAGGCATTTATCGACTATCGTCGGCAATATCCGCAAGGTAACGCCCGGCGCCTGCACTTTATCAGTGTGGAAAAATACCCGCTTTCCCACGCCGATCTGCAACAGGCCCTGGGCCAGTGGCCAGAGCTTAGCACTTTAAGCGAACGTTTGTTAGCTGAATATCCGCTGGCCGTGAGCGGCTGCCACCGGCTGTGGCTGGCGGAGGATGTCTGCCTGGATCTGTGGCTGGGCGACGTGGCCGAGCTGCTGCCCCAGATGGAGGCCGGGCTGGCGGGCAAGGTGGATGCCTGGTACCTGGACGGCTTCGCTCCCGGCAAGAACCCCGAGATGTGGACCCCCGAGCTGTTCCGGGAACTGGCCCGCCTGGCCAGGAACGACGCCACCCTGGCCACCTTTACCGCCGCCGGCTTCGTCCGTCGCGGCCTGCGGGAGGCCGGCTTCGAGGTGGCCCGGGTCAAGGGCTTCGGTCGCAAGCGGGAAATGCTGGCCGGGCACCGCCGCCCGGAGGCCCGCGCGCCCTACCCCACGCCCTGGTACTGGCGCCGCCCCGGCCGGGGCGGCCACACCCTGATCGTCGGTGCCGGGGTGGCCGGGGCCGCACTGGCCCAGGCCCTGACCCGCCGCGGCCACCGGGTGACCCTGCTGGAACAGGCCGCCGAACCCGCCGCCGGCGCCTCGGGCAACCGCCAGGGCGCCGTCTATCCGCTGCTGAACGGCGAGCACGACGGCCTCAGCCGGTTTTATCTGCAGGCCTTCCTGTACGGGCGCCGGGCCTTGCCGGCCCTGGCAGGGCGCCAGCCCTTTGCCCACGACTGGTGCACCGTGGTGCAACTGGCCCACGATGAAAAAAGCAGCGCTAAAATCGACAAGCTGCTCGCGAGCCACTTCCCGCTCGAGCTGGTACAGCCCCTGACGGCCGAGCAGGTCAATACCCTCACCGGCATCGAAGCCAACCAGACCGGGGTCGCCTACCCGCTGGGCGGCTGGGTCTGCCCCTTCGAACTGACCCGGGCCTTGCTGGCCGAGGCAGGGCGCAGCGGCCTGCTCGACTGCCGTTTCGATACCCGGGTTAGCGCGCTGAGCCATGACGGCCGGCACTGGCACCTCAACACCAGCGGCGGCGACTTTTATGCCGACAATGTGGTGCTGGCCAACGGCCACGAGCTGACCACCCTGCCCCAGACCGAAGGGCTGGCACTGTATCCGGTGCGGGGCCAGGTCAACCACCAACCCACGACGCCGCAACTGGCGCCGCTCAAGACCGTGGTCTGCTACGAAGGCTACCTCACCCCGGCCTGGCAGGGGCAGCACTGCGTCGGCGCCAGCTACGGCCGCCAGCAGACCGGCCTGGACTACAGAGCCGGGGACGAACGGGACAACCTGGACAAGCTGGTGCGCACCCTGCCCAGCCTGCAGGGGCTGACCGCCGCAGCCGGCGCCGGCCGGGTGGGCATCCGTGCCGCCTGCCGGGATCACCTGCCCCTGGCCGGGGCCGCGCCGGACAAGCAAACCCAGCTGGAGCACTACAACGGCATGCACCAGAAACCCTGCCAGGCCCTGCCGCTGGCGGCGGACTGGCCGGGGCTCTATGTGCTGTCGGGGCTGGGCTCCAGGGGCATGTGCTCGGCGCCGTTGCTGGCGGAGCTTTTGGCCGCCCAGTTGCTGGACGAGCCCTATCCGCTGGCGCGGGAACTGCTGGCCGCGCTCAATCCCAACCGGCACTGGCTGCGCAAGCTGCAAAAGGGAAAACCGCTAACATGAAGCTGTAAGCCGTAAGTTGTTTCGAGTGGGCGGTGAATTGGGTGT
The DNA here is from genome assembly GCF_016746085.1 of Zobellella iuensis. Classification (GTDB taxonomy): domain Bacteria; phylum Pseudomonadota; class Gammaproteobacteria; order Enterobacterales; family Aeromonadaceae; genus Oceanimonas; species Oceanimonas iuensis. The sequence continues at coordinate 45,350 of NZ_JAERTZ010000025.1, forward strand.
TGTGCCTGCACAGGCCGCATTTATTGCAAATGCGGCTCTTGTTTAGCATTCAACACCGGGCAGCTTAAAGCATACAGCTTCACCGAAGGTGATTACTGCACCGGACGGATCAACCCCAGGTTGCGGCCATAGTCGTTTTGCTGCTGGAAGTCCCGCAGCAGGGTCTGGGCGATCTCCAACTGGTGGTAGCCCACGTTGTCCGCCACCCGCCGCAGCTGATCGCAGCTCGGCTGGGGAGCTAGCTCGAACAGGGAGCGCTCCAGCCATTCCGCCGCCAGCAGGGCCCGCTCCCGCACCAGCCGCTCATAGGCGGTGAGGGCCAGCCGGTAGTTTTGCCAGTCCGGCGTTTGCGGCCATTCCAGCGGCTCGGTCACGGTGGCGGTGAGCGAGACCAGCACCTGGGCCGGCAGGCAGCCCTGCTCGCCCTCCTGTCCCGACAGTTGCCAGGACAGGCTGTAATCCACGTCCGCCAGGTTCGGCTCCAGTGCGCTGGAGCCGTACACATCCACCGTCTGCCGGGCTTTCAGCGTCATCTCGGCGGCGGCAGGCATCGCCAGCAGCAACATCAGGGCACAATATATTCGCTTCACGACAGCTCTCCGGTGGACAGTCCTTATAACAAGGATCAGCATCATTATAGGCCCGTCGGGGTGTCAAGTCATTTGAGTCTACATCTGCCGGGACGAAAATTAACGCCGAAACCACCCCCGATGTCACAGATTGCCTGACATCCGCCGCCGGCCTCTATATAGTGCCACTCACTGTTTATTGGTTGGAGAGCTGTATGATCACAGCCTATACACTGAACGGAAAGTCCCTCGATATTCAGCCGCTTACCACCGAGGACTCGTTGCCCGTCGATACCCTGTGGCTGGATATTTTCAAACCCGACGAACTCGAACAACAGTGGATGAAACAACTGTTCGTCGAGGAAGCACCGGAGCTGGACGAACTGGACGATATCGAGGCCTCGGCCCGCTTCTACCGGGACAAGGACGGCCTGCACATCCATTCCCTGTTCCCCCAGCGGCTGGGCAAGGAAATCGACGGCATCAACGTGCTCTTCACCCTGCGCAACAACATGGTGATCAGCCTGCGGGAAGACGATCTGGGGCTGATGCGGCTGCTGCGCCACTATATGCGCCAGGACCGGCTGGAGGTGGAAGACGCCCCGGATCTGCTGCTGGAAATTTTCCAGCTCAAGATAGAGTACATTTCCGATCTGATCGAAGACGGTTACAAGACCCTGGAAGACACCGCCAAGGAAGTGCTGCAGGTGGACGACCTGCACAGGACCCTGTCGGATCTGATGCTGCAGGAGAACGGCAACGGCCACATCCGGCTGGCGCTGTACGACACCCGGCGCGCCCTGCGGTTTTTGAAACGCTCGCTGCGCCAGAGCGCCAGCGACGAGCAGCGTAAATGGATCGACGAGATGCTCTACGACATCGAATCCCTGCTGCCCCACACCCAGTTCCTGTTCGACAAGATCAACTTCCAGCTGGAAGCCGCCATGGGCTTTACCAGCCTGGAGCAGAGCAAGGTGATCAAAATCTTCTCGGTGGCCGCCGTGGTGTTCCTGCCGCCGACCCTGATCGCCAGCATTTACGGCATGAACTTCGAGATCATGCCGGAGCTGGGCTTCGACTACGGCTATATCATGTCGCTGGTGATGATGCTGATGTCCGCCTGCGGCACCTACTACTTCTTCAAACGCAAGGGCTGGCTGTAAGGGCCGGGACTGGGGAGTCCCCAGTCCCGATATGACCGGTGGTAGAAGCGCCGGCCGTGCTCGGCCCGGCGGCCGGCGCTGAAGGCGGACACCCGCTTCAGGTAGCCGATCACCCGGGTGGCATGGTCGATATTTTCGCTGCCGCACTGCCCGCACGCCCAGTCGGTGTGCTTGCTGATATGGCCGCAGTCATTGCACAGGGTAGCGCGCACGTTCACGGTAAAGTAATGGCAGCCGCTGCTGGCGGCGATACGGTACAGCTGCAGGTAACCGGCCTGGCTCAGGTGCTCGTCCAGGTTGAGGTGCAGTGCCGAGCCGCCGTCCAGGTACTGCACCAGGTCTTTGCCGTGCAGCACGAACTTGTCGAGCACCTGGGTCTCTTCCTCGTCTTCCACCACATAGAAGTAGGAGTTGTAGCAGTCCCGCGACACCGCATAGCCGTCGGCCCTGTCCCACTTGGCGTTTTTCACCCCCAGGTTTTCCGCCGGCACGAACTCGGTGTTGAACAGGTAGCCGTATTCCTGCCGCGCCATGCGGTTGGCGTCGTAGATGATCTTCAGCCGTTCGCTGACAAAGCGCTGGTAGTCGGGATTGTTGCCGACCCTGATGCCCCGGTATTCCGCGGCCTCCACCATGCCGTTGATGCCGATGGTGAGAAACTGCTTGTCCAGGCTGATAAAGCCGGCATCGTAGACGGTGAGGATGCCATTTTCCAGGAAGTCTTCCATCAGCTGGCGGTAGGCCACCTGGTAGCGCTGGATTTTGTGGATTTCGCCCAGCAGGGAGCGCCCATCCTGCTCCAGCCGGTTCATGTTGAGGGTGATGACGTTGATGGATCCGGTGGCCACTCCGCCCGCCCCCAGGGTGTAGGAAAAAGTATGATCGCTCACCTCGTTGCGCAGCCGGCAGCAGGAGGCCAGGGAGTCGGCGCTGTCCGACATATAGATAAAGAAGCTGTTGCCCCGGCTCATCTGCTCGGCACAGAGCCCGGCAAAGTCGGTATCGGCCGGCGCGCCGTTCCGGGTCAGCATGGCGGCGGTCACCACCGGGAAGGTCAGTACCGCCTTGCGTCGTTCTTCGTTGAACCAGTCGAGGAAGTGGGCCTGCAGCCGGAACACCGAGTCGGCCTGGGGACGGCTGCCGTCGGGGAAGACGAAAAACTCGAACATGGTGGTGAAGTAATCGCGATCGAACAGGGAGATATTCCAGAACACGCTCTGGTAGCCCCTGGCCGCCGCCGGCTGGTTGATGGCGTAGACCACATGCTGCAGATGGTTGTTGATGGCATGGGCATGCTCGGTGAGGTAGTCGTCGCCATAGTCCTTGCGGGCGAAATAGTCGAAGTAGGTCAAAAACTCCACCGTGGCCACGGCGCCGGCAAACTGGGAGCTGATGGCGAACACCAAGTTGACGAAGGCGCCGCAGAAGGACTCCAGGTGACGGGGTGCCTTGCTCTCACCGCCGAGCCGGGTCAAGCCATCGAGCAGGAAAGGGTACATGGTGATGGACACGCAATAGGGCTTGAGGCTGGTTTCATCGTGCACGTAGATCTCATGCTGTTCTATCTGCCGCTCGTATTCCGTCGCCAGCTCGGCGCCGAACAGCTCGGCAATCTTGTTCTTCACCAGGCCCCGGTTCACCTGCACGAAAAAATCCTTCATCAGCTCCGCCTCGGCGGTAGCGATGTTCTTCTGGGTCACGTTGGCATTGGGATCCATCTTGGAGCCATCCGCCGCGTTGGGCGCCTTCATATAAGCATTAAAGCTGTCTACCTTGGCACTCAACTGCTCCGGGTGCAGACGTATCATGACCTTCTCCAAAAAATGTGATTGAGCGATTCACCCGTGCTCAGGCAAATCAGCCGTTGATTAGTGTCCCTGGAGTCGAGACCGCCGAGCTCGGCCCGCCAGGGGCCCGTCTTGAGGTAGTCGAGCTCGGCCAGCAGCGACCGGCCCAGCCGTTCCCGCCCGGTATAGAGGCAGGTCTTGAGCCCCTGCCGCCGCACCTGGCGCAGCAGTGCCAGCAGCGCCTCCCGGTCCCATTCTCCGCCAAAAAACAACACGCAGGTCAGCAGGACCCGATAACGCTCCAGCCAGCCCTGCAGCCGTTCGCCGGTGAGCGGGCTGCCCGCTTGCGGGTTCCAGCTGTCGCGGCTGTGGCAGCCCGGGCAGGCCAGGGGGCAGCCGGTGACCAGCCAGGCCAGGCTGACCTCGCCGGGTACTTCCTGCAACACTACCCTGGGTTCGAAAGCATTAAGCATCACTCGGCACCAAACACTACATGTTGTGTTTAATGCTAAATAGAAACACCATATATTGGAACAAGGCGATTTCCCGATCTCGCCTTTCCCTGATCTGGATCAGGCCGACGGCACGAAAGGACAAAACAGATACAACTTTACATGGCAAGCTGCCTGTGGCTTGCTCGGGCCCCAGTGAACGCCCCTGAACCAAGACCGGGAGAAAAAAGATGACGAGAACGACCATGGGCCTGCTGCTGCTCGCCCTTACCCTGAGCGGCTGCGACAACAAGGAGGTGGGCAAGGTCTCGCTCGGGGTGTTCACCACCAAGGACATCAAGATAGAGGTGCTGACCGATCCGGTGGTCACCGGCGTTACCTGCCATATTTCCAATGTGGTGGCGGATTTGAGTTTGGCGGATCCGTCCGACATGTCGATCAGCTGCCGCCAGACCGGCGAGATCACCCCCGCGATGATAGCGGCGGTGGACAAGTCCCGGAGTGGGGATATCGTGTTCAAAAAGTCGAAGAGCGTCTTCCTGAAGAGCCTGAAGATCCGCCGTATCTACGACGAGGCCAGCCAGACCCTGCTGTACGTGGCCTACAGCACCAAGGAAACCGAAGGCAGCTTCAAACACTCGCTGTCGACGGTGCCGCTGTGGGATACCGCGGCGTATCAGGCAAAGCCCTGACCGGAAGCCGGAAGCCGGAAGCCGGAAGCCGGAAGCCGGAAGCCGGAAGCCAGGTAGGCTCTCACTTCTAGCTTCTAGCTTCTAGCTTCCGGCTATGGTTCAGCTGCGGAGCAACTGCTCCCGCAGCGCATGGATGCGATCGCGCGCCGCGGCTGCCTGCTCGAATTCCAGGTTGCGGGCGTGATCCAGCATGGTCTTTTCCAGCTCGGCGATCTGGGTCGCCAGCTCCTTGGCGCTGGGCAGGTGCGCCGGCACCGGGGTTTTCTCCTTGGCGCGCTTGGAGCCGACCCGCTTGGTACCGTCCAGATCCATCACATCGGTAATGCGTTTGTTGAGCCCCTTGGGCACTATGCCGTGCTCCTCGTTGAAGCGCCGCTGCAATTCCCGGCGGCGTTCGGTCTCGCCGATGGCGGCGGCCATGGAGCGGGTGATGCGATCCGCATAGAGGATGGCCTTGCCGCGCAGGTTGCGCGCCGCCCGCCCTATGGTCTGGATAAGCGACCGCTCGGAGCGCAGGAAGCCTTCCTTGTCCGCGTCCAGAATGGCCACCAGCGAGACCTCCGGCATGTCCAGCCCCTCGCGCAGCAGGTTGATGCCCACCAGCACGTCGAACTGGCCCAGGCGCAGATCGCGGATGATCTCCATTCGCTCCACGGTATCGATGTCGGAGTGCAGGTAACGCACCCGCACCCCGTGATCGTTCAGGTATTCGGTCAGATCCTCGGCCATACGCTTGGTGAGGGTAGTGACCAGCACCCGTTCGTCCCGCTCGGCGCGGGCGCGGGCTTCCGACAGCACGTCGTCCACCTGGGTGGCCACCGGCCGTACCTCCAGCTCGGGATCGAGCAGGCCGGTGGGGCGCACCACCTGCTCGGCAACGTCGCCGCCGGACTTATCCAGCTCATAGGGGCCGGGGGTGGCGGACACGAACACCGTCTGCGGCATCAGGGCCTCGAACTCCTCGAAGCGCAGGGGCCTGTTGTCCAGCGCCGAAGGCAGCCGGAAACCGTACTCCACCAGAGTTTCCTTGCGCGAGCGGTCGCCCTTGTACATGCCGCCGATCTGCGGCACCGTGACGTGGGATTCGTCGATAATCAGCAGGCCGTCGCCGGGCAGGTAATCGAACAGGGTGGGCGGCGGCTCGCCCTCCCCCCGCCCCGAGAGATAACGGGAGTAGTTCTCGATACCCGAACAGTAGCCCAGCTCCTGGATCATCTCGATGTCGAACTGGGTGCGCTGGCTGATGCGCTGCTCTTCCAACAGCTTGTTGGCCGCCAGCAACTGGGCCTTGCGTGCCTGCAGCTCCACCTTGATCTGCTCTATCGCGCCCAGCAGGGTCTCGCGCGGGGTCACATAATGGGTCTTGGGGTAGATGGTAAAGCGCGCCAGGCCCTGCTGCACGGCGCCGGTGAGCGGGTCGAACAGGCTGATGCGCTCGATTTCATCGTCGAACAGCTCTACCCGCACCGCCTCGCTGTCGGACTCCGCCGGGAAAATGTCGATCACTTCACCCCGCACCCGGAAGGTGCCGCGCTGAAAGGCGGCGTCGTTGCGGCTGTATTGCAGCTCCGCCAGCCGGCGCAGCATGTCGCGCTGGTGGAGCCGGTCGCCGGTGCGCAGGTGCAGCATCATGCTCAGGTAGGACTGGGGGTCGCCCAGGCCGTAGATGGCCGACACCGAGGCGACGATGATCACGTCCCGCCGCTCCATCAGCGCCTTGGTGGCCGACAGCCGCATCTGCTCGATATGATCGTTGATGGAGGCGTCCTTTTCGATAAAGGTGTCGGTGGTCGGCACATAGGCCTCGGGCTGGTAGTAGTCGTAGTAGGAGACGAAGTACTCCACGGCATTGTGGGGAAAGAACTCCTTCATCTCACCGTAAAGCTGGGCCGCCAGGGTCTTGTTGGGCGCCAGTATCATGGTGGGCCGGTTCAGCCTGGCGATGACGTTGGCCATGGTAAAGGTCTTGCCGGAGCCGGTCACCCCCAGCAGGGTCTGGTGTGCCAGGCCGGCATCGATGCCCTCCAGCAGCTGCGCTATCGCGTTGGGCTGATCGCCGCTGGCCTGATAGTCGCTGACCAGTTGGAAGTCTTTACTCATTGCCGCTCTCCTCTTTCACCAATATCCAGTTTACCCCTGCCGGGCCGGTAAATTTAAGCGAAAACTGCCCCCGGGGCGGAGCCACCGAAAAAACCGATTTAGCCCTTGACCCTCCCCACCCCACTGCGTATTATCTGCGGCCTCTTCACGAGATTCCCCCTTAGTTCAGTCGGTAGAACGGCGGACTGTTAATCCGTATGTCGCTGGTTCAAGTCCAGCAGGGGGAGCCAAATTCTGCTCCGCTCCACTTGACTTATCCACCATTTCAGCTGTCACTTTTCACAAAAACCCACATTTTGTGTTTTTACTCTATTCCTGACACTGCCGTTCAGATACTGAGCGGAAATTTCTTGTATCTTTTTTTAACTTATTGTTTTTTAAAAAAATATACTTTGGTCAATTTTTTGCCGACTTATTGGAAAGGCCTGCCACAGCTGGCTTTGCACCGGTTTTGTCTATCCAATCCACAGCCTTATCCACAGAAATGGTGGATAAGTGAGCCAAGCCCTGCCGGCACAAGGGCCGCGCCCGCTGTGTATAACCTTTTGAGTCTGACCCCTTCCGGATGGTGAGCTTGACAGCTTGAAAAAATCACCAACGGAAAAAAACAACATGACCGCCACCTGCCCAGTTTACTGCACCATTCCGGACCTCTTGACCGGATTAAAATGTCTCCTTTCACCACCTTGGTGCACTTTATTCCCTTAAATAATAAAAAACGGCGCCGACCCGAGTCGGCACCGTTTGAACACGGATATCATCACTGCCCCTGTTGCCACCCTATTGACCGCCCCTGCATCCTCTTGCTGGCAAGCTCTGCCGCCCCTTATCTAGCTGCGGCAGAGCTGCCTGGCGGCCTCTACTTGTCGGAGTACCGCGTTCGGGCACCGCCATGTCAAGCGAGTGACGAGGTCAGCGATGGTCGGTCAACGCCTTGATCTCCGCCGCCATGATTTCCGCCAGCGGACCCAGTATCACCTGCAGGTTCTGGTCACCCAGCTTGACCACCCCCTTGGCCCCCAGCTCCTTCAGCCTGGTTTCGTCGACCCGGTTGCGATCCTTCATGGTGAGGCGCAGGCGGGTGATGCAGGCATCGATATTGGTCAGGTTGTCCTGCCCGCCCAGCGCTTCCAGGTATTCGCGCGCCAGTTCAGACTTGTCGGTCACGCTGCGACCGGAAGCGACCGGCTCGTCCGCCTCACGCCCCGGTGTTTTCAGGTTGAAGGCCTTGATGGCGAAGTAGAAGGTAGTGAAGTAGACGGCACCGAACACCAGCCCTATGCCCACCAGGGTCCAGGGCTTGGTGGCCAGGCCCCAGTTCAGCACCATGTCGAACAGGCCGGCGGAGAAACCGAAGCCGTGCAGCACCCCGAACAGGTTGACCACCACCAGCGACAGGCCGGTCAGCAGGGCATGGATACCATAGAGCACCGGCGCCAGGAACATGAAGGTAAACTCCAGCGGCTCTGTGATGCCGGTCAGGAAGGAGGTCACCGCCACCGACAGCAGCAGGCCGCCTACCTGGGCCCGTTTGTCCTTGGGTGCCGCCAGTACCATGGCCAGAGCGCCCGCCGGCAGGCCGAACATCATCACCGGGAAGAAGCCGGCCATGAACACCCCGGCGGTGGGGTCACCGGCGAAGAAGCGGTGCAGGTCGCCGCGGGTCGCCTCGCCGGCAATCTGGGTAATGGTGGCCCCATCCACGCCGGGGACGGCACCGCCCACGCTGAGCGTGCGCACCAGCGCCGGATCCATGCAGATATTTTGTATCGCCCCGGCGGCCTCGTAAGTCACCTTGAGACACTCGCCCAGGCCGAACCAGAAGATGGAATTCACCACATGATGCAGCCCCACCGGGATCAGGCCCCGGTTCAGCAGGCCGTAGAAGAACTGGCCGATACCGCCGGAGGTCGATACCGCCATGCCGAAGGTATCGATGCCGTGCTGAATGGCCGGCCAGACAAAGCCGGCGATAAAAGCGGCCAGCAAGGCCACCAGGCCGGTCATGATCGGCACCAGCCGTTTGCCGCCGAAGAAGGCCAGATAATCGGGCAACTTGACCATATGGAAGCGGTTATAGCAGTGACCGGCGATGATACCGGCGATGATGCCGCCGAAAAACGACATGTCGATTTCGCTGTTGATGGTCTTGGCCGCGCCGGTCAAGACAAAGTAACCAACGGCTCCGGCCAGGGCCGCCGCACCGGCGTCATCCTTGGACAGACCGACGGCGATGCCCAGGCCGAACAGCAGCGGCAGCTGGCTGAAGATGGCCCCGCCCGCCTCGGCGATAAAGGCCACGCCCAACAAATCCGGTTGTCCCAGGCGCAACAGCAGCGCCGCCACTGGCAGGGTCGCGATGGGTAACATCAGCGCCTTGCCCAATTTCTGTAAATAACCCAGCACGTTCACGGCCAATCTCCTTATACATGTCTTTAGGGAGCCAGTTCTGTCCAAACCGGCTTGCACCCAGTCTATGCGCATATAATTCACACAACAAATTAAGATCTGATTATTTGTGATTAGAATCACTTAAATTGATTATTTAAAGACCGACACGCTGGCCAATAACCCCAACTTATTTTACTATGAAAAATATGATCATCCTTCGATACTCAACTTAAAAGGTGTCCGCCATGCGTTTAATCCCCCTCTCCACCGCTACCCTGGTCAGCCGCTGGGCCGCCTGCCATATCGCCGACCGGATCAAGGCCTTTGCCCCCACCGCCGAGCGCCCCTTCGTGCTCGGCCTGCCCACCGGCGGTACTCCCCTGGCCACCTACCAGGAGCTGATCAAGCTGTACCAGGCCGGGGATGTCAGTTTCCGCCATGTGGTCACTTTCAATATGGACGAATATGTCGGGCTGCCCCAAACGCATCCCCAGAGCTACCACCATTTCATGCATGAGCATTTCTTCAATCATGTGGACATCCGGCCTGAAAACATCAACCTGCTGGATGGCAATGCCCCGGATCTGGAGGCCGAGTGCCGCCGTTACGAAGACAAGATCAGGCAATACGGCAAGATCCACCTGTTTATGGGCGGGGTGGGCAGCGACGGTCATATCGCTTTCAATGAGCCGGCTTCTTCTTTATCCTCTCGTACCCGGATAAAAACCCTGACCGAAGATACCCGGCTGGCCAACTCCCGCTTCTTCGACAACGACCCCGAGCAGGTACCGCGCCTGGCGCTGACCGTGGGCGTGGGCACGCTGCTGGATGCCGAAGAAATCATGATACTGGTGACCGGCCACAATAAGGCCCTGGCCTTGCAGGCGGCGGTGGAAGGCGGCGTCAACCACATGTGGACGGTCTCGGCCCTGCAGCTGCATCCGCGCGGCCTGATCGTGTGCGACACCGCCGCCACCATGGAACTCAAGGTGAAGACGGTACGCTACTTCGAGCAGTTGGAAGCCGACAATATCAAACACCTGGAGTAAGCCCCCATGTTTGCCCTGACCCACTGCATCCTGTTCGACGGCGAACGCCTGCACAACGACCAGGCGGTCGTGATCGAACAGGACAAGATTGCCGCCATCCTGCCTCTGGCCGGGCTGGCCGACGAGCTCCCCCGCCACGACCTGGGCGGGGCCCTGCTCAGTGCCGGCTTTATCGACCTGCAACTCAACGGTTGCGGCGGCGTCATGTTCAACGACGACATCAGCCTGGACACCCTGGATACCATGCACAGGGCCAACCTGAAGTCCGGCACCACCAGCTTCCTGCCGACCCTGATCACTTCCCCCGATGCCGATATGCAGCAGGCGGTGGCGGTTACCCGGGAATACATGGCCCGCTACCGGCACCGGGTGCCGGGTCTGCACCTGGAAGGCCCCTACACCAACGTCAAACGCAAGGGCATTCATCCCGAACGGCAGATCCGGGCGCTGGACGAGCCCATGCTGGCCTTCCTGTGCCAAAACGCTGACGTCATCGCCAAGCTGACCCTGGCCCCCGAGTGCAACAGCGCCGGGCACATCCGCCGCCTGGCCGAGGCCGGCATCCTGGTGTCCATGGGCCATACCGCCGCCAGCTACGACGAAGCCATGGCCGGCTTCGAGGCCGGGGTGGGCTTCGCCACCCACCTCTACAACGCCATGACCCCCACCGTCAGCGGCCGCGAACCCGGCGCCGTGGGCGCCGTCTACGATCACCCCGGAGTCTGCGCCGGCATCATAGTGGACGGCCATCATGTGCACTATGCCAATGTACGGCTGGCCCACAAGGTGCTGGGCGAGCGGCTGTGCCTGGTGACCGACGCCACCGCCGCCGCCGGCGCCGGACCCGACTTCACCCGGTTCGATTTTTGCGGTGCCACCGTCTATGTGCGGGATGGGCAATGCGTGGATGAGCATGGTACACTCGGCGGCTCGGCGCTGACCATGGTGGAAGGGGTCCGCAACCTGGTTGAACAGGTCGGGCTGCCACTGGAGGAAGCGCTGCGCATGGCCAGCCTTTATCCGGCCCGGGCACTGGGCCTGGACCGGGAGCTGGGCTCCGTCGCCGTCGGCAAGGTGGCTAATCTGGTGGCTTTTGACACCCATTATCGGGTCAGGGCCACATTGGCAAACGGACATTTCACAACCCAATGACCCGCGGACAAATCGCCAATGTTGACCTGGTCAAACAGGTCAACAGCTCAGCCGTCTACCGGCTGATCGACAGCCAGGGCCCGATCTCCCGGGTCAAGATTGCCGAGCTGAGCAACCTGGCTCCGGCCAGCGTGACCAAAATCACCCGGACCCTGCTCGAGCACGGCCTGATCCGGGAAATGGAGCACCAGGCTTCCACCGGCGGCCGTCGCGCCATTTCGCTGACCACGGTCACCAAAGACTTCCACCTGATCTCGGTGAAACTGGGCCGGGGCGAGCTCAGCCTGTCGCTGTACGATCTGGAAGGCCATCCCCACGGCCGGGAGATCCATGTCTTTCCCTCCCAGCCGCAAGATGCCCTGCTGACGGCGCTCTGTGCCTATATCGGCGACTTTATCGCCCGCCGGGCGGGCAAGCTCAACCTGATTGCCCTGTCGGTGATCATGCCGGGCCTCACCGACGCCCTGCGTGGCCAGGTGATCTACCACCCCAGTTACCCCTTGGCCCAGGTAGAGCTGGCCGCCATACTGCGCCGGGCACTCGGGCTGCCGGTATTCATCGGCAACGATATTCGTGCCCTGGCCCTGGCCGAACATTATTTCGGCGCGGCACGGGACTGCCTGGACTCGGTACTGGTCAGCGTGCACCACGGTGTCGGTGCCGGCATCATCACCGAAGGGCGCATCTTCAAGAGCCTGGGCCGGGACGTGGCGGAAATCGGCCATATCCGGGTCGATCCCCTGGGCGATCGCTGCCACTGCGGCAACTTCGGCTGCCTGGAAACCATGGTGGCCGACGCCGCCCTGCTGCGTCAGGCTGCCAAGATGCTGGAGCAGGGCTATCACAGCCAGCTGAGGCCCGAGCAGCTGACCATGACCGCCCTGTGCCAGGCGGCCCTGGCCGGCGATCAACTGGCACGCAACATACTGGAGCGCGCCGCCGAACACCTGGGTCAGGCCCTGGCCATCATGGTCAACCTGTTCAACCCGCAGAAGCTGTTGCTCACCGGTGCCCTGTGCGAGGCCGAGAGCATCGTGTTTCCGTTGATCGGCAAGGCCATCGAGTACCAGTCCCTGCCCAGCTTCCACCAGGGCCTGCCCCTGGTGCGGGCCCACTTCCAGGACGACCAGACCATCGGCGGCCTGGCCCTGGTCAAACGTGCCCTGCTGGAGGGCGAACTGCTGCAACTCATCATAGAGCCGAAATCATGAACAAGTTAGTCTACAGCACGGATCCCGGCTGGCGGGCCGATGACGAGCAGGCGGCCGGCGGCAACAGCCCCTTCCCCGCCGACGGCCTGGTGCGGCTGCGCCGCGAAACCAAGGGCCGCAAGGGCGCCGGTGTCATCTGCATCTACGGCGTACCGGCGGAGCAGGTCAAGGAGCAGGCCAAGCGCCTGAAGTCCCAGCTCGGCACCGGCGGCGCCATCAAGGACGGTGTTATCGAGATCCAGGGCGACCGGCTGGAGCAGGTGACCGCCCTGCTGACCAAGGCCGGCTTCCAGGTCAAGAAGGTGGGCGGCTAAGCCCTTGCTTTTTTACCGCCGACCGCTAGAATGGCGGCTCCTGCACAAGGGGGAGTAGTCGCTCTACGCGAGACGGTCGTCAACATCATTGGTGCAAAATCACCATGGCGGCCGTGACCTTTAGGGGTTTGACGAGACCTTTGACAGGCTGATGCCGATACCGGGGACGGGCGGCACGGCTTGCTCATTGGTTGATAACAATCCTGTCCCCTCTGGTATACACCTTGGAAGCCTTGACCACCTCGACCCTTGCCGTCGCCATCGCCGAAATCGGCGATAAAACCCAGTTGCTCGCCCTGGTGCTGAGCTGTCGTTTCAGAACGCCCCTGACCATCATCCTCGGCATCCTGGCCGCCACCCTGCTCAACCACGCCCTGGCGGGCTGGGTCGGCGTCTGGATACAGCACTGGCTGGATCCCAACTGGCTGCGCTGGCTGCTGGCCGCCTCTTTCTTCGCCATGGCCGCCTGGATGCTGATCCCCGACAAGCTGGACGACGAAGAGGGCCGTTTCCGCCGCTTCGGCCCCTTCGTCACCACCTTCGTGCTGTTCTTCCTGGCGGAGATGGGCGACAAGACCCAGCTCGCCACCGTGCTGCTGGCGGCCCGTTTCGTGGAGGATTTCTGGCTGGTGGTGGCCGGCACCACCCTGGGCATGATGGCCGCCAATGTGCCCGTGGTCTTGCTCGGCAGGAAAGGCGCCGATCGCATCCCCATGAAGTGGATACACGGCGCCAGCGCGGTCATCTTCGTGGTATTGGGCGTCACCACCCTGTGGTGGTAGCCTGAAAGGACGCCGCCCCGTTGACGGGGCGGCGTGCCGGCTTAGCCGTAGATATTGAAACTGTCGGCGTTGAGCCAGAGGTGGGCGAGGATGCTCACCACGTAGCCGAGGAAGATCACCGGCGCCCACTTGAGGTGGCCGAAGAAGGTGTACATGCCGCGAGCCTGGCCCATCAGTGCCACCCCGGCGGCGGAGCCGATGGACAGCAGGCTGCCGCCCACGCCGGCGGTGAGGGTGATCAGCAGCCAGTTGCCGTGGGACATTTCCGGCTGCATGGTCAGCACCGCGAACATCACCGGAATGTTGTCGACGACGGCCGACAATATGCCCAGCGCCACGTTGGCATAGACCACGTTCCACTGGGTGTAGAGCAGATCGGACACCAATGCCAGGTAGCCCATGTAGCCCAGCCCGCCCACGCACATCACCACCCCGTAGAAGAACAGCAGGGTGTCCCACTCGGCGCGGGAAACCCGGCTGAACACGTCGAAGGGCACCACGCTGCCGAGGCGTTTGAGCGCTTCCTCGTCGCCCCGCTTCTGGGCCAGGGCCCGCTTGCGCGCCAGTGACCCGGGCAGGGTCTGGCGCAGGAAATAGCCGAAGAACTGCAGGTAACCCAGGCCGGTCATCATGCCCAGCACCGGCGGCAGGTGCAGCAGGCTGTGGCAGGCCACGGCGGAGGCGATGGTCAGCAGGAACAGGCAGACGATGCGGATGGCGCCACGCTTGAGTTCTACCTCCTCGTAGAGGGCGGCCGGCTTGCGGTTTTCCACGAAGAAATTCATCACCAGCGCCGGCACCAGGTAGTTGAGCAGGGAGGGAATGAACAGGATAAAGAACTCGTTGAACTTGACGATGCCGGCCTGCCACACCATCAGGGTGGTGATATCGCCGAAGGGACTGAAGGCGCCGCCGGCGTTGGCGGCGATGACGATGTTCACGCAGCACAGGTTGATAAAGCGTTTGTCCCCTTCCGCCACCTTGGTCACCACGGCACACATCAGCAGGGCCGTGGTCAGGTTGTCGGCGATAGGCGAAATGAAAAAGGCCAGGAAACCGGTCAGCCAGAACAGGGCCTTGTAACTGAAGCCCTTGCGCACCATCCAGGCACGCAGCGCATCGAACAGCCGGCGTTCTTCCATGGCGTTGATATAGGTCATGGCCACCAGCAGGAACAGCAGCAGCTCGGCGTATTCCAGCAGGTTATGGCGAAACGCCGCTTCCGTGACCCCGGGGATGCCGTGGTTGATGTAGGTCCAGCCGATGGCCACCCAGATGATGCCGGCGGCCACCAGTACCGGTTTGGACTTGCGCAGATGCAGGTATTCTTCCCCCATCACCAGCAGGTAGGCGATGACGAAGATAACGACGGCAAAAATGCCGACGGTGGAACTGGTCAAATCCAGTTGACCCCCAGCAGCAAACACGGGCGTGCTGGCAAGCGCTGCCAGCCCCCCCAGAATGGACAAGCACAGTTTCCTTTGCATTGTTTTTTCTCGCTTTTGTTGTTTTGGCTATAGTTACTGGCCGCTTTGCCCGGTATAAAGGGCAAAACGCCCAAAAAGATTAACATAAAGCAGTTACCAAGACAGTTTTGATTCTTGGCGTCGGCTCGCATTTTTTATATCGAGATGACGGTCATGTGGCCTGCTCCCGACGGCGTTGCAGTTGCACCCAGTATCCACGTTCTCGCCTTCGCCGGCGTTGATAAAAATCAAGCTCCCGTCGGCCCGCAACCGGCGGCGGCAGCCAGGAAAAGCCGTCAAAGAGTAAATATTTAATCTTGTTTTTTGCATTATTTTTCACGATCATTGCTCTCTGTTTTTTCTTCCGTTTCAAAGGACAGTCCGTGCGCGATAATGATGCCGCCCTGGTCAAGGCATTTCGTCAATCCAGCCCCTATGTGAATCTGCACCGGGGCTCCACCTTCGTGGTCATGCTCGGAGGGGAAGCCATAGATCAGGATAATTTTCCCAATATCATCAGTGATATAGCGCTGCTTACCAGCCTCGGGATCCGGCTGGTCATCGTGTTCGGCGCTCGCCCGCAAATCGACCGGGGGCTGGAGGAAGCCGGCCTGGAAGGCCTCTTCCACAAGCACACCCGGGTCACCGATGAAAGCAGCTTTCGGGTGATCAAGGACGTCTGCGGCGGCCTGCAGATGGACATCATGGCCCGGCTGTCGATGGGGCTGGTCAACACCCCCATGCAGAATGCCCGCATCAACGTGGTGACCGGCAACTTCGTCATCGCCCAGCCCCTGGGAGTGGATGACGGCGTGGACTACCAGCACTCGGGCCGGGTGCGCCGCATCCACACCGACACCATCCACCACCAGCTGGCCAACGGTGGCACAGTGCTGATCTCCCCCATCGGCTTCTCGGTCACCGGCGAAAGCTTCAACCTGTCTTCGGAAGAGCTGGCCCGGCGACTGGCCATCGAGCTCAAGGCCGACAAGCTGATCGGCTTCTGCTCCCAGCGCGGGGTCATGAACGAGGACGGGGTCGCCATTGCCGAGCTCTTTCCCGAGCAGGCGGAGGAGCATCTGCAGCGGCTGCTGGCGGAAGGCGACACCCTGTCCGGCACCGCCCGCTACCTGCGCGCCGCCATCTCCAGCTGCCGCGCCGGGGTGCCGCGCAGCCACCTGGTCAGCTACCGGGAAGATGGAGCCCTGATCCAGGAGCTGTTCACCCGCGACGGCCTGGGCACCCAGATCGTCAGCCAGAGCGCCGAGCAGGCCCGCCAGGCCCGCATCGACGACATCGGCGGCATCCTCGACCTGATCCGTCCGCTGGAAGAAGAAGGCATACTGGTGCGCCGTTCCCGGGAACAGCTGGAGATGGAAGTGGATCAGTTCACCATCATCGAAAAGGACGGCGCCATCATCGGCTGTGCCGCCCTCTATCCCTTTCCGGAGGAAAGCATGGCGGAGATGGCCTGCGTCGCCATCCATCCGGATTACCGCCGGGGCAGCCGGGGTGACATGCTGCTGCACAAGGTGGAAGAGCAGGCCAAGAAGCGCGGGTTGACCCGGCTGTTTATTCTTACCACCCGCTCCATCCACTGGTTCCAGGAGCGCGGCTTCGAGCCGGTCGACGTCAGCGCCTTGCCCATGGGCAAGCAACAGCTGTACAACTACCAGCGCCGTTCGAAAATCATGATAAAAAGCCTGGCATGAATGGATTTTGCCATTTAACCATTGACAGCGCCCGGCGGAGTCAGTAGTTATATGGCAGCCCGCTTCGGGCAAAGAAGAGGCGCGTTATTCAGGCAGCCGGCAGGAGGAGCTCCCACTCCCGAGATCGCCGGTCAGGGGAGATAACGCCGAGGTGGTGATGCGGGGCAGCGTATCACCGTCGGCTACGAAGGCTGAATCCTTCGGGTTGTCACCTTGTGGGTGGAGTGCTTCTACGTGACCTTTCCCGTCTCTGCAGTCGTTCCCCCGTTATTTGTTTTCGCATGCACACATCAAGGAGCTGCACTTGAGCCAGTTAACCGTTGCCAAATTCGGCGGAACCAGCGTTGCCGACGCCGATGCCATGGGCCGTTGCGCCGCCATTCTCGAGCAAAACCCCAGCACCCGCCTGGCGGTGTTGAGCGCCAGTTCCGGCGTTACCAACCTGCTGGTGGCCCTGGCCTCGGGGGAGCACCAGCCCGACAGCCGTGCCAGCCTGCTGCAGCAGTTGACCGAGATCCAGCAAGGCATTCTCGACAGTCTGGAACGGCCCGAAATGCTGACCCGGCATATCGAAGAGATACTGCACCATATCAAGGAGCTGTCCGACAGCGCCGCCATCAGCCCCACCAAGGCGCTGCACGATGAAATCGTGGCCCAGGGCGAGCTGATGTCCACCCGACTGTTCGTGGAGCTGCTGCGCCAACGCGGCACCCAGGCCATCTGGTTCGACGTGCGCCGGGTGATGCGCACCGACGATCGCTTCAGCCGCGCCACCCCGGATCTCACCGCCCTGGCCGCGGCGGCGGAAGAAGAACTCAGGCCCCTGTGCGATCACCAGCTGGTGGTGACCCAGGGCTTTATCGGCGCCGCCAACGACGGCCGCACCACCACCCTGGGCCGGGGCGGCAGCGATTTTTCCGCCGCCCTGCTGGGGGAAGCGCTGGCAGCCGCCGCCGTCGAAATCTGGACCGACGTGCCCGGTATCTACACCACGGATCCGCGCCTGGTGAGCGAGGCCCGCGCCATTCCCGAAATCAGCTTCAGCGAAGCCTCTGAAATGGCCACTTTCGGCGCCAAGGTGCTGCATCCCGCCACCCTGCAACCGGCGGTGCGCCGCCAGATCCCGGTGTTCGTAGGCTCGAGCAAGGCGCCGGAAGCCGGCGGCACCTGGATCCGCAACAGCACCCCCAGCCAGCCCCTGTTCCGCGCCCTGGCCCTGCGCCGCAACCAGGTGTTGCTGACCCTGACCAGCCAGAGCATGTTCCAGGCCCACGGCTTTTTGGCCGAGGTGTTCGGCATCCTGGCCAAGCACAAGATTTCGGTAGACCTCATCACCACCTCGGAGATCAGCGTGTCCCTGACCCTGGATGCCGGCGCCGAGCTGCTCACCGAGGAAGTGCAAGCCGAGCTCAGCAAGCACTGCCACCTCAAGGTGGAGCACGGCCTGGCGCTGGTGGCGCTGATCGGCAACCGCATGAGCGAAGTCAACGGCACCGGCAGCCGGGTGTTCCAGGCCCTGAGCGACGTCAATATCCGCATGATCTGCTACGGCGCCAGCCCCCACAACCTGTGCTTCCTGGTCGAGGAAGACGTAGCCGGCCAGGTGGTGGCCGACCTGCACCGGGAACTGCTGCCGGCGTAAACCGGCTGGAAGCTGGAAGAAAAAATAGCAAACGGCGCTGCGATGTACGGCGCCGTTTTTTATTGCCGAAGGCCGGCTCGAGTCGAGATGGAATACGCCACTCTCCCTGGCCACATGGTACCGCTTCCAGCTCCAAGCTCCCGGCTTAGCGCTTCAGTTCATCCCCCAGGCCACGCCCAGGCCGGCCAACAGCGAGGCAGCCATCGCCAGGGCCACTCGCCGGCCCAGGGCGCTATCTCCCAGCGCCAGGGCCATGGCCGCCTTCACCAGGTTGTTGACCGACGCCGCCAGCACTATGCCGAGCACGGCGGTGCCGTGATCGATACCGGACAGCGACATCCGTGTCAGCGACAGGGTAATGGCGTCCACGTCGGCCACCCCGGAGGCGAGCGACAGCAACAGTATGCCGGCCCGGCCCAGCACCGCCTTCAGCCACTCCCCCAGCAGCATGATCACCAGGATAAGGCCACCGAACAGGAAGGCGGCCTTCAGATCCAGCGGGTTCAGATGCAGGCTGGGCTGGTCCACGTTCGCCTCGGTGCGGTGGCGGCGCCAGATCCAGACCGCGGGCACATAGAGCAGCAAGGTCATCACCAGCACCGGCAGCCAGAGGTCGGTCAACAGCGCCGGGTTGATCAGGGCACAGTACACCAGGATGCGCGGGAACATGGTGCCGCAGGCCAGCAGCACGCCGGCCGCCAGCAGGGGGGACAGCACCGCTGATTCCCGGGACAGGCGGGAATAATGCAGGGTCAGGGCGGTGGAGGAGCTCAGCCCCGCGAACAGGCTGGTGAAGAGGATGCCCTTCTCGGTGCCGCCGACCCGGATGGCGAAATAACCGACAAAGGAAATGGAGGCGATCAGCACCACCATCCACCAGATTTCGTAAGGATTGATGGCGCCGCCCGGCCCCATGTCCCTGTTGGGCAACAGCGGCAGCATCACCACGGTGATCAGCAGCAGCTTGAGCCCGGCGTCCAGCTCGTGCTCCTGCAGTTTCTGCAGCAGGCCGTGGATTTCCCGCTTGTTGTCGAGGATAAAGGCGGTGATCACCGCGGCGGTGGCGGCAATGGCCGGGTTGTCGAGCATCGCCAGGGCGCCGAAGCAGAAGGTCAGCACCAGGCCGACGCTGCCGGTAATACTGTAATCGGACAGCTCCCGGCTGCGGGCCCGGTAGGCCACCAGGGTCAGGGCGAAGACGCCGAGCAGGCCGGCCACCGTCAGCCACTGGCCGACATGGCTGCCGAGCAGGGCCGTGAGGCCGCCGAGCAGGCCGACCAGGGCGTGGGTACGGATGCCGGCCACCCGCAACCCGGCCTGGGTATCCCGGCTCTGCCAGCCGCGTTGGATACCGATAAGGGTGCCCAGCAGCAGCGCCACCCCCAGCCGCGCCAGGCTCTGGTGCCCGGCCAGCAGGGTTTCCGCCAGTTCGTCCATGGGCGACTCCCGAAACCGGGCCTCAGCCCGGGCTCCGGCGCCTGTCCTCGAGCAGGGTGCCGGCCTGCAGGGCTTCCTGCTCGTGGCCCGGCTCCCGCCAGGGCTCCGCCAGGGCCGCCGCCAGCCATTCCTGCATCGCCGGCAGTTCCAGTATGCGCTGGGCGTAGTCGGCGGCAGCCGGTGCCAGCGGCAGGCGGTAGTTGATGGCCCGGAACACCGCGGGGGCGAAGAAGGCATCCACCGCACCGAAGGCCTCGCCCGCCAGCCAGGGACCGCCGAAGCGGGAAAGCCCGTCCTGCCACAGCTCGTTCAGGCGGTCGAGATCCTGGCGCAGGGCATCATCCATGGCTCCAAGGGCGATATGCAGGCCGCAGTTCATCGGGCATTGGCTGCGCAGGGCACCGAAGCCCGAGTGCATCTCGGCCGCGGCCGACCTGGCCCAGGCCCGGGCCTCTTTGGCCTTGGGCCAGATGGCCGGGCAGGACTCGGCCAGGTATTCCACTATCGCCAGAGAGTCCCATATGGTGAGCTCCCCATCCACCAGGCAGGGTACCTTGCCGGTGGGCGAGAAACGGCGGAACTCGCTCCAGTTGGAGCCTTCTCCGAAAGGCACCAGCCGCTCGGTGAAGGGAATGTCCAGCATCCGCATCAATATCCAGGGCCGCAGCGACCAGGACGAATAGTTCTTGTTGGCGATATAGAGTTCCACTGCCTGCTCCTCAAGCTACAGGATTGCCGGTGTCGTCCGGAACATGGGGGCTCTCCCCCCGCAAAAAGGCCAGTATCATGCCCATCACCTCGGCGCCATGGTGGGGCTGTTCGATGGAGTCCATGGCGCTACGATAGCGCTCATCGTCGAACCGGTGCCGGCGCCGTTCCATCAGGAAGCGGGCGTAGTCGGGGGTGAACTCCGGGTGTCCCTGCACCCCCATCACCCGCTCGCCCAGGGTAAAGGCCGCATGGGGGCAAAAGGCGGAGCCGGCCAGCAACCGGGCCCGTTCGGGCAGGCGCAGCACCTGGTCCTGGTGGCTCACCAGCAGCCGGTAATCGGGGCCGCCCCCGGCCTGCCAGCGATAGCCGTGGTTGCCGATGCCCCAGCCCACCGGCGCCCGGTTCACCTCGCCACCGTGCATCAGCGCCAGTAACTGGTGGCCGAAACAGACGCCCGCCACCCGCTGGCCCGCCGCCAGCAATTCATGCACCCGGCACTTGAGCCGGGCCAGCCAGGGATAATCGCCGAAGGCATCGTGGCGGGCTCCGCTGATAATCCAGCCGTCCAGCCGGGTCTCCGGCTCCGGCAGTTCACCGGCCTCGGCATCGAACACCCGCAGCCGGGCATTGGGCATCACCTCGCGGATACGGTCGAAAAACAGATCGGGATAGTCGCCGCCGGCGCGGCGAAATTCCGGGTCGATATGATCACAAAGCAATAATCCGAGCTGCATAGGGCTCCTCTTCAAGCTCCCGCCAGTACGTCTTCCAGCGGGGTATAGGGTAAGTCATGAGCCTCGGCCACCGCCTGGTAGCAAAGCTTGCCGGCATGCACGTTCAGGCCCCGGGCCAGGTGTTCGTCGTCCTGCAGTGCCCGTCGCCAGCCCTTGTTGGCCAGGGCCTGGATAAAGGGAAGGGTGGCGTTGGTCAGGGCGAAGGTGGAGGTGCGCGCCACCCCGCCCGGCATGTTGGCCACGCAGTAGTGGACTATGCCGTCCACCTCAAAGGTGGGCTGCCGGTGGGTGGTGGCCCGGCTGGTCTCGAAACAGCCGCCCTGATCGATGGCCACGTCCACCAGCACGGCGCCCTTGGGCAGCAATTTCAGCATGTCGCGGGTCACCAGCTTGGGCGCCGCCGCCCCGGGGATCAGCACCGCTCCCACCACCAGATCGGCCCGGGGCAACTCGGCCTCGATGGCATCAGTGGTGGAGTACAGGGTCTTCAGGCCGGGGCCGTAGAGGTTGTCCAGCTCCTTCAGCCGCGGCAGGGATTTGTCGAACAGGGTCACGTCGGCACCCAGGCCCAGGGCCATGCGGGCGGCATGAATGCCCACCACGCCGCCGCCCAGCACCAGCACCCGCGCCGGTGCCACGCCGGGCACCCCGCCCAGCAGCACCCCGCGTCCGCCCTGGGCCTTTTCCAGGCAGTGGGCCCCGGCCTGGACCGCCATGCGCCCGGCCACCTCGCTCATCGGCGCCAGCAACGGCAGGCCGCCCTGGCGGTCGGTGACGGTTTCATAGGCGATGGCGGTACAACCGGACTTGAGCAGGCCCCGGGTCTGGGGCAGGTCCGGCGCCAGGTGCAGGTAGGTGAACAGCACCTGGCCGGACCCGAGGCGCCGGTATTCCTCGGCCTGGGGTTCCTTGACCTTGACTATCATCTCGGCGCGGGAGAACAGCTCGGCCGCGTCCGTTACCAGTTCGGCCCCGGCGTCGGCATAGTGCTCGTCCAGCAGGCCGATGGCGGCGCCCGCTCCGCTCTGCACCATGACCCTGTGGCCGTCCCGCACCAGCTCCTTGACGCCGCCGGGGGTCATGCCCACCCGGTACTCGTGGTTCTTGATTTCCGTCGGTACTCCGATATCCATACCCACCTCTGTGTGTCGGCAGTTTTGTGCGTTAGAATGCACGCCGGATCAAAGGCATCGCCCTGATCCTGTTATAGAATCGATGGCAATATCTTGCTCGCATCCGTTTTAACATTCAATTGGACTCAAGGAGAATTCCCGCAGATGGACATTGGCAATCGTCTGAAAACCGTACGGCAACAGGCCCAATTGTCCCAGCGTGAGCTCGCCAAGCGCTCCGGGGTGACCAACGGCTTTATTTCCCAGGTGGAAAAGAACCAGGTCAGCCCCTCCATCGGCTCCCTGAAGCGGCTGCTCGACGGCCTGCCCATGTCGCTGGCGGAATTTTTCGCCGAGGCCGAGGACAACAGCAACCCCGTGGTGTACCGGGCCGAAGAGCAGCCCGAACTGGGCTCCGGCGACATCAGCTACCGCCTGATCGGCGGCGGCTTTCCCGGCCGCGCCATAGGCCTGCTGTGCGAAACCATGCCGCCGGGAGCCGACACCGGCCCCGAGCTGCTCAGCCACGCCGGCCAGGAATGCGGGGTGGTGCTCCGGGGCCGGTTGCGGCTCACCGTGAGCGGGCAGGAGTTCGAGCTGGGCCCGGGCGACGGCTACTATTTCGACAGCACCCAGCCCCACCGCTTCGTCAGCATCGGCGACCAGCCGCTGGAGCTGGTCTCCGCCAATACTCCGCCTTCTTTCTAAGAACCTGTTTACGATCTGGTGTACGCGGCCAAAGAGCACTACTCCGCCGACTCGCCGTAAACCCATCCTTGGGGGCTCGACGGCGCCATCCCTGGCGCCAACGGTCGGCGGAGCAGCACTCTTTGTCCTCTCCAAAGCTCGGTGTCGCCTGTTGGTTAGACCATCAGCCAACAGCGGGGCTTGGAAGAGGTAACAGGGATTACCTCCACCGACCGTCACATGCCAGGGATGGCATGTGCCGAGCGCCACAGGGATGTGCTTGAAGCGTGTCGGTGGAGGTGCCCCTGTTGCCTTTTCGTTGGGTGGTAACAGGCAACCTTTCAAAGACCTTGAACAGGCTCTAGAAGGTCGGCGGCGTGGCCGCCGACACCAGCTCGCACACCTCGGTGCCGGTATTGCGAAAACGGTGGGGCTCCCGGGTATCGAAGTAGTAGCCGTCCCCCGCCCGCAGCAGGCAGCAATGCTCGCCCACCGTCACTTCGATTTCGCCCCGCAGCACCAGCCCCGCCTCTTCCGCCTCGTTGCTCAGCATGCCGGGGCCGGTGTCGGCCCCGGGCGGGTAGAGCTCCCGCTGCAGTGCCAGTCGGCGCCCATGCAGGGGGCCCACCAGCCACATCCGCACCTGGCCGCTGTTCATGGGCACCAGCTCGTGGTCGCGGAAGAACACCTGCCGGCGCGGCGCCTGCTCCAGGCTGAAGAACTCCCCCATGGAGATGGGAAAGCCGTCCAGCACCCGTTTCAGGGTGGCCACCGAGGGGTTCACCGCCGCCTGCTCGATCTGCGAGATCAGGCTGTTGTTGACCCCGGCGCGCCGGGCCAGCTCCCGCTGGGACAGGCCGTGGCGGGTGCGCAGCCACTTCAGTCGTTCCGCCAGCTCCATGGCCCCTCCCCTAGCCGCCGGCCCGGGCGGCGGCCGCTTCCTGGGCCCGGCGCCGCTCGGCCCGGGCCATCAGCCACCAGCCGATAAAGGTGACCAGGGACACTATCAGTATGATGATGGTCGCCAGGGCGTTGATCTTGGGGCTGACCCCCAGGCGCACGCTGGAGAACACCACCATGGGCAGGGTGGTGGCGTTGGGCCCGGACACGAAGCTGGCGATCACCAGATCGTCGAGAGACAGGGTAAAGGCCAGCAGCCAGCCGGCGATGATGGCCGGCGCTATGATGGGCAGGGTGATCACGAAGAACACCTTGAGCGGCCGGGCCCCCAGATCCATGGCCGCCTCCTCCACCGACTTGTCCAGCTCCCGCAGCCGGGAGCTGACCACTACCGCCACATAGGCGGTGCAGAAGGTGACGTGGGCAATCCAGATGGTGCTCATGCCCCGCTGGGCGGGCCAGCCCAGCCAGTCGCCCATGGCCACGAACAGCAACAGCAGCGACAGGCCGGTGATCACCTCGGGCATCACCAGGGGCGCCGTGATCATAAAGGCGAAGCCGCTCTCGCCCTTGAAGCGGCCGATACGGGTGAGCACGAAGCCCGCCACCGTGCCCAGTACCACGGCGGCGGTGGCGGCGAAGAAGGCGATGGTCAGGCTCAGCCCCACCGCCTGCATCAGCATCTGATCCCGCAGCAGCTCGCCGTACCAGCGGGTGGACCAGCCGGCCCACACCGTGACCAGGCGCGAGCTGTTGAAGGAGTAGATGATCAGCAGCAGCATGGGCAGGTAGAGGAAACCGAAGCCCAGCAGCAGGATCAGGGGGCGCAGCCGGGAGCGGCTGACGGGGATGCCGTTCATGGTCAGCCCTCCAGCTCTTTGCGTTGAATACGGTGGAACCACATGATGGGCACCATCAGCAACAGCAGCATGACGCTGGCCACCGCCGCCGCTATCGGCCAGTCCCTGTTGTTGAAGAACTCCTGCCACAGCACCCGGCCGATCAGCAGGGTATCGGGGCCGCCGAGCAGTTCGGGGATGACGAACTCCCCCACCGCCGGGATGAACACCAGCATGGAGCCGGCGATGATGCCGCCCTTGGTGAGCGGCACTATCACCGTGGCCAGGGTCTTCCAGGGCCGCGCCCCCAGATCCGCCGCCGCCTCCACCAGGGAATAGTCGAGCCGCATCAGGGCGGTGTAGAGCGGCAGCACCATAAAGGGCAGGTAGGCGTAGACGATGCCGATATAGACGGCGGTGTTGGTGTTGAGGATCTGCAACGGCGCCTCTATCGCCCCCAGCCAGAGCAGCAGGTTGTTGAGGAAGCCGTTGTTGCTGAGGATGCCCATCCAGGCGTAAACCCGGATCAGGAAGGAGGTCCAGGATGGCAGTATCACCAGCATCAGCAGCACGTTGCGGGTGGAGGGCCGGGAATGCACTATGGCCCAGGCCAGGGGAAAGCCGATCAGCAGGCACAGCAGGGTGGAGATGGCCGCCACCCGCAGCGACTGCAGGTAGGACTGGAGATAGAGGCTGTCGGTCAGCAGGAACAGGTAGTTGCCGAAGTTGAGCACGATTTGCAGCTGCTCGTTGGCGAACTTCACCACCTCGCCGTAGGGCGGAATGGCCAGGGCCGCCTCGGACAGGCTGATCTTGAACACGATAAGAAAAGGGATCAGGAAAAACAGCAACAGCCAGGTATAGGGCAGCGCTATCACCAGGCTGCGGCCCAGCCTCGAACGGGAACGGGTGTTCATCATCACCTCCCTAGATCAACAAGACGGCGCAGCTGTCCGCCTCCCAGCGCAGATACACCCGGTCGCCCCAGGTGGGGTTGCCCTTGCGGTGCCGGTCCACATTGGGCAGGGTGGCCAGGATGCGCTTGCCCGAGGCCAGGCGCACATGGTAGATGGACAGTCCGCCCAGGTAGGCGATTTCGTCCACCAGCCCGGTCAGCCAGTTGGCGTCCTCGGCCGGGGCCTCGGCACAGAGGTGCATCTTCTCCGGGCGCACCGCTATCATCAGCGGCAGCCCCTCGGCGATGGACAGGCCGTGGTTGACCCGCAGCGGCTGCTCCAGCTGCGGACTGCGGATCTGGGCGCTGTCGGTCTCGTTGTGCTCCAGCACCCCCTCGAACACATTGACCGAGCCAATAAACTCGGCGCTGTAACGGCAGTTGGGATATTCGTAGACATCCAGCGGATCCCCCACCTGCACCAGCCGCCCCTTGTTCATGATGGCGATGCGGCCGGCCATGGTCATGGCTTCCTCCTGATCGTGGGTCACCATGACGCAGGTGACCCCCACCTGCTCGATGATGTTGACCAGCTCCAGCTGCATCTCCTCCCTGAGCTTCTTGTCGAGCGCGCCCATGGGCTCGTCCAGCAGCAGCAGCTTGGGCCGCTTGGCCAGGCTGCGCGCCAGGGCCACCCGCTGGCGCTGGCCGCCGGAGAGCTGGTGGGGCTTGCGCCGGGCGAACTCTTCCATGTGCACCAGTTTGAGCATATGGGCCACCCGCTCGGCGATCTCCGCCCTGGGCAGGCGGTCCTGCTTGAGGCCGAAGGCGATATTGGCCTCCACCGTCATATGGGGGAAGAGGGCATAGGACTGGAACATCATGTTGATGGGCCTGTCATAGGGGGGCACCTCGGCGATGTCGACCCCGTCGAGCAGGATCTCGCCCTTGCTCGGCTGTTCAAAACCGGCCAGCACGCGCAGCAGGGTGGACTTGCCGCAGCCGGAGGCGCCGAGCAGGGCGAAGATCTCCCCCCGGCGGATACTGAGGCTGACGTCGTCCACCGCCGGCTGGCCGTCGAACAGCTTGCTGACGTTGCGGATCTCCAGAAAAGGCCGGGCCTCGGCCCGCTCTTCCTTGCCCTGTTCCGGCATGTTCACCTCCTTGCGAAAAGAACGGAGTGCCCCGGGGCACCCCAACACCCTAGCGACCGGTCTTGACCCGGGTCCAGGCTCGGGTGATGACCCGGTTCACGCTCTGGGGCAGTATCTTGGCGGTATAGAGCTTGGCCGCCGCTTCCTCGGTGGGATAGATACCGGTGTCGTTGAGGATGTCCTCGTCCACGAACGCCTTGGAGGCGCTGTTGGCGTTGGCGTAGGCCACATAGTTGGACACCCCGGCGATCACCTCCGGCTTCAGCAGGTAGTCGATAAGCTTGTGGGCGTTGTCCGGATGGCGGGCATCCCTGGGGATGGTCAGCATGTCGAACCACATCAGCGCCCCTTCCTTGGGAATGCTGTAGGCCACCTCGACCCCCTGGCTGGCTTCTTCCGCCCTGTCCCTGGCCTGCAGGATGTCGCCGGACCAGCCCACCGCCACGCAGACGTCGCCGTTGGCCAGATCGTTGATGTACTTGGAGGAGTGGAAGTAGGTGATATGGGGCCGCAGGCTCAGCATCAGCTCGGTGGCCGGGCCGGTGTAATCGTCGGCGTTGGTGCTGTTGGGATCCAGCCCCTGGTAGTTGAGGGCGGCGGCGAACACCTCGGTGGGGGCGTCGAGGAAGGCCACCCCGCACTGGCTCAGCTTGGCCAGGTTTTCCGGCTTCATCACCAGATCCCAGGAGTCCACCGGGGCCTCCTCGCCCAGGGCGGCCCTCACCTTCTCCACGTTGTAGCCGATGCCGGTGGTGCCCCACAGGTAGGGCACGCCGAACCTGTTGTCCGGATCCTTTTCTTCCAGCAAGGCCATGATGCGGGGATCCAGGTTGCCGTAGTTGGTCAGCTTGGACTTGTCCAGCTCCATAAAGGCGCCGGCCAGGATCTGCCGGCCCATAAAGTCACCGGTGGGCACCACCAGGTCGAAGCCGGTATTGCCCGCCAGCAGCTTGGCCTCCAGCACCTCGTTGGAGTCGAATACATCGTAGGTCACCTGGATGCCGGTCTCGGCGGTAAAGTTGGCCAGGGTGTCTTCCGCGATATAGTCGGACCAGTTATAAAAGTTGACCTGGGCCGGCTCCTGGGCCTGGGCACTCAGCGCCAGCCCGGCCCCGGCCGCCAGCAGCCCCAGTCGAAAACCGTATCCTGTTTTGTTGGTCATGGTGTTCTCCGTCCTTAGTTGTGTATCAGTGTCTGATGAGTCAAATCCAGCGCCCGGCGCGCCTTGGTGATCAGTTCGTCCACCTCGGCGTGGCTGATCACCAGGGGCGGCGAGATGATCATGGTGTCCCCCACCGCCCGCATCACCAGGCCCTGCTCGAAGCAGTGTTCCCGGCAGATGAGGCCGGCCCCGACCGTGCTGTCGAAGCGGCGGAGGTCGCGCTGGTCGGCCACCAGCTCCAGGGCCGCCACCAGCCCCAGGCCCCGGGTCTCGCCCACCAGGGGATGATCCCCCAGGCTGGCCCAGGCCCGCTGCAGGTAGGGGCCGATATCGTCATGGACGCGCCCGACGATGTTTTCCCGCCGCATCACCTCGATATTGGCCAGGGCCACGGCGCAGGCCACCGGATGGCCGGAATAGGTGAAGCCGTGGAAGAATTCCCCGCCCCCGATCAACCCCTCGGCCACCCGGCGGCCTACCGCCACCGCCCCCAGCGGCATGTAGCCGGAGGTGATGCCCTTGGCCATGCACAGCAGATCGGGCTCGAGCCCGTAGTATTCGCTGGCGAACCAGTGGCCGGTGCGGCCGAAGCCGCAGATCACCTCGTCCACCACCAGCAGGATGTCGTACTCTTTGCAGATGCGCCGGATCTCGGGCCAGTAGCTCGCGGGCGGAATGATGACGCCGCCGGCGCCCTGGATGGGCTCGCCGATAAAGGCCGCCACCCGCTCCGGGCCCAGCTCCAGGATTTTCTGCTCCAGCTGGCGGGCCCGCTCCAGGCCGAATTCGCCAGGGTCTCGTCCCTGCCCTTCGCCGAAGTGATAGGGCTGGTCGATATGCACTATGTCGGGCAGCGGCAGCCCGCCCTGGGCATGCATCGGCTTCATGCCGCCCAGGGCGGCGCCGGCCAGGGTGGAGCCGTGGTAGGCGTTGTGCCGGCTGATGATCACCTTGCGCTCGGGTTGGCCCTGGCTGGCCCAGTAGTGGCGCACCATGCGCACTACGGTGTCGTTGCACTCCGAGCCCGAGCCGGTGAAGAACAGATGCTGCATGTCGCCGGGCAGCAGGGTCGCCAGGGTGGCCGCCAGCTCGGTGGCACTGGGGTGGGTGGTCTGGAAGAAGAGGTTGTAGTAGGGCAGCCGGCGCAGCTGCCGATCGGCGGCTTCGATCAGCTCTTCCCGGCCGTAGCCCAGGTTGACGCACCACAGGCCGGCCATGCCGTCGAGGATGCGGTGGCCGTCCGTGTCCCACAGGTAGACCCCCTCGCCCCGCTCTATGACCCGGGTGCCTTTTTGGTGCAGCGCCTGGCTGTCGGTAAAGGGATGCAGATGGTGGGCGGCATCCAGCTCCTGCAGGCGGCGACTTCCTTGTTGCTCTGCCATGGTCGGCTCCGTGCTCGGTTAGACGTTCAGCAGCAGGAACTCCCGTTCCCAGGCGCTGATCACGGTGAAGAAGGCCTCGTATTCCTTGCGCTTGACCGAAATAAAGGCGTTGACGAAGCGGGGCCCCAGGATCTGGCGCAGATCCTCGCACTGCTCCAGCTCCAGCAGGGCCTCTTCCAGGCTGCGCGCCAGGCCGAAGGGCATGTTGTAGGCACTGCCCTGCACCTGATCGGTGGGCTTGAGCTGCTGCATCATGCCCAGGTAGCCGCAGGCCAGGCTGGCGGCCAGGGCCAGGTAGGGGTTGGCGTCGGCCCCGGCGAAGCGGTTCTCGATACGCCGGTCCGCCGGCCCCGAACGCGGCACCCGCAGGCCCACGGTGCGGTTGTCCTCGCCCCAGGCCATGTTGCGCGGCGCCGAATCCCCGAACGCCAGCCGCCGGTAGGAATTGACGTTGGGCGCGAACAGGGCCACGGCGCTCGGAATATAGCGCTGCATGCCGCCGATGTAATGGAGGAACAGCTCGCTGTGGCTACCGTCGGCGTTGGCGAACAGGTTGGTGCCGCCCTTGTCCACCAGGCTCTGGTGGATGTGCATGGCGCTGCCCGGCTCGTTCTTCATCGGCTTGGCCATAAAGGTGGCGTAGACATGGTGGCGCATGGCGGCCTCGCGCATGGTGCGCTTGAACAGGAACACCTGGTCCGCCAGATCCAGGGCGTCGCCGTGGATGAAGTTCACTTCCATCTGGGCCGCGCCGGATTCGTGGATCAGGGTATCCACCTCCAGCTCCTGGGCCTCGCAGAAGTCGTACATCTCTTCGAAGATGGGATCGAACTCGTTGACCGCGTCGATGCTGAACGACTGCCGGGCGGTCTCGGGCCGGCCGTTGCGACCGATGGGCGGCTCCAGCGGGTAGTCCCAGTCTTCGTTCTTCTTCACCAGGAAGAACTCCAGCTCCGGCGCCACCACCGGCCGCCAGCCCTGGTCGTCATAGAGCTTGAGTACCCGGCGCAGCACGCTGCGCGGCGCCATGTCCACCGGGTTGCCGTCGGCGTCGAAACAGTCGTGGATCACCTGGGCGGTGGGCTCGGTCGCCCAGGGCACCAGCCGCGGCGTGTTGATGTCGGCGTGCAGTTCCATGTCCCGCTCGGTCCAGTCGATGTTGCTGTCTTCCGGCCAATCGCCGTTGACGGTCTGCAGGAAGATGTTCTCCGGCAGCCGCATGCCCCCTTCCTTCAGGAACTTACTGGCGGGCAGTATCTTGCCGCGAGCATTGCCGGTGAAGTCCGGCAGCAGGCACTCCACCTCGGTAATGGCGTGCCGCTGCATCCACAGCCGCAGCCACTCCATATCACGCTTTTCGGGATCTTGAACACTCATAACCCAGGCTCATGGTTTAGGAAACAAAGGCAAGCATAGTCCATATTCGCTAAAAATATGCTAGATATAGGAATTAGCAGTATTCGCAGGAAAAATCCAGCACCGGGGAGATAAACGGGATCAGTACCAAAATTAACAAAAATATCTATATATTAAACACCGATTTTCATGATTAGCTGAACCGGTGGTACCGAATCGCAAGTTTAAGGATGAACCTATGAACAAGGCCCACAGCACCAGACACCATCATGCCCCCGGCAGCCCCTGGGCCGACTACCAGTCCGTCGACCTGATGCTGTGCGACATCAACGGCGTGCTCAGGGGCAAACGCATCCAGACCAGCGCCCTGGAAAATGCCCTGCGCGACGGCATCAGCCTGCCCGCCTCGGTGTTCGCCCTCGACATCACCGGCCAAACGGTGGAGGAAACCGGCCTCGGCTTCGCCCAGGGCGACAGCGATCGCATCTGCCGGCTGCTGCCCCATACCCTGGTGCCGGTGCCCTGGCACAAGACCCCCTCCGGCCAGATCCTGATGACCATGGAAGAGAGCGACGGCAGCCCCTTCTTCGCCGATCCGCGCCATGTGCTGCAGAAGGTGGTGCAGCGGCTGCTGGACAAGGGCCTGCGCCCCTGCGTGGCGGTGGAGCTGGAATTTTACCTGGTGGATCAGAAGGTAGGCCCCGACGGCCTGCCCCAGCCGCCCATCTTGCCGGGCACCGACGAGCGCATGCACGACACCCAGGTCTATTCCCTCGACGATCTCGACAGCTGGGAAGACTTTCTGGTGCGGGTGGCGGAGGTGTGCCAGCTGCAGAAGATACCGGCGGACAACGCCGTGGCCGAATACGCCCCGGGCCAGTTCGAGATCAACCTGATGCACCAGAACGATGCCGTCGCCGCCTGCGACCAGGCGATACTGCTCAAGCGGGCGATCAAGGCCATCGCCATCAAGGAGGGTATGTACGCCACCTTCATGGCCAAGCCCTACAACGGCCAGGCCGGCTCGGGCATGCATATCCACGTCAGCCTGCTCGACGAGGCCGGCCACAATGTGTTCGCCGAGGATCACGAGCTGCTGCGCCAGGCCATCGCCGGCAACCTCAGCATGCTGCCCGAATGCATGGCGCTGTTCGCCCCCAATGCCAATTCCTACCGCCGGCTGCAGCCCCATATGTTCGTGCCGCTGCACGCCAGCTGGGGTTTCGACAACAGAACCGCGGCGCTGCGCATCCCCTCCGGCGACAGGGCCAGCACCCGGCTGGAGCACCGGGTGGCCGGCGCCGACGCCAACCCCTACCTGGTGGTGGCGGCCATACTGGCAGCGGTGGATCACGGCATCGGCGAGCAGCTGCGTCCCCCCGCCCCCATCCAGGGCGACGCCAACAAGTTGGACCTGCAGCTGCTGCCCTACCGCTGGCAGGACGCGCTCGACCGCTTCGCCCAGTCGCACCGGCTGTCCCAGTACCTGGGCAAGGATTTTCACCGCGCCTACCTTATCAACAAACGCCATGAGCTGGCCGAGTTCGACCAGCACGTCACCCCGCTGGAATACCAGTGGTATCAACATCTGGTTTAGCCATCCGGAGCCCTTATGCAACAGCACGCCGATTCCTACTACGCCGCCTCCATCACCTATCCCCTGAGCTTCCCGCCGCTGGAGGAGGATCTGGATGTGGACGTATGCATCGTCGGCGCCGGCATCACCGGCGCCTCGGCGGCCCTGGCCCTGGCGGAGCGCGGCTACAAGGTGGCGGTGCTGGAAGGCAAGCTGGCGGGCTGGGGCGCCTCGGGGCGCAGCGGCGGCCAGATGATCTTCGGCTACGCCTGCGATCAGGCCAAGCTCACCCGGCTGGTGGGCATGGAGGCAAGCAAGGCCCTGTGGGACATCTCCCTCGAGGCCATGGCACTGATGCGCAGGCGCATCCGGGAACACGGCATCGACTGCGATCTGGCCGACGGCCACCTGCATGCGGCGGTGAAACCCCGCCATCTGAGCGAGCTGGAAGCCTGGGCCGGGGATCTGCGCCGCCACTTCGGCTATGACGGGCTCGAGCTGTGGAGCCGAGAGCAGGTGCGGCAGCAGATGAACACCGAAGCCTACCTGGGCGGCCTTTACGATCCCGCCGGCGGCCATGTGCATCCGCTCAACTACACCCTGGGATTGGTCAAGGCGGCGGTGGCGGCCGGCGCCCGTTTCTTCGAGCACAGCCCGGTCAGCCGTATCGAGCGGGGTGCCACCCCGGTGGCCCATACCGCCCGCGGCCGGGTGCGCTGCCGCCACCTGCTGCTGTGCGGCAACGCCTACCTCGAGGGCGTCGCCCCCGAGATAGAACGCAAGATCATGCCGGTGGGCACCTATATTACCGCCACCGAGCCGCTGGGCGAGGAGCGCGCCCGTGAACTTATCCGCAACAACATGGCGGTGGCCGACATCAACTTCGTGCTCGACTATTTCCGCCTGAGCGCCGACCACCGGCTGCTGTTCGGCGGCCGGGTCAGCTACTCGCGGCTGGATCCCCTCAACCTGGCGGACACCATGGGCAAGCGGCTGCGCCATGTGTTCCCCCAATTGCAGGGCGTGAAGCAGCAATACACCTGGGGCGGCTATGTGGGCATCACCATGAACCGGGCGCCCCACTTCGGCCGCCTCGACGGCAATGTCTATTTCGCCCAGGGCTTTTCCGGCCACGGCATCGCCCTCACCGGCATGGCGGGCACCCTGATGGCCGACGCCATCGCCGGCAGCGCCGAGCGCTTCGATCTGTTCGGGCGCATCCCCCACCAGGATTTTCCCGGCGGCCGGCTGTTGCGCACCCCCGCCCTGGTGCTGGCCATGGCCTGGTACCGGCTGCGGGATCTGCTGTAACCCCTTGCCGCGGGCGGCGAACTGTGCTCCATTTAAGCAAAGGGAGGAAACAGATGGAGCAACTGGAGTTTTTCGACGTCCCCAGCCCCTGCATCGGCGTCTGCCAGGTCAACAACAGGGGCTACTGCAAGGGCTGTTTTCGCAGCCGGGAAGAACGCTTCGACTGGCTGCAGATGAGCGCACAGCAGCGCCGCGACGTCATCCGCCTGTGCCAGGACCGCAGGCGCCGGGTGCTGGCCGCCGCCCGCAAGAAACAACTGGAGCTGGAGCTCGCCCAACAGGACAGCCCACCCCAGGACTCACTGCCGCTTTAGGCCTGCAGCCGCTCGCTTATCCACTGGGCAATGCGCGCCGCCGGCACTGCTTCCAGGTGCAGATGGTGGCCGCCAGCCAGTTGTTTGAGCTCAAGTTGCGGCACCAGCGCCAGTTGCTGTTCGACCCGCGCCATGCCGATGCCCGCTTCCGCCATCACCAGCAGCACCGGCATGGTCAGCCGGCGCAGAAAGGCCGCTATCTGGGCCTCGCACAGGCGCACCACCGACGGCTGGGTCAGCGCCAGATCGCTGCGCCAGTACCAGCCGTCGGCCTCCTCGCGCAATCCCCGCGCCAGCAGCCAGCCGGCCGCCTCCCGGCTCACCGGCCAGCGCCCGCCCATGCGTGCCCGCACCGCCTGCTCGAAACTGGCGTAGGGCCGGAGCGAACGGCGCCCCAGGCGCGCCTTTCTCGCCAGCGCCTCGGCCATCTGTGCCGGCAGCTCATCGGCGGGATAATCGAGGGGCGCCAGGCCATCCAGCAGGAACAACTGGCTGACCCGTTCGGGAAAGGCCCCGGCGAACAGGCTGGCTACCCCGGCGCCCATGGAATGGCCGAGCAGGGCCACCCGTTCCAGCCTCAACTCGTCCACCAGCGCCAGTACATCGGCCAGGTTGTCCCAAATATAGTAAGGCTGGCCGGCGGGCCTGTGATCCGAGCACCCATGGCCGGCCAGATCCAGGGCGATCAGCCGCACTTGCGGCAACAACTTGGCCAGCAGGGTGAAGCCGGCGGCGTTGTCGAGCCAGCCGTGCAGGGCCACCACCGGCACGCCCCGCGGATCGCCCCACTCCATCACCGCCAGCCGGCGGCCATGGTGCTCGAAACGCCACGAACGGTGCATGGGGACTCCTTGCTAGTGCGGAAATGGCAGGATGGTGAACGGCTACAGGGTTGGCCTTTCGGATGGCCATGCTAGCAGAGCGCCCGTTTGGCACCAAATATAACAACGCCGGGCTGGTTCAACCCGGCGTCAAGACAAAACGCAGTCCGGTCACCACTTTTCCGCGGCGCGGTTGTCGCTGTCCTTGGCTTCCACCCAGCGTTCCTCGCCACCCGCCGTGGTTTCCTTCTTCCAGAAGGGGGCCCGGGTCTTGAGGTAGTCCATGATGAAATGGCAGGCTTCGAAGGCCGCCTCCCGGTGGGCGCTCGCCACCCCCACGAACACGATCTGGTCGCCGAGCTCGAGCCGGCCCACCCGGTGGATCACCCGGCACTCCAGCAGCGGCCAGCGCCGGTGCGCTTCCTCCACAATCTGCGCAAGGGCATGCTCGGTCATGCCCGGGTAGTGCTCCAGGGTCATGCCGCTGACCGCCTCCCCCTGGTTCATCTCCCGCACCTTGCCGACGAAGGTGACCACGGCGCCGGTCTGGTGCGAACGGCTGAGGGCGGCGTACTCCTCGCCCAGTTCGAAGTCTTGGCTCTGTACCCGGATCATCTCAGCCTCCCGTGACCGGCGGGAAAAAGGCGACCTCGTCCCCGGCCTTGAGCGGGGTGTCAAGCGGCACTATGGTGTGGTTGACCGCCGCCAGCAGCTTGTCGTCGGACAGCGCCAGCGCCCACTTGTCGCCGCGCCCGGCCAGGGCCTGGCGCAGGGCCTCGACGTTACCATAGTCCTCGATGAGTTCCAGTTCATCCTGGCCCACCAGCTCGCGCACCTGTGCGAAAAATACCACCTTGATCATATCGCTTTAAAGTCTCCTGATTTGCCGCCCCGCTTTTCCAGCAGGCGGACGCCTTCGATGCGCATGTCCTTTTGCACCGCCTTACACATATCATAGATGGTCAGGGCCGCCACCGAGGCGGCGGTGAGCGCTTCCATCTCCACCCCGGTCTGCCCCGCCAGCTTGCAGTAGCTTTCGATATGGACCCCGCCCCGCCCGGTATCGGCCTTTAATTGAACCTCGACCTTGGACAGCGCCAGCGGATGGCACAGCGGGATCAGATCGGCGGTTTTCTTGGCCGCCATGATACCGGCGATACGGGCGGTGGCGAACACGTCCCCCTTGTGGTGCTGTCCGCCGAGGATCAGTTGCAGGGTTTCCGGTGCCATCAGCACCCAGGCCTCGGCCCGGGCCTCGCGCACCGTCACCGCCTTGGCGCTCACGTCCACCATGTTGGCCTCGCCCGAGGCGTTGATGTGGGTCAGTTCGCTCATGGGCCTACACCAGGTGCTGCACGAAGTTGCAGGGCTTGTGGCGGGCATCGAGCTGCTCGGCCAGGATGCCGTTCCAACCGGTGCGACAGGCGCCAGTGGAGCCGGGCATGCAGAAGATGGCGGTGTGGTTGGCCAGCCCCCCCAGGGCCCGGCTCTGCACCGTGGAGGTGCCCAGCTCCTGGTAGGTGATATGGCGGAACAGCTCGCCGAAGCCGTCGATCACGGTGTCCAGCAGCGGGCCCACCGCCTCGGGGGTGGTGTCGCGGCCGGTAAAGCCGGTGCCGCCGGTGATCAAGACCACCTGCACCTCGGGGCTGGCTATCCAGCGGGACACCAGGGCGCGGATGTCGTACTTGTCGTCCTTGAGGATGATCTTTTCCGCCAGTTGGTGGCCGGCGGCGGTAAGCGCCTCGGCCAGGAAGCGGCCCGAGGTGTCGGTGTCTTCGTTACGGGTATCGGAGACGGTCAGCACCGCTATCTTCAGGGGCACAAAGGCCTGGCTTGCATGACTCATGGCGTCCTCTCATTAATTTTCACATAAAGATAATAATTGAAACATTCTCGCACAGCGCGGCGGAAGGTCAATCCGCAAAACAACAAAGCCTGGGGCAATAATGCCACAGGCTTTGACGTCATTCATGGATGCGGCTCAGAATCCTTCGACACCACGCATATTGGGCAACTGATGCGCTATGCCCTTGTGGCAGTCGATACAGGTTTTCTCGCCACTGGCCAGCGAGGTGGAGTGGGCCTGGGCGGCACGGCTGCCCTGCACGCTGAAGTCCATGTAGTCGAAGTTATGACAGTTGCGGCACTCCCGCGAGTCGGTTTCCTTCATCCGCTGCCACTCCCGGTCCGCCATGTAGCGGCGATGGGCCTCGAACTTCTCGGGAGTATCGATAATGCCCGTCATCTTGCCCCAGACTTCCTTGGACGCCGCTATCTTGCGCACTATCTTGTGGGTCCACTCATGGGGCACATGACAGTCGGGGCAGCTGGCCCTGACCCCCGAGCGGTTGGCGTAGTGGATGGTATCCCGGTACTCCAGATAGACGTTGTCGTGCATTTCATGGCAGCCGATACAGAATTGCTCGGTGTTGGTCACCTCCAGCGCGGTGTTGAAGCCGCCCCAGAAGATGACGCCACCGAAGAAGCCGAATACCAGCACCACGCCCACCGCCACCTTGCTGGGTGAACGGAAGGTTTGCCACAGCCGTTTGAACAGGCTTTTCTTCTCCGCCATGGGGGCTCCTTACCGCAGGGATTCAACGGGAGTAAAGGTGTTGTCCACCAGCGGCTTGGCATCGGTCTGCGGCACATGGCACTGCAGGCAGAAGTAACGCCGCGGGCTGATGTCGCCCAGGGTCATGCCGTCCCGGGTTTCATAGTGGGTCGGACTGACCCGCGGCGCGCCACGGGCGGCCGCGTTCTTCCAGCCGTGGCAGGCCAGGCAGCGGTTGACCTTGAGATCCACCTCGTAGCCCCGCACCTGGTGCGGCACCAGGGGCGGCTGGTGCATATATTGCCTGTCCTGAATCCCCTGATCCTTGACCGGATCCCTGAGCCGTTCGGCATCCTTGTTGTATTGCAAGGCGGTGTCCCCCTGCAACGAGTGCAGCTTACCGGTATGGGCATCAATCTCCTCGACCTGAGCCTGCACCATGCCCACCCAGGCCGCCAGCAGCAGCGCTCCCATCACTTTTCCAGTCTTTCTCATCATTTTTTCTCCGCCTTATTTGCAAAACGGGTGGTGAAACTGAAGACGTCTTCCGCACACACGTCGATACAACGCCCACAATGGCTACAATCCGTCATCTTGATTTCGGGGCCATGCCCCCTTTTGGCGCCATGCACCGGCCCCTTCAACACCTGGGGCTCGGGGCAGACCGCGTAACAATCCATGCAACTGGTGCAGTGCTCCCGGCGGGCTGCCGTCACCTGCAAGGGTCTCAGCTTGTTCACCAGCCCCCAGAAGGCGCCCTGGGGACACAGATGACCGCACCAGCCCCTGTCCACCACGAAGCTGTCGAACAAAAACACCGCTACTATCAGCAACCAGCCCCACCCCATGCCGAACAGCAGGCCCCGGTGCAGCAGGGATACCGGGTTGACCGACTCCCACACCACCAAGCCGCCGATGAACGGCACCAGCAGAATGGTGGCCAGCAGCCAGTAGCGCAGCCGGTTGGAAAGACCCGCCCCCTGGCGCAGCCCCAGCCGACGGCGTAACCAGCCGGCGGCATCGGTGACCGGGTTCAGCGGACAGATCCAGGAGCAGAATACCCGCCCCCCCACCAGGGCATAGCCGGCCAGGACGATCAGCGCCCCCAGCCAGGCGGTCAGCACCGGCCAGTGGCCCGCCGCCAGCAGTTGCACCAGGGCGAAGGGGTCCGTCATCGGCACAGTGTCCATGAGCCGCGAGCTGGACAGATTGCCCTCGATAAGCCGGATCCCGGCCCAGGGGCCGAGCAGGAACAAGCCCAGTACCGACAGCTGGCAGAGGCGACGCAGCAGCAGGAAACGGTGTGCCCGCCACCAGCCCTTGCGTTCCACCGCTTCGCTACCGGGATGCCGCTTCATCACAGCCCTCCTTCGGGACGGCGGCTCGGCAGGGTCAGCGGGTCCCCGATAAGGGACCCGCCGGCCTTCTCCTTCTCGACCCAGCCCCAGCGGTAGTGGGCGCCCAGCTCGCCCTTGGCCAGCTCGCGTGGCAGTACCTTGATCGCCGCCTCTTCCAGCACGCAGGCATGCTCGCACTTGCCGCAGCCGGTACAGGCATCCGAGTGCACCGTCGGAATAAAGAGGGCATGGTGCCCGGTCCTGCCGTTATGACTCGCCTCCAGGGTGATGGCCTGGTCGATCAGCGGACAGACCCGGTAGCAGACGTCGCAGCGCAGCCCCTGCCAGTTGAGGCAGGTCTCGTGATCGATCAGCACCGCCAGGCCCATGCGCGCCTCGTCGATATCGGTCAACGCCGGATCCAGCGCCCCGGTCGGACAGGCCGCCACACAGGGAATGTCGTCGCACATCTCGCAGGGCACGGCCCTGGCCTCGAAGTAAGGGGTGCCCGTGGTCACCGGTGTCAGCAGCCGGGCCAGCTTGAGGGTGTCGTAGGGGCAGGCCTCCACGCACAGGCCGCAACGCACGCAGGCGCCGAGAAAATCCGGCTCGGCCCCCGCGCCCGGTGGCCGCAGCGCCTGGGCCGGCAGGCTGGCGGCCTGGCGGCTGTATGCCCCCAGTCCCAGCCCGACCAGGCCCATGGCGCCACCGCCACCCGCCAGTTGCAGCAGAAACTGCCGCCGTGAAGCCCCGCTCATCGCCATCCCTTATGCCTTCATCACCTTGACCGCGCACTTCTTGAAGTCGGTCTCTTTCGAGAGCGGGCAGGTGGCGTCCAGGGTCAGGCGGTTGATCAGCTGGTTCTCGTCGAACCAGGGCACGAACACCAGCCCCTTGGGCGGCCGGTTGCGGCCACGGGTTTCCACCCGGCTTTTCATCTCGCCCCGGCGGGAGGCGATCACCACCTCGTCACCCCGGCGCAGGCCCCGCTCCCGGGCATCGTCCGGGTGCATGAACACCTGGGCGTCGGGATAGGAGCGGTGCAGCTCC
The DNA here is from genome assembly GCF_016746085.1 of Zobellella iuensis. GTDB lineage: Bacteria > Pseudomonadota > Gammaproteobacteria > Enterobacterales > Aeromonadaceae > Oceanimonas > Oceanimonas iuensis. The sequence goes on from NZ_JAERTZ010000025.1 coordinate 85,167, forward strand.
GGCACCCGCCGGGTCATGGAGCCGGAATGCCAGTGCTCCAGCACCCGCCCGGTCGACAGCCAGAGGTTGTATTCCGCATCCGGCACCTCGGCCGCCGGCTCGAACGGCAGGGCGAAGATGATGGCCCTGTTGTCCTTGTGGCCGTAGAACTGCACCCCGGTGCCCTTCTCCACATAGGGGTCGTAGCCTTCCCGGTAGCGCCACAGGGTTTCCTGGCCGTCCACCACCGGCCAGCGCAGGCCGCGGGCCTGGTGGTAGACATCATAGGGCGCCAGATCGTGGGCCTTGCCGCGGCCGAACTTGGCATACTCCTCGAACAGGCCTTTCTGCACATAGAAGCCGAAGTGATCCCGCTCGTCGTTGAGCTCGTTCTTGCAGTCCTCGGCCGGATATTGATCCACCTGGCCGTTGCGGAAAAGCACCTCGTAGAGGGTCTTGCCCCGGTATTCGGGTGCCTTGGCCAGCAGCTCCTCGGGCCAGACTTCTTCCATGGTGAAGCGCTTGGAGAACTCCATCAGCTGCCACAGATCCGATTTGGCCCCCTCGGGGGATTTCACCTGCTGGTACCACACCTGGGTACGGCGCTCGGCATTGCCGTAGCCGCCTTCCTTCTCCACCCACATGGCGGTGGGCAGCACCAGATCCGCCGCCTGGGCGGTGACGGTGGGGTAAGGGTCGGACACCACGATGAAGTTGGCCGGGTTGCGGTAGCCGGGCAGTCCCTCCTCGTTCATGTTGGGGGCGGCCTGCATGTTGTTGTTGCACATCACCCAGTAGGCGTTGAGCTTGCCGTCTTTCAGCATGCGGTTCTGCAGCACGGCGTGGTAGCCCACCTGGGGGTTGATGGTGCCGTCCGGCAGCTTCCAGATCTTCTCGGAGTAGGCGCGGTGATCGGCGTTGGTGACCACCATGTCCGCCGGCAGCCGGTGGGCGAAGGTGCCCACTTCCCGGGCGGTGCCGCAGGCCGAGGGCTGGCCGGTGAGCGAGAAGGGGCTGTTGCCCGGCTCGGAGATCTTGCCGGTCAGCAGGTGGATGTTGTAGACCATGTTGTTGGCCCAGGTGCCCCGGGTATGCTGGTTGAAGCCCATGGTCCAGAAGGACACCACCTTGACGTAAGGGTCGGCATAGGCCTGGGCCAGCGCTTCCAGCTTGTCGGCGGGCACGCCGGAGAGCTTGGAGACGGTCTCCACGTCGTAATCGGCCACGAAGCTGGCGAATTCCTCGAAGCTGATGGGGGTGGAAGCGCCGGAGTCCGGGTTCGCCGCCGCCTGCTGCAGCGGATGGGTCGGGCGCAGGCCGTAGCCGATGTCGGTTTCGCCCTTGACGAAATTGACGTGCTTCTCGATAAAGTCCCGGTTTACATAGCCGTTCTCAATGATGTAGTGGGCGATGTAGTTGAGGATGGCCAGATCGGTCTGGGGATGGAACACCATGCCGTTGTCCGCCAGTTCGAAGCTGCGGTGCTCGAAGGTGGACAACACATGCACCTGCACATGGGGCGCGCTCAGGCGGCGGTCGGTCAGCCGTGACCAGAGGATGGGGTGCATCTCCGCCATGTTGGAGCCCCACAGCACGAAGGCGTCGGTGGCTTCGATGTCGTCATAGCAGCCCATGGGCTCGTCCATGCCGAAGGTGCGCATAAAGCCGACCACGGCGGAGGCCATGCAATGGCGGGCGTTGGGATCCAGGTTGTTGGAGCGGAAACCGGCCTTGTACAGCTTGGCGGCGGCGTAGCCCTCCATAATGGTCCACTGGCCGGAGCCGAACATGCCGATGCCGTCGGGGCCCTTCTCCTTGAGGGTGGCCTTCCACTTCTCGGCCATGATGTCGAACGCCTGATCCCAACTGATCGGGGTGAAGTCCCCGTTCTTGTCGTACTTGCCGTTTTTCATGCGCAGCAGCGGCGTGGTCAGCCGGTCCTTGCCGTACATGATTTTCGACAAAAAATAACCCTTGATGCAGTTCAGGCCCTTGTTGACCGGCGCATCCGGATCCCCCTGGGTGGCCACCACCCGCCCGTCCTGGGAACCCACCAGCACCGAGCAACCGGTGCCGCAGAAACGGCAGGGGGCCTTGTCCCACTTGATGGCGGTCTGCTCCCGGCTGGTGATCAGATTGGTGGCACCGGCCGGCACGGCCAGTCCGGCGGCGGTGGCGGCGGCGGCGACCGCATTGGCCTTCATAAAGGCGCGACGACTCAGCTTCATTGTTGCTCCTCACCTGCTTCCAGTTCAGCAAATTCATGATAAATAAGGGTGGTCGACAAGATGCCCTCCAACAGCGCTATCTGGTCGATACGGCTGACCACCGATTTCTGGGTGGGGCCTTCGATCGCCACCACCAGTTTTCCCTGCTCTCCCGACACCGGCACCTCCACCCCGTCCATGGCGCTGATGGCTTCCAGCGCCGTCCCCATCAGTTCGGGACGGCAATAGACCACCAGGCTGGCGATGTGCCATTCATTCGCTTTGCTCATGCTTGCTCCTGACTCAAAATCTTGATGGCGGCCGCCGGACAGCCGGCGACACAGGCACCACAGCCGGAGCAACGCTCCGCGTCCAGCTCGGGACGGGCCACGGCGCCCAATTGCGGCCGGAAACGAATGGCCTGCGGCTCGCAACTGTCTTCACAACTGCGGCAGTGCACGCCCCGGATGGCCAGGCAGGCCGGGCCGAACTCGGCCAACTGGTGCCAGGGCGCCTCCTGACGGGGAGCGAAGAGCGGTTCGGGGCAAACATCGGCACAGCGGCCGCAGAAGGTGCATTCGCCCCGGCCGAAGTCCAGCACCGGAAAGCCGCCATCGCCCGCGATGATGATCCGTTCCGGGCAAGCCCGCAGACAATCGCCGCAACGGCCGCAGCCGTCGGTAAAGCTCAGCCAGTCTCGCGACCAAGGCAGCGGATTCTCCGGCCTGGCCGGGGTCAATCCGCCCTTGAGCCAACGCCGCCGTGATAAGTCCGGTCCCGATGTCATAAGCCCCCGTTGTGCCATAACTTTCTGTGTAGCATAGACGTTAAGATGATGTGTGCCTGATGCTTATCACCTATTGGTTATATGGTATTAGCGGGGGAGCAAGCGGAGGAATACCACCTAGTGGGTACAAAGGAGGGAGTATTGATCTGGATCAACCGGATACTACCGCCGCAGGAGAAAACGGGGCTTTCTCCTGCGGGAAGGGGTCTGGGAAAGAAGTTCAGCCGCCGATGGAGGCCAGATGAGGGGTCATGCCGGTCTGCCCCTGATGGAGAAAGTGGGTGGCTTTTTTATCGGCCAGGGCTTCGCGTAAACGCAGCTGCAGGGCCGCGTGCTGGCCGTCTTCGGCCAGCAGATCCCGAAGCTCAACCCCGTAATCACCGAACAGGCACAGGTGCAGCTTGCCGAGCGAGGACACCCGCAGCCGGTTGCAGCTGGCACAGAAATCCTTGGCGTAGGGCATGATAAGGCCGATTTCGCCCACATAGTCCGGGTGCCAGAACACCTCGGCCGGGCCGTCGTTGTGGGCCCGCACCTTCTGCTGCCAACCGGCACGCAGCAACTGCTCCTTGATAAGGGCGCCGCGCACATGGTGGCGGCTGAACAGCTCGTCCATCTCGCCGGTCTGCATCAGCTCGATAAAACGCAACTGGATGGGGTTGTCCTTGATCCAGCCCAGGAAACGCCCCAGCTCGCCATCGTTCAGGCCGCGCATCAGCACCGTATTGACCTTGACCTGTTCGAAGCCGGCGGCGAAGGCGGCGTCGATGCCCGCCATCACTTCCTGGAAGCGGTTCTCCCCGGTGATCTGGTGGAACATGCGCGGGTCCAGGCTGTCGACGCTGACGTTGATGGCGGACAGCCCGGCACGGCGCCAGTCGGCCACCTGGCGGGCCATGCGATAACCGTTGGTGGTCATGGCCACCTTGCGTATGCCGGGAGTGGCGGCCACGGTTTCGATGATGGCGGTAAAGTCCTTGCGCAGGGAAGGCTCGCCCCCGGTAATGCGCACCTTGTTGGTGCCCATGGCGGCAAAGACGCGGGTCAGGCGGCGGATTTCGTCCAACGTCAGAAAGGACTTGCGGCCATCGGGCCTATAGCCGTCGGGCAGGCAGTACTGGCACTTGAAGTTGCAGACGTCGGTGACCGACAACCGCAGATAGTGGAACTTGCGCGCGAACGCATCCTGTAATTCAAACATAAACACCTTTCCAAGAGGGAGGCAGGGACATTTCTATCACTACCCTTACAGCCGCGGCTGAACGGTCTGGCAACCCTATTGGCCTTGGGCCAACTTAGGTGTACCCGACTCGGAGTTCGTTAAGTTCATCCTGTTTTCTACCCACCACCTTAGGTAAAAACATAGCTTCAGATCAAGAAAAATTTGTGACAAGGGTAAAATTGCTTACCGAATGCCACTATTGCCCTGTCGGTATGCTTTGCATATGCTGGTGATCGATTACCATACCGACTCTCTCATTTCACAGAAGCAACGACGCCATGACACAAGCCCAACCCGCCACCCTGTTACTGGTCGATGACCACCCGCTGATGCGCAAAGGGATCAAAACCTGGATCACCGCTGCCGGTCCTTTCAACGTGGTGGCCGAAGCCGACAACGGTGCCGAGGCCCAGCGCCTGGCCGCACAAATCAACCCGGATCTGATCCTGCTCGATCTGAACCTGGGTGAGGAGCAGGGTTCGGACGTGCTGCTGGCGCTGAGGCAACAGGGTTACCAGGGCAAGGTGGTGATCCTGACGGTCTCCGACAGCCAGGACGATGCCCAGCGCCTGCTCGATCTGGGCGCCGATGGCTACCTGCTGAAAGACATCGAGCCCGAATCGCTGATCCCGGCCCTGAAGCAGGCCCTGCTCGGTGACAAGCCGGTCAGTGAAAAACTGCAGGAAGCCCCGCGCCATGCGTCGGCCGAGCACCTGGCCGGCCTGACCTACCGGGAGCGCCAGATCCTGGCCCTGCTGGCGGAAGGCTTCAGCAACAAGCAGATCGCCGACAACCTCAACATCGCCGAGGGGACGGTAAAAGTGCATATGAAGGCGCTGATGCGCAAGCTGGACGTACAGTCCAGGCTGGAGGCTGCCCTGATCTATCTTAACGGCAGAGAGCCCCAGAGTAGCAAACCGCAAAAAAATTGACTCTCAAATTGCAAAAAATCGCACCCTGCATCGTTCAAAAAACACCCGCCAGGGCCGAAAAGCCTGACAATACGCGGAGTTGAAAAGTTGGCACGATAATTTCATATACTATTACAGTCGTTTTTATCCCGTGCTCTCTTCAGCTCCCGCTGAAGTTCGGTCAACCCATTGGGTTGACCATTTTTTTGCCTGTCAACCACGACCGAGCCGGGCCTCGAGCTCACTCAAGGTGGCATCCAGGCTCTGCTGCCACGCCAGCATCTGCTCGGCCACCTTGTCCGTGTCCCGCGCGCGACAGGACTGCTCCAGTTTTTCGCTCAGGAAATGACAACGCAGGGCGCCATAGCTGCCACAAGCCGACTTCAGGCTATGACAACAGTCCGCCATCCGCCCATAATCCCGTTCGGCAAAGGCCCGACTGAGGATAGCACCCTGTTGGCGGCCATCTTCCACAAACAGCGCCAGCAGCCGGGCCAGCACGTCGGCGCCCAGATCCTGCTCAAGCCGCCGCAGCTGATGCGAGTCAAGCAGTGGCAACCGTGCCTGCAGCTTCAGCCAGTCGGTCATGCTTCCCTCCCCCAACTTTGCAGCTTGCGATAGATGGTGGAAGGGCTCACCTCCAGCAGGGCGGCGGCGCGGGAAACATTGCCCTGGCAATGGTTGATGGCGCTTTCGATCGCCTGCCGCTCCAGCATCGCCAGCGGAATGACCCGTGGCGAAGCGGCATCGGCAAGCACATGCTGGGCGGCACTGTGGGAAAGCGGCTTGTCCAGCGGTGCCGGCAACATGTCCAGCTCTATCCACTCGCCGTGGTGCAGCACCACGGCGTTGCGGATCACGTTCTGCAACTGGCGAACATTGCCCGGCCAGTGGTAGGCCTGCAGCCGATCCTTGGTGGCCTCGGACAAACCGACGAAGGACTTGCCTTCTTCGCGGGAAGCCTGCCGTACCAAGGCGGTGGCGATGCTGAGCACGTCCGTTCCCCGCTCCCGCAGCGGCGGCAGGTGCACCGGGATCACGTGCAGGCGATAGTAGAGATCTTCCCGGAACCGCCCCTGCTCCACCTCGACCAGGGGATCCCGGTTGGTGGCGCAGACGATGCGCACATCCACCTTGATCTGCCTGGAGCTGCCTACCGGCTGAATCAGCCCGGTCTGCAGAAAGCGCAGCAACTTGCTCTGCAGCTCCAGATCCATTTCGCAGATTTCATCCATAAACAGGGTGCCGCCATCGGCCCGGATCACGGCGCCGTCCCTGTCCTGCAGGGCGCCGGTAAAGGCGCCCTTGATATGGCCGAACAGCTCGCTCTCCATCAAATCCTTGGGAATGGCGGCGCAGTTGAGGGCGATAAAAGGTCCCTCGGCCCGGCCGCTCAACTGATGGATGGCTTCGGCGCAGACCTCCTTGCCGGTGCCGCTTTCGCCGGTGATAAAGACGGTGGCGCTGCTGGGAGCCGCGTTCTCGATCAGCCGGTATACCTTCTGCATCGGCAGGCTCTCGCCGATAAAACCCTGGAAGCGCTTCTGCTCTATCTCATGCCGGAACCTGTCCACCAGCTGATTGAGATGGCGGAACTTCATGGTGTTGTGCAGCGTCACTTTGAGCCGCTCCGCCTCCACCGGCTTGTTGATGAAATCGTGGGCGCCCAGGCGCATGGCGTCCACCGCCACATCGACCGAACCGTGGGCGGTCATCACTATGGTGGTCACCTCCGGGTGCTCCCGGTGCAGCCATTGCAGGATTTCCATACCGGGCATGTCCGGTAAAATCAGGTCAAGCAACAGAATGTCCGGTGGCTGCTGGCGAATGTGTTCCAGCGCCTGCCGGCCGTTACTGACTACCGTCAGCGACAGGGGTTCATCCTGCAGATAGGCCTGATAAAGCGCCGCCAGGGAAGGCGTATCCTCTACCAACAAGACATTCAGTCTTTCATCTACCATCTTCTATCTCTCACTTTTAAACCGTCCGGCTGGTCTTTTTAATGCTGACCATGAAAAAATACTTGCAGCAAATTAACTTCATGTTAACATGAACTCAACATCCAGTGTGACTCATTTGTCACCCTTACCACTGCTCATTTTGTTGTTAGGAACGACGACAGTTTATGCCTGTGTGGCTGCTGCGAAACCAGGGTATTCATGTACCCTGGTCTTTTTTTTGCCCGTTCAGGCCGGATTGTCGATGTCTGCAAAGCTGACCCTGAGCCCGTGCTCCGCCGCCAGCCATTCCCCCAGCGCCTTGATGCCGTAACGCTCGGTGGCATGATGGCCGGCCGCAAAGAAATGCAGTCCCAACTCCCGGGCCACGTGCACGGTTTGTTCCGAGACCTCACCGCTGATAAAGGCATCCACGCCCTGCTCGGCCGCCAGCTCGATAAACCCCTGGCCACCGCCGGTACAGAAACCGACCCGATGGATCAGGGCAGGACCGGCCTCCCCCACATGCAACACAGGCCGTTCCAATCGCTGTTGCAACCGTTCGGCGAGCTGTACCCCGCTTAAGGGATCATCCAACACTCCCTGCATCGCGACGGACAGCGCATTGCCCGGCTCCAGCGGCCCCGTGGTGCGAATACCCAGCAGCGACGCCAACTGAGCGTTATTACCCACTCCGGGGGCAATATCGAGGGGCAAATGATAGGCGTAGAGATTGATATCATGACAGAGCAAGGTCTTGAGCCGTCGCCGTTTCATGCCCCTTATCCGCTCGTTTTCTCCTTTCCAGAAGTAGCCGTGATGTACCAGGAGCGCATCCGCCCCCAGGGCAACGGCATGGTCGACCAGCGCCTGGCTGGCGGTCACACCGGTAACAATATGGCAAACCTCGCTTTTGCCTTCCACTTGCAGGCCGTTCGGACAATAATCCTTGATAGCTTCCACATTGAGCTGCCGGTTTAGCAGCCGTTCGAGTTCCAGGTTGTTCATGCTGGCTCCATCGCGTACGTTTGGCTCATTGTAAAACAAAAGGTGTCACTTATGAGCTATTCCCTCGGTCACCTGTTGAGCCGTCTGACCGATCCCGTGGTACGGGATCTGGCCTGGGCCCTGGCCAGCCCCAATCTGCTGCATGCCATCCCCCAGTCTCCCGATAACTGCTGGTACCGGGCTCTGCTCGGGGAATACCAAGAACGCTTGTTCGAGCTTGATGCGGCACCGGCGGTGCTGCATGCCCACTGCCGGCCTTACCGCCGCCTGGGGCAGTATTTCGAGGCACTCTGGCACTTTTTCCTGCTGGATCATTCCCGCTTTCAGCTGCTGGCGTATAACTGGCAGCAGGTGGTTGCCGGCACCACCCTGGGCGCCTTCGATTTTATTGTGCGGGACAAGCAGTTACAGCGTATCGAACACTGGGAGTTGGCGGTAAAGTTTTATCTGGTCACGGATCCGCGCTCGGCATTCGACAATGCCAGGGGCGTGAATCCTCGCGACAAGCTGCGACACAAACTTGAGCATATGCTCCACCACCAGCTTCGGCTCAGCCAGCATCCGCAAATTCGGGAGCGACTCTCCCGCCAGGGACTGTTGCCCGAGACAAGGCGCCTGATCCTGAAAGGACGCCTCTATTATCCCTCCGCCTGCAAACATTTTTTATGCGAACAGGGAGAGCGCGGACGATGGGGAACCGAGTGGCCGGACGCCTCGTTCGAGCCACAGCAAAAGTTGGGCTGGCTGACGGGAGGTCGCTATTGCGAGCAGCTGGGGGCCAAACAGAATTACAAAAGCAAGGATGGTGCCTGGTACATCAGGGTAGACAAGGAGTGGCTGGACAGCCAAGGCAGAGACGCTTGAAACATGGAGGCGCGTTCCGGAGTCGAACCGGACTAAACGGATTTGCAATCCGCTGCATAACCGCTTTGCTAACGCGCCTTTGCAGAATGTGGAGCGGGAAACGAGACTCGAACTCGCGACCCCAACCTTGGCAAGGTTGTGCTCTACCAACTGAGCTATTCCCGCTTTATCGAGCCGCGCTGCGGCCGATGGATGCGCATTATAGGCAGGCCGGCGGACAATACAAGCCATTTTTCCCTATTGCGGCCCATTTGCTTTAATTTTCAGCGAGTTGAACATTTTTTGGCAGCCATGCCTTTGGCGACCGGCGCCAACCCCGGCTAAGCTTGCTGGCATCCCCTTCCACGGAGGCCGCCCATGCCCCTGCTGTTGCTTGTACTGTTCTGGCTCCCCCCCACTTTTGCCGATACCCCGGCACCGGAAGCAGCCACCGGCTGGCGGAGCAATCCCCTGGCGACGGCAGACAAGGCCATGGTGGTCACCGCCAATCCCTATGCCAGCCAGGCCGCCCGGGACATGCTGCGCCGGGGCGGCACCGCGGTGGATGCCATGATAGCGGCACAGACGGTACTGGCCCTGGTCGAGCCCCAGTCCTCGGGCCTCGGCGGGGGCGCCTTCCTGGTGTACTGGCAGCAGGAGCCGGGCCGCCTGCTCACCCTGGACGGACGGGAAACCGCCCCCTTCGCCGCCCCGCCCGATCTCTTCCTGGACGAACAGGGCCGACCGCTCGAGTTCCTCGATGCGGTGGTCGGCGGCCGCTCGGTGGCCACGCCCGGCACTGTGATGCTGATGTGGCAGGCCCATCAGCGTTTTGGCCGCCTGCCCTGGCGGGAGCTGTTCGCCCCGGCCATCAACCTGGCCCTCAACGGTTTCACCGTATCGCCGCGCCTGGCCCGGCTGGTGGCGGAGGACAAGGCGCAACTGTCACGGGATCCCGACGCCCGCGCCTATTTTTTCGACGATACCGGCCGCCCGCTGCAGCCCGGCAGCGCCAAGACCAACCCCCTGCTGGCGGCCCTGCTGACCCGGCTCAGCCTCGAGGGCCCCTCGGCCTTCTACCAGGGGAAAATCGCCGCCGCCATGGTGGACAAGGTGCAACATGCCAGCCCGCCGGGCTATCTCAGCCTCGCGGATCTAACCGGTTACCGGGTGAAGGAACGGCCGGCACTGTGCGCCCCCTACCGGCAGTATCAGGTCTGCGGCATGGGCCCGCCCAGCTCCGGCACCCTGGCCCTGGGGCAGATACTGGGTATCCTCTCCCACCTGGAGTTGGCCTCGTTAGGCCCCAACTCCCCTCTGGGCTGGCGCTGGATAGCCGACGCCTCGCGCCTGGCCTTCGCCGACCGAAACCACTATATCGCCGACAGCGATTTTGTGCCGGTGCCGGTCACCGAGCTGCTCGAACCGGCATACCTGGCCGGGAGAGCCCGCCTGATTGGCGAGCGCTCCCAAGCCCTGGAACAGGTCACGCCCGGCATACCTGCGCCCCGGCTCGGCCACCTGGCCCCGGACAGCTCCCCCGAATTTGCCGCCACCACCCATATCAGCATCGTCGACCGGGAAGGAAACGCCCTGGCAATGACCTCCACCATAGAGCACGGTTTCGGCTCCCGGCTGATGGTGCAGGGCTTTCTGCTCAACAACGAGCTGACCGACTTTGCCTTCAGCCCCGAACATCAGGGGGCACCGGTGGCCAACCGGCTGGAGCCGGGCAAACGCCCCCGCTCTTCCATGGCCCCGACCATAGTTCTCTATCGGGACAAGCCCCTGCTGGTCATCGGCTCACCGGGGGGCAGCAGCATCATCGGCTATGTCCTGCACGCACTGGTCAATGTGCTCGACTGGGGCATGGACATTCAGGAGGCGCTGCACCAGCCGCATCTCCTGCACCGGGGCAATGTACTGGAACTGGAGCCGGGCGGGCGCAACCAGGCCCTGCAGGCGGAGTTGGAACAACTGGGCTTCGAGACCCGCCTGACCGAGCTCAATTCCGGCCTGCATGGCATCATGTTGCAGCAGGGACGGGTGAGCGCCAGTGCCGACCCCAGGCGGGAAGGGATCGCCCTGGCCGCCGACTGACGGTGTTGTCCCGAATGTTAAATATCAGTCACATAAGTGGATACCGACGTGTGAATTATTCGCTCAGTCGCGTATATTGACGCCCTGGGCCGGGCCCTGCTCAAGTTTGACTGGCCGGGGTCGATAAACAATAACCAGATAACAGAAACTAAAAACCAGATGAACAGAAGAAACCAGAACGTTATTGATGAGGAAATCACCTACAGCGACCAGGAGCAACTGGTTTCCACTACCGATCTGCGCGGCGTCATTACCTATGCCAACGAGGTCTTCTGTCGTGTTGCCGGCTACCAGCCCGAAGAGCTGGTCGGCAAAAACCACAATATCGTGCGTCACCCGGACATGCCCAAGGCGGCGTTTCAGGATCTGTGGGATCGTGTCAAAGCCGGCCAGGCCTGGCGTGGAGCTGTCAAGAATCGCTGTAAAGACGGCCGTTATTACTGGGTAGATGCCTATGTCACTCCCATCTATCAGCAGGGCAAGATAGTAGGATACCAGTCGGTACGCACCCGGCTCGATGACCGGACCCGTGACCGGGCCAGCAAGGCCTATCGCCAGTTGCTGAAACAAGAGCAAAGCAAGAGCGGTTCGTTTTCCGTGCTGAAGCTGGCCATGCCCTGGCTATCGATGGCCGGTTTGCTGGCGCTGCTGGCCGGGGCCTTTTTCAATGGTGGCGCCGGGCAGTTGCTGTGGAGCCTGCTGCCGATAGCCTGGCTCGCCGTCTGCTATCGCAAACCGCTGTTCGGAACCCGTCACTATCTCCGCAGCCTGGGCAGGGACTACGACAGTCTTTCACGGCTGGTGTATTCCGGTGATGAACCCCATTCCATCGCCGATTATCACCTTAAAATGTGGCAGGCCCGCACCCGGACCATACTGGGCCGGGTCGATGATGCCACCGGTTCGCTCAAATCCCTGGCCGGCTCGCTGATGCAGGCCATGACCGGGGCCCGGGACGATCTGAGCCGGCAAGACAGCGATACCCACCAGATCGCCGCCGCCATCGATGAAATGTCGGCCACCGCCACCGAAATCACCCAGAATACCCAGCGGGCCGCCGCCAACGCGGCGGAAGCCCAGCACCAGTGCCAGCAGACCCAGAGTCAGCTGGAGCAGACCAAGCAGAAGATCATCGCGCTGGCGCGAGAAGCCGAACACGCCGCCGAAGCCACTTTTGCCCTCACCCAGGAGTCGGATCGCATCGGTACCCTGATGAACGAGATCCAGGGTATTGCCGATCAGACCAACCTGCTGGCCTTGAATGCCGCCATTGAAGCCGCCCGTGCCGGCGAGCATGGCCGGGGCTTTGCGGTGGTGGCGGAGGAAGTCCGGGCCCTGTCGACCCGCACCCATGGTGCCACCGAGCAGATCCAGACCAGCATCAATCAGATCCAGCAAACCCTCGCCAAGTGGCGCTCCATGATGGACGCCAACATGGAGCACAGCCAGGAGTGTGTGGATGCGGCCGAAGCCGGCAGCTTAAGCCTGGGCCGGGTGGTCGGCGAAATCGACGATATCGTGGGGATCACGGTGCAGATATCGGCCGCCGCCGGACAGCAGCAGCTGGTAGCCGAAGAGATCAGCCGCAATGTCCATCAGATTTCCGAAGCTTCGTCCGCCAACCTGGGCAAGATTGCCCATGTAGAGGCGTCGAGCAAACAGCTGCTGGAGCGCTCCCAGGGGCTCAATGACATGACCCGTACCTTCTCCTGAGCCGTGTCGCCCCACGCTAACGCCGTACTGACCCTGCTGGCCCTGGTTCCGCGGGGAAAGGTGGTCAGTTACGGTCAGCTGGCGGACCTGGCCGGGTTGCCGGGCCGGGCGCGGCTGGTGGGCCGTATCCTGCGGACCCAGGATACCGGGGCCCTGCCCTGGCACCGGGTGGTGGCGGCCTCGGGCCGGATCAGCCTGCCCAAAGGCAGTGAAGGCTGGCATGAACAGCGTCACCGCCTGCAGCAGGAGGGGATACTGGTGAAGGGGGACAGGGTATCGATGAAGCAGCACCAGTGGCAGCCGGATCTGGCTGCCATGCTGATATGGATGGAGCGCTGACGGTGGTACGACTCAGTCGGTTTCCTCCAGTAGCTCGCTGATATGCACCTGAAAGGGGATGGTTTCATCCTCCCGCTGCAACAGGACCAGCTGGTTATTGACGTCGACTTCCAGCACATAACCCGAGCCGTCTGCGGTGTGGCAAATCATGCCCGGTCTTATCTCATGAATATCCATATTCACTCCCCTTAAACAGGCCCGGCCTGTGGTCGTTTAACGTCCCTGATTCATTGCGCCGTACTCGTGCTGTTATTTTGAATGGCTGACCGGACATGCCTGCCCGGTCGCGTTATTGCGGTTTGGCCGTTGTTATTTTCCCTTCTGGCTTTGCCGCCATTTACCATCAGTATAATGAGCGGTCCAGCCGGTGGCTTTTTTATTGACCTCGGTCATCACATATTGTTCCTTGTTTTTGCGGCTGAAGCGCACGACAGCCTTGTTGCCTTCCGGATCCTGGGTCGGGGCCTCAGCCAGATACAGGAACTTGGCCGGCAGCCGATCCTTGAAGCGCACCAGCTCTTCCACCAAGGGGGCCCGGGTTTCCCGGGATTTGGGGAAGTTGCTGGCGGCCAGGAATACCCCGGCGGCACCGTCGCGCAGCACGAAATAGGCATCGGACTGGCTGCACGGCAGCTCCGGCAGGTGCACCGGATCTTCCTTCGGCGGCGCCACTTCACCGCTTTTCAGGATCTTGCGGGTGTTGCCGCAGGCTTCGTTGGTGCAGGCCATGTACTTGCCGAAGCGGCCATTCTTCAGCTGCATCTCGGCACCGCAACGGTCGCAGTCGATCACCGGGCCTTCATAGCCCTTGAGCTTGAACTGGCCTTCTTCCAGTTCATAGCCGTCACAGTCCGGGTTCTGGCCGCACACGTGCAGCTTGCGCTTGTCATCGATAAGATAGGCATCCATGGCGGTGCCGCACTTGGCACAACGGTGCTTGGCGCGCAGGGCGTCGGTTTCCGCCTCGTCATCGTTGGCCAGTACGAAGTCATCACCCGGGATCAGGTTGATGGTCTGCTTGCAGCGCTCCTTGGGAGGCAGGGCGTAACCGGAACAGCCGAGGAAGACCCCGGTGGTGGCGGTACGGATGCCCATCTTGCGGCCACAGGCCGGGCAATCGATATCGGTCAGCACCATCTGGTTGGCGCGCATGCCGCCCTCTTCCGAGGGCCGTTCGGCCTTTTCCAGCTCGTCGCTGAACTCGGCATAGAAGGCATCCAGCACCTGGGTCCAGTTCAGGCTGCCGCCGGCGATTTCATCCAGCTTGCTTTCCATCTGGGCGGTGAAATCGTAGTTCATCAGCTCGGCGAAACTTTCCTGCAACCGGTCGGCGACGATTTCGCCCATTTTCTCCGCAAAGAAACGCCGGCTTTCCACCTTGACGTACCCCCGGTCCTGAATGGTGGAGATGATGGACGCGTAGGTGGACGGCCGGCCGATACCGCGTTTTTCCAGCTCCCGTACCAGCGCCGCTTCGGTGAAGCGGGCCGGTGGCTTGGTGAAATGCTGTTTGGGCTCAAGCCGGTCGAGGTTGAGCACTTCGCCCGCCTGTACCGCCGGCAGTTCGGTGTCTTCACCCTTGCGGCTCTGGGGCGCCAGCACCTTGGTCCAGCCGGCGAAACGCAGGATACGGCCCCGCGCCTTGAGTTCATAATCGCCGGCCTGCACCGTGATGGTGCTGCTGTCGTACTGGGCCGGGACCATCTGGCAGGCCACAAACTGGCGCCAGATAAGGTCATAGAGCCGCTTGGCATCGGCTTCCATACCGTCGAGCCGGTCCGCCGCCAGGGCCACGTCCGAGGGCCGGATCGCCTCGTGGGCCTCCTGGGCGTTGGCCTTGGCGCCGTAAACATTGGGGGTCTCGGGCAGGTAGGACGGGCCGTACTGCTCCTGGATAAAGTCGCGGACCCCGTTGACCGCCTCCTGGCTCAGGTTGGTGGAGTCGGTCCGCATATAGGTGATGTAGCCCGCTTCGTACAGCCGCTGGGCCAGCATCATGGTGCGCTTGACCCCGAAGCTCAGCCGGGTACTGGCCGCCTGCTGCAGGGTGGAGGTAATGAAGGGCGCCGGCGGCTTGCTCTGGGTCGGTTTGTCTTCCCGCGACACCACCTCGAAGCGGCTGGCCCGGAGCGCGTCCACCGCCGCCATGGCTTGCCCTTCGTTGACCGGCCGGAACTCCTTGCCCCGGTATTTTGCCACCATCATGACCAGCGCCAGCTGCTGCTCGTTGCTCAAGGCGGCCTGGATATCCCAGTATTCTTCCGGCACGAACGCCTTGATTTCACGTTCTTTTTCCACGATGAGCCGCACCGCCACCGACTGCACCCGGCCGGCGGACAGGCCCCGGGCCACTTTTTTCCACAGCAGCGGCGATACCATGTAGCCCACCACCCGATCCAGGAAGCGGCGGGCCTGCTGGGCATTGACCCGGTTCAGGTTGAGCTCGGCCGGACGGCTGAACGCCTCCTGAATGGCGGTCTTGGTGATTTCGTTGAACACCACCCGCTTGAAACGGTCGTCATCACCGCCGATCAGCTCCTTAAGATGCCAGGCGATGGCCTCCCCTTCCCTGTCCAAATCCGTTGCCAGGTAGACGGTCTCGGCCTTTTCGGCGAGGCTTTGCAGCTCGGACACCACCTTTTCCTTGCCGGGCAACACCTGGTAATCCGCCTTCCAGCCCTGCTCCGGATCCACCCCCATGCGCGCAATCAGCGCCTGGTGTTCTTTTTGCTGCTTGAGCCGGGCTTTTTCTTCCGGGCTCAGCTGCTTGGTGTCGGCCTTGCGGCCACCGGCTTTTTTCGCGGTAGAGGAGCCGGCGGTAGGCAGGTCACGCACATGGCCGACACTGGATTTGACGATAAAGTCCTTACCCAGATATTTGTTGATGGTCTTTGCCTTGGCGGGCGATTCGACGATAACCAGCGATTTGCTCATAAAGCGCGTATAGATCCTTAAAGTCTGGCCCCGTTCGGGGAATCCGGCGGCAAGGTGATGACGGCTGTATAAGTGAAAAAGCCGTAAAAAGCAAACTTGCCGGGCCTGGGCCGGAAAAAAGTTCGGTGAATTTATATTTATTTATTAACACCCTCATGCCTGCCGGAATCAACTGCTTTTTTTAGCCCGCTGCCTGTTCGACCGCTTTTTATGCATTGTTATTGTTTCGGTGAAATCTGTTGTTAAAAATGGGTTACATCTTCCAAATAAATCCACATATAATAGCAACCCACAGGATTTTCTTGGCCCTTTTCACCATTTAAAAGGACAATATAATGGTACAGTTTGAAGCTAATTTTGACGGTCTGGTCGGCCCCACTCACAACTACGCCGGCCTGTCTTACGGCAATGTGGCCTCTCAAAGCAACGCCCAGGATGTTTCCAGCCCCAAAGAGGCAGCCAAGCAAGGTCTGAAAAAAATGAAGGCGCTGACCGATCTGGGTCTGGTTCAGGGGGTACTGGCCCCCCAGGAGCGTCCCGATATCCATACCCTGCGCCGGCTGGGCTTTACCGGCACCGATGCCCAGGTGCTGGAAAAGGCGTTCCGCGAAGACCCGGTGCTGCTGGCCGCCTGCTGCTCCGCCTCCAGCATGTGGACCGCCAATGCCGCCACCGTGTCCCCCAGCGCCGACACCGCGGACGGCCGTATCCACTTCACTCCCGCCAACCTGACCAACAAGTTTCACCGCTCCATCGAGCATGAAGTGACCGGACGCATCCTCGGCCGGGTGTTTGCCGACGAGCGTTATTTCCGTCACCACCAGGCGCTGCCCACCAACGACTATTTCGGTGATGAGGGCGCCGCCAACCATACCCGGCTCTGTGCCGACTACGGCCAGGCCGGGGTGGAGCTGTTCGTCTACGGTCGCAGTGCCTTCGATCTGAGTGCCCCGGCACCGCGCCGCTACCCGGCGCGGCAGACCCTGGAAGCCTCCCGCGCCGTCGCCCGGCTGCACGAGCTGGACAACGATAGCGCCATCTTTATTCAGCAAAACCCGGAAGTGATCGATCAGGGCGTATTCCACAACGACGTGATCGCCGTCGGCAACCAGAACGTGCTGTTCTATCATCAGGAAGCCTTCCTCAACACCGCCGCGGCGCTGGAGGAGATCCGCCGCAAGCTGCCCGCTACCGAGCTGCACTTCATCGAAGTGCCCACCCATGAGGTACCGGTGCTGGATGCGGTGAAGAGCTACCTGTTCAATACCCAGATAGTGACCCTCAAGCCCGGGCACATGGCGATTATCGCGCCTTCCGAGTGTGCCGAAACGCCCAGCGTCAAGGCCTATCTGGACCGGTTGCTCACCCTGAACACCCCGATCCGGGAAGTGCACTACATGGATGTGAAGCAGAGCATGCGCAACGGCGGCGGTCCGGCCTGCCTGCGGCTGCGGGTGGCGATGACGGCAACGGAACAGGCCGCGGCCAACCAGGCCTGCCTGATGAACGACACCCTGTTTGGTCGCCTCAACCAATGGGTGGACCGACACTATCGCGATACCCTGAGCCTGAACGACCTGCGCGATCCGGCCCTGCTGCAGGAGTCCCGCAGTGCCCTGGACGAACTGACCCAGATACTGCAACTGGGCTCCGTCTATCCCTTCCAGCGGTAGTTAAAAACGGGGACTGGGGACTGAAGTAATAATAATCCCGGATCCCCAATCCCCGTTTTTAATCAGCCAAAGGGCCGCTGGCCCGCCTCATAGAGTTTCATCAAGGCCCGGCTCACGCCGGCTTCCGCCGCCTTGCCCAGTTTGTCCTTCAGGCTGAGCTTTGGCTTGTGGCGCAAGCGGATGATGCGCTTTTCCGCGCTCTGCCCCAGCAGGTACTCGCTGCTGGTCATCAGCTCATCCACCAGGCCCAGTTCTTGGGCATCGATAGCCAGCCAGTGCTCGCCGGTAGCGACCTTGTCCAGGACCAGCGCCGGCCGGTTCTGGGCGATAAAAGCCTTGAAGCGCTGGTGAATGACTTCCAGCTCCTCCCGGAACTTGGCGCGGCCGTGGTCGTCGTTTTCCCCGAACAGGGTCAGGGTCCGCTTGTACTCCCCCGCGGTATGCAGCTCGATGTCGATGTCTTTCTTTTTCAAGAATTTGTTGAAGTTGGGCAACTGGGCCACCACCCCGATGGAGCCGACGATGGCAAAGGGCGCGGCGATGATGCGCTCGGCCACACAGGCCATCATGTAACCGCCGCTGGCCGCCACCTTGTCCACCGCCACCGTCAACGACAACCCATGGGCCTTGAGCCGGCCCAGCTCCGCCGCCGCCAGACCGTAGCCATGCACCAGGCCACCGCCCGACTCCAGGCACAACAGGACTTCATCGCCGGCTCGGGCCAGTTGCAGCAGGGCGGACACCTCCTTGCTGAGGCCACCGACCTCGTGCGCATCCATGCTGCCCTTGAACTCCAGTACATAGAGCCGGTTGCGCTGGTCACCGGCTTTTTTATCCGCCTTGTCGGTCTGTTTGAACTGCTGTTTCAATGCCTTGCGTTCGGCGTCATTCGCCGCCGTGGCCAGCTGCAAGCGTTGCTGCTGCCGGCGCAGGCCGGCACTGAGATCCTCGACCTCCAGCTGGTCGCCGCTTTGTTTCTGCCTGGTGGCCAGCCCGGCCACCAGCGCCACCAGCAATCCGATGGCCAGAACCCAGGTCAGGCTCTTGGCGGCAAACAAGCCGTATTCGTATAAAAACTCCAGCATGCCATCTCCTTAGGGCGTAGTTTGACACTTATTGTAAAAGCCGGATGCGAGAACACCAATCGCCTTTTTTGCTTTCAAACACTGGTATCCTCGACCAGAGTCTGGTTTGATCTGGCCACTTTGAACTCCGCTTAGAGAAAGAGGCACATGCTCGACTATCATGCATCCCCCGAATTACTCAATGGCAAGGTGATCCTGGTCACCGGCGCCGGTGACGGTATTGGCCGCCAGGCGGCGCTCTGCTACGGCGGCCACGGCGCTACCGTGATACTGCTGGGTAAAACAGTGAAGAAGCTGGAGGCGGTATACGACGAACTGCTGGCCCAGGGCAGTCCCGAGCCGGCCATCATCCCTCTGGACCTGCAGGGTGCCACCAGGCAGCACTACCTGGACATGGCCGAAACCATCAAGCAGCAGTTCGGTCGTCTCGACGGCGTGCTGTTCAATGCGGGTCTGCTGGGGGTGCTGGGCCCCTTCGAAATGATCGGCGAGGATGAATGGGACAAACTGATGCAGGTCAACGTCAAATCCCAGTTCCTGATGACCCAGGCGTTGCTGCCCTTGCTCAAGCAAAGCGCTCCGGCCTCGCTGATCTACACCAGCTCCGGCGTGGGCAAGCAGGGCCGGGCTTACTGGGGCGGCTACGCGGTATCCAAGTTTGCCACCGAAGGCATGATGGAAGTGCTGGCCGACGAGCTCGAGAACACCGGGGTACGGGCCAACTGTATCAACCCGGGGGCGACCCGCACCGGCATGCGCGCCCGGGCCTACCCTGGCGAAGATCCGGCGACCCTGCGCACACCGGCGGACATCATGCCGCTGTACCTGTACCTGATGGGCAACGACAGCCTGAACATCAATGGTCAGTCGCTCGATGCCCAGCCGGACAAGGCTCGTACCAGGGCGAAGCAATAAACTGACAGCCCGTGCAACATCGGCTACAACTAATCTTGTTACTATCAATCAGAGGGCCGTCCCTTGCCGGCCCTTGCTACAAGGATGTACCAAGCAGCCATGTTTCGTCCCAAAAGCACGGTAGAGCAGTGGCGGATTTTTCAGGCGGTGGTCGACTGTGGCGGCTATGCCCAGGCCGCGGAAAAACTCAACAAGAGCCAGTCCTCCCTCAATCATGCCGTGGCCAAGCTGCAACAGGGGCTGGGCCTGTCACTGCTGGAAGTCAAAGGCCGCAAAGCCTTCCTGACACCGGAAGGCGAAGTGTTCCTGCGCCGTTCGCGCAAGCTGACCCAGGACATGGAAGACCTGGAGCTGCTGGCCGACGTGCTGGCCAGCGGCTGGGAGCCGATACTGCGTATCGTGGTGGAAGCCTCCCTGCCCCGCCAACCGCTGTATCAGGCCCTGTCCGACTTCGCGCCGCGGGCACGCGGCTGCCAGATCCATCTGGTCGAGGCACAACCCGCCGGCTGCCGGGCCGTGGTGGCCAAGCAGGCCGCCGATCTGGTGTTTGCCTGCCGCGCTTTCCCGGGCGTCACCAGCCTGCCCCTGGCCACCACCACCTATGTCCCGGTATGTGCCCCCACTCATTCACTGGCCCGACTCTCGGAGATCAGCCCCCATGAGCTCGAGCCCGAGCTGGAACTGGTGCTGGCCGATGGCAGCGAGCAGGAGGAAGGCTGGGCGCGGGCAGAGCAACGCTGGATCATCAACCACCTGCACGACGCCCTGTCACTGCTGCGCCGGGGCGTCGGCTTTGCCTGGCTGCCGCTGGATGTGGTGGCTCCCCTGGTCGACAACGGTTCGCTGCAACGGCTGCCCATGGCCAACCAGGCACTGCGCAAGCGCTTTACCCACCTGGTGCTGCCCCGCGCCACGCCCCCGGGCCCGGCGGCCAGCCTGTTGCTGACCCTGACCCGGCACCATTATGGCGATCATGAAACCACCGCCATCATGCCATGAGTCTTGCCAGCCCGCTGTTGCTTCCTTATGCTGACCGCCCACACCCGATAAGGAACCCCCATGTTTGATTTTGATCAGTGGATAGACCGACGCCCCACCCGTGCGCTGAAATGGCTGAAGTATGAAGGCACCGATATTCTGCCGATGTGGGTGGCCGATACCGAATTCAAGGCACCGCCGGCGGTGATCGAAGCGCTGAGTGAGCGGGTGGAACATGGCATCTTCGGCTATAGCCGCCCGAGTCCACAGTTGACCGAGCTGATCATTCAACGCATGCAGGAGCGCTACAACTGGCGCATCGAAGCCGACTGGCTGGTGTACATGCCGGGCGTGGTACCGGCGCTGAACCTGGCCTGCCAGACCTTCAGCGAGCCCGGCAGTGCCATCCTGACGCCCAAACCGATTTACTACCCCTTCCTGCATGCGCCCGGTTTCCATGGCCGCAAGGCCGCCCATGTCGGCATGGTGGAACAAGACGGCCGCTGGCTGTTGGATCTGGACGAGCTCGAGCAGCAGGCCCAGCACAGCGAGCTGCTGCTGTTCTGCAACCCGCATAATCCGGGCGGGACCATCTATACCCGGGACGAGCTGCTGGCCATCAACGACATCGCCAAACGGCACGATCTGGTGGTGTGCTCCGACGAGATCCACTGCGATCTGCTGCTGGACGAAGGCAAACCCCATATTCCCTATGCCGCCCTGGACGACGACGCCGCCAACCGCAGCATCATCCTGATGGCGCCGAGCAAGACCTTCAATATCGCCGGCCTGTGCTGCTCCTTCGCCATAGTG
Organism: Zobellella iuensis; assembly: GCF_016746085.1. Classification (GTDB taxonomy): domain Bacteria; phylum Pseudomonadota; class Gammaproteobacteria; order Enterobacterales; family Aeromonadaceae; genus Oceanimonas; species Oceanimonas iuensis. Next base: position 106,611 of record NZ_JAERTZ010000025.1, read on the forward strand.
CCCAACCCCGAGCTGCGTACCCGCCTGGTGCGGGCCGCCCGCGGCATCATGGCCGACGTCAACCTGCTCGGTTTTGTCGCCGCCGAAGCCGCCTACCGGGATGGCGATGACTGGCTGCAGGCCCAGTTGGCCTACCTGCGCCGGAACCGGGACCTGCTGGTGGAGCGGCTCGGCCGGGTGCCGGGTGTCAAGGTGCTGGCGCCGGAGGCGACCTACCTGGCCTGGATCGATATCGGCGCCCTGGCGCTGGAAGATCCCATCGGCTTTTTCGAACAGGCCGGTGTCGGCCTCTCTCCCGGCGGCCAGTTCGGCGGCAGCGATTTCGTCCGCCTCAACTTCGGCTGCCCCCACGCCATGCTGGATGAAGCCCTGCACCGAATGATCGCCGCCATCACCAGTCGCTGAACAGGCTCGCGTCCCCCGGGCCGGTCCGCAAGCAGCGGGCTGGCCTCCCCGCCATTGAAAAAATAATCCACTTGAATCCATTTTTGTGCGCCAACAGACGCTATTCGCCCCCATCTCCATGATTTTTTTGCTATCTTTGAACAGCTTACGGGTCAAGTATGATTTGGCCGACTGTTTACCCCAAGACAAGGAAAAGGAACTATGTCGATAAAAAAAACCATGGGTAGCGCCGCTGCCGTCGTTGGTTTCAGCCTGAGCGCCGGCCTGTCCGGCGCCGTGGCAACCGAACAAACCTTTATCACCATTGGGACGGGCGGTGTGACCGGTGTCTATTATCCCACCGGTGGTGCCATCTGCCGGCTGGTCAACCAGGGCCGGGCCGAACACGGGGTGCGCTGTTCGGTGGAGAGCACCGGCGGTTCCCCCTATAACCTCAACTCCCTGCGTTCCGGCGAGCTGGAGGTGGGGATAGCCCAGTCGGATCTGGAGTACCAGGCCTACCACGGCGAAGGCTCCTTCGCCGATCAGGGCAAGTTCGAGGATCTGCGTGCCGTCTTCGCCCTGCATGGCGAGGCCCTGACCATAGTGGCACGCAAGGACGCCAACATTAACACCTTCGAGGATCTCAAGGGCAAGCGGGTCAATATCGGCAACCCCGGCTCCGGCCAGCGCGACACCATGGAAATCCTGCTCAAGGCCTATGGCTGGAGCCACGGTGACTTCCGCCTGGTGTCCGAGCTGCGCCCGGCCGAGCACGGCCAGGCCCTGTGCGACAACCGTATCGACGCCTTCGTCTATGTGGTGGGCCACCCCAACGGCTCCATCAAGGAAGCCACCACCGCCTGCGAGGCCAACCTGGTCAGCGTAACCGGCGAGGTGATCGACCAGCTGGTGGCCGACAACGCCTACTACCGCTATATCACCATACCCGGCGGCGAATACACCGGCGCCGACGAAGACGTGCAGACCTTCGGGGTCGGCGCCAACCTGGTGAGCAGCGCCAAGGTGCCGGAGAACGTGGTCTATGAGCTGACCAAGGCGGTATTCGAAAACTTCGATCAGTTCATACGACTGCATCCCGCTTTCGGCAACCTGCAGAAAGAGCAGATGGTGAAGGACGGCCTGACCGCGCCCCTGCACGATGGCGCCAGCAAGTACTTCAAGGAAGCGGGCCTGGTGGAATAACGCCGCCCGTGCTCATCGGGCAGGGAGCCTCTCCCTGCCGTTAAGCCATGCTACCAGGGCGGCTACCCGGTATGGGGAGCCGCCTTTTTCCCGTGCGGGACGGGGTAGCATGGCAGGTATCGGAGAAGCCGTTCATGTCCCAACCTCAAGATAAGACCCGGCAAGAACTCGAAGACATGCTGGCCGCCGATACCGGCGCCCGCCATCCGTCGGGGTTCGGTCACTGGGTGCTGCTGCTGGTGCCCTTCGCCTGGACCCTGTTCCAGCTGTGGTACGTGTCGCCGCTGCCGTTCATGCTGAACTTCGCCATTCTCAACGATACCGAAGCCAGGGCCATCCACCTGGCCTTCGCCGTCTTCCTGGCCTTTACCGCCTACCCGGCGCTGAAACGCTCGCCCCGGGATCGTATTCCGCTGCAGGACTGGCTGCTGGCCCTGCTGGGTGCCTTTGCCGCCGCCTATCTGTTCCTGTTCTACCGGGAGCTGTCGACCCGCCCCGGGCTGCCCACCACCCAGGATCTGGTGGTCGGTTGTGTTGGCATGCTGCTGCTGCTGGAAGCCACCCGCCGCGCCCTGGGCCCGCCCTTGATGGTGGTGGCGGCGGTCTTCCTCTTTTATACCTTTGCCGGCCCCCATATGCCGGACGTCATCGCCCATCGCGGCGCCAGCCTCAACCGCATCATCACCCATCAGTGGCTGACCACCGAAGGGGTGTTCGGGGTGGCCATCGGGGTCTCCACCTCCTTTGTGTTTATGTTCGTGCTGTTCGGCTCCCTGCTGGAGCGGGCCGGGGCCGGCAACTACTTCATCAAGGTCGCTTTCTCCCTGCTCGGCCATATGCGTGGCGGCCCGGCCAAGGCGGCGGTGGTGTCTTCCGGCCTGTCCGGGCTGGTGTCGGGCTCTTCCATCGCCAACGTGGTGACCACCGGCACCTTTACCATTCCCCTGATGAAACGGGTCGGCTTTCCCGCCAGCAAGGCCGGCGCGGTGGAGGTGGCCGCCTCCACCAACGGCCAGCTCACGCCGCCGATCATGGGGGCCGCCGCTTTCCTGATGGTGGAGTACGTCGGCATTTCCTACATCGAGGTGATCAAGGCGGCCATACTGCCGGCACTGATTTCCTATGCCGCCCTGATCTACATCGTCCATCTGGAAGCGGTAAAGGCCGGCATGACACCGCTGCAACAGCGCCGCAAGGCGACCCTGCTGCAACGGTTGGCCGGCTTCTTCACCGTGCTCATCGGTTTCATGCTGCTGTCGGCCATCGTCTACTACGGCATCGGCTGGACCAAGACCCTGTTCGGTGACGTCGCCAGCTGGGTACTGAGCGGACTGGCGCTGTTCGCCTACATCGGCCTGGTCGCCATTGCCGCCCGTTTGCCGGATCTGGCCATCGACGATCCGGAGAACCCCGATATCCATATGCCGGAGCCGGGCCCGACCTTCAGGGCCGGCATGTATTATCTGCTGCCGATAGTGGTACTGGTCTGGTGCCTGACGGTCGAACGGCTCTCGCCGGGGCTGTCCGCCTTCTGGGCCACCCTGTTCATGATGGCGATAGTGGTGACCCACAAGCCGCTCAAGGCGTTTTTCCGCCGGCAGCCGGCCTGGAACAAGCTGGGCCGGGAAGGACTTGAGGACCTCTTCCACGGCATGGTCACCGGTTCGCGCAACATGATCGGCATCGGTGTGGCTACGGCTGCCGCCGGTATAGTGGTGGGCACCGTCACCCTCACCGGTATCGGCCTGGTGATGACCGAGTTTGTCGAATTCATTTCCGGCGGCAACCTGCTGCTGATGCTGATCTTCACCGCCATTATCAGCCTGCTGCTCGGCATGGGCCTGCCCACCACCGCCAACTACATAGTAGTGTCTACCCTGATGGCGCCGGTTATCGTCAACCTGGGTGCCCAGCACGGACTGATAGTGCCCCTGATTGCGGTACACCTGTTCGTGTTTTACTTCGGCATCCTGGCGGACGACACCCCGCCGGTGGGGCTGGCCGCCTTCGCCGCCGCCGCCATCGCCAAATCGGACCCGATCAAGACCGGCCTGCAGGGCTTCGCCTACGATATACGTACCGCCATACTGCCCTTCATGTTTATCTTCAATACCCAGCTGCTGCTGTTAGGGATTGACAGCTGGTGGCGACTGCTGCTGACCATCTTCAGCGCGCTGACGGCCATGCTGCTGTTCGCCGCCGCCACCCAGGGCTTCTGGCTGGTCAGGAGCCGCTGGTGGGAGACCCTGGCACTGCTGCTGGTGGCCTTCACCCTGTTCCGTCCCGGCTTTTTCTGGGATCGGATGTTTCCGCCGATGGCGGAATATGATGGCAGCGAATGGCGGGAGGTGGTGGCGGACCTCAGGCCTACCGAGTCCATCATACTGCAGCTGGGCGGCACCAACCTGTTTGGCGAGCCGGTCAGCCGGACGGTCGAGCTCGGCTTCGATGCCCGCCGTGCAGGCGCCGAGGAACGTCTGGCCAGCACCGGTATCGCGGCAGTCCGGGTGGAGGGCGACAAGGCCATCATAGAGCGGGTGGACTTCGGCAGCCAGGCCGAGCGGCTGGGCGTGGATTTCGAGCTGGAGATAGTGGCGCTGCAGCGCCCGGCGGAGCGGCCATCCCAGGAATGGATGTTCATTCCCGCCCTGGCCCTGGCCGGCCTGGTCGCCTGGCTGCAGCGTAGGAGACGTACCCTGGACGGGAGCCAGCCGGCCAGCTAGCGCAGAAGGCACCGCCATCATAGGTCCACCCTGTACGTCCACCGGGCGTCCGCTCGGGCCTATGCCCCCAGCCTGCGGGTACGCTTGCCCCTGTGCCTGACCATGGTTGCGGAAAAGCAAAAACGCCGCTAAAGCGATGCTCTAGCGGCGTTTTCAATCTGGCGGAGGAGGTGGGATTTGAACCCACGGTAGGCTATTAACCTACGCCGGTTTTCAAGACCGGTGCATTCAACCACTCTGCCACCCCTCCGGACAGCGCGCATCATACTTGCCCCCACGGCGGCTGTAAATAGTCATGGATTCAATTGCTGTCTAAATCATCATCCCGGGTGTTTTTTGATGACGTCCGGGCCATGCCATGGCTGCCACTGAGAAAATACTGGATCAGAAATTCCTCGTCCAGCGGCGATAAATCGAAATGACGGCTCGCTTCAGCGATCAGATGCTGATCCAGCTCGGGATGCTCCAGCAGCCAGGCCAGCGCTTTACGTAAGGATTCATGCTCGTTCATAACCCCTCCCTGCTGTTGAGTTATCGAAGGCTGCACGACCAGATTGCCCTTTATTTTTTATACATTTTAAATACAATTTAACCCTCTGTCCTATCCGGACGATGCCATTCCAGTCGTTTACGGCCACCGAGGTCTGCATGCATTTTAAACACCGGCTGCGCGACGCCACCCTCGCCGGCCTGGCCGCCTTTGTTGCGGTGATCTGCCTGAGCTACCTGAAGAGCTGGGCTCATTTTATGGTGCTGAGCGCACCACTCGGTGCCACCCTGGTCTTGCTGTTATTGCTGCCTTCGGCTCCCCTGTCCCGGCCCAGGCATGTGATCCTCGGGCATCTGCTGACCACCAGCCTGGCTGTGCTCGGCCTCGAATTTCTGCCGGATCCCATACTGGGGCTGGCGACCTGCTTTGGCCTCGGCATTACCCTGATGGTGCTGACCGACACCCTGCACCCCCCCGCCGGCGCCAACCCCATACTGATCTATCTCTCCGGGGCCCACCTGCCGCCGATGGACTTCATCCTGCCCACCCTGGCCGGCACCCTGTTCATGGTGGCCTTTGCCAGCCTCTATCATAAGGCCTTTACCCACCGCCGCTATCCCTTTGCCCCCAAGACAGCCTCCGCCGTGGGCAACGCCGCACCGGCAAACACCGGTGAGGCGACGGGCACAGGAAAACCTCCACAAAAAGAATCTTCATTTAAAGATAATAGATAAAGTTGTGACTTCCTTCACAACTCCTTCGACACCATTTGGGTAAGATGGTTTAGCTCTTAATTTGATACAAATTTAGGTAGCTAATAACCCAATATCATCCACATTGTGGATACAATGATGACAGGGAGTCATGATGAAAAAAACCGCCTTAGCGTTGCTGGCTGCCATGGCCGCTACCCCCGCATTCGGGGCCGACTGGAGCAGCACCGAGCTGCATTATCAGTTGGGCAACCTTAAGCAGAACCCCTTCGGGCCCGCTGCCGAGCAGAAGTCGACCACCCATATCTATACCCTGCAACATGCCAGCGGCTGGAAATACGGCGACAATTTCTTCTTTGTCGATTACTCCGACTGGGATGACGGCCAGCGGCAACGGGACTGGTACGGCGAAGCCTATTTCAACTTCAGTCTCGGCAAAATCAGCGGCGCCGACCTCAGCCTGGGCCCGCTCAAGGATGTGGGGGTCGTGCTCGGGGTCAATGCGGGGGGCGACAGCAAGATCCGCAAATACCTGCCAGGTATTCAGTTGGCACTTGACGTGCCCGGCGCCGCCTTCTTCAATACGCTGATCACCGCCTATATTGATGACAACCTGGGCGTCGCCAACGGCGGGGCCCCCAAGGAAGGCGACAGCTGGATGCTGGATACCGCCTGGGCCTTTCCCTTCGCCTTCGCTAATCACGACTTCAGCCTGGAAGGCCATGCCGAATATATCGGCAGCCGCACCAACGAATTCGGCGACAAGGTCAAGGCCCATGTCCTGGCCCAGCCCCAGCTGCGTTACGATCTGGGCAAGACCCTGTTCAATGATCCCCAGCGGCTGTTCGTAGGTATCGAGTACCAGTACTGGCACAACAAGTTCGGCAGCGATATCAGCGAAAGCGCGGTGCAGGGACTGGCGGTCTGGCGCTTCTGAAATAAAAGAAGAGCGCCGCGGCGCTCTTCTGCTCTATGCACAGGAATAACAGGCGTAGGCGGACGGCTTAGAAATGCCATTCCAACTGGAAGGTCGGCGCCCTGGTATCTACTCCGGGCTTGCCGTGGTTACCGAATTTATTGTCCCAGTACTCATAGCCGACACCGGCCCACAGGGTATTGCTCTTGTTGAACGCCAGCTGGCCCACGTCCACCATCAGGGAGCTGCGCGATAGGACTTCCGGCTTGGTGCCATTGTTGAAATAATCGTTACCCTTCTCGGTATTGTAGTTGGCGAAGCCCTGGAACTTCATCGGCACCGGGCCGGCCTGGAACGGCAGCCCCCAGGCCAGGCCGATCACATAGTAGGGATCGAAGCTGATATCGTTCTTGTTGCCCGGGGCGCCACAACCGGGCAAGCCGCAGTGGTTCTGCTCGTAAGCATAGAACAGACTCAAGTCCACAAACCCTTTGGGCACATCGAATTTCAGGGTGGGTCCAGCCACCAGCATGCGCTTGCGCGGGGCGAAGGTGGTGTTCTTGGTGTTCAGATCGAAGCCGGCGGTCAGCGCCACCTCCTTGACCGGTCCGAAACTCAGATCGGTATCGAATACCTTGCCCAGATGCAGTTGATGGCGATAGGTCAGGTAGGCCTCGGTGGCGCCTTTATCGCTGCCGTTCGCCTTGTCGTTACCGTCCGACTGCAGCAGGTCCACATTGAAGAAATTCTGGCCATAGGCATAGCCGCTGGCATGGGTCAGCTGCAACACATGCTTTTTGATATCGTTGGGGTTATTGGGCTCGGTGAACTGGGTACCGTACCTGTAGCCGATATAGGTATCGGACCAGGTGGCGGCACTGAGCTGGGGCGCGGCGGAGACCGCCAGTGCCACTGCTGAAACACTAAGAAGACGCTTGCCGATCTGCTTCATATCCGTGATTCCCTCACATTCTTGAAGTGTGACTTCCTGATTTTTATGAATACAAAAACTATTGTTAATGTGCTTTTGTTTACACCCAATGGGCACACAAATAATTACACAAAACAAAACTAAAAATCTACATTTTGTTCACAATAATAAAATGAAAAGACCACAACAGTCTCCCGTTGTGGTCTCATTTCCGTTCAGGGTCCGGAATGGCTTAGCGCAGCATCTCCGCGTGCAACTCGGCCTCCACCACCATCAATGCGGCCCGGTGCCGGTTGGCCACCTTGGCATTGGGGAAAACCACGGCTTCCTCCTGCTCGCGGGCAAACCAGCGCTCTGTCCCGTCCTCGGCCAGCAAAGTTCCGGCAGCAAAGGCGGTGAAATTGGCCACCTCATCGGCAAAGTTAAAATGGAAATCGTCGCTCTGCTTGACGATTTCCTGGCATACCCGGAACACCCGGATCTTACTGATATCAACGGGCTCCGCCTGCCAGTCGGGCTCGCTGATCAGCCGCTGCAGGTTGTGCTCCAGGGCAGAAAAACGGCTGGCATCATTCTGGCCGAAGGGCATGACCTTGCCGAGTTCGACGGTAAATCCGTGGGCGCCGAAGCCACGGGCGCTGAAGTAGCTGAAGGTGGTCGTTGGACCGTGGGCCAGCAGGATGGTGTCTACCCCCGAGGCACTCAGAAACGCCAGCTGCCGACGGCTGTAGGGTTGACCATGGGTAAAGGGATAGATGGCGAACTTCTCGTACTTGGAGGGACGGATGGCGGTGTGCAGATCGTAATGCAGCCGCTCACCCCCTTCACGCGCCTCGAAGAATCGAGCGACATACTGCTCCAGCCTGGCGGCCCGTACCCGCTCCCTGCTGTGCTGGTCACCCCGGGCATGAGCGCCGGAAAACAGCCGGTTCAGATTATCCTCCAGCTCCCGAACCCCCAGGTTCATCGCCGCCGGATTGCCGAAGATCAGCAGCAACCGTTGCCGGCAGGGCAGACGCCCCTCAACCAGGGCCCGCAGCAACCGTTCACACAGCTCGATGGGCGCGGTTTCATTGCCGTGAATACCACAGGAAAGCACGATATCTTTATTCCCCGGCGACAGCGGTTCAATACATAACACGCCGGTATCCCATACCTGGACCTCGCTGCCGTCGGGCAGTCGCTCATTGAAGGGAGCGAGCTCCCAGGGATGCGCCCTGCTGAGGGTCAAAAAATCACCGAGCCGGCTTCCGTTCACATTTACCTCCAATAACACCAATAAAAACAAGATATCGCATGGCGATAAAACATGATTTCAGCATCAAAGTCTAGTAAAGCCGGAGACGGACAGCCCTCCCGCCAGGGCGATATTGCACCTGCAGTGAAGATATAAGCTGCTGCCATGAGCATTTATGCTGACCGCCGCCAGAGCGGTGTTTAGTTATGCATACTCCCGCCGGAACAGCGCGGTCAAAAAAAAGCGTGCGGCACATCGGCGGCGCCGGGACAACACGAATGAGAGAAAGAGAGATGACCACAAAGGGTCCGCCGACGCAGAAACCAGGCCACCCCGGCCAATGACCGGGGTGGCCCGGCAAACACCCGGTTCTTACACGCCGGCCTTGGCGAAAGTCGCACTCACCAACTGCCGGGCTTCGGCAATCAGCTGCTCCAGGTGGGCCTGGTCCCGAAAACTTTCGGCATAAATCTTATAGACCTGCTCGGTGCCGCTGGGGCGGGCGGCAAACCAGCCCTGCTCGGTCACCACCTTGAGGCCGCCGATAGCGGCGCCGTTCCCCGGTGCCCTGGTCAGGATGGCGACAATGGGATCTCCCGCCAGGGTGTCGGCCTCGACGTCGCTGCGGTCGAGCCTGGCCAGCACCTGCTTTTGCGCCAGGCTGGCAGGGGCATCCAGCCGACGATAGACGGGACGGCCCAGCTCGGTCGCCAGCCGCTCGTAGTACTGGTGCGGGGTGAGACCGGTGACCGCCAGGATTTCCGCCGCCAGCAACGAGGGAATAAAGCCGTCCTTGTCCGTGCTCCACACCTCACCGTCCATGCGCAGGAAGGAGGCGCCGGCACTTTCTTCACCAACAAAGCCCAGCTTGCCATCGTTCAGATCCTGCACATACCACTTGAAGCCGACCGGGACTTCCAGCAACAGTCGCCCCAGGTGTGCCGCCACCCGATCGATCAGGGAAGAAGACACCAGGGTCTTGCCGATCGCCAGCGTCGCCGGCCACCGGGGCCTGTGGGTGAAAAGGTAGTGAATACAGACCGCCAGGTAGTGGTTGGGATCCATCAAGCCGTCCTGGTCCACTATGCCGTGGCGATCATAGTCGGGGTCGTTGCCGCAGGCGATATCGAAATCGTCCCTCATCGCCAGCAGGTTGGCCATGCAGTAGGGACTGGAGCAATCCATGCGGATCTGGCCGTCGTGATCCAGGGTCATAAAGGCAAAGGTCGGGTCCTGGCTCGGGTTGACCACTGTGATATCCAGGCCGTAACGCTCGGCGATATGCGGCCAGTAGGCCAGACCCGCCCCGCCCAGGGGATCGATGCCGATGCGGATGCCCGCCTTGCGGATGGCGGCCATGTCCACCACGTCACCCAGCTCCGCCACATAGGCTTCGACATAGTCGCAGGCCACGGCACGCTCGAACGCCTCGGCAAAGGACAGGGAAACGATGCCGGCCCCGCCGGCGGCGATCAGCGCATTGGCCCTGTCCTGGATCCAGCGGGTGGCTTCCGCCGAGGCCGGCCCGCCGTCCGGCCCGTTGTATTTAATTCCGCCATCCCGGGGCGGATTATGGGAGGGGGTGATCACTATGCCGTCCGCCCGAGCATCCGCATGGCCGCGGTTGTGGTTGAGGATGGCGTGCGACACCACCGGGGTCGGCGTATAGCCCCGCCCCTGCTGTACCCTCACCTCCAGGCCGTTGGCCACCAGCACCTCCAGGGCCGAGCCCCAGGCGGCTTCCGACAGGGCATGGGTATCCATGGCCAGAAACAGCGGCCCGCCCAATCCCTGGCCTGTGCGGTACTCCGCCACCGCCTGGCAGATGGCCCTGATATGCAGTTCGTTGAAGCTGCCATCCAGGGCGCAGCCCCGGTGTCCCGAGGTACCGAAAGCCACCTGCTGCTCCGCCCGGGCCGGATCCGGCCGCAGTTGGTAATAGGCGGCCATCAACCGCGGAATATTGACAAGATCGTCGACACCGGCCGGCGCTCCGGCTCTGGGATGCATGGTCATAGGCTTAGTCCTTCAGTGTGTTAAATACTTTGGCACACCCGCTCGATCAGTCCGTGAGGATAGCCCATGGCCGCCATCAGTTGCGCGACGATGTTGCGCTTGCGACCGGTATTGGTATTGGTGATCACCCAGTAGGGGCTGCCGTCGATGGCTTTGGGTTTGGTGGTATTACCGGCGGCCAGCAGGGCCGCCTCGGAGTCGGCGAAATAGATGCGCTTGCGCCCCTTGATATCGCAGGCCTGGGCAAAAGAGGTGGGGTTTTCCCGATAGAGCACCGCCAGAATATGCATGAAACGGTCGATGGCCGACTCGTCTGCAGCCAGCTCATTGCCGCCCAGCATTTGCGCTATCCCCTTGCCCGCCACCGGCGTCGGTTCGGCAACGGCACTCGCGGCAGGTTGCAACTTCAGCAGTCGTCGTAGTATGTCCGAGGCGCTTTCGCCGATATGGCGGGTGTTGCTGGCGATATAACGGTAAAGATCTTCATCTACCTCTATGGTTTTCATCATGTTTTTTGGCATGTCCGCTCCCAATCACTGGGCACGATTATACATGGAGCAGGCCATGGGCCCAAGCGGGTTGCGCCGCCGGCAAGAGCGGGCAACAATATTGCCCTCGGTTTACCTCAGGGAATTAACATGCAACTGAATTTTCGCCGTCAGGGGCAAGGCCGGCCGGTGATGCTGATCCACGGCCTGTTCGGCAGTCTGGATAATCTGAATGGTCTCGGCAAGGCACTGGCCGGGCAGTTTGACGTGATCGCCGTGGACGTACGCAATCATGGCCAGTCACCTCGCGATGAACAGATGGGCTATGCCGCCATGGCCGAAGATATTCTGGCGCTTGCCGAACAGCTTGAACTGGAGCGACCCGCCTTGGTGGGACACTCCATGGGCGGCAAGATTGCCATGATGGCGGCGGCTCTGGCACCGGCCGACGTCCACGCCCTGGTGGTGGCCGATATTGCCCCGGTCGCCTATACCCAGGCCCGCCATGATGCTGTGTTCCGGGGACTGCAGGCCGTTGCTGAAGCCGGCTGCCAAAGCCGGAAGGAAGCCGACGCCGTGCTTGCCCAGCATGTGGACCTCGCCGGGGTGCGTCAGTTTCTGCTGAAGTCATTCCTGGCCGACGGCGATGCTCCCTGGCGCTTTAACGTTCCCGTGCTGTTCGCTCATTATCAAGCCATCATGGGCTGGCCCGGCATACCGCAGCCTTACGAGGGGCCCACCCTGTTCCTCAAGGGCAGCGAGTCCGATTATTTGTTGCCCGAGCACCAACCGCTGGTGCGGCAGCAATTTCCTCGGGCCAAGGCACGGGTCATCCAGGATACCGGGCACTGGCTGCATGCTGAGAAGCCGCAGATGTTCAACCGCTTGGTCCAGGATTTCCTCATCGAGGCCGGTTAACAGGCTCAAATTCTTTATGGTATAGTTGCGCTCAATTTCAACGGTCGGGCAACATGATGTCATTGGAACAAATCGAGCTGCTGGAAAGCATGGGCCTCAAGCTGTTTTTTGTGGCCATTTTCCTGCTGATCGGGCTGGCGATTCAGGATGTACTCAAACGGGGCAATGTGCCCAAATTTGGCCGTTACATCGTCTGGCTGGTATTGTTTCTGGGCTGCGCCGGCTTTATTGCCAAGGGAGTGATCGAAGCCGCCTGGGAAGGAGGCGGGATCGGTTAACCCATGGCCAAGCAAGATGCAGATAGAACCACGCTGGACTTGTTTGCCGATGAACGTCGGCCCGGCAGGCCAAAAACCAATCCCCTGCCCCGGCCAGCCCAGCTCAAGCTCAACAAACGCAATCAGCTGAAACGCGATCGCGAACGTGGACTAAGACGCATTGAGCTTAAGGTGGATGAACAACTGTTCAGTAAACTGAATATCCTGGCCACCGAGCGCCGGCTCAGCCGCGCTGAGCTTATCCATGCGCTGTTATTGCAGCAATTAGAACAACAGGGCTCCGATTAGAACCAGGATTTTGATACACCCCTTTTCAACAGGTACGGCATTATTATGGCAAGTGTAGGTCTGTTTTTTGGAAGTGATACCGGCAATACCGAGGCCGTGGCCAAGATGATCCAGAAGGAACTGGGAAAGCATCTTATCGAGGTACACGACATCGCCAAGAGCACCAAGGAGGATATCGCCGGTTTCGATTTGCTGCTCCTCGGGATCCCGACCTGGTACTATGGCGAATCCCAGGCCGACTGGGATGATTTTTTCCCCGAGCTGGAACAAATCGACTTCAACGACAAGCTGGTAGCCATTTTCGGTTGCGGTGATCAGGAAGACTATGCCGAGTATTTCCTGGATGCCATGGGTACGCTGCGCGACATCATCGAGCCCAAAGGCGCCATCATCATCGGCCACTGGCCAACCGAAGGCTATGAGTTCGAGGCCTCCCGTGCCCTGGTGGATGACGGCCACTTTATCGGCCTGGGCATAGATGAAGACAGGCAGCCCGAACTGACCCAGGACAGGGTCAAAGCCTGGTGCAAACAACTTTACGAAGAAATGTGTCTGAAAGAACTGGAATCTTAATTCAATTCTTCAGGTCTAATCAGGGACGCGGGCCGCGCGTCCCTTTTTTGTTTGTCTGCGATCACTTACGATAGCAGGGTAGAAGCCAAACTGGATGCAAGAGAAAAAACATGAAGATGTTACGCGTTTTATTGTTGATGCTGCTGTTGCCGGCCTCACTGGCACAGGCCAACATTAACCCCATTCCATTGCCGGAAGACCCCGGCAGGCCGGTAGGCCAGATCGTCGTCCATACGGCCCAGGAAGGTGACAGCATGGCGGCCCTGGCCCGCTATTATGGCGTCAGCCCCATACTGCTACTGGCCGCCAACCCGGATCAGGACTTGTTCCTGATGCAACCGGGCCAGCGGGTGATTATCCCCAATCAGCTACTGTTGCCTCGGGCAGAAACCCAGGGCATTGTCATCAACCTGGCGGAGCTGCGGCTGTACTATTATCCGGAGCAAGGTGGTGAAGTCTATGTGTTCCCCATCGGTATAGGCCGGGTGGGCCGTGCCACACCGGAGATGATCACCCGCATCTCCGAAATGCGTAAAAACCCGACCTGGACACCGACCGCCAATACCCGCAAGGAATATGAAGCCAAAGGCATTCCCCTGCCGGCCGTGGTACCGCCCGGTCCAGACAACCCGCTGGGCGAGTATGCCATGCGTCTGGCCTACGGCAGCGGCGAATACCTGATCCACGGTACCAACGACCCGCTCGACGTGGGTCTGCGCGCCAGCGCCGGGTGTATCCGTATGTATCCCGAGCATGTGGAGTGGCTGTTTGCCCAGGTCGGTAACGGTACCCGGGTACAAATCGTCAACCAGGCGCTGAAGGTCAGTACCGACCAATACGGTCAGACCTTTGTCGAAGCCCACGAGCCCCTGACCCCGGAAGGGCTGGCCGATACCCGTCCGCTGGATTTGACCGCGCTGATGCCGCTGCTGGAGCAGGGCGCCGACCGTGGTCTTATCGAACAGGTGATTAGCCATCAGCAGGGTGTGCCCCAGCTGGTGGGCCAGCTGTACTAAGCCGAGTGCTCAGTGCCGGCCACCGGGTCGGCACTGAGACTCAATCCCCCGCCCATCACCCCAATACTTGCCCGACCGGCCCACCACTCGGCTCCAATGCCGCTGGGCTGGGATCTCAAACCGCTACCTCTACCAGCCGCCACTCGAGCCAGCCGAACCCATTACAGGTACTCCTGTGGGCCGTCATGGGTAAAGACCGACACCTGAACATTGCCGCCAGTGACCACGTCGGTTGAATGATGCCGGCTCGGTGCCCGGGATACTGCCCGGACATTCTGGAATAAAAAAAGCCTGACCGAAGCCAGGCTTTTTTTTCCGCACACCGCTATTACTTGGTGTAACGGCCCATCTGGTCCAGACGAGAGTTGGCGCGGTCGGCAGAAGCACGAGCTTCGGCAACGTCAGCAGCCAGACGATCGATCTTGGCAGAGTTCATTTGCTGACCTTGCTGAACGGCTTGTACGTCCTGGGCCAGGCTGTCCAGCTTGCTTTCCAGAGCGGTAGTAGAGCTACAGCCAGCCAGCAACAGAGCACTCACAACACCACCTACTAACATCATTTTATTACGCATTACCTGCTCCTTGTTTTTTGGGAGTCAAAAAGACCACATTAGGCGCCGTAAGTATGAACGAAGTTCCCTGCTTATCGCAAATTATTTTATAGGCCATGACATTAGGAAATTTTGCTTAAGAGCATGATTTAGTGCCTGTTTGCTGCTTTTTTGCGCACATAGAGGGTTCGTTCCACCTCGGCAACCAATTCACCCTGTTCATCCAGGATATTGATGCGGAAATGGGGAAAATATTTAGCGCCGTTATCGGTCGCATCACGAATTTCGGCCAGCCGCTCCAGGCTCAAATGAATATCAGCGTAGACCCGCCCGCGGCCGGGCCTGAGAAAGGTTATCCTGGCCTCCCGATCCCATACATAATATCCCGGTCCCAGCACCGCCATCAGCATCATCGAATAGACAGGATCCGTCATCGAAAACAGGCTGCCGCCATACTGGGTGCGGTTTGCGTTTTTATTCCACCAACGCAGCGCCAGCCCTACCCGACAGTAGCTATAGTCGCGACTGAGCTGCTCGATGCGGATCCCGGCCCCCCAGAAAGGAGGCCAGCCGTTCAACAGGCGGCGGAGCAGCCAGGGGCGAGAAAATATCAGCTTCATCCATCTCATCCGACCAGTAAAAAGTAAAACGGATACTAGCAAAAAGGCGGCACTATTGTCAGCTTCTTGGCGCAGACCAGCGCAATCAGCCCGCAAGACAGATTGAGGTTGCCATTACGGTCAGGAACAAGCACAATAAAAGCAATACCCAAACGAAAAATGCGAACCTTTATTTTTATGGCTGACAACAATCAAGCACTGAAAAAAGCAGGGCTCAAGGTGACGCTACCGCGAGTAAAGATACTCGAGCTACTGCAACAACCGGAAACCCAGCATGTCAGTGCGGAAGATCTGTATAAGCTGCTGATCGACCAAGGCGAAGAAATCGGCCTGGCGACCGTTTACCGGGTGCTGAACCAGTTCGATGACGCCGGTATCGTCACCCGCCACCATTTCGAAGGCGGCAAATCGGTGTTCGAGCTGGCCACCCAGGAACACCATGACCACTTGGTTTGCCTGGACTGCGGCAAAGTCATCGAGTTTCACGACGAAATCATCGAGCAACGCCAGCGCGACATCGCCAGCCAGTACAATATCAAGCTCACCAACCATAGCCTGTACCTCTACGGCCATTGCACCAATGACGCGTGCAACCACAACGACGAGTAGGGTTACCGGTTTTCAGGTTACCCGACAGAGCCGCAGTCTAACTGCGGCTTTTTATTACCACAGACAACGCTTCAGGGCCTGCAGGCTCAATAGCCCTCTCCAATACCAGCAGGTCAGGGGAGCGCTCCTGGCATCGTTCCGCTATGGTCCAGGGCCCACTTTATCCCCTCCAGTGGAAGCCCCGGCAGTGGCAGCAGGGGAAGAGCTCACATCTTGGCGGTGGTCGTCATGATAACCTTGTGGATAATAGTGCATGTCACCGCCCCGCTATGATCGGACAGGGAGCAATCGGCAAACAAAAAAGCCGCGACAGGCGCGGCTTTTGGTTCAGGACCGGATTCGACTTCAGGCCTCTTCCTTGCCCCAGGAGTCACGCAGCGCGACGGTCAGGTTGAACACCAGGCCTTCGGCTTTGTTATCGCGGCAGAAATAGCCTTCGCGCTCGAACTGGAAGGCACATTCGGGGCGAGCCTTGACCAGCGACGGCTCGATCACCGCGCCGCTCAGCACTTGCAGTGAAGCAGGGTTCAGTGCCTGCTCGAACGACTCCGCCGCACCCGGGTTAGGTACGCTGAACAGGCGTTCGTAAATACGTACTTCGGCAGGCAGCCCATGGCTGGCGGAAACCCAGTGGATAACCCCTTTCACCTTGCGGCCGTCGGCCGGATCCTTGCCCAGGGTATCGGGGTCATAGCTGCAGAAAATGGTGGTGATATTGCCATCGCCGTCTTTTTCTACCCGCTCGGCCTTGATGACATAGGCATTGCGCAGCCGCACTTCCTTGCCCAGGACCAGTCGTTTGTATTTCTTGTTGGCTTCCTCCCGGAAATCCGCCTCGTCGATATAGAGCTCGCGGGTAAAGGGCAATTCACGGTTGCCCATTTCCGGCTTGTTCGGATGACTCGGCGCACTCAGGATTTCCAGATGATCCGCGGCCAGGTTTTCAATGACCAGCCGTACCGGGCGCAGTACCGCCATGGCCCGCGGGGCGTTCTCGTTGAGATCGTCCCGGATACAGGCCTCCAACATGCTTATCTCGACGGTATTGTCCTGCTTGGTCACCCCGATGCGCTGACAGAATTCGCGGATCGAGGCCGGTGTATAACCACGACGTCGCAGGCCGGAAATAGTCGGCATGCGCGGATCGTCCCACCCTTCCACATGGCCGTCGGTCACCAGTTGATTGAGCTTGCGTTTGGACATCACCGTGTATTCCAGGTTGAGCCGGGAAAACTCGTACTGGCGCGGATGGCAGCCGATGCTGATGTTGTCGAGCACCCAATCATAGAGGCGACGGTTGTCCTGGAACTCCAGGGTACAGAGTGAATGGGTGATGCCTTCGATGGCATCGGAGATGCAGTGAGTGAAGTCGTACATCGGATAGATGCACCACTTGTCCCCGGTCTGGTGATGGTGGGCAAAACGTACCCGATACAGCACCGGGTCTCGCATCACCATAAAGGGTGACGCCATGTCGATCTTGGCGCGCAGGCAGGCTGCACCTTCCTTGATTTCCCCGTTACGCATATGGGTAAACAGGCTCAGGTTTTCCTCCACCGGGCGATCCCGGTAAGGGCTGTTGCGGCCCGGCGTGGTCAGGGTGCCACGGTACTCGCGGATTTGCTCAGGGGCCAGCTCATCGACGTAGGCCAGCCCTTTTTCAATCAGTTCTACCGCATAACCGTACAACAGATCGAAATAGTCGGAGGAATAACGGATGTCGCCACTCCATTCAAAACCGAGCCAATGCACATCACGCTGGATGGACTCGACATATTCGACACTTTCTTTTTCCGGGTTGGTGTCATCGAAGCGCAGATTGCACTGCCCCTGGTAGTCCTGAGCGATACCGAAGTTCAGACAAATGGACTTGGCATGGCCGATATGCAAGTAGCCATTCGGCTCCGGCGGAAAACGGGTCTGTACCGACTGATGCTTACCGCTGGCCAAATCTTCATCGATGATTTGGCGAATAAAATTGCTGGGACGATGGTCCGCCTGACTCATTCATGCACCTCGAGTGTGGGGATAGCATAATCAAACGACCATGATCCATGATCTCCGCCCGGTGCTCAATAGCCAGAGCCGGAATAAGCAGGTTTACAATAAAAAAGCCGCCCGTGGGCGGCTTCAGACCATTTATTCCTCTATCGGCAGCGTCTGCTGCACATAGCGGCCCGGTGCGGGCATCAGGCCCGGGCATTCCTCGTTGCCGACCGTCCTTGCCGGCACCTTGTCGTCCCCCAGATAAGGCGTCACCCACTGTTGCCAGTGCGGCCACCAGGATCCGGCTTCCCGCCGGGCCGCAGCCAGCCATTGCTCGGCACTGTCAAAGTTCTCGTCACTGAGCCAGTAACCGTACTTGTTTTTGTTCGGCGGGTTGACGACCCCGGCCACATGCCCGGACTCGCCAAGCACCAGGGTCTTCTCGCCGCCAAGCAACCCGGAGCCATTGAAAGTTGCATCCCACAGGGCGATATGATCTTCCTTGGTCGAAAGGAAGTAACTGGGTGTTTTCACCTTGGACAGATCGATACCGAAATTACCCACCTTCACTTCGCCGGGGCGGCTCAGGCTGTTGTTCAGGTACAATCCACGCAGCAGGAAGCTGGCACAGGTGGCACTCAGGTTGGTACTGTCGCTGTTCCAGTACAGAATATCGAAATCCGCCGGCTCTTCGCCTTTCAGGTAATTATCGATATAGTAATTCCAGTAGAGGCTGTTTTCCCGCAGCAGGCTGAAGGTCACCGCCATCTGCCGACCATCGAAGAAGCCCTGGGCATCGTTCATCTGCTCCATGGCATTCACCACCGGCTCGTTGATAAAGACGCCGACTTCTCCCGGCTGGGTAAAATCCAGCAGGGTCGTCAGGAAGGTGGCGCTCTTGACCCTGGGCTTCATGCGGCGAGCCGCATAGAGTGCCATGGTGGAAGCGAGCAGAGTCCCGCCGATGCAGTAGCCGATGGCATTGACTTCTTTCTCACCGGTGATCTGCTCAATCACCCGGATGGCTTCCATGGTGCCGGAATGGATAAGATCCTGGAAGCCGATGCTGGCCTGCTCTTTACCCGGGTTGCGCCAGGACATGATAAAGACCGTATGGCCCTGATCCCGCAGCCAGCCCACCAGTGAATTCTGTTCCTTGAGATCCAGGATATAAAACTTGTTGATGAAAGGCGGAATCACCAACAGGGGCGTTTGATGCACCGTCTCTGTGCTGGCCCGATACTGGATCAGCTCGAAAATATCGTTCCTGAACACCACCTCGCCGGGGGTGGTCGCCAGATCCTTGCCCAGGGTAAAGGCCGACTGCCGCGTCATCCGAATTTTCAGCAAGTTGGCACTGGCCGCCAGATCTTCCTGGAATAATTCTATCCCCTTGACCAGATTGGCACCTTTTTCTTCCAGCGTGCGGTGCAGCAGCTCCGGATTGCTCCAGATGAAGTTGGTCGGAGACAGCGCGTTGATGGTTTGACGAAAGGTAAAGCTCAGCCGTTGGCGTACCGATTCCGGCAAGCCCTCCACCACGTCCAGCATCTCGGTCAGCGATTTGGCAAAATGCAGGTAGGACTGGCGCATAAAATCGAAGTGGGGGTCTTCCTTCCATGACTTATGCTGGAACCGCCGCTCACCAGGAGGATCCTGCACCAGACTCGCCGCATCCTTGTCCAGCGTTTTCACCATGCTGTTCTGGCAAATCGCCAACTGACCCTGCCACCATTGCATCTGCATATCGAGCAGCCGCATCGGATTGGTCGAAACGGCCTCATAAAAGATCTTCAGATCCTGGGCATTGACTTCCGATAACGCCTGGGTCACCTGGTTATCACCCAGGCTGGCACGTTGCATGTCCGACCACATGGTTTCATTCCACTGAAAGAACTGGCGAATGGGATCGGTACCGTTATACATATCTTGCTGCATTGTCCCTCCCTGATAGAGATAGCGCCCGCACGAACAAGGCAAAACGGCAGCTAAAGCGGGAAGGTGCCCGAAAGCCCTTCCCTGCCGGTATCTTATTCCTGACGGGCTAACCCATCACAGACTGTTATTTTTTCTGAGCGTCTGCAGCCAGGGCTTCGAGACCGGTTTTAAATTCCTGAGCCAGCTCGGCCAGTTTTTTACCGTCTTCAATCATTTGCTGACTGATACGGTTCATGGTTTCCAGCTGCTTGGAGCCACAGAACACCAGGCTCTGCACATCCTTGACCTGGCTATTAGCCTGCAGTTGAGCCAGACCGATCTCCGCATACTGACGAGCCGCCTCCAGTTGCAGGTTGGTCAGGTCGGTAAAATTCTTGGCAACCAGCTGGTTGTATTTCAGCATGGGGCCAAAGGTTTTTTCAGTTTGATCATTGAAGCCTTTGAAAATATCGGTGTACATAACCAGTTCCTTAAAGGGAAAGTAAATATTTATTATGTCGGGTGGCGAGCCGGTCTCAGACCCGCTTCAGCACCACCGCGGTGCCCATGCCGCCGCCCACACACAAGGACGCCAGGCCCAGGGTGCTACCGCTGCGCTGCAGCTCATACAGCAGGGTGACCAGAATACGGCTGCCGGATGCCCCCAGCGGATGCCCCAGGGCAATGGCACCGCCATTCTTGTTGGTTTTGTCCAGCAGTGCCTGCTCGGCCACGTCATGTTTGGCAGACAGTTGCCTGACCACGCCCAACGCCTGGCCGGCAAAGGCTTCATTAAGCTCCAGCCGCTCGATATCGGTCAGTTTGAGGCCGGCGCGGGTCAGCGCCTGATCGATGGCGGGTACCGGACCCAGCCCCATGATTTCGGGGGCTATGCCGCCCTGGCCGTAGCTGACGACTTCCGCCAGCGGGGTCAGACCGTACTTCTCCACTGCCGACCGGCTGGCTACGATAATGGCACTGCCACCATCGTTGATGCCAGAGGCATTACCCGCAGTGACCGAACCGTCCGCTTTGAATGCGGGGCGCAGTTTGGCCAGGGTATCGACCGTGGTGCCGGCCTTGGGATACTCATCGGTATCGACGGTCAGAGTTTCCTTGCGGGTCTTCACCTCGACCGGAACAATCTCGGCCTTGAAATGACCAGCTTCAATCGCAGCCACCGCTTTGGCCTGGCTGGCCGCAGCCAGCGCATCCTGCTCTTCACGGCTGATCTTTTCCTGAGCCACCACGTTTTCGGCGGTCACGCCCATGTGGTACTTGTTGAACACATCGGTCAGGCCATCACTGATCAGCAGGTCGGACAGGGCCATGTCCCCCATCTTGTTGCCACCCCGCAGATCACCCTTAACAACGAAGGGGATCTGGGACATGTTTTCGCAACCGGCAGCCACGACCACCTCCGCATCGCCCGCCTTGATATGGGCACAGGCGTCCATCAGGGTTTTCATGCCGCTGCCACACACCATGTTCAGGCTATAGGCCGGCACACCGGCCGGAATACCGGCAGCCAGTGCCGCTTGGCGGCCCACGCCCATGCCCTGGCCGGCACCGACCACGTTGCCGACGATCACTTCGTTGACCTTGTCCGGTGACAGTCCGGCTTGCTCCAAGGCACCCTTGATGGCAACACCGGCCAACTCCGCCGCAGAAACAGACTTCAAGGCACCACAAAAGCTGCCGATAGGGGTGCGTTTAGCCGCAACGATATATACAGATTCAGACATAAATAATGCTCACTCCGTTGATAACAGGCCAGCGGGCCTTACTTCATGTAGAGACCGCCGTTGACCGACAGGGTTTCACCGGTAACGTAACCGCCGTATTCACCGGCCAGGTACAATACTGCGCCTGCCACTTCGTCGGTGGTGGCCAACCGTTTCAGGGGAATAGTGGCCTTGATGGAATCCAGCACGTCTTCACGAATGGCGGTCACCATGGGGGTGGCGGTATAACCGGGCGCCACGGCATTAACACAAACGCCAAAACGCGCGCCTTCCGCGGCCAGGGCCTTGGTAAAACCGATCATGCCCGCCTTGGCGGCCGAATAGTTCACCTGACCGTATTGTCCCTTGAGGCCATTGACGGAAGAGATATTGATGATGCGACCGCTACCCTGCTCACACATTTGGTTGAATATGGGTTGGGTAACACTGAACAGGCTGTTGAGGTTGGTGTCCATCACCTCCTGCCACTGCTGAAAGGTCATTTTCTTGAAGGTGGCATCGCGGGTGATGCCGGCGTTGTTGACCAGTACATCGATATGCCCCAACTCACGCAGGGTCTCGGCCAGCACTTCGCTGACCGCGTTGTGATCGCTCACATCCAGTGCCAGCAGTTGGATGTCCTTGTCGGCAAGCTTTTCTTCCTGCAACCAGTTGGTGGCCTGCTGCTCTTTCCCTGGACGGTGTGTGGCCACAACTTTGTATCCATTTTCTAAAAACAGACGGCACACTTCCGTACCAATACCACCAGCGGCTCCGGTCACCAGCACAACTTTTTTATCGGTCATCAAATCCACTCCTTTGTTTACAGCTATATCACGAAAACGGCGAAACACCGTTTTTCATAGGTAAGGCCCCTCTCGTCGAATCCAGGAGCAATACCAAAACCCTCGTACTCTCTTTACTTTTTGTTATTTAAGTCTGAGCGTCTTGACCAGCCCACTATAAGCCTATTCTTATGACAAATAAATTAACTTTAATCGTTTTTTTCATTAAAACATCACGTTTAATAGCGGATACTAAGACGTTCGTCACAATCAGATAAAAAAACCAATAAGTACAACAAGTTCAGCAAAAAAAACTACACAGCCGTATAAGTTGGTAATTTACTCCAGCCATGTGAATAATCCAGGCAAGCGACACCCCCCTATCCGCCCATAAAAACCCCGTTTTCGGGCTCGATATAATCCCTGGTGGCGGCACCATCAAATAAAGAGAGCACAGTTCAAACGAGAGATAATGAACCAGGAAATTAGTGTTATTACTCGGGCATTGTTTTACATTGGTGCAATATTGAGCGCCTTTATTGGCGAACTCTCTCTATTGAAGCAGTCACAGCACCACAAAGGAGCAAGCAGCCCAACAACCCGCTCCCGGATGCTAAATAACCGATCCTGATACCACGACACCGGCCGGTTAGCGCATGAGGAACAATCGGTCGACACCGAGCATGCCCCTTCCCCTCTGCCCCCTCGACCGCGGCAACGCGGCCTAACCCGCGCGCTAAATATGGGGTTGCTGCATAAACCAGCGCCGACTGCACATTATTAGAGCAAACAACCTGATTTCTTTGATAACGCGGCTTTGTGTGTTGACAGCCCAGGAGACAGCCATTACCATGCGCCTCGCATTCAAGGATGCCTCTTCCCCCTTAGTTCAGTCGGTAGAACGGCGGACTGTTAATCCGTATGTCGCTGGTTCAAGTCCAGCAGGGGGAGCCAGTTTCAAAAAGTTGTTCCCCCTTAGTTCAGTCGGTAGAACGGCGGACTGTTAATCCGTATGTCGCTGGTTCAAGTCCAGCAGGGGGAGCCAGTTTCAAAAGTTGTTCCCCCTTAGTTCAGTCGGTAGAACGGCGGACTGTTAATCCGTATGTCGCTGGTTCAAGTCCAGCAGGGGGAGCCAGTTTCAAAAGTTGTTCCCCCTTAGTTCAGTCGGTAGAACGGCGGACTGTTAATCCGTATGTCGCTGGTTCAAGTCCAGCAGGGGGAGCCAATTTTCTTGTCTTTTCAGATGCTTTGGACCATCATGAGTCGGTAAGCATTCGTTCCTCATACTGTGCATTTTCACTCTGTTATCCCGTTTTTGCAAGGATGATGGTTATGCGGGAAACTCGCCCCTTCGGTCAGGTGCTGCTGCTGGCAGGCTTTATCTTTATCTTGCTGAGCATATTGTTACCCTGGTGGGCCAGCTATCGCTCGCTGACGCACCAAGAACAGCAGATCCACGATCGTGTTGCTCTCTCCCTGTCTTGGGAAAACCCCGCTTCCCTCTTGCCTGGTCTCGCCGAGCTGTCCACGGGACAGCCACTGACCGCAGGGAAGCAAGCCTGGTGGTTCGGACAGGCCGCAGCCAACCATCAACTGGTGATTGAGCAAATCCCCGTGTTTTACCGTCTCGACACTCGCCCGGCCACGGTCCAATGGCTACTGCTTTCCCTGCCACTGACCCTGACCGGCCTGCTGATCTTTGCTGGCCTGTATGTGCGTTGGGGCAAAGAATGCCGCGAACAAGAGCAGTACTTCCAATCGCTATTGCTCGATCCGGATCTGGGGCGGGTCGGTAGTCATAATCGGGTCGAGCAGGGAATCATCGGCTTGCATCAAAGCTACAAGAGCCAGATAGACAGTCTCCAGCAGCAACTCAGCGAAGCGCATCAGCAAAGTCATCAGGACAGCCTGACCAACCTTGGCAACCGTTATGCTTTCCGTCGCGACCTTAGCCTGATGCTGACCGACGACAACAAGCTCGCCACCGCCACCCTGATGATAGTGCGGGCCAGCGCCCTGCAGGATACCAATAACCGCCTGGGTTTTCAGGCTGGCGACCAGTACCTGCAGGACATCGCCAAACTGGTGCGCAAGGCCATACAGCCACTGCTGGGCGCCCGGGCCTATCGGATCAGCGGTACCGATATCGCCGTGCTGACCAAGGGACAATGTGAGCCCCTGGCCCAGAGCCTGGGCACCCAATTGCGTCAGGATCTGCATCATTACCAGCATGTGCATGAGCTGGATTGTGCCGCCTATATCGGTTTCACCCAGCTGTTGCCGGGGCAATCTCCAGAGCAGGTATTGATCAGGGCCGACTCTGCGCTGGCCCAGGCCCAGGGGGGGGAGCCCAATGGCTGGCGCATCGTGCTCAAGAACCTGGACGATGAAGACATGGGCGAAAGCCAGTGGCGTCAACGGCTGCAGACCATGCTGGAAGAAGACAGGATCCAGCTGCTGGTGCAGCCGGTGCAGATCCGCAAGCCCGCCATGCCCGGCTACAACGAAATTTATTCGCATTTTCCCAATGACGGTGGCGGCTATTACCCCACCACCACGGTATTTGCCATGCTGCAGCGGCTCGATCTGTCCATGCTGTTCGAGCAGAAAATCATCGAGATGACCCTGCGCCAGATTGCCCAAAAGGACATACCGGCCCAGCGCTGGGCGATCAATCTGACGCCGGCCAGCCTGCAGCAGAACTCGTTTCTGATCTGGCTGGAGCGGGTGTTACTGCGCGATGTGGCTATCACCTCCAGCCTGGTGTTTGAACTGGACGAACATGTGCTGGAACACCAGCTGGTTGCCGGCAAGCGGCTGCTGGACATGATTCGCCGCAGCGGTGCCCGTTCGGCGGTCAGCAAGTTCGGCCACGGCTATGGCTCTTTCCGTTTGCTGAAAGAGGTCAAGCCCGATTATATCAAGCTCGATGCCCAGTTGGTCAGGCACCTGGAAGAGGACAGCACCAACCAGCAGTTCGTGCGTATGATAGTGGATCTGGCCCAGCGCCTCGGCTGTCATGTGATTGCCGAAGGAGTCGAAACCGCCGAGCAAAAACGGGTGCTGGAAACCATGTATGTCGACGGCATCCAAGGTTACCTGGTGGCCAAGCCCGCCGACCTCACGAGCTTCAGGGGCCTGACGATTTGAGCCGGAGCAGATAATTGATCAGCTCTCCCAGGTGACGGTAGCGCTTGATTTCATCCGGACTGTAACGGGTCGACATGGTCGAGGGATTATGGCGGTGCTTCAGGTAGCGCATGATCTGCAGCCGGTTGAAGCCACCGACCCGGTATACCAGCTCCAGCAGCTTTTTAAGCTGTTCCGAGTCCAGACCACATAGCTCACCGTAGCCCGGGTCAAAGGGCGTTTTTATCTCCATCTCGACCTGGGCCAGCCGCCCGGCTTCCTGCAGATACTCCAGCCATTGCTCCACATACATGGGTTTGGTGCCGGGCAACAGCTCAAAAAAACCATTGCCGGAGCGGCAACCGGACAGCAGCAGTACGGCCAGCGCATCGCTGTTACAGGTAAAAACGACGTCGCCCTGCTCACTCCAGTCCAACGCCTGGAGGCGAATTTCGGCCCGACCACCCTGCCCGTCTTGCACCTTGAAAATAAACACACCGTCTCCGTAATAGCGGCAAACGTTCATCTTGGCGTAATCTCTGCGGTGAGTCAAAGCCGGGCTTCACAGCCTACCCATATGGGTGTAAGGTCTGGCTTCACAAGCCGCGGTACCACTGGAGTGAGTTGATGATGCCCAATAAGGAAGTTACTTACACCATTTCTGAATTGGCCGATGAGTTTGATATTACCCCGCGCACCCTGCGCCACTACGAAGACCTGGGATTGCTGACTCCCAAGCGCAAGGGCAACGCCCGTATCTACAGCCACAAAGACCGGATCCGGCTGGCCCTGACAGTGCGAGGCAAGCGCCTGGGGTTCAGCCTGGCGGAAATGCGCGAACTGTTTGAGCTCTATGATGCCGAGCACAGCTCCCGCCCCCAGCTGCACTCCATGATCGCCATGATCGCGGAAAAACGCGCCAGCCTGCAGCAACAGCAGGAAGATATCCAGAAAGTGCTGGCCGAACTGGATGCCGCCGATATCAAGGCACGGGAAGCGCTGGAAAAGATAAAGCATCACTAAAGCGGGAAGCGGGAAGCGGGAAGCGGGAAGCGGGAAGCGGGAAGCGGGAAGAAATGATAAAGCCCCGCGATGCGGGGCTTCTGGATTTATTCGGCCTGGCTGATGCTGGCCAGCTTGTCGAAATAATCCGGAAAGGTCTTGGAAGTGCACTTGGGATCCAGGATCACCACCGGGGTGTCGCTCAGGGCTACCAGCGAGAAGCACATGGCGATGCGGTGATCGTTGTAGGTGGCGATCTCCGCTTCCTGCAGCCGTGCCGCCGGCGTCACCACCAGATAATCCTCTCCTTCCTCCACCTCGACCCCGAGCTTGCGCAGTTCGGTGGCCATGGCGTAAAGCCGGTCGGTTTCCTTGACCCGCCAGTTGTAGATGTTACGGATGCGGGTGACCCCCTCGGCAAACAGCGCTGTGGTGGCAATGGTCATGGCCGCATCGGGGATATGGTTCATGTCCATGTCGACCGCCGTCAGCGGTGCCACGTGCTCCGCCTCGATAAAATCACTCCCCCAGGTAATGCGCGCCCCCATGGCCTCCAGTACATCGGCGAAACGAATATCGCCCTGGATGCTGTCACGGCCGATACCGGTCACCCGCACCTTGCCCTTGATGGCGCCGGCAGCCAGGAAGTAAGAGGCGGAAGAGGCATCGCCTTCCACCAGGAAGGTTCCTGGTGACTGGTAACTCTGGTTGCCCTGGGTATAGAAGGTCTGGTAGTTGTCATGCTCTACCGTCACCCCGAACTGCTTCATGATATGCAGGGTAATGTCGATATAAGGCTTGGAAACCAGCTCCCCCTTGATATGGATGCGGGTATCGCCCGACGCCATGGGCGCGGCCATCAGGAAAGCGGTAAGAAACTGGCTGGAAACCGAGCCGTCGATATGGACATCGCCGCCCCACAGGCCCTTGCCATTGATGAATACCGGCGGGTAGCCGTCGGTCTTGAGATAGCTGATATCGGCGCCGGCTTCACGCAAAGCATCCACCAGGTGGCCGATGGGCCGTTCCCACATGCGCGGCTCCCCGGTGAGGGTAAACTCGCCGGTGCCCAGGCACAGGGCGGCACACAAGGGGCGCATGGCGGTGCCGGCATTGCCGAGGAACAGGGATACCGGCTCCTTCACGCTGAAAGCCCGGCCCAGGCCATGGACCACGCATTCGGTTTTGTCTTCCGACAACTCGTACTGGACCCCCAGGGTCTTGAGCGCATCCAGCATGTGGCGGATGTCGTCACTGTCGAGCAGATTGGTCAGGCGGGTCGTGCCCTGGGCCAGGGCCGCGAGCAGCAGCGCACGGTTTGAGACTGACTTGGAGCCGGGCAGGTTGACGGTGCCCTCCACCCGGGCAATAGGCGATAACTTAAGGCGTTCCATATGATTCCTGGAGATTCGGGGTAAACAACAACTGAAGCTTTCTAGACGTTAACAGGGCTGGTGCATCAGGGCAAGATAAACAAAAGGCCGGTGTACACCGGCCTTTTCATCACCCCAGCACCTTGGCCAGCGCATCCAGGCAACGCTGGTTTTCATGCTCCAGCCCGATACTGATACGCAGGCAGGTCGGCAGGCCGTAGCCGGCGATGGGTCGTACTATCACCCCCTCCCGCAACAGCGCCTCATACACCGGCCCCGCGTCCCTCTGCAGATCCAGGGTAATAAAATTGGCCCGGGAGGGGATGTATTTCAGGCCCTTCTCCTGGAAGAAGTCCTGGTAACGCACCATTTCCCGCCGGTTCAGCTCTACCGCCCGGTTGAGATAGTCCTCGTCGTCCAGCGCCGCTTCCGCCGCCGCCAGCGCCAGACTGTTGCAGTTGAAGGGCTCGCGCACCCGGTTGAGCACCGCCACCAGCTCCGGGTGGCAGACCATGTAGCCCACCCGCAACCCCGCCAGGCCATAGGCCTTGGAGAAGGTGCGCGACACTATCAGGTTCGGGTATTCGGCCAGCCAGTCGATGGAAGGAATACGCTCGTCTTCCGCCACGTACTCGGTATAGGCCTCGTCCAGCACCACCAGCACCTGGGCCGGCACCTTGTTCATAAAGGCCTTGAGTTCGGCCGCGCCGACGAAGGTGCCGGTCGGGTTGTTGGGATTGGTGATGCACACCAGCCGGGTGGCCGGGGTCACGGCCGCCGCCATGGCCTCGAGATCGTGGCCGAAATCGGAAGCCGGCACCACCACCGCCTCGGCGCCATGGGCCTGGGTCGCCAGGGCATAGACGATAAAGGTGTATTGGGAATACACCACCTGCTGCCCAGGCGACACGAAGGTGTGGAACACCAGATCGATCAGCTCGTTGGAGCCGTTGCCCAGAATAAGCTGGCCGGCACCCACTCCCAGCTTTTGCGCCAGCCTGGCCTTCAGGGCGAAACCGTTGGCGTCCGGGTAACGGGCCAGCTCCGGCAGGGCGCGCTCGATGGCGGCCCGGGCCTTGGGTCCCAGCCCGAGGGGGTTTTCGTTGGAGGCCAGCTTCACGCTGTTGCTGATACCGAGCTCGCGCTCCAGCTCTTCCACCGGCTTGCCCGGCTGGTAAGGGTGCAGCCCTTCCACCCCGGGGTTGGCCAGGGCCAGAAAATCAATACTCACGGTGACTCCTTGTATTTGTTCTAATGGCCTTGCGCAGCGAGGCCCGCCAACTGAAGCGGCGGCTACAGAGCGGTGCCGCCTTTTCATATGACGCTGTTTTTCTTCCAGCTTACCGCTTATGGCTTCAAGCCTTAGCTTCCGTGTTGCTTGGCGAACTTGTCCATAAAGGCGACCAGCGCCTGCACCCCTTCGATGGGCATGGCGTTGTACAGGCTGGCGCGCATGCCGCCCACGATACGGTGGCCCTTGAGCGCCAGCAGGCCTGCGGCCTTGGCTTCCTTCAGGAAGGCGTCGTTCAGGCTGTCGTCCTTCAGCTGGAAGGGAATGTTCATCCAGGAGCGGGCGCTGGGATGCACTTCGTTGCGGTAGAAGTCGCTGGCGTCCACATAGCTGTACAGCAGCTCGGCCTTGGCCTTGTTGCGCTCGCCCATGGCCTCCAGGCCGCCCTGGCGTTTCAGCCACTGGAATACCAGGCCGGCCAGGTACCAGGCATAGGTGGGCGGAGTGTTGAGCATGGAGTCGGCCTTGGCCATGGCGGCATAGTCCAGTATGCCCGGCACCTGGGGGCAGGCCTGGCTGAGCAGGTCTTCACGCACTATGACCACCGCCAGGCCGGAAGGACCTATGTTCTTCTGGGCGCCGGCGTAGATGAGCCCGAACTTGGTCACATCGATGGGGCGGGAGAGGATGGTGGAGGACATGTCCGCCACCAGGGGCACGTCGCCGGTCTCGGGAACAAAATGGTATTCCAGGCCTTCGATGGTTTCATTCGGGCAGTAATGCACGTAGGCGGCGGTGGAGTCCAACGCCCAGCTGCTGGCCAGGCCCTGGCGGCCGTCCTCGGCGGCCTGCAGCCCGTCCAGCACCCGCACGTCCCCCACCTTCTCGGCTTCGGACACGGCGGACTTGGACCACTGGCCGGTGACGATATAGTCGGCCTTGGCATTGATGCCCATCAGGTTGAGCGCCACGGCGGCAAACTGGCCCCGGCCGCCTCCCTGCAGGAACAGCACCTTGTAATTGTCGGGGATCTGCATCAGATCCCGCAGGTCCTGCTCGGCCTGGGCCGCCACCGCCATGTAATCGGCCCCGCGGTGGCTCAGCTCCATCACCGACACGCCCAGGCCGTGAAAGTCACGGAACTCGGCCTGAGCCTGTTGCATTACCTCTACCGGCAGCATGGCCGGGCCTGCGCTGAAGTTATAAACCATGTTCTCCATTTTCCCTGGGTTACCCTCATTGAAACAAAGTGGTAAAAGCGATTGCCGCCGGAAGGCGCCGTTGCCGCCCTCCCAAGCCATTTCCGCTTTCTTGATTACTAGCTTTTACACGGCGGCGGGGCGCCGAGTCAAAATGATTTTTCGGCCAGACCTTGGCCTGAACAAAAGGGGCCCAAGGGCCCCTTACTGACTTACTCCTCGGCCACGCCGTCCTGGCCTTCGGCCAGTTCGTCGTCCTCGGTTTCCTCGATGCGCTGCAGGCCGACCACCTGCTCGTCCTCACCCGTGCGGATAAGGCGGACACCGGCGGTATTACGGCTGATCAGGCTGACTTCCGATACCCGGGTACGCACCAGGGTACCGCCGTTGGTGATCAGCATGATCTCGTTGTTTTCATCCACCTGAATGGCGCCGACCACGGGGCCGTTGCGGTCACTGACCTTGATGGACATCACCCCCAGGGTGGCCCGGCTCTTGGTCGGGTATTCGTCCAGGGCGGTCCGTTTGCCGTAACCATTGGCGGTCGCGGTCAGGATGGCGCCCTCACCGCGCGGCACTATGAGGGACACCACCTTGTCGCCCTCGGCCAGCCGGATGCCGCGCACCCCGGAAGCGGTACGGCCCATGGGGCGCACGCCCTTGAAGCTGCCCGCGCCGGCGGCGTCTTCACCCTGCTCGTCGCCTTCTTCGGCTTCCTCGGCATCGGCTCGGCCGCTGCCTTCGGCGAAGCGCACCACCTTGCCGGCATCGGAAAACAGCATGATCTCGTTGCTGCCGTCGGTGATATCGACGCCGATCAGCTCATCCCCGTCCTTCAGGTTGATGGCGCGAATACCGGACGCCAGCGGTCGACTGAAGGCCGACAGGCTGGTTTTCTTGACGGTACCGTCGGCGGTGGCAAAGAACACGAATTTGTCGTCGGAATACTCCTGCACCGGCAGTATGGCGGTAATGCGCTCGCCCTGATCCAGCGGCAACAGGTTGACGATGGGGCGTCCGCGCGCGGCGCGGCTGGCTTCCGGCAACTGGTAAACCTTGAGCCAGTACACCTTGCCGGCGGTAGAGAAGCACAGGATGGTGTCGTGGGTGTTGGCCACCAGCAGACGTTCGACGAAGTCTTCTTCCTTCATCCTGGTCGCCGACTTGCCACGTCCGCCCCGGCGCTGGGCTTCATAGTCGGTGAGCGGCTGATACTTCACGTAGCCCTGGTGGGACAGGGTCACCACCACGTCTTCCTGGGTGATCAGATCCTCGATATTGATCTCGGCACTGGAGGTGGTGATTTCGGTACGGCGTTCATCACCGAACTGCGCCTTGAGCGCCTCCAGCTCTTCGCGGATCACTTCCATCAGGCGGACGGAGCTGTTCAGGATATGCAGCAATTCGGCGATCTGCTCGAGCAGCGCCTGGTATTCATCGAGGATTTTCTCGTGCTCGAGCCCGGTCAGCCGGTGCAGGCGCAGATCCAGGATGGCCTGGGCCTGCTGTTCGGTCAGGTAATAGTGGCCGTCACGGATGCCGTATTCCGGCTCCAGCCACTCGGGGCGGGCGGCGTCGTCACCGGCACGCTCCAGCATGGAAGACACATTGCCCAACTGCCAGCCCTGGGCCAGCAGAGCGGTCTTGGCCTCGGCCGGGGTCGGCGAACGGCGGATCAGCTCGATAATGGGATCGATATTGGCCAGGGCGATGGCCAGGCCTTCCAGGATATGGGCTCGGTCGCGGGCCTTGCGCAGCTCGAACACGGTACGACGGGTAACCACTTCCCGCCGGTGCTGAATAAAGCACTCCAGCATGTCCTTCAGATTGAAGATACGCGGCTGGTTGTTGTCCAGCGCCACCATGTTGATGCCGAACACCGTTTGCATCTGGGTCTGGGCATAGAGGTTGTTGAGTATCACCTCCCCCACTTCACCCCGGCGGATTTCGATCACGATGCGCATGCCGTCCTTGTCGGACTCGTCGCGCAGGGCGCTGATGCCTTCGATGCGTTTTTCCTTGACCAGCTCGGCGATTTTTTCAATCAGCCGCGCCTTGTTCACCTGGTAGGGCAACTCGGAGACGATGATGGTCTCGCGCCCGCTTTTCTCGTCGGTCTCGATCTCGGCCAGGGCGCGCACATAGATTTTGCCACGGCCGGTACGATAGGCATCGATGATGCCGGACTTGCCGTTGATGATGCCGCCGGTGGGAAAATCCGGGCCCGGGATCAACTCAATCAGTTGATCGATGCTGATATGCTCGTCGTCGATCAGCGCCAGGCAGCCGTCCACCACCTCGTTGAGGTTATGGGGCGGAATATTGGTGGCCATGCCCACGGCGATACCGGAGGAGCCGTTGACCAGCAGGTTGGGTACCTTGGTCGGCATCACCGCCGGTATCATCTCGGTGCCGTCGTAGTTGGGCACCCAGTCGACGGTTTCCTTGTCCAGATCGGCCAGCAGTTCGTGGGCAATCTTGTCCATGCGCACTTCGGTATAACGCATGGCGGCGGCGGAATCGCCGTCCACCGAGCCGAAGTTGCCCTGGCCGTCGACCAGGGTGTAGCGCATGGAAAAATCCTGCGCCATCCGCACTATGGTGTCGTACACGGCGCTGTCACCGTGGGGGTGGTATTTACCTATTACGTCACCCACCACACGGGCTGATTTCTTGTAGGGCTTGTTCCAGTCGTTGCCGAGCTCGTTCATGGCGAACAGCACGCGGCGATGCACCGGCTTCAAACCATCTCGCACATCCGGAAGCGCCCGCCCTACGATCACGCTCATGGCGTAATCCAGGTAGGAGCGTTTAAGCTCTTCCTCGATGTTTATCGGCATGATTTCTCGGGCCAGATCGGTCATAGCAAGCCTTGTCCCCAGTTTATTGATTATATGGCTTTGAAAAACGCGCCATTCTACCACAGTTCCGGCCCGACGGGAGCAGGTAAGCTGGCAGGGGACGGCCGCTTGGTTATAATGGCTGCTTCAGTTTGCCCGGCTTTAAGGCTTTGACCATGAACGTAGATCAACAGGAAATCGACAAATTCGAGGCCATGGCCTCCCGCTGGTGGGATCTGGAAGGCGACTTCAAGCCCCTGCACAAACTCAACCCCCTGCGCCTCGGCTGGATTGCCGACAAGGCCGGCGGCCTGTTCGGCAAGCAGGTCATCGACATCGGCTGCGGCGGCGGCATCCTGAGCGAAAGCATGGCCCGGGAAGGCGCCGAGGTCACCGGGGTGGACATGGGCCGTGAGCCGCTGGCGGTGGCCCGGCTGCATGCCCTGGAAGCCGGGGTGAGCGTCAATTACCGTCAGGGCACCGCCGAACAGGTCGCCGCCGAGCAGCCCGCCGCCTTCGATGTGGTCACCTGCATGGAAATGCTGGAACATGTGCCCGAACCGGCATCGGTGGTACAGGCCTGCGCCGAGCTGGCCAAACCCGGTGCCACCCTGGTGTTTTCCACCATCAACCGTAACCCCAAGGCCTGGCTGCTGATGATAGGCGTGGCCGAGCACCTGATGAAGATGGTACCGAAAGGCACCCACGATCACCGCAAGTTCATTACCCCCGCCGAACTGTGCACTTATATAGAACGGGCAGGCCTGGTGGTGAAGGACATCAGCGGCGTGGTCTATCGGCCCCTGACCGGCGATTTCAAGCTGAGCCGGGACGCGGACGTCAACTACATGGTCCACGCCATCAAACCGGAGTAAACCATGCAGGTTAAGGCGGTGTTGTTTGACCTGGACGGCACCCTGCTGGACACGGCCGGTGACATGGGGGCCGCCGCCAATCATGTTATCACCGGCCTGGGGCTGCCCCCGCTCTCCGACGAAGTGCTGAGCTGCACCACCTCGGACGGCTCCTACGCCCTGCTCAAGGCAGGCATTCATCCCGAGCTTATCGCACAGCAGGGCCTGGAGCAGCTGCGCCGGCAGATGCTGGCCTTTTACGGCGAGAACCTCTGCCGCCGTACCCGCCCCTACGACGGCGTGGCGGAGCTGCTCGGCTGGCTGAACCAGCGCCGCATTCCCTGGGGAGTGGTCACCAACAAGCCCGCCGCCCTGACCGTGCCGCTGCTGGCCGGCCTGCCCCTGTTCGCCGGTTGCGGCGTGACCGTCAGCGCCGATACCCTGCCCCAGAAGAAACCCCATCCGGCCCCCTTGCTGTTCGCCGCCGAGCGACTCGCCGTGGCGGCAGAGCACTGCATCTATATCGGTGATCACCGGCGGGATATCGAGGCCGGGCGGGCCGCGGGCATGGCCACCATGGTGGCTGCCTGGGGTTATATCTCCAGAGGCGAAGACCCGCACAGCTGGCAGGCGGACCTGGTTCTGGACTCGGTAAACAGCCTCGAAAACTGGCTGAGAGACGCATTCAGCACCGATTGATGAAAGATCCGGCGGGATCTCCAATCCCCTTTTTTTGCAAGCCAAATTTTTGAAAAAAAGTTTCCCGCCGGGCATAAATTCGCCAGCCGATAGCCAGCGCCAGACCGCCAACGGAGCAGAAGTTAGTGAGCGCAAACCCCAGCTCCCAAATCACAGATTATCCACAAGCTTTACCCGCCGCCGTCAGCTTGAGAATTGCAGGGTAACCCACTATATTGTGCCCATCCTCAATATCACAACTAGATGTTGTGCTTCCTCTGGCCATCAACCACACTATATAGGGTGGTTGGTTGCACGGGCTTTTGCCGGAGCAGACACAACACCACTGGGAGAAGATCCGTCTCATGAATAAACATCTGCTGGTTACCAAACGTTCTGGCGCCAAGGAGCCCATCGACCTGGACAAGATCCACCGGGTGATCACCTGGGCCGCCGAAGGCCTGGATAACGTCTCCGTATCCCAGGTGGAGCTGCGCTCCCATATCCAGTTCTACGACGGTATCCGCACCGAAGATATCCATGAGACCATCATCAAGGCCGCCGCCGATCTGATCTCCGAGCAGAGCCCGGATTACCAGTACCTGGCCGCCCGCCTGGCCATGTTCCACCTGCGCAAGAAGGCCTACGGCCAGTTCGAGCCGCCCCATTTCTACGATCACGTGGTCAAGCTCACCGAAATGGGCAAGTACGACCAGCACATCCTGGCCGACTACAGCCGCGAGGAATTCGAGGCCCTGAACGCCCATCTGAGCCATGAGCGCGACATGAACTTCTCATATGCCGCGGTCAAGCAGCTCGAAGGCAAGTACCTGGTGCAGAACCGGGTGACCGGCGCCATCTACGAAAGCCCCCAGTTCCTGTACATGCTGGTCGCCGCCTGCCTGTTCTCCAAGTATCCCAAGGCGACCCGGCTGGACTTTATTACCCGCTTCTATGACGCGGTGTCCCAGTTCAAGATCTCCCTGCCCACGCCCATCATGTCCGGCGTGCGCACCCCCACCCGCCAGTTCAGCTCCTGCGTGCTGATCGAGTGCGGCGACAGCCTGGATTCCATCAACGCCACCGCCGGCGCCATAGTGCGTTATGTGTCCCAGCGCGCCGGCATCGGCATCAACGCCGGCCGCATCCGGGCGCTCGGCAGCCCCATCCGCGGCGGCGAGGCCTTCCACACCGGCTGCATTCCCTTCTACAAGCACTTCCAGACCGCGGTTAAATGCTGCTCCCAGGGCGGCGTGCGCGGCGGTGCCGCCACCCTGTTCTACCCCCTGTGGCATCTGGAGGTGGAATCCCTGCTGGTACTGAAGAACAACCGCGGCGTGGAAGAGAACCGGGTTCGCCATATGGACTACGGCGTGCAGATCAACCGGCTGATGTACCAGCGCCTGATCAAGGGCGGCGACATCACCCTGTTCAGCCCCTCCGACGTGCCCGGCCTGTACGATGCCTTCTTTGAAGATCAGGCGAAATTCGAGGAACTGTACGTCAAGTACGAAGCCGACGACAGCATCCGCAAGCGTACCGTCAAGGCGCTGGAGCTGTTCTCGCTGATGATGCAGGAGCGCGCCGGCACCGGCCGCATCTACATCCAGAACGTGGATCACTGCAACACCCACAGCCCCTTCGATCCGGCGGTGGCCCCGGTGCGCCAGAGCAACCTCTGCCTGGAAATCGCCCTGCCCACCAAGCCGCTGATGGACATCAACGACGAAAACGGTGAAATCGCGCTCTGCACCCTGTCCGCCTTCAACCTGGGCGCCATCGACAGCCTGGATGATCTGGAAGAACTGGCGGAGCTGGCGGTACGCGCCCTGGATGCCCTGCTCGACTACCAGGACTACCCGCTGCTGGCGGCCCACAAGGGCTCCATGAACCGCCGTACCCTGGGAATAGGCGTGATCAACTACGCCTACTACCTGGCCAAGCACGGTGCCCGTTATTCCGACGGCAGCGCCATCGGCCTGACCCATCGCACCTTCGAAGCCATTCAGTACCATCTGCTGAAGGCCTCGGTGAAACTGGCCAGGGAATTCGGCCCCTGCCCGGCCTTCAACGAGACCACCTACGCCCAGGGCATACTGCCCATCGACACCTACAAAAAGGATCTGGACAGCGTCTGCAACGAGCCGCTGCACCTGGACTGGGAAAGCCTGCGCGAGGAGATCAAGACCGTGGGCCTGCGCAACAGCACCCTGACCGCGCTGATGCCGTCCGAGACTTCGAGCCAGATCTCCAACGCCACCAACGGCATAGAGCCGCCCCGTGGCCTGGTGTCGGTCAAGGCCTCCAAGGACGGCATCCTCAAACAGGTGGTACCCGAGTACGAGCGGCTCAAGGGCCAGTACGAGCTGCTGTGGCAGATGCCGTCCAACGACGGTTACCTGCAACTGGTGGGCGTGATGCAGAAATTCGTGGATCAGGCCATTTCCGCCAACACCAACTACGATCCGTCCCGCTTCGAGGGCGGCCGGGTACCGATGAAGCAGTTGCTGAAAGACCTGCTCACCGCCTACAAGTTCGGGCTCAAGACCCTGTATTACCATAACACCCGTGATGGCGCCGATGATGCCCAGCACGATCTGCAGGACGACGGCTGTGCCGGCGGCGCCTGTAAAATCTAAGTGATGTCGGCGGGGCCAGGCCCCGCCTTTTAAGCGCGGAAACCACGACTCATGTCCTACACGACCTTCAGCCAAGTTCAGAACGATCACCTGAAAGAACCCATGTTCTTCGGTAACCCGGTGAACGTGGCCCGTTATGATCAGCAGAAATACGATATCTTCGAAAAACTGATCGAAAAGCAGCTCTCTTTCTTCTGGCGTCCGGAAGAGGTAGACGTGTCCCAGGACCGGATCGACTACCAGGCGTTGCCGGAGCACGAGAAGCACATCTTCATCAGCAACCTCAAATACCAGACCCTGCTCGACTCCATCCAGGGCCGCAGCCCCAACGTGGCCCTGCTGCCGCTGGTGTCCATTCCCGAGCTGGAAACCTGGATCGAGACCTGGGCTTTCTCCGAGACCATCCACTCGCGCTCCTACACCCATATCATCCGCAATATCGTCCACGATCCTTCCAAGGTATTCGACGATATCGTAGCGAACGAGCATATCCAGAAGCGGGCGAAGGACATCGCCGGCTACTACGACGAGCTGATCGAGTACACCAACTTCTATCACCTCCACGGCGAAGGCGAACACCAATTCAAGGGACAGACCGTTACCGTCAACCGCTATGAGCTGAAGAAAAAGCTCTACCTGTGCCTGATGTGCGTTAACGCCCTGGAAGCCATCCGTTTCTATGTCAGCTTCGCCTGCTCTTTCGCCTTCGCCGAGCGCGAGCTGATGGAAGGCAACGCCAAGATCATCAAGCTGATCGCCCGGGACGAAGCCCTGCACCTGACCGGCACCCAGCACATGCTCAATATCCTGCGCGCCGGCGAGGACGATCCGGAGATGGCCCAGGTGGCCCGCGACTGCGAACAGCAGTGCTTCGAGCTGTTCAAGGCCGCCGCCATCCAGGAGAAGGAATGGGCCGAATACCTGTTCAAGGACGGCTCCATGATCGGCCTGAACAAGGATATCCTGTGCCAGTACGTGGAATACATCACCAACCTGCGCATGCAGGCGGTGGGACTGGCGCCCGCCTTTGAGGGTGCCAAGCAGAACCCTATCCCCTGGATCAACGCCTGGCTGTCGTCCGACAACGTCCAGGTCGCGCCCCAGGAGGTGGAAGTCAGCTCCTATCTGGTGGGCCAGATCGACTCCCAGATGAGCCACGACGATCTGGGTGATTTCGAGCTGTGAGCCGAGTCCGTACCCGGGAGCTCAGTTTCGACCTGCGGGCGGGGGAAACCCTGCTCGAGGGGCTGGAGCGTACCGGCCACGCGGTGGAATACCAGTGCCGCAGCGGCTACTGCGGCGCCTGCCGCAGCTCCCTGCTGGCCGGCCGGGTGGAATACGCCCAAGCCCCCCTCGCCTACCTGGCCGAGGGGGAGATACTGCCCTGCTGCTGCCGGCCGACCGAGCCGGTCAGCCTGGATATCCCCCTGCTGGAGATCAGGAAGCAGGCCTAGGGCCTGCCCTCTTCCTTCAGCGGAAAGGGGTGCCAGCTCAGCCGGCCATTCTGCTCGAAGGATTTCTCCCGCTCGCAGATAAACAGCTGCTCGCCCACGGTGATCAGGGCCCCCTTCGAATAGCGCTGATCCGCATAGAAACACACCGGCTCCAGCCCCGATGAAATATTCAGCTCCACCGGCGGCCGGGTACTGATGGGATTGGCCCCGGCCACGGCGCTGATCAGCAATCCCCCCCAACACAGCAGTCTTATCATGGTCAATTTCCTCTTTACCCCGGGTCTGGCTCATGGTACCACCGTCCCAAGCTCTGTCGACAAGGCCTGATAATGAAAAAAATCTACTGGCTGCTGCTACTTATCCCGGCCCTCGCCATAACCACCTTCGTCTTTATGCGACAGCCGGTATCGTCCCCGTCCCTGACCCTGTCGCTGCCGGAGCCCGGCCACCACCCGGTGGACTACGAGCGGGACGTCAGGCCCATCTTCGAGCACAAATGCATCGCCTGCCACGCCTGCTACGACGCCCCCTGCCAGCTGAAACTCTCCAGCCACGAGGGCGTGCAGCGGGGCGCCAGCAAGCAGGTGGTCTATGACGGCACCCGCACCCAGGACGCGGAGCCGAACCGCCTGCATGTGGATGCCGAGGGAGAGCCGGCCTGGCGGGAGCGCGGCTTCTTCAGCGTGCTGGACCATCATGCCGGCGAGGCCGCCCTGATGGCCAGGATGCTGGCCCTGGGGCGGCAGGCCCCCTGGGCAGCCAACGAGCGGTTGCCGGACAGCCTGGATATCTCCATCAAACGCAACAACCAGTGCGTAAACGCCGACGAGTTCGACGCCTTCGCCGCCCGGCAGCCCCATGCCGGCATGCCCTTTGCCGTCACCGGCCTGAGCCAAAGCGAATACCAGACCCTGATCGACTGGCTGGCCCAGGGGGCGATAGTGCCGGAGCAATCACTGCCCCTATCCGCTAACCAAGAGCGGGAAGTCCGCCAGTGGGAGCACTGGCTCAACCGTGGTGACAACCGGCACCGGCTGGTGGCCCGCTACCTCTATGAACACTGGTTTCTCGCCCACCTGTATTTCGGCGATGACCGGGCCGAGCAGTTCTTCGAGCTGGTGCGCTCCCGTACCCCGCCCGGCGAGCCTGTCGAGCTCATCGCCACGGTGCGTCCCACCGACGGCATCGACGGCCCCTTCTACTACCGATTGCGGCCCCGGCTGGAAAGCCGGGTGCACAAGACCCATATCCTCTACCCCCTGGGCCCGGACAAGATGGCCCGGCTGGAGCAGCTGTTCTTCGAACCCGACTGGAGCGTCGCCACCCTGCCCGGCTATGGCCCCGCCCAGGCCGCCAACCCCTTCGTGACCTACGCCGCCATCCCCGCCCGGGCCCGCTACCAGTATCTGCTGGACAACGCCGAATACTTCGTGCGCACCTTTATCCGGGGCCCGGTGTGCCGGGGGCAGATCGCCACCGACGTGATCCGGGATCAATTCTGGGTCAGCTTCCAGCATCCCCGGCACGACCTCTTCGTAACCGACACCGCCCACCGCCAGCGGGTGCAGGAGTGGCTGTCCCTGCCCGGGCTGAAATCGGATCTGCTGAGCCTGGGCCCGGACTGGATAGCCCACCGGGACGCCCGCAACCGTTATCTGGCCGCCCGCCAGCAGGACTATGCCCGCACCTATCCCCGGGGCCCGGCGCTCGATCACCTGTGGAACGGCGACGGCCACAACCGGGATGCCCTGCTGACCATCTTCCGCCACCACGACAGTGCCAGCGTGCTCCGAGGCTGGCAAGGGGATGTGCCCACCACCCTGTGGGTGATGGACTATCCGCTGCTGGAGCGGACCTATTACGCCCTGGTGGCCAATTTCAATGTCTACGGCAGCGTCTCGCACCAGGCCCAGACCCGGCTCTACTTCGATCTGATCCGCAACGGCGCGGAGGCCAACCTGTTGCGCTTCCTGCCAACCTCGGTGCGCAACGAACTGCTGCACCGCTGGTACGACAACAGCGCCCGGATCAAGCTGTTCACCACCTATGCGGATGTGGACGAAAGCACGCCCAGCCGCATAGCCGTCAGCCCCGAAGCCCCGCTGGCCGACTTCGGCCGGCAGGTACTGGCCGCCCTGGCCCCGGTCACCGGCCCGGCGGAGC
Organism: Zobellella iuensis; assembly: GCF_016746085.1. GTDB lineage: Bacteria > Pseudomonadota > Gammaproteobacteria > Enterobacterales > Aeromonadaceae > Oceanimonas > Oceanimonas iuensis. Next base: position 147,541 of record NZ_JAERTZ010000025.1, read on the forward strand.
GGCTCAACCGTTGCCGCCGGCAAGCCTGTGCCCAGGCCGGGAGTGCGGCGGAACAAGAGGCCGAGGCCCTGTTGCGCCGGCTGACCGGCATCACCGCCGCCACCCTGCCCGCCATCCAGTGGCTGCCGGAAGTCAGCCTGCTGCGCATCGAGGCCGGTGACCGGCGGCTGGTGTACAGCCTGCTGCACAACCGGGATCATTCCAACGTGGCCTTCATCCTGGGAGAGGATCTGCGCCTGCGGCCCCAGAACGACACCCTGACGGTGCTGCCCGGTGTGGTCGGCAGCTATCCCAACTTTATCTTCAACGTCAAACTGGAAGAGCTGGACGACTTCGTGGCGGCACTGATGGCCATGGCCCGGGCGGAGGATATCTATACCCTGGCGCGGCACTTCGGCATCCGCCGCACCCACCCCCGGTTCTGGTTCTATTTCCACGATATGCACCGCTACCTGCAGGAAACCACCCCGCTGGAAGCGGGCCTACTGGATATGAACCGTTACCTCAATCTCTGACTACCCTCATGGCAAGGGGCACCATCGGCCCCATTTGCCTCCGAGTTCATCCTTCAAGGGCATGAGCACACCAAGATCCGGCCTTTCTTTATCGCTCCATCGGCAGTCGCCGTACAATCTGGCTACAATGAAGAAAGTGGTAATCAGAAGGATCTGCACCATGAAACCTTACATAGCTTGTTGCCTTGCCGCCCTGTTGCTGACGGGTTGCGCATATACGGCCCCCAAGGAATCCTACGAGCAGCGACTCGTGGCCGACAACCAGCACTGCCTGCAGCGTTCAGCCCCCATGGTGCGCAAGTTCCTCGCCCCTTCACTGGGGTTGTACCTGGCCAAACCCAGTGAAGAGCCTGCCAATGCCGCCTACCACCGCTGCATGCAGGCAAAAGGCTGGTAAACGACAAGGCGAATTTGCCGCTCCCGATGGTTCTGCAGCGAGACGCGGATAGATGCCCTGTTATTTTGGGAAATAAAAAACCCCTGACTGGCAGGGGTTTTTACTCTTCAGCTTAATTTCAACCGGTCACTGCCGGTGAAAGATCATTCCCACTCTAATATCAATGAGAATAAAATTCACTTATATAACAGTAAGTTATAAAGGATCTAGTATTCGATACCATCGTCTATACCATGCTCAGATTTTTTTTGATTTTGCTGCTCGTCGGCGTTTTAGTTCTGCCTTGGCCCAAGCTGAGGATTCGGCCATGTCCTGCCGTAACTGAACGATCTCTTCAGGGGTTAGCATGCGCACCTTAGCTTCTTTTCTATCAGAGCCAAAATCAGGGAGAGAAGGTTTATCTGAACTATGCGTCATACAAGCAAAGGCTATATAAGAGAGTCTAGGCAGCCCCACCTTCCATGCGACTTAGCGTTCGCCTCGCCTCAATGTCGGGTGGAACTGCCGAGACCGAGCGGCTCATGCGGACCGCTCAGGCATACATCTCCATGCGTAGGACAATGTCTACCCATGCGCGCTGGTGTGTGAGCTGCAAACAGCCATTAAGTCGCACGATGCGCTTTTTTCAGTATACATCCTGGCTCACTTTAGCGTCTAGTTCTTTAGCAAAATTATACCCTGACCACTTAGTGAACCAAGTCGAGCAATAGCTGATAACTTTTTTTCGACACTCCTTAGGGACGTCACTTTTTTCTAAAATTTCATCTTTGAGTTTATCACTCACATATGGACACGCAATCAAATCAAGTGTCATATGTGTAATCTCACTATCAATGTTTATTGTCGCGATTTTTTGTACATATTTTTGCAAGACGTACTCTTCAATTGGCTCTTTTAAAAAATCATACCGTTTTTTGTTCTCTATATAAAACAGCAAAACAACAATAGAGAAGTAGTTTAAATCTTTTTCAACATTAATGCCTTCAGAGCTTTTTACAATCCCAAAATATTTGCATAAGGAAAACTCATCAAGCCAATAGAACTTACCTAGCTGACGCATTAGAACAAGCAAGTACAATGTCTCAACTGGAGTTTCACTTCCTACCTTTATGTCTTCCAATACAGAACAAGAGCCATTAAATATAGAACGAAATATTACATCCCGATATTCAATACCCAGAGTACGATCATTAACAAACAGAATAATCTGTTGCATAATCCTACAGAGCTTAATGGTTCCATTAACTTTTGGAGACATTGAATATATGAAGAATGAAAACTCAATCAAACTAACTAGTGCGCTTACAAGCTGTTTATCAACATTTTCACTTTCAGGAACCTTAGTATAAACAAGCAATATCTTTCTTACTTTTTTCTCTAATATAGAAAGGGTGTAGTTGAGTATATCCCCATATGAAACATCTGAAGTATGGAGGATAGATTTAAAGTCTATAATTAAACTTGATTTTCTGAAATATAAACTAGCTTTCTCTATTTCCTTAGTTCCATCTATATATTCTATTTTATACTTCAGTTTATCTGACAAAAGATCAGCAATTTTCTTTTTTGCTATTGTGATAGGCGTTATCACAGGCCTATCAAAAAAGTATTCTTTACTTTTATTAAGATTAAGCTTATATTTTGTCAAACAAAGACTAATGGAAGACTTTATTTTAGAGAAAATCTCTTGGTCATTATAAAAAACAAAGAAATCATCAACATATCTAAATATATGGTAGTCAACTCCAAAGAAAACATTCTTTTTCTCCAAGTCTGAAACAATATCATTATCAATAGCCTGGAGTATAATTTCGGCAAATATTCTAGACAACTCAGGACCAATTACAATCCCGTTTGTCTCATTATAATTAAGCTGCTGCATCAAACTATCAAAAACATTTGGAAAAGTCGATTTAGTTTGGCTAAGATTATTTTTGGCATACTCCTTACTGTATACAGCCCAAGCTATCGAGTGAGTATAGATGGAATCAAAACAGTTCGAGATATCAAGCTTTGATAAAAAACTATACCTTCCCTCGCAATCATGATATTCATCGGACTCGTAAAAATTAAAGATGCTGCTATATTTATCGTATACAAAAAACGATTTCAAATTCTCGTAATTCTCGCCTTCAACCTCTATTACTTCACCATCAGTATCAAACTGCTCAATAAGTGATTTCTTATCTACATATGTACAACCAGCAACTCGCTTCGCCGACCTGAGACTAAACTGGCTTTGATCGCAATAATAAGTAATCAAATCTTTATTGTTCTTGTAAAATTCCACTGCAAAAACTTGTGATCTTGGGTGGATTAAAGATAAATGTCTATACTGGTCCGCTTTGTGCGATATATTAAATGTGAAAGGTATAGTAAAAGGGTTTATCTTCTTTGCACTAACTTTGCCGTACTTGATACCTTCTTTCTCAAAGTTCTGAACCTGCTTACTTTTAGGCAGGCCAAGCAACAGCATAACAAGGCTATCAAAAGCGGTGTCTTTTTTCTTCCAGTAAAAATAATCATTCGAATACTTAACCTGATTATCTACTATGAAGTTATAAAAATGCCTATTCGAAAATGTTATTGGAACCTCATATGGAAGCAGGTCTGAAAGGACTACTCTCTCAATAGGGAAATTGATCGATAATGTTTTCTTAGGCATCCTTCCATCCTCTAGTTATATTTTTCAAGTCAGTAGTAGTGAAACTTCTGAAGACTTTCTTTTCAAACCCCTCAACAAAAGAAAACTTATTTAGACGCCTAAGCAATCTCTTATCTGTTATTGTTAGCAATTTATTTTTCAAATATTTATCAATCTCTTCCAGGTCACTAATGTCATTTATATACATGTTATTAAAATAGACACCAGTGAACGCTTTGCTTTTTGCATGCAAAAGCCGAGTATTTCCAGTTAAAAACCGAATTTTATCTATTAGAAGATCAGCTTTTTCATCAGGATTATATTTGCATTTTTTAAAATAGTTATCGAAAGCCTGATTGATACGCTCTTTATATTTATCAACCCTTTTACTGCTGAGCCGAATTGCTATATCTTTACCTTTAAATGAAAACCCATACCCCAGATATTCAAATTCTTGAGCTTTATCTATTGTCAGATCAATTTCTTTTGTTTTATTATTTAATTTTAATTTCTTCCTATCAACAGCTTCATCTACAGCCTGAAGGTAATAAGACTTATTCTTTATAACATCTGGAGAGTATATCAATATTAAGTCATCGACGTAGCGAGAATAAAACGTTAAATCCGGATTATTCACCAGCTCATCATCCAAGTCTTTCATATATACTTCTGATAAATAGGCACTTAAACCAACACCTCTTGGAAGCCCTTTATCACACCCCACCAACTTAGCATATGATCTAAGAAGTTGAGTGAGTATTCTCTTAGGCAATACAGACAGCCTTGTGGATGCGTGCAGCTTTTTTATAATAAGCTCATGCTCAATGCTTTCGTAAAAATCTTTTACGTCAGCTTTGACAATATATTTAGGGCTTTTATCTAAGCAAACACTTTTAACTCTGCTAACGATTAAGTCACGATGCGATTGCTTTATATTATACGTGCTTCTTATGATATTATGCAAATGCCTTGTAACAAATATACTCTCCACGCTCTTACCAATTGTAAAAGCGTCTTTATCAGAAATCTGATTGGGTAATTTCTCTAAAGGTAGTTTATATCCCTTTCTATTTACTTTATTGCAAATTCTTTCAATCTCATCATTTACACACTTGTTGTACCTATCTATTCTTATCTCCAACAACCTTCTGATTACTTCCATTCTTTTTTCATAGCGGTCTTTTTTTATCAAACATTTTTTAAATTTTGATACAATCTGATACTTTAGCTTTTTTGTATTTCTAATTTTCAGCCTTTCGCCATATGCTTCTTCAAAGTATTCACGCTCTAAATCTCCTCGATTTCGCAAATCAAGATCATAAATACTCCGGAAATTTTTAACTGAAAAAGACTGTTCCATACCCGACCACCTCACTCCATCCCTAGCCAATCAAGGACATATATAATTAAGCTCTAAAAATCTCTACTTATCTGCTTCTATACCATCCTTGTTACAGTAAAGGATATACTGACATAAATCCAACCTCCCTCCCCCGCAGTTTTCAACACGGATAGCTGTATGAAAATCGCTCAAATTGCGCTGATAGGGCAGGTTTTCCGTTAGCTTAACGTTAAATAGCTGTTCCGAATAGTAGATCAGTGGAGGCAGGGAACTCAGTCCAGTTTGTGCGATCTGATCAGTCGCCAAACATACTCAACTCGACACCCAAAGGACTGAGCCCATGCCACGTCCTGAGCAACACCGGATGCACAAAATCATTCAGACCACGCCAGACAAACAACATGCTCGGAGAGTCATGGCGGTGTTGTTGCGTCACAAACGATAGGAGCTGACCGGGGCCGCGCGCTCTACCCTGGGCCGCTGGTTCAACTGGTACCAGGACGGCGGGCTCGATGCCTTGCGTTCACTGCCGGCAGGCCGGCCACCCGTTCTTCCTATCCGTAACATTATCATGCTGCTTCAGACGCTTATCCAGATGTCACCACAAGACTTGGGTTACCAGCGCAGTCGTTGGTCTACCGAGCTCTTTGCTATTGAAATCAATCGGTTGTTGGGTCTCGACATCGCGGCCTCCACGCTCCGCCGTTGGCTGCCTCGTGAGGGGATTGTCTGGCGTAGAGTCGCCCACACACTGCGGATCAAAGACCCGGACTACCACAGCAAAGTCGAGCAGATCAGGGCAGCGCTGGCGGGCTGCAGCCAAGATAACCCTGTGCTTTACGCCGATGAAGTCGACATCGACCTGAACCCCAAGCTGGGGGCGGACTGGATGCTACGAGGCCAACAGAAGAAGGTGGTGACCCCAGGGAAAAACGAAAAGCACTATCTGGCTGGCGCGTTGCACTCAATCACCGGGCAAGTGACCTATGTCTCTGGCCATAAAAAGAATTCTTCCCTGTTCATCACCCTGCTGGAGGCCTTGCGGCGGCGCTATCGCCGGGCTCGGCAGATCACTCTGATCCTGGACAACTACGTGATCCACAAAAACCGCCAGGTCCAGGCCTGGCTGGTGAAGAACCCCAAGTTCATCTTGCTCTTCCAGCCGGTTTGCTCGCCATGGATCAACAAGATAGAGCTGCTCTGGCACAAGCTGCACGAGACAGTGACCCGTAACCACCAATGCCGCAGCATCTGGTCACTTCTCCAACGGGTCAGGCACTTCATGGATACAGTTTCGCCCTTTCCCGGAAGTGGTTACGGAACAGCCAGAATGTAGCACTATTAGGATCAGTTATTTACTCATCACGATGGACCAAGATGGGCAGGAAGCAGACTTCCGCTGCAAATGCGAGCTGGATTAGCAACGGAGTGAAAGCTAAAATTTAGATTCACCTGCGCTAAGATTCAGTCTTTTAGTAAAGAAACAGATGCGCAGCAGTGCCAACAAGTCAAGTGTTAATAAAAATAACTTTCTAAATGAGACTCGACGCCTCACCCGAGCAATCAAAAGAGAGAACGCATGAATAAAAATGTCGTTTGCAAATACAAAGATAGCCTCGACACAATTAGAATTGGGATTTTGTCGATCAAGGCCTCGGGGGGAGACGGGTTTGAAGGGCTTCTTCGCATTGCGCTGACGAATTTGACCGGCATCCCATTCCGTCTTGCGGCAAGTGGACTGCAAGGCGGGATGGACGGAGATGCTGTCATGCCGGGCGACCCCGTTTGCTTTGAAGCCAAGCGATACTCAGGGGACATCCATAGAAATGATGTTTTGACAAAAATCGTGGATTTAGCTCGCAGTAAAAATACTGCTGACCGCTTGTGGATTCTGGGTGCAACGACCGAGGTCAGCTCACAGCTTGCAGCAGCCGTGAAGGTAACTGGCGACCAAAACGCTGTCTTCACCCTTATTTTGGATTGGACCGCCGCCCCGCTGCCGCTTCTTGCCATCGTGCTGGTTGCCGCAGGTAATGACGCCATCAATTTCATCGTCAAAAACCACTATGATAACACGAACCAGAAAAAGCTAACCGAAGGTGACCTTGAAGCGGCATTCTCGTCTGTCTCGCATCACCCAGAATTCGATAACCTCCTTCAGAGACTCAAGTTAAATCTTAATGTTTCGAAGTTGGCGTTAAAGCGAGCGGTCGATTTGAACATCGAGTGGCGAAAGCAAACGTTTAGCTCCACACACCTAGCTAGGGAACGTTACGGCCAAGGACTAGCGGTTCTAAAGGAGCAAGCTTCTCCGCCGATGCGCGACGAACTACGGGGTCACATCGCGAGCGAGATTCAAGTAGGCAAAGAAGTCGTTCTGTTAGGTGATGAGGGCCACGGAAAATCATGGCTTTCCGCACAACTCTGCTCTGACGCAAAAGGCTTGGCGCTATTCGTCAGCGCAGAGCAGCTTGACGGTGTGTCAGTCGGAGACTTGGATGATTTCTTGATCCATCTTCTGATCAAGCAAACCGGCGAAATAGCCGACGACGCGCTTAAGATTAGGTGGAGGCACCGCCTTCAGGCATGGAGAACTACACCACCACTAGCTTCTTTGATGGTCGTCGTTGACGGTCTAAACCAACGTCAAAACCTCCGTTGGGACAAATTACTTAACGGCATCCAATCCCGGTTAGATGCCGTCGGAGGAAGGATGCTCGTGACCGTCAGGCCACACTTCTGGCAGAAGGCAATCGCCCGTGGTTTAGCCTTCACACCGACTGTCATCAAGGTTCCTGAGTGGTCGCCCGCAGAACGCAATAAACTTCTGCAACATCATGGAATTTCTCTTGATTGGCTCGACCCAAAAACCCTAAAAACACTCCAAAACCCCAGACTGCTTAGCGTTGCCGTCACAACTCTTCCGCATCGGAAGGCCATCACATGGAAAGGATTGACGATCGATAGATTGCTAATGGAGCACCTTCGCAGGTCGCAGCTCGAGAACTACGAAGACGAAACCTTCGTGGATTTGACCAACCGTCTCAGCAAGCATGCAACAGAAGTGTTGGAGCGGGTGCAAGCGTCTTCGAACGAACCGCCTCAAAACTTTCAGGCGGACTCCAACGCAGTCATTGAGACTAGGTTCTTCCGACCACTCCCAGGCCCCGGCGATCAGTATGAACTACGTGACGAGGGCTTAACCCTCGCGCTCGGCTTTACACTTGTCGACCAACTTTGGCAAACTCTTCGGGCGAAACAAGATTTATCTAAGCGGATATTCCAGCTTGTCGAACCAATCAGTGCTATGGACCGAACCGCTGACGTGCTCTTTGCATCTCTATTGATCTGCGCGCTAGACGACATTCGGTTCGATACGGAAATCTTCTCTGCTCTGCTGGATGCGTTTGCCAATATCCAAAATGTAGACGACCGTCGCTTTGAGGAATTCGTTGAGATCATCAAGCATCAGCCAAAAGCGCTTTTCGATGCCCTCAAGCATTTTTGCCTCGAAAGAGGGCTGCGGGTCAACCAAGACTGGTTTGTCCACGCCGCGTTTGAGGTTTCAACCTCCGAGGCAGGGTGGCATGCGGCAGAAACCGCCATTCATCAGTGGCTTCACTGTTACAACAAGGATCCCGTTGAACAGACCAATCGCTATCACGGGCAGAGTGATTCTGAGTACGAAAAACAGATTGAGAAAAAAAAATCTGAAATCGGAGAGGTATTGTCTTCTCTATCCACTTTTGAAAAACAACTACTGGAGCGGATGACCGAAGTATCGAACGAGCCTGATGACTTGTTTACGCTGGCTCTTCGGCTACTGGCGGGGCGCTCCCTCGTTGACTTCGCCGATAGCTTTGTTGCAATGGGTTTAGCGTTTGCATTGGATAGGAATGTGTATTCTGCACAGAAAGCATTTCAGCAACTGACGACGTTCAATCGGGTGGATAGAGCCGTGACCAGAAATGCCTTCCTGAGGGCAATCGAGCCACTGCGTGCAAAATGTACCTCGCAAGGTGGTCAGTGGACGGTTGTTCGAATGCTTTACGCAACAGGAGAGGAAGCAGACTCAGTAGCAGCTAGCGTGCTAGCTGAAGAGATAAGAATGGATTGGTTTCACTTCGATCCCCCGTCACCAGATAAATGGCGCCAGGCTAAGGTGGCAAACCCCGACGCCACACGACCGGTAGACATGAATAAAGGGGCGCAGCAATTCAGTGCTCTCGATCCGGACAAGATTTTGCAGACTATGGGTCTTGGAAGCGAAGATTACAGCTTCAGGGATTTTCTGCCGGTTGCCTGCCGATTTGAACCCGCTGTCGCTATTGAGAAAACTCGAGATATCCTTGCAGGGCTGCTGACAAGAACAGGATTTCCTCTGCGACAGGTCATTTTGAACTGTGAGGAACACCTCCCATTGGTCGATCCTGACTTGGCAAAGAACTTGATCAATAGGATGGTGGAAAGCTATGCCTTTGAGACACTGCCCGAAAAAGAGCAATCGATTTGTCGGATGTTCGCATTCTACTACGCCGCCGCACAGATTTCGGCAGGTGAACAACTCAAGTGCATGACAGGCAAGGCCCTCGGGCCAGACTACCTACTCCAAGTCATCCCCAGCTTCAAACCTCAGCCGACAGAAAAAATAGTAGCGGCGGCTCAAGACGCACTCAAAAAAAATGATGAAGACGCAGCATACGGCGCTCTTGCGGCTGCGCTTTATGGGCAGACGCAGATAAATGATGAACTCGAAGAACTTATATTGAAGTGTTCTCGCGGAAAATCTTCAAAGCTTCGCGCCATCGCCTTTGAGTTGGCGACGCACAGAGACCTGAAGCAGGTTCGACAAGCGCACACTTGCAGCAATTGGAATACGACCTCAGCTGACGGAGATACTCGTGAAAGCTGGTTCGGTTCGATGTTATTGGTCGAGGCGAGCGTTCGAGGCGAAGTATCAATTGATTACCTTCTGAAGCGGATCAGCCACAAGACTTGGTTCGTGTCAAGCGATAGGCTTGGCACTGCGTTTACCAAGCTATTGGCCGATCACTTTTTACAAAAAATTCGCAGAGGAGTCGTAGATGCAGGCAAGACACAACCTCCGCTCGCAGACTTTCAATTCTCGCGAACAGCGCCAGTACCCTTCCCTCTCCTGTCTATTGAAGAAACAGATCGAGAGGGAGAGCGCTTTCCTAAGCAAAAGGATTTGAGGGAGGTTCTAGAGGATAATGATAACTTCGACGAGAAGCAAAGCAGACTAAGCGCTGTGGCGGAGGTATTTTTCGAGGAAATTAAGGAGTCAGATGCAAGAATATTGGTGCGAGAGGTCACTATCGACAGTCTCCAGCATCTTATTGCTGAAGTGCCTACACTGCTGGATAAACTACTCGAAATTTTGAAAAAGGCGGAGAGCGCCCAATTTATTTGGCTCAATAATTTGGCCTTTGCGGTAGCACACCTAATCTCCTCGAAATCTCCTGAACAAGCTGTGGCACTGCTGAACCGTGCTTGCTCGTCACAAGGTTTCGTAACGCTATCTTTGGGAGACGACCTAACACTTGAACATCAAGCAATTTGGGGAAGCTATGCGTCTGAACCAATGAAAACATTGTGGCGAAAAAGGCTTCTAGGTTCAGAAAATGAAGCAGTTCTTGTTCGGGAAGTGCTCGCAGCAGAACGCTTTGGAGCCGCCGACTTTATTAAGTCGACGGTTCTACAACTGGCGTCAAGCGAAGATAGCCTGGACCAAGCATACGCGATATCGATTGCGGGTTACTCGATCCAATCTGATGAATTCGTTGATATTATGAGTAAGCATATCGATAGTAAAGGCATTTGTGGACAAGTTGCCAAGTATGCGTTGTCAGAGCATGAAAATGCTCAATGGGCACGAATATGGATAGAAAGCATGTGGGACGCACCGACCCCTGAAGAGTTCTGGAGGTGTCTGATGATTGCAAAGACCTCTATGGATGCACGCGTGAGTGCTCAACAACCGATCAACAGTCGCTGGGCACACTATGTTCCAGTGTTTCACAGAGCTAGGAAGGAGGCAATCAAAGACCGAAACAAAGAACGAAAGAAGAGGCTTCTTGGACAGGAAGCTCCTGAGCCAATCTTTGTGACCCCTGTTTAGTTTTTAGTAAAGCTTGAAGGATTTCAACGGACTGCGTGGCCGTATCTAAACACGTTCGAAAATGTAGCATACGCACAGCTAATCGATGAACACCAAAGAAGATGGCTCGGCTGCTGCGTGATAAATTGCTTCCTGAACTTCGATATTATAGGCGGTTGTCACATATCACCTCTCTGACAGGTGGTATGTGGAAATGCGGGCCGGTGCACCACCACCGGCCACATGCTTTCAAAGGCAGATATTGAAAAACCCGGCCGCTTCTGAAAACGGGGTTTTCCCAGCCCCAGCTCCTGCGTCATTGCTGATGCGGTTGCTACTCGATGCTTCCACCCAGCCAGTAGGATCAGGACGGTTCACAAAGGCGGCAATCTCCGCCTCGGCGTCCTTCTCTTCTCCTCTCGCTGGTTCGATGACCGGCTCAAAAGCGACTTCTGTGTGGGATTCCCGGGCTTCGTCGAGCATATCCAGGGCCACCATGAAGTGACGTTGTTTCATTGAGGAATCTCCTTACGTGCCTTGCTGGCCGCGCTCAACAGAGTCGGTGCCGCCCAGGCTGTCGTTACCGAACGATGGGGCAGGTTCGCCCGCCTTGTCACCTCCTCCGGCATCGTTATTGCCCCTCGGCTCCATGCCCTCGCGGATAGAGGACGCCAAGCGGCCGCCGGCGGTCTGGCTCACTTTGTCCTGGAACTTCCCGGCCGCCTTTGAGCCGATACCTTTTGCCAGCTCTCCCGCCGTGCCGGCTGCCAGCGAAGCCGCTCGGCTGAACCCGCCACCGTTACTGCCTGAGCGGGTGCCAGAACCACCAAAGCCAGCGGCTTGCGCGAACGGGGTGTCTCCCGTGCCCGTATCGCCACCGTTCGAGCTTTCACCCGCCCAGTTACCGCCGCCATGGTCAGTTTCACCGAAGCCTGGCATCTCACCACCGGATGCCGAGGCGGCAGCCGACGCCTTTTCAAATGCCGCCTTAAGGGCCGAGGCGCCACCTACCGCATTTGCGACCCCTTCCAGCATGGCGCCTCCGGCCATTTTGGCACCCGCCATGGCCATGCCGGCCGCCGTCATGGCTGCGCCCATTGCAGCACCGGCCCCAAAAGAGCCAATGCCCATGGCACCGACGCTGCCGCCAGATACCAGGCCGGAAATCATGGGCGGCACCTTGTTCACCAGGAACAGCAGGATCACCGACACCACCAGCATCACTACCAGCTCCTGGGACGCCATGTTCTCGCTGATCTGCGAGTAATAATGAGCGAGGAAATCCCGACCGATGGCGACAAGCAGCACCATGGCCATCAACTGGGCCGCAATGCCGAGAATGGCCTTGTAGTAGTTGATCGCCATGTCCGAGGTCCAACGGGAACCACCAAAGCCCAGGAAGAACACGCCCGCGTAAAGCAGTATCCAACTGGCCGCCAGCAGCAACAGCAGGTTGACGGAAATAATCGCCAGCACCAGCAATACCGCCAGGGCCATCAGCTCCATCACCAGCGCAGTGGCGAACTGTTGCCAGCTCAGCTCCGACGTGGCCTGTACCGTCCGGTCGTAGAGTTCAAAGCCAAGATCCAGGATGCTGGACGGGCCGAGATTACTGTTGGAAAGGCCGCCAGCCTGCGCGCCCAGGGTTTGCAATGACTGGACTATGGTTCCGGCGATGTTCATGCCTTGGTTCGCGTTCGTCAGCAGCCACCAGAAGAACCCGGTGAAGATGGTGAACCGCACCAGCTCCGCGAAGAACTCGCCAATATCGGCCTTGCGCAACGCCATCATGCCGAAGGTCCAGACCATCGAGATCACCACCAGGGTCCAGAAGAGACGGCTCGCGGCGGCTTCTATGGCGGGCCCCCAGGTCGAGGCAGCACCATGAAAACGGTCCAGCACATCATCCATGATGTTGCTGCTGGACAGCTCCTGCGCCAGAACAGGCTCCGACACAACAACGGCGGCCATCACTCCCAGGCCACAAAAGGCTATTCGTTTCATGCTGTGGCCCCCATCAATACCGGTCGGGGGAGCTGGGCTTAAACTCCCAGCTCCGCATTTGCCGGGCTTTCTCGAAGGATCGGCAAGCCTGGGTGAAGGCTTTTCGGTTCGCCTCGTTTCTCAGCTCGCTGATGGCCTGCTGAAATGCGGCCGGCGCACAGGTTGCCGCGCTCGCCTCCGGCACTACTTCCTGCTCACATCCGACCAAGGCAACCAGGGCCACCAATGGAATGATTCTTTTCATGGCGGCCTCCCTTAGTAGCGATCTGCTGAGCTGGGTTGATAAGTCCAGGTGCGCAGCTGCTGTTCCCGTGCTTCGCCCCTGGCGTTGGCATCCATTTCGGACGCCAGCCGGGCTGCCTCTGCATTCTGCTGGGCAATCAGCAGGCTACGGATCTGCAGGAGCTGGTTGGCCTGGTTGCTGGCGAGTTGGTTGGCGTAGCCGATGGCGGCAAGCTGGCCGTCTGCGCCCTGGGCGGCGGATTGCAGGCGTTCAAGCTGACGAGCGTCGGATTGCAGGTTGCGCTGCTGCTGGTTAAGCCCGCGAAACAGCGCGTCGTTGGCCGCCTTTTGGGATTCGGACGCCAGGCGGCGGTTTTCTTCCATCGCGGTTTTTTCGGCCGGTGTGCAGCCACCGGAGCCGTTAAAACAGGGCGAGCTGCGGTAATAGGCCACATCCTGGAACTTGCCCAGGTAGGCATCGAGGCTGCCAAGCTGGTTCTGGTAATGCTGGAGCGTGTTGGTGGCCTGGACCAGATCATTGATGGTGGTCTGGGCCTGATCCCAAATGTAAGCGGCCGGAGCCATGGTGTTTTGCAGTTGGTTTTCGTACTGCTGGAGCTGGGTTTGATACTGCTCAATTTGCTTGAGCGTCTGCGCAACGGCCTCCATCGCTGACATCATGTTTTGCGCCAGGTTGGTGCCGTCGACAACCGGAATGCCCGCCTGTACAGGCATGGGCGTGGTCAACGCCAGGGAAATGGCGAGCGCGGCCATTTTAGCCGCTAAAATACGTTCTTTTTTCATGATTGAGTGCTCTTAGTGTTGTCGTAACTAAGTTGCACTCACCAACCTGTAGCGGCTCGCCGGATATGGCTGCAAACCGCTACCCCTGCTGAACGTCAGCGGTGAATGTGGACCTCTACAGAGATAGCTCGTTACTTACTATCCCGGCGTCCGACCTGCGCGACACCGTTAAAACGCGCGGCCGCATTGTTGTTGAACATCGGTGTCATTGTCCTTGGGGACGGTTAGGCTTCCCAAGGGTTAATGGTGTCTACGCCCGCCGCTTCAAACGGGCTGACGTCTCGCGTGGCGACGATCATGCCATTGGCGGCGGCCGTCGCGGCGATATATCCGTCTGCTGCGCCGATTGCCAGGCCGGCTGCCCGTGCCTTCGCCATCAGCTCGCCATAGGCTTTCGATGCCGACATATTGAACGGCAGCACCCGCCCGGCGAACAGCGGCAGAATTTGCTTTTCCAGGCTCTCTTGCAACCGGTCACGCCGTTTGCCGGCAGGCAACGACGCCATCCCGAAACGCAGTTCGGCCACCGTGATAGCCGACAGGTAAAGCGTTTCAAGCGCCTGCGCGTCAATCCAGTCAATCACCCGGGCTTCGGGGGCCTGACGCAGTGGCTCCGAAACAACATTGGTATCCAGTACGATCATTCGAACGTCATGGGCTTGGCAGGGGTCTTGTCGCGCACCTGCTCGATGGTTCTAAGGTCTTCATCGGTCAACTTGGCCCGGCGGCCGATTTCGGCCAGCAGAGAACCCAGTTTCTTCCGGCCTTTCGGCTTTACGGCATTTTCCAGGATGTCGCGGATTTCCGCTTCGGCGCTGCGCCCGTGCTGGGCAGCCAGCACCTTCAGGGCACGATGCACCTCATCCGGCACGTTTCTAACAGTGATAGACGGCATGATTTCAAACCCCGCACTTGCTTTACATGACTGCATTTTAGCACACTGCAATCATTGAACAAATTTTACCGCGCCCGCCCCTTGCTCTGCCGCCTCGCCTTCTTGGCGTCCAGCTCCGCCCGTAGCTTGGCCTTGCGACGCTCCTGCTCGCTCGGCCCCGACGGGGTCGGTATGCTGACGACCTTGTTTCCAAGACTCAGCGCATCGAGTTGAAACAGGGTTTGCAGCCGGTTACGGCGCATCGGCGGCGGCTCCTGGCCGATTGGCGTTACTCCCGACCGTTTGGCCCGCCCCTGGACCCCGGTTGTACCCTGGCTGTTGGCCAGGGCCTGGCGACGGCGTTCCAGACCGGCATCCGCGAATCTAACAGGCAGTTGCCCATCCACGGCCGCCCGGATCACTCGGGCCTTGAACTCCGGCGAGCCATGCACGGTAATGCGGTCGCCATAACGCTCCATCGCCAGCCGTAGCGCATTCTGGATACCTGCCTGGTCGGATTCCCTGGATACCTGGAGCCTGTCGCCATCGTCGCGCACCGCGCTGGAGCCGGCCCGGTAAATGATGGTGCCCTTCTTGGTGATGTTGTCGATCACCGGCGCATGACCGGGCTTCGCCCGCCCCTCCCCCTTGAGGGTATTGCCCTTGAGGCCCTGAGCGGCCTCCCTAGCCCGCAGCGCGGTCAGGGCCTCGGCATCGCCCTGCAGGGCCTCCCGCTTGAGCCAATCGGCCCAGGTGCGCTTTCCGTGGGCCTCATGGATGTCTTGGCGTTCTTCCCGGTACTGCTTCTGGATGGCGTCAATGTCGGCTTTCAGGGCACTGCTGGCCTGGGCATACAGGAGCCTTTGGGTCATCTTGCCGCCGCCGGCAAGCTTGATGGCCGCCCGCCTCGCCCTGCCTTTCATCTTGGCGTGCTCAATCCGGTGGTCTTTCTGTCGCCGAGCTTTATCTAGGGCGGCCGTTTTGTTGGCCGCCGCCGTCGCCTGCTCTGACTTGTACCGGGCGTAAAGCGTGCTGGTGTTCACCCGCAGCCGTACCGGATCTTTGCGGTACTGTCGGCGGGGCCTGGCCTGTTGCGCCTGGTCAGGCTCGAACGGGCCAAAACGGGCTTCCAGCTTCGGCTTGGAGAAATCCCGCCCCAGGGTGCTCGCCTTGACCATAACCTCATCGCCAGCCACCACCACCAACCCATTGCCCCGCCCCCGAAGTTCCAGGCCGTTGTCACGCATCACCCGGTGCAGCTCGCCCCAGGACTTCGCGGCCTTGAGTTCGTCCAGGCACTCGCGCTTGATCCAGCCGATCAGGCTTTCAATACCGGCGTGGCGCTCCATGTCGGCCGCCCGGGCCTCGGCACCACGCCGGCGCGGCATATGATTGTCCCGCTGCAATCCATAATCCCGCTCCATGGCTTCGCACAGCTCGGCCAGCGTCTGGTGTGGGTAGTAGGGCTCGTGGATGGTGTTCCGCGTCGGGTGGATCTTGTTGATGGCGATATGGATATGCAGGTTGTCGGTGTCGTTGTGAACGGCACTGATACGCTGGTGCGCGCCAAAGCCCAATCCCTCGCAAATGCAATCCTCGATGGCGGCCAGGGTCTCGGCTTCAACCTGCTCCCCGGCCCGGAAGCTGACAATCAGGTGATAGGTTTTGTCGCTCTTCGCCCTGGTATTGGCAAACTGGGTCGCCAGCACTTCGCTGATCGCGTCCCGGACCGAATGCGCCTCGCAATTGGTCAGCCGAACGGCCCCTAACCGATGTTCCTTGCTCTGTTTGTCGGTGATGTAATTCACCAACCCGGCAAAGTCGGATTTGCCCTGTGAGCGCATGGCAACGTGTTTGGCTATCATGACTCGGCCTTCGGCCGAAGTATGGACTCCATGAGGAGGCTCATCTGCTCCTGCGTCGCCTCGATGCGGCCCAGAACCGCCAGGATGGTATTGGCCCCGACTCCGGCCACTCGGGCGTCATTCGTCAGCCAAAGCTTCAGCAGGCCACCCAGGCGGCCCAGGTCGCCATTCACTCTGACCAGTTCGCGCACCTGCTCGGCATCGGTCACACCGCGAACCTGGTAGCCCTGGCCGACCAAGCGCAGATAGGTCGAGGCACTATGACCCGCCCTCCTGGCATTGGCCTCGATGGCCGCCCTTTCCTCGGGCAGGCAATAGACCTTGATCGGATTACTGCTCTTTCTCGTTGGCTTGTTCTCGCTTGTCTCCATGTCACCGTCCTCTTCATGATTGCCAGCTGAGCTGGGCGGCCCCGCAGGGCAGGATGAACGTTGAGCACCGCAGGTGCGAATAAGGGCCAGTGAAGAGGCTCCGCCATGCTTGCATGGTGGGCCTACTTCACACATCCTGCCCGCACCTCGGCGTTGATTCTTGCGCGTACGCCATGTGCAAAGCATCGCTATTACCGTGTATTCGTCGTGTAATCGCACACAATCAGCCTTAAACAGCGCAGTTGCTGATACCTGCAGCGATAAAGCAGCGCGCCAACAGCGGTAAAACAGCGATCTCATCGTGTTCTCCCCATGGCAGCTGACCTTGCGCTTTACACTTTGGAATACACAGGTTTCCACCCGCTTTCCCCACTACCAGCCCAGCCGCCCCTCAAATGTCAATAACGCCAAAGTGCCGTGCCTCAAGCCGTCAACCAGACCAAAATGCTGACTCCAGGTGGCAATACAACCGTAACCGGCGCCCCCAGGTGTCAATCAAGCCGGATGGCTGCCCCTCAAATGTCAATAAAACCGAGGGCCCGCCCCTCAAGTGTCAATAAACCACGCCATAGCAATTCCTTTGCGGCGCTCCTTCGTCTTCTCCGGCAGCACCGTAGCCGGAGGCCAACTCGGACCTGCCAACCCTCCCCTCCTGGCGTTCAACCATCGGCCTCTGGCCGATTGATAAAGCCCGACAAGGGCTTTATCAAGAAAGGTGTAATCGCCCGCATCAAGCGGGCGGTTATACCGCCTGGATATCCTGAAATATCCTGAAGATCCTGCTAAAACGGCAAAAATTCGGGCGGCTGTACCACGCTTCCGGGCGGTTGTGCCACGCCTTCGGGCGGGTACGCCACGCTATCGGGCGGCAGTGCCACGCTTCACCCTATTCTCATCAGTGATTTCTATCCCCAGCTCGGCAAGCCCAGCGGCATCATGTTTCAGTCGTCTACGCCCATCGCGCATGGCCTGGCCAGCAACATCATCACCGCATACGGCACGGATCAGGGTATCCATATGCCAGCCCCCGGCTGGATCATGCTTATGGGTCAACACATGGCGAGCTACCGCTTGACTGATCCCATGCTTGAGCCTGGTGATAGGCGCCGGCTGGTAGTGAAGGGATAAGTCGTGCTCCAGCAGCATGACCAAGGCAACTCCCAACCGGACACGCCACAGGTTGCGTTTTCCCCTGGTCAGAGGGTCGGGACGAGTCATCGGTGAGGGTATTACGTGATCGATCAGGCCCCCGATAATTGGAAAATCAAACTGCGGCGTCTCTATAGTGATGGTCGCCGCCCGCAGTTCAGCCAACAGCTTCTCAATCTGGGTAAGGCTGTATTGGTGATCGGACATTGTCCGGCGAAGCTTCGCAGGGTCTACCAGAAGCTCCACTCCGCCATCCGACACATCCCGCTTCCGCTCGGCAACATACAGCATGGACTCCATAAGGTCGGCATGGCGCTGTCCGAGCCTGCCGGTTACTCGACATCGGCCAAAGCCGGTGTCCATCCACTGCCCCTTACGTTCTCGGGGACGCTGAGTGGGCTGATAGATCATCACACGAGCCTGTAATGCCGTGCTGGTGGGAGCGACCTTGTTACCAGTTGTCATCACCAAGCCCTACCACTGCTTTCGGCTTCACGAACTGCTGCCGCTTTTGCCGCTCCAGAACGGCCGGCTTGAGCACGCCCCCTTCATGTCGGCGCAACCAACGTTCGGGAAAAGGTGCGCCATAATTGGCCTTGCTTACGCCAAAGCGGACGAAGTAGCCCCGCTGACTGTCATCCACTCCCCATTCCTCGGCCTCCCCTGGCGTCATACCTGAGAGGTAGGATTGCCAACGGATGTTATCGACCAGCACAGATGAGCCACGGCTGGCTTGCTGTTGGTCGCCAGTACCCGTCATAGCCGCTCCCTTGCTGGAGTGATGCAGAAATACGATAGCGCAGCCCGTTTCGGCGGCGATGGCCTCCATTCGGCCAATTACCTGCGACATGGGCCCGCTGGCGTTCTCTTCCTCAATGTGGAAACGGCGCAGTGTATCCAGGATCAGCAGGCGTCGGCCCTCTGCAACCTTCCTGAGGCCATCGAACCACGCCGAGGACATAATGTCGGGACACCTGCCAATCAATGGCTCAACCAGCAGTCCATCAGCCACCGCCTGCTGCTGTGGAGGCGTGAGATGTGCTCCCAGTACATGCAGCCGATGATGGATAGCCGCAGTCGGATCTTCGGCTGGCAGGTAAGCCACGGCGCCGGAGGGAAACTCGCCAATATCCAGCAGGTCGGGACCACCGGCAATCTGTGCCGCCAGCTGCAAGGCCAGCATGGACTTACCCGCCCCACCAGGCGAAACAATGGCCCCCACGGTTCCCGCAACCATATTCGGCAAAACGTAATCAATCGCCGGCGGCAGCTCAGTAAAAGCAGACATGAGATCAAGAGCCATATCGTTAACCTCCCATAAAATAGCCAGGGCGCATGGCTTGGATACCAGACGACTTACGCTCTTCAATCCACTTCTCAACCTCTTCCAGATCCCAGGCAACATTTCTGCTTGTTAGTGCAATGCGACGCGGAAATTCGCCACGCTGTTCTAGGTTGTAAATTGTCCGAGCGGAAAGCGGAATCATCTCCAGAAGTGCCTTTCTATTAATAAGTGTTTTATGTGCCATTGTTTGCATGTATTTGCCTCCCAAGACCAGAAGAGACTTTAATACTAACAACAAAAATAATTTTTTAAATAAAAAATAAAATTAAACCTTCAACTTAAAAGCCAAGCTAAAGTTAAATTTCGATATATCGAAATCACAAACAAGCGAACATAAAAAGTTAAGCTAAACCTTTTCACGAAAATAAAGAAACAGAAAAAAGAGCACTATAAAATGACATAGCCACCTTGGTTTTTAGCCGCTAAAACCTCAAAAAAATCGCACACCCTAAAAAGTAGTAGTTGTTTTGACTAGCACATAAAGCAACCTTCGACACACCAAGCTATATGTAAACCTGGCAAAAACTTGATCAAAATTCAGGCCACATAATTTTAGCGGCTAAAATACATGACTAGAATTTAGACTACATTCTCTGCGCAAGATGGGAGGCAGGATTGAGTGTGTATTAGAGCCGGCCAATTTTTCGGGGAGGGTTACACCGTGGTTAGTTTGTAGTGGCCTAACTGGTAAAACACCAGCTCAAAGACTAGAATTAGCTTAGGGGCCGGTTGAGATCCAAAAAATACTTTCCCTTCCTCATAATCTTGGCTCAGATAAAAACCAGTTCATAAATTCATGAAAGTCTATTTTTTGTTCAATATGTGAAAAGTCTTTTTTTAGTCTGTCGGACATTGTATCGTCATTGATAATCATCTCTTTATGTGGACTCTTATCTAAAATTGACATAAACAAAGTAAAGTATGAATGAAAAGAGGGTTGATCATAGAAGTTATGTGCTGCTCTGACTGGCCCAGTATTTTTCATGGCTGGGTATCCAGATATGACTAGCAAGTTTGCAATAATATTTAACTGAACATTGGGAGAAATGCCAAAATCATTATATCCTAACTGCCTTGCACAACGATTCCAGCGTTTCATATCGTGCTTTTTATCTAATAAAATATTGATAATTGTTTTCTTTAACCTTAGGACTCTAGTATCATAATCTTCCTTATATACTTGATACAACCATTCACTATTGCGAGTAACGTCTACAAAAGGCCATCCTTTTTTAACATTAACTAAAAAATCTTCCCATGTCCTGCACTGCCATGAAGATATATTCTGCGCCACAAACCTTTTCCCTTGTGACTCCAACTTCTGTCTATTACCATCATCAACAGATATGAAGTCATAATAGAATGCAGCTCCATCTTTAAAGTGAACATCATCAAATGAGATAATCTTATCGCTCCATCTACATTTAATTAACCCATCAATTATGGTTGAGTCTATGTACTTTACCAGCACTTTAAGGCTATTATAGGTTTTAGAGATCTTGGCGAGACTACCATTAAAGAAAAAAATATTCCCTCTATTTGCAAAAGCAATGTCTTTTTGAACTTGCTTCATTTCAATTGCATTGGTTTTGTATATCTCAGAAACCAACTCTGAGCTTTCAGCACTTAACCAAACCAGCCTCATCCCCTTTTTATTGTAAAAGGCTTTACGCTTTACAATAACAGCCGGATTTTCGCTTCTCATCTGTATCTCAAAAACAACATCTTGCCCTTTATATTTAGCATGTAAGTCGGGCTTTCTCCTTTCTAGATTGTCTAGACTGACAATAAAGCGTCTATCAACATCAATTACTTCCCAACCATCGATCACTTCAAGTGTTTCTTGAAGTAACCTTTTCATTTCTCTGTGTCGCTTACCTTCCTTAATCCCTGCGTAAATTTCACCTAGCGTCTTAGAATCACGTTTCCATAAGCATTCTTTTCCTGCTTGATGCTGAACATGATATTTGTGGCCACTCTCATGACTATCACTACGCTTTGCATAGAGGATTACCGGAGACTTGCAATGAAAACAGAGAAACCTCTTTTTATTTTCATTATTCGCTCGTATCTCATGGATTTCCCTTATACCAAGATGTTCCTCAAAGAACTCGACAGAGATCATCTCATTATGTAGCGAGTCAAGCACAATGGGGATCTGCAATTTTCTCATACCATTCACCTCCACTTGCTCATCAACCACTAAAAATATCACATAATCCACTGATTTAAATTAACTTTTCAAATGAAGATTTTCTTTCACGAAAGGAGTGTGACAATAAAATAGGCACACAGGGATTTATGCTCATCGAGGCGATTTTGGCAACTAGTCTTTTCGATTTTTCCACCACGATGAGACTGAATCACGTTCAAATTGAGAAGGACATTAAACGTACTGACCGACTGGGGAGCGATATCGCAAAGATCCCCTACGCCATTGGGCTGCGTCCTCATCAATACAATGATGGATTGCCGTCGGCTCAGGCCGAGCATCGGTATATAATAATTTACTGTGTGGAATTAGTTGACCACTACACTTCAGTCGTCCACTCATCAATCATATCTGCCCAGTCCTGTAACATGGCTGTGCGCTGCTCGCGGTACTCGGCTTTGTTGTACACCGCCCTTACCCCCTTCTGCTCGTGGGCCAGGCATTTCTCGATCCAGTCGGTATTGTAGCCCGCTTCGTGCAACAGGGTACTGGCGGTGCGGCGCAGATCGTGGGGGCCGAATTTGGCCAGGGGCTGCCCTTCTTTTTGGGCAAGCTTATAGGTCAGGTCCATCACCCTGTTCAGGGTGGCGCTGCTCATGGGCAAGTCGGAGTCGTAACGGGACGGCAGAACGTAGTCTGAACCTCCCGAGAAGGTCTTCAGGGCAATCAGGATATCCAGGGCCTGCCGGGATAGGAACACCAGGTGGGGGTTCCGCCGCTTCATCCGCTCCTTGGGGATGGTCCACAGCGCTTCGCTGAAATTGATCTCGCTCCAGGTGGCATTGGTCAGCTCGCTTTTGCGCACCATGGTCAGCAGCAACAGCTTGACCGCCACCCGGATGGAGGGCGATGTACCGATCCGCCCCATGTACTCATACATGAGCCGGATTTCCTCCGGCGACAGGGTACGGTCTCGCGGCTCAAACCTGGCAATGCTGGTGGGCCTTACCAGGTCGGCCGGGTTCTCTACCTTCTGCCCTCGCTCGATGGCCCAGCGATAAACCTGGAGCACAATGTCACGGGTATGAACGGCCGTCGCAGGGGCGCCCCGCTCCACAATGGTATCGGTCAGCATGCGCAAATCTTCATGGGTGATCTCGGTCAGCTTCTGATTGCCGAATTTCTTTTCCAGTTCCCGGGCATAAACCGAGCGGCGCATATCCCGGGTAGAGTCCGCCATCTGGTAGCCCCGCAGCCACTTTTCCGCCCAGGCACCGAAGGTTTCGGCGTCTTTCACCCGGGCCTTGTTCCGGGCTTTCTCCTTGGCCGGTGACTTGCCATCGGCCACCATGCGCTTGGCTTCATTCAGCCGCTCCCGGGCTTCAGCCAGGGTAATGCCGCCCACGCCATAACGGCCAAAGGTGATCGTCTCCTGCCGACCATGGATGGAGTAGTTGTAACGGAACGAGACGGTGCCGGCCGGCGTCACGGCCACATAGAGGCCATCACGGTCGTTCACCTTGTAGAGCTTCTCCCTGGGCTTGAGGTTACGCAGCTTGGTATCGGTCAGCATGAGTCTTGTCCTTCATCGGTTTTGATACCATGCTGAAAATGCCCCACAAAATAGCCATTAATCTATTTAAAAACAGCTGGTTATGGACTTTGGATACCATGAGTTCACAAGGCAGCGCAGCATGGTATCGGCTCTCGCTTATGGCATCACCCGTCGATAATACCACCCTGAATACCACGCTCAAGACCTGCTTGGGGCTGCCAAATCTTGCCAGACAGTGCAGGCTATAAAAACAAAAAAGCCCATGTAAACATGGGCTTAAGTGACACTTCATGCCGGTTGGTGCCAGCTGTTACCTAACGTGTGATCATTCCCACTCGATGGTCGCGGGCGGCTTGCCGGAGATGTCGTAGACTACCCGGCTGATGCCGTCGACCTCGTTGATGATCCTGTTGGACACATGGCCCAGGAAGTCGTAGGGCAGGTGCGCCCAGTGGGCGGTCATAAAGTCGATGGTTTCCACCGCACGCAATGACACCACCCAGTCGTACTTGCGGGCATCGCCCATCACGCCGACCGAGCGTACCGGCAGGAAGACGGTAAAGGCCTGGCTGACCTTGTTGTACAGCTCATGCTTGTGCAGCTCCTCGATGAAGATGGCGTCGGCCCGGCGCAGCAGGTCGCAGTATTCCTTCTTCACCTCGCCCAGCACCCGCACGCCCAGGCCCGGGCCCGGGAAGGGGTGGCGGTAGAGCATGTCGTAGGGCAGGCCCAGCTCCAGGCCGACCTTGCGCACCTCGTCCTTGAACAGCTCTTTCAGCGGTTCAACCAGCTTGAGCTCCATGTCTTCCGGCAGGCCGCCCACGTTGTGGTGGGACTTGATCACATGGGCCTTGCCGGTGGCGGAGCCGGCGGATTCGATCACGTCCGGATAGATGGTGCCCTGGGCCAGCCACTTCACGTCCTGGATCTTGCCCGCTTCCTCGTCGAACACCTCGATAAACACCCGGCCGATGATCTTACGCTTGGCTTCCGGATCGTTCTCGCCGGCCAGGGCCGCCAGGAAGCGCTGCTCGGCGTTGACGTGCACGATATTGAGGCCGAAGTGATCGCCGAACATTTCCAGCACCTGGTCCGCCTCGTTCAGGCGCAGCAGGCCGTTGTCCACAAACACGCAGGTCAGCCGCGGGCCTATGGCCCGGTGCAGCAGCATGGCGGTCACGGAGGAGTCCACGCCGCCGGACAGGCCCAGCAGCACCTTGCCATCGCCCACCTGCTCGCGGATGCGGGCCACCGCGTCTTCGATGATGGAGGCCGGGGTCCACAGCGCCTCGCAGCCGCAGATGCCGCGCACGAAGTGCTCCAGCATGCGCGCACCCTGGCGGGTGTGGGTCACTTCCGGGTGGAACTGCACGCCGTAGAAACGGCGCTGTTCATCGGCCATAGCGGCGAAGGGGCAGCTGCCGGTCTGGGCCACCTTGGTGAAGCCTTCGGGCAGGGCCACCACCTTGTCGCCGTGGCTCATCCACACGTCCAGCAGGGCGTTGCCCTGGTCGTCAATGGCGTCTTCGATATTGGCGAACAGGGCGCATTCGGCCACCCGCTGCACCTGGGCGTAGCCGAACTCCCGCTCGCTGGAGCCGGCCACGGCGCCGCCCAGTTGCTCGGCCATGGTCTGCATGCCGTAACAGATGCCGAACACCGGCACCCCGGCGTTGAACACATACTCCGGCGCCCGCGGGCTGTTCGCCTCGGTGACGGACTCGGGCCCCCCGGACAAGATGATACCGTTCGGATTGAAGTCACGGATCTGCGCTTCGGTAACGTCCCAGGCCCACAGCTCGCAGTACACCCCGAGCTCCCGCACCCGGCGGGCGATCAGCTGGGTGTATTGGGAGCCGAAGTCCAGGATCAGGATCCGGTTATCGTGAATATTTTTGGTCATCGTCTTCCTACTAGTTTCAAGGGCCGTCTGTGGGGGGCCAAACGGCAATAGAAAAACGGGGGATTGCTCCCCCGTTTGTTGCTTTCGGGATCAACCCAAACGGTAGTTCGGGGCTTCCTTGGTGATGGTCACATCATGCACGTGCGACTCCTGGATGCCGGCGCCGGATATCTTAACAAATTCCGCCTTGGTGCGCAGGTCGTCGATGGTGGCGCTGCCGGTCAGGCCCATGGCACTGCGCAGGCCGCCTATTTGCTGGTGGATGATTTCCTTGAGCTTGCCCTTGTAGGGTACCCGGCCTTCGATGCCTTCCGGCACCAGCTTGTCGGCGGCGTTGTCGGACTGGAAGTAACGGTCGCTGGAGCCCTTGGTCATGGCGCCGAGCGAGCCCATGCCCCGGTAGGACTTGAAGGAACGGCCCTGGAACAGCTCGATTTCGCCGGGCGATTCCTCGGTGCCGGCAAACATGGAGCCCATCATCACGCAGTGGGCGCCGGCGGCCAGCGCCTTGGCGATATCGCCGGAGAAGCGGATGCCGCCGTCGGCGATCACCGGTATGCCCAGGTCTTTCAGGGCTTCCACCGCGTTGGCCACGGCGGTGATCTGGGGCACACCGCAACCGGTGACGATACGGGTAGTACAGATGGAGCCGGGGCCTATGCCCACCTTGACCGCACTGGCACCGGCCTCGGCCAGGGCGAGCGCGCCGGCGGCGGTGGCCACGTTGCCGCCGATGATGGGCAGGTTCGGATAGGCCTTGCGGGTTTCACGGATGCGCTGCAGCACCCCTTCGGAATGGCCGTGGGAAGAGTCGATCAGCAGCACGTCCAGGCCGGCCGCCACCAGCGCCTCGATCCGTTCTTCGTTGCCCGGTGCCGCCCCCACGGCCGCACCGACCCGCAGCCGGCCCTGCTCGTCCTTGCAGGCGTTGGGCTTGCTCTCGGCTTTCTGGAAATCCTTGGCGCTGATCATGCCGGTCAGCTGGCCGTTGGCGGCCACTACCAGTACCTTTTCGATGCGATGCTGTTGCATCAGGGCCTCGACCTGCTCCCGGGCCGCGCCCACCGGCACCGTCACCAGCCGCTCCTTGCCGGTCATGGCTTCATGCACCTTCTTGCTCATATCCTGTACGAAACGGACATCCCGCCCGGTGATGATGCCGACCAGTTCCCCCTCGGCCGTCACTACCGGATAACCGGCAAATCCGTTCTGGCGGGTCAGCTCCCGCACATCGGCGATGGTCATGTCCGGGCGGACGGTGACCGGATCGGATACCACGCCACTTTCGAACTTCTTGACCTTGCGCACCTGCGCCGCCTGCTTCTCGATCGACATGTTTTTGTGAATAAAGCCGATGCCCCCTTCCTGGGCCAGAGCGATAGCCAGCTCGGCCTCGGTCACGGTATCCATGGCGGCAGAAACGATAGGGATGTTAAGATGGATTTCCCGGGTCAGCCGGGTACGGAGATCCGCCGTATTGGGCAGCACGGTGGAATGGGCAGGGACCAGCAGTACATCATCAAAGGTCAGGGCGTCTTGGGCAATCCTAAGCATCGCAATATTCACCATCAGTTGGGGGAAAAATATTGCCGATGAATTGTAGGCATCCGACCCCCTTCGGTAAAGCGATTTTTGTTATTTTGGCAAATTAAGCGCAAAATATCGGGCAAAGCCGTTTATTTTCATATAAAAATACTACTCAGGGGCCATTTTGCATCAGGAAAAATTAACAGACGTTTATACGGTCACCCGCCTGAATCGCCATGCCCGGCTGCTGCTGGAAGGCGAAATGGGTGCGGTCTGGCTGAGCGGTGAAATTTCCAACCTGGCCACACCCGGCTCCGGCCATTGGTACTTCTCGCTCAAGGACAGTCAGTCCCAGCTGCGTTGCGCCATGTTCCGCGGCAATAACCGCAGCGTAAACTTTCGGCCCAAAGACGGCGATCAGGTGCTGATTTTCGGCAAAGTCACCCTGTACGAGCCCAGGGGGGACTACCAGCTGGTGGCCCAGACCATGGCGCCGGCCGGTGAGGGGCTGCTCAAGCAGCAGTTCGAGGCGCTCAAGCACCGGCTCGGCGCCGAAGGCCTGTTCGACGCCGATCGCAAGCGCCCCCTGCCCGCCCATCCCACCCGCATCGGCATCATCAGCTCGGCCACCGGCGCCGCCCTGCACGACATCCTCACCGTGCTGGCACGGCGCGCGCCCCATCTGCAGGTCATCCTCTATCCCAGCCAGGTGCAGGGCGAGGCGGCGGTGCCGCAACTGTTGGCGGCCCTGGCCATCGCCAACCGCCGGGCGGAAACGGATCTGCTGATCCTGGCCCGGGGCGGCGGCTCGCTGGAAGACCTCTGGTGTTTCAACGACGAGCGGCTGGTGCGGGCCATCGCCGCCTCGGCCCTGCCGGTGGTCAGCGCCGTCGGCCATGAAGTGGATATCACCCTGAGCGATCTGGTGGCCGACTTGCGCGCCCCCACCCCCTCCGCCGCCGCCGAGCTGGTCAGCCGGGATGGCGAGCTCCAAAGTCAACAATGGCTGCAGTGGCGCCAGCGGCTGGATACGGCCCAGCGCCGCTATCTGCAGAGCCAACGGCAGCAATTGCTGCAACTGGAATCCCGCCTCGGTCGCCAGCATCCCGAGCGCCGCCTGCAACAACAGGCCCAGCGCCTGGATCAACTGCAGTTGCGCCTGCTGCGGGGCTGGCAGCGCCGGATGGAGCAAGCCGGCCAGCGGCTGGAGGCCACCCGGCTCAGGCTGCAACATCAGCATCCCGAACGCCGCCTGCAGGCCGGGCATGAGCGACTGCTCCGCCTTGAACAGCGGCTGGATTCCCTGTTCCACCGCCGCCTCGGGCAAGACAGGCACCGGCTGGCCCTTGCCGCCTCCCGGCTCGACGCCATGAGTCCCCTGGCCACCCTGTCCCGGGGTTACAGCATCACCCTCTGCCATGACCAGGTGGTAACCGACGCCGGCCGGCTCGCGCCCGGGGACGAGCTGCGCACCCGCCTGGCCCGGGGGGAAGTGCGCAGCCGGGTGCTGGAAGTAAAAGGGGACGCCTGAGCGTCCCCTGCTGCCTCAGATGGCCACCACCGGCTCCCCTGCCGGCAAGGCCCCGTCGCCGCGGGCGCCGCCGCCCTGCAGCCGGTAGTGGGCGATCATCTGCTCCAGCACCTTGCACTCGGCCACCAGTTGCAGGCTGGCGGTGGCGGCGGAATGAGCCTGTTCCAGGGTATCGCCGGAAGAGTCCCGCACCCGGGTGATATTACGGCTCACCTCGGCGCAGACCGCGCTCTGCTCGTCCGCCGAGGCCGCCACCTGGGCGTTGAGTTCGTTGATGCGCGCCACCTGCTCTATGATGGCCTGCAGCGAATCCATCGCCGCCTGGGTCCGCTCTACGCTGTCCACCGCCTGCCCCTCCGCCTTCTGGATGGCCGACACCGCGCCCTTGGCTTCCGTCTGCAGCAGGCGGATCATGCCGGTAATGTCTTCCGCCGACTTCTGGGTACGCAGCGACAGGGTACGGACTTCGTCCGCCACCACCGCAAAGCCACGGCCCGAGGCGCCGGCCCGGGCCGCTTCGATGGCGGCATTGAGCGCCAGCAGGTTGGTCTGCTCGGCGATGCCCTTGATCATGTCCAGCACCTTGTCGACCTGATCGCAACGCCCGTCCAGTTCGCGGATCACCCGGTCGATACGGCCGATTTCACCGCTCAGGGCCTGGATACCGGAGATGGCCACCTGGGCCTGGTCATTGGCGGTCAGGGCGAAGGCATGGCTCTGCTCCGAGGTTTCGGCCGTCAGCCGGGCATTCTCCCGCACTTCCCGCGCCGAGGCTTCCATCTCGTTGACGGCGGTGGCGATCAGCGCCGTTTCCCCATCCTGGGCCTTGACCGAGCTGTCGGTATGCTGGGCGCTCTGCTGGATCTGATCCGCCGCCTCATAGATGCGGCCGGTGACCTGGCGCACCTCCTGCAGGCTCCGCTGGAAACTGGCCAGCAGGCCGTTGATGGCGCCGACCAGGCCGCCCAGTTCATCTTTGCCCAGGGGCACCAGCCGGGTCGCCAGATCCCGTTCCTTGGCCAATTGCTGCAGCCGTCCGCTGATGTTGAGGATGGGCCGCTTCAGGTAATAATTCTGCACCCGCCACAACAACACCAGGGCGGCGCCGAACACCAGCAGCAGCACCCCGCCCAGGCGCAGGTTGTTGTCGTGGATCCGGGCGAAGGTATCGCTCAGGTCATAGCTGATGCGCACCGCCCCCATGACGGTGCCTTCCGGCACCTGGTGGCACTGCAGGCAGGCGGTGCCGCGGTATTCCTGGTAAGCCTTGTAGGGTTTGATCAGGGTCAGATGGGGAATATTGTCGTCCAGGTGCAGCTCGAGCACGGTTTCCCCCTGCTCTATGGCCCGCCGGTCCAGCTCGTCCTCCATGCCCTGATCCGGCGCCCCCGGCCCGAACAGCTGGCTCACCGCCGGCGCCCGTATCACCCTCGCCTGCTGGATGCCCACCTCTTCCTGCACCTTGGTCTGCACCAGCTGGCGCTGGTGAATGGCGCCATTGACCATCAGCACATTGAGCTGATCCATATAGAGGTTGGCGGTGGTCTCGATTTTTTCTTCGGCCAGCTGCAGCGCCAGGCCGCGCTGCAACTGGGTGGAAACGGCGAAACACAGCACGAATACCAGCACGAAGCTCACCAGCAGCGGCAGAAAAATCTTCCAGTTCAATGAGAGGTTACGCATTCCTTGAGGATCTCGTTCGGCTCCTTAAAAAAGTCATTCTAAAGTAATTATCCGGTTAAAAAATGGTAATCCCACTCGCACTTGATCTGGATCAAAGCCCCAAATGAGGCATTTAAGAGTCAACTTTTGTCCGACAGTCTATACTGGTTATGCAGCAGAGAAGGCGGCCGGTTACGGCTTGGCCTTCGGGAGGTAGCTATGGGTATGTCACTCAGATTGAAACAGTACTTGGACCGACATCATATCCCCTATGACATGGTGCATCACGCCTACTCGGAAGGGGCGGCACAAAGCGCCATCGCCGGTCATGTTCCCCTCGCCCAGATGGCCAAGGCCGTGATCCTGGAGCGGGACGACGGTAAATCCATCATGGCGGTGATCCCCGCCGCCGACAAGGTCGACTTGCAGCGCCTGAACTACCTGGTACACGGCGAAGTGCAACTGGCACCGGAACGCACCCTGGAGCAGTGGTTCAACGACTGCGACCCGGGCGCCATTCCGGCCATGGGTGATCCTTATGCACTGGATACCCTGGTGGACGATGCCCTGCTCGGCATGGCCGACGTCTACATGGAAAGCGGTGACCACCGGGATCTGATCCATGTGAAAGGCGACGATTTCCGCCGCCTGGCCAAGCAATGGCAGCACGGACAGTTCAGCATGAGACCGGACCCCTGGAGCAGGACGGAACGCATGTGACTGAAGCTGGAAGCTAGAAGCTGGAAGCTGGAAGCTAGAAGCTAGAAGCTAGAAGCTAGAAGCTAGAAGCTAGAAGCTAGAAGCTAGAAGCTAGAAGTCAACCGCATAAAAAAAGGAGCCAGCAACGGCTCCTTTTCTCTTCCAGCTTTTAGCTTCAAGCTTCCAGCTTTGTGTTACCAGCCGGTCACTTCGCGCAGTGCCTTGCCGATGTCGGCCAGGGAGCGCACGGTTTTCACCCCGGCGTCCTGCAGGGCGGCGAACTTCTCGTCCGCAGTGCCCTTGCCACCGGAGATGATGGCGCCGGCGTGGCCCATGCGCTTGCCGGGAGGTGCGGTCACACCGGCGATGTAGGACACCACCGGCTTGGTCACGTTGGCCTTGATGAAGGCGGCGGCTTCTTCCTCGGCGGTACCGCCGATTTCACCGATCATCACGATGGCCTCGGTCTCCGGATCCTCCTGGAACAGCTTCAGGATATCGATAAAGTTGGAGCCGGGGATGGGGTCGCCGCCGATGCCCACGCAGCTGGACTGGCCGAAACCTTCATCGGTGGTCTGCTTGACCGCTTCGTAGGTCAGGGTGCCGGAGCGGGACACGATGCCGACCTTGCCCTTCTTGTGGATATGGCCGGGCATGATGCCGATCTTGCACTCGTCCGGGGTGATCACACCCGGGCAGTTGGGGCCGATCATGCGCACGCCGGCTTCGTCCAGCTTCACTTTCACGTCCAGCATGTCCAGGGTGGGGATGCCTTCGGTGATGGTCACGATCAGCTGGATGCCCGCGTCGATGGCTTCCAGGATGGCGTCCTTGCAGAAGGCCGCCGGCACATAGATCACGGTGGCGGTGGCGCCGGTAACTTCTACCGCTTCACGCACGGTGTTGAACACCGGCAGGCCCAGGTGGGTGGTGCCGCCCTTGCCCGGGGACACGCCGCCGACCATCTGGGTACCGTAGGCGATGGCTTGCTCGGAGTGGAAAGTCCCCTGGCCACCGGTAAAGCCCTGACAGATAACCTTGGTGTCTTTGTTGATCAGAATGCTCATTCTCTTATTTCCCCTGTGCGGCGTTAACGACCTGGACCGCGGCGTCGGTCAGGCTGGTGGCAGCGATGATGTTCAGGCCGGAGTCGGCCAGCTTCTTGGCACCGGCTTCGGCATTGTTGCCTTCCAGGCGCACCACCACCGGTACTTTCACGCCCACTTCCTTCACCGCACCTATGATGCCTTCGGCGATCATGTCGCAGCGGACGATGCCACCGAAGATGTTCACCAGTACCGCTTTCACGTTGCTGTCGGAGAGAATGATCTTGAATGCTTCGGTCACCCGTTCCTTGGTGGCGCCACCGCCCACGTCCAGGAAGTTGGCGGGGGAGCCGCCGTGCAGGTTGACGATGTCCATGGTGCCCATGGCCAGACCGGCGCCGTTGACCATGCAGCCGATGTTGCCGTCCAGGGCCACGTAGTTCAGTTCCCATTTGGCGGCGTGGGCTTCACGGGCGTCGTCCTGGGACGGATCGTGCATTTCACGCAGCTTGGGCTGACGGAACAGGGCGTTGGAGTCGATGTTGATCTTGCCGTCCAGGCAGTGCAGGTTGCCGGCGGTGGTGATCACCAGGGGGTTGATCTCGAGCAGGGCGAAATCGTAGTCCAGGAACATCTGGCCCAGACCCAGGAAGATTTTGGTGAACTGCTTGATCTGGTCGCCTTGCAGGCCCAGTTTGAACGCCAGCTCACGGCCCTGATAGGCCTGCGGGCCCACCAGCGGATCGATGGCCGCCTTGTGGATCAGTTCGGGGGTCTCTTCGGCGACTTTCTCGATTTCCACGCCGCCTTCGGTAGAGGCCATGAACACCACGCGACGGGTAGCACGGTCAACCACGGCGCCCAGGTAGAGTTCCTTGTCGATGTCGGTGCAGGACTCGACCAGGATCTTGGCCACCGGCTGACCCTTGGCGTCGGTCTGATAGGTCACCAGGTTCTTGCCCAGCCAGTTTTCGGCGAACTCGCGGATTTCTTCCTTGGTCTTGGCCAGCTTGACGCCGCCCGCCTTGCCACGGCCACCGGCGTGGACCTGACATTTGACCACCCACATGTCGCCGCCGATCTTGCTGGCCGCTTCTACCGCTTCTTGCGGGTTGTCACATGCGTAGCCTTCTGATACGGGCAGACCGTATTCGGCAAACAGCTGTTTTGCCTGATATTCATGCAAATTCATGTTGCGTTTTCCGTTGTTGTGTTTGGGTTCAGGGCATACTAACGGGTCGGGCCGCAACCCGACCTCTTGTTATTATCGACTCATACGTCCAGCAGCAGACGGGTCGGGTCTTCCAGCAATTCCTTGATGGACACCAGATAGCCCACGGACTCGCGGCCGTCGATCAGGCGGTGGTCGTAAGACAGCGCCAGGTACATCATCGGCTGGATTTCCACCTTGCCGTTCACCGCCATCGGGCGATCCTGGATCTTGTGCATACCCAGGATGGCGCTCTGCGGCGGGTTGATGATGGGGGTAGACATCAGGGAGCCGAACACGCCGCCGTTGGTGATGGTGAAGTTGCCGCCGGTCATGTCGTCCACGGTCAGCTTGCCGTCACGGCCCTTGATGGCCAGATCCTTGATGCTCTTCTCGATGTCGGCCAGGCCCAGGCGATCGCAGTCGCGCAGCACCGGGGTCACCAGGCCACGGGGGGTGGACACGGCGATGCTGACATCGAAGTAGTTGTGGTAGACGATATCGTCACCGTCGATGGAGGCATTCACTTCCGGATAACGCTTGAGCGACTCCACCACCGCCTTCACGTAGAAGGACATAAAGCCCAGACGGATGCCGTGACGCTTCTCGAACACCTCCTGATACTGCTTGCGCAGGCTCATGATGGGGCCCATGTTGACCTCGTTGAAGGTGGTCAGCATGGCGGTGGTGTTCTTCGCTTCCAGCAGGCGCTCGGCCACGCGCTTGCGCAGACGGGTCATGGGCACACGCTTCTCGGTGCGCTCGCCCAGGGGGATGACCGGGGCCTTGACTTCGACGGCCGGCGCGGCAGCAGGCTTGTTGCCGCCCTTGATAAAGGCTTCCACGTCTTCCTTGGTGATGCGGCCACCCTTGCCGGACCCGGCCAGCTTGGCCACGTCGATGTTGTGCTCGGCCACCAGGCGGCGCACCGCCGGGCTCAGGGCGTCATCGGCATCGGCCTTGGCTTCGCCGTTGGCGGCAGCCGGCTTGTCCTGGGTCTCTTCGCCGGCCACGGCGCCCTGCTTGAGCTTGCCGATCACCTGCTGGCCCAGTACGGTGGCGCCGTCGCCTTCGAGGATGGCTTCCAGTATGCCGGCTTCGGGGGCCGGAACTTCCAGCACCACTTTGTCGGTTTCGATGTCGACGATTACTTCGTCGCGCTCAACCCGATCACCCGGCTGCTTGTGCCAGGTGGCAATGGTGGCATCGGCGACAGATTCTGGTAGGTCGGGAACCTTGATTTCGATGGTCATCAATATGTCCTTTGTGCGTTATGCTTCAGTCAACGTCAGTGCGTCTTCGACCAACGCTTTTTGTTGTTGTAAGTGAACAGAGGTGTAACCCACGGCCGGGGACGCCGAGGCGGCGCGACCGGCATAACGCAGGTTGGCACCGGCCGGAATGGCAGCCCAGAAGTGGTGCTGGCTGCAATACCAGGCCCCCTGGTTTTGCGGCTCTTCCTGACACCAGACGAAGTCTTTCACGTGCTGGTAGTCGGCAAGAATCGCGGCAACCTCTTCCTGAGGGAACGGATACAATTGCTCGATCCGGATAATGGCCACATCCGTTTGTTCATTCTTGCGCCGGGCATCCAGCAGATCGAAATAGACCTTGCCGGAGCACAGGACAATGCGCTTGACGCCCTTGGGATCCAGCGCGTCGATTTCACCGATGGCATTCTGGAAGGTACCACTGGCCAGGGTTTCCAGTTCGGACACCGCCAGCGGATGACGCAGCAGCGACTTGGGCGTCATCACCACCAGCGGCCGGCGCATGGGGCGCAGTACCTGGCGGCGCAGCATATGGAACACCTGGGCCGGGGTGGTGGGCACGCACACCTGCATGTTGTGCTCGGCGCACAGCTGCAGGTAGCGTTCCAGACGGGCGCTGGAGTGCTCGGGGCCCTGGCCTTCGTAGCCATGGGGCAGCAGCAGGGTCAGGCCGCACATCCGGCCCCACTTCTGCTCGCCGGAGCTCAGGAACTGGTCGATCACCACCTGGGCGCCGTTGGCGAAGTCGCCGAACTGGGCTTCCCAGATGGTCAGGCCTTCCGGCTCGGCGGTGGCATAGCCGTATTCGAACGCCATCACCGCCTCTTCGCTCAGTACCGAGTCATACACCTGGAACTGGCCCTGACTGTCGGACAGGTGGCACAGCGGGGTATAGGTGCTGGCGTCGTTCTGGTTGTGCAGTACCGCATGGCGGTGGAAGAAGGTGCCGCGGCCGGAATCCTGGCCGGTGAGGCGCACTTCATAGCCGCTGTCGCACAGGGTGGCGTAGGCCAGCACTTCGGCAAAACCCCAGTCCGCCAGCTTTTCGCCCTTGGCCATCAACCGGCGATCATCGTAGATCTTGCCGACCTGGCGCTGCAGGGTATGGGTCTCGGGGTAGCTGGTCACCCGTTCGGCCAGCTCTTTCAGCTTGTCCAGCGGGTAGGCGGAGTCGTAGGGCATGTCCCACTCGTGACCCAGGTAGGGCGACCAGTCGACGGAATGCTTTTCCATCGGACGCCATTCCTTGACCACGCACTCGCCGTGGTCCAGCGCATCCCGGTACTCGTTGATCATCACGGTGGTGTCTTCGACAGACACGGCGCCCTTGCCGATCAGCAGATCCGCATAAATCTTGCGCGGGGTCGGGTGCTTCTTGATCTTCTGGTACATCAGCGGCTGGGTGGCGCTCGGCTCGTCGGCCTCGTTGTGGCCGTGGCGGCGATAGCACACCAGGTCGATCACCACGTCACGGCCAAACTCGTTGCGGAAATCCAGGGCCAGCTGGGTCACCTGCACCACGGCTTCCGGATCGTCGGCATTGACGTGGAAAATCGGCGCCTGCACCATCTTGGCGATATCGGTACAGTACTCGGTGGAACGGGTATCGCGCGGGTTCGAGGTGGTAAAGCCCACCTGGTTGTTGATCACGATGCGCACCGTGCCGCCCACGCCGTAGCCGCGGGTCAGGGACATGTTGAAGGTTTCCGCCACCACCCCCTGACCGGCGAAAGCCGAGTCGCCATGAATGGTGATCGGCAGCACCTGGCGGCCGTCCGGATTTTCCAGCCGATCCATGCGCGCCCGTACCGAGCCGATGACCACCGGGTTGACGATTTCCAGGTGCGAGGGGTTGAACGCCAGCGCCAGGTGCACAGTGCCGCCCGGGGTTTCAAAGTCGGAGCTGAAGCCCATGTGGTATTTGACGTCACCGGAACTCTGGGTGTCGTACTTGCCGGCAAAGGCATCGAACAGGTCTTGCGGACGCTTGCCCAGCACGTTGACCAGCATGTTCAGACGGCCCCGGTGGGCCATGCCGATCACCACTTCGCGACCGCCCTTCTCGCCGAAGCGGCGGATCAGCTCCTTGGTCATGGGGATCAGGGCATCGCCACCTTCCAGCGAGAAACGTTTGGCGCCGGGGAACTTGGCGCCCAGGTATTTCTCCAGGCCCTCGGCGGCGGTCAGGCTGTCGAGGAAGCGCAGCTTGTCTTCCTGGGTGTACTGGGGCTCACCGACAACCGGCTCCAGGCGACCCTGTATCCAGCGTTTTTCCTCGGTGCTGGTGATGTGCATGTATTCCGCACCCACAGAGCCGCAATAGGTCTTCTTCAGCGCCGCCACCAGATCCTTCAGCTTCATGGTTTCCTTGCCGATGGCATAGGAGCCCACGTTGAAGGTCGCCTCGAGGTCGGCGCCGGTCAGGTTGTGATAGGCCGGGTCCAGCTCCGCCACCACGTCACGCTTCCACAGCCCGAGCGGATCCAGGTTCGCATTCTGATGGCCCCGGAAACGGTAGGCGTTGATCAGCTGCAGAACTTTGACTTGCTTGGCGTCAGTGTGGGGATCACTGACCGGGGTGGCATAACGGGAGGTGTCTTTGGCGAGGCGGCGAAAATAATCTCTTACTTGCGAGTGGGGTTGGTCCTGAACGTTGCCGTCTTGCGCCGGCAGGCCGTCGAAAACGGACCTCCATTGGTCGGGAACGGCTTCAGGATCGGCAAGATAGGCCTCGTACAGGTCTTCTACATAGGTCGCATTGGCACCGGCCAGGTGAGAAGATTCCAGCCAGGCTTGCATTACGCCATTGTGCATCTTTATCCCTTTGTAACTTCTCGACAGGGCTACTGTCGTTCTGGTCGTCGAGTCAAAGCCGCCCTCGCGGGCGGCGGGTTATCAGCTTGGGACTGTTAAACTGCCCGTTTCAGCAGCATGGACTTGATATGACCGATGGCCTTGGTGGGGTTAAGGCCTTTGGGACACACATTCACACAGTTCATGATGCCATGGCAGCGGAACACGCTGAAAGCGTCATCCAGGTTGGACAGCCGCTCATCGGTGGCGGTATCACGGCTGTCGATCAGCCAGCGATAGGCGGCCAGCAGGCCGGCCGGACCGATGAACTTGTCCGGGTTCCACCAGAAGGAAGGACAAGAGGTGGAGCAGCAGGCGCACAGGATGCACTCGTACAGTCCGTCCAGCTTGGCGCGCTCTTCCGGCGACTGCAACCGCTCGCGGGCGGGCGGTTGCTTGTCTTCGGCAATCAGGAACGGCTTGACCTTTTCCCACTGGGTGTAGAACTGGGTCATATCGACCACCAGGTCGCGCACCACCGGCAGGCCGGGCAGCGGACGGATCACCACCTTGTTGCCGACCTTCATCAGATCGGACAGCGGGGTGATACAGGCCAGGCCGTTCTTGCCGTTCATGTTCAGGCCGTCGGAACCACAGACCCCTTCGCGGCAGGAGCGGCGGAAGGCCAGGCTCGGGTCCTGCTCTTTCAGCAGCAGCAGGGCGTCCAGCACCATCATGTCGGAGCCCTGCGGCACCTCCAGACTATAGTCCTTCATGTGTGGCGCCGAATCGGTTTCCGGATTGTAGCGGTAAACAGAAATGGTAATTTGCATGCTATCCCCTCCCCTCAGTAAGTCCGCGCTTTCGGCGGGAATGCGTCACGGGTTTTCGGTGACATATTCACAGACCGTCTGGTCATGGACTCGGTTTCCGGGCTATACAGCGAGTGGCACAGCCAGTTCTCATCATCACGCTCCGGATAATCGAAGCGGGAGTGGGCACCACGGCTCTCGGTACGGAAGTTCGCGGCCACGGCGGTGGCGTAAGCGGTTTCCATCAGGTTGTCCAGCTCCAGGCACTCGATACGCTGGGTGTTGAAGTCGCGGCTGGTATCGTCCAGACGGGCAGACTTCAGACGCTCGCGGATCACCTTGAGCTCGGCCAGGCCTTCGGCCATGGCATCACCTTCCCGGAACACGGAGAAGTTGTTCTGCATGCAACGTTGCAGATCTTTCTTGATCTGGACCGGGTCCTCGCCGCTGCGGGTGTTTTCCCAGCGGTGGTAGCGGGCCAGGGAAGCATCCAGATCGGACTCGGAAGCAGCACGCACGTCGCCCAGCTCGTTCAGGGCTTCGGTCAGGTGACGACCCACGGCACGACCGAATACCACCAGGTCGAGCAGGGAGTTGCCGCCCAGGCGGTTGGCACCGTGCACCGACACGCAGGCGATCTCGCCCACGGCGAACAGGCCCTTCACCGGCACGTCGTTGCCATTGGCATCCAGCTTGAGCGCCTGGCCGTGCACGTTGGTGGGGACACCGCCCATCATATAGTGACAGGTGGGGATAACGGGAATCGGCTCTTTCACCGGATCCACGTGGGCGAAGGTACGGGACAGCTCGCAGATGCCGGGCAGGCGGCTTTCCAGCACTTCCTTGCCCAGGTGATCCAGCTTCAGCTTGATGTGTGGACCCCAGGGGCC
Source organism: Zobellella iuensis (assembly GCF_016746085.1). GTDB lineage: Bacteria > Pseudomonadota > Gammaproteobacteria > Enterobacterales > Aeromonadaceae > Oceanimonas > Oceanimonas iuensis. The sequence continues at coordinate 186,242 of NZ_JAERTZ010000025.1, forward strand.
GTCACAACCGCGGCCTTCGCGGATCTCGATCATCATGGAGCGGGCCACCACGTCACGACCGGCCAGGTCCTTGGCGTTGGGGGCATAACGCTCCATAAAGCGCTCGCCGTCCTTGTTCAGCAGGTAACCGCCCTCGCCCCGGCAACCTTCGGTCACCAGCACCCCGGCGCCGGCGATGCCGGTGGGGTGGAACTGCCACATTTCCATGTCCTGCACCGGCACGCCGGCGCGCAGCGCCATGCCGACACCGTCACCGGTGTTGATGTGGGCGTTGGTGGTGGACTGGTAGATGCGGCCGGCGCCGCCGGTGGCCAGTATGGTGGCCTTGGCCTTGAAGTAGACCACCTCACCGGTTTCGATATCGATGGCGGTACAGCCGACCACGTCGCCGTCCTGGTTCTTCACCAGATCCAGCGCATACCACTCGGAGAACACGGTGGTCTGGTGCTTGACGTTCTGCTGATACAGGGTGTGCAGCAGGGCGTGACCGGTACGGTCGGACGCCGCCGCGGTGCGGGCCGCCTGTTCGCCGCCGAAGGCCTTGGACTGGCCGCCGAAGGGACGCTGGTACACCTTGCCGTTATCGAAACGGGAGAAGGGCAGACCCATTTTTTCCAGCTCGAGGATGGCCTCGGGGCCGGTCTGGCACATAAACTCGATGGCGTCCTGGTCACCGATGTAGTCGGAGCCCTTGACGGTATCGTACATGTGCCATTCCCAGTTGTCGTCGTGGGCATTGCCCAGCGCCACCGTGATGCCGCCCTGGGCGGACACGGTATGGGAACGGGTCGGGAACACCTTCGACAGGAGCGCACAGCTCTTGCCGGATTCCGCTATTTGTAAAGCGGCGCGCATGCCGGCGCCACCGGCGCCGATTACCACGGCGTCGAATTCGCGAATTGCAATAGTCACCTTATACACCCCACAATACGACGATACCGGTCAGCAGATAGACCAGCAGCAACACTACCACCCCGAACTGGGCCAGGCCGCGCCACAGCGCCGGTTTGACATAGTCGGAGAGCACCTGCCAGGCGCCGATCCAGCCGTGCATCAGCACGCTGAACAAGGCCAGCAGAGTGAACACCTTGGTGAAGGTCTTGCCGAAAAAGCCGGTCCAGACTTCATAGGTGATGTCGTTGAAGGCGATAAAGCCCACCAGATAGATGGTGTATAAGGTCAAAATGATGGCCGTGGCACGGATCAGCATGAAATCATGCACACCGCTGCGGCCAAAGGTTGCAGAATTGGTTACCATACCAGTACCCCCGCCAGCAGTGACAATACAATTGTCACACCGAACGCCACTTTGGCGCTCAGCGCACCCGACTCCAGCTCCTCACAGTAGCCCAGGTCCATAATGAGGTGGCGAATGCCGCCCACGATATGGTAGGCCAATGCAGTCAGCACACCCCAGAGGATGAACCCGACGAAGAAACCGTCGAGAATATCCACGACTGCACGGAACCCGGCCTCGGAAGAGAGCGAGTAACTGAGCAGCCACAGCAGGATGGCGAGTGCAAACAGCGTGATGACACCGGAAACCCGGTGGAGGATGGATGCGATAGCGGTGACAGGTTGGCGAATAGTCCGTAGGTCGAGGTTTACAGGTCTCTGTTTTTTAGTCACGGTCTTGCCCACTAGCTCCATTGAGCACGTTAGTTATTGTTTTAACAGGTGTTTCCCGGGTATATGACATGAGGTCATGACAAAAAATGCCTGTTAGGAACCCTTCGCCCAACTACCGCTCCGGACCCTCGAGTCAGCATCTGCAGCATGGCCACAACAGCATCCTATACCCTCGGCGGCCAGTATAAGGAGGGGGGGGAACAATTACAACGAAGGCCCTGAAACAATTGCCAAATGTGTAAAGTTGATCGCACAACGGGGTTAACGGACTGATCCGGGTGCCGACGAAAATTGACATTCGGCCCAGCTTCTGTCTTCAATATGCCCGCACCATGGGAGGTGATAGTGATTAAAAATTCATTTAATCCGTGTAAAAATCCTTACCCGTGGACCTATTATAAAAGCAAAGGAGACGTGCTATGGCTGACCAAAAGGCCACACTGCATTTGCCCGGCAAGGAACCCATTGAGCTTCCGATCGCGTCAGGCACTGCTGGTTACGATGTGATCGATATCAGTTCCCTGGGCTCACACGGTTACTTTACCTTCGACCCCGGTTTTATGGCCACCGCATCCTGCCGGTCCGAAATCACCTACATCGACGGCGACCAGGGTATACTGCTGCACCGCGGCTATCCGATCGACCAGTTGGCACAAAACGCCACCTACCTCGAAGTCTGTTACCTGCTGCTCTACGGCGAGGCCCCTACCGCCAAGCAATACGAAGAGTTCCACCGCAACATCATGCGCCACACCATGGTGCACGAGCAGCTGTCGTCCTTCTTCAAGGGCTACCGCCGCGATGCCCACCCCATGGCCATCGTGTGCGGCGTTATCGCCGGTCTGTCTGCCTTCTATCACGATCCCATGGACATCAACGATGCCCGGCACCGTGAAATCGCGGCCCATCGCCTGATCGCCAAGATGCCGACCATCTCCGCCATGGCCTACAAGTACTCCATCGGCCAGCCGTTCGTGTATCCGCGCAACGATCTGAGCTATGCGGCCAACTTCCTGCAGATGATGTTTGCCGTGCCCTGCGAAGACTACAAGGTCAACCCCATCGTAGAACGCGCCATGGACCGCATCTTCACCCTGCATGCGGATCACGAGCAGAACGCCTCCACCAGCACGGTGCGGCTGGCCGGCTCCAGCGGTGCCAATCCCTTCGCCTGTATCGCCGCCGGTATCGCCTCCCTGTGGGGGCCGGCCCACGGTGGCGCCAACGAAGCCTGCCTGATGATGCTGGAAGAGATCGGCTCCGTGGATCGCATCCCCGAGTACGTCGCCAAGGCCAAGGACAAGGACGACCCCTTCCGCCTGATGGGCTTCGGCCACCGGGTGTACAAGAACTTCGACCCGCGCGCCACCGTGATGCGCGATACCTGCCACGAGGTGCTGGACGATCTCAAGATCCAGGATCCGCTGCTGGACGTGGCCATGGAGCTGGAGCGCATCGCGCTGTCCGACCCCTACTTCGTCGAGCGCAAGCTGTATCCGAACGTGGACTTCTACTCCGGTATCATCCTGAAGGCCATCGGTATTCCGACCACCATGTTTACCGTGATCTTCGCCCTGTCCCGTACCGTCGGCTGGATGTCCCACTGGAACGAGATGATCTCCGATCCCAAGCAGAAGATCGGCCGCCCGCGCCAGCTGTACACCGGCGCCCCGGAGCGGGAATTCAAGTCCCAGGTAGAGAAGTAAGCGCCCTTTCGGGCAAGAAAAAGGCCGGCGTCATGCCGGCCTTTTTGCTATCGGCCTCGTCGGTCCTAGACCGGGGAACCGATATCGATCTGTTTGGCCTTGCTTTCGCTCTGCGGCTGGCGGGGCACGCTGACCTTCAGCACCCCGTCCTTGAACTCGGCCTTGATGTCGCCGGCTTTGGCGTCATCCGGCAGGGTCAGCAGCCGCTGAAAGTGACCGTAGCTGCGCTCCACCCGGTGCAGCTTGTCGGTTTTCTCTTCGTGTTCGTATTTCTTCTCGCCGCGAATGGTCAGCCGGTTTCCTTCCAGGGTCAGGCTGATGTCTTCCTTCTTGACCCCGGGGATCTCCATGCTGATCAGGTAGTTGCCTTCCCGTTCGCTGATGTCCAGGCTGGGCTTGAGCTGGCTGAAGCTGGGCCAGTCCTCCAGGGACGAGGCGCCGAAACGGCGCAGGCTGCGATCGAACAGCCGGTCCATTTCCTGCTGCAGCCGAACCACGGGATGGACGTCCTGATCCTTGTCCACCATGGGCATGGCTTCGTCCTGCTCGTGGCGGAACCAGTTCCAGGGCGCCAGTTTGGACGGGGACAGATCTTTCAGTGCCATGATAACCACCTCCTCGGATTGATTATTTTTCGACCATTCCGAGATCAAGTATTATCAGCCGCCGGCAACTTTCAAGACGGATAGCAAGGCCGGGCTTGATCAGGATCAAGCCCGGCCTTGATTTTATTTCGAATGACGCTTCCGCGCGCGATGGACCCTTAGTCGGCCACAGGCGCCGAATACTCCGCCATAAATTCCTCGGCCTTTTCCACCATGCGGGTAGAGCCCACGAAATAGGGGGTACGCTGATGCAGGGAGCTGGGTTTGATCTCCATGATCCGCTGGAAACCGTCGGAGGCCTTGCCGCCCGCCTGTTCGGCCATAAAGGCCAGGGGGTTGCACTCGTACAGCAGGCGCAGCTTGCCGTTGGGAGCACTGGTGCCGGACGGGTAGATATAGATGCCGCCTTTCAGCATATTGCGGTGGAAGTCGGACACCAGGGAGCCGATATAGCGGGAAGTGTAGGGCCGCTTGCTGGCATCGTCCTTCTCCTGGCAGTACTTGAGGTACTTCTTCACCCCGTCGGGGAACTTGATGTAGTTGCCCTCGTTGATGGAGTAGATGGTGCCTTCCTCGGGGATGCGGATATTCTCGTGAGACAGGCAGAAGGAGCCGAGGGTGGGATCATAGGTAAAACCGTGCACCCCGTGACCTGTGGTATACACCAGCATGGTGGAAGAGCCATACACCACGTAGCCGGCGGCGATCTGGTTGATGCCCGGCTGCAGGAAGTCTTCCAGGGTCACCGGCTGCCCCGGCTCGCTGATGCGGCGGTAGATGGAGAAGATGGTGCCGACGGAAACGTTTACGTCTATGTTCGACGAGCCGTCGAGCGGATCCATCAGCACCACGTATTTGGCATTGGAGTGACTCTCGCTGTCGAAGGCCACAAAGTGATCTTCTTCTTCCGAGGCGATACCACAGACTTCCCCGCGCGCCTCCAGGGCGGCCTTGAACATATCGTTGGCGTAGACATCCAGCTTCTGCTGCACCTCGCCCTGCACATTTTCACCACCGCTGCTGCCACCGATAATGTCGGCCGCCAGGCCGGCCCGGTTGATCTCCCGGTTGACCACCTTGGCGGCGCGGCGAATGGAAGACAGCAGTGAAGACAGCTCACCGGTGGCGCTGGGATATTCAGCTTGTTTCTTGACGATGTATTCACCCAGGGTAATCATATGTTTCCTCGACGTTTCCTTGTGGCGGCGGCGCGCCGTTATTGCAGGGCAATGTACCCTTTTATCTTTTTTCTTGCAGTGAATTTTCTCGGGCAAGGAGGATAAATTTCCCTCAGCTCCCGCTCAGCAGGCGGCGAACCTCGTCCAGATCCGCCGGGGTATCCACCCCCGCCGGCGGCACCACGCAGGCTTCGGCCAGGGCGATGCTTTCGCCGTGCCAGAGCACCCGGAGCTGCTCAAGCTTTTCCCGCTGTTCCAGGGGGCTGGCCGGCAACCCGAGGTAACGGCGGATAAAGCCGGCCCGATAGGCATAGATGCCGATATGGCGCAGGCAGCCGCTGAGCTCCGGTACGGATGCCGCCATGCCATCCCTGTCCCAGGGAATGGGCGCCCGGCTGAAATAAAGCGCCTTGCCCGCCTGGCTCTGCACCACCTTGACCACGTTGGGATCCTGCCACTGTGCCACCGTCTCTATGGGAGTGGCCAGGGTCGCCATGGGCGCATCGCTGCCCGCCAGCAGCTCGGCCACCTGATCCACCAGCTCGGGCGGCAGCAGGGGTTCGTCCCCCTGCACGTTGACCAGGATGTCGTCCGGAGCCAGCCTGAGCAGTTCCACCACCTCGGCCAGGCGCTCGGTGCCGGACTCGTGATGGCGGCCGGTCATGCACACCTCCACCCCGCTGTCCGCCAGGGCAGCGCTAATGCGCTCGTCATCGGTGGCCACCACCACCCGGGCGGCGCCGCTCTTTTGCGCCTGCGCCACCACCCACTGGATCATCGGCCTGCCGTGGATATCGGCCAGGGGCTTGCCGGGCAGCCGGGTCGAGCTGAAGCGGGCGGGGATCACGACGATAAAGCTCATCCGGGCAGCTCATCCAGGTCGAGTTTGCGGGCCCGGTTTTCCAGCAACACCGGAATGTTCTCGGTAATGGGGTAGGCCAGCCGGTCGAAACGGCAGATCAGCTCGTTGTGCTGCCGGTCCAACTGCAGCTTGCCCTTGCATACCGGGCAGGCAATGATTTCCACCAGTTTGGCGTCAATCGCCATGATCTTGCTCCTTTAGTCGGGTTAACAGCATCTGTTCAAAGTCGGCGGGCAACCGGGCGTCCACGGGAACGTACCAGGCGTTATCATGACCTCCCGGCCATTTGACCGCGTCCTTCTCGGTGATCAGCAAGGGCGCCGACTGCAGCGCCGCCAGTTGTTCGCACGCCACCGCTTTATGGTCGGCCAACGCCAGTTGTTGGTCAAGAATAAAGCCCAATTGCTCCAGGGTGGCAAAAAAGCGCGGCGGATGACCGATGCCCGCCAGGGCATGGACCCGTTCTCCGGGCACCGGCGGCGTCTGCCCCGCCAGGGGTTGCAGCGGCCCCGGCTCGAGTTGCATCAGGTATTCCCCGTCCTGTACCGGACCGCCGTTGTTGATCACGGCAGTCGCCTGGCCGAGCCGCCACAGCCCTTCACGCAGGGGGCCCATGGGCAGCAGATGGCCGTTGCCGAAACGGCGTTTGCCGTCCACCACCACCAGCTCGATATCCCGGGCCAGGGCATAGTGCTGCAGGCCGTCGTCGCTGATGATGATGTCCACCCCGAGCTCGACCAAACGGGCGGCGGCCTCACTCCGGTTGGGACCCACCACCACCGGACAACCGGTACGCCGATGGATCAGCACCGGCTCGTCACCGGCCTCGGCGGCGGAAGTGGTCTTATCCAGCACCAGGGGATAGGCGGCGGCCTGGCCGCCGTAGCCCCGGCTGATCACCCCGGGGCGATAGCCCCGGGCCCGCAGCCATTCCACCAGCCAGATCACCAGCGGGGTCTTGCCGTTGCCGCCCACGGTCAGGTTGCCCACCACCACCACCGGCACCGGCGCCCGGTATACGGCCTTGACGCCGCGCCGGAACAGCCAGCGGCGCAGGCCGCTGACCAGGGCGAAGAGCCCGCTCAGGGGCGCCAGCAGCCACAGCCAGGTCGCCGGTTGATACCAGGCCTGCATCAGTGCTCGCCGTACTGGATGGTTCTGAGCTGGGCATAGGCCCCTTGCCGTTCCAGCAGCTCCGCATGGGTACCACGCTCCACCACCCGCCCCTCGTCGATCACCAGGATCTCGTCGGCACTCTCTATGGTCGACAGGCGGTGGGCGATCACCAGGGAGGTTCTGTCCTTGCGCAGCGCTTCCAGCGCGCCCTGGATATGACGCTCGGATTCGGTATCCAGCGCCGAGGTGGCCTCGTCCAGGATCAGCAGCGGCGCATCGCGCAGCATGGCCCGGGCGATGGCGATACGCTGGCGCTGGCCACCGGACAGGCTGGCGCCGTTTTCACCGATCACTGTGTCGTAACCCTGATCCAGCTTACGGATGAATTCATCGGCGTAGGCCACCTTGGCGGCGGCGATAATCTGCTCGCGGCTGTATTCGCCCTGGGCGGCGTAGGCGATGTTGTTGGCGATGCTGTCGTTGAACAGGTGCACATGCTGGGACACCAGGGCGAACTGGCGGCGCAGATCACTCAGCCGGTAGTCGCGGATATTGACCCCGTCGAGGCGGATCTCGCCCTCGTCGACATCGTAGAAACGGGTCAGCAGGCTGGCGATGGTGCTCTTGCCCGAGCCGGAGCGGCCCACCAGGGCGACCGTCTTGCCCGGCGCCAGGCTCAGGCTGACCTCCTTCAGGGCCGGCGTCTCCTTGGTGGGATAGCGGAAGGTGACGCGGTCGAATTCGATATGTCCCCGGGCCCGCGCCAGGGGCTTGTCGCCCTGGTCCTGCTCGCCCTCGCTGTCGAGCAGCTCGAACAGGCTCTGGCAGGCGGCGATGCCGCGCTGATAGGCGGCGTTGACCTGGGTCAGACTCTTGAGCGGGCGCATCAGCATCATCATGGAGGTGACGATCACGGTGAAGGTGCCCGGCGTCAGTTGTTCCTGAATGTCCTCGAAGGTGGCCACATAGAGCAATATGGCCAGGGCGGTGGAGGCGATCACCTGCACCAGGGGGGTGCCGATGGAGTCGGCCGCCACCATCTTCATGTTTTGCTGGCGCACCTTGTTGCTGACGCCGAAGAAACGCCCCGACTCCACCTGCTGGCCGTTGAACATCAGCACTTCCTTGTGGCCCTTGAGCATCTGCTCGGTGCTGCTGGTGATGTTGCCCATGGCATCCTGGATGCCCCGGCTGATGCGGCGAAAACGGCGGCTGATCACCGCGATCATCACCCCCACCACCGGGCCGACCAGGAAGAAGATCAGCGACAGCTGCCAGGAGTGGTAGAACATCAGCCCCAGCAGGCCGATCACGGTGGCTCCTTCCCGTACCAGGGTCACCAGGGTGGAGCTGGCGGCGGAGGACACCTGGGAGGCGTCGTAGGTCACCTTGGACAGCAGGTTGCCGGTATTGTGGCGGTCGAAAAAAGCCACCGGCATCGCCATCAGCTTGTTGAACACCTGCTGCTGCAGTGACATCACCACATGGTTGCCGACCCAGGCCATGCAGTAGCCGGACAGAAAGGTACAGACGCCGCGCAAGGACACGATGCCGATCACGAACAGCGGCATCCACTTCAACACGTTCGGATCCTGGCCGGTCAGGCCCTCGTCGATCAGCGGCTTGATGGAATAGACGAAAGTGGTGTCGACGGCGGCGTAGCCGGCCATGCCGATGATGGCGGCCACCAGACCGAGCTTGCGCTCCTTCACATAGCCGAGCAGGCGCTTGAGCACCGGCCAGGACGAGGAGTGTGCTTGTTGGGACATAAGGTCTCTGCCTTGAAAAACAAGGCGCTATTCTAACGGCTTAGTGTCGTTCAACCAAGCATTGAGCCGATGATACCAGGCTCCGGGACGCCTCGGATTCACCAGTCGCCAGCGGTCGCCGTCCGCCGCCAGGTGCACCATGCCATGATCGCCGGTGGTGAGCTGCACCACGCCCTGACGCTCGAAGCGGGCCACCACCTCCGCGGCCGGAAAGCCCCAGCGGTTTTGATAACCGGCGGTATGCACCACCCACTCCGGCGCCACCGCCCGGTTGAAGGCCTCGGTGGAAGAGCTGCGGCTGCCGTGGTGAGGGCTCAGCAACAGCTGGGCGCCCAGCGCCTGGCCGGTGGCGAGCAGGGCCCGCTCGGCCGGGGCCTCGATGTCGCCGGTCAGCAGCACGGCCAGGCGGCCGTCGCTCAGGTGCAGCACGCAGGAGTCGTTGTTGCTGTGGCCGCTCGGCGCGACCGGCCACAGCACCCGCAGGCGCAGTCGGCCCCATTGCTCGGTTTGCCCGGCCCGGCAATGCTGGCCGTCCGGCCAGGCACCCCGGCGATGGGCCACCGGCAACAGGGCCGCCAGATAGTCCCGGTTGCCGCTGTGATCGCTGTCGTCGTGGCTCACAACCAGGTATTCGAGGCGATCTATCCCCAGGTGCCCCAGCAGCGGCAGTATCACCGCATCGGCCATATTGAAGCCCGAAGGAAAGCGGTTGCCGGTATCGTACAGCAAGGCCTCCCGCCCCTGGGTCACCAGCACCGACAAGCCCTGGCCCACGTCCAGCACCCGCACTTCCCAGGAAGGACGGGGCCAGAGCTGCAACAGCAACAGGTAAAGCGCCAAGCCCGCCACCCCACGGCCTTTGGGCAACAACGCCGCCAGCAGCACCAGCATGGCCAGCAACAGGGCGCCCTGACTGTGCGCCGACAACGCCAGCCAGGGCGAAAGCCCCTGGCTCAGCCACTGCAGCCCCTCCATCAGCGGTGCGAACAGGGCGTCCAGCAGGCGCAGCAGGAGCAGTGCCAGCCCCGGGAAGGGCACCAGCAGCAGGCAGGCCAGCAACAACAGCGGAATAAACAACAGGGAAAACAGCGGGATCAACAGCAGGTTGACCGGCAACGACAGCCAGCTGATGCCGCCGAACAACAGCATGATCAGCGGCAACAGCAGCAGGGTCAGCCCCAGCTGCAACCGCCACAGGCTGTTCCCGCCCAGCCAGCCGGCGCTCGCCAGCAGGGCCGCCACCGCCAGCACCGACAGCCAGAACCCCTGGTTGAGCGCCAGCCAGGGCGAGCTGGCCAGCAGCAGCGCCATGGTCACCAGCAGGATGCGCCGGCCGCTCCAGAAACGCCCCCAGCCGACCAGGGCCAGCCATAGCAACAGCATCAGCAAGGCCCGCTGGGTCGGTATCGAGAAGCCAGCCAGCCAGGCGTAGCCCAGGGCCAGCAGGGCCGCCAGGCCACCGGCAAGAAAACGCCGGCCGGCCAGCCGCCCCGCCAGTATCCCCAGCCCCGCCACCAGCCCGATATGCAGCCCGGAGATGGCGAACAGATGACTGACGCCCAGGGCCCGCAGGGTTTCCCAATCCTGCTGCTGTAAATCGCCGCGTTCACCGAAGCTCAGCGCCAGCAGCCAGCGCTGGGCCGGCAAGGCCGCGGTCAGGCCCCGGAACTCCTCCAGCAACAGCGTCCGGCGGGAAGGCGGAGCCGCCTGCAGATGCAGGCTGCCGCTCAGATAACCCCGGGCGGTGATGCCCTGCCCCAACAGCCAGCGGGCGCCGTCGAATCCCCCCGGATTATGCAACCCATGGGGAGGATACAGCCGGCCGACGGTGTGGATAAGGTCGCCTTGCCCGGGTGCCGGGGCTGCCCCGTACCAGGACAACAACACCCGGGGCCGGGGGGAAAATACTTGACCATCAAGGCTTTTCAGACTGACAATCAGCCGACTCGAGCCATGGTCCCGGTGCTGGACGCTCTCTACCGTGCCGGCGATAATCTGGCTACGCTGGAACAGGCCGGGATGCTGCAACCAGCTCAGTTGCCAGTGGCTGTAGCACAGCGCCCAGAGCACACCGAACAGGAAACAGGCCCTTGCCGGTCGTGCTCGCCAGCACAACCCGCCCAGCAAGGCCAGCGGCAACCACCAGTCCCAGTCCGGCAGCCAGGGCCAGAGGATGAGGGTTGACACGCCGGCACAGAAACAAAACAGCCGCTTATCCATCCGATAAGTATTGCGGACCTGGAGCAGATGCCAAAAAAGACGTTAAGACGCCTGATGCCCGATCCGGGCACCATCAAGAATCACAAGCACCTGAGCAAGCTCGGACACAGGTTGCACGACAACAACCTCTGGCACCTGAACCGCCACTCGGCGGCGGGGGCCTTCGCGGTGGGCCTGTTCTGCGCCTGGCTGCCCATCCCCTTCCAGATGGTGGTGGCGGCGGTGCTGGCCATGACCTTCAGGGTCAACCTGCCGCTGTCGGTGGTGCTGGTGTGGATCACCAATCCGCTGACCATGCCGCCCATGTTCTACTTCGCCTACCGGCTGGGCTCTTTCCTGCTCAGCAAACCCCACCACTACCAGCACTTCGAGATGAGCCTGAGCTGGCTCAGCAGCGCCATGACCACGGCCGTACCGCCCTTCCTGCTGGGCTGCCTGGTGCTGGGCCTGGTCAGCTCGGCCACCGGTTACATGGTCATCCATGCCCTGTGGCGCTGGTCGGTGTCCCGCCGCTGGAAACTGCGGCGGCGGAGCCGCTGATGCTGCGCCAATGGTTGCGCAGCAAGATGCCGGACCAGGCCACCCTGCGCCAGCACCGGACGCTGCGGCTGTTCGGCGAACACCTGCTCGAGCCCGACTGCTGGTTCTGCAACCGCCACTCCGCCGCCGTAGCGGTGGCCGCCGGCCTGTTCGCCGCCTGGCTGCCGTTGCCCATGCATACCCTGGTGGCCATCGCCCTGGCCCTGCTGCTCAAGGGCTACCTGCCGCTGGCCATCGCCATGGTCTGGGTCAACAACCCCATCACCCTGGCCCCCATGTTCTACCTGGGCTACCGCCTGGGCGCCTGGCTGCTGGGCACCCCGGAGCTGGACTTCGAGGGACCGCTGGAAGATGAAGCCCTCGCCGCCGCCCTGCCCCTGCTCACCGGTTGCCTGCTGCTGGGGCTGATTTCCGCCCTGATCGGCTGGCTGGTGGTACGCCTGGGCTGGCGCTGGAAGGTGCAGCTGTCCTGGTGGCTGCGGAAGGTGAATAGGAAGTAGCTGGAAGCGGGAAGCCTGAAGCTGGAAGCCTGAAGCTGGAAGTTAACCGGAGGAGTCCTGTTTGAGGCGGTTGATAAGGCCGGAAAGCATGGCTGCGATCTCTCGGGTTTCCTGTATCCAGTACTGGCCGGTATCGCCGGCCAGATACCCGATATCCACTCCGATATAGGCCTGGGTTCTCAGTTCGGCACAGGAGCCTTTGGCGATCAGCAGGAAGTGGATCTTGTCTCTGGCTGTGCGACGGCTCATGCCCTCGGCTATGTTGCACGGAATGGACAAACCAGCCCGGGTTATCTGGTCCTTGAATCCACGATCATTAAGGCCATGCAGTGCCTTGTAGATGTCTGCCGACAACCTTGCCGAGCGCTTCCATACATCCAGCTTTTCAAAATCCATGGTTCTGCTTGCCCAAACAGTGACTCCCAGACAAGCATAGCGTTAACTTCCAGCTTCTAGCTTCTAGCTTCCAGCTTCCAGGCTTCCCGCTGCTCTTAAGCTTCTCCCAGCAGTTGCCGCGGCAGCAGCCGGCCGGCGCGCCAGGCGGGGTAGAGGGTGGCGACGAAGATCAGCGCCAGGGCCGAGCCGGTCACCAGCCAGAGATCCGCCCAGTGGAACTCGGTGGGGATAAAGTCGATAAAGTAGACTTCCGGATTGAGCAGCCGGTGCCCGGTGAGCCGCTCGTAGCCGGCCACCATTTCCGACAGCCGGGTCGCCAGCAGGCCGCCGAGCAGGCCGCCCACCACCACCCCGGCCACGCCGTTGAGCATGCCCTGCACCACGAAGGCGCCGCGGATCTGCCAGGGGCCGGCGCCCATGGTCTTGAGGATGGCGATGTCGCCCTTCTTCTCGTTGACCGCCATCACCAGGGTGGACACGATATTGAAACTGGCCACCGCCATCACCAGCAGCAGCACCACTATCATCAGGGTGCGCACCAGCTGGATATCCCGGTAGATATTGCCCTGGCTGTTCATCCAGCTGCTCACGTAGAAGGGCGCCGGCAGCGGCATGGCCGCGTTCATGGTCAGCTGGTCGGCGGCCAGCACCTGGTCCACCCGCAGGTGGAAGCCCATCACCTCGTCGTCCAGCTCGCGCAGGGCCTGGGCATCCTCCAGGTGGGTATAGCCGAGCACGGTGTCGAGCTGGCCGCCCAGGCTGAGGATGCCCACCAGGGTGAAGCTGTGGCGGCGGGGCGAGCCGAAGCCCTGGGCGCCGGGCGCGGGCAACAGCAGCGAGACGCTGTCGCCCACCGCCAGCTCCAGTTGCTCGGCGATGGCCTTGCCCAGGATCAGGCCCCGCTCGCCCGGCTGCAGCAGGTTCAGGCTGGCGCCGTTCAGGTAGGGCTCCAGCTGCGAGATCCGGCCTTCCAGCGCCGGCAGCACTCCCTGCAACTGCACCGCCTTGAGCTTGGCGCCCTTGCTGAGCAGGCCCTCGAGCGGCACGAAGGGCGCCGCCGCCAGTATGCCGGGGGCCGCCTCCAGCCGGCCGACCAGGTCGCCCCAGTTGGCCACCGCATCCTCGGCGGCATAGAGCTGGCCATGGGGCAGCACCGACAGGATGCGGCTCTCCAGCTCGCGCTGGAAACCGTTCATGGCCGACAGCCCCAGGATCAGGGCACCCACCCCGATGGCGATGCCGAGGATGGACGCCACCGAAATAAAGGAGATAAAGCGGTTGCGCCGCTTGGCCCGGCTGAAGCGCCAGCCCAGGTAGACACTCAGGGGGCGGAACATCAGCCTTGCTCCTCCAGGTGGCCGTCCACCAGCCGGGCCTGGCGGTCGAGCCGGGCGGCCAGGGCCAGATCGTGGGTGACCACCACCAGGCCGGTGCCCAGCTCGCTCTGCAGCTCGGCCAGCAGGGCGAACACCTCGGCGGCGCTGTGGGCGTCCAGGTTGCCGGTGGGCTCGTCCGCCAGCACCAGGCGGGGGTTGTTGACCAGGGCCCGGGCGATGGCCACCCGCTGGCGTTCACCGCCGGACAGCGCCGCCGGCCTGTGCTCCAGCCGGTGGCCCAGGCCCACCCGCGTCAGCAGCTGCGCGGCCCGCTCGCGGGCCTCGGCCACCGGGCGGCCGGCGATCAGCAGCGGCATGGCGGCGTTTTCCAGGGCGCTGAACTCCCCCAGCAAATGGTGGAACTGATACACGAAACCGAGCTTGTGGTTGCGGAAACGGGCCTGGGCCCGGGCCGGCAGCCGGTGCAAGTCTTCCCCCTCCACCAGCACCCGGCCGGCGCTGGGTACGTCCAGGCTGCCGAGCAGGTGCAGCAGGGTGCTCTTGCCCGAGCCCGAGCTGCCCACCACCGCCAGGCTCTCGCCGGCGGCCAGGGCCAGGCTGACGCCGTTCAGGATATGCACCGGCTGGTCCCCGTCCTGGTGGGTTTTGCTTAAGGATTCGACCACTAACAGGGGGTTACTCATAACGCAGTGCCTCGGCAGGATGAACGCGCGATGCCCGCCAGGCCGGGTAGAGGCTGGCCAGCACGCACAACAACAGGGTGGAGATCAGAATAAGGGCCAGTTGGCCGGGCAGCAGTTGCACCGGCAGCTGGCTGCCGCCGGCGGCGGAATAAAAGTTGATGCCCAGGGTGTTCAGCACCCCGTCCAGGTTGAAGCAGAGCAGCAGCCCCAGCCCGAAGCCGAGCAGGCAGCCCAGCACCCCGCTGAAGCCGCCCTGGATCATGAACACCGCCATCACCCGCTCCCGGCTCAGGCCCAGGGTCTGCAGCATGGCGATTTCGGCTTCCTTGTCGGTCACCACCATCACCATGGCGGAAAGAATATTGAACGCCGCCACCAGGATGATCAGCGCCAGCATCAGGCTCATCAGCCGTTTCTCCATGGCCACCGCCTGGAACAGCTCGCCCCGGCTCTCGCGCCAGCTTTCCAGCACCAGCCCCGCCGGCAGGGCCGGCAACCGCTCCAGCTCGAAGGGATCGTTGAGCCACAGCCGCAGGCCCGAGGCTTCCCCTTCCCCGTAGCGCAGCAGGCGGGCGGCATCTTCCAGCCGGGCCAGCACCACCTGGTTGTCCACGTCGTTGCCGGTGCTGAAGGTACCCACCAGGGTAAAAATCCGCTGGCTCGGCACCCGGCCGAGCGGGGTGAAGCGACTGCCTTCGGTCACGGTGACCCGCACCTGGTCGCCGGGCACCACCCCCAGGTTGCGGGCCACGCCCACCCCCATCACCAGGCCGTAGGGCAGGTATTCGAAATATTCCCGGGTGCGGGGATCCAGCCCCTGCAACAGGCCGTCCTGGCTGTTGGCGGGGTCCAGGCCATACAGCTCCGCCCCGGTCAGGTTCCCGGGCCCCTGCACCATGGCTTCGGCACTGATAAAGGGGGCCGCGGCTTTCACTACACCGGCGTTATCGAACAGGGCCACATACTGGCCGGGCTCGGCCAGACGCCGCTGCTCGTTGGTGACCAGGGCGTGGGGGATCACCCCCAGCATGCGATCTTTCAGCTGTTGTTCGAAGCCGTTCATCACCGCCGACACCAAAATCAGCGCGGCCACCCCCAGCAGAATGCCGATGGTGGAAAAGCCGGAAACAAAGGAAGCGAAGCTGCGCCGGCCCCGGGCACCGGCATAGCGCAGGCCCAACATCAGCGTCAGGGGTTGAAACATGGTCT
Organism: Zobellella iuensis; assembly: GCF_016746085.1. GTDB lineage: Bacteria > Pseudomonadota > Gammaproteobacteria > Enterobacterales > Aeromonadaceae > Oceanimonas > Oceanimonas iuensis. The sequence goes on from NZ_JAERTZ010000025.1 coordinate 201,992, forward strand.
AATCATCCGTTTTTCAAAGGGTTTTACGTCACCCGCGAGTTGCGGAATAATAAAGGCTTGTGAATGGCGCAACAAGAGCAGCAAATCATGGCAGACCCTTATTTCAGCGTCGACTATCAGGCCCAGGTCAATCTTGTCCCACTGGCCGAAGGCGAAAGCGTGCCCGCCGAAGACGCGCTGGAGGCCGAGATCCCCGCGCCGTTCAAGCTTATCAGTGAAGTGACCCGCATCGATACCAATAATGCCCGGCTGCTGCGCAACCTGGATGAACACGCCACCGAACTGGTGGAAGTGATCAACCAGCAGTCGCGCAAAATCGATCTGGTACTGAGCTATGTGCTGGCGGGCCAGGATACCCCGGAGCACCGCTACCAGACCCAGACCCTGGGCGGCGGCGGCTTTACCTTCGTGTCACGACAACCGTTGACCGAGGGCACGACCGTCAGGGTCAAGCTGTTCCTGCCGGAGCTGTCGGTGGCGCTGTACGGCTACGGCGAAGTGCATGCCGCGCCCGAGCCGGGGCATTACCGCTGCGACTTTACCGCCATCCGCGAGCAGGACAGGGACGCCCTGATCCGCGCCAGCCTGCAGCTGCAGGCCAAACAACTCAAGGCCCGCGCCGAGCGCCGGGCCCAACAAGATACGCCCTCATCCTCATGATACAAATTCCTTGCCCTACCCCCCGCCCCAGGGCCAGCCTGGGCCAGCTGCTTGGCAGCAGCCTGTCGCTCGCCATCGCCGAACAGGTGAGGCAACAACCCCAGCCGGTGCTGCTGGTGGTGCCCGACACCCCCACCGCCCTGCGCCTGGAGCAGGAAGTGGGCCACCTGCTGGCCGACGACGATGCCCTGCCGGTACGGCTGTTCCCGGATTGGGAAACCCTGCCCTACGACAGTTTTTCGCCGCACCAGGACATCATCTCCCAGCGGCTGGAAACCCTGTACGGCCTGCCGGCCCTGACCCGGGGCCTGCTGATAGTGCCGGTAACCACCCTGATGCTGCGCACCCCGCCCCGGGCCTGGCTGGAGCAGAACAGCCTGCTGCTGAAAACCGGCGACCGGCTGGACCTGCACGGCCTGCGCCGCCGGCTGGAGCAGGCCGGTTACCGGGCGGTGGACCAGGTGCTGGAGCACGGCGAGTTCGCCGCCCGCGGCGCCCTGCTCGATCTCTTTCCCATGGGCGCGACCGAGCCCTATCGCATCGACTTTTTCGATGACGAAATCGACACCCTGCGCCCCTTCGATCCCGATACCCAGAGATCCCAGGACAAGGTTACCCAGGTAAGGCTGCTGCCGGCGCGGGAATTCCCCACCGATGCCGCCGCCATCGAACGCTTCCGCGGCCAGTACCGGGAGCGCTTCGCCCTGCGCAACGAGCCCGAGGCGCTCTACCACAGGGTGAGCCAGGGCCAGTTCCCGCCCGGCATCGAGTACTATATTCCGCTGTTCTTCGAGCACACCCAGACCCTGTTCGACTCCCTGCCCGAGCAACTGCTGGTGCTGGGCCTGGGCGAGCTGAGCGAGGCGGCCGACGCCGTGTGGCAGGACGTGCAGGCCCGCTATGAAGACAGGCGCCACGACCTGCTGCGCCCGCTGCTGGCACCGGACGATCTCTATCTCAAGCCCGACGCCCTGCTGCACCGGCTGAACCACTGGCCCCGGCTGCAACTGAGCCAGGCCCCGGTAATGGAAAAGGGCGAGCGGCTCAATGCCCCGGTGTCGCCCCTGCCCGAGCTCGAGGTGGAGCACCAGAAAACCGATCCCCTGGCCCGGCTGCTGGCCTTTTGCGACGCTTTCCCCGGCCGCGTGCTGTTCTCGGTGGAGACCGCCGGCCGGCGCGAGGCCCTGCTGGAGCTGCTGGCGGGCAGCCCGCTCAAGCCCTGGCCGGTAGAGAGCCTCGCTCATTTTCTGCGCGGGGAAGACCCCATCGGCCTGCTGGTGGGCCCCCTGGCCCAGGGCTTTGTGCTGGGCGAGCAGTTCGCGCTGATTTGCGAAGGCGACCTGCTCGGCGGCCGGGTGATCCAGCGCCGGCGGCGGGAAAAATCCGCCGCCCTCAGCCCGGACACCCTGATCCGCAACCTGGCGGAGCTGTCCATCGGCCAGCCGGTGGTGCACCTGGACCACGGCGTGGGCCGCTACCTGGGGCTGCAAACCCTGGACGCGGGCGGGCTCAAGTCCGAATACCTCACCCTGGAATACGCCGGCGGCGACAAGCTCTATGTGCCGGTGACCGCCCTGCACCTGGTGGGCCGCTACAGCGGCGCCGACGATCCCGGCCTCAACAAGCTGGGCAACGACTCCTGGGCCAAGGCCAAGCGCAAGGCGGCGGAAAAGGTGCGCGACGTGGCCGCCGAGCTGCTGGACGTGTACGCCCGCCGGGCCGCCCAGCCGGGCCAGGCCGTGACCCACGACAAGGCCGCCTACCGCCAGTTCTGCGATGCCTTCCCCTTCGAGGAAACCGACGACCAGCTCAAGGCCATCAACGCCGTGCTGACCGACATGACCCAGCCCAAGGCGATGGACCGGCTGGTGTGCGGCGACGTGGGCTTCGGCAAGACCGAGGTGGCCATGCGCGCCGCCTTTGTGGCGGTGCACGGCGGCAAGCAGGTGGCGGTGCTGGTGCCCACCACATTGCTGGCCCAGCAGCACTACGACAACTTCCGCGACCGCTTCGCCAACTGGCCGGTGCGGGTGGAAATGGTCAGCCGCTTCAAGACCGGCAAGGAGCAGGACAAGGTGCTCGCCGGCCTGGCCGAGGGCGGCATCGATATTGTGATCGGGACTCATAAACTGCTGAGCCAGGAGGTGAAGTTCAAGGATCTGGGCCTGCTTATCGTGGATGAAGAGCACCGCTTCGGGGTGCGGCAGAAAGATCAGATCAAGGCCCTGCGCGCCGACGTGGACATCCTCACCCTGACCGCCACCCCCATACCCCGCACCCTCAACATGGCCATGGGCGGCATGCGCGATCTCTCCATCATCGCCACCCCGCCCGCCAAGCGGCTGGCGGTGAAGACCTTTGTGCGCGAGTCGGATCCCGCCACCGTGCGCGAGGCCATACTGCGGGAGCTGAAGCGCGGCGGCCAGGTGTATTACCTGCACAACGAGGTGCAGACCATAGAGAACAGCGCCGATGCCCTGCGCACCCTGGTGCCCGAGGCCCGCATCGCCATCGCCCACGGCCAGATGCGCGAGCGCGAGCTGGAGCGGGTGATGTCCGACTTTTACCACCAGCGCTTCAACGTGCTGCTGTGCTCCACCATCATCGAAACCGGCATAGACGTGCCCAGCGCCAACACCATCATCATGGACAGGGCCGACAAGCTGGGCCTGGCCCAGCTGCACCAGCTGCGCGGCCGGGTGGGGCGCTCCCACCACCAGGCCTACGCCTATTTGCTGACCCCCCATCCCAAGCGGATGACCACGGACGCCAAGAAGCGGCTGGAGGCCATTGCCGCCCTGGAAGACCTGGGCGCGGGCTTTGCCCTGGCCACCCACGATCTGGAGATCCGCGGCGCCGGCGAGCTGCTGGGCGACGAGCAGAGCGGCCAGATCACCGCCATCGGCTTCAGCCTTTATATGGAGATGCTGGAGCAGGCGGTGAAGGCGCTGCAGTCCGGCAAGGAGCCGGCCCTGGACCAGCTGCTGCGATCGCAAACCGAAATCGAGCTGCGCCTGCCCGCCCTGCTGCCGGACGACTACATTCCGGACGTGAACATGCGCCTTTCCATGTACAAGCGCATCGCCGCAGCCGAAGACAAGGCCGCCCTGCGCGAACTGCAGGTGGAGCTGATTGACCGCTTCGGCCTGCTGCCGCAGCCGGGCAAGAACCTGGTGGCCCTGGCCGAGATAAAACTCAAGGCCAGCCAACTCGGCATAGAGAAGATAGACGCCGGCCCCCAGGGCGGCACCCTTGCCTTCGCCCAGGATGCGAAAGTCGACCCCGGCTACCTGGTCAGCCTGCTGCAAAGCCAGCCGCGCATCTATAAGATGGAAGGCCCGACCAAGCTGCGCTTCGCCATTCCCAGCACCGACGCCAAGGCCCGGCTGGCCCTGGTGGGCGACATGCTGAACGAACTGAGCGCGCACCAGGCCTGATGCGCGGCATGACGGCAACAGGCACCCCATGGACGGGACAAGTTGACGGCGGCACCGGCGCCCAGGCCGGCGCCGCCGTGCACCACCTTAATCCTGACCGAGAGCAGATGAACGCAAACCTTTGCCACGCCCCCGCCCGGGGCCCGGTGCGAGTGGGCATTTTGGGCGGCGGCATGGCCGGCGCCACCGCCGCGCTGCGGCTGGCCGACATGGGCATCAACACCCTGCTGATAGAAGCAGGCAATGGCCTGATCAACGGCCCGCCCATCTGCCACCTGCACGCGGGCGGCAACCTGTACCGGGAGATTGGCGACGACCAGTGCCTGGCGCTGCTGCGCCAGTCCATCGACTCGGTGCGGGCCTATCCGCACAGCATCAACCGCCGCCCCACCGTGATCGCCACCCCGGTAACGGACCCGGGCGATGCCGAGGCGCTGCTGCCCCGGCTGCGGCAGGTAGCCCGGGAATATCAACGGCTGGTGGAACTGGACCCGGCCAACAAGGTGCTGGGCGAGCCGGAGCACTATTACCGCTGCTACGGCCGGGAACAGTTCGAGGCCCTGGCCCGCCGCCCGCTGCCGGACCGGGCCCGGAGCCTGGACGACTGGCTGATCCCCCTCGCCCGCCAGCTGCAGCCGGAGCAGTTCAAATTCCCGCTGATCCTGGTGCAGGAATACGGCTGGAGCCTGTTCCGCATGGCCGCCACCGCCACCCTGGCGCTGGAAGCCTCGCCCCACTGCGAGCTGTTGCTGAACACCAGGGCCATGGGCCTGGATCAACTGGAAGGCGGCTGGCGCATCCAGAGCCAGGGCCCGGCCGGCGAGCGCGTCGACAAGGTGGATTTTCTGGTGAACGCCTGCGGCTTTCGCACCGGCCTGGTGGACGACATGGCCGGCTACCGCCGCCAGCGGCTGGTGGAATACAAGGCCGCCTACCTGGCCCGCTGGCAAACCCCGGGCGACTGGCCCGAGGTGATCTTCCACGGCGAGCGCGGCACCCCGCAAGGCATGGCCCAGCTGACCCCCTACCCCGGCGGCCTGTTCCAGCTGCACGGCATGACCGACGCCATTACCCTGTTCAAGGGCGGCCTGGTGGGCACCTGCGAGCACAGCGCCCAGCCCCGCCTGCCGGAACACTATCGCCGGCAAATCGACCAGGGCTGGCAGGCCGAGGACGTGGACGCCCGCACCCGCGGCGCCATCGGCCACCTGGCCCGGCTGCTGCCCGCCTTTGCCGGGGCCGAGCCCGCCGGCAAGCCGCTGTTCGGCGCCCAGCAGATCCCGGGCAGCGACCCCAAACTGCGGGCGGCGGACGTGTCCTTCGAGGGCAGCCACTACGCCCGGGTGGAAATTGTAAAAGCCTCCTCGGCGCTGACCGCCGCCGACCGCATCGTGGGCAAGCTGGCGGAGCTGGGCTGGCTGGGCCAGCCGGCGGCAAACCAGCCCCCGGCGCTCTCCCCCACCCTGGCCATCACCGCCGACCAGGATCCGGAAAAAGTGGAAGCCACCGCCGTGCACCTGGCCCGCCAGCGCGGCTACCCCCAGGAGCTGGCCGAAAACGGCTGGTAAACCTTTTACCTAAACCCTGCCATGCCGGCCAGCGGGCCGGCATCCCAAACCGCTCACAAAACCACCACTCAGGCGTTTTGCCCCCCACTTCCTGCTTTTTGCAATTGCCCTGCCCCACCCCAGCGGCCAGAATAGATACGTTTGAACACAGTGGTGGCAGGGATTGGCGACCTGAAACGTTAGGGCGGTAGCGTGGCCGCGGAATATGACCGCTACTTAATTCAGCCATCCAGAAGTCCGTGGATATACAGTATATTTGGCGCCCGGCCAAAAGGGTGCGCGAAATCACCGCAGGCGTTGCGCGTTTATCATCCAGTGAAAAAAGAAAGCTCTTTTTATTCAGTTAGTTAAAAAGCGTCGAATATAGATTCCGCGCACACCCAGGAACAAATATGCGCATGTACGTTTTTTACATTGGAATTTTGCTTAAAATACCATTAAGTTATTGATAGTAGTTAAATTATGCTGATGCAAAGCGGATTAGCATAAGAGCATATATGCGCATGCGCAGTATTAAAATGTTATACGCAAAAGAAGAATCGAGCATGGCAACAAGACAACCACAATTTGAAGAGATAGTTGAGCTGCTTAGTAAAGCTGTTCCTATCTTGGAATCAGAAGGTTTAGATGGCTCGGTCAAAAATACAGAGAAACTAATTAATCGTATTAAAGGTATGGGCAGCATTATCCCATCACACAAAAATGAGCTTTACTCAATTCTTCGTATGATGCTTGAATCTAATACCTACTATGACTCAAAAGCTGGAGAGTATTTGGATCAAGCATTTGTACTTATTAAAAAGGCATTGGGTGAAAACGTATAACAAGTCAAAGCACGCGGACTTGGCAAAGCTGTCACCTTTTTTGTTCCAAAAAAGCCGCCAACTTCACCAAGCCGATGTTTGAGGCGTTATATGCTAGAAGGTCGTATCAAGTACGATCTATATTAACAATTCTAGGCAACTTATCCAAATAAAATTAAAACATGATGAGGTCGTATGAAGAGTTCGCGTAGAAAAATTGATCTGTACATTCTTTCACTTGGATTGCTATTCATCTTCTTCATTATTATTACCATTAAACTTCCCGAGCATCAATTCTCAATAAAAGAATGGGGTTTCTGGAAAGAGTCACTAAGCGGAAATCCCATCCCAGTCATTTCATCACTTTTGTTGATTTATTGCGTTGTTTCTTATAAGCGATTCGATTTTGATCTTAAAGGGGCCGCAGAGATTCCTTTTGAAATTAAGAAGATAGAGGGAATTAATTACGAGCACTTGACATTTTTGGCAACATACGTAGTGCCGCTAATTAGCTTTGACTTTGGTAGCGGACGACAAATGGTTGTGCTTGCTCTCCTTTTGATAGTGATGGGAGTTATCTACATCAAAACCGATCTGTTTTATGCGAATCCATCTCTTGCCTTAATGGGATTTCACATCTATCGAGCTGATGGGAACTTTAAAACAGGGTTTAGGGAAGGGATTATATTGATCTGTCGAAGCAAGCTTGTTGAGGGTCAAAAGGTTTCTTATATCAAGCTGGATGACAGAATCTATTATACCAAAGGAGTTAAGGCGTGACTGGTGACGAGCTGAAGGCGGCATTAAAAAAATTTTATGATGAATATGACGAAATAGGTGTGTCTGTCTATACCATTTTAAAAGATCAAGAAGATTCTGGCCCTCAAAAGGTAGATATTGAGTCAGAAGCAATGAAAGGCTTGAAGGCTCTATTTATACAGAGCTTAAAGGATTCTATTACAGAGAAGAAAGATCTCTCTGTGCTCAAGTTATCCACATCCGATGAACGGCTGGACGCTATTTATCTCTATGATATTGAATTGCCAGAAGAGCTTTTGGCAATGGAAAGTATCCTTCAGCAAGATGATTTGCCTTTATTAAATCTACAGGAATCGGATCTGTCTAAAATTAAGGCGTTATTGATTGAAATAGGAAATAACGTTGGGCAAATGGTTCTCTATAAAACTATGGCTCCTATTAATATTTTTGGCCGAAAAAGCTTCTTCTTAAAAAAAGCAAAGCATCGTATGGAGAAAATTGAAGATGAGTTTCTCCGTATCAGTGCAGGCTTTCAATTGTTGCGTATTGATGGGCAACTGTTGGTGATTGATCTAGCTGCAATCGAAAAAAGTTTTGGCTTTCACGAAGTAATTAAGCGGGAAGCTGCTCTAGGTGTCACTGCGGTAGAAACCATGCAGCTTGTACAGAATCCAGAAGTGCTGCATGAGTTGTTGGAAGATGTCAAATACGCACGCCGTCTTACTAAGGTTGCTAAAGCATCACCTGTTATAAAAAAAGGGATCCCAAATGAGAGCATTATCAGATTTTGTAAGGGTTTTCCAAAATTGGCAGGAAAAATTCGCTTCAATGAGGCTGAGGATAAAATTGTCTTGGATACTAAAGTTTCACAGGACCTGTTTATTAAGTTACTGATGGATGATTACCTTACTTCTGAATTAACAGATTTGCATTATGAAAGCGTAGCGAAAGATAGTGCTGAGTTGGAAGAAGTAGTGGAGTAGAGTGTGGAGATGGCGTGCAGTTTTCGTCTCTCCATTTCTGGTGATTCCGAGTAAAGGAAAACCTATATCCGCCGCATATAACAAACGTATGTTGTCGAACTGATTTTCCGCTGCGCTCCAAATCAACCGCAAATACGGGCGTTAAATTTTCAATCAGGTTTAGTGATGAATATTGAGATAGTAGAAAAATCAGACCACCTTAAGCTGATAGAAATCTGGGAATCCTCGGTAAGAGCAACTCATGATTTTCTGGCTGAAGATGATATAAAAGAGTTAAAGCCGTTAATTTTGGAGCAGTATTTTGACGCCGTTGATTTAAGGTGCGCTAAAAATGCGCATGGTGAAATTCAAGGGTTCTGCGGTGTCCATGACGGTAATATTGAGATGTTGTTCATCTCACCTGATGCTCGCGGAAAAGGCATTGGTGTAATGTTGTCAGCTCACACTATCAAAGAGCAGGGAGCTTCAAAGGTCGACGTAAATGAACAAAACGAGCAGGCGCTAGGTTTTTACCAGCATATTGGCTTTAAGGTGATAGGCCGCTCACCAGTTGATGGACAGGGTAAGCCATATCCACTGTTGCATATGGCGCTATAAAAATTTAACAAGGCCAGGCACGGCGACGTCTTTTTTGTTGCGGCTTCGCCTTCACTACAAAGCCGCGCATGCTGGCGGCGTTATGCATTTAAGGATGAACTTTGTGTCACTGAAAGAGAAATTTGAATCTCATCCCGTGGTTTGGGGGCTTACCTTAGTAGTTGTCGGGTTTGTTGCTGGTTTTGGTGCGAGCGAAGCTTTGAGTTTAAAGCTTGTTAGTGCTAATAATCCTGTTAGTCAGGTTCAATGTGTTGTTGAAGGTGTAGAAAGTCTGTCTAAAACACACCATGAACGGGTTATGGCCTTGCAGCAAGAAATAGTTAGACTCGAAGCTAAAGCTAGTGATGAGCGTATAATTGGCAGTTACCAAAGAGAATACAAGGCAGCAGCTGATCGATTGAGGGAAGATGTATCTACAGAGCGTGCAGTATTGGATTCTTCTTTAGCTGGTCTTGCGCTGAAGTGCAGAAGTGCATAACAAACCGGCATTCGTGGCCAGTGGTCACTGCGACGCTCAAAAGTTCGCACGTATGCGCGGGGCGTTATACGAAAAGGGAGTAAACATTGGAACATAAATGGACCACAATCTCTGCAATTTTTGCATCACTTGTTTCTGCACTAGCAGCAATATCTACTACATATTTCTCTAATTCCAATTCTTATGAGTTAGAAGTGTTAAAATTAGAATTCCGATCTCTTGAGATGAAAAGACAGCATTTTGTTGCTAGATGTGAATCTATGAATAAACTTCTTAGAGAAATGTCCCTCGCAATGCCCACACTATATATGGCTGAAAATGAAGACGCTATTTTTGATAAAGTTGCTAAAATAAGGAGTGATAGTGTAATTGCAAGAAGTTATTTCAGCGATGAGACAAACGTGATTTTCTACAAAAGACTGAAAGAGTTAATTGCAGAAGACTTAGAATCTGGAAACGAGAGAATGGAAAATGTTCAGGTTGCTTCATTGCATGCACTGTCAAAAGAGCTAGAAACATGCAATAAGTCAAATATCTATCCACAATGAAGCATTTTTGTATAACAAACGCATTGAATCGAAAAATGCTCGCTGGAACAGTAACACGTAGGCTCTGTCGCTTCGTTCCAACTTTAGCCTACGTATTACTGCCCTTTATGCGGGCGTTAGGCACCATCATAAGGAGCTCGTCTGTTGATAATGACGGCCGATGAACTCAACGCCAAGCTGGCGCGACGGCAGGCGATTCTCAATCCGCCAGAATCAGATACCTTCATTTGGAGGTATTACTCACTTGATAAATTTCTAATACTTCTCACATCTGGTCAGCTCTTCTTTGCCAAATCCAGTAGCTTTGAGGACCCATTCGAAGGTGACTACGGCGCAGCAGCCAAGCAAAAAATACGTGATCAGTATGGCGATGGCCAATACCTGAGAGACTTCAATACTTTCGATTTCTTTCGTCAGTACACATACATTTCCTGCTGGCATGAAAACCAGCATGAATCAGATGCAATGTGGAAGCTCTACGGGAACGCGATAGCTGTAAAGGCAAAGTTCTCCAGCATTAGCAATCTGCTGAGTTGGTCAGAAACGGAAATCAAGCAAAGCGGAAGAGTGAGCTACATCGATTACGGTATAGAACACGTCAGCGTCGAATCCAGCTATATACCATATTTCTTCAAACGACTATCTTTCGCACACGAACGTGAAGTCAGATTTTTGATCCAAGAGCATCGCGATGATTGGAACGCGTATCCACCGCCAGTCCCGGGCAAATTGGCGCCACTAAACATCAATAGTGATTTCGAAGAGATTGTCCTAAGTCCAACGATGGAGCCACACGTAGCCAATGCAATAGAACGTGTAGTGCGGCAAGCTAACGTTTCAATACCTGTGCGCCGGTCTACACTGCTGAATAGTCCGGTGTGGTGATGGCTAACAAGTTGTTTCAAGCCGACTTAGTTCGCTGGGACGGCGTTCCACCGCCCCTTAGCTTAATCTTTATCTGTATAAACAACCCCATGATCAATATCTTAAAATATAAAAGCGAGCATCAGATTAAATTGCTCACGCTGCTAAAAAACGAGCCGGACTGGCATTCCTTTGTAAGTGAGGGCGCCATAGATAGATTCAGAAAAGCATTGCTTGAAAGCGAAACCTATATCTGCGAATACCAGGGTGCGATTGTCGGCTATATCCGTGCCCTGGTCGATGGCTTTGGAGTCTACATCAGCGAGCTTTATATCGCTCCACCGCACAGGGGAAACGGTTATGGCGCTAGGCTTCTGAGCAAGATCAGGCAGGCGCATCCGGATCAGGACGTTTACGTCCTCTCCGATGAAGATCTTTACTATAAAAAGCTCGGTTGCAAGCGCGTTGTCTCTGTTTTTAAACTGTAATGGTTTCCCATGCAGTGCTCACGCGGCTTTTGCTTAAGGAACCATGACAGGAGGCATTCATCGTACAAGGATAGCCAAGCAGTTCCGTAATGGATGTATGCTCCCCGCCTCAACCCTCTGGAAATATTTTAATGACGACAAGCCTTGGATTAATTCTAATATTTACCCTTTTTCTTGCCGGTGGATTCATGCTGCTACAAGGCAATAAAAATGGGAGAGCAACGGGTTATCATAAAATAATATTTTATGCCCTGGCGGGAGTGGCAATAGTATTTCTTGCCTGGCTGGCGATCATGGTGTTTGTGGTGGGGCCGTCCCTGCGTGCAAGCTAACGGGGCAGCAAACCGGCAAAAAGTGACAATGTCGAATTCGAGCAAAAGTGCCCGCCCTGTATTTTACCGCCCCCTTGTTCCTCCCTGCCTTGTTCCTCCCTGCCCTGGTCCTGTCAACATCCCCATCTGACCCCGCCCCCCCTTCCGCACCAAAACCGCAAAAATGGGCGGTGATCCGGCGCCGTTCCATGTAGAATACCGCCCTTAAAAGCTGGTTCAGCTTTGTTTTTGTGCATATCCCTAGGAATTCTGATGAAAAAGACCATCGCCCTGACCCACCCCAGGCTGAAGCCGGCTCGCCTGGTGGACTCAATCAAGCATGATATTAAAAAGTACCTGAACCGGGAGCGGCGCAAGGCGCTGCCTGCAGGCATGGATTACTGGACCTTCGATTGCCGCTTCGGTGCCACTGAAGCAGCGGCGGAAAAGATTTTCACCTCTGAAATCAACGCCCATATCGATGCCGCCGTGGCGCAGGAATTACCCTCCTTCTATGTGGAGATCCTCGCCCGGGCCTGCAACCATCAGCCGCGCGTCGCCGCCGACGAGGCCGAGGAAGGCTAAGCCCTTGCCCGCTGCCGGACCTGTCGCCAGGTCCGGCCCCGCCCTGGCCAACCGGCCAAAAATTAGCCAAAACCACAAACAATTCTCTCTTCCACCGCCAAAATCCTGTATATTCTGCCCTCGTTTTTTTGACTGTAGCGACTCTACAGAGGAACTCTTATGCAATTTTCATCTCTGGATCTGGCCCCGGATCTACAGCGCGCTCTTGTGGAATGTGGCTACAGTGCTATGACCCCCGTACAGGCCCAGGCCATAGTGCCCGCCCGGCGCGGCAAGGATTTGCAGGTGACCGCCCAAACCGGCACCGGCAAAACCGCCGCCTTTGCCATTCCCGTATTGCAGCGCCTGCTGGATAACCCCAAAGCCAGGGTCGAGCGCCGCCCCCGCGCCCTGATCCTCACCCCCACCCGCGAGCTGGCCGAGCAGCTGGCCGACGCCATCGGCGGCTACGCGCGGCATTTGCCGCTGAGTGTCACCGCGCTCTACGGTGGCGTGAAGATGGGTGGCCAGGCCAACAAGCTGAAAGCGGGCGTGGACATGGTGATCAGCACCCCCGGCCGTTTGATGGAGCACATCACCCTGGGCAATGTGGCATTGACTGATGTTGAATTTGTGGTGCTGGATGAAGCCGACCGCATGCTGGATATGGGCTTTATCACCGATGTGCTGAAACTGATGCAGCTGACCGCGCCCAAGCGCCAGACCCTGCTGTTTTCCGCCACCACCTCGCCCGCGGTCAATGAGCTGTCCCACAAGATCCTGCATAATCATCAGCAAATCCGGGTCACCAAAATCAACAGCACCGCCGAGACCGTCCGGCATGTGGTTTATCCGGTGGAAGAAAGCCGCAAGATCGAACTGTTTGAACAGCTGCTGGAAGAGAAAAACTGGTTCCAGGTGCTGGTGTTTACCAGCACCAAAGAGCAGGCCGACCGGCTGTTGGCCGGCCTGAAGCAGCGCAAAATCGAGGCCGCCGTTTGCCATGGCGATAAAAGCCAGGGCTCCAGGCGCCGCGCCATCGCCGACTTCAAGTCCGCCAAGCTGCAGGTGCTCATCGCCACCGAAGTGGCCGCCCGCGGCCTGGATATTCAGGGCCTTGATTATGTAGTGAACTTCAACCTGCCTTACCTGCCCGAGGATTACGTGCACCGCATCGGCCGCACGGGTCGCGCCGGGGCGGCAGGCAATGCCATTTCCTTCGTTAGCCGGGAAGAAGAGCAAACCCTGGAGCGCATTCAAAAGCTGATTGGCAGCGAGATCAAACGCATCGTCAAGCCGGGCTTTGAAGTGGGCAACCGGGGCACCCTGTTAAAGAGCATTTCGCGCAAGGTGTTGTCCGGGCGTTCAAACAGGGCCAGTGAAACCGTGATTGAGCTGGAAGGCTCGGGCAATGCCAAGGGCAAGCCACGCCGCGCCGGCTCGGCTAATGAATCCGGCAACAAGACCGCACCCAAGCCCGTGCGTCTGAAAAAGCCGAGCACCCCGAAAAGCACCGGGCCGAAGAAAAAAATACTGCGCGGCAAACGCGCCGAGAAATATGCCCGTTAAGCCCTGTTAACCGTCACTTAAGTCGGTGCCGCCTAAAGAAGTTACTTATAGGCGGCACCCTATCTGCGCACCTCCACGACGTCTTCGGCCAGGATATGCAGGCCAGGCGAGATGGGGAGCAGCTCTTGCCTTTTGCCCCTGCCGCTCGGCTTGCAGTTTAGTATCCTCGCACAAATCCAATTCGCTTCAATCAATGCCGGGAAAGGAGCCTGCTCCACTGCCGTCATCTCCGCGAAGGCGGAGATCCATGAAATATGGCACTGGACTCCCGCCTGCGCGGGAGTGACTACAGAGCAATACAACGGTTTGTCAGCCGTCTTAAGCCTCCCGAGGCTTGTGCTTTTGCGGCCAGCCGCAACTTACAGCAGGAAGCCGCCATCCACTTCCACTACGGCGCTGCGCATGGCCAGCGACTGGTCGGACAGCAGGAATTCAATCGCACCTATCTGATCTTCCGGCGTCATCACCCGGCCCAGTGCTGTGCCGCTCATAGCACCGAACAGCTCCGCCTGCTGCCCGGCGCTCATGCCGGCCTTGCCCTGAATATCGGTCGCCGTTACCCCCGGGCGGATGGAGTTGATACGGATACCGAAGGGGGCAAACTCGAGGTTGGCCACCCGTACAATGGCTTCAAAGGCGGCCTTGCTGGCAGCATAAACGGCCGCATTCGGGAAGGCTTTGGCCACCGCAATGCTGGACACAAACACCACGCTGGACGGGTTGTTCAGCAGCGGCTGCAGTTGTTGCAGGGTAATAAAGGGGCCCTTGGTGTTAATCGCCATGGTCAGGTCAAAGGCTTCCTCCGTGGTGGCGGTAACGGCGTCGGGGTAGAACACCCCGGCATTCAGCACCAGGCCATCCAGGCGGATGTTGTCCTGCTGCAATGCCGCCGCCAGCTGTGTTAACTGAGCGCTGTCGGCGCTGTCGGCAACGTAACCGGCACAACCCATGGCGGCGGCAGCCTGCTCAACCCTTGCCCGATCGCGTCCGGTGATGATGACCTGGGCGCCTTTCTCACTCAGCGCTTGCGCCAGGGCGCGGCCAATGCCCGCCGTACCGCCGGTAACCAGAATTGTCTTGCCGTTCATACGCGTTATCCTCTGTGTTGCGTTGTATTCCCGGCAGATTAGCAACTTGCTCCGTCATCAATAAGGCATCAATATGCTCACTTACTGATTCCAAAACAGAAACAAACAAAGAGCTGATGATGTCTTACCTCAACCTGCCGTTGCTGCACGTGTTCCATCTGGTGGCCGAACGGGGAAGTTTTCAGGCCGCGGCCAGCGAGCTCGGCCTGCCGCGTTCATCGGTCAGCAAGAAAATCCGCCAGTTGGAAGAATTTGTCGGCCAGCCCCTGCTGCAGCGCTCTACCCGGCAGCTGCAGCTGACCGATGTTGGCCGCAACCTGCTAACCGGCACCGGCGAACTGGCTACCGTGCTGGCCAATCTGCATGGGCTGGTTGACGATATGCAGGCCACGCCCAGGGGCAAGGTAAAAATCAGCGCCAGCATCCTGATGGGCCAGGTGTTTCTGGTGCCGCTGCTGGGCCGTCTGCGCCGTATCTATCCGGAAATTGAACTCGAGCTGAGCCTGGAAGACAAAACCGTCGATCTGCTGGCCGAGAAGGTGGATATTGCCATCCGCATCGGGCAGTTGCCCGACTCGTCGCTGATTGCGCGTAAAATCGGTGAAAAACGCTGGGGCTGGTTTGCCTCGCCGCAGTATCTGGCCGAACGCGGCACACCGGAATCGCCTCAGGATCTGGCCCGCCACCACTGTCTGGTATTTGGCTCCCATAGCTTCTGGCCATTTGAGAGCAGTGATGGCCGGACCGAGATACTGGAAGTAACGCCGGCGATTAAAACCGACAACAGCCGTGCCCTGGTGGATATTGCCTGTGCCGGGCTGGGCATCATTATGATCGATCCCCAATTTATTGTGCGCGAGTGTAACGCGGGGCTGCTGGCCCCCTTGCTGACCGACTGGCGTCACCCCGAGCACAGCCCGGTTAACCTGGTGTGCGTTGGCGAACGTACCCGGGCCGCGCAGGCGGTATGGCAGTTTTTATTAAATGAATTTCCGTCCCTGGCCGGCGAAAAGGGGTAATCGGCGTGACTCGTTATTCGAGAGCGATGATATATCTGATATAAATCAATCCCCCTCCCCTTCTTCCGTGCCAGGCTGGTGCTGTGGTAGCGGCTGTTCGCGGGAGGGGTCATGTCCGACGAGATGCTAATCCGGGTGCTGAAGGGGGTGATGCTGGTGGGCATCTGCCTGATTTTGCTGGGGGTGTACCTGCATAACAGCGCCCGCATGGAACCACTGGGGGTAAAGGGCATTCTGATCAGCGCCGGCTGCGTGGCGGTGGGCATGATCCTCTCCCTGCCCACCAAGATGTACCTCACCTTTATTCTGATGAAGCGGGAAAGCGAGCGGTCTTCTTCCCCTTGAATCCTGGTCCAATCGGGCCGGTTGCCGGACGGAGCCATGCCGGTGAAAGCCGCTTCGCTGGCTGGCCCGCCAATGGACTCCCGCCTTCGCGGGAGCGACGGGGGAAAGCGGGAGTGACGGGAAGAGCACGGGAGTGACAGGAAGAGCACGGGAGTGACGGGAAGAGCGCGGGAGTGACATGGAGAGCGCGGGAGTGACATGGAGAGCGCGGGAGTGACAGGAAAGGCTACGGGGTGATGGGAAGGGTTACGGAGTAACATCGGCTCCCGTCATGCCCGCGAAGGCGGGCATCCAGGCCAGGGGATGCAGGCAATAAAAAACCGGAAGCGGTTTTTCTTCCCGCTTCCGGCTTCCAGCATCAAGCTTCGAGCTTCCCGCCCGCTTTATTGCGCGCGCTTCAGTATCTTGGGGTTGGAGTTGCCCCATACGGTGTACAGGTCCGCCAGCAGGGCGTCGTTGGCGTCTTCCAGCTCGTCCTGGGTCACTTCCGCCTCGCCTTGTTTGCCGAACAGCACCACCTCGTCACCCGGTTTCACGCCCGGAATGTCGGTCACGTCCACCATGGTGGTGTTCATCGACACCTTGCCCACCACGGGCGCGCGCTGGCCGTTCACCACCACATGGGCGTTGTTGGTAAAGACCCGGCGGTAGCCGTCGGAATAGCCCATGGGCAGGTTGGCCAGCAGCGAATCCCGCTCCAGGGTGTAGGTGCCGTCGTAGCCCACCTGGCTGCCCGCCGGGTAGTTGTTCACCGAGGCCACCCGGGTCTTGAACGACATCACCTTCTTGTATTCGGTATAGCTGGGGATGGTGTCGCCGTAGATGATGCCGCCCGGGCGCACCATATCGAGCCGGGTTTCCGGCACTTCCAGGGTGGTGAAGGAGTTGGCGGTGTGCAGGGTCAGCTTGGACCTGTCCAGCTTACCGTCTTCAATCAGCCACTGGGCCTGCTGCTGGAACAGGGCCAGCCCTTTCTTCACTTCGTCCACTTCCTCGTGGGCGAAGTGGGTCATAATGCCCACCAGCTCAAGATTAGGCAGCGCCAGCAGTTCACGGGCTTCCGCCTTGCCTTCGTCGGTGGCCACTTCCATGCCGTTGCGGCTCATGCCGCCGGCGTTCAGCCCCAGGTGGTAGCGCAGGCTCTTGCCCTCGGCGCTGGCCACGGCGGCGGCCAGGCGGGCGGCCTCGATATCCCCGAACAGCTCTTCCATGTCGTATTGCAGGCCGTCGCGCACTTCCGCCTGGGTGGCACTGCGCACCCGCATGATGCGGCCTTCATAACCGCTTTCCCGCACTACCCGTGCTTCCTCGTTGCTGGTAATGCCCACGCAGGGAATGCCGGCGGCAATCACCGAGGGCATCAGGTTGGCGATGCCGTGGCCGTAGGCGTCGGCCTTCATGATGGCGCAAATCTGGGATTTTCCGTCCAGCAGGGCCTGCAGGGTGCGAATGTTGTGCTCAAAGGCGGCCTGGTCGATTTCAATCCAGGCGTTGGTGGTCTGATAAACAGGGCTGCTGGTATCGAGACCGGTCACCGGCAGTATGGGCGCGGCCTGGGCCTGGGTGGACAAACAGGCGGCCAGGGCCGCGGCCAGTACGGTGGGGGTCATTTTCATCGAATGCTCTCCTTGAATGGGCTGCCACCTGCTCCTTTGGTGAGTGTCACCGGCCGGAAACCCCTTCCGGCCCGCAGATGGCCCGGTCACTATACAAGGAAAGAATCAAAACTTAATAGTGTGATTTAACTTTTTATTGACATAAAAAACCAAGATAAAAGGTAAAGTTAGATCTTAACTCTTTTCTTTATGCCGGCAGTGATATTAATTATGCAGGCGTCACGATTGGTCTTCATATGAAGCTATTCATGATACCGTCACGATCCCGCCAATAACCCGAAAAACGCCGACGTTAGGCACTGGAACGGCACCCATCGGAGCTGTGTGCAAAATAGCAGCACGGCATTGTTATGCACCGAAATGGGCACTCGGGAACCCGGAGCAGGCGGATAGGGATCTCCGCCTGCGCGGATATGACCAGGGATAAAAGGACGGAGATAGCCAGGGTGGGAAGACGGGGATGATCAGAAGCAGACAGAGAACCATGACAGATTGCACTGGGCTCCCGCCTTCGCGGGAGTGACGAGGGAGAGTGCGGGAGTGACGAGGGAGAGCGCGGGTGTGACGAGGGAGAGCGC
Source organism: Zobellella iuensis (assembly GCF_016746085.1). Classification (GTDB taxonomy): domain Bacteria; phylum Pseudomonadota; class Gammaproteobacteria; order Enterobacterales; family Aeromonadaceae; genus Oceanimonas; species Oceanimonas iuensis. The sequence continues at coordinate 220,267 of NZ_JAERTZ010000025.1, forward strand.
GGGTGTGACGAGGGAGAGCGCGGGTGTGACGAGGGAGAGCGCGGGTGTGACGAGGGAGAGCGCGGGTGTGACGAGGGAGAGCGCGGGTGTGACGAGGGAGAGCGCGGGTGTGACGAGGGAGAGCGCGGGTGTGACGAGGGAGAGCGCGGGTGTGACGAGGGAGAGCGCGGGTGTGACGAGGGAGAGCGCGGGAGTGACGAGGGAGAGCGCGGGTGTGACGAGGGAGAGCGCGGGTGTGACGAGGGAGAGCGCGGGTGTGACAAGGGAGAGCGGGAGTGACAACAGAGAAAGGCAAGGGTTTCTCCGCGGCCTGAAGCCGGAAGGAGGTTCCTTCAGGCTTCAGGCTTCAGGCTTCAGGCTTCAGACTTCAGACTTCAGACTTCCAGCCTCAAGCTTCCGGCTTCCGGCTTCCAGCTTCCAGCATCCAGCTTCCGGCTTAAAAAATCAGTGCAGTTTCAGTCGCGGCCGCAGGTAGCGGTTGATGCGACCCACCAGCATCATCAGGCCGGTGCGGGTGTAGCCGTGCAGCGCCACCTGGTGCATACGGTAGAGGGAGATGTACACGGTGCGGGCGATGCGGCCTTCCACCATCATGGAGCCGCGCATCAGGTTGCCCATCAGGGAGCCGACGGTAGAGTAGCGGCTCAGGTTCACCAGCGAGCCGTGATCCTTGTACTCATAGGGCTTGAGCGGCTTGTTGTTGAGCTTGGCCATGATGTTGTCATAGGCCTGGCTGGCCATCTGGTGGGCCGACTGGGCCCGGGGCGGCACCGGCTTGCCGTTGTCCTGCAGGCAGAAGGCGCAGTCGCCGATCACGAAAACGTTCTCGTCGCGGGTGGTCTGCAGGGTGTTGGTCACCGCCAGCTGGTTGATGCGGTTGGTCTCCAGCCCGGCAATGTCCTTCATAAAGTCCGGCGCCTTGATGCCCGCCGCCCACACCATCAGCTTGGCGGGGATAAGCTCCCCTTCCTTGGTCTTGAGCCCCTCGCTGGTGGCCTCCACTATCATGGTGTTGATGCGCACGTCCACCCCCAGCTCGCGCAGCTCCTTGTGCGCCATGGCGGAAATGCGCTCGGGCAGGGCCGGCAGTATGCGTGGCCCCGCCTCCACCAGGGTCAGCCGCAGGCAGTTGCGGTTGAGCTTCTTGAAGCCGTAGGCCGCCAGGTGCTCCACCGCGTTGTACAGCTCGGCCGACAGCTCCACCCCGGTGGCGCCGCCGCCGACGATGGCGATGTCCACCTTTTCATCCACGGTGTCGCTTTCCGCGTACTGCAGGAAGCGGTTCATCAGCTCGTCGTGGAAGCGCTCGGCCTGCTGCGGGCTGTCGAGGAAGATGCAGTGCTCGCGCACCCCCTGGGTGCCGAAGTCGTTGGACACGGAGCCGATGGCCAGCACCAGGATGTCGTACTTGAGCAGGCGCTCGCTCACCATGGGCTTGCCGGCCTCGTCAAGCAGGGGCGCCAGGGTAATGGTCTTGGCTTCCCTATCGATGCCGGTAAGGGTGCCCAGATGGAAGCTGAAGCCGTGGTTGTGGGCCTGGGAGCGGTAGCTCAGGCCGTCTATGCCCGGGTCCATGGCGCCGGTGGCCACTTCGTGCAGCAGGGGCTTCCACAGGTGGGTTCTGTTGCGATCCACCAGTATCACTTCCGCCTTGCCCTTGCGCCCCAGTTGCCGGCCCAGTTTGGTCACCAGCTCCAGGCCGCCGGCGCCGCCGCCGACCACAATAATCCTTGTCATGTCTGACCTCTTCAATGTTTAAAGTAAAAACCTGCGGCTATGGCCCGCCCATAGCGGCAGATTCTTGCTCAAGGGTGCCTGTACCGGGCACCACAGCTTGATAACAAAGTCCATTACCTGCTTTTTTGCCGGATTTTCCCTTTATCAACAAGGTCCAACTGCCGTCATCTCCGCGCAGGCGGAGATCCATAACAGTATGCACTGGACTCCCGCCTTCGCGGGAGTGACGACAGAGAACGACCACATTTTGCCAGTCGTCTGCGATGCCCATGCCGGGCACCGCCATTCTAAAAGCTGCGCTTAAGAGCACAACTTTATTTTCACATCAAATCAACATCGGGGCCTTAGCCGGTCCAGCCCTGCTCCCGGGAAATCCGCAGCAGCCGCTCGCTCGCCTCGCGCCAGCGCCGGCTGCCATAAAGATGGGCGGCGCCGGCGTTGTCCCGCTTGCGCAGGGGCGACAGATCCCGCGCCAGCTCATGGGGCAGGCTGTCGATAATGCTCACCGCTCCCGCCCTGTGGTTGCAGGCCAGCAGCAGGTCGCAGCCCGCCGCCAGCGCCCGCCGGGCCCGCTCGGCGTAACCGCCGGCCACCGCCGCCCCTTCCATGGTCAGATCGTCGCTGAACACCAGGCCGCTAAAGCCGAGCCGGCGACGCAGCATCTCCTTGATCCAGAAAGACGAAAACCCCGCCGGCTCCGGGTCCACCGCCCGGTAGATAACGTGGGCCGGCATCATGCCCTGCACCAGGCCCTGGCTTATCAGGGCCTTGAAGGGCAGCAGATCGGCCGCCTCTATCTCGGCCAGCGCCCGCTCGTCCACCGGGCTTTCCTTGTGGGAGTCGGCGCGCACGCTGCCGTGGCCGGGGAAGTGCTTGGCCACCGCCGCCATGCCCGCCGCCTTCATGCCGCCAATGTAGGCGCCGGCACGGGCGATCACTTGCTCCGGTTCGGCACCGAAACTGCGATCCCCTATCACCTCGCTGCCCCGCTCCAGATCGAGCACGGGCGCAAAGCTTAAGTCGATATCATGGGCCAGCAGCTCGGCCGCCATCAGCCAGCCGGCGTCCTCCAGCAGGGAAGGCAGCTCGGGGTGATCCAGGCCGGCGAGCTTGCCCGGCGCCGGCAGCGGGAAGAAGCCCTCGCGAAAGCGCTGCACCCGCCCCCCTTCGTGATCCACGGTGAGCAGCAGCCCCGGCTTGACCTGGCGGATGGCCTTGACCAGGGCGCTCAACTGGGCCCGGTCATGATAATTTCTGCTGAAAAAGATGATCCCGCCCACGGCGGGGTGCTCGATAAGCTCGCGCTCTTCCGCCTCCAGCTCGTGGCCATGCAGATCGAGGATAAAAGGGCCCATCATCACTCCGGTTCGTTTCGGTATTGGCAGAGCCTGTGCACTGCCTGTTGCTGTTGTTCAAGATACAGCGGCACGCCGCTGTGCCGGTATTGCAGTGCCGCCCACAGCGCCGTGAGCAGCCACACCCAGGGCAAGCGGGCGGCTAAGCGGGCCTCGCTCAGTTCGCCGCCCCCGGCCCGGTAGGCGGCCAGCATGGCCGCCCGCCCTGGCCGGTCCAGCCCGAAGCTGTCGGCGATCACCGCCAGCTCAAAGGCGGCGTCGCCCCGGGCGGCATATTCCCAGTCCAGCAGCCAGGGCCGTTCGCCCAGCAGGTTGGCGGCGTTGAGGTCGTGATGACAGAACACCGGGGAAAAGGACGGATTCAGCTCGGCGCGTTCGAACAGGGGCAGCACCCGGGCGATGTCGGCCGGCAGCGGCGCCAGCCGCCGCAAATAATGACCCAGCCGCGCGCGCAAATCCAGCACCGGCAGGGCCGCCGGCAACAGGTGCAGGGCCGCCACCCGCGCCATCAGCCGAGTCATGTCCGGCGGGCGGTGCCGCCAGTCGCGCTCGTCCTGCCAGTCCAGGATCAGCAGGCCCTGTTCGGGCCGGGCAAAGCGTACCGGCAGCGCCAGCCCGGCGGCGGCGGCCGTCCGGTGGGCAAGCAACTCCAACCGGCGGTCTATGCCCAGGGCGGCCGGATCGGCGCAGCCCTGGCGCAGCCAATAGGCGCCCCGGGGCCGGTCCAGCCGCCAGCAGCGGTTGGTGAGCCCGCCCGCCAGGGGCGTCAGCCGCCCCCGCCAGTCGGCGGGCAGGGCGGCCAGCAGCCGTTCAGCGTCCACTGACGCTGTCGGACCAGAGCACCTCGCCGCTGGCGAGCTCCATCAGTTGCCCCTGCAGGCTGAAGCCCGAACCACTGCGGCTCAGGCTGCCGGACAGCAGGTAGTCGGCGCCGCTCTGCCGGCCCAGGCGCACCAGGGCGGCCATGTCGGCCCGGCCGTCCTGATAGGCCAGTTGCTGGCGCAGGCTGCTGACCCGGGCGCTGTCGGCAAAGCGCAGGCTGCCGGCCAGGTTGGCCTGCAGCCGCTGGGTCAGGCCGCGGGTGTCCACCGGGCTGCCGGCCAGGTTGCGGATCTCGTCCAGCAACACCACGCCGTTCACCTCGCCGATGGCGCCGCTGTTGCGCAACCGCGCCGCCAGGCCGTCGGCCAGTTGATCCAGGTTGACCGTGCGCGCCTCGGGCAAGGGGGTGGCCACCGGCGGCTCGGGCAGTTCAATCACCGGCGGCGGGGTCGGCCGCAAGGGCGGCTGCACCACCGGCGTGGCCGGCCTGGGCTCCGGCGTGGCCGGGGTCACCGGTGCCGGCTGGGAGGAATAGGGATAAGGCAGGGTACAACCGCCGAGCACGGTGGCCGCCAGGATCAGGGAAACACGGTACAACCTCATCGGCCTCTCCTCACCGCGCCAGCATGGGGCCCAAAGGACGGCCACCCAGCAGGTGCATGTGGATGTGGTAAACCTCCTGGCCGCCGTGGCTGTTGCAGTTTACGATCAGGCGATAGCCGTCTTCGGCAATGCCGGCCTCGGCCGCCAGTTTGCGCGCCACGGTGAACAGCCGGCCCAGGGCCAGTTCATGCTCGGCTTCCACCTCGTTGGTGGTGGGGATCAGCACGTTGGGCACGATCAGCACATGGGTCGGCGCCTTGGGATGGATATCGCGGAAGGCGGTGACCAGCTCGTCCTGGTACAGGATCTCGGCGGGAATTTCCTTGCGGATGATTTTGCTGAAAATGGTCTCTGCTGCCATTGCCTGTCTCCTTGAGATAAATCGCCGGGCCGCGCCTGTCGGCCCCGGACAAGATTCGCTATTATAGCCTTGTTAGCCGCCAAAGGAATGAAGTCACCATGAATAAACTATTGATTAAAAACGCAACCATGGTCAACGAAGGCCGTGTCCAGGTACAGGATGTACTGATCGAAGGCGAACGCATCGCCCAGGTAGGCTTCGGCCTCGCGGCCGCTGCCGGCACCCGGGTGCTGGATGCCGCCGGCAAACACCTGCTGCCCGGCATGATCGACGATCAGGTGCATTTTCGCGAGCCCGGCATGCCCGACAAGGGCAACATAGCGTCAGAATCCCGCGCAGCCGTGGCCGGCGGCACCACCAGCTTTATGGACATGCCCAACGTCAACCCGCAAACCACCACCCTGGAGGCGCTGGAGGCCAAGTTCAAACTGGCCGAAGGCCGGGCCGCGGGCAACTACAGCTTTTACCTGGGCGGCACCAACGACAACCTGGAGCAAATCCAGCGCCTGCAGCCCAACCAGACCTGCGGCGTCAAGGTGTTTATGGGCGCCTCCACCGGCAATATGCTGGTCGACAGCGAAGCGGCCCTGGCCGGCATCTTCCGCGACAGCCCGGTGCTCATCGCCACCCACTGCGAAGACTCGCCCACCATCAAGCATAACGAAGAGCTGGCCCGCGCCAAATACGGCGACGCCGTGCCCTTCAGCGAGCACGGCCATATCCGCAGCGCCGAGGCCTGCTATCTGTCCTCTTCCCTGGCGGTGAGCCTGGCCAAGCGCTACCAGTCCAAGCTGCACGTGCTGCACCTCACCACCGCCCGGGAGATGAGCCACTTCACCGCCAGCCACTCCCTGGCCGAGCTGAAGGACAAGAACATCACCGCCGAGGTGTGCGTGCACCACCTGTTCTACAACGAGGCCGACTACGAGCGCCTGGGCGCCCAGATCAAGTGCAACCCGGCGATCAAGACCGCCGCCGACCAGCAGGCGCTGATCGACGCGGTCAACCAGGACATCATCGACATCATCGCCACCGACCATGCCCCCCACACCTGGGTCGACAAACAGAACTCCTATTTCGGCGCGCCCTCGGGCCTGCCGCTGTGCCAGCACGCCCTGCCGATGCTGATGGAGCTCTACCACAGGGGCATCTTCAGCCTGGAAACCATAGTGCGCAAAACCGCCCACGCGGTGGCCGAGCGTTATCATATAAAAGACCGCGGCTATATCCGCGAAGGCTATTTCGCCGATCTGGTGCTGTTCGACCTCAACGCCAGCACCACCGTGGGCAAAGACAACCTGCTCTACCATTGCGGCTGGTCGCCGCTCGAGGGCAGCACCCTGAAGAGCCGGGTCGACACCACCCTGGTCAACGGCCACATCGCCTACCAGAACGGCGTGGTCAGCGAGCAGGCCTTCGGCCAACGGCTGCAATTTACCCGCTAGTGCGCAAATAGCAGGCAAACGCACCACAGTGGCCGGCACGGGTGTTGACAGCCCCCGGCCACTTGCCTAGAATCCGTCCCCGTCGACACAACGACGATTTCGGCGTGTAGCGCAGCTTGGTAGCGCACTGTCATGGGGTGTCAGGGGTCGGAGGTTCAAATCCTCTCACGCCGACCAAAATACCCTCGAAAAGCCCACCTCACGGTGGGCTTTTTGCTTTCCGGCAAAGGCCCCGCTCAGCAAGCACATAAACACCAAGGGGAGCCTGAGCTCCCCTTGGTGGTTTTATCGGTTGCGGCAGCCGCTTATTCCGGCAGCGCTATGGGCAGGGTCTGGCCCAGGGCGTTGGCGACTAAGGTGTCGGCGTACCAGTCGATGAAGTTCACCACCCCGAACTCGTAGGTGGGTGAATAGGGGCCCGGCTCGTAGGCGATGGAGTTGATGCCGCGCTGGTTCTCCTCGGCCAGGGTTCTGTCCTGATCGTTGGTGGCGTCCCACACCCGGCGCAGTTTCTCCACGTCGTAGTCCACCCCTTCCACCGCGTCCTTGTGCACCACCCACTTGGTGATCACCTTGGTCTGCTGGGGACCGACCGGGATCACCTGGAAGGTGATCAGGTGGTCGCCCTGGCCGTGGTTCCAGGAGTTGGGCAGGTGCAGTATGCGCAAGGATCCCAGATCCCGTTCCTTGACCCGGCCCAGCAGCTTCTGGCAGGCGGGGCTGCCGTCTATGGTCATGGCCACCTTGCCCTCGGCCAGGGGCATGCGCACCATGCGGTTGCGCAGGCCGAAGGAGATGTGCTCGTGGGGGATGTTGTCGGCCTCCCACTCGGCCGCCTTGCGCGCCACATGGGCCTTGAAGGCGTCGCTGGCGCGGGGGTCGTTGGTGTCGTCCCACTCCAGCAGGGTGTTGAGCAGCTCCGGGTGGGAGCCGGCGCAGTGGTAGCATTCCCGGTTGTTCTCGAGCACCAGCTTCCAGTTGGCCTGCTCGATGATCTCGGACTGCACCGCCACCTTGGCGTTTTCCAGGTCGTAGGGCTCCAGGTAGCGTTCCAGCTCGGCCAGGAAGCCGTCGATTTCCGGCGGGTTCTCCGCCAGGCTGATAAAGATGTAGCCGCCGGCGGTTTTGGTGTGCACCTGCTTGAGCGGGAAGTCGGCCTTGTCGAACTGGTCACCCATTTCGTTGCCGGCGTAGAGCAGCTGGCCGTCCAGCTCATAGGTCCACTGGTGGTAGGGGCACACCAGCTTGGCCACCTTGCCCTTTTTCGAGGTGCACAGGCGCGAGCCCCGGTGACGGCAGACGTTATGGAAGGCCTGCACCCCTTGCTTGTTGCGCACTATGGTGATGGGGTTGTTGCCCACTTCCAGGGTGATGAAGTTGCCCAGTTGAGGGATCTCGCAGGTCAGGCCCACGTACAGCCATTCCTTGCAGAAGATCTGCTCCATGTCGGCGGCAAACACCTCGGCACTGTTGTAGCAGGCCTGGGGAAGGGAGTAGCCGGGACGACGTTGCTGCAACAGTTGTACGGTTTCCGCCAGTTTGGGGCTGGTGCCGATGACGGTGGTGTTGGTCTGCTCCATCTGTATTGCTTCCTTTGCTGTGTTGAGGGAGTGGTGTGTCCCGGCCTTGTTGCTGGACTTCACCATTGGCCTTATTCTCTTCAAGGTTATCCGAGGTAGATTATCTGAAAACGACTCGCCCGAGGGGGTTTTCCGACCTGCCCGCCCCCGCCCTGCCCCGGCGCCGCCTATCCCTTGAGCAGAAGCGGGGCTGGCGGACATTTCCATGTCGTTTTTAAGCAACCGCCCGGGGCCAAACTGCTCAAGAATGCGAGCATAAGGACAAAGCGGGGACCCTTCCCCAGGCCCCACCGGAGGACAGCGATGAATCAGGACTTTATTTCACCCATCAATACCCAGACCTGGAGCAATGGTCGCCACCCGGTGCGCTGCGTACGCGTGATCCAGGAAACCTGGGACGTACGCACCTTCTGCTTTACCGCGGAAAGCCCGCTGCTGTTTTTCTTCAAGCCCGGTCAGTTCGTGACCCTGGAGCTGGAAATCGATGAGCAGATGGTGATGCGCAGCTACACCATCGCCTCCTCGCCGTCGGTGCCCTACAGCTTTTCCATTACCGTCAAGCGGGTGCCCGGCGGTGTGGTGTCCAACTGGCTGCACGACAACCTGAAGGAAGGCGACGCCCTGGCGGTGCACGGCCCGGTGGGCAACTTCAACTGCATCGACTTTCCCAACGAGAAGGTGTTGCTGCTCTCCGGCGGCGTGGGCATCACCCCGGTGATGTCGATGGCGCGCTGGTGGTTCGACACCAATGCCGAGGTGGACATCCATTTCGTGCACAGCGCCCGCACGCCCAAGGATCTGGTGTACTACCGGGAGTTGCAGCACATGGACTCGCGGCTGAACAATATCCACCTGAGCCTGATTTGCGAACGTACCGACATCGGTGAAACCTGGAGCGGCTACAAGGGCTACCTGAACAGCGCCATGCTGAGCCTGATCGCCCCCGACTTTATGGAGCGGGAAGTGTTCTGCTGCGGCCCGGGCCCCTACATGAAGGCGGTGCGCAACCTGCTGCAGCACGCCGGCTTCGACATGGACCGCTACCACGAGGAAAGCTTCGGCGCCACCCCGGCGGATGTTATCGAGGACGTGGAGCATATGGCCCAGGAGGCCTCGGAGCTGGCCGAAGAACTGGAGCACACCGAGCGGCTGACCGTCTCCTTCCTGGAGAGCGACCTGCAGGTGGACATACTGCCCGGCGAAACCCTGCACAGCGCCGCCGCCCAGGTGGGCCTGCATATTCCCAAGGCCTGCGGCATGGGCATCTGCGGCACCTGCAAGGTGAAGGTGACCAAGGGCGAGGTGGCCATGGAGCACAACGGCGGCATCACCGACGACGACATCGCCGACGGCTATGTGCTGAGCTGCTGCAGCGTGCCCAGCGGAGACGTGGAGGTCGCGTTTTGAGTTAACGGATTACTTGGTCGAGGGGATCTTACTAGGTCCATCCACTTTGCCTGAGCCGAATAATAGGGCTCAGGCTTTTTTGCGTTGGGTAATATTCGTGGTCCCGGCCTGTGTCCCTCGCCCTGGATGCCCGCCTTCGCGGGCATGACGGTGTTGGTGTTACTCCCGCGCTCTTTTTCATCACTCCCGTGCCCCTTATCGTCACTCCCGCGCCCCTTATCGTCACTCCCGCGCCCCTTATCGTCACTCCCGCGCAGGCGGGAGTCCATGCATGTCTGCGGCCCGGCGCCGTGGTCCCGGCCGGTGCTCCCTGCCCTGGATGCCCGCCTTCGCGGGCATGACGGTGTTGGTGTTACTCCCGCGCCTCTTTCGCGACTTCCACGTCCCTTTCGCGACTCCTGCGCCTCTTTCGTCACTCCCGCGCAGGCGGGAGTCCATAAGACTCAGCAAATCGAACGGATCATCCTCGCTACCCCAAATACAAAAAGGGCCGCCGCAGCGACCCTTTGGTAACACCCTTCCAATCCTCAACCGGCCTTGGCGGGCACCTTTACCCCTTGCCCCAGGCCGCTGCACTGTTCCCGCCGCTGCCACAGCAGGCCGGCGATCAGGGCGTAGAGGAAGATAACCACTGTGCCCACCCACTCAATCTTGAGCGGGGTGAACTGGAACAGCAGCACCAGGCCGAACATCAGCACCCAGTTGCCCGCCACATAGGCCGGCAGTCCGATCCGGCCCGGCTCCAGGTTCAGGTTGCTGGTGTAGAGGCGGATCAGGGAGTCGAGGGAGTTGATCACGAAGATAACCCCCACCACCACCATCGCCAGCTTGAGGGTGCCGCCGATGGCGATCGCCTCGCTGAAGTGCAGGTAGAGCACCGAGAACCAGATGGCGATGGGAATGGAAGGCACCACCAGCATGGCGATGCACAGCTGCCAGGCCGGCAGGCCGCCGGCGAAGCGGGCTACAAACTGGCCGATCATAATGCTCCAGGAGAACCACCAGAACAGGTAGAAGGCGTGGTAATCGGTGATCGGGGTGACAAACTCATGGATGTTGGTGAAATACTCGCCGATGCCGGCCATGGTGCCGCCCAGGCCCGCCGGGCTGGCGCCCGAATTCCACCACATGGTGCCGATCAACGCCAGGAACAGCCAGGTGGAGGCCACGCTCAGGAACTTGACGTAGCGCACGTCCGAGCTGGACCAGACCGCGCACAGCACCACCAGGGCCACCAGGCCATAGCGCACCGCGGGCGTGATGCCTTCCACATAGTCGGGCAGGTAGCTCAGGAACAGGAAGCCGGTGAAGGCACAGGTGCCGATAATCACCAGGTTATTGATAAGTTTGACGAAAGGGATTTCGAACAACTTGAGCCTGGGCTCGATCAGCACGAAGTAGAAGGTGGTCAGGAAGTAGAACATCCACACCAGAAAGCCCCAGAAGCCGAACTCGATGGCGAGCGGATTGGCGAAGCCGTATTCGGGCTCGCTGGCATACACCGGGAATTCGGTCAGGGGGAACATCACTAGGCCCACGTCCAGGCCCGAGGTAAACAGAATAGCGATAAAGGTGAACAGCGAAGTGGGCATTTCACCCTTGCAGCGCAACTTGCCGAAACGCAGCAGAATAAAGACCGACGCTGCCAGCGTCAGCATTATGGCAGCAGATAACACCATCTCCATGGATACATTCCTCTTGTATTGGTTCCATCACTCGTAACGTGTTGTGCGTTAGCACCATGACCATCCACCATTCCTTGTTATGGTTGTCGCCCCTCTGGGGAGGCTTGTCGTTCACCTGTTGCCGGTGACTTTTTATTGAACGTTCAATCAACCCTAAATGTAAGCCGATGCTTCCATCATTGCACCATGAGTGCGACCCCAAAATACCTGGATGCGACATGGCGCCAAAAAAACTTCGTCCCCTAGCCAAAACGGGGTTCGAAAGAGGCTTGTCATAATCAGATAAATAGGAGTCGTTTGGAGATAAATTCTGTTCTATTTTCGCTCCTAGGCTGTTTTGTCCGGACCAGCGAGCCCGGCCAACCCACCCGAAGGAGAACCCGATGATAAGGATAAGTCGTTGTATTTATGGAGCATTACTGGCAAGCGCCAGCCTCTTCGCCCAGGCCGAAACCGCCCTGAGCCACTGGCCCCAGGACGCTGCCCACCAGCTAAACGCCATGATCGCCGCCAACGCCAACCAGGGGGCCTATGCGGTGTTCGACATGGACAACACCAGCTATCAGTTTGATATCGAAGAATCTTTGCTGCCCTACCTGGAGATGAAAGGCCTGCTGACCCGGGAGACCATGGACGCGTCCCTCAAGCTCATCCCCTTCAAGGACACGGCGGAGCACCAGGAAAGCCTGAACAGTTACTACTACCGCCTGTGCGAGATCGACGATCTGGTGTGCTACCCCTGGGTGGCCCAGATCTTCTCCGGTTTTACCCTGGCCGAGCTCAAGGGCTTTGTGGACGAGGTCATGGCCCATGGCGAGCCCATCCCCATCCAGTATTACGATGGCGACCAGGTGGTCGAGGGCCATGTCAGACCGCCGAAGATCTTCGCCGGCATGCAGCAGCTCTATAACCGGCTGCAGGAAAACGGCATCGAGGTGTACGTGATGACGGCGGCCAGCGAGGAAATCGTGCGCATGATCGCGAGCGATCCCCAATACGGCTACAACGTCAAGCCGGAGAACGTTATCGGGGTGAACATGCTGCTGAAAAACAGGGAGACCGGCGAACTGACCACTTCCCGTCTGCAGATCAAGGCCGGGGAATACGACCCCGAGGCCAACCTGCCGCTCGAGCTGACCCCCTACCTGATGAACCCCATGACCTGGTACGAAGGCAAGCTCGGCAGCATCATCGGCTGGATCGATCAGTGGCGCAAACCGGTGCTGGTGGCCGGCGACACCTCCGGCTCCGACGGCTACATGCTGCTGAACGCCACCGACGTGGACAAGGGCGGCATCCGGCTGTGGGTGGACCGCAAGAGCAAGTACACCCAGCACATCACCGACTGGGCGAAGGACGCCGCCACCACCCAGGCCAGACTGGGGCTGCCGGCCGACGCGGACAAGAACTGGATTATCGTTAAACCGGACGATATCCACCAACAGTAAGCCACCTTCACAGGCAGTTCGACCCTACGGATGGAGGCGTCTGTAGGGTCGAATTTATTCGACCAAAACCCGGCGCCGGCGGCGGGATTGGTCCGTTGAAACGGACCCTACGGCCAACCCGGCGTCCGCCGTAGGGTCGAATTTATTCGACCGAACCACGGCGCCGGTGGCGGGATTGGTCCGTTGAAACGGACCCTACGGCCAACCCGGCGTCCGTCGTAGGGTCGAATTTATTCGACCAAAACCCGGCGCCGATGCTGATGTTGGTCGATTGAAATCGACCCTACGAGACATGCCGGGCGATATCGGCATGTCCCGGTCAGGTATAGATAACGCCGTCGCCCTGGCGGGCGAAGCCGATAAGGTTGAGCCCGGCGGCGCGGGCCTGCTCGATGGCGAGCGAGGTGGGGGCCGATACCGCCACCAGGGTGGCGGCGCCGAGCACGGCGCACTTGTGCACCATTTCATAGCTGGCCCGGCTGGTGACGATGACGAAAGCCGGTGTGACCTGGAGGCGCGCCAGGGCGCCCACCAGTTTGTCGAGGGCGTTGTGCCGGCCCACGTCTTCCCGCGCCGCCAGCAGCTTCCCCTCCCCGTCGAACCCGGCCGCCGCGTGGGTGGCGCCGCTCTGGTAATGGAGCGGCTGCTGGTGACGGAGCTCGGCAAAGGCGCGGTCGATGATCGCCCGCGCCGGCACCGGACCCGGGCCGACCGGGCACACCGGCGCCACCGCCTCGGCCAGGGATTCGGTGCCGCACAGGCCGCAGCCGGTACGGCCACTCAGGCTGCGCCGCCGGGCCTTGAGCCGGAAGAAGCGCTCGGCGGCCAGCTCTATCTCCAGCCGCAGGCCCTTGGGGTCGGCGTTGACCTCCACCCCGTAGATCTGCCCAGGCCGCTCGACGATGCCCTCGGTCAGGCTGAACCCCAGGGCAAAGTCTTCCAGATCCAAGGGGCTTGCCATCATCACCGCGTGGGAGATGCCGTTGTACACCAGGGCCACCGGCACCTCTTCCGCCACCCAGTCATGGCCCTGGCCGCCGCTGAGGCGGCCTACCCTGGCTTCCACCAGGCCGGGTTCGGGAGCCGAGGCTTTTGGTTTACCTTGTGCCATGGGCTCGTCCTCCTCAGTCTCCCTGCCCGGCATGGGCCAGCTGCTCCCGATTGAAGTCGTAGAAGCGTTGCTGCCAGTCCGACAGCGCCTGGGGCGCCTCGGCCGTCACCTGCACCGCCGTCACCTTGTATTCCGGGCAGTTGGTGGCCCAGTCCGAGTTGTCGGTGGTGATCACGTTGGCCCCGCTGTGCGGGAAGTGGAAGGTGGTATACACCACCCCCGGCTGCATGCGGGTGCTGTGCCGCGCACTCAGCACGGTACGCCCGGTGCGGCTGTCGATGCTCACCGGCTGGCCGTCCTCGATGCCACGGGCGGCGGCGTCGTGGGGGTGTATTTCCAGCACGTCCTCGCCATGCCAGACGTTGTTGTCGGTGCGCCGGGTCTGGGCGCCCACGTTGTAGTGGCTGAGGATCCGCCCCGTGGTCAGCAGCAGCGGATAGCGCTCGCTCACCTTCTCGGTGGTGGGAATGAACTCGGTCACCACCATTCGCGCCTGGCCGATGGGGAACTGCTCTTCGTGCATCACCGGCATGCCCTCGGGATGCTCGGCGTTGCAGGGCCACTGGATGCTGCCGAGCCGTTCCAGCTTGTCGTAGCTGACGCCGGTGAAGGACGGTGTCAGGGCGGCGATCTCGTCCATGATCTCGGAGGGGTGATCGTAGTGCATGGGGTAGCCCAGGGCGTTGGACAGGTCCATGGTCACTTCCCAGTCCTCCTTGCCCGCCAGGGGGGTCATCACCTTGCGCACCCGGTTGATGCGCCGCTCGGCGTTGGTGAAGGTGCCGTTCTTCTCGAGGAAGGTGGCGCCGGGCAGGATCACATGGGCGAACTTGGCGGTTTCGTTGAGGAAAATATCCTGCACGATCAGCAGTTCCAGCGAGCGCAGCGCCGCCTCCACGTGCTGGGTGTTGGGATCCGACTGGGCGATGTCCTCCCCCTGCACATACATGGCCTTGAAGCTGCCTTCGATGGCGGCGTCGAACATGCGCGGAATGCGCAGGCCCGGCTCGGGATCCAGGGTCGCGCCCCAGGCGGACTCGAAGCGTCCGCGCACCGCGGCGTCGTTCACCGGCTGGTAGCCGGGCAACTCGTGCGGGAAGGAGCCCATGTCGCAGGAGCCCTGCACGTTGTTCTGGCCGCGCAGCGGGTTCACCCCCACCCCGGGCCGGCCGATGTTGCCGGTGGCCAGGGCCAGGTTGGCGATGCCCATGACGGTGGTGGAGCCCTGGCTGTGCTCGGTGACACCCAGGCCGTAGTAGATGGCGCCGTTACCGGCCCCGCCGTAGAGCAGCGCCGCTTCGCGGATACGCCGGGCGGGCACGCCGATGATGTCCGCCACCGCCTCGGGGGCGTGGCGCGGCTCCAGGATGAAGTCGCGCCAGGCCTGGTATTCCTCGGGGGCGCAACGGCCGACGATAAAGTCGTGATCTTCCAGCCCCTCGCTCACGATCACATGGGCCAGGGCATTAACCAGCGCCACGTTGGTGCCCGGGCGGATCGGCAGGTGGATGGCCGCTCCGGTATGGGGGCTGTCGAGCAGGTCGATATAGCGCGGATCCGCCACAATCAGCCGGGCGCCCTGGCGCAGCCGCTTGCGCAGCAGGGAACCGAACACCGGGTGGGCGTCGGTGGGGTTGGCGCCGATCACCAGGATGCAGTCGGCCTTGAGCACCGAATCGAAATCCTGGGTGCCCGCCGACTCGCCCAGGGTCATCTTGAGGCCGTAACCGGTGGGGCTGTGGCACACCCGGGCGCAGGTGTCGGTGTTGTTGTTGCCGAGCGCCGCCCGCACCAGTTTCTGCACCAGGTAGGTTTCCTCGTTGGTGCAGCGGGAAGAGGTGATGCCGCCCACGCTGTGGCGACCGTGCTGGGCCTGAACTTCGCGCAGGCGCCGGGCGGCGAAGCCGATGGCTTCGTCCCAGCTCACCTCCCGCCAGGGCTGGTCGATATGGTCGCGGATCATCGGCGTGGTCAGCCGGTCCTTGTGGGTGGCGTAGCCGAAGGCGAAGCGGCCCTTGACGCAGGAGTGGCCGTGGTTGGCCTGGCCGCCCTTCCAGGGAGTCATGCGCACCAACTGGTCGCCCTTCATCTCCGCCTTGAAGGAGCAGCCCACGCCGCAGTAGGCGCAGGTGGTCACCACGCTGTGCTCGGGCTGGCCCTGCTCGATCACCGACTTCTCGGTGAGGGTGGCGGTGGGGCAGGCTTGCACGCAGGCGCCGCAGGACACACAGTCGGAGCCGAGGAAGTCGGTGCCCTTGCCGGTGGACACCTGGGAGTCGAAGCCCCGGCCCTGGATGGTGAGGGCGAAGGTGCCCTGCACCTCGCCGCAGGCACGCACGCAGCGGGAGCAGAGGATGCACTTGCTGGCGTCGAAGGTGAAATAAGGATTGGACTCATCTTTGCCCAACGACAGGTGGTTCTCGCCGGCAAAGCCGTAACGCACCTCGCGCAGGCCCACGTCGCCCGCCATGTCCTGCAGTTCGCAGTCGCCGTTGGCCGGGCAGGTCAGGCAGTCGAGCGGGTGATCGGAGATATAGAGCTCCATGATATTGCGGCGCAGCTTGGCCAGGGCCCGGGTCTGGCTGCGCACCACCATGCCCTCGGTTACCGGCGTGGTGCAGGAGGCGTGATAGCCGCGCCGTCCTTCGATCTCGACCGTGCACAGCCGGCAGGAGCCGAAGGCTTCCAGGTTGTCACTGGCGCACAGTTTGGGGATGTTGATGTCCACCAGGGCCGCGGCGCGCATCACCGAGGTGCCTTCGGGCACCGCCACCTCGACGCCGTCGATGTTCAGGGTGACCAGGGTGGCCGACTCGACGGCCGGGGTACCCAGGTCTTTTTCGGGATAAAAATGCTCAACCATCAGCTTTCGCCTCCCTGGCGGTGGAAATCTTCGGGAAAATACTGCAATGCACTCTTGACCGGGAAGGGCGTCATGCCGCCCATGGCGCAGAGCGAGCCCTGCATCATGGTGTCGCACAGATCCTCCAGCAGGGCCAGGTTGGCCTCGCGCCGGTCGTTGGCGACGATGCGGTCGATCACCTCCACTCCGCGTACGGCGCCGATGCGGCAGGGGGTGCATTTGCCGCAGGACTCCTCGACGCAGAATTCCATGGAAAAACGGGCCTGCTCGGCCATATTCACCGACTCGTCGAACACCACCACCCCGCCGTGGCCGAGCACGGCGCCGATGGCGGCAAAGGCCTCGTAGTCGAGCAGGGTGTCGAACTGTTCGGGGGCCAGGTAGGCGCCGAGCGGCCCGCCCACCTGCACCGCCCGTACCGGCCGGCCACTCTCGGTGCCGCCGCCGAAGTCTTCTATCAGTTCGCGCAGGCGATGGCCGAAGGCCAGCTCCACCAGGCCGCCGTGTTTGAGGTTGCCGGCCAACTGGAACGGCAGGGTGCCCTTGGAGCGCTCATAGCCGAAACTGGCGTAATGCTCGGGTCCCTCGCTCAGGATGGAGGGCACAGCGGCGAAGCTCAGCACGTTGTTCACCACCGTGGGCTGGCCGAACAGGCCGACGATGGCCGGCAGCGGTGGCTTGGCGCGTACCATGCCGCGCTTGCCTTCCAGGCTCTCGAGCAGGGAGGTTTCCTCGCCGCAGATGTAGGCGCCGGCGCCGAGCCGCACTTCCAGCTCGAAGGCGCGGCCACTGCCCAGGATGTCCTCACCCAGGTAACCGGCCGCCCGGGCCCGCTCGATGGCGGTGTTCAACAGCTCATGGGCCAGGGGGTATTCCTCGCGCAGGTAGATATAGCCCTGGGTGGCGCCCACGGCGAGCCCCGCGATGATCATGCCCTCGATCAGCATGTAGGGATCGGACTCCATCACCAGCCGGTCGGCGAAGGTGCCGGAGTCGCCCTCGTCGGCGTTGCAGACGATGTATTTCTGCGCGCCTTTGGCGTCCAGCACCGTCTGCCACTTGATGCCGGTGGGAAAGGCCGCCCCGCCCCGGCCGCGCAGGCCCGAGGCCTTGACCATGTCCACCAGTTGCTGGGGCGTGCAGGTCACCGCCTTGGCCAGGCCGTCGAAGCCGCCCAGTTCCCGGTAGTCCGCCAGCGACACCGGATCGGTGACGCCGATGCGGGCGAAGGTGACCCGCTGCTGGCGTTTGAGGTAGGGGATTTCCTCGGTCGGCCCCAGGGCCAGGGGATGGTCGTCACCGAAGCCGCTCTCGAACAGCGAGGCCACCTCCTCCAGCGCCACCGGGCCGAAGGCGCGGCGGCCGCGGCCGTCGTCCACCTCCACCAGGGGCTCCAGCCAGCACAGGCCGCGGGAACCGTTGCGGACCAGCTCGATGTCGAGGCCGCGGGCAGCGGCCTCGCGCCGGACAAGGGTCGCCACCTCCTCGGCACCGAGCGACAGGGCCGTGGTCTCGTAGGGAACAAAGATACGCAGGCTCATCAGTTCAGCTCCAGTTTGTAGGTGGTGAGCTCGTTCACCAGGGCGTCGAATCTCGCCGGGGTCATGCGCGCCTTGATCTGCTTGCCCACCCGCACCGAGGGGCCGCAGGCGCAGTTGCCGAGGCAGTACACCGCCTTCAGGGTGATGTCGCGGCCGGGAGTGGTCTGGTGGTAGTCGATGCCCAGGCTGGCCTTGGCGTGGCGCTCCAGCTCGCGGGCGCCGCGGGCCTGACAGGCCTCGGCGCGGCAGATTTCCACCACGTGCCGGCCCGGCTGTTCGGTGCGGAAGTAATGGTAGAAGCTCACCACCCCGTGTACGTCGGCAGCGGTGATGCGCAGCTCGCGGACGATGATGGGGGTGGCGGCCTCGGGAATATAGCCGAAATGGTCCTGGATACTGTGCAAGATAGGCAACAGGGCGCCGGGTTTGTGTTTGAGGGAGCCGACCAGCTGCTCTAGGGTATGGTCCATTGCTGTTTGCTTATCTTCCATAGTATCAACCTGCTATATCGAGTAAACGTCGGGCGGAGGGCCCGCTCCGCGGTATTGGATGGTCCCTTGAAACAGGCCCGGCGGCGGACCTTGTAGGGTCGACGTCAGTCGGCCAAACCACGGCGCCGGCTGCACAATGGTCCAACTGAAGTGGACCCGACATCGGACCAACCATGGCGCCGGCGACTGGCCGGTCCGTTGAAACGGACCCTACATCGAACCAACCCCGGCACCGATGCCGGGGCGGCCCGTTGAAACGGACCCTATGGCTCAGGCCGCGACCATGCCGTGGGGATCGATCACGAATTTCTTCGCCACGCCGCCGTCGAAGTCGGCGTAGCCCTGTACCGCCTGATCCAGGGTAATCACCTGCACGTTCACCGCCTTGGCGATCTGGACCTTATCGAACAGTATGGCCTGCATCAGGGGGCGGTGATACTTCATCACCGGGCACTGGCCGGTGTGGAAGGAGTGGGACTTGGCCCAACCCAGCCCGAAGCGCATGCTGAGCGCACCCTCCCGGGCCGCCTCGTCCGCCGCACCCGGATCCTCGGTGACGTACAGGCCGGGAATGCCGATCTGGCCGCCAGCCCGGGTCAGCTGCATGGCCGAGTTGAGCACGGTGGCCGGTGCCTCCTTGCCATGGTTGCAGCCGCAGGCATGGGCCTCGAAGCCGACACAGTCGACGAAGGCGTCCACTTCCCGCTCGCCGAGGATGGCTTCCAGCTTGTCTTCCATGGAGCCGTCTTCGCGCAGGTCGATGGTCTCGCAGCCGAAGCTGCGGGCCTGGGCCAGGCGATCCGGGTTCATGTCGCCGACGATCACGCAGGCGGCGCCCAGCAACTGGGCGGACGCGGCCGCGGCCAGGCCCACGGGGCCGGCACCGGCGATGTAGACGGTGGAGCCCGGGCCGACGCCGGCGGTGACGCAGCCGTGGAAACCGGTGGGGAAGATGTCCGACAGCAGGGTGAGATCGCGGATTTTCTCCAGGGCCTGGTTGGGATCCGGGAACTTCAGCAGGTTGAAGTCGGCGTAGGGCACCATCACGTATTCGGACTGGCCGCCGACCCAGCCGCCCATGTCCACGTAGCCGTAGGCGGCGCCGGGGCGGGCCGGGTTCACGTTCAGGCAGATGCCGGTCTTGCCTTCCTTGCAGTTGCGGCAACGGCCGCAGGCGATGTTGAAGGGCACCGAGACGATGTCGCCCACCTTGAGGAATTCCACGTCGCGGCCGCATTCGATGATCTGGCCGGTGATCTCGTGGCCCAGCACCAGGCCGGAGGGCGCCGTGGTACGGCCGCGCACCATGTGCTGGTCGCTGCCGCAGATGTTGGTGGACACCACCTTGAGGATCACCCCGTGGTGGCAGGCCCTGTTGCCCAGAGACAGCTCGGGGAAGGCGATGGACTGGACCTCGACCTTGCCGGGACCGGTGTAAACCACACCCCTGTTACCGTGTATCGCACACATGTTCAGCATCCTTCTTGCTTGACGGGTTTGACGCCCCGGCGCCGGGCCGGAACGTGGCGAGCCGGGAAGTCATATCCCCTCCTCCGGCAGGCTCCCAGTAGACTTCCGAAACCCTTTTGCAACATTGCTGATTAAGACACCCACTTATCAAAACAAGACATCAAGGTCGTTAACAGCATGGTAACCCCGGTCCTTGCTCCGGCCGGCTCCCACCGCCAGACTAGGGCTGAATGGCATAATGTTAAAATTGTATTAATTAATGGCTGCATTAAGAAAGCCTATTATCGCGGCGCGACACCGGGAAAACAGGCGCCCCGGGTGACTGGTCTGCTCACTTCGTCGGCAGATTTCGCTTGATCATTTCGCAAACTGTCCCTAGGCTTATTTTTATTGAACGTTCAATTAATAAAAAATTATGCCTATTACCGGAATCAAGGATACCCGCAGGAAACAGCTGATCGACGCCACCCTGGCCTCGGTGGCCGAGTACGGCCTGCAGAACACCACCATCAACAGCATCAGCCGGCTGGCGGGGATGTCGTCGGGCATCATCAGCCACTACTTCGGCGGCAAGCAGGAGCTGATTGAGGCGACCGTCCGGCAGTTGCTGGAGGAGCTGAAGCAGGCGCTGCTCAGCCGCGCCTGCGCCGACATCGCCCCGCAGCAGCGGCTGCTGCGGATAGTGGAAGCCAACTTCACCGAGTTCCAGCGCTCGCGCCCGGCCACCAAGTCGTGGCTGAGCTTCTGGGCCCAGGCCATGCACGACCCGCGCCTGGCCCGGCTGCAACAGGTGAACAGCCAGCGGCTGATCAGCAACCTGCGCTATTCCTTCCGCCCCCTGCTGGGGCCGGAGCAGGCAAAGATTGCCGCCCGCCAGACCGCCGCCCTGATCGACGGCTTCTGGCTGCGCAGCGCGCTCAGCACCGAGCCGGACCGGGACTTCCGGGAAGGCGAACAGCTGTGCAAGAAATTCATCACGGATCTGCTACGGCAACATGGAGTGAACGCATGTCATTGACGATATACCAGAATTTTATCGACGGCCGCTATGTGGCCAACGAGTCCGGCGACACCTTCGCGGTGGTCAACCCCGCCACCGGCGAGGTCATCTATGAAGTGGAAGTGGCCGACGAACTGATCAAGGAGCAGGCCATCGCCTCCGCCCGGCGCGGCTTCGCGCTGTGGTCTGCCATGACCGGCATGGAGCGGGCCCGCATCCTGCAAAGGGCCGTGGCCCTGCTGCGCGAGCGCAACGACGAACTGGCCCGCATCGAGGTGCTGGACACCGGCAAACCCTGGCAGGAAGCCTCGGTGGTGGACGTAGTCACCGGCGCCGACAGCATCGAGTTCTTCGCCGGGCTGGCCCCGGCCATCGAGGGCAACCAGCAGAGCCTGGGCGGCGATTTCTACTACACCCGCCGGGAGCCGCTCGGCATCTGTGCCGGTATCGGCGCCTGGAACTATCCGCTGCAGATTGCCTGCTGGAAGGCCGCCCCGGCGCTGGCCTGCGGCAACGCCATGATCTTCAAGCCCTCGGAAGAGACCCCCCTGGGGGCGCTCAAGTTGGCCGAAATCTTTATCGAGGCCGGGGTGCCCGCCGGGGTGTTCAACGTGGTGCAGGGCGACGGCGCCGTGGGTGCCTGGCTGACCCAGCACCCGGACATCGCCAAGGTGTCCTTCACCGGCGAGGTGGGCACCGGCAAGAAGGTGATGGCCGCCGCCGCCGGTACGCTGAAGGAAGTGACCATGGAGCTGGGCGGCAAGTCGCCGCTGATCATCTTCGACGACGCGGATCTGGACGACGCCGTTTCCGCCGCCATGCTCGGCAACTTCTACACCCAGGGCGAGATCTGCACCAACGGCACCCGGGTGTTCGTGCATAACGACATCTACCCGGCCTTTATGGAGCGGCTGCTGGCGCGTACCCGCAACAACATTGTGGCCGGCGACCCGCTGGATCCGGCCACCAACTTCGGCGCCCTGATCTCCAAGGCCCACTACGACAAGGTGCTGGGCTATATCCAGAAGGGCGTGGAAGAAGGCGCCACCCTCGCCCACGGCGGCGAAGCCCTGCGTCCGGCCTCGGCCCCCAACGGCTACTTTGTGGCGCCCACCATCTTCACCGATTGCCGCGACGAGATGACCATCTGCCGGGAGGAGATCTTCGGCCCGGTGATGTCGGTGCTGACCTTCGAGGACGAGGACGACGTGGTGGCACGCGCCAACGACACCGATACCGGCCTGGCCGCCGGCGTCTTCACCAAGGACATCCGCCGGGCGCACCGGGTCATCCACCGGCTGCAGGCGGGCATCTGCTGGATCAACGCCTACGGTGCCTCCCCCGCCGAGATGCCGGTGGGCGGCTACAAGCTGTCCGGCATCGGCCGGGAAAACGGCCTGGCCACCCTGAATCACTACACCCAGCTGAAAGCGGTGTACGTGGGCATGAACAAGCTGGAAAGCCCGTTTTAAGGGCCGCGAGGTAACGCAATGGATAACGTATTCGACTATATCATCGTGGGCGCGGGCTCCGCCGGCTGCGTGCTGGCCAACCGCCTCACCGAGGACGGCCAGCACAAGGTGCTGCTGCTGGAAACCGGCGGCAGCGACAAGAGCATCTTCATCCAGATGCCCACCGCCCTGTCCATCCCCATGAACACCAAGAAGTACGCCTGGCAGTTCGAGACCGAGCCCGAGCCCTTCCTGGATAACCGTCGCATGCACTGCCCGCGCGGCAAGGTGCTGGGCGGCTCTTCCTCCATCAACGGCATGGTCTATGTGCGCGGCCACGCCCGCGACTTCGACGAATGGCAACAGCACGGCGCCGAGGGCTGGGACTACGCCCACTGCCTGCCCTATTTCAAGAAGGCCGAAAGCTGGGCCTTCGGCGGCGACGACTACCGCGGCGACCAGGGGCCGCTCGGGGTCAACAACGGCAACCGGATGCAAAACCCCCTGTACCAGGCCTTTGTGGACGCCGGGGTGGAAGCCGGCTACTTCCACACCGCCGACTACAACGGCCGCCAGCAGGAGGGCTTCGGCCCCATGCACATGACGGTAAAGAACGGCGTGCGCTGGTCCACCGCCAACGCCTACCTGCGCCCGGCCATGAGCCGCCCCAACCTGACCGTGGTCACCCACGCCCTGGTGCACAGGGTGCTGCTGGACGGCAAGCGGGCGGTGGGCGTGCGCTATGAGCGCAACGGCCAGGTGCAGGAGGTGCGGGTGAGCAAGGAGGTCATCCTCAGCGCCGGCCCCATCGGCTCGCCGCACCTGCTGCAGCTCTCCGGCATCGGCGCCAAAGAGACCCTGGCCGCGGCCGGCATCGAGCTCAGGCACGAGCTGCCCGGGGTGGGCGAAAACCTGCAGGACCACCTGGAGTTCTACTTCCAGTTCCGCTGCAAGCAGCCCATTTCGCTCAACGGCAAGCTGGACCTGTGGAACAAGTTCCTGATCGGCAGCCGCTGGCTGCTGAAGAAGGACGGCCTGGGTGCCACCAACCACTTCGAGTCCTGCGGCTTTATCCGCTCCAAGGCCGGGGTGGAGTGGCCCGATCTGCAGTACCACTTCCTGCCCGCCGCCATGCGCTACGACGGCAAGGAAGCCTTCGACGGCCACGGCTTCCAGGTGCATATCGGCCACAACAAGCCGAAGAGCAGGGGTTTCGTGAAGGTGGCCAGCGCCGACCCCAAGGCCGCGCCGCGCATCCGCTTCAACTACCTGGAGCACGAGGAAGACCGCGAGGGCTTTCGCGCCTGCGTGCGCCTGACCCGGGAGATCATCAACCAGCCGGCGATGGATCCCTACCGGGACGCGGAAATCCAGCCCGGCGAGCAGGTCAGGACGGACGAGGAGATCGACGCCTTCGTGCGCCAGTCGGTGGAAAGCGCCTACCATCCCTCCTGCTCCTGCCGCATGGGTACAGACCCGCTGGCGGTGGTGGACCCGGAAGCCAAAGTGCGCGGCATCAAGGGCCTGCGGGTGGTGGACTCCTCCATCTTCCCCACCATTCCCAACGGCAACCTCAACGCCCCCACCATCATGGCGGCGGAGCGGGCCGCGGATCTGATCCGGGGCAAGGCGCCACTGGCTCCCTCCACCGCCGAGGTGGGCATGGACCAAGAGTGGCAACGCCGCCAGCGGGCGGGCAAACCGTCCCGGGTGCTGGACTGACGTTTTTGCTACCCGGCGCACAGCACCGCCGGGTAGCCGGTGCCAAGATGGCGCAGAGTCCAGCAAGAACGGGGGGAAACACCATGGCCGGAGGATGGGCACGGGACGGTGCCGTGCAGGAGCAGATAGACGCCAGTGTGGAAGAGGCGGTGCAAAATGCCCGACGTCGGCTCGCTGCCGGCGACAGCCTGAGCCACTGCGAGGAATGCGACGCCCCCATTCCCGAGGCCCGGCGCCGGGCGGTGCCGGGAGTGCGTCTGTGCATCGACTGCCAGGCCGGTCAGGAAAAATCACGTCAGGGTGGTGACGGCATCAACCGCCGCGCCAGCAAGGACAGCCTGCTACGCTGAGCCGCCAAGTCGGGAGTCCATGCGGGTCTGCAGACCCGGCACCGTGGCCCGGACCGGTGCACCCTGCCCTGGATGCCCGCCTGCGCGGGCAAGACGGAGTAAACGTCACTCCCGCGCAGGCGGGAGTCCCGTGCAATATTTCATGGATCTCCGCCTTCGCGGAGATGACGGCAGTTTAACCGCATTGATAAAGGGAAATATCTGGCGAAAAATCAGCTGATGGACTTTGCCATCAAGCTGAAGGCCCGCTGGGCCCTTTTGTTGCCTCCCCTCACCTGCCCCCGCTAAAGAACCGGCTTTCGGTGCGCACCTCGGCCTGGCCGTCGCCGGCCACGAAGGTCACCGCCTGCATATGGCCGGGCAGCAGGTAAGGGTCGGCGGCCAGGCTGACCGGCAGGCTCAGGCTTTCGCCGGGCGCCACCGCTATCTCCTGCTCGCCCATCCAGTCCAGGCCGTCCGCGCCTTCCACCCGCAATTGGTAGTGCCGATGCTGCTGGGTCTTGTTGGCCAGCTTGAGGGTATAGCTGTTCTCCACCCGCCCTTCGGCCGTTTCCCGGTACAGCTGGTTGCGATCCCGCAACACGTCCAGCGCCAGTGGCGGGCGGCTCAATACGGCGTAGGCCAGCAGCCCCAGCGCGAGGCCCATCATCAGGCCGTAGCCCAGCAGCCGGGGCCGCCGCAGCCAGCTCTGGCCCCCGGCCAGCTCCCGTTCGCTGGCGTAGCGGATAAGCCCGGGGGCATAGCCCATGCCGCTCATGGTCTGGTCGCAGGCATCCGCACAGGCACCGCAGTTGATGCACTCGTACTGCAGGCCGTCACGGATGTCGATACCGGTGGGGCAGACCTGCACGCAGAGCTGGCAGTCGATGCAGTCCCCCAGCCCCAACTGTTTCGGGTCGGCCTTGCGGGCGCGCGGCCCCCGGCTTTCGCCCCGCTTGGCGTCGTAGGTTACGGTCAGGGTATCCCGGTCGAACATGGCCGACTGGAAGCGGGAATAGGGACACATATGGGTGCACATTATGGTGCGCATCCAGCCCGCGTTGAGGTAGGTGCACAGGGTGAAGAACAACACCCAGAAGCTGGCCCAGGGGCCGGCGGAGAACGCCAGCAGGCCGCTGGCCAGCTCGGTCGCCGGCACGAAATAGGCGACAAAGGTCACGCCGCTCAGCAGGGCGATCAGCAGCCAGGCCAGGTGCTTGCCGCCCTTGCGGGCCAGCTTGGCCGGGCTCCAGGCGGCCTGGTCCAACCGGCGGCGCTGGTTGGCGCTGCCCTCGAACCGTTCCTCCACCCAGATAAACCAGAAGGTCCATACCGTCTGCGGGCAGAGGTAACCGCACCAGACTCGCCCCAGCAAGGCGGTGACGAAGAACAGGGCGAAAGCCGCCACCATCAGCAGCAGCGCCAGCAGGGTCAGATCCTGGGGCCAGATGGTGGCGCCGAACAGGTAAAAACGCTGTTGCTCCAGATCCAGCCAGATCGCCTGCCGGCCGTTCCAGCGCAGCCAGGGGCCGGCCAGGAACAGCAGCATCAGCGCCCAGCCCAGGCGTTGACGCCAGCGCTGCCAGCGTCCTTGCTGGGCGCGCACATAGACATGGCCCTGGTCGATGGGCCGTACGGGCGTGGTACAGGTCTTGACGTCAATCCGGGAAGAAGTATCCATAAGGCTCACATTGCTCGGTTGGAACAGGCGGGTCGAACGCCCGCCACGACCGGGGCAGTAGAGCATGGGAGCAGACGGCGCAACATAAACAGTTGGCCGCAAATCGACCATAACAGTTGCGGTCTGTGAGCCGGTTTACAGAACAGCCGGGCTAGGCCAGCTGTTCGCCGATCAGCTCCGCCAGCCGGCGGATGGCGGCGTCGCTGCGGGAGTTCCAGGGCAGGGAGGTATTGAGCCGCAGGCAGTGCCGGTAGCGGTCATCGGTGGCGAACATGCGCCCGGGGGCTATGGTGATGCCCTCCGCCAGGGCCCGCCAGTACAGCCGGGTGGTGCAGACCGGCGCCGGCAGCTCGACCCACAGGAAATAACCGCCTTCGGCGCCATGCAGCCGGGCCGAGGGCGGAAAGGCCCGCTGCACCGCCCGGCAGAAGCGCTGCTTGCGCTGCGCCAGGGTGCGCCTCAGGGTATGCAGGTGCTTGTCGTAGTGGTGGCCGGCAAGGTAATCGGCCAGGGCCAGTTGCATGGGCGCGCTGGCGGACAGGGTGCTCATCAGCTGCAGCCGCTGCACGGCCTCGGCCTGCCGCCCCGCCGCCACCCAGCCGATGCGCATGCCGCTGCCCAGGGTCTTGGAGAAGGAGGCGCAGTGCAGCACCCGCCCCTCCCCGTCCCAGGCCTTGATCGGCAGGGGCGGCTCGTCCCCGGCATACAGCTCGCCGTAGACATCGTCTTCGATCAGGGCCACGTCGTGCCTGGCCAACAGCGCCAGCAGCCGCGGCTTGCGGGCCGCCGGCAGGGTGCCGCCCAAAGGATTCTGGCAGTGGCTCATCAGCCAGCAGGCCTTGACCGGGTAGCGCTCCAGAGCCTCGGCCAGGGCATCCGGATCCATGCCAAGCACGGGATCCGTGGCCACCGCCACCGCCTTCAGCCGGTGCCGCTCCAGCGCCTGCAGGGCGCCATAGAAGGCGGGCGACTCCACCACCACCCAGTCGCCGGGCGCGGTCAGCGACTGCAGGCCGAGGTTGAGCGCTTCCAGCGCCCCCGAGGTGATGACGATTTCATCGGGCGACACCCTCATGCCCCGGGCCGCATAGCGGCGGGCGATGGCGCGCCTGAGCTCGATGCGGCCGGGGGGCAGGCTCACGCCGGTGCCCTGGCGGTGCAGTTGCCGGGCCACCCGGCCGAGGGAGCGGGCCAGTTGCTGGCGGGGAAAGAGCGACGGGTCGGGAAAGGCGGAGCCCAGGGCCACGCAGGACGGATCGTCCCCGGCCTGCAGCAGCTTGAAGATAAAGGCGTTGATATCGACGTTTTCCGCCGGTTGCAGCGAGGGCGGCGAGTGCTCAATGGTGCTTGCCGGCGGCTCGGCCACGAAATAGCCGGACTGGGGCCGGGAGCGGATCCAGCCCTCGCTTTCGAGCAGCTGATAGGCGCTGAGCACCGTCATCAGGCTGAGATCCGCCCGGCGCGCGCTTTCCCGCAGGGAAGGCAGCCGGTCTCCCGGCTGCCAGGCGCCGGCCGCAATCTGGCCTTGCAGCTGCCGGGCCAGTTGCTCGTACTTGGTCACTCAGCCGCGCGCCAGCTGGCAGTTCTCCCCCTTCAGCTCGGCCATTTCCTGGCCCAGGTTCAGGGCCTGGCGGATGTCGGCAAGCTCCTGCTGGTGGGCACGGCGCAGCTTCTTGCGCAGCTTGCCCATCACGAAGCGGCGGATCTCCTCCTCGCTCTCGAGGATAAGGCCGGGCACGGCGATGGGTTTGCGGGTTTCCTCGTCCAGCGCCACCATGGTGAAGTAGGAGGTGTTGGTGTGCTTGACGATGCCCTGGCGGAAATCTTCCGACACCACCTTGATGCCCACCTCCATCGAGCTCTTGCCCACGTAGTTGACCGAGGCGTACAGGGTGAGCAGCTCGCCCACCTCCACCGGATTGACGAAGTCTACCGAGTCCACCGAGGCGGTCACGCAGTAGCCCTTGGCGTGGGTAGCGGCGCAGGTATAGGCGATTTTGTCCATCAGCGACAAAATCACCCCACCATGCACCTTGCCGCCGAAATTGGCGTAGGAAGGGACCATCAACTCTTTGAGGATAACCTGGGACGACTCAACCGTTCTGAAACCCGCTTCGTTCATTGCTTCACCTGATTTGTTCTTGATGCCGGAGACTCCGCCTTCCCGCGCAGCGGGAAAGGCGCTTAAGGATGTCCGAGCCGGCCGCCGGCGTAAACCGTTTGCGGCCGAAAAAGCCGATTTTTTTACACTTGCCCCCCTGCCCGCCCGGGCGGGGCTCGTATCGCCCATCGCTGTAAGGTATTATTTACAGCCCGATACGGCTCAAGACAGCACCATGCGCTTAAAAGTTACCTGTGAAGACCGCCTGGGCCTGACCCGGGAGCTGCTGGACATACTGGTGGAGCACCGGATCGATCTGCGCGGCATCGAGATCGACATCAGCGGCATCATCTACCTGAACTTCCCCACCCTGGATTTCTCCGCCCTGCAGCACCTGATGCCGGCCATCCGCCGCATTCCCGGGGTCCATGACGTCAAAACCATCCCCTGCATGCCCTCGGAGCGGGAGCACAACGCCATCATGGCGCTGCTCAAGGCGCTGCCCGACGCCGTGGTGGCGGTGGACACCAAGGGCCGCATCAGCCTGGCCAACGACGCCGCCTGCGCCCTGCTGGCCCAGCCCCAGTCGCAGCTGCTGCAACAACCCCTGGGTCCCCTGCTCAGGGGCGTTTATGTGAGCCGCTGGCTGGAACAGGCCGAGCCGCAGCCGCTCAGCGAAAAAGTCTCGCTCGGCGGCGAGCCCTACCTGGCCGACTTCCTGCCCATCTGGGTAACGGAAGAGTCCGGCGAACAGAGCCTGGCCGGCGCCGTGGTGGTGTTCAAGTCCGCCTACCGGGTGGGCCAGCACTTCAAGGTGATGCGCAGCCGGGAAAGCGGCCATTTCGACGGTTTCCAGGCCCAGAGCCCGGCCATGAGCGAGCTGATCCGGGAGGCGCGCCGCCTGGCCACCCTGGACGCGCCCCTGCTGATCCAGGGCGAAACCGGCACCGGCAAGGAGCTGCTGGCCCGGGCCTGCCACAACGCCAGCCTGCGCGGCGAAGGGCCCTTCATCCTGCTCAACTGCGCCGCCATTCCCGACGAGGCGGCGGAAAACGAGCTGTTCGGCTATGCCCCCGGCGCCTTCGGCAACAATGCCCAGGGCAAGCGCGGCGTGCTGGATCAGGCCAATGGCGGCACCCTGGTGCTGGACGAGATCGGCGAAATGTCGCCGCTGCTGCAGCTCAAGCTGCTGCGGGTGCTGCAGGACGGCGTCTTCCGCCGCCTGGGCGACGAGCAGGAGGTGCGGGTGGATATCCGCTTTATCTGCACCACCCAGCAGGATCTGGCCGGCCTGGTGCAGGGCGGCCAGTTCCGCCGGGATCTGTTCTACCGGCTCAACGTGCTCAACCTGCATCTTCCGCCCCTGCGCGAACGGCAGAAGGACATACTGCCCCTGGCCCAGCACTTCTGCACCCGCTTCGCCGCCGAGCTGGAGCGCCCCCTGCCCCGGCTGTCCCGCGCCCTGGCCGACTATCTGCAGCATTACGCCTGGCCGGGCAACGTGCGCCAGCTCAGGCACAGCCTGTACCGGGCCATCAGCCTGCTGGAGGGAGACGAACTGGATCTGGCCCAGCTGTCGTTGCCGGAGCAGAACGGCCTGCAGGGGCTGGACGCCCTGTGCGAAGGCTCGCTGGAAGAGGCGGTGAAAGGTTTCGAGCGGATACTGCTGGAGCGGCTCTACCCGGAATACCCCTCCACCCGCCAGCTGGCCAAGCGGCTCAATATCTCCCACACCGCCATCGCCAACAAGCTCAAGGATTACGGCATCGGCAAGCACAGCCGGCAGAAGTGACGATAAAGCGGATGGTTGCGCCGTGACGAAGACGATAACCGCCGCAAGAAGGCATTGCCGGCACATGGTTGTCTTGGGGAAGACAAAGAAAAAAGCCGTACCCGGTGCCGGGTACGGCCAACATGCTGACAAACCTTCGAGTTACTCTGTTGTCACTCCCGCGAAGGCGGGAGTCCAGTGCAAACTGTCATGGATCTCCGCCTTCGCGGAGATGACCACGGTTAAACAGCTGCGTTGAGGGAAAAATGTCTATCTAGAAATAGGATGGGAGACGTTGTCAACAAATCGGCCGTATCGGGTACGGCCGTGATATACCACCGATTTACTGGGCAAAATGCGGAGAACGGGGGCCGTAGAGAATGCCGTTGGGCATGCCCGCCGACAGCAGGCGGGCACTGGTGATCCCCGAGATCTGGTGCCCTTTGTCGGTCAGGGTGCTGGCAATCTGCTCGATCACCGCCTGCACCATCATCCCGACCAGGCTGCCGGAGCTGGAGCTCTGCTCGCTGCTGGAGGCGGTGGCCTTGCCGGCCCAGAGCTGCTGCCCCGTTCTGAGGTCGACCAGGCGGGCGCTGGCGGTGACCCGGGTATCGCTGCTGATGATCATATAGCTGGTGCCGTATTCCTCGACCTCGATATAAAGCACGGCATCGGCACCGAAAATCTGGTGCAGTTTGTCCAGCGGGACCTTATGAATGTCTTCCGGGTTGACCAGGCCGTTCTGCCGGAAGGTTTCATCCACCACCGCGACGGGGAAAACGTAATAACCGGACTCCGCCAACGGATAGGTCACCTGGGATAACAGGCTGTAACTGGCCTTGACGTCGGGCGACTGATTTGCCGGTGGCAACACCAATATCGACTTGGGCTTGGCTGCTTTAAAAGCGGCATAGTCGTAGGCCTCGGGCGCGGCACAGCCCGCCAATATCGCCGTCACGAGCAACAGGAGTGGATACAGTGTCCGTTTCATCACAGGGTGTCCTTGTTCTGTTTCAGCAAAAAGTCCATAAACACCGCCGACTCGGGAAACAAACGTTTCTCTGTCGCAAATTGTTCAAGCGCCTGCTGCTCCCTCCCGCTATTGGCATAAAGCAATCCCAGGTGGGCATGCAAACCGGGGGCAACCCGGCGATCTTTCGCCCTTGCTTTCTCGATACTTTCTTCCAGCTGGGCGACCTGCTCATCCAGATTGTTGTTATCTACCTGGTAATACTGATAGACCGACGGCTGATAAGCATCCCACTGATACAGCGTGCCCGGCCCGGCACAGCCGGCAAGCAAAACGGCGGCCATAAGCAGCGAACAGGTATAGCGTTTATTGTGCATGTTCTCTTCCCGCCCGTTATCGCACCGGATTCCAGGCACCCTGCTCGACGCCGGCCACCAGATTATTCACCGCCTCACGGATGGCCAGGTCCAGCACCTTGCCATTCAGGGTCGAGTCATAGCCGGCGGTACCGCCAAAGCCGACGATTTCACGGTTGGACAGGCTGTACTCGCCGGCCCCCTGGGAGGAAAAGACCACTTCTGAAGTTTGTACGTTCACCACGTTCAGGTTGACCTTGGCATAGGCAATCTGTGACTTGCCGCGCCCCAGGATGCCGAACAGCTGGTGATCACCGACCGCCTTGCGGCCAAACTCCGTTACATCGCCGGTGACGACATAGTCCGCCCCCTTCAACGCCTGCGCCTGCCCTTTAATTCCGGCCTCGGCTTTTATCTCCTGCATATTGGTCCTGTCCAGCACATTGAAACGGTTGCTCTGCTGCAGGTGGGTGACCAGTATGGTGGTGGCCTGATTGCCCAGCCGGTCGACCCCGTCCGAAAAAATACCGCGCTGAAAACTGGAGCGGTTTTCAAATTTCCCAACGGAAATGGGACTGCGAACCCCCTGGTACTGGCTGCCATAGGAATTGACTTTTTCTACCGCCAGCGAGCGGGAAGACTCGGTCGCACAACCGCTGACCAGGGTGGCGGACAGCAGGGTGGCACACACTAATGTTGTTTTTTTCATTATCACCGTCTCTTTCGTATAAAAAATAAACACAAATATGATGTGGATAGGGTATTGCCGAGCAAGCCAGCACAATTCTATTTCAGGCACAAAAATAGTAGAAGCGATATAAACGCCGCCTGGGAAACCATTCCAAAGATGGCATTAAATAGCGGTGCCGAATAATAGATCAATCAAGACCACGGGCGGGTACAGCGCAACCGCGCTGTTAATTGCGGTATCCTGCGGGCGAAACGCTATCGGATTGCATGGGGCCCGATTTTAGAGCCCCGGGAACGGTTATTCAGAAGGCGTAATCGATAAATACCAGCACCCAGGTCAGGGCCGCCAGCAACAGGGCCAGCAGCACGGCGGCCGAGCCCATGTCTTTGGCCCGCCCCGCCAGCTCGTGGTGCTCGGGACCGATGCGATCCACCACCGCCTCCACCGCCGAGTTGAGCAGTTCGACCACCAGCACCAGCACCAGGCTGCCGATCAGCAGCACCCTGGCCACCAGCCCTACATCCCACCAGCAGGCCAGGGGCAGCAATACCGCCGCCAGCCAGCACTCCTGGCGAAAGGCCGCCTCGTTCCGATAAGCGCTTTTGAGGCCTTGCAGCGAATAGCCGCCGGCGGAAATAATACGGGTCAGTCCTGTCTTGCCAGGTTTCATGGTTGCTCCTTGAAAGCCCTGCTCTGCAACTCCACCCCCTGGGGGCTGACCGACAGTACGCTGCCCTGGGTGTACCAGTCGCCGAGCACGATGCGCCGGGCCGGCCGGCCGTCGATGCTGAGGTCATGGATGCCGGGCCTGTGAGTATGGCCGTGGATCAGCAAGTCTACCTCGTTCAGCCGAAGTTGCCGCGCCACCTCGGCCTGGTTCACGTCCATCACCTGCATCATCTTGTCCTGCTTGGAGCGGGCGCTCTTGCCGCGGATGCCGTCGGCGATGTTAAGCCGGAAGCGCAGCGGCAGCCGCAGGAACAACCACTGCAGCCAGGGCCAGCGGGTAATGCGACGGTAACGCTGGTAGCCGGCGTCGTCGATGCACAGGGTGTCGCCATGCATGATAAGCGCAGGCCTGCCATAGAGATCGACGACCCGCTGTTCGGGCAACAGGGTCATGCCCGCTTGCCGGGCGAAGCGGCGCCCCACCATGAAGTCCCGGTTGCCATGGATGAAATAAACGGGAGTGCCCCGCTCGCTGCAGGCATGGAAAGCCGACGCCACTTGCCGGTTCAACTCGCTCGGCTCGTCATCACCAATCGAGAATTCAAACAGATCGCCCAGCACATAAAGCGCATCGGCATGCACCGCGTCCTCACGCATAAAGCGCAGGAAGGCGGCGGTGATGTCGGGACGCCCGCTGCTCAGGTGCAGATCGGCGATAAAGAGGGTACAAGGCATGAATGGCGGTTCCTGAATACAAAGACAACAATGCCCGCCGGGGCGGGCATTGCTTCCAACAGCCGGGAGGCCTTATTCGCCGACGGTCACGCCGGTGATCAGCACGTCGTCCACCGGAACGTCCTGGTGCATATAACCACGGGTGCCGGTGGCCACGCCCTTGATCTTGTTGACCACGTCCATGCCTTCGACCACTTCGCCAAATACACAGTAGCCGAAGCCCTGGCTGGTGGCGGACTTGAAGTTCAGGAAGTCATTGTCGTTGACGTTGATAAAGAACTGGGCGGTGGCGGAGTGCGGCTCCATGGTGCGGGCCATGGCGACGGTGCCGACCTTGTTGGCCAGGCCGTTGCCGGCTTCGTTCTTGACGGGGGCACGGGTGGCCTTTTCTTCGAAGCCGGGGCCGTAACCGCCGCCCTGGATCATGAAACCGTCGATCACCCGGTGGAACAGGGTGTTGTCGTAGTGGCCATCGCGGCAGTATTGCAGGAAGTTGGCGACGGTGTCCGGGGCCTTGTCGGCAAACAGGTTCAGGGTGATGTCGCCGTAAGTAGTGTGCAGTGTGACCATAATTGCGTATCCAGATAGTAGGTTCAGAAATCGATTTTAACGCAAGCCGACGCTTTAGCGAACCCCTGCCGCCCACACGACCGGCACCGAATGGCCATTAAACCGGCAAGTTTCACTCATGCCATATCTGTGCGCCCAGTATTCCAAGCCAGACGAGCGCCGCCAGCACCAGCGCAAGCAACACCGCCGCCGAGCCGATATCCTTGGCCCGGCCGGCCAGTTCATGGTGCTCGGGGCCGATACGATCCACCACTGCTTCGATGGCCGAGTTCAGCAACTCCACTATCATGACCAGCAGCAGGCTGGCGATCAGCAGCAGGGTGGGCACCAGCCCCGGGTGCCAAAACAACGCCACCGGCACCAGTATCAGGGCCAGGGCGCATTCCTGGCGAAAGGCGGCCTCGAAGCGCCAGGCGCTTGCCAGGCCCTGGCGGGAGTAGCCAAGGGCACGGATCAGCCGGATAAAGCCGGTATCAGCGGGTTTCATCGTTCGACTCTCCGGTAGGCAAACGGGCCAGCGCCGGCGCCGGCAGGCGATACCAGCCCTGTTGATAGGCCAGGCTGCCCCACAGGGCATAGGCGCGGGCCTCGTCCAGCAGGCTAGGGTCAAGGGGCGCCGACGTCAGACGCTGGCTGAGCGCGTCGTAACGAAACCCCAATCCCTCCCGTTCAGGCTGCAGTACCGCCATCTCGTCGCCCTTGAGCAGCGCGAAATTCTTGTCGAACTGCATCAGGGCACGGTTGGGCGAGAACCGGGTCAGATCCCGCCCCAGCATGGGATTGTCGCTGTCGATGCCAATCAGCGACAGCAGGGTCGGCGGCAGGTCGATCTGGCTCACCAGACGCTCGTCACGGCGGGCCGCTATGCCCTCGCCCAGCAGCAGGGCGGGCACCCGAAAATGCGGCACCGGCACCAGCTCGGGGCCATAGGTACGAGAGTCGTGATCGGCCACCACCAGGAACAGGGTGTCCTGCCAGTAGTCCGCCTGCCGGGCCTTGGCAAAGAACTGTCCCAGGGCGTAATCGGCATATTTGGCGGCATTGTTGCGCGTCGGCTTCGGCTGTTCGTACAGCGCAATGCGTCCATCCGGAAATTCGAAGGGATCATGGTTGCTGGAGCTGAACACCAGGCTGAAGAAGGGCTGGTCGTCCCACTGCAGCCGTTCGAATTCCTGGTGTGCCCGGGCGAACAGATCCTCGTCGCTCACCCCCCAGGAGCCCTGAAACACGGCATCCGTGAAGTCACGCTGGTCCACTATGTGTTCAAAGCCGTTGCCCAGGAAGAAGCTGGCCATGTTATCGAAGTGGCTTTCGCCACCGTAAATAAACCCGGTTCGGTAGCCTTGCTCCCTCAGCAATTGCGCCAGGGTAAAAAAGCCGGTCTGGCTTCTGTCCAGTTTGACCACGGCCTGCGCCGGCGTGGGCGTAAAACCGGTGACCACCGCTTCTATGCCGCGCACCGAGCGGGTCCCGGTGGCATACAGTTGCTCGAACAGCCAGCCCTGCTCGGCAAGCCGGTCGAACTCGGGAGTCAGGGGCAGGCCGCCCAGGGTACCGACAAACTGGGCGCCCAGGCTTTCCTCCAGGATGATCACCAGGTTCTTTGACCGCCCCCGGTAACTGGCGACGTTGCGGGTCAGCGTGGGCAGTTCCTGCGATACATAATCGCCGTCGGGCCGCCCCTGGGCCCGGCGCAGGGTACGCAACAGTTCGGCTCGGTCCATGTGGCCATAAAGGGAGGCCGCGTCCTCTTCCTTGCCCAGTTGCTTGATGGCAAAGCCGACCGAATAGGCGGAATTCAGCACCAGGGTGTTGACCAGGGGATCGGTGGAAAAGGCCACCAGGGCGGGATTAAGGCCCCGGTGGCCCAGGCTGGAACGGGCTCCCGCCAGTCCCAGTACCAGGATCAACACGGCCAGCACGGGTCGCCAGTACCAGGCGGGTATCCTCACATCGCGGCACAAGCGCCCCGACCAGCGCCAGCCTGCCCATAGCGCCGCCGGCACCAGGACGGCGGCCAGCAGCAGGGCTATCCTGTGTCCCTGCCAGAGCATGCCGAACACTTCCCTCGGATAAATCAGGTATTCCACGAAGAGCCGGTTGGGGCGCAGATCATAGGTATCGATAAAGGCGGGGGTGGCCAGCTCGAGCAACAGCAGCAAACCGGTGCCGGCGGCCAGCCACAGCCGCATCAGACACAGCCAGGCGCGCCCCAGGGCCCCGGGGCCGGCGAGCAACGCCGTCAACACCGCCGGCACACCAAACAGCCAGCACAGGGTCGACAGATCGATCCTCAGCCCCTGCAACAGCAGGTGGACCCAGCCCTGAGCCTCGTTCACCCGCCCGGCCTGCCAGGCGGAAAGCCCCAGTCGGCTGGCACCCAGCAGTGCCAGGTTCAGCCAGAAA
The DNA here is from genome assembly GCF_016746085.1 of Zobellella iuensis. Taxonomy (GTDB): domain Bacteria; phylum Pseudomonadota; class Gammaproteobacteria; order Enterobacterales; family Aeromonadaceae; genus Oceanimonas; species Oceanimonas iuensis. The sequence goes on from NZ_JAERTZ010000025.1 coordinate 256,638, forward strand.
AAACAGAAAAAGGGCCATAACGGCCCGGAACCTCTCTTCACCCAGGACATGCTCACCTCAGGATCCCCTTTATGCATGGACCACATCATTCATGGCGGCCATGCTAGCGAGCCGGAGGTGAAAAAAAGGTGAAAAGCTCCGGCACCGTCGGGGAAAACCGGGCTCAGCCGGTACGGCACTCCGCCAGCATATCCAGCGCCGGCCGGTACACCTTGCTCTTCACGCCCATCAACCCGAGCACGGAGTCAAACAGGTTGTCGTGGGAGTAGTGGCCCTGGCTGGCCTGGTGCTGCAGACACTGCCGATCAAGCCGGGCCTCCCGACTCAGCCCGGAAGACAGCCAGAGCATCAGCGGAACCTGGGTCTGCTGCTCCGGGGCCAGCGCATAGGGCATGCCGTGCAGGTAAAGGCCTTTTTCCCCCAGTGACTCGCCGTGATCGGACAGGTACAGCAGGCCCGTGTTCCAGTCCGGCCGGCGCTCATCCAGCAACTTGACCACCTGGCTGATGATATAGTCGCTGTAGTAGAGGGTATTGTCGTAGCTGTTCACCAGCTCATGGGTGCTGCAGTTCTGGATATCACTGCGCCGGCAGTCGGGCTGAAAGTGGGCAAACTCGGCCGGGTAACGCCGATAGTAGGTGGGACCGTGGCTGCCCACCATGTGCAGCACCAGCACGGTATCCTGCCGCTCGGCAGCGGCCATGGCCCGTTGCACGGCCTCCAGCAGCACGCCGTCCTTGCAGTAGTCGCCATCGCACAGGGGACCGCCGTCCTCGGGGCGAAACTCGACGGTCTCGACCCGGGCACAGACGCCCTTGCAACCGCCATCGTTCTCAAACCAGCGCACATTGACGCCGGCACGCTGGAGTACGTCCAGCAGGTTGTCCTGGCGCGCTGCCTGTTCGGCGTCGTAGTCCGTGCGGGACAGCCGGGAAAACATGCAGGGAACCGACACCGCCGTGGTCGTTGCGCAGGAGGTGACCGAACGGAACGAAACAACCGCCTGCTCCCTGGTGAATGCATTGGTGCCACGCGGATAGCCGTTATGCTCAAAATTCATGCTCCGAGCCGTTTCTCCGACCATCAGCACCAGCAAAGTGGGCTTGCGCTCGGGCCGGGATGGCGCCAGCTGTGCATCCTCGCCCAGGGTCTGGTAGGGCAGTTCCTCTTTGAGATAGGTGTTGTACACATAACCGCTGGCGCTGGACAGATAGTAGGTGGGAATGATGAGTTGCCGCAAATGACTGTTATTACGCCCGACCGAGGCATAATCCTGGTAATAGCACAGCGCGATGACACCTATCACCGCAAGGGAGCCCAGCACCGACAGCGCTTTCCAGCACAGGTCCCTCAGCAGGCCATCGTGACGGATCCGCACCCGGGCGACCAGCAGCGCGGGCAGTGCGCCGGCAAGCAGAAACCAGAGCAGGGAACTGCCATTGAAATAGGATTTGGCCTCCCCCGCATGGGTCTGCATGATGTTGACCATCATGTCCCGATCGAGCACGACCCCGTAGTTGAACATGGCATAGCTCACCGCCGAGGACAGCAACAGCAGCAGGATGAACAGGCCTTTTTCCAGGTATTTCACCGCCAGTAGGGTGAGCAGGATATTCAGACAGGCCACGAAGAACACGGGAATGGACAGCACAAAGCCAAACCTGACTGCCTCCAGCCGGCCCAGGATGTCGATCAGCCTGGCGATAAGCGGCAGGTTAAGCACAAAAAAGAAATACAGCGCCAGCAGGAACACCAACCAGCGGGAAGAAATACTAGGACGTTGGGCAAACACGTGTATCACCATAAAAACCAGGAAAACAGGATATCCGGCCTACTGCCGGGGCTTGGCCCACGCTTGTGTAGCGGGCGGTTCCCAGCCTAGCGGGGTCATGGTGAAAAAAAGGTCGAAATCCCGGTTACAGGCCGATACGGACCCGGGTTCCCGAGGGCTGGTTGGCATCCAGGGTCAAGGTCCAGTGCTGATGCTGGCACACCCGTTCGACGATGGAGAGCCCCAGGCCAAAGCCGTCCCCGCCGGTGACGCCCCGCTCGCGCACCCGGGTCAGGGCGTCCGGCGCTATGCCCGGTCCCGTATCGCTCACTTCCAGCCAGCCAGGCCCCAGGTAAAGCTCGACACCGCCCTCGGTCGTGTGGTTGACGGCATTGCGCAGCAGGTTGTTGATAACGGCGCCCATCAGGGTGGCCGGCACCATCGGCGAGCCACTCGATTCGGCCTCTGGCGCTATCTTCAGGCTAAGGCCGAGGCCACGCCGGCGGGCCAGGGGCAGCCAGTACTCCCACAGCCGGGTAGCCACTTCGGCGAGCGGCGCCGGCGTGTCATGCCGTGCCGCCTGCTCGGGGGAGCGGGATAACTGCAGAAACAGGTTGACCTGCTGCTGCATCTCGTCGAGCGCCGTTTCTATCCGGTCGAGCTGGCACCGCTCCGGCTCCGATCCCGAACCGGTTTCCCGCAGCATGTCGATCGCGCCGCGGATCACCATCATGGGTGTGCGCAATTCGTGGCTGGCATTGGCGGAAAACTGCTGCTCCCGCTGCAGCAAGTCATGGACCTGCCGGGCATATTCCTCGAAGGTCTGCGCCAGCTGGCCGGTTTCATCGTCCGGATAGCGCCCCTGCAGCCGGGCACCGGATTGGTGACGCAGGCGTGTCACCTCCTCTGCCAGATTGGTGACCGGCTGCAGGATCTGGCGGCTGAGCCGGCGGGACAGCCAGAACCCCAACGCCCACACCGCCAGCACTCCGAACACCAGGCTGCCGAATACCCCCAGCTCATAGCGTTCGAACTCGCTCTGATCCTGTACCAGCACATGCAGCCAGCCGTCCTCGTAATGCACAAAGAGGTGATAGGCTCCCTCTGTCAGCAGCACCTCATGGCCGCCTTCCGGATAGTCCCGGAACGGCTCCGGCAGGAGTTCGAGCTGGTCGGGATGCAACTTGTAATAGGTGGAATCGGCCATCGCCAGCACCAGGGGCTGCTCGAACGACAGGTGGGCCTGTACCTGATCCAGCAAATCGCTCTGCAGGTGGTTATAGAACAGGCCGCGTTCAAACCAAAACACCAGCAGCACTATGGCCCCGGCCGCCAACAGGCTCAGGGTGACGATCAGCAGGTTGAGCACCCACTGCAGGCGGGCGTTAATGGTCAGGCGCATGGTCGTCGGCGGCCAGGCGGTAACCCTGGCCGTGTACCGTGTGGATCAGGGCGCTGGCGAAGGGTTTGTCGATGGCGCTGCGCAGCAGGTAGATATGGGACTTGAGCCCGTCGCTGTCGGGCGGCTCGTCGGCCCACAGCTGGCTGGCCAGGCTAGCCCGGCTGACGACGTGAGGCGCATTTTTCATCAGTATTTCCAGCAACTTGAGGCATTTGGGGTTGAGGCTGATGTCCCTGCCCTGACGGCGAACCTTGCGGGTGTCCAGATCCAGGGTCAGGTCGGCCACCGTCAAACACCGCGCCAGTTGTTTCTGGCTGCGCTTGAGCACCGCCTGGATGCGTGACCACAGCTCGGGCAGCGCGAAGGGTTTGACCAGATAATCGTCGGCACCCACCTCGAACCCGGCCAGTTTGTCATCCAGGGTCTCGCGCGCGGTCAGCATCAGCACCGGCAGCGGATTGAGCTCGGCGCGCAGCCAGCGGCACAGCGCCAGGCCATCGAGCCCCGGCAGGTTCAGATCGAGCACCAGCAGATCGTATTCCTGCCGGCCCAGCTGTGCCAGGGCCGCGGCCCCGTTGTAGAGGGCATCGACGGTACATCCTTTAAGGATCAGGAAGTCGACGATGTTGACCAGGATATCCGGGTTGTCTTCCACCACCAGTATGCGCATTCACTCTCCTCGTCCTGGATCGGTGCAGCAATGATTCTATGAACCATTGTCTTTGGTAGAACGGGGTCATTAAAACATCGACGAAGTGCTTAATGTAGCCTTAAGTTTGCCGCCATAATAGTCGGGTGGACGGTGGGCGGCGAATTGACCAACGCTTTTGGGAAACATTTCCTCCGCCACTGCCGGTTGAGGGCTGTTACCGCCAGCGCCGGTGGGGCTTTGGACTTGCACCGAATGGCCATTAAAGGTTCAATACGCACAGACCAACATTCATCACCAAGACCCGGAATCATGCTGAAAATCTACAATTCCCTTACCCGACAAAAAGAACAATTCACTCCCCTGGTGCCCGGCAAGGTCGGCATGTACGTCTGTGGTGTCACCATTTACGATCTCTGTCATATCGGCCACGGCCGTACCTTCGTCGCCTTCGACGTGGTCACCCGCTACCTGCGCTACCTGGGTTACGACCTGACTTTTGTGCGTAACATCACCGATATCGACGACAAAATCATCAAGCGTGCCGCCGAGAACGGGGAAAGCTGCGATGCCCTGACCGAACGGCTCACCCTGGAGATGTACAAGGATTTCGACGCCCTCCATATCGCCCGTCCCGATATCGAGCCCAAGGCCACCCAGCATATTCCCGAGATCATCGCCATGGTCGAAAGCCTGATCGGGGACGGTCATGCCTATGTGGCCGACAACGGCGACGTGCTGTTCGAGGTGAGCAGCTTCAAGGACTACGGCAAGCTTTCCGGCCAGAATCTGGAGCAATTGCAGGCCGGCGCCCGGGTGGAAGTGGAGCAGGCCAAGCGCAACCCGCTCGATTTCGTGCTGTGGAAACAGTCCAAGCCCGGCGAGCCGAGCTGGGATTCGCCCTGGGGCCCGGGTCGCCCCGGCTGGCACATCGAGTGCTCGGCCATGAACGGCAAGCACCTGGGCAAGCATTTCGACATCCACGGCGGCGGCTCCGACCTGCAGTTTCCCCACCACGAGAACGAAATCGCCCAGAGCTGCTGCGCCAACCACAGCCCCTACGTCAACACCTGGATGCATTCGGGCATGGTGATGGTGGATCAGGAGAAGATGTCCAAGTCGCTCGGCAACTTCTTCACCATCCGTGACGTGCTGGAGCACTACGACGGCGAGACCATCCGCTACTTCCTGCTGTCCGGCCATTACCGCAGCCAGCTCAATTACTCGGACGACAACCTGAACAAGGCCCGGGCGGCGCTGGAACGCTTTTATACCGCCCTGCGCGATCTGCCGGTAGTGGCGGCGGAGGGCGGCGAGGAATTCGTGACCCGGTTCAAGGCGGCCATGAATGACGACTTCAACACCCCCGAAGCCTACTCTGTGCTGTTCGATCTGGCGCGGGAAATCAACCGGCAGAAGGGCCAGGACGACACTACCGCCGCCGGCCTGGCCGCCCGCCTGCGCGAACTGGCCGGGGTACTGGGCCTGCTGGGGCAGGATCCCGAGACCTTTTTGCGCGGCGATGCCGGCGCCGACGATGAAGTGGCCGAGATCGAACGGCTGATCCAGGCCCGGCTCGATGCCCGCCAGGCCAAGGACTGGGCCGCCGCCGATGCCGCCCGGAACCGGCTGACCGAGATGGGCATAGTGCTGGAAGACGGCCCCGAAGGCACCCGCTGGCGCCGAAAATAACCGCCACGGCCGCCGATATTGCAAATTTTGTCATGGGCACCATAATAGGTGCCCCGTTTTTTAGCGAGCCCCTAACCAGGTTTTTAAAGGAGCCCCGAGATGAAAAAAGTAATTCCGGCCGCCTTGCTGGCCACCCTGTTCGCCCTGAGTGGCTGTGATGAGCCAGGCCCGACTGCCGATGTCGGTGACAAGATCGACGAGGTGATGCAGCAAGCGGCATCCCAGCCCGAAGCCTATCAGGATGAAGCGGCCGATCTCGCTACCGAGCCGAAACCGGAAATGCTGGAGCAGCAGAAGGAAGAATTTCAGCAAGCCATAGAAGAAGCATCCAGAGAAGCGGAAGATCGCCTGAACGAAATCATGGACAGAACCCTGAACCAGGAATAACCCGGTTCGACAAAGAAAGGCGGTGTCATCACACCGCCTTCCCCATGCGGTAATAACGGCGACAGGATGACAAACTTCGTCATACCGGCACCGGGCTTTACCTATCCGGTTACGTCAACTTCGCTCGCTGCTTTTTATTACTCATTGATAAATATTGTTTTTTTATAAAAGCAACCGACTCCCCTCCTTATGCTGCTACTGTTATTCGGATCAAAGTTGAGCTATTACTAATAGAGCAAAAACACAAAAGCGGCCTGGCCGCCATGCAATCTAGCGAGGAACCGATATGAAGAAGTCATTGCTTAATGTTCTGCTGTTTACCTCTGTCACGGCTTTTGGTCTTGCCGCCTGCGATAACAAGGGCCCCGCCGAACAAGCCGGTGAAAATGTCGATGAAGCCATCGAGAGGGTACAGGAGCAGGGCGAACAGATGGCCGATGACGCCGCGGAAGCGCTGGGTATGGAAGAGCTGGGTGAAAACCTGGATGCCGCCGCCGACAGCGCCATGGACGCCGCCGGCGAACAGGCCGAGGAAGTGGAGCAGGCCATGGATGACGCCGCCGCCGAAGCCGAGGAGCGGTTGAATGAATTGATGGAAGAAAGCAACCAGTAAGCCACAGGGGAGCCTTGGCTCCCCTCAGCCCAGGCTGTCGACAAAGCCGCGGATAACTCTAAAACCCCACGCGCCCCGCCGTACCGAGCCCGTCTCGGTGCCGAAAATTTCCTTCTAGATCACATCCTGGTTCAGCCAATGTATCGCCTTTCCCGCTGCGAGGGGAAACCGGGAAGACACCCGGCCCCCGGTTCAGGCGGATCAGTTGTCGTGATAGCGTTCGCAGGCGATCAGGGTATTCTCGATCAGGGTCGCCACCGTCATGGGGCCCACGCCACCGGGCACCGGGGTGATGTAGGCGGCGCGTTCGGCGGCCACCGCATACTCCACGTCGCCCACCAGCCGGCCGTCGTCCAGGCGGTTGATACCCACATCGATCACCACGGCACCGGGTTTGATCCAGTCGCCGGGAATGAAGTTGGGCTTGCCCACCGCCACCACCAGCAGGTCGGCGCCTTCCACCTTGCCCTTGAGATCTTCGGTGAAGCGATGGCAGGTGGTAGTGGTACAGCCGGCCAGCAGCAGCTCCAGGGTCATGGGCCGGCCCACGATATTGGAGGCGCCCACCACCACGGCGTTGAGGCCGTGGGTCTTGATATGGCTGCGCTCGATCAGGGTCATGATGCCCTTGGGGGTGCAGGGCCGCAGGGCCGGGATGCGCTGGGCCAGGCGCCCCACGTTGTAGGGATGGAAGCCATCCACATCCTTGTGGGGGTGGATGCGCTCGACCACCAGGGTGCTGTCGATATGGCCCGGCAGCGGCAGTTGCACCAGGATACCGTCTATGGTGGCGTCCCGGTTCAGCTCGTCGATCAGGTCCAGCAGTTGTTGCTCTGTGGTTTCCTGGGGCAAATCGTAGGATTTGGAGATAAAGCCTACCTCCTCGCAGGCCCGGCGCTTGCTGCCGACGTACACCTGGGAAGCGGGATTGGCGCCCACCAGTATCACCGCCAGGCCGGGTGCACGCTTGCCCGCGCTTTTGCGTTCGGCTACCCGTTCGGCCACCTGGTTGCGTACCGCCTGTGCAATCGCTTTTCCATCGATTATTTGAGCTGACATCTGCGTTGATTCTCACCTTTATAAACCTGCGGCGATTGTCGCATTTTTTCAGGGCTTTGATAAGCGAGCACCCACGGCTTTATCCGGCCCCATGGCCCGGATAAAGCCGTTGACCCCACAGGAGCAAATAGGTATTATGCCGCCCCGTTACGCAGTGGCCTGGCCGCTGGGTAAATGCAAAAAGCGCCCTTAGCTCAGCTGGATAGAGCATCCGCCTTCTAAGCGGATGGTCGCAGGTTCGAGTCCTGCAGGGCGCGCCATTTGTGGTGACCGTAGCTCAGTTGGTAGAGTCCCGGATTGTGATTCCGGTTGTCGCGGGTTCGAGCCCCGTCGGTCACCCCAGCTCTTATTCCCCTATTCCCTGCTCCACCTGTTTTTCCAGATGAGCCACCAGCTCCTCGGGCAGATTGAGCCTGTGTGCCAGCGCCTGCAAATAGGCCCGCTCCGCCGCCTGATCCGGCGCTATCACCAGCCGCGAGGCCAGATACAGCTCCGCCGCCTGCTCGGGTCCCCTGGCCGAGGCCACGATATCCGTCAGCGCCACCGGGGCCGACAACATGTCGAACACCAGCGCCTTTTCATCCGCCGCCAGCCCCATCTGCTCCACCTGTTCGAAGATCCGTTGCTGCTCGGCGCCGTCCACGTGGCCGTCGGCCTTGGCCGCCCCTATCATGGCCCGCATCAGCGAGAGCTGGAAGGATTCGCCGTTGGCGGCGGGGGCGTCGGGCGAAAAGCGCGGATCCAGCCGTTGCAGATCGGCGCCGCTGGCGCCGTCGGCCTGGGCCGGCGACGTGCCCTGCTGCCAGTTCTGGTAGGCCTTCCAGGCCATGACGCCGGCGGCGGCCAGCCCCGCATACTTGAGGGTGCCGCCGGTCATCTTGCGGCCCTTCTTGCTGCCGAGCAGCAGCCCGAGAATGCCGCCGGTGGCGGCGCCCTTGCCGAAGCCGGGGTTGTTGCCCAGGAACTGGCCGATCAGTTTGTCTACTTTCATGAATGCCTCCTTACTGGCTCCTGGTCATCAGTTTAGCCACCTTGTCGACAAGCGCCCGGCGGATGCCGCCCAGCTGTTTCCTTTCATCCCCCTGCCAGGGCACAGGACGGCACAGATCCATGGCCTGCAACCCCAGGCGGGCGGTGAGCAGGCCGGCGCCCACTCCCTGGCCGGCCCGGGCCGACAAGCGCCCGGCCAGCTCCAGCCCGAGCAGGTCCATCCCCATGTCGAGGGCCGCCTCCGAGGCGCCCACATAGAGCAGGTGCCGCAGCAGGCGGCGGATCAGCCGCCAGCGGCTGAGCGCCCCCAGACGGATGCCGTAACAGGCGCTGATATCTTCGATCATCTTGAGGTTGCGCCACAGCACCAGCAGCATGTCCACCGTCGCCAGGGGGCTGGCCGCCACCATCACCGCCGCCTCGCCGGACCATTTCAGCACCCGGGCCCGGGCCTGCCGGTCCTGCACACTCAGCACCTGCCGGCTGTAGAGGGCCAGCACCTCGGCGTCCTGCTCCTGTTCCGACAGGCTCTGCAGCCATGTCTGGTAGGCATCCGACTGCACCAGGCCGCTTTGCCGGGCCAGTTGCTCGCAGAAAGTCCGGGCCTGGCCGCTGCCCTGGGCCGCCAACAGCTGCTCGGCCCGCTCCCGCTGGCTCGACACCCGCTCCAGGGTGCGCAGCAGGCGCAGCTCCCGCCACAGGCGGCCCAACGCCGCCAGCGCCAGCAGCCCCAGCGCCATGCTCCAGGCCGCGCCCAGCAGCAGGCTGTCTTGCCAAGTCTGCCACAGATTGACGGCGGAATGCGCCAGCAGCAGCAACAACAGCAACAGGCCGCCGCTCCACCACAGCCAGTGCCGGCGGTGGGGCCGCAGGCTCTCGGCCAGGGGCGGCTCCGGCGCGTCGTCCAGCGCGATAAAGTCGCCCTGCTCCAGTTGCCGTCCCGGGTGCAACGGCGCCTCCTCGGGCCCTGGCAGCGGGCTGTCCAGTATCACCTTGCTTTTCAATGTCACGATAATTTGTCTCCCAGCAGGAAGGCCAGCGCCTGATCCAGGCGCAGATGGGGCAGCGGCGCCTCGGGTTGCCACAGGGGCGGGGCGAACTCGGTGAAGTCGAAGCCCTGCCGCTGCCAGAAGTCGGCTCCGGGCAGGGCCTCGGGCACCTCGCCCGGGTAGAGGGTGACCGGTTCAACGTCTCCCAGCCGGCGTCCCTGCAGGGCGGGGATCTCCTCGCCCTGGTGCCGGGCCCGGCCGCTGTGGGTCGCCTTGATCGACGCCAGCGCCAGGGTATGGATGTCGATGCCGGACAGCCGGGCGTGGCGGTGGCCGCCACGAACCAGGCTGGTCAGCAACCGGGTCAGGCGGCCGTGCTGCTCCGGGGTCAGGTGATCGGCCTTGGTGGCGGCAAACAGCAGCTTGTCGATACGCGGAGCGAACAGCCGCTGCCACCAGCCGCTCTTGCCGTATTCGAAGCTCTGCAGTATGGCCTCGAGCGCCCGGCCCAGATCGGCAAAGCTGCCCGGTCCCTGGTTGAGCGGGGTCAGGCAGTCCACCAGCACGATCTGCCGATCGAAACCGGCGAAGAAATCGCGATAAAAGCCCTGTACCAGGTGCTTTTTATAGTGTTCGAAGCGCGCCTCCATCATGCCATGGTGGTGACTGTCGTTGAGCCCGGCGGGCACCTCGCCCCACACCCAGGGCACGAACTGCAGCATGGGTGCGCCCCGGTATTCACCGGGCAGGATAAAACGTCCGGGCTGTACCAGGTAGGCCCCGCACTCGCGCTTGATATCCAGCAGCCACTGGGTATAAGCCGCCGCCAGTGCAGCCAGCCGGGCATCATCGACGGGGCTGTCGGCCGCAAGCGAGGCCCCCGCCTGCAGCCAGGGCGCGGCCAGCGCCGCCAGCGCGGGGGTTTGCAGCAGAGCGCGCTGCTGCCCGCTCCAGTCGGCATAGCTCATCGCCAGCAAGGGCAGATCCAGCAGCCATTCACCGGGGTAATCGACGATTTCCAGATAAAGGGTGGCACTGTCCTGGAGCCGGCGCTTGAGCCGGTTTCCGGGGCGGTACTTGATGGCCAGGGTAATCTCGCTGATGCCCCGGGTGGGCTCGGGCCACACCGGCGGCCGGGCCGATAGCTGGCCGAGGGCGGCCTCGTAGCCGAAGGCCGGTACATGGTGGTGACGGCTCGGCACCCGCTTGATACCGAGCAGGCGGCCTTCCGCCGCCACCGGCCAATGGGGCAGCCGGGCATCCAGCCCGGCGTGCTCCAGCTGGTTGACCAGGCTGGTGATAAAGGCGGTTTTGCCGCTGCGGCTTAAGCCGGTGACCGCCAGCCTCAGCCGTTGATCCAAGCCCCGTTGCACCCAGGCGCCGGCCTTGTGGCGCCACTGCTCCAGTGCGGTCTTGCTCATTTATCCTCGCGCAGTTCGTTGAAGGCCCGGCGCAGGCGGAATTCCCGGGAGGTCATCAGTTGTTCCATCTCGGCCACCCGGCCGTTAAGCCGTTTGAGCTTGCCTTCCAGCTTTTCCAACGCTTCCTGCGGCGACAAACCCGACTGCCAGCCGGTGGTTTTCACATGGTCCGCCCCGGACGCCGGTGGTTCGGGCCTGTCCTCCAGCAACAGCCAGGCCGCGATATAGAGCACGAAAGTCAGGAAGCTGGCAAACACCAGGCCGGTCACCGCCAGCACCCGTACCAGCCAGGGTTCGACCCCGGCCTGGCGGGCGATGCCGGCGCAGACACCGCCGAGCTTGCCGTTGCGCTTGTCGCGATACAGGTTCATCAGGGTCGACGCCATCCGGGAACCTCCTGATCCAGTAGCCGCTCCAGGGTTTCCACCCGCTCGGCCAGCTGTTCCGCCTGGTGCAAGGCCTGTTCCAGCCGCTGGCGGGCCGACTCGCCCAGCCCCTCATCCAGGCGGCGCTTGCTGCGGTAGTGCAGCACCAGCCAGATGGGGACCACCAGGAACAGGAAAATATTCAGGGGGGCCACCAGGGCCCAGGCCAGTTCGGACATCAGTTATCCTCGCTCTTGTTCATTTTGGCTTTGAGCTTGTCCAGCTCCCGGCTGATGGCGTCGTCCACCTCCAGCTCGGCAAAGGCCTGATCCAGCCCCTTGCTCTGGCTGTACAAGTCCGCCTTGGCTTCCAGCTCATCTATCTTACGCTCCATGCGGTCGAATTTGTCCACCGCGGACGAGGTTTCGCTGTAGCGCACCCGCTCCTGCACCTTGATCCGGCTCTGGGCGCTGCGCTCACGCAGCTGCATCGCCTGCTGGCGGGCGCGGGCGTCGGCCAGCTTGGCTTCCAGCGCGTTGATGGCCTCGGACAGCTTGTTCATGCCCTCCTCCACCGCCTCGCACTCCCGCTCCAGGGCCTTGAGCAGTTCGGCCTGCTTGTTCTTCTCGATCAGGGCGGCCCGGGCCAGATCCTCGCGCCCTTTGGTCAGCGCCAGCTCGGCTTTGTCCTGCCATTCCGCCACCCGCTCCCGGTGGCGTTCGATCTGGCGCAGCAGGTCTTTCTTCTCGGCCAGGAAGCGGGCCAGGTTGGAACGTTCGCGCACCAGCTCGTCTTCCATTTCCTGGATGATCAGCCGCACCATCTTGGCCGGATCTTCGGCCTTATCCAGCAGGGAATTGAGGTTGGCGTTGATGATGTCCGCCAGTCGGGAAAAAATACTCATGGTTGAGCCTCCAAGGACGTCAGGGTGATTGGGCCACGGCGTAAAGCTACCTGGCCCGCTTACCCTACACGTAACAAGTTATATGCCAACTCGACAAAAGACGATAATTAGTTGAAAAATAAATGAAAAATAAAAATCACCGGCCACAGCATTAGTCAGCAGCGGCGAATAAGGCTACCATTTAGCAAATTTCGCCAAGTTGATATGCCATGACGGACAATGAGTTGATCGGTCAGTCCAACCACCTGCTGGCCGTGCTGGAACAGGTGTCCCTGCTGGCACCGCTGAACAAGCCGGTGCTGGTCGTGGGCGAGCGGGGCACCGGCAAGGAGCTGGTGGCCCACCGGCTGCATTATCTTTCCTCGCGCTGGCAGCAGCCCTTTATTTCCCTCAATTGCGCCACCCTGGCCGAAACCCTGCTGGAGTCCGAGTTGTTCGGCCATGAAGCCGGCTCCTTTACCGGCGCCCGGACGCGTCACCTGGGTCGCTTCGAACGCGCCGACGGCGGCACCCTCTTCCTCGACGAGCTAGCCACCACCAGCCCGCGGGTGCAGGAGAAGCTGTTGCGGGTCATCGAATACGGCGAATTCGAGCGGGTCGGCGGCAGCCAGGCGGTGTCGGTCAATGTACGCCTGGTGTGCGCCACCAACCGGGATCTGCCCGCCCTGGCGCAAACAGGTGAATTTAGGGCCGATCTGCTTGATAGACTGGCCTTCGATGTGGTTACATTGCCGCCCCTGCGTGCCCGGGGTGACGATATACTGCGGCTGGCCGAACACTTTGCGGTCAATCTGTGCATGGAGCTGGGCTGGCCGCTGTTTGCCGGCTTCAGCCCCGAGATCCGCGGCCAGTTGCTGGCCCACCCCTGGCCGGGCAACGTGCGGGAGCTGAAAAACGTGATCGAGCGCAGCCTGTACCGCCAGGGCCAGCCGGAAACCCCCCTGGCCGAGCTGTATCTGGACCCCTTCGCCTCGCCCTGGCGCCCGGAAGGATCCACGGTGGCACCGCCGGACCAGGCGGCAGCCTTGCCGCTCGACCTGCGGGCCCACCTGGCCGGGGCGGAAAGGCAGCTTATCCGAGCCGCCCTGGTCCGGGCCCGTTATAATCAGCGCCAGGCCGCCGAGTTGCTGGGGTTGAGTTATCACCAGTTGCGCGGGCTGCTGCGTAAATATGCTTCCCTCTTGCCGGCGGGCGAGAAAGCTGAACACAAGGATTAAGCATGCGTTTATGGCTCAGCGGCCTGCTCGCCCTGCTGCTGGCAGGGTGCGACAACGGCAACCGACAACTGGCGGCGGAAAGCCTGCTGTATTGCATCGAGGGGGCCCCGCTCACCTTCAACCCGCAACTGGTCACCTCCACCGAAACCCTGGATGCCACCGCCCACCAGCTGTACGATCGGTTGCTGGATATCGATCCCAACAATCAGCAGCCGGTACCGGCCCTGGCCATGAGCTGGACCCGCAGCGAAGACAGCCTGCGCTATCGTTTTACCCTGAGGCCCGGCGTGACCTTCCACCATACCGCCTGGTTCAGCCCCGGTCGTCCGCTGACGGCGGAAGACGTGGTCTTTACCTTTGCCCGGCTGATGGATGAGCAACACCCCTACCACGGGGTCAGCGGCGGCCGCTATCCCTTCTTCGACAGCATCGGCTGGCGCGAACTCATCCGCGAGGTTCGCGCACTGGGCGACAGCGAAGTGGAGTTTGTGCTCACCCGGCCGGATGCCTCTTTTTTGTCCAACCTGGCCACCGACTATGCGGTGATACTGTCGGCGGAATACGCCGGCCAGCTGCTGGCCGCGGGCACGCCGCAACTGCTTGACCAGCAGCCGGTGGGCACCGGGCCCTTTCTGCTCAGCCAGTATCGTACCGATGAATTTATCCGTTACCATCGCCACCCCAGCTACTGGCGCGGCAGTGCCCGCCTGAACCAGCTGGTGTTCGACATTACCCCCAAGTCGTCCAAACGGCTGGCCAAGCTGCTGACCGGCGAGTGCGATGTCATGGCCCACCCCGGCACCAGCCAGCTGTCGGTGATCCGCCGGCATTCCGATCTGGCGCTGAGCCAGGCCACCGGCATGAATGTGGCGGTGCTGGCGCTCAATACCGAAAAGCCCCCTTTCAACGATATCCGGGTACGCAAGGCGCTGAGCCTGGCGCTGAGCCGGGAAGACATACTGCACGCGGTGTATTTCGATATCGGCTCCCTGGCCGAGTCGTTGCTGCCGCCGGTGTCCTGGGGCTATCACCCCAACCTGCTGATGCCGCTGCCGGACATGGCGCGGGCACGGCTGCTGCTGGAGCAGGCCGGCCGGGAGCAGGGCTTTGACATGACCCTGTTGGTCCCCGCCGGCGCCCGGACCTTCAACCCGGACGGGCTCAAGACCGGCCAGTTGATCCAGCGCCGCTTGGCCGAGCTGGGCATCCGGGTGCGCTTGCTGAGCCTGGAAGAACAGATTTTGCGACGGGAATTGATCATCGGCGATCAGGATGCGGTACTCACCGGCTGGTCGGCCGATAGCCCGGACCCCGACAACATGCTGCGCAACCTGCTCAGTTGCCAGGCCATTGCCGCCGGCACCAATGCCAGCCGCTGGTGCCATCCGCTGTTCGAACGACAACTGGATCAGGCCCTGACCGAACCGCAACTGTCCAGCCGTATCCGCCATTATCAGCTGGCCCAGGAGCTGGCCTATCAGGATATGGCCCTGATCCCCCTGGTGCACAGCCTCAAGCTGCAGGCCCATCGCACCCAGGTGAAGGGGCTGCGGCTGCAGCCCTACGGCGGCGTGGCCTTCCACCAGGCTTACAAGGAGTAGCCATGCTGGTCTATCTGTTACGGCGGGTCAACCTGCTGCTGACCACCCTGCTGATGCTGACGCTGATCGCCTATGGGCTGGAATATCATCTGCTCAGCGAGGCACCCGGCAATTTTTGGGCCGGCTACCTGGCCTTTATCCACCAGTTGCTGGCCGGGGATTTCGGCATCTCCAGCGCCACCGGCATGCCGGTACTGGGCGCGCTGGGCCAGTATTTTCCCGCCACCCTGGAACTGTGCCTGGCGGCCTTTGTGATCTCCATGCTGGTGGGCGTGCCCATCGGCACCCTGGCCGCCCTGCGCCAGGGCCGCTGGCAGGACACCCTGATCCTTACCGGCACCCTGGTGGGGTATTCGATACCCGTGTTCTGGCTGGGCCTGCTGCTGGTGATGTTCTTCTCGCTCAACCTCGGTTGGCTGCCGGTGTCGGGCCAGCTCAGCCTGCTGTATGACATCAGTCCGGTGACCGGCATCATGACCATCGACTCGCTGCTGACCGACCATTCCTACCGCTGGTACGCCTTCGTGGATGCGCTCAGGCACCTGATACTGCCCTCCCTGGTGCTGGCCATAGTGCCCACCACCGAGGTGATCCGCCAGATCCGCAGCGCCCTGCTGGAGGTGCTGAAGCAGAACTATATCCGGGCAGCCCTGACCAAGGGCCTGAGCGAAACCCATGTGATACTGCGCCATGGCCTGCGCAACGCCTTTCCCGTCGCCATTCCCACCCTGGGGTTACAGCTGGGCACTGTGCTGACCTCGGCGATGATGACCGAAATCGTATTCGACTGGCCGGGGCTGGGCCGCTGGCTGGTGACCAGTATCGCGCTGCAGGATTATGCCGCCATCAAGGGCGGCACCCTGGCCATCGCCACCTTCACCATAGTGGCCAACGTGGCGATTGATATCGTTTCTACCCTGATTTATCCCACCAGGAGGAAAGCCCTTTATGCCAAGCAGGGCTAATATCTATCCCGAGCTCAAGGTACGCTCGCCGCTGGAGCAGGCCTGGGATCTGTTTCGCAAGAATACCCTGGCGATGATCGGGCTCTGGGGGTTGGGACTGCTCTCGCTGCTGACCCTGTTCGGTCCCTGGCTGGCGCCCTACCCGCCCTTTGAACAGTTCGGGCAGGTGCTGCTGCTGCCGCCGTCCTGGGCCATTGATGGCAATATCGACTTCTTCCTCGGCACCGACGACCTGGGCCGGGACATGCTGTCCCGCTTGATCATCGGCGCCCGGCTCACCTTCGGCAACGGGGTGCTGGTGGTGCTGGTGGCGCTGCTGGTGGGCGGCTGCATCGGCATCCTCGGCGGCATGAGCAAGGGGCTCAAGGCGAGCATCCTCAACCACCTGCTCGACACCCTGTTGTCCATTCCCTCGTTGCTGCTGGCCATCATCTTCGTGGCCATTCTGGGGCCGGGACTGTTCAACACCCTGCTGGCCATCACCCTGGCGCTGACGCCCCAGTTTATCCGCGCCACCTACAATGCCGTGTCCGACGAGATGCAGAAAGAATACATCACCGCCCTGCGCCTCGATGGCGCCAACCACTGGCGTATACTCAGGTTTGGGGTCTTGCCCAACCTGAGCGATACCATCGTCAGCCAGACCACCCGCGGCCTGTCGTCCGCCATCCTGGACATCACCGCCGTGGGCTTTCTCGGCCTGGGCGCCCAGCCGCCCCTCCCCGAGTGGGGCGCCATGCTCTCCGACGCCATGGAGCTGGTCTACCTGGCGCCCTGGATAGCGATACTGCCGGGGCTGGCGATACTGCTCTCGGTGCTGGTGGTAAACATGGTGGGAGAAGGCCTGCGCCAGGCCATCAACGAGGTAATGAACTGATGCCGCTACTGGATATTCGCAACCTGACCATCGAAATCGACACGCCCCAGGGCATGGTCAAGGCGGTGGACAAGTTCAGCCTGACCCTGGCCGACGGCGAGATCCGCGGCCTGGTGGGCGAGTCCGGCTCGGGCAAAAGCCTGGTGGCCCAGACCATAGTCGGCATCGAAAAGGACACCTGGCGGGTGACCGCCGATCGCATGTATCTCGACAACATCGACCTGCAGAGCCTGTCGCCCAAGGAGCGACGGCGCATCATGGGGCGGGATATCGCCATGGTATTCCAGGAGCCTTCCAGTTGTTTCGACCCCTCCGAAAAAATCGGGGCCCAGCTTGAGGAAGCCATTCCCGCCCGCAGCTTCCAGGGCAAATGGTGGCAGCGCTGGCACTGGCGCAGGCAGCAGGCGGTGGCCCTGCTGCACCGGGTAGGCATCAAGGATCACCGGATGGTGATGAACGCCTACCCCTACCAGCTGTCGGAAGGGGTGTGCCAGAAGGTAATGATCGCCATGGCCATCGCCAACCAGCCCAAGCTGCTGGTGGCGGATGAACCCACCAACGCCATGGAAGCCACCAACCAGGCCCAGATTTTGCGGCTGCTGGAACGGGTGAACAAGCTCTCGGGCACCACCATACTGCTGATCAGCACCGACATGACCGCCTTCGCCCGACTCACCCACAATATCACCGTGATGTATTGCGGCCAGACGGTGGAGTCCGGTACCCGGGAGCAGATCCTGACCCGCCCCCATCATCCCTACACCGCCGCCCTGCTGCAGATGATGCCGGATCTGGACGGCAGCCTGCCCCACAAGTCCCGGCTCAACACCCTGGCCGGCGTGATACCGCCGCTGCAGAGCCTGCCCATCGGCTGCCGCCTGGGCCCCCGTTGCCCCAATGCCCAGAAACAGTGCGTGATCACCCCTCCCCTGGCCAAGGTCAAGGGCCAGATCTACTACTGCCATTTCCCGCTCAACATGCAAAAAGGTAAGCCCAGATGAGCCAGGTGCCTCTGCTCAAGGTCGACAATCTCAGCAAGGTGTTCGTCAATCAGAGCGGCCTGTTCCGCAAGGTGCGCAAGACCGCCTTTTACCCCTTGTCGTTTACCCTGGAGCGGGGCCAGACCCTGGCGCTGATGGGCGAAGCCGGTTCCGGCAAGAGCACCCTGGCCAAGGTGCTGGCGGGGGTGATGCCGCCCACCCAGGGCAGCGTCTATATCGACGGTGACAAGATTGAGGCGGGGGATGACAAGAAGCGCTGCAAGCTGCTGCGCATGATCTTCCAGGATCCCAACACCTCGCTCAACCCGCGCAGCCGCATCGGCCAGATCCTGGAGGCGCCGCTCAGCCTCAACACGGATCTGGACGCCGAACAGCGGCAGGCCCTGGCGCTGGACACCCTGCGCATGGTGGGGCTGCTGCCGGATCATTACCATTTCTACCCGGGCATGATCTCCACCGGCCAAAAACAGCGGGTGGCCCTGGCCCGGGCCCTGATCCTCTCGCCCAGGATCATCGTCGCCGACGAAACCATTTCCACCCTGGATTTGTCGGTGCGCTCCCAGATCATCAACCTGCTGCTCAGCCTGCAGAGTACCCTGGGGCTGTCCTACATCATGGTGGCCAACGATCTCGGCGTGGTACGCCATATCAGCGATCAGGTGATACTGATGCACGAAGGCCATGTGGTGGAAGCCGGCCCCACCGCCAGGGTACTGACCAACCCCCAGAGCGAGCAGGGCCTGCGCCTGCTGCAGAGCTACAACAACGAATACCGCTGGCACCGGGGCTGAGCCGGCACGCGGGCTTCAGGCGGCCGCCGGCACCCCGCTATGGAACCGGAACTGGGGGTCGGGCAAGGCGATAAGCTCCGCTTCCTTTTCACCGAAGAAGACCACCCGATCGTCGATGCTCTGCCCGGCATGCTCTCGCGCCAGCGTCAGGTAGTCCTGGTAGTGGCGCGCCTCGGAGCGCAGCAGCGACACGTAGAACCGGGCCAGCTCCTCGTCCAGAAAGGGCGCCAGCCGGGCGAAGCGCTCGCAGGAGCGCGCCTCTATGTAGGCACCGACGATCAACCGATCGACGATGGCCGCCGGTTCATGGGTGCGCACATGGGCGAGCAGCCCGCTGGCGTAGCGGGAGGCGGACAGGGTAGCGTAAGGGATGCCGCGGGCCGCCATGATCTCCAGCACCTGCTCGAAATGGTGCAGCTCCTCCTGGATCAAGCGCACCATCTTCACCAGCAGATCGTTCTTGGCCAGCTCGTCGAATACCCGCTTGTTGTCCCCGATCAGGGCCTGCTTGCCCAGCACCTCCCCCTTTTCCGGCAGGGCGTCGAGCGACTTGTAGAAGTCGAGGTTGGGCAGCAGCTTGCGCTTGTCCTTCGGCAGGCAGTAGCGGCGCACCAGGCTGTGGGCGCTCATGGCCGCCTTCATCTCGCAGTTGGCGTGATCCACCAGCAGGGCGGCCAGGTGCTCGGGCTTGCGCGCCTCGGCCAGCCACTCGTCGGGTGTGGCACAATGCAAAAAACCATGGATGGGAGCCAATAACTGGCTACACTCTGTATTCAAGGGAATGAGTTCCAAAATAATAATTACCCGTGCAGGACGGCAGTGGTGATGTTACTGATTGCGGTATTTTATCAAGTCGAGTCTTCGACGGCAGCCTCAAAATGCGGCCGTCGAACCGGGTGGCTTCCATTGACAGGAGACGCCCATGGCTGAGGACAACGGCGAGCAGGAGCTGGAACGGCTGCGCTCCCTGGAAAAAACCCTGCTGCTGGCGCTGGACATCGTCAGCGACGGCATCTGGGACTGGCACCGGCTTACCGGCATCGTAAAGCGCAATGCCCGCTGGTACCAGATGCTGGGTTATGAGCCATTCAGCCTGCCGGAAACGGTGAATACCTGGCTTGAGCTTATCCACCCCGACGACTATCCCGCCACCATGGCGGCCATGCAGCGTTACCTCGACGGCGAGGCCCCCCTGTTCAGCGCCCGCTACCGCTTTAAAAAAGCGGACGGCGACTATATCTGGCTGCAGGATCAGGCCAGGTTCGTGGAGTTCGACGAGCACGGCGAGCCTGTCCGCATGCTGGGTGCCCACCAGGACATTCATCACCAGGTGCAGGCGGAGGAAGAACAACGGCAGCATCAGGCCTATCTGGAACAATTGAATCGGGAACTGGAGCGGAAGGTACAGGAACGCACCCGGGAGCTGGCCGAAGCCAATACCGCCCTGGTCCAGCAACTTGCCCTTACCCGCGAGCAGGCGCGCACCGACTACCTCACCGGCCTGTTCAACCGCCGCCATTTCGACCAGGTGCTGAACGAACAGTGGCAGCAAGCCGCCCGGCAGGTATCGGCCATCGTCTTGCTGGATCTGGACTACTTCAAGGAGGTCAACGACCGCCACGGCCACCAGATAGGCGACCTGGTGTTGCAGACCATTCCCGAACTGCTGCGCCCCCATCTTCGCCACCAGGATCTGCTGGCCCGCTGGGGCGGCGAGGAATTTATCCTCTGGCTGCCCGACACCAGCGGCCCGGCCGCCATGCACCTGAGCGAGCGCCTGCGCCATACCCTGGCCGAGGCCCGCTTCTGCCGGGACATCCACCTGACCGCCAGTTTCGGGGTGGCGGTCTGCCGCCCGGGCGATACCATCCAGCAGGTGCTGCGCCGCGCCGACGCCTGCCTCTACCGGGCCAAGCGGGAAAGGAACAAGGTGGCGGGGGAAGTCGCCCCCTGACCCCGGGTTCCACTTTTTTGATCCGCCTCGCAGTTCCGTCACTTTTTGCTAACCAATCCGGAAATTTCCCCTACAATCCCTCCATCGAATCGATTGCGTAACCGTTTCGCTCGCAATTAAAGGTTAACTCTCGGGGCTCTCCGGCCCCTGAAACAAGGCGGTACCGTGAAGAAAACCCCTCTGCTGAACAGCCATTTATCCGCCCTGGTGGCCCGCCTGGGCCACACCGACGAGATCACCCTGGCCGACGCCGGCCTGCCCGTTCCCGCCGGGGTCGAGCGCATCGATCTGGCGGTGCGCCCCGGCCTGCCCGGGCTGGAAGACACCCTGGCGGCCCTGCTCACCGAGTTGCAGCTGGAAGCCGTGGTGCTGGCGGAAGAGATCAAGAACGCCAGCCCGGAGCTGCACCAGCGGCTGCTGGACCAGCTGGCCGGGGCGGCCGCGGCCCAGGGCCGGGACATCGCGGTCGGTTATGTGGCCCACGAGCAGTTCAAGCGGCAAAACGGCCACAGCCGGGCGGTGGTGCGCACCGGTGAATGCACCCCCTACGCCAATCTCATCCTGCGCGCCGGCGTGCCCTTCTGAGGTGACCATGGAACCCATATTGTCTCTTGCCGGCATCGACAAGGCCTTTCCCGGGGTCAAGGCGCTGGATCAGGCCGGGCTCAAGGTTTATCCGGGCCAGGTGATGGCGCTGATGGGCGAAAACGGCGCCGGCAAGTCCACCCTGATGAAGGTACTCACCGGCATCTACCAGGCGGACGCGGGCGAGATCCGCTACCGGGGCCGGCCCTGCCGCTTCGGGGGGCCGCGCGAATCCCAGCAGGCGGGCATCGGCATCATCCACCAGGAACTGAACCTGCTGCCGGAGCTGACCATCGCCGAGAACATCTTCCTCGGCCGCGAACCGATCGGCGCCTTTGGCAAGATCGACTGGCGCCGGCTCTACGCCGAGGCCCAGAGCCTGCTGGACCGGCTGCAGATCCGCCACTCCCCCAAAACCCGGGTCGGCGACTTGAGCATCGGCGCCCAGCAGATGGTGGAGATCGCCAAGGCGCTGTCGTTCGAGGCGGCCGTCATCATCATGGACGAGCCCACCGATGCCCTCACCGATACCGAAACCCGGGCCCTGTTCCGGGTGATTGAAGAGCTGCGCCAGGCCGGCTGCGGCATCGTCTATATCTCCCACCGCCTCAAGGAGATCTTCGAGATCTGCGACCGGGTCACGGTACTGCGCGACGGCAACTGGATCGGCGAGGAGGCGGTGGCGGACATCGACGAAGACCGCCTTATCGAGATGATGGTGGGCCGCCGGCTGGACGAGCAGTACCCGCGCCTGGCCGTACCGCCGGGGCCGGAAGTGCTGCGGGTCGACGGCCTCGGTGGCCCCGGCGTGAAGGCAGTGAGCTTTGCCCTGCGCCAGGGCGAGATCCTCGGCTTTTCCGGACTGATGGGCGCCGGCCGCACCGAACTGGCCAAGATCCTCTACGGCGCCCTGCCCCGCACCGCAGGTACCCTGCTGCTGGCGGGCAAGCCCTATCACGCCAAGACCCCCCAGCAGGGGCTGGCGGCCGGCATCGCCTATATCTCGGAAGACCGCAAGGGCGATGGCCTGGTGCTGGGACTGTCGGTCAAGGCCAACATGAGTCTGTCGGCCCTGGCCGAGCTCAGCCGGGGGCCGCAGCTCGATCACGGCGCCGAGCGCACCGCGGTGGACGACTTCATCCAGCTGTTCAACATCAAGACCCCGGGCCGGGAGCAACTGATCGGCAATCTCTCCGGCGGCAACCAGCAGAAAGTGGCCATCGCCAAGGGGCTGATGACCCGCCCCAAGGTGCTGATCCTGGACGAGCCCACCCGCGGGGTGGATGTCGGCGCCAGGAAGGAAATCTATCAGTTGATCAACCGTTTCAAGCAGGAGGGCATGGCGATACTGCTGCTGTCGTCCGACATGCCGGAAGTGCTGGGGATCAGCGACCGTATCCTGGTGATGCACGAAGGTCGCATCACCGGTGAATTCAAGGCCGCCACGGCCACCCAGGAACAACTGCTGGCCGCCGCCGTCGGCCAGACTCAACAAGAGGTAACTGCATGAACGCCCCTGCCCTCAACTCCGGTCGCCGCTGGTTCAGCAAGGAATGGCTGATCGCTCAGAAATCGCTGATCGCCCTGCTGGTGCTGATCGCGGTGGTCTCCATGCTGAGTCCCAACTTCTTCACCCTGGACAACCTGCTCAACATACTGCGCCAGACCTCGGTGAACGCCATTATCGCCGTGGGCATGACCCTGGTGATCCTCACCGCCGGCATCGATCTCAGCGTGGGCTCGGTACTGGCCCTGTGCGGCGCCTTCGCCGCCAGCATGGTGTCAATGGAGCTGTCCATCTTCATCACCCTGCCGGCCGTGCTGCTGGCCGGTTTTGCCCTGGGCGGGGTAAGCGGCCTGATCGTCGCCAAGGGCCGGGTGCAGGCCTTTATCGCCACCCTGGTCACCATGACCCTGCTGCGCGGCGTGACCATGGTCTATACCGACGGCCGGCCCATCTCCACCGGCTTTTCCGACCAGGCGGATCTGTTCGCCTGGTTCGGTACCGGCTATGTATTCGGCATTCCGGTGCCGGTATGGCTGATGGCCGTGACCTTCCTCGGTGCCTGGTACCTGCTCAACCACACCCGCTTCGGCCGCTATATCTACGCGGTGGGCGGCAACGAGGCGGCGGCGCGGCTCTCCGGCATCAACGTGGCCCGGGTCAAGATGGGGGTCTACGCCCTCTGCGGCATGCTGTCGGCGCTGGCGGCCATCATCGTCACCAGCCGGCTGTCGTCGGCCCAGCCCACCGCCGGCACCAGCTACGAGCTGGACGCCATCGCCGCCGTGGTGCTGGGCGGCACCAGCCTGGCCGGCGGCAAGGGCGCCATCATGGGCACCCTGATAGGGGCGCTTATCATCGGTTTTCTCAACAACGCCCTCAACCTGCTGGACGTGTCCTCCTATTACCAGATGATCGCCAAGGCTGCGGTGATCCTGCTGGCAGTGCTGGTGGATAACAAGAACAAGTAACCCTACACAACACAAAAAAAGGAAGCCGAACCATGAAAAAACTGACCACCCTGCTTGCCACCGCGCTCGTCGGCACCACCCTGACCGCCGGCGCCTACGCCCAGGACACCCTGGCGCTGGTGATCTCCACCCTCAACAACCCCTTCTTCGTCACCATGAAGGAAGGGGCCGAGCAGAAGGCGGCCGAACTGGGTTATAACCTCATCGTGCTCGACTCCCAGAACGATCCCGCCAAGGAGCTGGCCAACGTGGAGGATCTGAACGTGCGCGGTGCCAAGGTGCTGCTGATCAACCCCACCGACTCCGACGCCGTGGCCAACGCCATCCGCCTGGCCAACCGGGCCGGCCTGCCGGTGCTGACCCTGGACCGCGCCGCCGGCCGGGGCGAGGTGGTGTCCCATATCGCCTCCGACAACGTGGCCGGCGGCAAGATGGCCGGCGACTTTATCGCCGAACAACTGGGCCATGACGCCAACGTCATCCAGCTGGAAGGCATCGCCGGCACCAGCGCCGCCCGCGAGCGCGGCCAGGGCTTCGCCCAGGCGGTGGCCGAGCACGGCTTCAGCCTGATGGCCAGCCAGCCCGCCGACTTCGACCGCACCAAGGGCCTGAACGTGATGGAAAACCTGCTCACCGGCAACCCGGGCGTGCAGGCGGTGTTCGCCCAGAACGACGAAATGGCCCTGGGCGCCCAGCGCGCCCTGCAGGCGGCCAACAAGAAGGAGGTACTGATCGTCGGCTTCGACGGCACCGAGGACGGCATCAAGGCGGTGCAAGGCGGCCGCCTGGCGGCGACCATCGCCCAGCAGCCCGACGCCATCGGCGCCATCGCGGTGGAAATCGCCGACAAGGTGCTCAAGGGCGAGACCGTGGCCGACCATATCCCGGTTCCGCTGCAGGTGATCAGCCAGTAAGATAACCGGCGTCCCTTCGTCACCCCCGCGCAGGCGGGGGTCCATGGGGCCTCCTTGGCACGCTGCAACCGCCCCTTGGATGCCCGCCTGCGCGGGCATGACCATGAATACGGCCGACAGTATCCGGAATAACCAAACCCGCCTTAGCCAAGGCACAGAAGGTAACAACCATGACCCTGACCGTAGCAGGCAGCATCAATATCGATCATGTGATCCGACTGCCCCAGTTTCCCCGCCCCGGTGAAACCCTCACCGGCCGCGACTACCGCATCGTGCCGGGCGGCAAGGGCGCCAACCAGGCGGTGGCCGCCGCCCGCGCCGGCGCAACCACCCGCTTGGTCGCCTGCGTGGGCGAGGATGCCCTGGCCGGCAGCCTGGTGGCCGGTTTTGCCGCCGACGGCATCGACACCGCCGCCATCGACACCGTCGCGGGCGTCAACACCGGCGTGGCGCTGATCCAGGTGAACGACAACGGCGAAAACACCATAGCGCTGGCCGCCGGCGCCAACGGCGAGCTGACCCCGGCCCGGCTGGAGCGGCACGCCGCCGCCCTGAATTGCGAACAGCTGCTGCTGCAGCTGGAGATCCCGCTCGACACCAACCTGGCCGCCGCCCGCGCCGCCAAGACCCAGGGCGCCCGGGTGGTGCTCAACCCCGCCCCCGCCCGGCCCCTGCCGGACGAGCTGCTGGCCCTGGTGGACCTCATCACCCCCAACGAGACCGAAGCCGAGCAGCTCGCCGGGGTGGCAGTGAACGACGACGCCGGCGCGGCCGCCGCGGCCGAAGTGCTGCACGCCAAGGGCATCGACACCGTTATCATCACCCTGGGCGCACGCGGCGTCTGGCTGAGCGAGCGGGGCCAGGGCCGGCGGGTGCCGGGCTTTTCCGTGCAGGCGGTGGACACCACGGCGGCGGGCGACACCTTCAACGGCGCCCTGGTCGCCGCCCTGCAACAAGGGCTGCCGCTGGCCCAGGCGGTGCACTTCGCCCAGGCGGCGGCGGCCATTTCCGTGACCCGCCCCGGCGCCCAGACCTCGGTACCCTTCAGGGCCGAGATCGAGGCCCTGCTGGAGCAGCATTGATGGCCACCATCAAGGACGTGGCGAAGCTCGCCAGGGTATCCACCTCCACCGTCAGCCATGTGCTGAACAAGACCCGCTTCGTCAGCCCGGAGATCACCGAGCGGGTGGAAGGGGCCATAGAAGCGCTCCACTACGCCCCCTCGGCGCTGGCCCGCAGCCTCAAGGTCAACCAGACCCGCACCCTGGGCATGCTGGTCACCACCAGCGCCAACCCCTTCTTCGCCGAGGTGGTGCAGGGGGTGGAGCAGCGCTGCTTCGAGCTCGGCTACAGCCTGGTGCTGTGCAACACCCAGGGCGACAAGGCCCGGCTCAACGCCAGCATGGAGATGCTGCTGCAAAAGCGGGTGGACGGCGTCATCCTGATGTGTACCCAGGCCCACCTGGGGGAAAATGTATTCGACCGCTACCCCAGCGTGCCCCTGGTGCTGGCGGACTGGGGCCCCATGGATCTGGAGGCGGATCTGATCCAGGACTCGGGCCAGCAGGGCGGGCGGCTCGCCACCGAACACCTGATAAGCCTCGGCCACCGCCATATCGGCTGCATCACCGGCCCCATGGGCAAGCGGGCGGCGGAGGAACGGCTGGCGGGCTTTCGGGATGCCATGGCACAGGCGGGCCTGGCGATACGCCCCGAGTGGATTGCCGAGGGCGACTTCGAGCTGGCCGGTGGCAAGGCGGCCATGGCCCGGCTGCTGGAAAAATCCGAGCGGCCCACGGCGGTGTTCGTGGGCAACGACATGATGGCGGTGGGCGCCCTGCGCGCCCTGGCCGATGCCGGGCTGAAAGTGCCACAAGACATGTCCCTGGTGGGCTACGACAATATCGAGCTGGCCCGCTACCTGGTGCCGGCGCTCACCAGCATAGAGCAGCCCAAGGCCGGCCTGGGCGCCCTGGCGGTGGACACCCTGCTGGCCCGCATCCGGGCGCCGGACAGCCCGCGCCGGGTACTGACCCTGGCCCCGGAGCTGGTGGTGCGGGAGAGCAGCGCGGCGCTGGCCATTCCCCGCCGGCTTGGGTAGCATCGCTGCTTCGCCGGCCACTAATGACTCCAGGTTATGGACCACCACCAGAAAGGACTGCTGCTCACCGCCCTGGGGGTGCTGATCATCTCCCCCGACGCCCTGTTGCTGCGCATCATCAGCATTCCCGCCGATCAGCTGGTGTTGTGGCGCGGGCTGCTCAACGTGCTGGGGTTCTGGCTTATCGTGGTGGCCCGCTACCGCCGCCACTGGTTTCGTGCCTACCTGGCCTGCGGCCGGGCGGGACTGGGCTGCACCCTGCTGTTCAGCATGAGCACCATCGGCTTTGTGCTCGGCAACCACTTCACCAGTGCCGGCAACGTGCTGGTGATCCTGGCCTCGGCGCCGCTGATCGCCGCCCTGCTCAGCCGCCTGTTCCTGCGCGAACGCCTACCCCTGCGCACCTGGCTGGCCATCGGCGCCTGCCTGGCGGGGATTTCGCTGATCGTGCTCGACGATGCCGGCGAGGGCTCCCTGCTCGGCAACGCCCTGGCACTGATGGCGGCGGTGGGGCTGGCCGGCAACCTGACCCTGGCGCGCAGCCGGCCCGGGGTGGACATGAGCCCAATGCTGACCCTGGGCGGCCTGGGTACCGCCCTGCTGGCCCTGGCCTGGAGCGGCGAGGTGATGCTGCCCGACGCCGCCAATCTGGGCTGGCTGCTGTTGCTTTGCCTGGTGTTGATGCCGGCGGGCTTCACCCTGATCCAGCAGGGGCCCTTGTACCTGCCCTCGGCGGAAGTGAGCCTGCTACTGTTGCTGGAAACCGTCTTCGGCACCCTGCTGGTGTGGCTGTTTTTGAGCGAGCGCCCCAGCGATCAGGGCCTGCTGGGCGGCGCCATGGTGCTGCTGGCGATGGCGGTGAAAAGCATGCTGGACCGACGGCAACAAAAACAAAAAAAGCGCAGGCTCAAACCGGGAATGACATCGTAGAGACACCGGACCGGGGTAACAGCGCTAAACGCTTTCAGCCGAGGACTTCAACCGCTACAATCGAACTCAAACGCAGCCACCCCAGTCACAGCAAGGATGCCCCCAGGTGAAGATACCATTCCTGTTTCTACTTTTGCTGCCCGGCCTGCTGCACGCCCAGGACGAGTTGCTGCCCCTCTCTCCCGTTTCCACCGGAAACGAGGCCCGGGGGGTGATCCGCTCGGCACATCAGGCGGTGCTCTCGGCAGAGCAGGCCGGCCGCATTACCGACATCGGCCATGCCGAAGGCGAGGCCTTCGAGCAGGGCGAGGTGCTGGTGCGTTTCGACTGCGGCGCCTACCGCGCCCAGCTGGATGCGGCCAATGCCGCCGCCCGGGCCGCCACCGAAGAACTCAACCACAATCGCCAGTTGGCCGAACTCAATTCCGTGGGCCGTTATGCCGTATCCCTGGCCCAGGCCAGGCTCGCCCAGGCCCAAGCCGAAGCCCGGGTCTTCCAGGTGCATGTGGAGCGCTGCCAGCTCAAGGCCCCCTTCAGCGGCCAGGTGGTATCCCGCAAGGTGCAGCCTTTTGAAAGCGTGACCGCCGGTACCCCCTTGCTGGACATCGTGGACAACAAGGCCCTGGAGCTGCACATACTGGTGCCTTCCCGCCGCCTGAACCAACTGGCACCGGGCCAGCCCTTCACTTTTATACCGGATGAAACCGGCAGCCCCCTCGAGGCCCGCATCAGCCGCCTGGGTGCCCGCATCGATGAAGGCAGCCAGACCCTGCTGTTGATCGGCGCCATCAGCGATGCCCCCGACGGCCTGCTCGCCGGCATGAGCGGCACCGCCCGTTTCGCGGATCAGCCATGAACGCCGCTGTCGGCATCCAGGCCGAGCAGGTCTTCGCCCGTTTCCTGACCCTGGAGCAGCAGGCCCGCGACGCCGGGGATACCGAACAGCTGGCCTACAGCCTGGTCAACGATGGCCAGGCCCTGTTCGGCTTTCGCCATGCCGCCCTGCTGCTCAACGGCAAGGCCCGGGCCGTCACCGGCATCAGCGTGGTCGATCCCCATGCCCCCTTCGTGGCCTTTGTAGAGCAGGCCCTGGCCCAGTTGCAGAAAACGGCACGGGATAACCGGCCCCAGGTGGTGGATCCGGCCCGGCTCAACGAGCAGAGCCGGGCCGACTGGCAGCAGTTGTCGGCACCCCATGCCTTCTGGCTGCCCCTGCTCGACTCGCAGCAACGGTCATTCGGCGGGCTCTGGCTGGCCCGCGAGCAGCCCTGGACACCGGCCGAGCAGACGCTGTTGCAACAACTCGGCCATTGCTACGCCCATGCCTGGCTGGCGCTGCAACCCAGGGCCCGCCATCGCCGCCGCCGGCGGCCCTGGCTGCTGGTGGCCGCGGCCGCCGTGCTGGCGGCCATGGTTATCCCGGTACGCCAGTCGGTGCTGGCGCCGGCGGAGGTGATACCGCTCAATGGCCAGGTGGTGGCCGCTCCGCTGGACGGCGTGATCACCGAGTTCCTGGTGCAGCCCAACCAGCCGGTGGCCGCCGGCGATCTGTTGTTCACCTTCGACGATACCAGCCTGCAGGCCCGGGTCGACGTGGCCGAACGCACCCTGGCGGTGGCCCGGGCCGAATACCGGGCCAACGCCCAGCGCGCCTTTGCCGATGCAGAGTCGGGATCCAGGCTGGAGCTGCTGGCGGCCCGCGCCGAGCAAAAACAGGTGGAACTCGAATACGCCCGGGATCTGCTGGCCCGCAGCCAGGTCCGTGCCCAGCGCGACGGCATCGCCGTGTTTGCCGATCCGGAGCGCTGGCTGGGCAAGCCGATCAGCACCGGCGAACACCTGATGGTCATTGCCGATCCTGCCCAGGCGAGGCTGCGGGTGGATCTGGCGGTGGGCGACGCCATCGATTTGCCTGCCCGGGCCGAGGTCGTACTCTTTCCCGACAGCGATCCGCTCAACCGCCATCCGGCGGTGCTGGCCCATTCCGCCTACGAGGCGCAACTGACCGACGCCGGCCAGCTCGCCTACCGGCTGGATGCCCGCTTTGCCGGCCAGCCGCCGCGCCTGGGCGTGCGCGGCACCGCCAAGCTCTATGGCGAGCGGGTACCGCTGGGGCTCTATCTGCTGCGCCGGCCGCTGGCGGCGCTGCGCCAGGCGGTGGGCCTATGATATTGCCCTCCCTGCGCCCCGATTTGCAGTTGTCGGCGGCCAGCCCCGAGCATGACGGCTCGCCACGCTGGACCCTGGCCGATCCGGTACGCGGCCGCTATTTTCACCTGGGTGCCGGCGCCATGCGTCTGCTGCGCCACTGGTCCCTGGGCCGGGCCGAGCTGGTGCTGGCCGCCGCCAATCGCGAGCCGGGCCTGCCACTGCAGGGCGGCGATCTGGAGCAACTGCTGTATTTTCTGCGCAGCCACGATCTGGTGGCCGCCACCGATCCGGAACAGCGCGGCAGCTATACGGCCAAGGCGGCGGCCCAGCGGCGCAGCCTGTGGAGCCGGGTACTGCACCAGTACCTGTTTTTTCGCATTCCGCTGTGGCGCCCCGATCCCTTCCTCAACCGTACCTGGCCCTGGCTGGCCCGCCATGGCGGCTGGCTGCTGCGCCTGGGGCTGCCGCTGGTGCTGCTGCTCGGCATCTTTCTGGTCAGCCGGGACTGGTCCCGCTTCGTGTCCACCTTTCCGCACCTGTTCAGCCTGGGCGGCATGGCCGCCTTCGCGGTGGCGCTGGTGTTCGCCAAGTTCTGCCATGAACTGGGCCATGCCTATATGGCCAAGCGCGCCGGTTGCCGGGTGCAGAGCATGGGGCTGGCGTTCATGGTGCTGTTTCCGTTGTTCTACACCGACGTCAGCGACGCCTGGCGGGTCAACCACAAGGGCAGCCGGCTGCTGATCGGTGCCGGCGGCATGCTGGCCGAGCTGTTGCTGGCCGCCCTGGCCCTGCTGGCCTGGTCGCTGTTGCCCGACGGCCCGCTGCGCACCGCCGCCTTCCTGCTGGCCAGTGCCACCTGGATCACCACCCTGGTGGTCAACCTCAACCCCTTCCTGCGCTTCGACGGTTATTTCCTGCTGAGCGACCTGTGGGGCGTGGACAACCTGCAGCAACGGGCCTTCGCCCTGTGCCGCTGGCGCCTGCGCGAGGCCCTGTTCGGTTATGGCGAGGCAGCACCCGAACCCCTGCCCCCCCGGCTGCAGAAGCGCATGCTGGGGTGGGGCTATGCCGCCTGGTTGTGGCGCGCGCTGCTGTTTCTCGGCATCGCGCTGGCGGTATACCACCTGTTCTTCAAGCTGTTGGGCATCATACTGATGGTGGTGGAGCTGGCCTGGTTTATCGCCCTGCCGGTACTGCGCGAGCTGGGGGAATGGTGGCGCCGACGGCAGCAGGCCCGGCCGGTGCGCGGCCTGCTGGTGGCGGGCCTTCTGCTGGCCGGGCTGGCCCTGCTGCTGTATCCCTGGCGCAGTCAGGTCAGCATGCCGGCCATGCTGGAAGCCGCCGCCAGCAGCGCCCTGCACGCGCCCTTTCCGGCCCGGGTAAAGGCGGTACTGGCGCACAACGGCCAGCAGGTCAAGGCCGGCGATCTGCTGCTGGAGCTGAGCTCGCCGGACCTCGACTACCAGCTGCAACTGGCCCGCCGGGAAATCGACCTGCTGCAGCGCCAGTTGCAGCGCCGTTCCGCCCTGGCCGACACCGCCGCCGACAGCAGTGTGCTGGAGCAGCAACTGGCCCAGGCGCTGGCGGAATATCGCGGCCTGCAGGCCCAGCGGCAACGGCTGCAGCTGCGCGCGCCCCTGGACGGGACCCTGCATGATATGCCGCCCGATCTCGAACCCGGGCGCTGGCTGGCTTCCGGGCTGCGTCTCGGTACCCTGGTGACGCCCGGCGCCCGCCTGCGCGGTTATCTCGCGGAAACCCGGCTGTGGCGGCTGGAAGCCGGCATGCAGGGACGCTTTATCGCCGAGGATCCGTCCCGCCCGGCGCTGGCGGTGACCCTGGAGCAGATAGATACCGTGGGCGCCAACTTCCTGCAGCAGGAAGCGCTGGCCTCCGACCGGGGCGGCCCCATCGCCGTGCACCGCAACCGCCAGGGCCGGGCCGAACCCCAGGGGGCCCACTATGCCGTGCGCCTGCGCCCGGACGATACCCTCCCCCCCCTGTGGCAGCCTCAGCGCGGGGTGGTGGTGATCGATGGCCGGAGCGAGTCCTGGGCGAGCTCCGTGTGGCGGCGTGTTGCCGCCATCGGGGTGCGCGAAAGCGGGTTCTGATCGCCGAGGCTCATTGCCCTGTTTTATCCGCCCTTATCCATAGCGAATATTTTTGTCGCAGGTGACAACCTTAGGGGAATGGATTAAGGTAGGCGAATAATAAATCGGAGCCAAATGCGTAACATTGGCCAATGCACGGATGCAACACACCATGTTCAAGGACAGCACGATCGAGCTCGTTTCGATCACTCGCGGGGATCTCCCCTTTCTCCAGCAGCTGTACGCCGGCACCCGCGCCGATGAGGTCGCGGCGGCCGGCCTGCTGCCGGCCGTTGCCGGGGCCTTCCTCGAGCAGCAGTTCCAACGGCAGCATCAGCATTACCAAACCCGATTTCCGCAGGCGCATTTCTGGCTGGTGCATTGCCAGGAGAACCCCGTGGGACGCTTCTATCTGCGGCATACCCCCGAGCATTTCCACCTGATAGACATCAGCCTGCTGCCGGCCTACCGCGGGCGGGGCCTAGGCCGGCTCCTGCTTACGGAATTGCTGGCCACGGCCGATCGGCAAGGTTTGCCCATCCGGCTCCATGCCAACCGCGACGATACAGTGTTCCATTGGTACCAAAGACTGGGTTTCGGCATCACCGGCAGCCAGGGGCACTATCACGCCATGTGCCGCTTGCCGTCCTCGCCACCGGCAAGCCCTCCCGCCGGCCTGCTGTACCGGGCCCTGGCACGGCAGGAGAGCCGCACCTGACATCCCTGTGACCAAGCCGTCATCTTCATATGGCAGGCTTGATCCGATGTTCCATCACCCTTCATTCACAGCAAGGAGCAATCAAATGGACCCTTTTATTGGTGAAATTAAACTGGTCGGATTCAATTTTGAACCACGAGGATGGGCCTTTTGCGATGGCCGGCTGCTGCCCATCGCCCAGAATGAGGCGCTATTCTCCCTGCTCGGCACCATCTACGGCGGTGACGGCAGGAGCACCTTTGCCCTGCCCGATCTGCGCGGACGCAGCCCGGTCGGCATGGGCACCGGCACCGGCCTGAACCCGGTCAATCTGGGGCAAAAATCGGGACAGGAAACCGTGACCCTGACCAACGCCCAGATGCCGGCGCATAGCCATACCATCTCCGTCGCCGGCAGCGTATCGGAACCCGTGAATGCCCCCACGCCGGCCAATAACGTGCTGGGTGCATCGGGCGGGGGTCAGGGCAGCGCCACCATCTGGTCCAACAGCCTGAGCAATCCCGTCGCCATGTCCCCCGAGCAGGTGGGTACGGCCGGAAGCAGCCAGCCGGTGAATATACGCAACCCTTACCTGGGCTCGAACTACATCATTGCGCTGCAGGGGATCTACCCCACCCGCGCCTGAGGTGATTGCGCATGGTCGGCCTGTCCGGCCATGCCATGGTTTATTCAAGGAGGAAAAACGGCTTGAACTCCCACCCCGCCTTTCATTTTATTTCCGGCCTGCCCCGCTCGGGCTCCACCCTGCTGGCCGCCCTGCTGCAGCAGAATCCGCGTTTCCACGCGGGCATGACCAGTCCGGTGGGCAGCCTGTTTTCCTCCATGCTTAACCAGTTCGGCGCCGGCAGCGAGTTCGGCCCCGTCATTACCCAGGCGCAGCGTAAACGGCTGCTGCAGGGGCTGTTTTACAACTACTACGCCGAGCAGTGCGGCTCGCCGGTGATTTTCGATACCAACCGTCTCTGGTGCAGCAAGCTGCCGGCGCTGATGGAGCTGTTTCCCGACGCCAGGGTGATCGCCTGTGTGCGCAATGTGGCCTGGGTGATGGACAGTATCGAACGTCGCTACCGGGCCAATCCGTTCGAAAACACCAAGCTGTTCAGCGATGAAACCGAACGCAACACCGTATACAGCCGGGTCGATACCCTGGCCCAGCGCAATCGTTTGGTGGGGTTCGCCTGGGCGGCACTCAAGGAAGCCTATTACGGCGAACATGCCAAATCGCTGCTGCTGGTGGAGTACGACCTGCTGGCCCAGGCCCCGGAGAAAGTGTTGCGGCTTATCTATGATTTTATCGGCGAGCCCTACTTCGAACATGATGTAGAGCACCTGCATTACGATGCCCCCGCCTTCGATCAGGCACTGGGCCTGGCCGGACTGCACAAGGTCAGGCCCCGGGTCGCCCTGGAGCCGCGGACGACCATTTTGCCGCCGGATCTGTTCGAGCAGTACGCCAACCTCGATTTCTGGCGCAGTGCCCGGCACAGCGCCGCCAATGTGATCAGGGCCAAAGAGGCGGGATCGCCTCAACCCAATGGAACCCAAACCAGTATGCCGGTGTGATGGCCGGCAATGCCGATGCAATTGCGCGAACGTGGCAAGGAGAACGACGATGTGGTGGATCAAGGGCGGAACTTCCCGCACGGAAACGACCGGCAAGACCCGCGGCGAGGCTGCGGCACAGGGGCAAGCTTCGCTGATGCGCGCGCTGGAGCCGCGGATGCTGTTCGACGGCGCGGTGGCCGCTACGGTGGCCGATACGGTCGACACTGTGCCCCAGGACAAGGCGCCAGCCGGCGATAGCCAGGAAGCCTCCCAGCCAGACACCCGCCCGGCTCCCCAGGCCGTCGGCGACGGCCCGCGCAAGGAAGTGGTCTTTGTCGACACCCGCTTGCCGGACTACCAGGAGCTGCTGCGCTCGGTCGACCCCGCCGCCGAAGTGATACTGCTCGACAGCCGGCACGACGGCGTGCAGCAGATCGCCGATACGCTGGCCGGACGCTCCGGCATCGATGCCATCCATATCCTCTCCCATGGCGACCAGGGCGTGCTGTTGCTGGGCAACGCACCGCTGCACGGCGGCAACCTCGACGCCTACGCCGGCCAGTTGGCGGCCATCGGTTCGGCCTTGACGGCTGACGGCGATATTCTGCTGTACGGCTGCGATGTCGGCGCCGGCGACAAGGGCCTGACCTTCCTTAATGGCCTGGCCGGCCTGACCGGCGCCGACGTGGCGGCGTCCACCGACAGCACCGGCGGCACCCTGGGCGGCGGCAACTGGGAGCTGGAAATCAGTACCGGCCAGATCGCCACCAGCCATGCGCTGAACACCTACGAACTGCATGACTACGGCTACCAGCTCGCCACCTTCTCGGTCAGCACCATTGGCGAGCTGCGCACGGCGCTCTCCACCTCGGCGAGCAATGGCCAAGCGGACACCATCACCTTCCTCAGCAATATCAGCGCGACCGGCACCGGCGATATGCTGAGCAGCATCACCGATGGGCAGCGCACCTTTGTCGATATCAATATTACCGACGGTCAGGCTCTGGAAATCGTCGGCGGCGGTTATACCCTGGATGCCAATTACTACGGTCGGGTTATGGAGGTGCGTGCCGGTACGGTCAGCGTCAGCAACCTCACCATTCGTGAAGGGTTGGTGTTCGGCAGCGGAGGCAGTGGCGCTTCTGCAGGTGCCGTCAATGGTGGCGACGCGCTGGGCGGCGGCATTCGCAATGCAGGCGACTTGACCTTAAATGGCGTTATAGTAACCGCTAACCGGGCCGCAGGTGGCGGCGGTGCCAGCTTCACTGCGGACAATAACGGCAGTAGTGTCGGCGGCTACTCCTACGGCCATGGCGGCGGCGGCGGCGGCGGCTACAGCGGTGTCGGTGGCGGTGATGGCGGTACTGCATTGGTCGTCGGCGGCTCACCTCAGGGACGCACCCTGGGCGGCGGCGGTATCGGTGGGCGAGGAGCCGAGGGCTTTGACTACTCGGCGCAAAACGATGGCCATTACAGCGGCCGCGGCGGTAGTACCGCTGGTGGTGGTCGCAGTCACTCTGGATATGCATATTTCGGCTTCGGCGGCGGCGCGGGAGGAACCGCGCTCGGTATCGGTGGCGGCGGTGGGGCTCATTACTCGGGTGGCGGTGTCGCCGGACGGGGCGGAGATGCCGTCGGTGGCATCTTCAATACAGGTACCCTGACCCTGGTTTCTTCGTCGGTCACCAATAGCGGCGGTGCTGGCGGCGGTGGTTCCGGTGGCGGTAACTATCTGGGGCCGGCAGCCGGACGTGGCGGTATCGGCGTGGGGGCCCTCTTCAACATGGGCGGCACCCTGCGCATGGACAGCACCACCTTCGGCGCACTGACCGGCAACGCCGGCGCGGCCGGCGAGCGCGGATCAGACACCGGCGGATATGATGGTACGTTCACACAGGGCGAATCGGCCAACACAATTCGCAACGATGGCGACGGCAGTGGCGGCACCGACGTCATCAACCTCGACACCAACTATTCGCCCAACACCGTACCCACGGCCACCAACCTGACCCAGACAGTCGCTTATACCGAAGACCCGGGCGGCAGCGTGGCACTTGGCGACATTGTGGTCACGGATCCCGATGGGAGCGACAGCATCACCGCCACCTTGTCTTTGAGCAATCCGGCGGCGGGTGCATTGACCACCGGCACCTTTGGCTCTGCGACCTCCACCTACAATGGTGGTACTGGTGTATGGACTGTCACCGGTTCGGTAAGTGATGTGAATGCTGCGCTGGCTGCAGTCGCGTTCAACCCGACGGCGAACTGGGATCAGGACGTCACCATCACCACCCGTGTTCGCGACGCAGCCAATACCGGCCCTGCCGATGGCACCATCACCCTGGATGTCACGCCGGTGAACGATGCCCCGACCGCGACCAACCTCACCCAGAGCAAGGCCGCCACCGAAGGCGGCGGCGCGGTGGCGCTGGACGATATCGTGGTGACCGACCCGGATACCGGAGACACCATCACCGCCACGCTGACCCTCTCCGATCCGGCGGCCGGTACGCTCTCCACCGGCACCTTCGGCTCGGCCACCTCCACCTACAACGCCGGCACCGGGGTGTGGACGGTCACCGGCTCGGTGGCCGACGTCAACGCCGCGCTGGCCGCCGTCGCCCTGACCCCCTCGGCCGACAACGACCAGAACTTCACCATCACCACCCGCATTCGCGACGTCGCCGGTACCGGCCCGGCCGATGGCGCCATCAGCGTCACCGTCACCGGCGTCAACGATGCGCCGACCGCGACCAACCTGACCCAGAGCAAGGCCGCAACCGAGGGCGGCAGCGCAGTGGCGCTAGACGATATCGTGGTGACCGACGTGGATACCGGCGATACCATCACCGCCACACTCACCCTGTCCGATCCCGCGGCCGGCTCGCTCTCCACCGGCACCTTCGGTTCGGCCACCTCCACCTACAACGCCGGCACCGGCGTGTGGACGGTCACCGGCTCGGTGGCTGACGTGAACGCCGCCCTGGCCGCCGTGGCGTTGACCCCGTCGGCCGATAACGACCAGAACTTCACCATCACCACGCGCATTCGCGATGCTGCCAACACCGGCCCGGCCGATGGCACCATCAGCGTCACCGTCACCGGCGTCAACGATGCCCCGACCGCGACCAACCTCACCCAGAGCAAGGCCGCCACCGAAGGCGGCGCCGCGGTGGCGCTGGACGATATCGTGGTGACCGACCCGGATACCGGAGACACCATCACCGCCACGCTGACCCTCTCCGATCCGGCGGCCGGCACACTTTCCACCGGCACCTTCGGCTCGGCCACCTCCACCTACAACG
This sequence comes from Zobellella iuensis, assembly GCF_016746085.1. Lineage (GTDB taxonomy): Bacteria > Pseudomonadota > Gammaproteobacteria > Enterobacterales > Aeromonadaceae > Oceanimonas > Oceanimonas iuensis. The sequence goes on from NZ_JAERTZ010000025.1 coordinate 294,100, forward strand.
CCGGCACCGGCGTGTGGACGGTCACCGGCTCGGTGGCCGACGTCAACGCCGCGCTGGCCGCCGTCGCCCTGACCCCCTCGGCCGACAACGACCAGAACTTCACCATCACTACCCGCATTCGCGACGCCGCCGGTACCGGCCCGGCCGATGGCGCCATCAGCGTCACCGTCACCCCGGTGAACGACGCGCCCGTGGTCACCACGTCCGGCGGCAGCAACGCCTTCACGGAAAACGGCAGCGCCACGGTGATCGACGCCGGCCTGACGCTGAGCGATGTGGACAACATCACCTTCGCCAGTGCCACTGTCGCCATTACCGGCAACTTTGCCAGCGGCCAGGACCTGCTCGCGTTCACCAACGACGGCAGCACCATGGGCAATATCGCTGCCAGCTACAACGCCGCCAGCGGCGTGCTGAGCCTGACCTCGGCCGGCGCCAGCGCCACCCTGGCCGAGTGGCAGGCCGCGCTGCGCAGCATTACCTACAGCAACAGCTCGGATGCGCCCAACACCGCCAATCGCACCATCAGCTTCGTGGTCAATGATGGCGATGCCGACAGCGATGCGGCGACCAAGCAGGTCAGCGTCACCGCGGTCAACGATGCGCCGATCGTGACGGCGCCCGCCTCTATCGGCGTGACCGAAGATGTGGCCAGCGCCCTGACCGGTATCAGCTTCAGCGACGCCGATGCCGGCGGCAGCTCGGTAACCGTGACGCTCTCGGTGCCCAGCGGCAGCCTGGCCGCCACCAGCGGAGGCGGTGTGACAGTGGGGGGGACCAGCAGCGCGCTAACCCTGAGCGGCAGCATTGCCGATATCAATACCTTTATCGCCGGCAGCAGTGTCAGCTTCACCACCGCGGCCAACGCCACGACGGACGTGACCCTGACCGTTGGCATCGATGACGGCGGCAACACCGGCAGCGGCGGGGCGCAGACCGACAGCGGCACGGTCACGCTGCAAGTGGCAGCGGTCAACGATGCGCCGGAGATCAGCGCACCGGTCTCCATCAACGTCGACGAGGATGTCAGCGCCGCCCTGACCGGAATCAGCTTCAGTGATGTGGACGCCGGCAGCAGCGCGGTGACCGTGACCCTGAGCGTGGGCAGCGGCACCCTGTCGGCCAGCAGCGGCGCGGGGGTGACGGTGGCCGGCTCGGGCAGCGGCAGCCTGACCCTCACCGGCAGTCTCACCGACCTCAATGCCTTTATCGCCGCCAACCAGGTCAACTTCCTGACTGCGCTGAACGCCACCAGCAACGTGGTGCTCACGGTGGAGATCGACGACGGCGGCAACACCGGCAGCGGCGGTGCCCAGAGCGACAGCACCACGGTCACCCTGGTGGTCACGGCGGTCAACGATGCGCCGGTGAACAGCGTGCCGGGCGCACAGTCGGTCGATCAGGACAGTGTGCTGGTGTTTTCCAGCGGCAACGGCAACCCGATCTCCGTCAGCGACGTGGACGCGGGCGGCGGCAGCGTGCGCGTCACCCTTACCGCCAGCAATGGCCTGCTTACCCTGGGCGGCACCACGGGCCTGTCCTTTATCAATGGTAGCGGCACCGCCGACGCGACCATGACCTTCGAGGGCTCGCTGGCCGATATCAACCTGGCGCTGAACGGCCTGGCCTTCTCCCCGACCGGAGGCTACAACGGCCCGGCGTCCTTGCAGATCGTCAGCAACGATCTGGGCAATAGCGGTTCTGGCGGCAGCCTGAGCGACGACGACACCATCGCCATCACCGTCAACAGCCTGAATCCCAAGGTCACCGGCGTGCAGGTGACCAACCCGGACGGTGGCTACAAGGTCGGTGACGTCATCACCGTGACGGTCGCCTTCGACCAGGTGGTAACCGTCAACACCGCCGGCGGCACCCCCACGCTGCTGCTGGAGACCGGCACCATCGACCGTGAGGCCAGCTATGTCTCCGGCTCCGGCAGCAACACCCTGAGCTTCAGCTACACGGTACAAGCCGGCGATCTCAGCGCCGATCTCGACTATCACTCCACCGGCGCGCTGACACTGAACGGCGCCACCATCCGCAGCGCCACCAGCGACGATGCAATTCTCACCCTGCCGGCCCTCGGCGGCGCCGACTCCATCGCCGGCCAGCACGATATCCTTATCGACGGCGTGGCACCCACGGTGGGATCGGTCAGCGTCCCGGCCAACGGCACCTATGTCGCCGGAGAGAATCTGGACTTCACCGTCAACTTCAACGAGGCGGTGCTGGTTGACACCGCCGGCGGCACCCCGCGTATCGCCATTACCCTGGACAGCGGCGGCACCGTCTATGCCGGCTATGTGTCCGGCTCAGGCAGCAGCGCGCTGCTGTTCCGCTACACGGTGCAGAGCGGCAACCTGGACAGTAACGGCATCACCGTCGGTGCCGGCATCGACGCCAATGGCGGCACCCTGCGCGATGGCGTGGGCAACGCGGCCGTCGTCACCCTCAACGGCGTGGGCGCCACCGCCGGCGTGCTGGTGGATGCGGTGGTCCCGACCGTGGCCTCGGTCTCCGTGCCGGCCGATGGTTCGTACAACGAGGGTGAGGTGCTCAGCTTCACCGTCAACGTTAGCGAGGCGGTGCTGGTTGACACCGCCGGCGGCACCCCGCGCCTGGCGCTGGATATCGGCGGGGTAACCCGCTACGCCGACTATGTCTCCGGCTCCGGCAGCAGCGCGCTGCTGTTCCAGTACAGCGTGCAGGCCGGCGATACCGACGCCGACGGCATCGCCGTGGCCGGCAGCCTGGAGCTGAACGGCGGCACCACCCGCGATGCGGCCGGTAACGACCTTAATCTGAGCCTCAATGCGGTCGGTGCCACCGCCGGCGTGCTGGTGGATACCACGGCGCCCGCCGCCAGCGGTATCCTGCGCATCGACGCCACCCCGACCAATGCCGGCTCGGTCAGCTATACCGTCACCTTCTCCGAGCACGTCAGCGGGGTGGACGCGGCCGACTTCAGCCTGATCACCAGCGGCACCGCGACCGGCAGCATCGCCTCGGTTACCCAAGTGGATGGGCAGACCTACACCGTCGTCGTCGACGGCATCAGCGGCACCGGCAGCATCGGCCTGAGCCTGAACGGCAGCGGCACCGGCATCGCCGACACGGCCGGCAACACGCTGAGCGCTGGCCTGGCCGGCGAAAGCTACAGCATCGACCGCGATGCGCCTATGGTCGCCAGCGTCGGCGTGCCGGCCAACGGCAGCTATGTGGCCGGGCAGAGCCTGGACTTCACCCTCAACTTCGACGAGGCGGTGCTGGTTGACAGCGCCGGCGGCACCCCGCGTATCGCCATTACCCTGGATACCGGCGGCACCGTCTATGCCGGCTATGTGTCCGGCTCCGGCAGCAGCGCGCTGCTGTTCCGCTATACGGTGCAGAGCGGCAACCTGGACAGCGACGGCATAGCGCTGGGCAGCAGCATCGACGCCAATGGCGGCACCCTGCGCGATGCGGTGGGTAACGATGCGCTCATCACGCTGGACAATGTCGGCGCCACCAGCGGTGTGCTGGTGGATGCGGTGGTCCCGACCGTGGCCTCGGTCTCCGTGCCGGCCAATGGTTCGTACAACGAGGGTGAGGTGCTCAGCTTCACCGTCAACGTTAGCGAGGCGGTGCTGGTTGACACCGCCGGCGGCACCCCGCGCCTGGCCCTGGATATTGGCGGCACCACCCGCTACGCCGAGTATGTGTCCGGCTCCGGCAGCAGCGCGCTGCTGTTCCAGTACAGCGTGCAGGCCGGCGACACCGACGCCGACGGCATCGCCGTGGCCGACAGCCTGGAGCTGAACGGCGGCACCACCCGCGATGCGGCCGGCAACGACCTGAACCTGAGCCTCAATGCGCTCGGCGCCACCGCCGGCGTGCTGGTGGATACCACGGCGCCCGCCGCCAGCGGCATCCTGCGCATCGACGCCACCCCGACCAATGCCGGCTCGTTCAGCTTTAGCGTGACCTTCAATGAAAGCGTCTCGGGCGTGGATGCGTCCGACTTCTCTCTGGTGCTCGGCGGCTCGGCCAATGGCAGTATCGCCAGCGTCACCCAGATCGATGCGCAAACCTATACCGTGCTGGTCACTGGCATCAGCGGCACCGGCAGCATCGGCCTGAGCCTGAACGGCAGCGGCACCGGCATCGCCGACGCGGCCGGCAACACGCTGAGCGGCGGGCTGGCCGGCGAAAGCTACAGCATCGACCGCGATGCGCCGACCGTCGCCAGTGTCGGCGTGCCGGTCAACGGCAGCTATGTGGCCGGGCAGAGCCTGGACTTCACCATCAACTTCGACGAGGCGGTGCTGGTCGACACCGCCGGCGGCACCCCGCGTATCGCCATTACCCTGGACAGCGGCGGCACCGTCTATGCCGGCTATGTGTCCGGCTCAGGCAGCAGCGCGCTGCTGTTCCGCTATACGGTGCAGAGCGGCAACCTGGACAGTAACGGCATAGCGCTGGGCAGCAGCATCGACGCCAATGGCGGCACCCTGCGCGATGCGGTGGGTAACGATGCGCTCATCACGCTGAACAATGTCGGCGCCACCAGCGGCGTGCTGGTGGATGCGGTGGTCCCGACCGTGGCCTCGGTCTCCGTGCCGGCCAACGGTTCGTACAACGAGGGTGAAGTACTCAGCTTCACCGTCAACGTTAGCGAAGCGGTGCTGGTTGACACCGCCGGCGGCACCCCGCGCCTGGCCCTGGATATTGGCGGCACCACCCGCTACGCCGAGTATGTGTCCGGCTCCGGCAGCAGCGCGCTGCTGTTCCAGTACAGCGTGCAGGCCGGCGACACCGACGCCGACGGCATCGCCGTGGCCGACAGCCTGGAGCTGAACGGCGGCACCACCCGCGATGCGGCGGGCAACGACCTGAACCTGAGCCTCAATGCGCTCGGCGCCACCGCCGACGTGCTGGTGGATACCACGGCGCCCACCGCCAGCGGTATCCTGCGCATCGACGCCACCCCGACCAATGCCGGCTCGGTCAGCTATACCGTCACCTTCTCCGAGCACGTCAGCGGGGTGGACGCGGCCGACTTCAGCCTGATCACCAGCGGCACCGCGACCGGCAGCATCGCCTCGGTTACCCAGGTGGATGGACAGACCTACAGCGTCGTGGTCACTGGCCTCAGCGGCACCGGCAGCATCGGCCTGAGCCTGAACGGCAGCGGCACCGGCATCGCCGACGCGGCCGGCAACACGCTGAGCGCTGGCCTGGCCGGCGAAAGCTACAGCATCGACCGCGATGCGCCGACCGTCGCCAGCGTCGGCGTGCCGGCCAACGGCAGCTATGTGGCCGGGCAGAGCCTGGACTTCACCCTCAACTTCGACGAGGCGGTGCTGGTTGACAGCGCCGGCGGCACCCCGCGTATCGCCATCACCCTGGATACCGGCGGCACTGTCTATGCCGGCTATGTGTCCGGCTCCGGCAGCAGCGCGCTGCTGTTCCGCTATACGGTGCAGAGCGGCAACCTGGACAGCGATGGCATAGTGCTGGGCAGCAGCATCGACGCCAATGGCGGCACCCTGCGCGATGCTATTGGCAACGATGCCAACATCACGCTCAATGCCGTGGGCGATACGGCCATGGTGCGCATAGACTCCGTCTTGCCCACCGCCACCATAGTGGTGAGTGACACCGCCCTGGCGGCCGGGGAAACCGCTGCCGTTACCATCACCTTCAGCGAGGCGGTCAGTGGCCTGACCACCGCCGACTTTACCGTGGCCAATGGGGTGTTGAGTGGCTTGAGCAGCAGCGATGGCGGTGTTACCTGGACCGCCACCCTGACGCCCACCGCCAATATCACCGCCGCCAGCAACCTCATCACCCTGGACAACACCGGGGTGGTGGATGCGGCGGGCAACAGCGGCGCCGGCACCACCGACTCCAACCTCTATGCGATCGATACGGAGTTGCCCACCGCTACCATTACCCGTGAAGGCGCAGAAAGAGCGGCAGGCAACACACTGAGCTACCTGGTCGAGTTCAGCGAAAACATGGCCAACCCGGGAGCCGATCAGTTCGCCCTGGTGACCACCGGCAGCCTAACCGGAGACATAACCCGGGTCGATCACCTGGGTGGCAGCCAGTACCGTGTCATCATCGGCAATATCAACGGTGAAGGCAGCCTCACCCTGCAGTTCGCCGCCAATAACCGGCTGGTGGACAACGCCGGCAATCCCCTGGCGGGCAGCAACATACCGCAAGCCTATACCCGGCTGGCACTGGGAGGAGACCCCGAATTCAGGGTGGAACAGGGCGCCAACACCCCGCAAAGCAATACCGGCTCAACAGGGCAAACCTCGCCCACAGCGCCGCCTCCCCCGCTGGCGGTGGGCACCTCCCTGTTCGGCGAAGCGGGTAGCAGCGGCATCACGCCCCTGGGCAATATTTTCCTTTCCGCCAACAACTCGGCTCCCAGCTACCTCAGCCAGGTGTTCAGCGGTTCAACCCTGGTGAGCGGCGACGTTCCCGGCAATAGCTCGACCATCGGCAGCTTGTTCAGCGACGGCTTCGGCGGAGGCTATGGCCTGAGTGGCGGACAGGGAGGTGGTTTGAGTGGCGTGCCGGGTGGTGGCTTTGGTGATGCATTCGGCTCCGGTCTGGGCGACAGCCTGGACGGCGGCCTGGACAGCGCCGTGCCCAGCCTGAACGCACAGCTGCAACAATGGAACGAACAGGAACAACGACAACAACAAAAACTGGCCTGGGCACTCGCCCAACTGGCGGAGCAGCAACATGCCTGAACCATTGCAATATTTTAGGGAAAACCAATCAATTACGCGCAAAAACAAGGGAGCCGTCACACCCATGGCCTACAAAAAACCGCTCAGCATCAGCCTCCTCGCCCTGTTCATCAGCGGCTGCGCCGTTACCAGCCAGCCCATCGATCGCCAGGCCAGCCTGCAACGGGCCGAGCAGGATATGGTGCTCATGTTCAAGAACCAGGAGCCGCTGCAGGGCCCGCTCACCCTGCACCAGGCCATGGCGCGGGCAGTCAAATACAACCTGGAAGCCCGCCTCAAACTGATGGAAGAAGCCATGGCCGAGCGCCAGCTCGACCTGGCCAACCTCGACCTGCTGCCGCGCATCACCGCCCAGGCCGGCTATGTGGGCCGCAGCAACGTCAGCGCCTCCAGCAGTGAAAGTATCGAAACCGGCACCCAGTCGCTCGAGCCCTCCACTTCGCAGGAGCAGCACCGCCAGGTAGCCGACCTGAACATGGTCTGGAACGTACTCGACTTTGGGGTGGGCTACCTCAGTGCCAAACAGCAGGCCGATCAGCGACTGATCATGCAGGAACGTCGGCGCAAGGTGCTACACACCATCACCCAGGACGTACGCTCCGCTTACTGGCAGGCGGTGGCCGCCGGGCGCCTGCTACAGCAGATAGACGACCTGCTCGCCCGGGTGGATCAGGCCCGGCAAGACAGTGGCCGGCTGCAGCAGCAGAAACTGGGTGATATGGTGCAGAACCTGAGCTACCAACGCTCCCTGATTGAAGCCACCCGCCGGCTGGAAGAGCAACGCCGGGCCTTGTCGCTGGCCAACACCCGGCTCGCGGCCCTCATCAACCTGCCCCTCGACAGCGACTTTACCCTGGCCGACACCGGCCACTATGAGATGCCGGAAGTCACGGCACCGCTGCAACAACTGGAGCAGGAGGCCCTGGCCAACCGACCGGAACTGCGTGAGCAGGATTATCAGAGCCGTATCAGTGCCACCGAAACCCGCAAAGCCATGCTTCGGTTGATGCCGGGGCTGGAGTTCTCCGCCGGCGGTCACTACGACAGCAACGACTTTCTCACCAACAACAGCTGGGCCGATTATGGCGTAAAGATCACCTGGAACCTGTTCAATGTGCTCTCGGGCCCGGCCGCCATCGACGCAGCCAAAGCCGGCGAGCAGGTGGCCACCGCCAGGCGCCAGGCCATGTCGATGGCCGTGCTGGCCCAGCTTTATGTCGCCAACGCCAACTTCAACGAAGCCCGTCGCCAATTCGCCACCAGCCAGGAACTGGCCGAACTCGACGAGCAGATTGCGGTGCAATTGCGCAACCGCCACCGGGCCCAGGCCATCGGCGAGCTGGAACTGATCCAGGGCGAGCTGAACAACCTGCAGGCCAAGCTGCGGCGCGACCTGGCCTATGCCGATCTGCGCAACGCCTATGCCCAGCTCTTCGTCAGCACCGGCGCCGACCTGCTGCCCGAGACCCTGCCCGACGCCAGCATCGACACCCTTGCCCAGGCCCTCGCCACCGGCGAGCAGCAGTGGCAACAGGGGATATAAAAAAAAAGCGCCTGCTCAAGGAGCAGGCGCAAAACTCAGACCCAAAAGATCTGAAACCCATCGAGAAACAAAAACAGACTTGATAAGGTCCCACCTCAGCGGCGCAACCCGCGCCAAGACCATGGCAGGCCCACTTCAGTGGGCCACCCCAAGCCCGGAACCATGGTTTGGTCGGCTGAAGTCGCCCCTGCATGGGACCAGCCCAGGTCCCGGCGCCGTATTTTGGTCGACTGAAGTCGACCCCTACAGATGGGTAACCCAACCCCGCCGCCGTTTTTTGGTCGACTGACATTGAGCCTACGGACAGGGCCGGCACAGCGGTGGCATGGCGCGGCCCCTGGCCTTACAGGCGGACCGTCTTGCCGGTGGTCCAGGACTCCACCGCCGCGTCGGCCAGGCGCAGTGCCTGCTCGCCTTCCTTGCCGCCGCTCAGGCATTGGGCCCGGCCCAGGGCCACGTCCACGAAGTGGGCCCACTCGGCCTTGTAGGCAGCGCTGTAGCGCTCCAGGAAGAAGTACTGGGGATTGGCCACCGCGGTGCCCTGCTCGTTGGCCAGTTGGACGGTATTTTCCAGCTGGTTCTCGGCCCTGAGCATGCCCTCGGCGCCCAGCAGCTCGATGCGCTGGTCGTAGCCGAAGCCGGAGCGACGGGTGTTGACTATGGTGCCCAGGGCGCCGGAGGCGAATTCCAGGGTAACCACGGCGGTGTCGATATCGCCGGCCTCACCGATGGCCGGGTCCACCACGCAGCTGCCGCGGGCGGTCACCGCCACCACCGGCTCGTCCACCAGGTAGCAGGCCATGTCGAAGTCGTGGATGGTCATGTCGCGGAACAGGCCGCCGGAGCGCTGGATGTAGGACACCGGGGGCGGCGACGGATCCCGGGATACGATAAGGACCGACTCGGCCTTGCCGATCTGGCCTTGCTGGTAGCGGTTGCGCACGGCGGCAAAGTTGGGATCGAAGCGGCGGTTGAAGCCCACCAGCAGCGGCACCTGGCACTCCTCCACCACCTTGAGGCAGGCCTGCACCCGCGCAAGGCTCAAATCCACCGGCTTCTCGCAGAAGATGGCCTTGCCGCTGCGCGCCGCCTGCTCGATAAAGTCGGCATGGGTGTCGGTGGCCGAGCCGATGACCACGGCGTCGATGCCCGGGTCGGCCATCACCTCTTCCAGGGTCTTCACCGGCGCGCCGGTCTTCTCGGACAGGCTCAGGGCCGCCTCGGGGAACGCATCAACTATGGCCACCAGCCGGCTCTCGGGGTGCGCCACTATATTCGCCGAATGCACCTGGCCGATGCGGCCGGCGCCAATCAATGCCACATTAATCATTAACCCTCTCCTTGTGCTTGTGTCGGCTTGCTTGTTCTTGGGTTACTTGTTTTTGGGATAGTTATCGGAATTCACCCAGGCGTGATCGGCCTCCCAGGTAAAGCGCCACTTGCGGGTGGGCCCGGCCATCACGTTCAGGTAATAGTTGTCGTAGCCGGCGATGGTGGCCACCGGGTGGTAGCCTTTCGGCACCTGCACCACGTCCTGGTTGTAGGGCGCCATGCACTCGTCCAACTCGAAATCGTCGGTGTAGACCCGCTGCAGGGCAAAGCCCTGGGGCGGATCGAAGCGGTGGTAATAGGTCTCTTCCAGGTAGGTTTCGCCCGGCTCGGCGTCCCGGTCGTGCTTGTGGGACGGGTAGGAGCTGGTGCAGCCTTCGTCGGTGAACACCTCCACCACCAGCAGGCTGTCCGCCTCGGCGGTGTCGGGCAGGATGTTGTGCACATAGCGTTGGTTATGGCCCTTGCCGCGATGCTCGGCATCGATGCTGTCGGGGCCGATCAGCCGCGCCGGGTAGTTGCCGAACCCCGGCGCCTTGCATACCGCCAGCTCTACTTTAGTGTCGGCGGTGACGGTGAAATGATCGTCGTTGGGCACATAGACGGCGTAGGGCTTCTTGCGCTCGAAGGGGCTCATCCGCTCTCCGATGGCATCGAGGCTGAGTTCGCGGGTGCGCACGCTGGCCTTGCCCGCCACCAGCACCAGGCAGACTTCCCGGTCCAGGGTGTCCTGGCTCAGGCTCTGGCCGGCCTCCAGCTCATACACCTCGAAGCCCACATAGCCCCAGCCGGCCGATTCCGGCGTGATGCGCTGGATGGCGCCCTGGCTGTCCGCTTGCTGGCGCTTGGATAATAACTTGGACATCCGCTCCCCCTGGTTGGTGAATGACTGATTCTGTTGAAAGTGATGATAAAACATTTATTTCGTTTGGTGAAATTGTGAATTTAAAAATCCAAACGCTCTTTGGCGGAACTGTGACTGGCGACACAATTCGTTAACCTAGTCGGCCGGAACGGGCCGGTTTGGTGCAGGCTGGCACGGGGCCGGCGCGCGGCAGGGCTATTCCAGGTATTGCCGGCGGTACCGGCCGGGGGGGATGCCCACCACCTTCCGGAAGGCGGTGTTGAAGTAGTTGGGGTTGTCGTAGCCCACCATCAGCGCGATGTCGGTGACGCTGAGCCCGGTGTTGATCAGCAAAGTCTGGGCCTCGCCGATGCGCCGGCGGATCAGGTACTGGATGGGCGAGCAGCCCACGCTCTGCCTGAAGCGGTGGGCGAGGTAATAGGGGCTGATGTGGAGCGCCTCGGACAGCCGGCCCAGATCCAGCTCGACCTGGTAGTGCCGGTCGATATAGCGCTTGACGCTTTCGCCCAGCTCATAGCGGGCCGCCTCCTCCTCCGCGTCCTGCTCGTCGATCAGGCTGGACACCATCAGCAGCAGCGCCTGCAGCAGGTGATCGCAGCAGGCCAGGCTGAGCTTGTGCTCGGAACGGATCTGGGCATGCAAGAGCCCGAACAGGCTGTCGAATTCCCCATGGCGCTCGCCGGTGGGGATCCGCACCCGGCCGCGGCTCAGGGTGTTTTTGGGCAGGCCCCGGAGCTTGAGGTTGGTGAAGGCGCAGCAATAGACGCTCATGCCCTCATTGGGGTTGGCGGACTCGTCGTGCAGCACGCCGCCGTTGTAGATCAGCAGATCGCCCCGCCCGGTACTGTAGGCGCGGCCGTCGATGATATGGGTGCCGCTACCCTCGCGGATAAAGACGATCTCCACCCGGTCGTCGTGCCGGTGCATGGCCCGGGGCAGCCGGGTGTCGCCGGCGTCGGCCAGGCACAGGTACATCAGCTCGGCCGGCTGCTCCAGCTCCAGCCGGCCCCGGCGTTTGCCGCTGACAAAATGCTGTATCACGCCGTCTCTCCTGGTGGGCACACCCGCTTATCTTGTCCCCGGGGAGCGCGCGGCGCAAGCCCGGCCCTCAGCGGTAATCCACCCACACCGCGCCCAGATCCGCCGAGCGCACGCAGTTTTCCACCCAACGCACCCCTGCCACCCCGGCCTCGATGCCGGGGATATGCAGGGTCTTCACCCGGTCGTGCTCGCCCGCGTCGCAGGCTTCCATCGCCAGGGCGAAACGGTAGTAGAGGTTGGACCAGGATTCGAACAAGCCCTCTGGATGACCGCCACCGATGCGATCGTCCTCCAGCGCCTCAGGGTAGAGGTAGCCCATGCCCCGCTCCAGGATGCGCGCCGGCTCGCCCTGGATTTCAAAACGCAGCTGGTTGGGCTGCTCGTCCCACCACTCCAGGCTGGCCCGGGAACCGATCACCCGGATCTTCTGGCCGTGCATGGAGCCGGCGTTGACCGCGCTGGCCCAAACATGCCCCATCACCCCGCCGCTGTACTGCATCAGCACATAGGCGTTGTCTTCGAGTGGTGCCCGGCTCCGCACGAAGCTCTGGCGGGCGCACAGCAGCTTCTCAATCTTGAGCTGTGGCAGCATCACTTCGGACAGATAGAGCGGATGGGTGGCCAGATCCCCCAGCACATAGCTGGGCCCGGCATAACGGGGATCCACCCGCCACTGGGTGCTGGGGTTCCCCTGCTCCACCGCCTCGCTGTGGAAGCCGTGGGCGAACTGCATGTGCACCATGCGGATCTCGCCCAGCTCGCCGTTGGCGATCATGGCCCTGGCCTGGGTGATCAACTGGTGGCCGGCATAGCCGTAGGTCACGCACAGCATGCGCTGCCGGCGCTCGGCCAGGGCGCGCAGCTCCTCGGCCTCGGCCAGGGTAAAGCACAGGGGTTTTTCGCACACCACGTGCAGGCCGGCTTCCAGCGCCGCCTTGCTGATGGCGAAGTGGGTGCCGTTGGGGGTGGCGATGGACACCGCCTGGATGCCGTCTTCCCGTTTGGCCTCTGCGGCGAACAGGGTCTGGTAGTCGGCATAGCAGCGCTCGGGCTCCACCTGCAGGCCGGCGCCGAATTCCCGGCCCCGTTCGGGGTCGAGGTCGAAGGCGCCGGCCACCAGTTGGAAGCTGTGGTCGCGCAGCGCCGCCGAGCGGTGGATATAGCCAATCTGGCTGCCCTTGCCGCCACCCACCATGGCCCAGCGGATGGGTGCCTTGACCTTGCGTTCTCCATAAATCATTGCGGTTTCTCCTTGTTCCAGTCGTCTGTAGATATCCCGAGTCCGGCCAAAGGGACTACTCCGCCGACCCGCTGTAAATACATCCCTGTACGCTCGCACATGCCATCCCTGGCATGTGACGGTCGGCGGAGCAGCTCCCTTTGCCCGCCCCTTTGACATTGGTATTGGCTGCCCTAAAACCCCTTGCTTTGCAAAAAGGCCAGGCTGGCGGTCACATCCTGCAGGCTTCCGTCGGCGTTGCGCGGATCCCGCTCCTGCTCCACCGTGATATAGCCCTGGTAGTCCAGCTCCTTGAGCAGGGCGTGGATGGCGTCGTAGTCCAGCACGCCCCGGCCGATGGGGCACATCACGCCCCGGGCGCAGGCGGCGAAAAAGTCCACCGGCTCCGCCATCACCTCGGCGTAGACCTCGGGGTCTATGTCCTTGAAGTGCAGGTAGTCGATGCGCTCGGCATAACGCCGCAGCCAGGTCAGCGGATCCATCTTCGAGTAGTAGAGATGGCCGGTGTCCAGGCACAGGCCGGCCACCTCGGCGGGGATGTCCGCGACCAGTTGCTCGATTTCGTCCTCGAATTCGATATAGCCGCCCGCGTGGGGATGGATCACCGCCCGCACCCCGTACCTGTCCCGGGCCAGGGTGGCAATGGCCTCGATGTGCGCCATGGTCTGCCGCCAGCGCTCGGGCGAGAGCCGGGCCGCGCGCTCCGGGTGGCCGGCCACCAGGCTGCGCTCGGCGTGCACATGGTCGATCAGCACCAGATAGGGGGCGGCGAAGCGCTGGCCCGGCGCCTTGGGCACCGGGGCAAGCGGGTGAGCAGGTCGCAGATATCGCGGGTCTGGCGGAGCAGGTTGTCGAGGTTGGCCGGGTCCACCAGATCGTCGAAGATGGTGCCCGCCACCACGCTCAGGCCGTTGGCCCCGAGCGCGGTACCGACCAGGTCGATATCCAGCGGCAAGTAGCCGTAGGGGCCGAGCTCAATGCCCCGGTAGCCGGCCTGGGCCGCCTCGCTCAGCACCCTTTGCCAAGGCGGCAGGTGGGGATTGTTGACGTCGTCCACGCCCCAGCAGCAGGGGGCACTGGTGATATGCATGGTCATGATGGCACCTCGGATAGGGCTTTACGCCGTTGTTAATGTACTGTTATTAGAGCAGAGCGGGGCTCGCAGAATATTTGTTTTCTTGCTTTTCCTTTACATTACACCACTGGCAAAATGCCGACCTACAGGGCCTTCATGTAAAAAAATCAATAACAGTGGAAATCAAACTTCACTTTCTTGCTTCAAAGATCTTTCCATATTAGAGAGATAGGGCCGCGCTGGGTTAACGCCCTTTGCCTACCAGCGATCGAATTTCTTATCCGGGACCATCAAAATCCCGTAGGATGAAATTTGATGCCTGTCACAACTGCTGCTTCTTATTGAAATAAAAATTTCAATATTTCGGGTTTGTTGAAATAATGATTTCAATAAATCCGGCTTATATGCATCATGAGCAGGCTCTATAGCCGGAGACATACCGCAAAGCCCGCTAACCCGGCGGAAACTGGCTTTATCATCTGGTCCAAGTCAAAGGGAGTATCAACATGCGTTTGGTATACGATCCGTCGCACTATCGTGACAACACCGGCCTGAAGGAGACCATCGACACCGTGGCCCGGCTGGGATACGAATGGGTGGAGTTGTCTCCGCGCAAGGATTTCATCTGGTTTTGCGAGTATCCCAAGGTCGATCGGCAGCTGATCAAGAGTCTGAAGAAGTATTGTGCCGACGCCGGCGTCAAGATCTCTTCGGTGCTGCCGGTGCAGCAGTGGTCCTCCCCGGTGGAGGAAGAGCGCCAGGCGGCGGTACGCAACTGGAAGCGCTGCATCGAGATCACCGCCGAACTGGGGGTGGACCTGATGAACTCCGAGTTCAGCGGCAACAAGCGCAAGCCCCAGGCCAGCGAGGACGCCTTCGTCCGCTCGATGGAAGAGTTGATGCCGCTGTTCGAGCGCGAGAGCATCAAGCTCAACCTGCAGTCCCATCCCCACGACTTTATCGAGCAGAACATCGAAGCGGTGCGCATGATCCGCGCCCTGGACAAGGACTGGATCAAGCTGGTCTATTCGGTGCCCCACGCCTTCTATTACGACAACGGCATCGGCGATGTGGTCAAGCACATCGAGGAAGCCGGTGATCTGCTGGCCCATGTGCTGATCGCCGACACCTTCAACCACAAGGCTGGCTTCGGGCTGCGCTATATCATCAACCCGCCGGACGCGGACGTGACCATTCACCAGCACCTCAACCCGGGCGAGGGCGAGGTGGACTTCGACGCCCTGTACCGCAAGCTCAGGGAGATCAAGTTCGACGGCATCGTCACCAATGCGGTGTTCGCCTATCCCGACCGCCCCGAATGGTCCAACGAACTGACCCTGAAATCGATCCGGGAAGGTCTCAAGCTCTGATATTCAGCAAGCATAAATCTGTATAAGCCTCACAAGCCCGCAGATGCCGGCCAGGTCAGCCGAGCATCTGTGGGCGGCATATTCCCACTGTTCACTATGAACAGACTGAATTCCCCGCCTCAGACGCTCCCCTGCCGGGAAGCACCACCGCGTATTATGTCGCCCCCCTTCACTCACGCCTGCCGCTTTTGCTGGCTCAGGCTCAGCTGCCGGCCGAAATCCGCTTCCGTCCAGCCTTCTTCCAGCGCCTGGCGCAGCAGTTGCTGCTGGGTCTGCGGCGCCAGGCCACCAAGGGGCGGATCCCGGTCCAGGTTGGTGGGAAAGGAGTACCCATCGGCGGCGGCCGCGATCAGCGCCGACAGCTCGGGCTCCGCCAGTTGGCCCTGACGATAGCGGGCCAACAGCGCCGGATAGAGATGCCGCAATATCCGCTCCCGGCTCACCGTTTCCATCGGCTTGCCGAAGGCGGAAGACACCTGCAGCAGGTTGGCGGTGCGCACCACATCCTCGGTGCTGTTGCTGCCGGCGGCGTGGAACAGGGCCGGGCTGAAGAACAGCATGTCCCCCCGCTCCAGCGGCAGCTGCACCGCGTGGCGCTCGAAGTAGTCGATAAAGTCCGGCCGCCGCCAGGCCAGGTAGCCGCCCTCATACCGCTGGGAAAAGGGCAGCAGCAGGGTGGGCCCCGAGGCCAGGGGCATGTCCGAGTGGGCCACGGCCCCCTGCAGGGTCAGGTACTGGGACAATTGCTGCACCGGCAGCGGAAAGCGGCTCGCGTCGGCCGCCGACTGGAAGCCGAGGTGGTAGTCCCGGTGTGGCTGCTGGGCCTGGCCGCCCGGGCGCACCACATTGACCTGGGCGGTCATCTGGTACCAGGGCCCCAGCCAGGCCTCGCACACCAGCGCCAGCAGGGGGTTGGCGTAGTAGTCGATAAAGGCCTCGGCGTCCCGCTCCGCCACCTTCTGCAGCGAGTTCCAGATGCGGCCGTTGTGGCCGGCCTGGGCGAAGTGATCCGCCGCCGCCCCGCGCTCCGCCTCCTCCGCGAAGATGCGCCCGAACACCGCCGTGTTGCGCTCAATAACCCCTTGGTCGGCATAGCCGCCCTTGATCACCAGCACCCCCGGTCCCTGCGCCAGGGCCCGGTGCAGCTCGGCCAGCACCTCGGTGCGATCTCGTTGGACGGCGGCGTTCAGGGTTGGCGCCCGATAGACCAGCACCCGGCGTTCGATGCCGGCCGCCAGGGGGTAGTCGGCCAAGGTCGGAGACTGCTCGCACAGGGCGGTGAACCCGGCCAGATCGAGCCGTTCTGGTTGCAGATAGAGCGCCGTCATGCCGCGCCTCCTTCCGGCAGGGCCAGGGCCGCCGGCGGTTTGGGGGTGCCTTCGTCGCCACAGCCGATCACCCCCTGGTCGAAGTCGATGATGGCGCCGGTCATCATGCCCGACTCGTCGGACAGCATAAAGGCCAGCACCCGCGCCACCTCCTCCGGCTTGAGCAGGCGGCCGAAGGGCTGCGCCTGCTCCACCCGGGCCAGCCAGTCGTCGTCGGCACCGTGGTACTGGCGCTGGATCTCGTGCTCGTGGGGCGAGTCCATCCAGCCGATATTGAGGCCGTTGACCCGGATCCGGTTGCGCATGCCGCTGTAGGCCACGTTCTTGGTGAGGGTGGTCAGGGCGCCCTTGGAGGAAGCGTAAGGGGTGAGGAAGGACTGGCCGCCGTGGGAAGTCATGGTGATGATGTTGACGATGCAGCCTTCTACTTGGTTGCGGATCATCAGCTTGATGGCCGCCTGCATCAGGAAGAAGGGCGCCCGCACGTTGACCGCGAAGATGCGGTCGAACAGCTCGGGGCTGGTGTCGAGGATGCCGCCCCGATCCGACATGCCGGCGCAGTTGGCCAGGCCGTGCAGGGTGCCGAAGCGCCGCTCGGCCTCGTCGATAATGGCCTGGCAGTCCTCCGCCCGCTCCAGATCCGCCGGCACGAACCAGGACGGGCAGCCCATGTTGGTCAGCCGGTCGGCCTGGGCCTGCCCCTTGTCCCGGCTGCGCCCGCACAGCACCAGGCCCGCCGCCCCCCGTGCCGCCAGCAACTCGGCCACCGCCGCTCCCAGCCCCTGGGTGCTGCCGGTTACCACGAAATAGCGTCCCTCGAAGTCTCGCTTGTCACTCTGGCTCATCTGTCCCTCCGGTGATGTTCAAGTAAAACAAATATTTCGTTTTTGTTGATTTCAAATCGATAGTAGCATTTACACTCTGGCAACAAGACCTCGGCAACGCCTCAGAAACACCTCATGAACGAGCTCGACCACAAGAAATTCTCCATCAAGCAGATTGCGGCCCAGGCCGGAGTCAGCAAGGCCACGGTGGACCGGGTGCTGCACCGGCGCGGCCAGGTGCACTACCAGACCCTAAAACGGGTGGAGCAGGCCATCCTCGAGCTGGACAGCCAGCAACGGGCGGCACTGGCCGCCGGCCGTACCCTGTATTTCGACGTCATCATGCAGGCGCCGGAGCGGTTCAGTGGGGCGGTGGCGGAGGCCATGACCGGCCAGGTGGGCAGCCTGGCCCCCTACCGGATAAGCCCCCGCTTCCATCTGTTCGAGGACATAGCGGTGAGTGAACTCGCCGGGCTGCTGCAACGCAGCCTCGAGCAAGGCAGCCAAGGGGTAATCCTGAAGGCGCCGGACGAGCCGCCCGTCAACGAGGCGGTCAACCGGCTGTTCGAGGCGGGCATCCCGGTGGTCACCCTGGTCACCGATCTGCCCGCCAGCCGGCGCATCGGCTACATCGGCATGGACAACCGCAGCGCCGGGCGCACCGCCGCCTACCTGATGCGCCGCTGGCTGCCGTCCACCCCCGCCCGGGTGGCGGTGGTCCTGAGCAGCCAGGGCTTTCGCGGCGAGGAAGAGCGGGAGAGCGGTTTTCGCCAGTGGCTGCGGGAGCAGGCGCCGCACCTCGGGGTGGTGGAGCTGAGCGGCGGCCTGGGGATATACGACAAAACCCTGGGGCTGATGACCGACTGCCTGGACCGCCACCCCGATCTGACCGCCGTCTACAGCGTGGGCGGCGGCAACAGGGCCATCGTCGATGCCTTTGCCGCCCGGGGCCGTCCGCTAGGGGTGTTGATCGGGCACGATCTGGACCGGGAAAACCGTCAGTTGCTGGCGGAGGGGCGCATCGCCGCCCTCATCGACCACGACCTGCAGCAGGACGCCCGCCGGGCCTTTATGCAACTGCTGCGCTTCCATGGCTTCCTGCCGGCCACTGCTACCCTGCCAGACTTTTCCCGGGTGCTGGTGGTCACCCCCTTCAACATGGCGGGCTGAGCAGCCGCGCCGCCATCGACGATGATCCGCGGCCGGCACGCTGCTGCCGTCTCGCTGCAAGAGTGGCGGAGGACAGTCAAGCGCCACCGGCCCTCAAAAACCGGACTGTTCGCCGGAGCCAGGGCCCGGTCGACTGGGGCAGCGTTGGGCCTCTCCTGGCGTTGATCTGGCTCCGGGTCAACCATACTCAAGGGCAGGTACCGCCGAACAGCGTTTTCGAAAAGCCGTGATGGTCGAGAGCCTGATTGTGCTCACATCGAATACCTCTGCCGGTAAGGCAGCGTATTGCAGCGGTATCACCCTAAATTGACAGACACTTTGACCGAGGTACTGAATATGCCACGCACAATCAACCATTTCATCAACGGACAAGAAGTGGCGGGTCGCGGTACGCGCACCAGCCAGGTTTTCAATCCCGCGACCGGCCAACAGAGCGGTACCCTGCCACTGGCTACCACAGAAGAAGTGCGTGAGGTGGTGGCGGTGGCGAAAAAAGCCTACCCCCTCTGGTCCGGCACCACGCCGTTGCGGCGCTCCCGCATTCTCAACCGCTTCCTGCGTATCCTGGAGGAGCGCACGGACGAGCTGGCGGCCGTGATCACCGCCGAGCACGGTAAGGTCCTCTCCGACGCCAAAGGCGAAATTCAGCGCGGCATGGAAGTCGTCGAGTTCGCCGTGGGCGCACCGCAATTGCTCAAGGGCGAGGTTACCGAAAACGTCGGCACCCGGGTCGACAGCCATGCGCTGCGGCAGCCGCTTGGCATCGTTGCCGGCATCACCCCGTTCAACTTCCCGGTGATGGTGCCGATGTGGATGTTTCCCGTGGCGCTGGCCTGCGGCAACTGCTTCATCCTGAAGCCTTCGGAGCGCGATCCGTCGGCATCCTTGCTGATCGCCAAGTGGCTCAAGGAAGCGGGGCTGCCCGATGGCGTTTTCAATGTGGTCCAGGGCGACAAGGAGTCGGTGGACGCCCTGCTGACGGATCCGGACATCGCCGCGGTGAGCTTTGTCGGCTCGACGCCGATCGCCCGTTACATCTACGAAACCGCCGCGCGCACCGGCAAGCGCTGCCAGGCACTGGGCGGCGCCAAAAACCACATGATCATCATGCCGGATGCTGATCTCGACCAGGCGGTCGATGCCCTGATGGGGGCGGCCTACGGCTCTGCCGGCGAGCGCTGCATGGCGATCTCCGTCGCGGTGCCCGTTGGCGAGGAGACGGCCAACGCCCTGGTCGCCAAACTCGAAGCCAAGGTACGGGAGCTCAAGGTCGGGCCGGGGACCGACGCCGCCTCGGAAATGGGCCCGCTGGTCACCCGCGAACACCTCGAGCGGGTACGCGGCTACATCGCATCCGGCGTCGAAGAGGGTGCGAAACTGATCGTCGACGGTCGCGACCTGCAGGTAGCGGGGCACGAAAACGGCTATTTCATTGGCGGCACCCTGTTCGACCATGTCACCACCGAGATGAAGATCTACAGGGAAGAGATCTTCGGACCTGTGCTCGCCGTGGCACGCGCGGATTCCTACGAAACCGCCGCTCGCTGGATCAACGAGCACGAGTTCGGTAATGGCACGGCGATCTTTACCCGTGACGGCGATGCGGCCCGCGAGTTCGCCCACCAGATACAGGTCGGCATGGTTGGCATCAACGTACCGATCCCGGTACCCATGGCGTTCCACTCCTTCGGGGGCTGGAAAGCCTCGCTGTTCGGCGATCATCATATGCATGGCCCGGAAGGCATTCGTTTCTATACCAGGCTGAAAACCATCACCTCGCGCTGGCCCACCGGCATCCGCGCCGGCGCGGATTTCGTCATGCCGACCATGCAGTAAACTCACGGCTCTTGCAGACATCGATGTCTGTATATTTAACGGCCTCCGGCCGTGCCGATACCGAAGGGGTATCGGCAGGTATTGACCCGGTGAACGTCAACGGCCGGGTTAATACCCTTTTGCCACTTACTTACCCGCCATTTCGTCGTTGTTGGCGGCGGTGGCGTTTATCTTGCGGCCGGAGAGTCACTCGTCATTGGACCAAGCGATGGGAGCAATAGCGATTTGAATCGTTATGGCTCATACCCCAATCCGCTGGTGACGACGCATCTTTTCGTGCTCGATCTTGACCTGGCGTACCTGCTCACGCTGGCTGACCTCGGGCACCCCTACATCCCACCAGGCATCGCCCGGCGACCAGTCGAACGGATCCGTATCAATCTGGATCACGTAGGTGCGATCCGCGGCCTTGGCCCTGATAAAGGCTTGCTCCAATTCGGCAATGGACGAGGCCTTTTCCGCCAGCGCCCCCATGCTGCGGGCATGCTGCACGAAGTCCACCGGAACCAGTTGCTTGATGTTGCAGTCCTGCAACAGGTTATTGTAGGACGCCCCTCCCTTGCCGTTCTGCAGCCGGTTGATCACCGCATAGCCGCCGTTGTTGCACACCACCACTATCATCTTGTTGCCATCGAGCACGGTGCTGTAGATATCGGAGTTCATCATCATGTAGGAGCCGTCGCCGGCGAACACTATGGTGTCGCCCCGCCCCCGGTTGGCCATGGCCGAGCCCCAGCCACCGGCGATCTCGTAGCCCATGCAGGAAAAGCCGAACTCACAGTCGAAGGTACCGGGAAGCTTGGTGCGCCAGAGCTTGGTGATTTCACCGGGAAGACCGCCGGCGGCGCTGATCACCCTGTCTTCAGGGGCACAATGACGGTTGATGGCCCCAATGACCTGGGCATAGCTCGGCAATCCTTCGCCACCCGCGGCGGTACGGGCATCCACCACCTCGTTCCAGCGCCGGTATTCCTGGCATCCCTGCGCCAGCCAGTCGGCTGGCGCGGCCCAGTCCGCCAGTAGGTTATCCAGCTCTTCCAGGCTGACTCTGGCATCCCCCACCACCGAAATCGCCCTGTGCTTGTGGGCATCGAACCGGGCCGCGTTGATCGCGATCAGCTGGCAGTCGTGCGCAAACAGGCTCCAGGAGCCGGTGGTAAAATCCTGCAGCCGGGTTCCCACCGCCAGCACCACGTCCGCCTGGGACGCCATCAGGTTGGCGGAAGAAGAGCCGATGATACCAACGGGGCCGATATTGACCGGATCATCATGCGCCAGGGTCGCTCGACCGGCGACGGTCTCGCAAACCGGGATACGATGACGGGCAGCAAAGTTCTGCAACACCTCACCGGCTTCGGAGTACAGTACGCCACCGCCGGTGATGATCAGGGGGCGGACAGCCTGTTTCAGCCGGGTACAGGCGCTTTCCAACTGGGCGAGATCAGGCCTGGGCCGAGGCGCCTGGTGCCGGGTTTCTTCGAAAAACGCCAGTGGGTAGTCGTAGGCCATGGCCTGCACATCCTGCGGCAGGCCGATAAAGGCCGGGCCGCAATCCGCGGGATCCAGCATGGTGGCAACCGCCTGCGGCAGGGAGGAAATCAGTTGCTCCGGGGTGTAAATCCTGTCCCAGTAACGACTGACCGCCTTGAACGCATCATTGACAGTGGTCGCTGGTGCATGGAAGTGCTCCACCTGTTGAAGCACAGGGTCGGGAACCCGACTGACAAAGGTGTCCCCCGACATGATCAGAAGCGGCAGCCGATTGGCGTGAGCCACCCCGGCGGCGGTGACCACATTGGTCGCTCCCGGTCCAATTGAGGTGGTAACCGCCATGATCTGGCGCCGCTTTTTTGCCTTGCTATAAGCGATGCCCGCCAATGCCATCGACTGCTCGTTTTGCCCGCGCCAAGTGGGGAAGTCTTGGCGCACGGCTTCCAGCGCCTCCGCCAAACAGGTGACATTGCCGTGCCCAAAGATACCGAACACTCCCGGAAACAAAGGCTCGACCTTGCCGTCAATCAGGGTTTTCTGCGCCATCAGGTATTTGACCAGCGCTTGCGCCATGGTGAGTTTGATCGTGTTCATCATGATTCCTTTTAGGTACCTTCTGACAAATAGGGTGTCACACCAGCCAGGCCCGCCCCCTGACGCCTGCCACCGGCTGTTCTTCCTGATCGAATGTCGGTGTGCATCCCAGTGCATGGGGCAGAGTGGCAGGACTGAAGAGAACCTGTACCAAGTGTGGTGTGCAGTGCTCTATGCCGCAACGCTGGCTGCGGCTACGCGGTGACCAGGCGAGGACACGAGGGCTGCAGAGGCGGGCTGATCACCACCAGGTCCGGAGGCTCAGTTGCAGGAAGTGCAGGCCGGAGAGGAACAAGAGCCCGTAGCACAGCCGGTAGATCAGCCGCTGGCTGGCGGTGCTGACCAGCCAGCCCCCGAGCCAGACCCCGACCGGCACCAGGGGCACCAGCATCAGGGAGGTTTGCAGGTTGCCGGGGTTGAGCTGGCCAAGCAGGGCGTAGGGCACCAGCTTCATCAGGTTGATCAGCGCGAACAGCACCGCCATGGTGCCGATCAGCAGCCGTTTCTCCAGTTGCTGGGGCAACAGGTACATGCTGGCCGGCGCCCCGCCGGCGTGGATGGTGGTGCTGAACAGGCCGGTGAGGGTGCCCCACAGGGTGCCCTGGCCCAGGCCGCCCGCCCTGGCCGGCACCGGCGGGCTGAACCAGTGGTGCAGGCAGAACAGGATGGAGGCAATACCGATAAAGCCGGTGAGCAGCCAGCCCGGTGCCCGGGCCATCAGCAGCCCCGCCAGCGCCACCCCCAGCAGGGCGCCGGGGATGATCTGGCGAATTTGGCGCCAGCACACATGGCGGTGGTGCCAGGCCACGGCGAACAGGTCCATCAGGCACAGCAGCGGCAGCAGCACGGCGGCGGCGGTGGAGGGATGGGTGGTAAGGCTGATGAGGGGCACCGCCACCACCCCCAGGGCCCCGCCCAGGCCGCCCTTGCCGATGCCGTAGATCAGCACGGCAGGCACGGCGACCAGGTAGAAATAAGGATCGGTGATCATCATGCCCCTCAAAAAAACCGGCCCAGGGGCCGGTTTCAGACTGCTGACAAAGCTTCGCAGTTATCTGTAGTCACTCCCGCGAAGGCGGGAGTCCAGTGCGCCTTGCCCTGGATCTCCGCCTTCGCGGAGATGACGATGGTAAAACAGCCGTAACGAAGGAAAATACCTGGGTAAAATCAGCCGTTGGCCCGCGCCATCTCGGCCGGTACTTCCTTGGCCTCCAGTTTGGTCCTGGCCAGCATGGTTTCTTCCATCCGTTCCAGCGACACGCCCTTGGTTTCGGGCAGGAAACGGCTGACGAAGAAGTAGGCCAGCACACAACAGCCGGCGAACAGCCACATGGGGAAGGCACCGTTGAAATGCTCGAGCAGGAAGGCGTTGTCGTTCATCAGCGGGAAGCCGAGGCCGATGCAGAAGTTGCTCACCCACAGGGCGGCTATCGCCAGCGACATACCCTCGGAGCGCATCCGGTTGGGGAATATTTCGGACACCACCACCCAGGCACCTACGCTCCAAGAGAAGGAAAAGAACAGCATAAACAGCAGCATGCCCGAGAGGATGAAGTAGCCGTTGCGCACCGCCTCGGCCCCGGCAAGCCCCGCCGACTGATACAGGAAGTAGGAAGTGACCAGCAAGCCCAGGGTCGAGCCGATGGCACCGATGCGCAGCAGCGGCACCCGCCCTACCCTGTCCATCAGCAGGGCGCCAACAAGGGTACCCACCAGCTGCATCACCCCGACCCAGATGGTCATAAACAGCGCTACTTCATTGTTGCCGGTGGCCTGCTCCAGCACCACGGGGGCAAAATACATCATCACGTTGACGCCGGAGGCCTGCTGGAAGATGGCGATCATGCAGCCTACGATCACGATAAACCAGAAGGCCCTGTCGTTGCGGTAGTCGATCTTGCGCTTTTGCTGCTGCTCCAGTTGGCGTTGTTTGAGCGAGTCCTTGATCTCCTGGAGTACCTTTTCCGGATAGGGGCCGTTGTAGATCTTGCGCAGGGTGGCAAGCGCCGCGGCGTCGTTGCCCTGCATCACGTTCCAGCGGGGCGACTCAGGGATGAACATCACCACCAGGCAGAACAGCAGGCAGGGGATCACTTCCGATCCCAGCATCACCCGCCAACCCATGTCCACCATCCAGGCTTCGGTCGCGCCCTTGGCGATCAGGTAGTTGATGGAGAAGATCACCACCTGGCCAAACACGATGGCGAAGTTCTGCATGCTCAGCGCCCGGCCACGGATGTCCTTGGGCGAGACTTCCGACATGTACATGGGCGACACCGCCGAGGCCAGGCCCACCGCCACCCCGCCGATCAGGCGGTAGACGATAAACCAGAAGAAGGTATCCACCAGGGCGGAGCCGATGGCGGAAACGGTAAACAGCAGGGCCGCCAGCAGCAGCGCCTTCTTGCGACCGAGCCGGCCGGCGATGGTACCGGCGGCAAAGGCGCCGACGATGCAGCCGATGGCCACGTTGGACACCGCCCAGCCCACGCCGAAGGCATCCAGCCCGAAATAGCTCTTGATGGGGCCGATGGCGCCGGAAATCACCGCCGTGTCGTAGCCGAACAGCAAGCCTCCCAATGCGGATACTGCGCAGATCAGCAGTACGTACTTGATGTTGTATCTTCCTTGCGGCGTCATGATGCCTCCGTTTGAATAGCTGCCTGGCCATAGGGCCTGCGTAAAAACAAGGTAACGTTGTTGTTATTGATTTATCTCGAACATAAAGCTAAACGAACAATCCATTTAAATCAATTTTGAAACAAAAATTCCATGATCTGGATCGCGATTTGTGGCTGATTTGTAAATTTTTGTTTGATACGGCTCCCACTTTTCCCTTCCGGGAGCCATCGGAGGATGAAACACCCGGGCCCGATACGCGTGCTTTATTTCATTTTCCGCCCGCTAGCACGCATAAAAAAACAGGCAGGGAGCCGAAGCCGCCTGCCTGAAAAAGGGCAAATCGCACCAGGATATTGAAGTATTGAATCAGCGTTTGGCCTTGTTGCGGCGCATGTCGATCACCACGGCACCGACGATGATGGCGCCCTTGATGATGTCCTGCACGTAGCTGTCCACCCCGATAAAGGTGAAGCCGCTCTTCATCAGGCCGAGGATGATGGCCCCGATCACGCAGCCGGTGATGCGCCCCACCCCGCCCATCAGGCTGGTGCCGCCGATCACCGCCGCGGCGATGGCGTCCAGCTCGTAGGCCATGCCCATGCTGGACTGGCCGCTGCTCACCCGCGCCGCCATCACGATGCCCGCCAGGCCGGACAGAGCCCCGGCGATGGAGTACACGATGATCAGGTACTTGTCGACGTTGATGCCGGACACCCGGGCCGAGGTCATGTTGCCGCCGATGGCGTACACGTATTTGCCGTAGCGGGTGTGCTTGAGTGCGATATGGAACACCACCGCCACCACCAGGAAGATCACCACCGGCACCGAGCCCTGGCCGATGGAGGTAAAGCCGTCGGAGAGGAAGCTGATGGGGTTGCCCTGGGTATAGAACTGGGCCAGGCCGCGGGCCGATACCATCATGCCGAGGGTGGCGATAAAGGGCGGAATGCCGGTTTTGGTGATAAGCCAGCCGTTGACCACGCCGCACAACAGCCCCACCCCTATGCCCGCCACTATCGGCACTATGGCCGGCAGATCCACCAGCCCCGGATACATGGGCGAGATGCTGTCGGCGGTTTGCGCCAGGCTGGCCGCCACCACCGCGGTCAGCGCCACCAGGGAGCCGGAAGAAAGATCGATGCCGGTGGTGATGATGACCTGGGTCACCCCCACGGCGATGATGCCGATGATCGCCACCTGCAGCACAATCAGCACCAGCCGGCCCGGGTTCATCAGGAAGGACTGGCCACGGAAGATCCAGCCCAACACCTCGAACACCAGGGCGATGCCGATCATCACCAGGAAGATGCCCATGTCCTTGGGCATTTTCCGCTTGATATTGTCCCAGGCGGTGCCGTTGTTCTGTGTTGCCGCCATCGCTTTAGTTGCCTTTACATTTTCCATTGTCATATTCCTTTATAGCCGCTTATTCCGAGGCCAACTCGAGGATTTTTTCCTGAGTGGCGTCCTCCCGGTCGAGAATGCCGGTGATATGCCCCTCGTGCATCACCATCACCCGGTCGCTCATGCCCAGGATTTCCGGCAGCTCCGACGACACCATGATGATGGCCACGCCCCGGTTGGCCAGTTCGCTGATCAGCTTGTAGATTTCCGCCTTGGCGCCCACGTCGATGCCCCGGGTGGGCTCGTCCAGGATCAGCAGCTTGGGCTGGGCCAGCAGCCAGCGGGCAATCAGCACCTTCTGCTGGTTGCCGCCGCTCAGGTTGTTGATGATCTGATCCATGGTGGGGGTCTTGATATTGAGCTTCTGGATCTGCTCCATGCAGTCCTTGACCATGTCCGAATGCTTGACGAAGCCCTTGCCGTCGATATATTTCGGCATCTTGACGATGCTCATGTTTTCCAGCACCGACAGCACCAGGAACAGGCCGGACTTCTTGCGGTCCTCGGTGAGGAACGCCAGCCCCAGATCGATGGCCTGGGCGGGGGAGCCTATCTGCACTTCCTGCCCTTCCAGCACTATGCTGCCGCTGTCGGCCGGGTGCACCCCGAACAGGCTTTCCATCACCTCGCTGCGCCCGGCGCCGACCAGGCCGGCCACGCCCAGGATCTCGCCCCGCTTGAGCGAAAAGCTGACATCGTGGAACTTGCCGGCGCGGCAGAGGTTGTTCACCGCCAGCACCTCTTCTCCGATATTGTCGTTGAACTTGGGGAACATCTGGGTCAGTTCGCGGCCCACCATCTTGGTGATCAGGCTCTGGCGGTCGAAGTGGTCGGTCTTGTCCGAGCCGACGTAGGTGCCGTCCCGGAAGATGCTGATTTCATCGGTGATTTCGAATATTTCGTCCATCTTGTGGCTGATGTAGACGATGGACTTGCCCTGCTCCTTAAGGTCGTTGATGATGCGGAACAGGTGGAACACCTCACCTTCGGTCAGGGCCGAGGTGGGCTCGTCCATGATCACCACGTCGGCGTCGTAGGATACCGCCTTGGCGATTTCGATCATCTGCTGGGTGCCGATGCTGAGATCGCCCACCAGCTCATCGGGTTTGACCTTGATGCTGAGCTGCTTGAGCAGCTTGTCGGTTTCCCGGTAGAGGGTATCGTGGTCGACGAAGGGCCCTTTCATGGGCTCGCGGCCCAGCCAGATATTCTCCGCCACCGTCATGTAGGGCACCAGGTTCAGTTCCTGGTGGATCATGGAAATGCCGGAGTGCAGGGCGTCCATGGTATCGCGGAAATTCATTTCCTTGCCCTTGACCTTGATGGTGCCGGTATCGGGGGTGTAGATGCCGATCAGGCACTTCATCAGGGTGGACTTGCCGGCGCCATTCTCCCCCATCAGGGCATGTACACTTCCCGGCCGTATCTTCAGGGTTACGTTGTCCAGCGCCTTGACACCGGGGAAGCCTTTGCTGATGCCTTCGGCTTCGAGCACATATGGGTACATCTGATTACCTCCAAGACGTATCAAGGGGCCCGACCGGCGGGCCCCTGTTGATGACTTAGTTACGTCCAATGAACTCTTTGTAGTTTTCCGGAGAAACCAGCTCGTAGGGAATCATCACGTTTTTATCCACGGCCTCCCCTTTCGCCATTTTCACCGCCGTTTCGATGGACGCCTTGCCTTGGCCCTTGGCGTCCTGGAACACGGTCACGTCCAGCATGCCCTTGTCCAGAAAAGCCAGGGCATCGGGGGTCGCGTCCACGCCGCCCACGATCACGCCCTTCAGGCGGTTGGGGCCCAGGGCCATGATGGCGCCGATGGCCATTTCATCGTTATTGGAGGCGATGGCATCGATCTCGTAACCGGACAGCAGCCAGTTATTGGTCACGTCGATACCTTCCTTGCGGGAAAACTTGGCGGTTTCCTTGGTGATGATCTTGATGTCCGGATACTGGGCAGCGATTTCCTCCACCCCGCTGGTACGGTCACGGGTGGCTTCGCTGGACAGCTCACCCATCAGGATGGCGACATTGCCCTTGCCGCCCAGCTTCTCGGCGATATATTCCATCTGCAGTCGGCCGGCCACCTTGGAGTCGGAGCCGACGAAGGCCATGCCCTCGGGCAGGGTCGCCTCGGGACGACGATTGACGAAGATCAGCGGAATGCCGGCCGCCTCGGCGCGACGGATGATGGGGGCGACCGCCTGGGTATCCACCGGGTTGATCACGATGGCGTCCAGCTTCTGGTTGATAAAGCTTTCCACCTGCTGCAACTGCTGGCCCACGTCATTCTTGGCGTCTTCGAACTGGGCACTGACGTCATCCAGCTCCGCGACTTTCTCCTGCATGGCCTGACGCACCAGGGTCAGGAAGTTGTCGTCGAACAACGCCATGGACACGCCGAGCTTGATATCGTCGGCATAAGCGCCGAACGGCAGGGCGGCGGCCAGGGCGGAGGCAACTATCAGCTTTTTGAATTTCATGGTCTTACTCCTTGTGAGAAACCGGGTGTTTCATTCCTTGACCGGGCCATTCAACCACTCAACAGCCCGATGAAATCGCTATCGGTGATGGCGAACCATCAATTGAACGTTTATTTCAAAATTAATAATGTTGGAATTTATGATTTTTCGCAAGGCGCTATCACCATCAATCCTCAAAAAAATAACAATTCTTTGACATGGATCTTGTTATGGTGTCGGACGGTAACGGGACAGCGGCGGAGTAAAAATCAAAATTCCTTTAAAATCAAAATCTTGAATACCATCAACAAAATCGAAAGGGCAGCTGCGGAAAAAACCTTTCCCGGCTCCGGAACGCCCCGGAAAAGGCAGGAAAGAGATGAAATGTAAATTTCAAAAGCGGTGCGCAACCGCTCAGCGGCCCAGGTTCTCCCGGGTGATCAGGGAAAAGTCGATATGTCCCCCGGCGGCCGGCGGCGTTCCCTGCTCCAGTTGGCAGAGCAGCAGCTCCAGGGCGCGAAAGGCGTGCAGCCTGGGGTTCTGATCCAGGGTCAGGTGCATTTTTCCCTGGCGCAGCAGGGCTTCGGAGGTGGCATGGCGCTCGTGGCCGATAAAAATGCAGCGGCCGGCCAGGCCCTGCCGCTCCAGCAGGCGGGCAATAATGGCGTTGCCGGGCCCGGTGTTGTACACCGCCACCACCCGGCCCGCGGCCAGCCGTTCCCGCACCAGGGATTCGATAAGTTCGTTCTGCTCCCGGCCCTCCAGCACCAGGGGCAGCAGCCGGGAGCCGGACTCCGCCAGCCGCTCCCGGCAGCCGCGCACCCGCTCCCGGTGCACCAGCACCTCCTGCGGGCCGCATACCACCAGCACTTCGCCGGGCTCCCGGCACCATTGTTCCAGCAACCAGCCGGCGGTGCGCCCGGCGGCATATTGATCTATGCCCACATGGGCAAGGGGCGCCGTGCCCGGCAACTCGGTGACCAGGCTGATCACCGGCACCCCCTGGTCGGTGGCGGCGTTCACCGCCGCCACCACCGCCGGGTGATCCGAGCCGAACAGTATGATGCCGTCCCGCCCGGCGGCGGCCTGGTTCAGTTTCTTCGCCAGCAGCGAAGGCTCCCGCTCGCCCACCAGGGTGCGATGCAGTACCAGGCGCCGTTTGCCCAGGGTATCCGCCGCCTCCATAAAGCTCTGGCTCAGTTGCTTGAAGAAATAGGTATCGCTGTCGCTCAGGAACACCTCTATATGGCGCAGCCGGTGCCATTCGTCCGGCAGCATCCGTTTCATTCCCAGCTCCCGGGCCACCCGGATCACCCGCTCGGCGGTGGCCGGCGATACATTGCCCCGTTCGTTCAGCACCCGATCGACGGTGGCTTCCCCCACCCCCGCCCGTTTGGCGACTTCGGTCAGCGTGATCTTCTTCATGTTTTTCACTCCAACTCCCGGAAAGGAGTTCCAGTATAGCCGTAATGATGGCTTTCCATCATCGCGACCTTGGCGTTTTTGCCCCACCACTGCTTATAGTGATGGTTATGAAACATAAGTTCCAACAAGCCGGTAACATCAAAAAATACCGGCCTACGGGAAGAAGACCACTGAGCGTCGGCGCCAGGCCGACGAGACGACCTTGATCTGGAGGAAAAACATGACAATCAGAATTGGTGTTATCGGTACCGGCGCCATCGGCGCAGACCACGCCCGCCGCATTACCCAGACCCTGTCCGGCGGCCAGGTGGTGGCGGTGAACGACGTCAACCGCGCCCAGGCCGAGGCGGTGGTGGCACGACTGGGGCTGGACGCCAAGGTCTACGACAACGGCCACGACCTGATCAAGGCCGAGGATGTGGACGCCGTGCTGGTCACCTCCTGGGGTCCCACCCACGAAGAATTCGTGTTGTCCGCCATCGCAGCCGGCAAGTACGTGTTCTGCGAGAAACCCCTGGCCACCACCGCCCGGGGCTGCCTCAATATCGTCGAGGCCGAAGTGGCCGCCGGCAAGCGCCTGGTGCAGGTCGGCTTTATGCGCCCCTACGACAAGGGCTACCAGCTGCTGAAACAAGCCATCGACGCCGGCCAGATCGGCGAGCCGCTGATGGTGCACTGCGCCCACCGCAACCCGACCGTGCCCGACGGCTATGTCACCAGCATGGCCATCGTCGACACCGCCATCCACGAGCTGGACGTGCTGCGCTGGCTGCTGGACGACGACTACAAGACGGTGCAGGTGGTGTATCCCAAGCGTACCCGCCACCGCTTCGAGCACCTGGCCGATCCGCAGATAGTGCTGATCGAAACCCAGAAGGGCGTGCGCATCGATCTGGAAATCTTCGTCAACTGCCAGTACGGCTACGACATCCAGTGCTCTGTGGTGGGCGAGACCGGCGTCGCCAACCTGCCCGAGCCCCAGAGCCTGCTGCTGCGCACCGACGCCAAGCTGGCCACCAACATCCTCACCGACTGGAAACAGCGCTTTATCGAAGCCTACGACATCGAGCTGCAGGACTTTATCAAGGGCATTGAACAGCAGCAGCTGTCCGGCCCCACCGCCTGGGACGGTTATGCCGCCGCCGTGGCCGCCGACGCCTGCGTGTTGGCCCAGGAAAGTGGCCAGATTGAACCCGTGGTGATGGCCGAGCGCCCCACCTTCTACAACAAGTGATGTACGGAGCCGAATCAAGATGTCTCAACTGACCCCTACCTTTTCCCTGAACCATATGACGGCGCCCAAGCTGAGCGCCTTCGAACTGCTCGACACCGCCAAGGCCCTGGGCCTGCAGGCGGTGGAGCTGCGCAACGATGTGGCCGACAACAGCATCAGCGAGCTGGACCACGCCCGCGCCATCGGCGCCCGGGCCCGTGAGCTCGGCATCGAGATCCTGAGCATCAACGCCCTCTATCCGTTCAACGTCTGGAACCCGGAGCGCGCCGCCCAGGCCGAAAGGCTGGCCGAACTGGCCGCCGCCTGCGGCGCCACCGGCCTGGTGCTGTGCCCGCTCAACGACGGCAGCTTCCAGGGCTCGGACCCCGCCAGCCTGGAGCAGGCCCTGCGCGGCCTCCAGCCGATACTGGAACAACACGGCCTCAAGGGTTTCGTGGAGCCGCTGGGCTTCCCCGTCTCCTCCCTGCGGCTGAAGAAAAACGCCGTGGCCGCCATCCAGGCGGTGGGCGGCGAGGGCCGCTTCGCCCTGGTGCATGACACCTTCCACCACAGGGTGGCGGGCGAAACCGAGTTCTTCCCCGAGTTCACCGGCCTGGTGCATATCTCCGGGGTGGAAGATACCGCCATCGGCTACGAGCAGATGCTGGACGCCCACCGGGTGCTGGTCGGCCCCGCGGACCGGCTGGACAATATCGGCCAGATCCGCACCCTGCTGCAGGCCGGCTACCAGGGCTACTTCTCCTTCGAGCCTTTCGCCAGGGAAGTGTGCGAACTGGACCAGCCGCTGCCGGCGGTGCAGGCCAGCATGGACTTTATCGCCGAGGGCGTACGGGGCTAAGCCTCCGCCCTTCACGTCTCCCCATAAACAAAGGGCCCCGGTTCCACATCGAACCGGGGCCCTTTGGTATTGAATAAATGGCGGGCGACTTTGCCTGTGGCCGGTCATGGGGGTAAACTGGGCGCTCATTCGCAGTACAGGTTGACCCTAAATGAAGCAATTTGTCGAATTCATCCCGCTCATCATCTTCTTCGTGGTGTACAAAACGGTCGATATTTATGCCGCCACCGGCGCCCTGATGGCCGCCACCTGCGTGCAGATGCTGGTGCAGTGGGTCCGGCATAAAAAGCTGGAAAAGATGCACCTTATCACCCTGGTGCTGGTGCTGTTCTTCGGCGGTCTCACCATGTTCTTCCAGGACGATGCCTTTATCAAATGGAAGGTCACCGCGGTCAACGTCCTGTTCGCACTGGGTCTGCTGGTCGGCCGCTATGGCTTCGGCAAAAACCTGCTCAAACAAATGCTGGGTAAAGAGCTGACCCTGCCCGATGCAATATGGGATAAGGCCAACCTGGGCTGGGTTGGTTTCTTTCTGTTTTGCGGCCTGCTCAATATCTATGTGGCCTTCTATCTGTCACAGGAGCTGTGGGTCAACTTCAAGGTATTCGGCCTGCTGGGCCTGACGCTATTGTTTACCATCGCTACCGTTTTCTATCTGTACCGGCATCAACCCGCCCAGGAAAAAAACAAACAGGAAGGATAAATCATGTGGTACGTCATCTTTGCCCAAGACGCCCCCAATAGTCTGGAAAAACGCTTAGCCGCCCGCCCGGCCCACCTGGCCCGGCTGCAGGCCCTGACAGAGGAAGGCCGCCTGCTGGTGGCCGGCCCCAACCCGGCCATCGACGCCGAAGACCCGGGAGCGGCCGGCTTTACCGGCAGCACGGTGATCGCCGAGTTCGACTCGCTGGACGCCGCCCAGGCCTGGGCCGACGCCGATCCCTACCTGGCCGCCGGCGTCTACGCCTCCGTCATCGTCAAGCCCTTCAGGAAAGTCCTGCCCTGAACGTCCAAACCGGCCCAGGCCGGTTTTTTTATGGTTGCCCGGATAGCGTCTTCACCCATTTGGGGGATTTTACTCTTCGGCATTGCCCAAAGGCCCCTCCCTGACCAAGGCTTGATAGGTCCAATGGACAACATCATCCCAACAACAAGGAGAGACGGGTATGTACAAGGCTCTGTTATCCACTCTGCTGGCAGCGACACTGGCTCTCGGCACCCCGGCCCTGGCCAGCGAGCCGGCCCAGGAAACCGTGATCACCAGTATCGACATCAATACCGCCACTCAGGATCAGCTCGCCCTGCTCACCGGCATAGGTCCGGCCAAGGCGGCAGCCATAGTGGAATACCGGCAAAACAACGGCCCCTTCGCCTCGATCGACGATCTGGCCAAAGTCAGCGGTATTGGCCCCGCCACGGTAGAAAAAAACCGGCACCTGCTGAGTAACTGACCTTCGGCCCTCCCGGGCATGGCCGGGAGGGCTGCTATTGGTTATGATACGAGCCCGTTGTTTTTTTGGTGTCAGAACCATGCCTTCACAGCCATTGATTCGCAAAGCAGTGATTCCGGTCGCAGGATTGGGCACCCGCATGCTGCCCGCCACCAAGGCCATTCCCAAAGAAATGCTACCGGTGGTCGACAAGCCCCTGATCCAGTACGTGGTCAACGAAGCGGTCCAGGCCGGGATCAAGGAAATCGTGCTGGTCACCCATGCCAGCAAAAACTCCATCGAAAACCACTTCGATACCAGCTTCGAGCTGGAAGCCACCCTGGAAAAACGGGTCAAGCGGCAGTTGCTCAGCGAAGTGCAGAATATCTGCCCGCCCGATGTCACCATCATGCACGTCCGCCAGGGCGAGGCCAAGGGACTGGGCCACGCCATCCTCTGCGCCCATCCGCTGGTCGGTGACGCTCCCTTCGCCATCTTGTTGCCCGATGTGCTGATCGACGAGGCCGCCTGCGATCTGCGGCAAGACAACCTGGCCGCCATGATCCGCGCCTTTGAAAACAACGGCCACAGTCAGATCCTGGTGGAGCCGGTCGCCCATGAGCTGGTGGATCAGTTCGGTATCGTCGATATCAACGGCAATGCCCTGAGCCAGGGAACCTCCTCACCGCTCTGTGCCATCGTCGAAAAACCCCGGCAGATCGATGCCCCCTCCAACCTGGCGGTGGTGGGGCGCTATGTCCTGTCCGCCAATATCTGGCCGGTACTGGAAAAAACGCCGCTCGGCAAGGGCGATGAAATACAGCTGACCGATACCATCGCCATGCTGATGGAGAAGGAGCCGGTAGAAGCCCATCATATCCAGGGGAAAAGTCACGACTGCGGCAGCAAGCTCGGCTTTTTGATGGCCAATATTGAATATGGCCTCCGCCATCGGGAACTGGGGGCCGACTTCGCCCGTTATCTGCAGCAGCTCAGTCTCAGGTGAGTTCGCGGCTGGCGGTGAGCCGGATCTCGCCGCCAAAACTGCCCTTGAGGGTCAGATCCAGGGGAAAGGAACAGCGATAACTGAACTGGTTGGCGGTCAGTTCCTTCAATCCCAGGGGACCCGCATCGCAGTGCTCCAGCCAATTGCTGCCGACCATGCCGCCGTTGGCCACCTCTACCCGGCCTGCATCCGCATACAGTCGAAACAAAGCCAGATTGACCCTGGTACCCAGCCCCACATCCAGAATAAGCTGGTTGATATATTCCAGGGTACGGGCCGGGCTGTTCAGCACGCTGCCGGGCTCGCTACCGTAGCGGCGCAGGGGTTCATTGAGCACGAAAGTGACCAGCGTCATGACCACAGGCGTATCCATATTGAGCGGATCGAACTCCGCCAGCAGCAGCAGCAGATCCTGATCCAGCCTGATGTATTCGGTCAGCACCCAGGGCGAGCTTTGCCGGCAACTCAGCCGCCAGTCTCCCAGGGTCCGTTCCGGCTGCTGCCGCCAGCTCTGCAGCAACCGGCTGGCGGCGATGTCTTCCCGGCGGTAATAGGCCAGGTGCTCGTTCAGTTCGTCCAATAGTTTGCCGGGATCGGGCCTGAGGATACCGGCGATGACTTCCGCCACCAGGTTCCAGCTGCGGATGGGCTTGATCAGATAGTCTTCGGCACCGGCGCGCAGGGCCCGCGCCACGTCCGCCATTTTCTGCTGGCCGGAAATGGCAATCACCGGCAGGGCAGGATACCGTCGCTTCAGACAGGCAATCACCTCCAACCCCGCCGGCGCCGGCAGCAGCAAATCGCTCAGCACCAGGTCGGGACCGTTCAGCTCGGCCAGCAACAGCCCTTCTTCCCCGCTGTCCGCTTCGAGCACCCTGGCCCCCCACAGCTCAAGGTAGGCTACCATCAGTCGACGGAATACCGGGTCGTCTTCTATCAGTAAAATCAACGGGCAAAAATCAAACATAGTTCAATGTGGCAGGGTAATGAGAATGTATACACTGAGCCTAGCCGATTTTAGTCACAGTGACAGCGACATCACCCTGCCGGCTGTATTCTGTCGGCACTTTGTTGGATAATGGCTGCCCCATGCAGCAACAGTGGCATTATGACTCCGGCAGAATATCAGGCGCTGACCTCTCCCCGACTGTCCCATCCGGCCCGCAGCTTATACCAGTTTTACCTCCGGCACAGTGCCCGGGGCGATCATACCCAGGCCCTCGACTATCCGAGCCTGGGCAAGGCATTGGCGGTACAGGGTGAGGGCGAATATCGTTATCGGGTCACCCCGGTGGAGCTGACCGCGCTGGTGGACGAACTGCTGGAGGCCGGCCTGCTGGGCCCGCTGGCAAAGCCCAATCCGCAACACTACCATGGCGCCGTGTTTTTACTGCCGCTGAAGCGGCTGCAGGGGCTGGCACCCTTGCCCTCCCGCCAGTTTGCCATGCACCCCGAGTGGCGCCCGGACGACCAGTTTGACGGCCTGGCCAGGCTGTGCGGCCTGCTGGACAGCCATTTCGATGAGACCGAGCTGGGCGAGTTTATCGCCTACTGGCTGGGCCGCCCCGAAGTATTTGAAAACCAGCATCAATGGATGCTGAAGTTCGTGCGCAAGCTCAAGAACCAGCGCAGCGTCAGGCGCACACCGGCACCGCAGGACAGCAACGGCTACCAGCAGGCCCCGGCCAAAGTCGACACCGGCCCCAGCAAGCGCGCCCGTGAAATGATGGAAGAAGCCCGCCGCCTCGGCCCCCATGTCCAGGGAGATCGCAATGAAAAAGACACCTGAAGAGATTGCCGCCGACCTGGCCGACATTGCCCGGCGGCGACGCCAGCGACCGGACAAGAACCTGTCCGCCGACGCGGGCACCGGCCAGGTGCAGGGGCTGCTGAGCCGCATCAAACGACTGCGTGCCAGTGGCAACCTGCCCCAGTACGACTATGCCAGCCTCAAGCGACAGTACGAGCAGCAGGCCAACGCCGAGGTGCGTCTGGCCCAGCAGGAGGCCCGCCAGAAGCGCACCGAGCGCCTGCTGGCCCAGGCGGATCTCAATCCGGACTGGACCTTCGCCAATATGGACAGCAACGATCCTGTGCTCGGTCATCATATCGATACCGCCCATCATTTTATCAATGCCTTCGACCACTGGGAGCAAAAAGGCGGGGCCGCCATCCTGATCTACGGTGACTTCGGCACCGGCAAGTCCACCCTGGCCGGCGCCATCGCCCATGAGCTGATCCGCCAGCACCAGAAGTCGGTGATCTTCCAGCAGTGGGCCTCGGTGGTGGATCGGCTGTTTTTCGGCGTGATCGAAGATCAGGAAAGCCGCAACCAGTATCGCCGGGCCCTGGAAGAAGTGGACCTGCTGGTGCTGGACGAGGTCGCCGCCAACCGCAGCCGCCTGGCGGAAAGCCAGTCCAGCTTTCTCGGCCATTTGCTGCGCCGCCGGCGCAACCTGTCCAAGAGCGTGATCATCATCACCAATCACGATCCCCAGGCCCTGCACCGGGCGGTGGGCGATTTCTGCTTCGAGGCCATCAAGGCCTTCCATCCGGTCGACCTGGCCCTGCTCGGTCCCAGCCGCCGGCCCGATATCGGTGATTACCGCAGTTGACGCCGGAGCCAGGCCGGCGCCGACGATGTCCACCGGACGCAGGCCACATAATTGCGGCCCAGGGCTTGGTTCGCCACCGGATGCGGGTAAACTGGGACAGGCCCCTTTTTTTCGGTCGGATTTCAGGTATTCGTGAACATTAACCGCTCTTACCCACCGCTCCGCTTTCGCACCCAGGTACTGCTGCTGGTCGGCACCCTGGTGGCCGCCACCCTGCTGGTGCAGGGCACCTACCTGCACCACCGCCAGGGCCAGATCATCACCGAACAGATAGGCCTGCGCGCCATGAACGTGGCCCAGACCGTGGCCCAGATCCCCGCCATCGTCGAGGCCTTCGACACACCCGAGCCGGCCGCCATCATCCAGCCCCTGGCCGAGCAGATCCGTATCGAAACCGGCGCCCGCTACGTGGTGGTGGGCAACAGCGCCGGCATCCGCTACTCCCACCCGCTGCCGGAGCGACTGGGGCTGCCCATGGTCGGCGGCGACAACGAGCGGGCGCTGCTCGGCGGTGAAGCCTACATTTCGGAGGCGGAAGGGTCGCTGGGCGAAGCCATTCGCGGCAAGGCCCCCATCTTCAACGCCGCCGGCGACATCGTCGGCCTCGTCTCGGTGGGGTTTATGCTGGAGAAGGTCGACTACGATATCGACAACTACCTGGCCCTGGGCTGGATACTGGTCGGACTCATGGTACTGCTGGGGCTGGCGGGCGCCGCCTGGCTGGCCCAGCACCTGAAACGGGTGATCCTGGGGCTGGAACCCCATGAGATCGCCCGCCTGGTGATGGAAAAGGATGCCATACTGCAGTCCATCCACGAGGGCATAGTGGCCATCAACCGGGAAGGACGCATCACCCTGCTCAACCAGGCGGCCCGGCGCTTTCTCGACCTGCCGCCGGACGGCGACGCCCTGGGGCTGCCGGTGCAGGAGCTGGTGCCCAATTCCCGGCTGCGGGAAGTGCTGTCCAGCGGCGAGCGCCAGTTCGATCAGGAGATGTGGATAGGCGAGCATCCGGTGGTGGTCAACCGGGTGCCCATCATCCACGAAGGCCGGGTGGAAGGCGCCGTGGCCACCTTCCGCAGCCGCCAGGAAATCCGGGATCTGTCCCTGGCGCTGAACGCGGTGAACAGGGACATGGATGCCCTGCGGGTCCAGGCCCACGAATTCTCCAACAAGCTGTATACCATTTCCGGCCTGCTGCAGCTCGACAAGCCCCAGCAGGCGCTGGCCCTGATCAACCAGGAAACCGCCCGCGAACAGGCTCAGTTGGCGACGGTGCTGGAGCAGGTGGCCGATCCCCTGGTGGGCGGCATCCTGCTCGGCAAGCTGGCGGACGCGGCGGAAAAAGGCGTGCAGCTCGACATCGTCGAACACAGCGCCCTGCATACTCCACTCAGCCCAAGCGGTCAGGAGGTGCTGTTGTCGGTGCTCGGCAACCTGCTCAACAACGCGGTGGACGCCGCCCTGCAGGGAACGGATTCCGTCCCCCGGGTGCGGTTGTTCTTCACCGATCTCGGTGCGCAGCTGCTGTTCGAGGTGGAAGACAACGGCCCGGGAGTGGATCCCGGCCTGTTGGCCCAGATTTTTCAGGATGGCTTCACCACCAAGCAGGGCAAGCACAGGGGGATAGGACTGGCGCTGGTGCGCCGGCTCTGCCTGGAACACGATGGGGACGTCAGCCTGGAGGACGGCGACCTGGGCGGGGCCTGTTTTATCGTCACCCTGGCCAAGAATCGGGTGGCAAGGCAAGAGGAAAAAGCGGGATGAACAAGACCCACGGCGTACTGATTATCGAGGATGACTTTCGCATCGCCGAAATCAACCGCCAATTTGTAGAGCAAACCGCCGGCTTCAAGGTACTGCATGAAGCCAAAACCCGGGCCGAGGCCCTGGCCTTTCTGGCGGAGCATGCCGGGCAGATCAACCTGGTGCTGCTGGACGCCTATATTCCCGACGCCACCGGGCTGGAGCTGCTGTGGGAGATCCGCAGGCACTACCGGCATATCGACATCGTCATGGTCACCGCCGCCAAGGAGGTGGACACTATCCAGGAAGCCCTGCGCGGCGGCGTGTTCGACTACCTGATAAAACCCACCCAGAGCGAGCGCATGGCCCATATGCTGGACCGCTTCCTCAAGGAGCGGGCGCTGCTCGAGCAGAAACAGGAAATGAGCCAGGAAGAGCTGGATCGGGCGCTCAACCGCCATCCGGCGGTGGCGGAACCACCTCCCGCCGCCAGTGGCAGCCTGCCTAAGGGCATAGACCGGCTGACCCTGGATACGGTGCTCGGCACCATGGCCCAGGCCCGGGAGCCGCAAACCGCGGTGGACCTGGCCAAGGCCATCGGCGCCAGCCGCTCCACCGCCCGCCGTTACCTGGAATACCTGGTGGCCCAGGGCAAGGCCTGCGCCGAGCAGGCCTATGGCGAAGTCGGCCGGCCGGAGCGGCGCTACCGGCTCAACCCCTGATCAATCCAGCCGGAAACCGATTTTAAGCACCACCTGGAAATGCGCTATCCGGCCGTCGGTGATATGGCCGCGCATTTCCTTTACCTCGAACCAGTCCAGATGATCCAGGCTCTCGGCCGCCTTGGCCACCGCTTTCCTGATGGCATCGTCGTAACCGGTGGTGGAAGAGCCGGCCACTTCTATCAGCTTGTACACATGATCGGACATAAGCACTCCATGTTCAGGGCTATGGCCGCACCGGCGGCCGCTTTCGACACCCTTAAGCAATAGCAGCCCCCGCCCCTGCCGTCACTTCTCGGCCCGCCGTGAACAAAATAAACAAAATCGCCTTAATGCTGTTTTTTCAACTTATGCCCCAAAGCTTGTTGCTTAACACTAACGCATCTATTTTTACACCAGATGTTAACAAGGACGAACCAAGGAGAACTGCATGTTCAACGCCCTACGCAAACCCTTCAAACGTTTAGGCCTGGCCGCGCTGCCGCTGCTGGCCCTCGGTGCCCAGATGCCCGCCGCTCAGGCCCAGGGCTGGCAACCGACTCGCCCCGTGGAATTCATCGCGCCGGCCAACCCGGGTGGCGGCTGGGATACGCTGGTACGGACTTCCGGCCTGGTGATCCAAAGCGAAAAGCTGGCACCGCAAAACTTTGCCGCCATCAACATCCCCGGCGGCGGCGGTGCCGTGGCCTGGGCCCAGATAGCGCGCGACGCCAAGAACGATCACAAGCTGTTCGCCACCAGCCCGCCCATTATCCTGGTGCCCCTGGCCGGCACCTCGCGCTTCAGCCACAAGGACTTTACCCCGGTCGCCCGCCTGAACACCGATTACTCCATCGTGCTGGTACGCGATGACTCCCCCTATGAGACCATCAACGATCTGTTCGAGGCGATGAAGGCCAACCCCAGCCTGAGCGTGGGCGGCGGCTCGGCGGCCGGATCCATGGATCATATCGCCATCGCCGGTGCCGCCGCCGAGGCCGGTCTGGAGGCCCGCGGTGTCAACTACATCGCCTTCTCCGGCGGCGGTGAAGCCATGATCAGCCTGATGGGCAACCATGTAGAAGCGGTGATCACCGGCGCCGGCGAGGCCGCGGGCCAGCTGGAAGGCGGCAACCTGCGCGCCCTGGCGGTGTCTTCCCCCGAGCGCCTGGGCGGCGCCCTGGCCGGCGTACCCACCTTCAAGGAGCAGGGCCTCGACTACACCTTCGATATCTGGCGTGGCGTCATGGGGCCGAAGAACATGTCACCCGAAGCCCGGGCCTACTACGAAGACCTGTTCGCCCGCATGGTGAAAACCGATGCCTGGAAGCAGGCCAGCGAGCAGTTGGGTTGGATCGATGCCTTCCAGACCGGCGAGGAATTCGGTGTCTTCCTGGATGGCCAGCTCGACCAGTTTAGTACCATACTGGGCGATCTGGGCCTGCTGCGGCGCTAACGGATAGCGGTGACGGGGTTTCCCCGTCACCGCGTCATGTACAGGTATTGTTATGAACAGAATCAACATCAACCAGAAAATGGGCATCATCCTGGCCCTGCTCGCCCTGGGCTATCTGTGGATGGCGTTCCAGATCCCCGAGTTCTCGCTGCCCCGCCCCGTCGACTCGGACGCCTTCCCCAAGGCACTGGGCAGCGCCCTGCTGCTGCTGGCCATACTGCTGTTCTTTGAAAAGCCCAAGCATAAGGTGCAGGACGACGAAGCGCAGGACGACATCATAGAGGAAAGCGGCGGTTTCTGGACCAGCCCCCGGATGCGGGTGGTGGTCACCTCCGCCGCCATTGTCGCCTACGCCTTCGCCCTGCAGCCGATAGGCTTTGTCGTGACTTCCATCCTGCTCTGCTGCGGATTGGCCTGCTACTACGGCTATCGCAATCACAAGGCCAATGTGCTGGCATCGAGCGGTGTCGTACTGGCGCTGTATTTCATGATGAGCTACGTGATGGATGTCTATCTCCCCACGGGGATATTGCCCTTCTAAGCGTGCCGTCGCGTTGACGTACCTTTAATCAGGAAAAATCAAAGGTTTACCATTATGATGGATGCATTCAACAGTCTGGTGTACGGCTTCGGCATCGCCCTGGACCCGATGAATATCATGTACGTGTTTGTCGGCGTCTTTGCCGGCACCATTATCGGCATGTTACCCGGGTTAGGCCCCATCAGTGCCCTGGCACTGATGATCCCCATTACCTTCAGCATGGATCCCGCCTCGGGCCTGATCCTGATGTCCGGGGTCTATTATGGCGCCATCTTCGGTGGCTCCACCTCCTCCATTCTGCTGAACGCACCCGGCGTGGCCGGCACCGTGGCCACCTCCTTCGACGGCTACCCCATGGCCAAGAAGGGCATGGCCGGCAAGGCCCTGGCCATCGCCGCCTATGCTTCCTTTATCGGCGGTACCGTGTCGGTGATCGGCCTGATGCTGATAGCCCCGCTGCTGTCCAAGGTGGCGGTCAGCTTCGGCCCCGCCGAATACTTCGCCCTCATGCTGCTGGGCCTGACCGCGGTGGTCAGCCTGTCGGACAAGTCCCTGGTCAAGGGCCTGATCGCCGCCGTGGTGGGCATGATGATCTCCATCGTCGGCATCGACC
This sequence comes from Zobellella iuensis, assembly GCF_016746085.1. Classification (GTDB taxonomy): domain Bacteria; phylum Pseudomonadota; class Gammaproteobacteria; order Enterobacterales; family Aeromonadaceae; genus Oceanimonas; species Oceanimonas iuensis. The sequence goes on from NZ_JAERTZ010000025.1 coordinate 336,651, forward strand.
TGCAAAGCGGTACCGAACGCTACACCTTCGGCAGCCTGGAGCTGCTCGACGGTATCGACTTCCTGGTGGTGGCACTGGGCGTCTTCGCCCTGGCGGAAGTCTTCTACATGCTGCTCAAGGGCGGTGGCGGCAAGGAGCAGCCGCGCAATAACATCGGCTCGCTCAAGCTCAGCAAGACTGAAGTGAAGGAAATTGCCGGCCCCGTCAGCCGCAGCTCGGTGCTCGGCTTCTTTATCGGGGTGCTGCCCGGCGCCGGCGCCACCGTGGCCTCCTTCCTCGGCTACAGCCTGGAAAAACGCCTGGCCAAGGACGGCAGCACCTTCGGCAAGGGCAACATCAAAGGCGTGGCCGGCCCCGAAGCCGCCAACAACGCCGCCTGCGGCGGCTCCTTCGTGCCCCTGCTGACCCTGGGCGTACCCGGCTCCGGCTCCACTGCCGTGCTGCTCGGCGCCCTGCTGGTGATGGGTGTCACTCCGGGCCCCATGATGCTGGAACAGCGTCCGGACGTATTCTGGGGTGTGATAGCCAGTATGTACGTGGGCAACATCTTCCTGCTGGTGCTGAACCTGCCGCTGATCCCCTATATCGCCCGTATCCTGGACATGCCCAAGCCCCTGCTGCTGGCGATGATCCTGATTTTCTGCATGATCGGCGTCTACGGCCTCAGCTTCAACGTGTTCGACCTGCTACTGCTGCTCGCCTTCGGCCTGATCGGCCTGGCGATGAAGCTGTTCGGTTTCCCCACCGCACCGCTGATCCTGGCGCTGATCCTGGGCGCCATCATGGAAGAGTCGATGCGTCGCGCCCTGCAGATCTCCGGTGGCGACTGGATGACCTTCGTCGACAAGCCCATTTCCATGTGGCTGCTGATCCTGGCGTCCCTCTCCCTGTTCGCTCCGCTGTTGAAAAAGGTCGTGCGCCGGCTGATGGCTTCGGGCAAGACCACCCTGGCCTGAACGGACCACAGCCCTTAATCAAAAAAGCGCCAACCGGCGCTTTTTTGTTGTGACTATGTTGTGTCGATCAACAAGGGCGCCTCGCGGGCGCCCTTGTCGTTATCCAGAACCTGGTACTCTTACTCGCCGTAGGCCTCGGTGGGCAGGCAGCTGCAGAACAGGTTGCGGTCGCCGTAGACGTCGTCGATGCGGTTGACGGTCGGCCAGAACTTGGAGCGGCGCACCTCGACCGAGGGGAATACCGCCTGCTCGCGGCTGTAAGCACGGTTCCACTCGGCATCCATCACGTCGTCCTGGGTGTGCGGGGCATTGACCAGGGGGTTGTCCTCCAGGGTCCACTGGCCGCTCTGCACCTGGCGCATCTCCTCGCGGATCTGCTTCATGGCATGGATAAAGCGATCGATTTCCACCTTGGACTCGGACTCGGTCGGCTCGATCATCAGGGTGCCGGCCACCGGGAAGCTCATGGTCGGCGCATGGAAGCCGTAGTCCATCAGGCGCTTGGCCACGTCCATCTCGCTGATGCCGCACTCTTCCTTCAGCGGGCGCAGATCCACGATGCACTCGTGGGCCACCCGGTCGTTGCGGCCGCTGTAGAGGATGGGGAAGTCCTCGGCCAGGCTCTTCATCAGGTAGTTGGCGTTGAGGATGGCCACCTGGGTGGAGCGCTTGAGGCCTTCGTCGCCCAGCATGGCGACGTACATCCAGCTGATCGGCAGTATGCTGGCGGAGCCGAAGGGCGCCGCAGACACGGCGCCGTTGTCGCGGCTGTCCTTGCCGGTCTTGACCACGGCATGGCCGGCCACGAAGGGCGCCAGGTGCGCCTTGACGCCGATGGGGCCCATGCCGGGGCCGCCGCCGCCGTGGGGAATGGCGAAGGTCTTGTGCAGGTTGAGGTGCGACACGTCGGAGCCGATAAAGCCGGGCGAGGTGATGCCCACCTGGGCGTTCATGTTGGCGCCGTCCATGTACACCTGGCCGCCGTAGCTGTGGATGATGTCACAGATCTCGCGGATGCTTTCCTCGTACACCCCGTGGGTGGAGGGATAGGTGGCCATGATGCAGGCCAGGTTCTCGCCCGCCTCGGCGGCCTTGGCCTTGAGGTCGGCCATGTCCACGTTGCCCTTCTTGTCGCAGGCCACCACTATGACCTTCATGTTGACCATCTGGGCCGACGCCGGGTTGGTGCCGTGGGCCGAGCTCGGGATCAGGCAGATGTCGCGGTGCCCCTCATTGCGGGACTCGTGATACTTCTTGATGGCCAGCAGGCCGGCGTATTCGCCCTGGGCGCCGGAGTTGGGCTGGATGCAGATGGCGTCGTAACCGGTGACCTTCACCAGCCAGTCTTCCAGCTCGCCGATCATCTGCTGGTAGCCTTGGGTCTGATCCAGGGGCGCGAAGGGGTGGATCTGGGCGAACTCGGGCCAGCTCACCGGCACCATTTCGGCGGTGGCGTTGAGCTTCATGGTGCAGGAACCGAGCGAGATCATGCCGTAGTTGAGCGCCAGATCCTTCATTTCCAGCTTGTGGATGTAGCGCAGCATCTCGCTTTCGGAGTGGTACTGGTTGAACACCTCGTGGCTGAGGATGGGCTCGTCGCGCAGCAGGGCGGCGGGAATGGAGCCGGTACCCTTGGCGGCGACGGCGTCCAGCGCCTCCACCTCCAGGCCGTGGCCTGCCCCCAGGAAGAGGTCGAACAGCTGGGCCACATCGGCGCGGGTGGTGGTTTCGGACAGGGACACGCCCAGGGCGCCGTCCAGATCGGTGCGCAGGTTGACGCCGGCGGCCAGGGCGCGGGCGACGATGGCGTCCTTGTCAGCGGTGACTATGGTCAGGGTGTCGAACCAGCTGTCATGCTTCAATTGCACGCCCTTGGACTTGAGGCCCAGGGCCAGGATGTCGGTCAGGCGGTGGGTCCGCTCGGCGATGCGCTTGAGGCCCTCCGGGCCGTGGTAGACGGCGAAGAAGCTGGACATGTTGGCCAGCAGCACCTGGGCGGTACAGATGTTGGAGTTGGCCTTTTCCCGGCGGATGTGCTGCTCGCGGGTCTGCATCGCCATGCGCAGGGCCGGCTTGCCGCGGCTATCCCTGGACACGCCGATGATACGGCCCGGCAGGGAGCGCTTGTGCTCGTCGCGGGTGGCGAAGAAGGCGGCGTGGGGGCCGCCGTAGCCCATGGGCACGCCGAAGCGCTGGGCGTTGCCCAGCACCACGTCGGCACCCAGCTGGCCCGGCGCCTTGAGCAGCACCAGCGACAGGATGTCGGCGGCGACGCAGGCGATGCCCTTCTGGCTTTGCACCTTGGCGATCAGCGCCTGGATATCGCGGATCTGGCCGGTGGTGGACGGGTACTGGAACAGGGCGCCGAACAGCTCGTGCTCCACCACCGCCTCGGCGGGGGCCACGACAATGTCGAAGCCGTAATGCTCGGCCCGCTCGCGCACCACGTCTATGGTCTGGGGATGGACGTCATCGGCGATAAAGAAGGTGTTGGCCTTCTTGTTCTTGCTCACCCGCTTGGCCAGGGCCATGGCCTCGGCGGCGGCGGTGGCCTCGTCCAGCAGCGAGGCGCTGGCCAGGGGCAGGCCGGTGAGATCCTGGGTCATTTGCTGGAAGTTGAGCAGCGCCTCCAGCCGGCCCTGGGCGATCTCCGGCTGGTAGGGGGTATAGGCGGTATACCAGCCCGGGTTTTCCAGCACGTTGCGCTGGATCACCAGGGGCACATGGGTATCGTGGTAGCCCATGCCGATATAGCTCTTATATACCTTGTTCTGCTGGGCCAGTGACTTCAGGTAGGCCAGGGCCTCCACCTCGGTCCGGCTTGCACCGATGCCCAGCGGCTGGTCGTTCAGTATGCTGGCGGGTACGGTCTGGCGGATGAGATCGTCCAGGGACTCGGCGCCCACCACCGCCAGCATCTCGGCCACTTCCTGCTCGGAAGGCCCGATATGGCGGCCGATGAATGCGTTTTTCTGCTCAAGTTCTAACAAAGACTGGGTCATTTTCTTTCACTTCCTTAATAGGCCGGCAGCAGAGGGGCTGCCGGACCGGCAATGCGGCAGTTCAGAGGAGGACAAAGGGAACGGCTCCGCCGACCGTCACCTGCCAGGGATGGCAGGTGCGAGCGTACAGGGAGGTATTCACAGCGTGTCGGCGGAGCTGGCCCTTTGGCCGACCTGCAGCGAAAGTTCAGACTTTGTCGATACAATAAGCCCCCAAAAAGGGGGCTTGGGATCACTCTTCCTCGATGCTGTTCTCGTAGCCTTCGGCATCCAGCAGCTCGTCCAGATCGGACTCGTCGGCCAGCTTGATACGGAACAACCAGCCATCGCCGTAGGGGTCGGAGTTGACCAGCTCGGGGCTGTCTTCCAGATCCTCGTTCACGGCGATGATTTCACCGCTGACCGGGGCATAGATGTCTGACGCGGCCTTGACCGACTCGGCCACGGCGCAGTCTTCGCCCACGTCCACGGTGCGGCCCACCTCGGGCAGCTCAACAAACACCATATCACCCAACAGATCCTGCGCATGCTCGGTAATACCGACCACGGCTTCACCGTTTCCTTCCAGCCGTACCCATTCGTGAGAGCGGGCATACTTCAATTCACTGGGGATATTGCTCATCAGTTGTTCCTCTTGATTCTTAAAACTCGGCAACCGCTTGGCCGAAACGTACGAAAGTCGGCTTCACCACGGACACCGGCATCCATTTTTTACGCAGTTCCACTTCGGCATTGGCGCCTATGGAGCGCGGAACCCGCGCCAGGGCAATGCTGAAACCCAGTGTAGGCGAGAAGGTGCCGGAAGTGATAATGCCTTGTTGTTCATTACCTTGCTCATCGACAAAGCGCACCGGGGTACCGGCGCGCAGCACGCCTTTTTCCTTCATCACCAGGCCCACCAGCTTGGGCTGGTCGCCGGCCGCGCGCTGGGCCTCCAGCGCCTGGCGGCCGATAAAATCGCGCTCGGCGGGTTCCCAGGCGAGGGTCCAGGCCATATTGGCGGCCAGGGGGGAAATGGTTTCATCCATGTCCTGGCCGTAGAGGTTCATGCCCGCTTCCAGGCGCAGGGTATCCCGGGCACCCAGGCCGCAGGGGCGCACGCCGGCGTCCTTGAGCGCGTTCCACAGGGCGCCGGCCTCGTCGGCGGGGACCACGATTTCATAGCCGTCTTCCCCGGTGTAACCGGTGGTGGCGATAAAGAGGGAGCCGGCCTGCACCCCGAAGAAGGGCTTCATGCCGTCCACGGCGGCATTCTGCCCGGCGCTGAACACGGTGGCGGCCTTGGCCTTGGCCTTGGGTCCCTGCACCGCGATCATCGCCAGTTCGGGCCGCTCGGTGAGGGTCACGTCGAAACCGGCCGCCTGTTTGGCCATCCAGGCCAGGTCTTTCTCGCGGGTGGCGGAGTTGACTATCATGCGATAGTTGTCGGCGGCGAAATAATAGGTGATCAGATCATCGATGACGCCGCCCTGTTCGTTGAGCATGCCGCTGTACACGGCCTTGCCGGGCTGGGTCAGGCGGCCCACGTCGTTGGCCAGCAGCTTCTGCAGGAAGGCCTTGGCCTGGCTGCCCTTGACGTCCACTATGGTCATGTGGGAAACGTCGAACATGCCGGCGTCCTGGCGCACCACATGGTGTTCTTCCAGCTGGGAGCCATAGTTGATGGGCATGTCCCAACCGTGAAAATCCACCATCTTGGCACCGGCTTCCAGGTGCTGGGGGTGCAGAACTGTTTGCTGAGTCATGGCGCTTCCTTTTGTTTGAGGCCTGGCCTGTGAGCGATAATCCGGTATTGCCCCCCGATTATACTCAAGCCGGCCCGGGATAAAACCGCACCACACTCAAAAAAAACTTATCGTTTAATTTTTGAGGATAAAATGTGAGCTGACAAGCACTAGCCGTTTTAACGAAAGAAAGCGTTTGAATCAGCTCAAAACTTCAAAAATTAACAAAATATCAATATTTAAATTATGTTAATCCCTATTGATAAGCATAAGCGCAAATAGTTTGGCCAAAGGGCGCAGAAAAACAGCCATAGAAAAACTAATCATGAAAACCTGTCGGATTAGTTTTTCTCAAGGCTGGACAGCGCCGGCTGCAGGCCGCCGACACCCAGCGCATGAGCCGCCAGCTTGCGTTTTAGAGGGATCAGCCTGTCGGTCAGCCCCAGCCCCAGGCCACGCATCCCCTTCACCAGCGGATGGGCGGTGCCGAACAGCCGCTTGAGGCCTTCCATCGCCGCCAGCAGGGTGGCCGCTTCCGCCTTGCGCCAGCGCTCGAAGGCCCTCAGCCCCTGCAACTGGCCGATGTCCCGCCCCTGGTCGTGCAGCCGGGCCAGGGTGTCGGCCAGGGCGGCGGCGTCCTGCAGCCCCAGGTTGACCCCCTGCCCCGCCAGCGGATGTATGGTGTGGGCGGCATCGCCGATCAGGGCCCAGCGCGGACCACAGAACTGCTGGCTGAAGCGGGCCCGCAGGGGGATCGCCATGCGCGGCCCCAGCACCTCGCACAACCCCAGGCGCAGATCGAAGGCCGAGGACAACTGCTTGTTGAACTCGTCCTCGGGCAGGGCCGCCAGGGCTTCGGCCCGCTCCGGGGCAGAGGACCAGACGATGGAGCACTGGTGCGGATCGGCCAGGGGCAGGAAGGCCAGGATGTCGTTGCCGCGGAAAATCTGCCGGGCGGTCTGGCCATGGGGCTCGGCCGTGGCCACGGTCGCCACCAGGGCGCTGTGATCGTAATCCCACTCGGTCATGCCCGGCTGCAACTGCGCCCGCAGCCAGGAGCGGGCGCCGTCGGCCCCCACCAGCAGCCGGCCGGTGATCGGGGTGCCATCGTCGAGCAGCACGAAGGCCCCCTGCTCGCTCACCGAAACCGAGCGGGCCCGGGCCGGCAGGTGCAGGCTGATATGGGGGCATTGCCGGGCCCGGGCCAGCAGGGACTGCTGCAACAGCCGGTTTTCCACGATATGGCCCAAGTGGGGCTGGTTCAGCAGGGCGCCGGAAAAACCGATGCGGGCGGTGCTGTCCGCTTCCCACACTTCCATCTCGACATAGGGCCCCAGGCGCCCGCTCCGGGCCGGCCAGGCCTGCAGCCGTTCGAGCAGGGTCTGCGAGGCCAGATTGATGGCGCTGACCCTGTTGTCGGGAATGGCGGGCAGTTCACCCTTGTCCTCCTGCCCTTCGATCACCGCCACCTTGAACCCGCCGTGTTCCAGGGCCAGGGCCAGGGTCAGCCCGACCATGCCGCCACCGATCACGATAATGTCTGCCGCTTGCATTGCTTACCTCTTGCCCATGGCCCGCCAGGCCAGTTGATCCTTCCACGACTGACAGGCCGCCATGGCCATCAGCCCCAGGTTGCGTCCGGCCGCCAGGGCCGGGTTGTCGTTGGAAAACAGCAGCGTCAGCGCCGTGGTCAGGCCGACCACGGCGGCCTGATCCGGCTGCCGCTCCCGGCCGTAGCCCGACAAGACGCCATGGCTGCCGATATCCCGCCCTTCGGCCAGCGCCTGTCGCAGGGCCGCCACCAGGGCCGCCACGTCGCGCAGCCCCAGGTTGAAGCCTTGGCCGGCGATGGGGTGCAGCAGGTGGGCGGCGTTGCCCACCAGCACCAGCCGGTGGTGCCAGGGCCGCTCTACCTCGTCCAGCACCAGCGGATAACAGTGGCGCACGCCGGTGCGCTGCAAGCGCCCCAGGCGGTAGCCGAACTCCCGCTGCAACTGCCGCAGGAAGTGCTCGTCGTCGAGCGCCATAATGGCCTCGGCCCGGGCCGTGGATGCACACCACACCAGCGAACAACGATCGGCACTCATCGGCAGCAATGCGATAGGGCCTTCCCTGGTGAACCGTTCGAAGGCCTGCCCCCGGGGGGGCTCGGCGGCCTGGATATTGGCGATCACCGCGCTCTGGCCATAATCCAGTTGCCGGCTGGCCAGCCCCAGTTGCCGGCGCACCACCGAGCGATGGCCATCGGCGGCCACCAACAGGGAGGCGCTGAAGGCGGCGCCGTCGTCCAGGGTCAGCGCTATGTCATCGGGCTGCTGGACAAATGCCTTGATCCTGGCCGGGCACAGCAGCCGGATATTGGGCCGCTCGGCCATCTGCCGGTATAACACTTGCCCCACCGGATTCAGCTCCACCACGTAGCCCAGGGCCGGCACCCGGTATTCGGAGGCCGCCATCTGCAGCTGACCGAAATGGCCCTGGTCGGATACCTGTATATGGGTAATGGGGGTCGCCAGTGGCGCCAGTCGCTCCCAGAGCCCGAGCTGTTCCAGCAGTTGCCGGCTGTGCCAGGCCAGGGCGATGCTGCGGGCATCGAACCCCGGATGGGCCTCGAAATCAGGAGCGGCGGCCTCGATCACGGCGATATTGAGCGCCGAACCGTCGGCCCGGCGCAAGGCACTCAGGCCGAGGGCCAGGACGGCGCCGGCCATGCCGGCACCGTTGATTACCACGTCAAAATGGGTCATAGCGCTGCTAGCAGTATCGTTATTAATGCAGGGTGGGCCGCCGGGCAACCGGCTGGCCGGTGCCGAACTCTTCGAAAGCCAGGGTGGCACCCAGTTTCAGGTGTTCGTACAACACCACAAAAGCGGCTTCGCTTTCTTCGTCTTCCTGCTCGAATTCGCCGGAAACCTGGGTGATATTGCTGATATCCTGGATCATCTCCTGCAATTCGGGCGAGGCCTTGTTCAGCTCCTGCTGCACCATGCCGAATCCGGCCAGGAAGGCGCCGGCCCATTCCATCATGGCATCCAGACGGTCATCCAGCGGTTCATCGTCCTCGGGCATCAGCAACTCGAAGCGGCTCTGGCTGAGCAGTTCCTCGTATACCCGGTAAAACAACATATTCACCGCTTTTTTCACGTCGGCAGATAATCCGAAGCCGTCATTCAGCAGATCGTTGAAGTGCTGTTGCCAACGGGCATCGTCCTTGGCCATGCCACCACAGATCAAACCGCAGATAACGCCATGCACCTCGGCGGCGGTAGCCACCATATTATGTTGTTCCAGCAGGGTGGTGAAGGCATCGTAGTTGAGACGGGCGTTGTCGTTCATCATTTACTCGATTGGCGAAAAGGTGGCTCATATTATCCCGGATCCTAGCACTGTGGCCCAGCCCAGGCCAGCAACCCCTTGAAACTTCTGGTTCGCCGCTATATAGTCGCCACAATTTTATTGCCTATTGCAAGCCACCTGAGGACCACATGACCACAGCGGCAATCGACATCGTTATTCTCGGGCGCCCGTACAAGGTGGCCTGTCCCGCGGGACAGGAAGCGGCATTGCAGCGGGCGGCCACCATGCTCAACGAGCGGATCCGCAGCTTCAAGCAAGGCGGCAAGTCGGCGTCCAACGAGCAGATCGCCATCATGCTGGCGCTCAACGTCTGCCATGAGCTCGAGCTTGAAAAAGACAAGAATCATCAATATGCTGACGCCATGGATAAACGCATCAAGATGTTGCAGCATACCATTGAGGATGCGCTGGTCAGCAAAGTAGGTTAGGCGTTACAATCAGTTTTGTTTTCCCTGGGGTGTTCGTCAGTTGGGTGGCGTCCCTGAGCCGATATCAACAGCACAGGAAAGTCGCGTTATCTGCTATTGAGCATGCTCGGCCCGACCGAGACGCCTGCGGCAGGTACCGGGTTTCCGCCTTGAACCATAGGGTTCAAGGACTAACACCTGCAACGGCACCCTGGGGACCCTCTTCTAGTCCGGCGAATTCATGGTCCAAGATCAACCCAAAAACCCCCTGCACGGCATTACCCTGGAAGCCCTGCTGACCGAGCTGGTCGAGCGTTACGGCTGGGAAGAGCTGGCTCGGCGGGTCAATATCAACTGCTTCAAGCAGGATCCCAGCATCAAGTCCAGTCTCAAGTTCCTGCGCCGCACCCCCTGGGCCCGCACCGAGGTCGAGGCGCTCTACCTGCGCCTGAAAAACAGCCCCTGGAACCGCTGACGGCCGCTTTGCATTGCCGGCGAAGACTGCGATAAGCTGCCGCTAGTCTCTTTTTACCGGAACCCGCCATGAGTGACAGACACCAGATCAGGCAGCAGATACGCCAGGCCCGCCGCCGGCTGACCGAGACCGAGCAGGACGCCGCGGCCCGCATCATAGCAGAGCGGGTGGCCGGCACCCCCCACCTGGCCTCGGCCCGGCGGGTGGCGCTGTACTTGGCCAACGACGGCGAGCTCGACCCCCAGCCGCTGATCGACTGGTACTGGTCCCGGGGCGCCCAGGTCTACCTGCCGGTGCTGCACCACTTCAGCCCGGGCCACCTGCTGTTTCTGCGTTACGATCCGGACACGGCGCTCATCGCCAACCGCTTCGGCATTCCCGAGCCCCGGCTCGATGTGCGCCTGCTGCTGCCCAAGGCGGAGCTGGAGCTTATCTACACTCCCCTGGTGGCCTTCGACGCCGCCGGCAACCGCATGGGCATGGGCGGCGGCTTCTACGACAGAACCCTGTCCGGCTGGCACCGGGGCCAGGGTCCGCGCCCGGTGGGCCTGGCCCACGACTGCCAGCAACTGGCCGCCATTCCCACCGACCACTGGGACGTGCCCCTGCCCGAGCTGCTCACCCCCAACCGGCACTGGCGCTGGTAAAAGCCGCATGCAAGGCAGGCCGCCTTTGCTATAATGCGCGCCACCTTTGCAGGAGACAGCACAGTCATGACACAAGACGAAATGAAAAAGGCCGCCGGCTGGGCGGCGCTGGAGTACGTGACCCCGGGCACCCTGGTGGGCGTGGGCACCGGCTCCACCGTCAACCACTTTATCGACGCCCTGGGTTCCATCAAGGACCAGATCAAGGGCGCCGTGTCCAGCTCCGAGGCCTCCACCGCCCGGCTGCGGCAACTGGGCATCGAGATTTTCGATCTCAACGACGTCAGCGAACTGGCGGTCTATGTGGATGGCGCCGATGAAATCGACGGCGCCATGGCGATGATCAAGGGCGGCGGCGCGGCCCTGACCCGGGAGAAAATCGTGGCCGCCGTGGCCGACAAGTTCGTGTGCATCGTCGACGGCACCAAGACGGTGGACGTGCTGGGCACCTTCCCGCTGCCGGTGGAAGTGATCCCCATGGCGCGGGAGTACGTGGCCCGGGAGCTGGCCAAGCTCGGCGGCAGCCCCGTCTACCGGGAAGGGGTGGTCACCGACAACGGCAACCAGATCCTGGATGTCCACGGTCTGAAGATCACCGATCCCAAGGACCTGGAAAACCGCATCAACGCCATCGTCGGCGTGGTCACCAACGGTCTCTTCGCCGAGCGTGGCGCCGATGTGCTGCTGATCGGCACCCCCGAGGGCGTGGTGCGCAAGGGCGCCTGATCCCGCCCGGGCCAGGCGTTCTGTCTGGCCCTTCTCCTTCCGTTATACCTCCCTAATTATTTTCACATAAAAACAGATCTTGCCAAGGGCTATATAACCCTCTACATTACGCCAATCGCTATTACTTTTTTATACAACGCTAAATGACACCCTGCTACCTTGGATGGAGCCAACACCGATGAAATGGATACCTGGTCTGCTGCTGGCCCTGGGGCTTTCCTTCACCGCCCAGGCGGAAAAGTTCACCATCGCCGCCGCCTCGGATCTGCGCTACGCCCTGGACGAGATCCTCGAGGGGTACAAGGCCGAACACCCGGACCAGCGGGTGGAGGTGATCTATGGCTCTTCCGGCAAGATGACCACCCAGATCATCAACGGCGCCCCCTATGACGTGTTCTTCTCCGCCGACATAGCCTTCCCGGAAAAGCTCAAGGAGGAAGGCCTGACCGCCACCGAGCCGGAAGTCTACGCCATCGGCCGCATCGTGCTCTGGAGCAAGACCCAGGACGCCAGCCGGCTCACCCTGGCGGATCTGACCCGGGACGACATCAAACGTATTGCCATCGCCCAGCCGGCCCATGCCCCCTACGGCGCCCGAGCCCAGGAAGCGATGACCGCGACCGGCGTCTGGGACCAGGTACAGGACAAGCTGGTGTTCGGGGAAAATATCGCCCACACCGCCCAGATGGTGGCGTCGGAGGCGGCCGATGTGGGTATCATCGCCCTCTCCCTGGCGCGCTTTCCGGATCTGGCCAGCCACGGCCATTACCTGATCGACGACCGGTTGCACCAGCCCCTGACCCAGGGCTATGTGGTCACCAAAAGGGCCGAGCACAACGAGGCGGCCAGGGGCTTCGCCCGCTATATGGCAACCGAACCGGCCCACGTCATCATGGAAAGATACGGCTTTCTGCTGCCCGCCAGCCAGCCCTGAACCGCCGGGCCGAGGGCCCTTGTCAACGAGAAAGGAGACCCTGTTATGCTCAGCCTGAGTCCCAGCGATTGGGTCGCCATCCAGGTCACCCTCAAGCTCTGTCTGTACAGCACCCTGATCCTGCTGGTCATCGCCACCCCCCTGGCCTGGTGGCTGGCCGGCCCCCGCTCCCCCCTGCGCATCGCGGTGCAGGCGCTGGTGGCCCTGCCCCTGGTACTGCCGCCGACGGTGCTCGGTTTCTACCTGCTGATCACCCTGGGCCCCCGCGGCTGGATCGGCGGCACCCTGGAGTCCCTGGGGCTCAATCATCTGGCCTTCACCTTCGAGGGCATACTGATAGGCTCGGTGATCTACTCCCTGCCCTTCGCGGTGCAACCCCTGCAGGAGGCCTTTACCGCCCTGGGCCGGCGCCCGCTGGAGGTGGCCGCCTCCCTCGGCGCCGGCCCCCTGGATCGCTTTTTCACCGTGCTGTTGCCGCTCAGCCGGGGCGGCTTCGTGATCGCCGCCACCCTCAGCTTCGCCCATACCCTGGGCGAGTTCGGGGTGATACTGATGCTGGGCGGCAGCATCCCCGGCCAGACCAAGGTGCTGTCCACCACCATCTACGATCACGCCGAAGCCATGAACTACGACGCGGCCCACAGCCTGTCGCTGCTGCTGCTGGTGTTCGCCTTTCTGGTGCTGTTCGTGGTCTATGCCGTCAGCCGCCGTTTCGAGAGCGTCCGCCTATGAGCCTTGTTGTCAAAGCCCGGCTGCAACGCCAGGATTTCGAGCTGGATGTGGACTTTTCCCTGCCGCTGGACGGGGTCACCGCCCTGTTCGGCCGCTCCGGCTGCGGCAAGACCACGCTGCTGCGCCTGATCGCCGGCCTGGACAAGGTGCCGGAGGCCGAGGTCCGCTTCGGCGACCAGCGCTGGCAGCAGGGCCGCCACTTCCTGCCCCTGCACCGGCGGCGCATCGGCCTGGTGTTCCAGGAGCACAGCCTGCTGCCCCACCTGTCGGTGCGGGGCAACCTGGAGTACGGCCTGCGCCGCACCCCGGTGGCGGAGCGGCGCCTGAGCCTGGCCGAGGTGGCGGCCATGCTGGGCATAGAGGCGCTGCTCGAGCGCGCCATCGACCGGCTGTCCGGCGGCCAGCGCCAGCGGGTGGCCCTGGGCCGTGCCCTGCTCGCCAGCCCCCGCCTGCTGCTGCTGGACGAACCCCTGTCGGCCCTGGATACCCAGACCAAGCGGGAGATCATGCCCTTCCTCTCCCGCCTGGCCCGGGAGGCCGGCGTGCCCATACTGATGGTGACCCATGCCCCGGAGGAGGTGGAGCGGCTGGCGGATCGGGTGCTGTTTATGAGCCGGGGACGGGTCGACGCCATCTCCCCCCTGCGGGAAGCCCTGGTGCGCCCCGACTCTCCCCTGTTCGACGAGGAAGGGCCGGTTTCCGTGCTGGAGGGTCGGCTGGGCGAGCGTGACCGGCACGGCCTTTATCCCTTCCACACGGCGGCCGCCACCCTCTGGGCCGGCGCCCGGGGCACCCCGCCCGCCACCAGCCGGCGCCTGCGCATCCTGGCCCGGGATGTCAGCCTGGCCCTGGAGGAACCGGGCCGCCTCAGCATCCGCAACCGCCTGCCGGTGCACATCACGCAAATCGGCCCGGCGGTGGAAGGCCACCAACTGGTGATCTGCCGGCTGGCCGACGGCCAGCCCCTGCTGGCGGAGCTGACCGCCTGGTCCGTGGCCGAGCTGGCCCTGGCCCCGGGCATGTCGGCCCATGCCCTTATCAAGTCCATGGCCCTGCTGGAATAAGGCGCCGGGCAGTTGAGGCCGCCCGGCTTTCCGGGGACAATGCCCTTTTTACTCGGTAGATGAATATGGATCTGGAACTCCTGCTCAGCCTGCACCGCGAGGGTCGGCTGTTCGTCAACCCCAAGCGCATCCGCCTGCTGGAATGCATTCGCGAACAGGGCTCCATCAGCCAGGGCGCCAAGGCCGCCGGCATCAGCTACAAGTCGGCCTGGGACGCGGTGCGCGAGATGAACGAGCTGGCCGGCCGCCCCCTGGTGGAGAGCGAGGCCGGCGGCAAGGGCGGCGGCGGCGCCCGCCTTACCCCCTATGGCGGGCGGTTGCTCAAGATCTACCATCTGCTGGCGCAGATAGAGCGGATGGCGGTGGACGCCCTGCAGGACGAGGCCGCCTCCCTCGACAGCCTGCTGGCGGTGGTGGCGCGCTTCGGCCTGCAGACCAGCGCCCGCAACCAGTTCTTCGCCCGGGTGGAAGGGCTGGACCCGAGCGATCTCAGCCGCAAGGTCCGGCTGCGGCTGGACGGCGGCGCCCTGCTCTACGCGGACATCACCGAGCAAAGCTGCCGGCGGCTGGGACTGACGCCGGGCAAGGAGGTACTGGCGCTGATCAAGGCGCCCTGGGTCGCCGTTGAAACGGCGCCGGAAGACGACACCCGCAACCGCCTGGCCGGCACCATCGTCGAGGTGGCCAGCGGCGAGCAGTTCAACGAAATTACCCTGCGGCTGGATCAGGGCCATGATATCCACGCCCTGCGCCCGGCCCAGGAGCCCCTGCCCGCCCCGGGCAGCCGCGCCTTCGCCTGCTTCGCCCCCGACCAGGTGATCCTCGCCACCCTGGGTTAAAAAACAGCTGGAAGACGTAAGCTGGAAGCTGGAAGTAAAACCATTTTGCCTGCTGAGCCGGCGTCGTACCCGTCAATATTGAGGTAACGGCGGTACGGCACCACATAAACAAAAGCCGGAAGCCGAGTCTGCCCACCCACTCGGTTTGCTTCCAGCTTCCAGCCTCAAGCATCCAGCTTCAGAGCATTTTGCGGATCACATAGTGCAGTATGCCGCCGTGGCGGTAGTAGGTGAGTTCCTCCCCGGTGTCGATACGGCAGCGCACCTGGATCGCCCGCTCCTTGCCGTCGGCATCCGTTATCTCCACCGTCAGCGTCTTGCCGGGCGTCAGCGCGTTCAGGCCGCGGATGCCGAGCCGCTCGTCTCCTTTTAGCCCCAGGCCGGCGGCACTGTCGCCGATAAACTCCAGCGGCAGCACGCCCATGCCGATCAGGTTGGAGCGGTGGATACGCTCGAAGGACTCGGCAATCACCGCGTGCACCCCGAGCAAGCGGGTGCCCTTGGCCGCCCAGTCGCGGCTGGAGCCGGTGCCGTATTCCTTGCCGGCCACCACCACCAGGGGGATCCCTTCCTCCCGGTAGCGCATGGCCGCGTCATAGATGGCCAGTTGCTCGCCGCTGGGGTAATGGCGGGTTTCCCCTCCTTCCACCCCGTCCAGCATCAGGTTGCGGATGCGGATATTGGCGAAGGTGCCGCGCATCATCACCTCGTGGTTGCCGCGTCGGGAACCGTAAGAGTTGAAGTCCCGCTCCGCCACCCCCAAGGATTGCAGATACTTCCCGGCCGGACTGGACGCCTTGATGTTGCCGGCCGGGGAGATATGGTCGGTGGTAACCGAGTCGCCCAGTATCGCCAACAACCGGGCGTCTTCAATATCGCGCACCGGCTCGGGCTCCTTTGCCATGGTGCTGAAAAACGGCGGATGCTGAATATAGCTGGAATCCGGCTGCCACTCGAAGGTGCTGCCACCGGCAACCTGAATCGCCTGCCAGCGCGCGTCGCCCTCGAACACCTCGGCGTATTCCTTGCGGAACATCTCGCTGTTCACCTGCTCCACCGCCTTATGGATGGCCTGCTGGGAAGGCCAGATATCCTTGAGGTAAACGGGCTTGCCGTCCTTGCCGGTACCGAGCGGGTCTTGGCTCAGGTCGATCTTCATGCTGCCGGCCAGGGCGTAGGCCACCACCAGGGGGGGCGAAGCCAGCCAGTTGGTCTTGACCAGGGGATGGATGCGCCCCTCGAAGTTGCGGTTGCCCGACAGCACCGAGGCGACGGTCATGTCCTCCTGCCGGATAGCCTGCTCGATGGGCTCGGGCAGGGGGCCCGAGTTGCCGATACAGGTGGTGCAGCCGTAACCCACCAGATAAAAGCCGAGCCGCTCCAAATAGGGCATCAGCCCGGCTTGCTTGAGATAGTCGGTCACCACCTTGGAGCCCGGGGCCAGGGAACTCTTGACCCAGGGCGCGCGGGCCAGGCCTTTTTCCACCGCCGCCTTGGCCAGCAGGCCGGCGGCCATCAGCACGCTGGGGTTGGAGGTATTGGTGCAGGAAGTGATGGCGGCGATCACCACGGCGCCGTCCTGTAGCCGATGGCTCTGGCCGTCGAGGGTGAATTCGGTACCCTCCAATGATCGGTCGGCGCCCACCGCGGTCTGACCGCCCTCGTCTTCGAGCCGGCTTTGCTGGGGCGCCTCCACCCTGATCTGGCTGTTGAGGCCGAAGGCCGCCGGCACCCGCGACAGTGGCACCCTGTCCTGGGGCCGTTTGGGCCCGGCCAGGCAGGCTTCTACCTGGCTCATGTCCAGGCTCAGGGTGTCGGTGAACACCGGCTCGTCACCGGGATGGCGCCAGAGCCCCTGGGCCTTGCAGTAGGCCTCGACCAGTTCGATATGTTCGTCGTCGCGGCCGGTCAGCCGCAGATAGCGCAGGGTTTCTTCATCCACCGGGAAGAAGCCGCAGGTAGCGCCGTATTCCGGTGCCATGTTGGCGATGGTGGCCCTGTCCGCCAGCGGCAGGGTCGCCAGGCCGTCGCCGTAGAATTCCACGAACTTGCCCACCACCCCTTTCTTGCGCAGCATCTCGGTGACGGTGAGCACCAGATCGGTGGCGGTGATGCCCTCGCGCAGCCGGCCGCTCAGTTTGAAGCCCACCACCTCGGGGATCAGCATGGACACCGGCTGGCCCAGCATCGCCGCCTCCGCCTCTATGCCGCCCACGCCCCAGCCGAGCACGCCCAGGGCGTTGATCATGGTGGTGTGGGAGTCGGTGCCCACCAGGGTGTCGGGGCAGACGAGGGGGTCGCCCTCGCCGGGCAGGCGCCACACCGTCTGGCCCAGGTATTCCAGGTTGACCTGGTGGCAGATGCCGGTGCCGGGCGGCACCACCCGGAAGTTGTCGAAGGTCTGCTGGCCCCAGCGCAGGAAGGCGTAGCGCTCGCCGTTGCGGGCCATTTCCAGGTCCACGTTGGTGGCGAAGGCCTGGTCATCGGCGAAGGCGTCCACCATCACCGAATGGTCGATCACCAGATCCACCGCCGACAGCGGGTTGACCTTTTCCACCTCGCCACCGAGGCGCTTCACCGCCTCGCGCATGGCGGCCAGATCCACCACCGCCGGTACCCCGGTAAAATCCTGCATCAACACCCGCACCGGACGAAAGGCGATCTCCCGCTCGCTGGTACCGCCATTCAGCCAGTCGGCCATGGCGGCGATATCATCGGGGCCCACGCCGTCCTGGCCCTGGTGGCGCAGCAGGTTTTCGGCGAGCACCTTGAGGGACTTGGGCAGGCGGGCCAGGGCCTGCCCATCGGGCAGTTTTTGCAGGCTGTAGTAAAGATAGGACTGCTGGTTCAGCGTCAGCGTACCGGTAAAGGGCGCATTCGGACGGAAAGACATGGCTCCTCCTTGCTTGTTGGGCATGGCCGGCGGCAAAGCGGACGACTTGCCGCTTGTCTCCGTTGAACAATTATTTAGGCACAGTCGGGACAACAAATAAAGCGACTGGTTAAAATCAGACCGGCCCGCCCTTTTTGCGCCGGATAAGTAGGCAATACTGTTACTGAAACTGCAGAAACGAATATTTTTCGGTTCAGCCCCGTTTTTTCTTGTTGGCGCAACCCCACCGGATAGCGTAGATAGAGGGCCTGAACTTTCTCCCTGGTAGCACAACGGATAGAGAGCCGTGCCGAACACATGAAAATAGCCATCCTTTCACGCAATGCATCCCTTTACTCCACCCGCCGCCTGCAGGAAGCGGCCGAGGTCCGGGGGCATGAGGTCACCATTATCGATGCCCTCAAGTGCTACATGAACATCAACGACAACAAGCCTTCCATCCATTACCGTGGGCGGGAGCTGGATCAGTTTGACGCGGTGATCCCGCGCATCGGCGCCACCATTACTTTTTACGGCACGGCGGTATTGCGTCAGTTCGAAATGATGGGCTGTTATTCACTCAATCATTCCGCCGCCATCAGCCGCTCGCGCGACAAGCTGCGCTCACTGCAACTGCTGTCCGGCCAGGGCGTGGGCATGCCGATTACCGGCTTTGCCTGCAAACCCGATGACGTACCGGACCTGATCGACATGGTCGGCGGCGCCCCCCTGGTGATCAAGCTGCTCGAGGGTACCCAGGGCATAGGAGTGGTGCTGGCGGAAACCCGCAAGGCGGCGGAGAGCGTGCTGGAGGCCTTTATGGGCCTCAAGGCCAATATCATGGTGCAGGAGTTTATCGAAGAGGCCAACGGCGCCGATATCCGCTGCTTCGTGCTGGGTGACAAGGTCATCGCGGCCATGAAACGCCAGGCCAGGGAAGGCGAGTTCCGTTCCAACCTGCACCGGGGCGGCGAAGCCCAGCTGATCCGCATCACCCCGGAAGAACGCAAGACCGCCATCGCCTCCGCCAGGGCCATGGGCCTGAACGTCGCCGGGGTAGACCTGCTGCGCTCCAAGCGCGGCCCCCTGGTGATGGAAGTCAACTCCTCACCGGGCCTGGAAGGCATAGAGCAGGCCACCGGCAAGGATGTGGCGGAGCTGATGATCCAGTACATCGAAAAACACGCTCACAAAAAATCGAAGACCCGGGAGCGCGGTTGATGGTCGCGCCCTTTCATATCGCCGGCACCGAGATTGCGCCCGGTAGCCGCCGGGTACTGCAACTGGCCCTGGCCCAGCTCTACACCCAGTCGCCACTGACGGTGCCGCTGGAGGTGGTACACGGCAGGCGGCCCGGCCCGGTGTTGCTGATCTGTGCCGCCATTCACGGCGATGAACTCAACGGCATCGAAATCGTCAATCAGGTACTGGCCAAGATAAGCCCGGCCCGGCTGAAAGGCACCCTGGTGGCGGTGCCGGTGGTCAATGTGTTCGGCTTTATCCACAAGTCCCGTTACCTGCCCGACCGACGGGACCTGAACCGCTGTTTTCCCGGCTCGGAAAAGGGCTCTCTGGGCTCGCGGGTGGCCCATTTTTTCGTGGATGAAATCGTCAATAAGTGCACCCATATCGTGGATCTGCACACCGGCGCCATCCACAGATCCAACCTGCCCCAGATCAGGGCCAAGCTCGACTGCGATATCACCCGGCAGCTGGCCGATACCTTCGGCGCGCCGGTGATCCTGGACGCCAGTATCCGCGACGGCTCGCTCAGGGCGGTGGCGGAAAGCCGTGGCATACCGGTGATCCTCTATGAAGCGGGAGAAGCGCTGCGCTTCGAACCGCTGGCCATCAAGGCCGGCACCCGGGGGATCCTGAACGTGATGCGCACCCTCGGCATGCTGAAACCGGTCAGCGGCAAAGCCAAGGTCCAGCCCATGATAGCCAAATCCAGTACCTGGATCCGTGCCGAGCAGGACGGTCTGCTGCACCTCAAGGCCCGGCTGGGCGACCGGGTCGGCAAGGGCCAGTGCCTGGGCACCATTACCGCACCGCTGGGCGCGAATGGCTGCGAGGTCATCGCCCCCAAGAGCGGTATCGTGATCGGTTGTCTGACCATGCCGCTGGTCAACGAGGGGGATGCGATCTGCCATATCGCCAGCTTTGATGCGGTGAAACAGGCGGAAATCAGCGTGGAGCGCTTCGTGGACGAGCTGGATATCCGCCCGGAAATGCTATAGCCCGCAACG
Organism: Zobellella iuensis; assembly: GCF_016746085.1. Taxonomy (GTDB): domain Bacteria; phylum Pseudomonadota; class Gammaproteobacteria; order Enterobacterales; family Aeromonadaceae; genus Oceanimonas; species Oceanimonas iuensis. The sequence goes on from NZ_JAERTZ010000025.1 coordinate 356,635, forward strand.
GGCAAAGGGAACAACCGGCGATGGGAGCAACAAAAAGCCCGGTTTCCCGGGCTTCTAGCTTCTAGCTTCTAGCTTCTAGCTTCTAGCTTCTAGTGCAGGATCCGGGCACGAATGGTGCCGTCGATGGCCTTGAGTTTGGCCAGGGCCTGCTCGCTCTGGGCGGTTTCCACGTCGATCACCACATAACCGATTTTCGGGGAAGTTTGCAGATACTGGGCCGCGATATTGATATTATCGTTGGCGAACGCCTGGGCGATCTGGCTCAGGATACCGGGTTTGTTGTGGTGAACGTGCAGCAGGCGGCTGGTACCGGAATGCTCGGGCAGGGACACTTCCGGGAAGTTGACCGCCGACAGGGTGGAGCCGTTATCGGAGTATTTGACCAGCTTGCCGGCCACTTCGTAGCCGATGTTTTCCTGGGCTTCCTGGGTGGAGCCGCCGATATGGGGTGTCAGGATGACGTTGTCGAACTCCCGCAACGGCGACATGAACTCTTCATCGTTGGACTTGGGCTCCACCGGGAAGACATCGATGGCGGCCCCGGCAATATGCTTGCTCGCCAGGGCGGCGGCCAGGGCGTCGATATCGACCACGGTGCCGCGGGACGCGTTGATCAGGATGGCGCCCGGCTTCATCATCGCCAGCTCTTCGGCACCAAACATGTTCTTGGTCTGAACGGTTTCAGGCACATGCAGCGACACCACGTCGGACATGTTCAACAGTTCTTCCAGGCTGGCAATCTGGGTGGCGTTACCCAGGGACAGCTTGTTCTCGATGTCGTAATAGAACACCTGCAAACCGATGCCTTCGGCAATAATGCCCAGTTGGGTACCGATATGGCCGTAACCGATAATGCCGAGCTTCTTGCCCCGCGCTTCGAAAGAATGAGTGGCAGTCTTCTGCCAGATGCCCCGGTGAGCCTGGGCATTGCGTTCGGGAATGCCGCGCAGCAACAGCAGCAGCTCGCCCAGCACCAGTTCGGCCACACTGCGGGTGTTGGAGAAAGGGGCGTTGAACACCGGAATGCCGCGGATTTCCGCCGCTGCCAAATCGACCTGGTTGGTCCCGATGCAGAAACAGCCGATGGCCACCAGCTTGTCGGCGGCGTCCAGTACGGCTTCGGTCAGTTGGGTGCGGGAACGGATACCGACGAAATGCACGTCTTTGATGCGTTCCTTAAGTTCATCTTCTGCCAGGGAGGTCTTCAGGTAGTCGATATTGCTATAGCCAGCATTTTTGAAGGAATCAACAGTACCCGGATGCACCCCTTCCAGTAATAAAATTTTAATTTTTTCTTTATCTAAAGAATAGTTAGCCATTACCTGGTCCTTTATGACAACTGCGTTATAGGACCATAAAGTATCAAAAACATCGGCTTTAGGGAATTTCTGTAATCAAGGTCACGTTTTTTTAAGTTATAAATTTTTTTTTAATCATTGCGGGGGGCCCGGCCTCGGCTATCGGCCGGCTCCGAACAACAAATCCGGGGAAGATTGCCCTTCCCCGGCACGACTTACTTCAGGGTGAACACCACCTGCACCGAATCACTGAACTGGATGTCGTTCTGTACATAGCTGGCGTCCAGACTTTCCGCCGAAGCCATCTTTGCCATCATGCCGAAAGGCCGCGGCAGTATGGGCCCCTGGCTCTGGTACTCTATGGCATAGACCTCGCCCAGGCTGCGGCCGAAGCCTTTGGCCAGCTCCTCGGCCAGACTCCTGGCATTGGCCACCGCCGCCAGCCGGGCCTCCCGGCGCACCTCGTCGGCATCACGCTTGCCGTAGCTGACCTGTTGGATGCTCTGGATGCCTTGCTCCAGTATCTTGTTGAGGGCCGGGCTCAACAGTTCCAAATCGTACAGCCGCACCGTGATTTGCCGCTCGGCCAGGTAACCGTTCAGCTCGGGGCCGCCACCGTCTTTCGGATAACGATAGTCGGGGCGGGTAATGACATTGCCACTGTCGATATTTTCCTTGCCGATGCCCAGCGTAGCCAGACTGCTGAACAGGGTGGCGACCTTGGTGTCGACCTCTTCCTTCGCTTCCCGGCTTTCCGGCTTGAGTGCGGTCACCGACACCGACAGGGTCGCCATGTCGGGCTCAACCCGGATTTCCGATTGCCCCTGGGTGACCAGATGGGGGGCATCGGGCACCGCGATGGCGAAAGTGGCGGAACTGAACAGCAGGGGGAGCAGCGACAGGCTGCCGAGAGGGGAAATACGCATGACAATGCCTCATGATGGAAGTGACCTGGGTCTGACCCGGATGGGACCGACCGGTTCAATCATGATGATGATACACCGCCAGCCAGTTGATCACATCGTCGATTATCTCGCTGTTCAGCCCGGCTGTGCCAGGGCCAGTCGCAGGGGGGATTTCTTCCGGCGCCATCACTTCATCCAGAATGTCATCTATATCCGGCAGCACCAGTTCACTGACGGTATTGTCGGTCATCGCCGGCTCGGAGGGCGGCAACAGGGGCTCGTCCTGCAGTAAAATATCATGGATTCCGTCCTCCATCGGCGACAGCAGACGATCACCCCGTTCATCCAGCAGTATTACCTCATCGGCTCCCCCCGGGCCCAGCAAGGACCACTGTTGAGCCGCAAAGTCGATGGAGAAGGCCGCCAGCGGCTCCCCTTCCCCATCGAACAGTTCAACCTGCTCCAGGGTACTGCCCGGCAACAGCCATGGCATATTGATGCCATCGTCCACCAGTATGTCCTGTCCGTTCCAGTGGTAACTGACGCCCTGGAGCAGTACCTCTTGTATCTTTGCCATCACAGGCTCCGCAGTAAAACTGGGCGGCCCATGGCCACCCATTACCTACTTATCTACACCGATAGATGGATCATCAAGCATGTGCTGAATCAGGTGTAGATCACTCCCTGCTCCCGATCCCGCCAGCAAGTCCGTATCTCCAGAATGGCCTGACGACTGCCCATGTTGATGGAACGAAGCGTTATCCTGGCCACCGCTCTGATCGCCGAACAGATCGTCCTCCCCTTCCGTGAGCAGATCACTGAGTTCGAAATCGTCCTCGTTTGTATCCTTATTCTCTGCTTTGCCTTCACCCATTGTTTTCGGGGCCAGCGGGCTTGTCGGGCCCTTCGGATCTGTCGGGTCCTTCGGATCCATCGAGTCTTTCGGGTCCTTCGGATCCATCGGGTCTTTCGGGTCCTTCGGATCCATCGGGTCTTTCGGGTCCTTCGGATCCATCGGGTCTTTCGGACCTATCGGGTCTTTCGGACCTATCGGGTCTTTCGGACCTATCGGGTCTTTCGGATCTATCGGGTCTATCGGGTCTATCGGGTCTATCGGACATATGGGGTCTATGGGGTCTATGGGGTCTATCGGATCTATCGGATCTATCGGGTCCTTCGGATCTATCGGGTCCTTCGGATCTTTCGGGTCTACCGGGCAATCGGGATTCTCTCCGCCGTTATCGCCGCCGCCACCGTTATCACCGCCGCCACCGTTATCGCCGCCGCCGCCGTTATCACCGCCGCCACCGTTATCACCGCCGCCACCGTTATCACCGCCGCCCGGTAGTGTCGCTTCGGCCGCCCGAAGCAATGCATCCAAATCGGTTTCTCGCGGATTATCGAAAGCGATGGGATTGAACGCGGTTAAAAAACCCGCTTCCGGCTGGGTGTAACCACCAATACGTTCAACCACAACAAAGCCGCCGTTGCCACTGTTGATATCTCCTTCATCGGCAGCCGCAGTTGCGGTTGCCGGACCGGCTGCCGGCGCCTCAAACAATTCGGTCGGATCCAGACCGGCGAGAATGGCTTCCTGAATCGCCTCAATATCCTGGGTTGCTGCGTCATCCACCAGCGCAAGGTTTTCCCCCGCTAACTGGAGATTATCGTCAAAGACAATTCGGGTATTATCGTCGGTCACCAAAATCACGCCCGCTAACAAGACCTGCCCAGGTGCAACGGACTGTAAGGTACCGTCCTGGCTGATGATATAAGCCCGGCCTTCCATGCTGACTATTTGAACAGCTTTATCTATCCTGCTTGTGTTCATGGCTCTCTTCCCTTTTTCGCCTGTCATACATCAAGGCTAGGGCCGAAAACCGCGTACGTCCTACAGAAAAAATAGGTGCTTACCAGGGAAAAAATGCCTGTTCATACGAAAAAACAGAACGATTAGTCGAGTATCCGAGGGGGGCTGATAAAGCCCTGATAAGCATCAATATACAGTCTTTTGAGCAGCTCTACCTGGTGGCCGGACTGCACCCGGGTGGCAATGGTCATGGCCTCCATATGGCGGGCAAGGCGACATATGGCTGTCAAAAATGCCTCATCAAAGTCCGGTTCGGTCACCTGAGCCGTATAGCCGTGATCCAGCTTGACATAGCAGGGCCTGAGTTTACCCAGGTGGCTCAGCAAGCCGAAGTGACGGCCGAAATGGTCAATTCCCCAGCTCAGCTCCACTTTGGCCAGAACCCTAGTCAAGTCTCCCATGCCGAAGGCAAAGGCACTTTCCGGTATTTCCAACACCAATCGCTGCGCCGGGCCCCGATGTTGTTCCAGCAGCTTTTCCAAGGAACACCAGAATGCCGGCTGGTGGCAGCTTTGGGGGGTAAGATTGACGGCAAGCTTGAGATCTGGCCGGGCCGCAAGAAAAGACAACGCCCGAGTTAAAATATGGCGATCAAGTAGCACACCGAGTTTGAACTGTTCAATCACTGGCAGGAACTCACCGGCATGGTAGAGCTTGCTGCCTTGGCGGATATGGGCAAACAGCTCGTCATGAACATGCTCACCCGAGAAGTCCAATACCGCCTGGGTCGTAAATTCAAATCCATCTTCTGCCAGGGCCGTTTCAACCAGCTGCTTCCAGGCCTGGCGCCCCATATCATCCGCGGTTCGCCCCTGCTCCACCACAACGGCTCCGGTATGCTCCCTTCTCGCCTTACCCAGGGCATTGTCGGCACGCGCCAGCAGCAGCCCAATATCATCGCCTGGCTGAATGACGGCCATGCCCACGACTGACGCCTCCCCTTCACTGAGAAGCTCCACCATCAGCTCCCCAATGGTGCCGTTGATTGTCTCCCCGAACCGGGTCAGCAACTCGGTGTCTGAAACAGGTATAAGCAAGGCATATTCATAGGCTGAAAGACGAGCCAGGGCATGATCACCAAACTGACGGCACAGTTGACGCAGACGTTCACCTACAGAGAAAATCATCTGGTCCCTCGCAGCAAATCCCTTTTCCTGATAAAGCCGTTCAAGTACGTCGACCGATACAAGCACCACGGCACCGCCGCTGCCATCCCCCATCCAGGACTGACTCTGGGAAATGAAATAAGCCCGGTTTCCCAGCCCCGATGTTTCATCCAGAAAGGCCTTGTGGCGTAGCCGTTCCGCCTCATCGGCCTGCTCGTTGAACTGCATTTCCAACTTGGTCGCCATGGTATTAATCGCTGCCACGACCTCCCGGAGTTCCCGGGTGACCGGTAAGGGAATGGGCTTGCCGAAGTGGTGCAACTCTATTTCCCGGGCCTGAACTTCAATATCATGCAGGGGTTTCAACAGGTAGCGTAACGCCACCACCAACAGCCCCCAACTCAGGAAGAAACAAACCAGAAACCAGGTCGCCAGCCGACTCATCCCCTGCCACAACTCATAGTAAGCCTGCCCGGGATGCCCTTCCACATACAAGTGGCCCAGCTGCATCCATCCCGAAGTCAGCACGGCATCCTGTCTTGCCCCCTCGAAGAGATCCAGGCCGATAAACCATGCCGGAACCCGTGATGGCAAGGCCCTGTGCTCGCGTACAATCTGTTGTTCCGAAGCCAGTAAGTCCAGGCGTACCATCCGATAAAAACCACCATCGAAAACCGCGTTGATAATGGATTCAGCTCCAAGGGTATCGCTGCTCTCCAGGTATGGCGTCAACGCCAGACCAAGAGCCGTCACCGTATTCGACACCGTAGTATGTTGTTGTTGTGCCAAATAGCTTCGAGTAGAGCTGAACTGCACCGAATACGCCGTGACAAACAGCACGGCAAACAGCAATAGCATGGTCAACAGGAGTTGTCGGTACAGGGTCATAGTCATTCATCCAGGTTTATAATCGGTCGCTGCAGCCGCCTCACATCAACCCTGCCGCGTAACTCATTCCAAAGTGAAAGCCGGGAGGACTCTCCCGCCAGTTCCCCCTGCCCTCTTGCCCGCATCAGCCATAGATGCTGCCCGTTAAAACTGTAAATAGGTTCAAGATCGGTACGCTCTGTCGCCGCTCTGATACTAAATTCAAGATTATCCAGAATAAGGGGTATAGCGTTGGGAGTGGGGTAATAGGCTACTACCATATGGAATTGATTCAGACGTAACGCCTTGACATAAACCAATCTTAACTTGGCGTCGTCAATACCAAGTTCCAGCAGGGAAAAATACTTGGCAATACTGAAGTCTTCGCAGTCGCCGCCCCCCGCACCTAAAAACTCCAGGGGGGTGGTCCAGTAATCATCTTTACCCCAGAGCTTGATATCATCGATAAACAGCTGGCGGTTAAAAAAAAGATTGACCCGAGACAGCGCTTCTTGCTCACTCCATCCGGCAGACTGGCCCTCGCGAATAAGCTGCCGCCAATGTTGTGTTCGCCGGGCGGCAGGCTCACCATAAAACTGGCGTACCGCCACAATCATATTTTCATCCTCTCCCAGTAACGACTGGGCTGGCAGTCCGAGTACGCCCCCCCAGACCACCAGCCCCAACCACCAGGAAAGCCGCCGCCACATTAAAGAAAAGGGGGATCAACGCTCAACACTGTATACATCCCAGCGCATCCTGACGGCACCCCGGGAACTGGTCAAGGCACCTACCACCCGTCGGTTAGCCGCATGAGATTGCTCGTCGCTCCCCATCAGCATCGGGCGGGTATCACCATAGCCAATGATCTCCAACCGCTCTCCACTGACACCACTTTGTATCAATGCCTGCCGTACTGTTTCGGCTCTCCGTTTGGACAAGGCGACATTGTAATCACGAGGACCAACCTGGCTGGCGTGGCCTTCCAACAACAATCTTAAGTTGGGGTTGTCCTCCATAAACGCAGCCATCTGATTGATCTCATCCTGGTATTCAGAAGTTATCAGGGATCTGTCATGAGCAAAAAGAATCGTCAGATCATGCTGTAAAATCTGAGTATCACCAAGATGACACCCATCATTGTCTACCGAGGATCTCGTCGGTGAATCCAGACAGTTGTCCCTGGCCGTAATGACCCCATCCCAATCCGGATCGCTCAGATCATAGGCAGGTCGGGTTTCACGCTCAGGCTCCGCGGTCAGATTAAGGTTGCCACAGGCAGTGAGTGGAATAATTAACGCTAACAGAGTCCATGTTTTCATTTTCTTTCTCCTATCAATTTCTGGCCTGCCACTGCTCGGGCTGAGTAAACCGTAGCGCTTCCAGCAATTGACCAGTGGCATTCATAATGCGGTATTCGGCCAAAAGTTGATCATACTCGGCCTGAATATAGGAGCGCCGGGCTTCGAACAGCTCATTTTCCGTATTCAGAACGTCAAGCAAGGTTCTGCTGCCAAGAGAGAATTGCTTCTTGTAGGCGTCTACCGTGTTGTAGCTCGCTTCCACATGCTGACGCAAAAAGTCCTTCTGCCGACTAAGGGACTCATAAGCTGCCCAAGCCAAACGAATACCTTCTCCAACCTGGCGATGGGCATTCATCTGAATATCCTTCGCTTGCATCTCCAGGGCGGAAGTAGAACGGCTACGCGCTACATCGGCACCGCCGCTGAACAGGTTGTAACGCATGCGAACCATGGCGGTGAAATCGTAGTTGTGGCCACGGACGCCATCTATGTCATCATCCCAGTTTTTGTCCAGCTCCAGGCTGATCTTGGGGTAAAAGCCTGATTTTGCATCGTTGTGCTGATAACGAGCGGCTTCCACGTCAAAGGATGCCGAGACCAGGGTGGGATGATTTTCCTGCGCCTGCGTCAGGGCCTCGTCCATCGTCGATGGCATATAATTGGCGTCTGGCTGAGGCTGGCGCAAACCTTCTGGCGTCTGATTGACCAGGGAGATAAACCGGCTCTGGGCATCCCTGAGGTTATTCTCCGCTGCCGTCATATTGGAATATGCCCGGGCTACCCGACCTTGGATCTGGGTAAAGTCGGCGGAAGAACCAACCCCGGAGTCGGTACGCCGCCGAATATCAGAATAAATTTGTTCGTGTGTTTCCAGGTTACGGCGGGAAAGCTCCAGAACTTCATCTTGCCGCAATACTTCCAGGTAGACTTCGGCTACTCTCAGTGCAATATTTTCCGCATCAGACAACAAAGCGTAGCGTTGCGCATCCGCCTCAGCCTGGGTTCTGCCGACATTACTCGGGGTCTTGAATCCGTCGAACAGCATCTGTCTTAATGATAACCCCGCTTCCTTACGGGTCAGCGTCTTGTCGGCCCGGGGCCCACCATCCCGGGTTCCCGGACTATTGGTGTATTCATAACCGATACCGGCACTGGCATCCAATGTGGGCAGGTAACCGGCAAAGGCCGCATCCTGATCATATTGGCGGGATTGATAGAGATGGAACGACTCCTTGACCTTAGGATGCGTCATCAATGTCTGGGTGACCGCTTCCTCCAGGGTCTGTGCCTGTAGTGGCAGCACCAGGGATGCCCCCACCCATACTGCAATTGTTGTTTTTTTCATTGTTATTACTCCCTATGAATCAACGCTCACGCAAAGCGTCCTGTTTTGCTCTTAATATTGGTTTTAATAAATAATCCAACACGGTCTTTTTACCCGTGATAATGTCTACCCCCGCCTGCATCCCCGGAATAATCATCAAGGATGCTTGCTCGGTACCCAGATAGCTTTCCTGAGTACGGATGGTTGCCAGGAAATAAGTATTACCGTCATCATCTTGTATCGAGTCGGCACTGATTTTCTCCACTTCTCCTGCCAACCCCCCATAGATAGTAAAATCATAGGCGGTAAACTTGACCAGCGCCTCCAGCCCGGGGCGTAAAAAACCAATGTCCTTAGGGAGAATACGAGCTTCTACCAGCAAGGTGTCTTCCAAGGGAACAATCTCAACCAGGCTCACCCCAGGTTGAACCACTCCCCCTACGGTGTTGACCCGCAACGTTTTGATGGTACCTTTAACCGGTGATGTCACCAGGGTACGCCGGACCCTGTCCTGTAAGCCCACCTCCCCTTCTTGTAACTGAGCCAGCCGATTGCGGCGTTCATTCAATATACGTTGGGATTCGGAGCGAAAAGTCAGCGCGGCCTCTTTACGTTTGGAGATATTCTCCCGCAGGGAGGCATCCAGCTTGGGCAACAATAACCGGGCCGACTCCTGCTCGCCCTTCATCTGATTCAATTGACGCTCAAGACGAAGAATTTCTACTTGAGGAACTATGCCTTCCCGAGCCAGGGGGCGGCTCATGTCAACCTCGCGCGCAGCCAGGGAGACACCTCGCTGCAAGGAGCTTACCTTGGCGTTAGTTTCTACAATCTCTTGCTCCCGTTGCTCTATCTGGTTGGCGAAGATAGACAGCTGATTTTGTAGAAAAGTCAGCCTTTCATCGAACAAGGCTTGCTGAATGTCGGCTTGCCCCGGATATTGTTCGGTAAAATCATCGGCAAAAGTCAGCCTCCCCCCCTGAACCACAACCTGTTCCCGCCAGGGCAGGTTCACTTCATCTCTGATCCGAATGGCGGCGACTTCCTCTTCCAGTCGTCGAACATCCCCATGCAGTGCCGCAATTTCCTGCCCCCTTTCACGCAGATCAGACAAGAAGCGGGTATCGTCGATTAGTAACAGGGCCTGGCCTTTTTCTACCTGCTGACCTTCTCTTATATACAACTCCCTGACGATGCCGCCTTCCAGGTTCGACACCACCTGGATTTGCTGGGAAGGTATAACTGTCCCTCTTCCCGAAGTGACTTCTTCCAATTCCGCGTAACGAGCCCATACCAAGGCCACCATCACAAACAGCAACATGCACCACAGTAATATCCGGCCATTCCGGGGGGTATTCAGCAACACCGCGGCCGCGGTGTCATTGGTATAATCCAGTAACTCGGGAGGCAACGATTGCTTAGCCATTGCTCACCTCCTGTCCTGGGCGATTACCGGCCTGGAGTTGCTGCAGCACATGCTCTTTAGGTCCATCCACCACTATCTGGCCCTGCTCCAGCACAATGATTCTATCCACAACTTCCAGCATGGAGGATCTGTGGGTAATCAGCAGCAGCGTCTGCTCCGGCCTGAGCCTGGATAATTCCTGTCGAACATGCCGTTCGGAGCGTATGTCCATATTGGAGGTAGGCTCATCCATGATCAGCATGACGGGATCGTTTAACCAGGCGCGGGCTATGGCAACCGCCTGGCGCTGCCCGCCCGACAACAAACGCCCACCTTCTCCTACTTGCCTGTCCAGACCCGCCGGATCCTGATTGGTAAAACGGGACACCCCGGCCCTCTCGGCCGCTCTGATGACTCTGTGCTCATCGACCAAGGGGTTGGCAATGACAATATTGTCTCTGATAGAGCCAAAAAAGAGATTCACATCCTGGGGAACGCAGCCGATATTGCGCCTGAGCGCCGCCGGTTGTAGCTGGCCGATGTCTATGCCATCGATACGGATAGCCCCTTCCGTTGGCTTATAAAGGCCGACGATCAAGCGCTCCAGGGTTGTTTTTCCCGAGCCAATGCGGCCGATAATGGCCACCTTTTCTCCGGCCTTGATATGAAACGACAAACGTTGAATGACATTTTGCTCTGACCCCGGATATCTGAAAGAAACTTGATCAAACAGGATATCGCCCTGGAACACGGGGTGATGGATGTAACGCCGCCCTTTTTCCTGCTCATCCGGCGAGTCCATGATATTTTCCAGTACGGCCATGGCCGACTTGGCTTGGTTATAACGGGTCGACAATACCGACAACTGCACCATGGGTGCGATGGCGCGGCTGCTCAGCATCACGGCGGCAATCAGCCCCCCCATCGATAAATTCCCACCGGCAATCATATACACCCCCACGACAATCAGGCTCACCGTGGTCAGTTGCTGGGTAACGTGAGCAAGGGCAGACACCGAATTGGTGAGACGGCGAGTTTTCATCCCCCAACCGGCAATATGGCTGACCGCCTGTTCCCATCGATGCTGGAAGGCTCCCTGAGCACCAAACAATTTGATGGTTTCCAGGCCCGCGATCCCTTCCACCAGGTTGGCGTTTTTCTGGGAGGCCAGCCTGGACCCGGCTTCAATACTGCGTCTCAGTGCTCCCTGCACCAAGAGACTGCATAGGATTAACAACAGTATTGCCGAGATCGGAACCCACACCATATCGCCGGCAAATATCCAGATGACCAGTATGAACACGATGCTGAAGGGGATATCCACCAGCGTAACTATGGTGGCGGAGGTGAGGAAATCTCTCACCGATTCAAATTCTTGCAAATGCTTGGCAAAAGCGCCGGTCGAGGGTGGCCTGGCCTCCATTCGCATGCCCATCACTTTTGCGAAGATCTGGGCGGACAACAGCACATCGGATTTTTTCCCTGCTATATCGATAAAATGGCCACGCAGCATGCGCATGACAAAGTCAAACAGAAACACTATCCCGGCCCCGATAGCCAGTACCCACAGCGAGTCGAAAGAGAGGTTAGGCACTATCTTGTCGTAGACATTCATGGTGAACAGCGGGGTCACAACCGCGAACAGGTTGATCAATAAAGTGCCTATCAAGACATCCCGGTAGATAGAGCCGGACTGCCTCAAGGTACCCCAGAACCAGTGTCCCTCATGAGTACCCAACACCTTGGGAGAACGCTCATCAAAGCGAAATTTCGGCTTAACGAAGAGTACCCGGCCCGTATGGTTGTCCAGCAGTGTCTGCAGGTCTATCCATTGCTCTGCCTCATCGACGCCGGGCCGTATAATCTTGCAACGAGAAGCATCCAGCTCTCGCTCAAGCAGCACCGCCGCCCCTCCCTCCTTCAGCAGCAATATGCAGGGGAGCAACAGATCGGATATTCCCGTGACCGGTTGGGCGGCATGATGCACCGACAGCTCGGCATTTTCCGCGGCGCGGGAAAAGAGCAAAGGGGTCAGCTTGCCATCCGGCAACGGCAAGCCCGATATCAGCGCCTCCCCCTGATGGGGGTGGCCATAGAATTTGGTCAGAAACACCAAGCTTTGCAACAAGGGATCCTGAATTTCCGCATGAATGTGCTGCATTGGAATGTGTATCCTTACACGTTATGCAAAATCACCATGCCGCAGATCGGCCGCCGGCCCCTATGCTGCCCTGCACAGAATCGGACAACCCGTACTGGTGTTTAAGGTAAAAAACCAATGTTACCAGCCAGTACCTCGCCACTGCATTCCCGACCCTTTCCCTTTTGTTGCACAAAATCTGGCTTGCTGTGCTGTTTTTCAGGGAGGGGTTTCTTCTTGAAATCTAGTTGCTTATTGGAAATACACCAAACCGCCGGCAAGGGTATGGTCAACATTCAACCAGTCGTCAACCTGCGGGTAATTGCCGGACAAAAAAATACCGGCCCTGAGGCCGGTATGGGAAGAGATAAAAACAGCTAATGATTACAAAACGTTAACTGCATTCAGCTCTTTGAACGCCTGCTCCAGGCGGGCAATCATGCTGTTCTGGCCTTCACGCAGCCAGACGCGCGGATCGTAGTACTTCTTGTTGGGCTTGTCGTCGCCGTCCGGGTTGCCGATCTGGCCCTGCAGATAGCCTTCTTTCGCCTTGTAGTAATCCATCACGCCCGCCCAGGTGGCCCACTGGGTATCGGTGTCGATGTTCATCTTGATCACGCCGTAGCCAATGGATTCCTTGATCTCCTCGGCGGAAGAGCCGGAGCCGCCGTGGAACACGAAGTTCAGGGACTTGGCCGGCAGGCCGAACTTCTCGGACACGTACTTCTGGGAGTTGTCCAGGATTTGCGGGGTCAGCTTGACGTTGCCCGGCTTGTACACGCCGTGTACGTTGCCGAAGGAGGCGGCGATGGTGAACTTGTCGCTGATGGCGCTCAGCTTCTCGTAGGCATAGGCCACGTCTTCCGGCTGGGTGTAGAGCATGGAGCTGTCCATGCCGGTGTTGTCCACACCGTCTTCCTCGCCACCGGTGCAGCCCAGCTCGATCTCCAGGGTCATGCCGATCTTGCTCATGCGCTCCAGGTACTTGGCGCAGATTTCGATGTTCTCTTCCAGGCTCTCTTCGGACAGGTCGATCATGTGCGAGCTGAACAGCGGTTTGCCGGTTTCGGCAAAGTGTTTCTCACCGGCGTCCAGCAGGCCGTCGATCCAGGGCAGCAGCTTCTTGGCGGCGTGGTCGGTGTGCAGTATCACCGGCACCCCGTAGGCTTCGGCCACCGCGTGCACATGCTTGGCACCGGAGATGGCACCGAGAATGGCGGCCTGCTGGCCTTCCAGCTTCAGCCCCTTGCCGGCGAAGAAAACGGCACCGCCGTTGGAGAACTGTACCACCACCGGGGCTTTCGCCTTGGCGGCCGCTTCCAGCACGGCGTTGATGGAGTCGGTACCCACCACGTTGACCGCCGGCAGGGCGAACTCGTTGGCCTTGGCGATGGCGAAGATCTTCTGCATGTCGTCGCCGCTGACCACACCCGGTTTTACTACGTCAAAAATTTTCTGGGACATTCTCTTGCTCCTGTTGAAATTCGGGCGGCCGGTGTGAACCGGCCGCTTTAAATGGATAAGGTTAACTCAGCCTTTGGCTCTCTGCTCGAGCATGGCCACCGCCGGCAGGGTCTTGCCTTCCACGAACTCGAGGAAGGCGCCGCCGCCGGTGGAGATGTAGGAAATCTGATCCTTGATACCGAACAGGTCGATGGCCGCCAGGGTATCGCCGCCGCCGGCGATGGAGAACGCATCGCTCTCGGCGATGGCCCGGGCCACGATCTCGGTGCCACGACGGAAGTTTTCGAACTCGAATACCCCGACCGGACCGTTCCAGATGATGGTCTTGGCGTTTTTCAGGATGTCGGCCAGGCGCTGGGCGGATTCGTCTCCCAGATCCAGGATTTCTTCGTCGTCGGTCACTTCCGATGCCAGCTTGACGGTGGCCGGGGCGGTTTCGGAAAATTCGGGCGCGGTGCGCACATCGGTGGCCAACGGAATATCGCAGCTTTCCATCAGGCGTTGGGCTTCCGGGATCAGGTCCGGCTCGTACAGGGACTTGCCCACATTGTGACCGGCGGCGGCCACGAAGGTGTTGGAGATACCGCCACCCACCACCAGTTGATCGGCGATCTTGGACAGGGACTCGAGCACGGTCAGCTTGGTGGAGACCTTGGAGCCCCCGACGACCGCCACCATGGGCCGGGCCGGGTTGTCCAGCGCCTTGCCCAGGGCCTCCAGCTCGGCGGACAGCAGCGGGCCGGCACAGGCCACGGGCGCGAACTTGGCCACGCCATGGGTGGAGGCCTGGGCCCGGTGGGCGGTGCCGAAGGCATCCATCACGAAAACGTCACAGAGGGCGGCGTATTGCTTGGACAGGGTTTCGTCGTCTTTCTTCTCGCCCTTGTTGAAGCGCACGTTTTCCAGCACCACCAGCTCGCCGGCGGCCAGGTCCACCCCGTTCAGGTAATCCTTGGCCAGGCGCACCGGGGCGTCCAGTTTGGTGGCCAGGTAGTCCACCACCGGCTGCAACGAGAACTCGTCGGCATATTCGCCCTCGGTGGGCCGACCCAGGTGAGAGGTGACCATCACCTTGGCGCCTTGGGCCAATGCCGCTTCGATGGTGGGCAACGAAGCCAGGATACGGGCATCGGAGGTAACCTTGCCATCTTTTACCGGTACGTTCAGATCGGCACGGATCAGTACCCGCTTGCCGGACAGATCGAGTTCATTCATTTTGATGACAGACATAAAACGTCCTCTATTAAAGTACTAGTGTTTTTTAGAAACGGTCTCAGTGGCCGCCAGCCAGGCCAGGCTGGTATCGAGCATCCGGTTGGCAAAACCCCATTCATTATCGCACCACATCAGCATCTTGATCAGATTGGCGTCACTCACCCGGGTCTGGGTGCCGTCGATGATGGAGGAATGGGGATCATGATTGAAATCGACCGACACCAGCGGCGCCTCGGTATAGCCGAGGATGCCCCGCAGCGGGCCTTCGGCGGCCTGGCGCAGCACCTGGTTGACGGCCTCGACGGTGGCCTTGCTCTCGACGATCACGCTCAAGTCCATGGCGGTCACGTTGATGGTCGGCACCCGTACGGAAATGGCCTCAAATTTGCCAGCGAAATGGGGCAAGATGCGCTCTACTCCCTTGGCCAGTTTGGTGTCGACCGGGATGATGGACTGGCTGGCAGCCCGGGTCCGGCGCAGATCCGAATGATAGGCATCGATCACCTGTTGGTCATTCATGGCTGAGTGAATGGTAGTAATATTACCACATTTTATATTAAAAACTTTGTGCAATGTCTCAATTACGGGCACCACGCAGTTAGTGGTACAGGAAGCATTGGACACGATGGTTTCGTTACCGGTCAGTTGTAGGTGGTTTACACCATAAACGATGGTGGCATCCACATCATTGTCGGCCGGGTGGGAAAACAGCACTTTTTTCGCCCCTGCCGCCAGGTGCAGATCGGCGTCGGCCCGGCTCGACAGCACACCGGTGCACTCCAGTACCAGATCGACCCCCAGTTCGGCCCAGGGCAACCTGGCCGGATCCGGCTCGTGGCACAAGCGGATCACATCATCCTCTATTTCAAAGGCGCCCGGCAGCAGGCGCACCTCATGACCGAAACGGCCATGGCTGGAGTCGTAACGGGTCAGGTGGGCCATGGCCTCGGGATCGGCCAGTTCGTTGATGGCCACTATCTTCATATACCGGTGCAGATCACGTTCGTAAAAAGCCCGTAATACACTGCGCCCAATACGGCCGTAGCCGTTGATGGCTAGTCGAATCATTACTTGTTGTTCCTGCTGGGCTTAAAGGCGGCACCGGCATGTTCGCCTCCGGTGCGAAATACAGGCTCAAGTCTAACGGGGATTGAAAGCAAGGGGAATGGTCGGGAGGCAGTTTGCAGCAGTAGCGTCGCGCCCTCGGCGCGACCATGAGCACACTCCGTCTGGCGCTGGCCGTCTTCCGCCCCCAGGCTGGCTCACCGCCGGGTGCGGTACCGGACAACTCCGCGACGTTCGGTAAACTACACCACCTCCAGCGCCTCTTCCACCCCCTGCGCCACTCGTCCGGGCGCACCTGCCTGACGCTGCAACCAGAGCAGTAGTTGCAGCGGATAGCAATCGTCCACCGCCTCACAGCAGGGTGACGACAATACTGACGGGGATGGGGTGACACTGCTCGGCGCCGGCGTATAAGGCATCGTTTCGTCCTCGGGAATGGAGTCATCCCAGGCTAACGCCGCCAGTTGACGTTTAAATGACAATGCCCCTTGGCGGGCTCAACGCGCCACGATAACGGATTCGGCACCGGCTTCCGGCTCGGGGAGTTCCAGATCCAGCTGGCTGGCCTGGGCCTGGGCGATGGCCTCCTGCTCCAGATCCGGGAACACCTCCTCCATCGGCACATCCACGAATTCTTCGTTCCGGGGGTCGAGCTCGGTGATGACACCCGCCGTTTCGACCGGCGTGGGAATGTAATGGGCCTGATCGGCCACCGCCACCGTCTTGCTGCGCAGGCGCCAGATCCAGGCGTAACCACTCAGCAGCAAGGCCACGCCGGCACAACCGTAGTAGAGCCCCTGGGCGCCGAGCCAGGTCATCATGCTGGCGCTGAACAAGGGGCCGAGCGAGCTGCCCAGGCCGTAGCTCAGCAGCAGGGTGGTGCTGGCCGCAACAATATGCTGGGCTTCCATGCGGTCATTGGTGATGGCCACCGCCACCGGATAGATGGAGGCGACCATGCCCATATAGAGGGAGGAGAAGCCGATCAGCAACCACAGATGGTAATGGCCGGCGAACACCACCCCCAGGGCGCTCAAGGCGATGACGCCGTTTATCCAGATCATCATCTTGCCCCGATCCAGACGGTCGCAGAGGCGGCCCAGGGGCCAGGCGAACAGAATAAAGGTAAAGACCGACACCGCCATAAAATAGGACAGCTGATCCACCGGCAGCCCGACCTGGATGGCGTAAACCGGCGCCATGGAGTAGAAGCTGCTGAGCAGCACCCCGCTGCACAGGGCCGCCAGCAGTCCCACCGGGGCGTCCCGGAAGATGGCCTTGACGCTCAGGCGCTCGCTGTGCTCTATGGTGGGCGCCTCCATCCGGGTCAGCGACAGGGGCACCAGGGCCGCGGTCAGCACTATGGCGCCCAGGGTAAAGGGCACGAAGGCGGCGGGATCGGTAAAACCGATCAGCAGCTGGCCGGCGGTGGCCGCCAGGTAGGCACAAATCTGGTAGGCGAAGAACAGGGTGGCCCTGTTGTCGTTGGTGGCGACGGCGCTGAACCAGCTTTCGATCACCACGAAACTGCCGGCCACCGCCACTCCGCTCAGGGCCCGCAGCAATGCCCAGATGAGGATGCTGTCGGTCAGCGGAAAGATCAGGGTAGAGCTGGCCAGGAAGGCGCTAAACACGGCAAAGGCACGGATATGCCCCACCCTTTTGATGACCCGGGGGCCATAGAGGGAGCCCAGCACGAAGCCCACCGAATAACACACCATGATGCTGCCGATCAGGGTCGGTTCAACGCCTTTCAATCCCAGGTTGACCCCGAGCAGGGTCATCACGAAGGTATTGCCGCCCATCAGCAGGAAGACACTGAAAATCAACGAAGAAAGTGAAATGACCAGGCGTTTTATCATGGGGAGGCCCGCTGTCGACATGGCTGAACGGAATTACCCGCTAGGGTGACAGGAAAGCCGGATCGTTAACAGTGCCCCTGGCGGTTTTTATCCAACCGGCGTCACGATTATTACGCATGAGGGCATGAGAAAAAGTCATGGACAAAAAAATCCCCGGACCAGCCGGGGATTGTTGAGCGTCGGTATGCTTATCCCTGGGCTTTCAGCTTGCGACGGTAGGCGTGCAGCAGCGGCTCTGTGTAACCGCTGGGCTGGGTTGTGCCTTCGAACACCAGGGCGCAGGCGGCCTGGAAGGCGATGCCGTCGAAGCCCGGCGCCATGTTGCGGTACAGCGGATCACCGGCGTTCTGCTGGTCGACGATGGCGGCCATGCGCTGCATGGTTTCCGTCACCTGTTCCTTGCTGCAGATGCCGTGGCGCAGCCAGTTGGAGATGTGCTGGGCGGAGATGCGCAGGGTGGCGCGGTCTTCCATCAGGCCCACGTCATTGATATCCGGCACCTTGGAGCAGCCCACGCCCTGATCTATCCAGCGTACCACGTAGCCGAGGATGCCCTGGGCGTTGTTGTCCAGCTCCTGCTGGATGTCGGTCGCGCTCAGGCTGGCCGGTTCGGCGAGCAGGGGGATGGTCAGGATGTCGTCCAGCCTGGCCGGGGCGCGGCTCTTCAGCTCGTCCTGGCGCGCCTGTACATTCACCTGGTGGTAATGGGTGGCATGCAGGGTGGCGGCGGTGGGCGACGGCACCCAGGCGGTGTTGGCACCGGCCAGGGGATGCACGATTTTCTCCTTCAGCATGTCGGCCATGTTGTCGGGAATGGCCCACATACCCTTGCCGATCTGGGCCTTGCCCTGCAGGCCGGCGGCCAGGCCTACGTCCACGTTGTTGTTCTCGTACGCCTGGATCCAGGCCTGCTGCTTCATGGCCCCCTTGCGTACCACGGGGCCGGCTTCCATGCTGGTATGGATTTCGTCGCCGGTGCGATCCAGGAAGCCGGTGTTGATAAACACCACCCGCTCGCGGGCCTCGTAGATGCAGGCCTTGAGGTTGGCACTGGTACGACGCTCTTCGTCCATGATACCGACCTTGAGGGTGTTTTTGGCCAGGCCCAGCACCTGTTCGACGCGACCGAACAGCTCACAGGCGAAGGCCACTTCTTCCGGACCGTGCATCTTGGGTTTGACGATATAGACGCTGCCGGTGCGGGAGTTTTTGAACTTGCCGTTGCCCTTGAGATCGTGCAGGGCGATCAGGCAGGTCACCAGACCGTCGATAATGCCTTCGGGCACTTCGTTGCCGTCCTGATCCAGCACCGCCTCGTTGGTCATCAGGTGACCCACGTTGCGCACGAACAGCAGGCTGCGGCCATGCAGGCTGAATGTCTCGCCCTGCGGGCTGAGGTATTCCCGATCCGGGTTCAGGGTGCGGACAATATCCTTGTCGCCCTTCTGGACCTTCTCGGTCAGGGTGCCCTGCATCAGGCCCAGCCAGTTGCGATAGACGCCGACCTTGTCTTGTGCATCCACCGCGGCCACCGAGTCCTCACAGTCCATGATGGTGGACAGGGCGGATTCCAGCAGCAGATCCTTGATGCCCGCCTTGTCGTCCTTGCCCACCGGGTTGTTGCGATCGAACTGCAGCTCGATGTGCAGGCCGTTGTTGCGCAGCAACACGGCCAGGGGCTCGGCGGCATCACCGTTATAGCCGGCGAACTGCTCGGCCCGGGCCAGGGTGGTTTGCTCACCGTTTTCCAGGCGGATCCGCAACTGGCCGTCAACCACCTGGTAGGCGGTGGCGGCCGCATGGCTGCCGTTTGCCAGCGGCGCGGCCTGATCCAGCAGGTTCCGCCCCCAGGCAATCACCTTGGCGGCCCGGCGCGGATTGAAGGCCTTGCCTTTTTCGGCGCCGTCGGTTTCGGGAATGGCATCGCTGCCATAGAGGGCGTCGTACAGGCTGCCCCAACGGGCGTTGGCGGCATTCAGTGCATAACGGGCATTGTTGACCGGCACCACCAGTTGAGGTCCGGCCAGGGTAGCGAGCTCGGCATCCACGTTAGAAGTGGTGATAGTAAAGTCGTCGACCACCGGCAGCAGGTAACCGATGTCCGCCAGAAACTGCTTGTAGGCAGCAGCATCATGGGACTGGCCGGCACGGGCCCGGTGCCAGTCGTCGATCTGGCGTTGCAGCAGTTCCCGTTTTTCCAGCAAGGCGCGATTCCTGGGCGCCAGATCCTTGACGATCTGCTCCATACCGGCCCAGAAGGCGGCAGGCTCGATGCCAGTACCGGGGATGATTTCATTGACTACCAGATCATGAAGAACGGTAGCGACTTGTAAAGTGCCGAGGTGAATACGTTCCGTCATAGTTGCTTCTTCTATTGTAGTTGTCAGTAGTTATGTATAGACCGATTATTGACCCTGATTGCTCGGGCGTCCCAGTTTACCCTGTGAAGGGACAAAGTGGCAAAGCAGAATTGCAATATTTGGTCACACAATCTTTACAAATTGTGCATAAACAGTCGCTAAATTTGTGATATAGCTAGCAATTCAATGGTATATCCCCTCGATCTTATGCAAAAGTGCCAGAATGAGAAAACGCTGAACACCATGAGTCCCATTACCTACAATTCAAGACGAGCGCCCCGTGTCGGCACGGGCGACCGGCGCTCTGCCCCCATCCACCAGCATCTGGATACCTTATGGAAAAACCGGCCGTTTCGCCTATCCGAACGCCCCTGTCCCCCAGCCTGGAGACTCGTTCCGGCAAGCATCACTTTCCCCCTTCCTTCTGGAACATGCCCGCCCGGCTGCTGTTTTTCTATTTCGTTATCGCCTTCACCTGGATACTGGGTTCGGACATCCTGGCCAACAGGCTGATCGCCCACTACGGCCCCGGCCTGGACTGGCTGCATACCGCCAAGGGTATCGGCTTCGTGCTGGTCACCGGCCTGGCCCTGTTCGGCCTGACCCGCTACCTGATCAATCAGGCCTGGCGAGCCCATGTGCATTTGCATGACTCCGAACTGGCTTTCAGAAGCGCCTTTATCGACAATCCCACCGCCATGTGGGTGTATGAAGCCGATGCCGGCAGGATGCTGGAGGCCAACCAGGCGGCCTGTCTGCAGTATGGCTATACACTGCACGAATTTCTGAAGCTGACGCCACACCGCCTGAGCGGCGGCCTGGCATTACGCTTTCAAAACGGCCTCCAGCATCACCGGCATCGCCAGGGCAAGCTGATGATCATGGAGCTGACCGTCTATGCCATGCGCTACCAGGAGACCCTGGCCCAGCTGGTGCTGGCCCGGGACATGACCGACAAGATCCAGGCCGAGCGGGCCCTGGCCCAGAGCGAAGCCCGCTTTACCGAGCTGGTCAGCAAGGTCCCGGAGGCCTTCTGGGTATTCGACCTGGAGCTGGGCTCCCACCAATACATCAGCCCGGCCTTTGTACGCATGCTGGAAATCAACCTGCGCCAGCTCAAGCAGGACGCCAGCCTGCCCTTCAGCCGTATCCACCCGGAAGATCTGGACAACGTTGAGCAGACCCTGGCCGAACACCCTGAGGCGGCCATCGAGCTGGAATACCGCTGGTTTACCAAAGAAGGCAGCCAGCTCTGGCTGCTGCACCGTACCTACCCGGTGTTCGAGCAGGGAAAACTGGTCCGGGTGATCGGGGTGCTCAGCGATATCAGCCACGAAAAGGAACAGCAGCAACGACTCTATGAGCTGGCCAATTTCGACCGCCTCACCGGCCTGGCCAATCGCATCAACTGCCACAGTTACCTGGCCTCGGCCTGTACCGGGGCCTCCCCCTTTTCCCTGCTGCTGCTGGGGCTGGACCGGTTCAAGCAGATCAATGACAACCTGGGCCACGACACCGGCGATGCATTGCTGAAACAGGTGGCACAACGGCTGGAAGGCGTGCGCGACGGGCAAGGGCTGCTGGCCCGGTTGTCGGGCGATGAGTTTGCCCTGATCGTCCATCACCAGGAGCAGGGCGCCAACGTCCGGGACTGGGCCGACCGGCTCAGCCGCAACCTGGCCCAGCCCTTCGAACTCGGCCACCATCCCCTGTTCATCACCGCCAGCCTCGGCATCGCCCGCTTTCCCGAAGACGGCCGGGATCCGGACACCTTGTTGCGGCACCTGGATCATGCCCTGGCCCAGGCCAAGCGTCAGGGGCGCAACAGCATCTGCTTTTACCAGCATCCCGCCAAAACCACCTTGCCCATCGGCAAGGTCAGCCTGGAAAACGCCCTGCGGCTGGCCTGGGAGAACAAGGAATTCGAGCTCTGGTACCAGCCCAAGATGAACATCGCCAGCGGCCGGCTGGCGGGGTTCGAAGCGTTGTTGCGCTGGCATCTGCACGGCACCGGCCCGGTGTCGCCAGCGGTGTTTATCCCCATACTGGAGGACACCGGCATGATCATTCCGGTGGGCTATTGGCTGATCGAGCAGGCCTGTACCGATCTGCGGCAATTGGCCGACCTCGGCATCGACATGCCGGTGGCAGTCAATATCGCCGCCCGTCAGCTGACCCAGGACGATTTCGCCGAGCAGGTGCTGGCCCGGCTGCGCCAGCACCGCCTGCCGCCCCAGCGGCTGGCCCTGGAGCTGACCGAAAGCTCGCTGATGCAGGAGCCGACCCGCGCCGCCGGCATACTGCGCCGGTTGCGCCAGGCGCAGCTGTCCATCGCCATCGACGACTTCGGCACCGGCTACTCGAGCCTGAGCTACCTCAAGCGCTTTCCGGTGGATACCCTCAAGATCGACCGCAGCTTTATCACCGAGATGGAGCAGGACGCGGACGATCGCAGCATAGTGGACGCCATCATCCGCATGGCCCACGGCCTGTCGATGACGGTGGTGGCGGAAGGAGTGGAAACCGCCGAGCAGGCCGCCCTGCTGCGCCAGCTCAACTGCGACCAAATCCAGGGTTACTGGTACGCCAGACCCATGCCCCTGGCGCAGCTGGCCGCCTGGCTGGCGGAGCAGCAATAACGAGAAGCCCGCACTGGGCGGGCTTCGGTTGGCGGCGTGGCGCTTACTTCATGGTCGGCATGGAGAACTCGGCGCCCTGCTGCGGCTCGGAGGGCCAGCGGCTGGTCACCGTCTTCATCCGGGTATAGAAGCGCACGCCATCGGGGCCGTGCACATTGAGCGGGCCGAAGACGGAGCGCTTCCAGCCGCCGAAGGAGTGGAACGCCATCGGCACCGGGATGGGCACGTTGACGCCCACCATGCCCGCCAGCACGTCATGGCTGAACTGGCGGCCGGCGTGGCCGTCGCGGGTGAAGATGGCGGTGCCGTTGCCGTATTCGTGGCTGTTCACCAGCGCCAGGGCCGAGGCGTAATCGGGTACCCGCACCACCGCCAGCACCGGGCCGAAGATTTCCTCCCGGTAGATGGTCATCTCCGGGGTCACCCGATCGAACAGGGTGCCACCGACGAAATAGCCGGCTTCATGACCCGGCACCCGGAGGCCGCGGCCATCCACCACCAGCTCGGCGCCTTCGGCTTCGCCCTGGTCGATATAACCCACCACCTTGTCGCGATGCACCGCCGACACCAGCGGACCCATGTCGTTTTCCTGGCCCTCGACCACGCCGGGGCCGACGCGCAGGGCTTCCACCTGGGGCTTGAGCCGGGCGACCAGTTGGTCGGCCACCTCATCGCCCACCGCCACCGCCACGGAAATCGCCATGCAGCGCTCGCCGGCGGCGCCGAAGGCCGCGCCCATCAGGGCGTTGGCGGCCAGATCCAGATCGGCATCGGGCATGATCACCGCGTGGTTCTTGGCGCCGCCCAGGGCCTGGCAGCGTTTGCCATGGCTGCTGGCGATACTGTAGATGTATTCGGCGATAGGGGTGGAGCCGACGAAGCTCACCGCCTGGATGCGGTGGTCGGTCAGCAGCACGTCCACCGCTTCCTTGTCGCCGTGCACCACGTTGAACACACCGTCGGGCAGGCCCGCTTGCTTCAGCAGCTCGGCCAGGCGCACGCTGGTGGAAGGATCCTTCTCGGAGGGCTTCATCACGAAGGTGTTGCCGCAGGCGATGGCCACCGGGAACATCCACATGGGCACCATGGCCGGGAAGTTGAAGGGGGAAATGCCGGCGCAAACCCCGAGCGGCTGCATCAGCGAGTTGCTGTCCACCCCGGTGCCCACGTTGAGCGAATGCTCGCCCTTGAGCAGGTGGGGGATGCCACAGGCGAATTCCACCACTTCCAGGCCGCGGGTCAGCTCGCCCACCGCATCGGAATAGACCTTGCCATGCTCGTTGGAGATGAGGCGCGCCAGCTCGTCCATGTTCTCCTCGAGCAGCGCCTTGAACCTGAACAGGATGCGGGCGCGGCGCAGCGGGCTGGTGCCGGCCCAGCGCGGGAAGGCTTTCTGGGCGGCGGCAATGGCGCCGCGCACTTCGTCCGCCGAGCTCAGCACCACTTCGCGGCTCTGCTCGCCGGTGGCCGGGTTGTAAACGGGCGCGGTACGGCCGCTGTGGCTTTCGGTGATCTCACCGCCGATAAAGTTCAGTACTTGTTCCATGCTGGGTTTCTCCGTTACAGCAAGCCGGCGTTCCTGGCGAACGCATGTAAGTTGTTATGGCCCAGGGTGGCGTAGGTCAGGGGGTGGGCCACGGACGGATCCTGTTCGGCCTCCACCACCAGCCAGCCCTGGTAGTCGTTGTCTTTCAGCACCTTGAATACCGCCGGGTAGTCGACACAGCCGTCGCCGGGCACGGTGAAGGCACCGTCCAGCACGGCGTTGAGGAAGCTGGAGTTGCGGTTGCGCGCTTCCTTCAGGATGTTGGCGCGGATGTCCTTGCAGTGCACGTGGTTGATGCGCCTGGCCCAACGCTTGGCCACCTCGACCGGATCGCCGCCGGCGTAGGTCATGTGGCCGGTGTCGAGCAACAGCCCGAGCTCGGGGCCGGTGTGCTGCATCAACGCATCCACCTCGGCTTCGGTTTCGATCACGGTGCCCATATGGTGGTGGTAGGCCAGCTGCACCCCCTGGGACAGGGTGTAGCGGGCGAACTCGGTGAGCCTGGCGCCATACTCCTCCCAGCGCTCGGCGGGGAAAGGCGGACGCTCGCTCACCGGCTTGCCCTGGTCGCCATGCACGCAGCCGGTGACTTCGCAGAACACCATCACCTTGCAGCCCATGGCCTTGAGCAGTTGGAGGTGGCTCTGCACCGCTTCGATTTCCTCTTCCACCGAGCGCTCCAGCAGGTAGCCGGAATACCAGCCGGAGACCAGTTCCAGCTCGTGGCGCTGCAGTATGGGCTTGAGCAGCTCGGGATCCCGGGGGAATTTGTGGCCCAGCTCGAAGCCGGCGAAGCCGGCCTGCTTGCCTTCGGTCAGGCAGGTGGCGAGCGGGGTGTCGCCGCCCAGGCTCGGCAGATCGTCGTTGGTCCAGGTCAGGGGGTTGATGCCCAGTTTTACGCTCATGGTGTTCTCCAAAATTCGGTTCTCCCTGAAGCCCGATGTTTGACTGCTCCAGGTAACGGATAAAACTTGTGCCCCAGTGCCGGTCGGCCAAAGGGCCGACTCCGCCGACACGCTGTGAATACATCCCTGTATGCTCGCACATGCCATCCCTGGCATGTGACGGTCGGCGGAGCCGCTCCCTTTGTCCTCCCCCAGGCAACGTCGTTGCCTGTCGGGTGCCGTCGTTTACAAATTCTGCTGCTGGCGGGCCTTGTAGGCCTCGTAGCGAGCGCGGGCTTCCTGCACCTGGCTGCGGGGCGACACTTCCGGCACCGCCACGTCCCACCAGGAGCCGCCCTCTTCGGTCACCACCAGGGCGTCGGTGTCCAGGGTCACCACATAGGTAACGTCCGAGGCCTTGGCCCGCGCCAGCGCCGCTTCCAGCTCCTTGATGTTGCCCACCTTCTCGCCTTTGGCACCCAGGGCGATGGCGTGGGCGGCAAAGTCGGTCTTGGGCGCGCCGCCTTCCACCGTCAGGCAGTCGTCCAGCATATTGTTGAAGCCGGGGCCGCCGCAGAACTGCTGCAGCCGGTGGATACAGCCGTAGCCGCGGTTATCGAGCACCACCACTATCATCTTCTGGCCCAGCATCACCGAGGTGGCGATCTCCGAGTTCAGCATCAGGTAGGAGCCGTCCCCC
The DNA here is from genome assembly GCF_016746085.1 of Zobellella iuensis. Classification (GTDB taxonomy): domain Bacteria; phylum Pseudomonadota; class Gammaproteobacteria; order Enterobacterales; family Aeromonadaceae; genus Oceanimonas; species Oceanimonas iuensis. The sequence goes on from NZ_JAERTZ010000025.1 coordinate 382,589, forward strand.
ACCATCACGAACACCTCGGACTCGGGCCTTGCCATCTTCACCCCCAGGCCGCCGGCGATCTCGTAGCCCATGCAGGAATAGCCGTACTCCATGTGGTAGCCCTTGTGGTAACGGGTACGCCACAGTTTCTGCAGCTCGCCGGGCAGGCCGCCGGCGGCGCAGACCACGATGTCCTGCTCCCCGGCGGCACGGTTGACCGCGCCCACCACTTCCGCGTCGGTGGGAAGTTCGGTGCCGCGATCCGTGGTGGCCACCTCCTGGGCATGCAGCCAGCGGGCACGCAGCTCGGCGGCTTTTTCCACCCAGCTACCCTCGGGCCGCCAGCCCTCGAGCCCGGCAATCAGCCTGGACAGGGTCAGTTTGGCATCGCCCACCAGGGGCTGCGCCTTGTGCTTGTAGGCATCGAAGGAGCCGACGTTGATGGATATGATGCGCGCATCCGGGTGGTACATGGCGCGGGAGCCGGTGGCGAAGTCGCCGAGCCGGGTGCCCACCGCCAGGATCAGGTCGCAGTCGGCGGACAAGGCATTGGTCGAAGCCGCGCCGGTGACGCCGATGGAGCCCATGTTCTGGGCATGATCCCAGGGCAGGGCGCCCTTGCCGGCCTGGGTCTCGCCCACCGGCAGCTGGTATTGGCTCACCAGTTGATCCAGCTCCTGGAGCGCGCCCGCGTAGTGCACCCCGCCCCCGGCGATCACCAGCGGCTTTTTGGCGGCCTTGATAAGGGCGATGGCCTCGGCCAGTTCCACCTGGTCCGGGGCCTGGCGGCGCAGCCGGTGCACCTTTTCCTCGAACAGGTGCGCCGGGTAGTCGTAGGCCATGGTCTGCACATCCTGGGGCAGCGCCAGGGTCACCGGGCCGCACTCCACCGGATCGGTCAGCACCCGCATCGCCTGGGGCAGCGAGGTCAGCAGCTGCTCGGGGCGGGTGATGCGGTCGAAGAAGCGGCTCACCGGCTTGAAGCAGTCGTTGGAGGTGATGGTGTGGTCGCTGAACACCTCCACCTGCTGCAGCACCGGATCCGGCTGGCGGGTGGCGAAGGTGTCCCCCGGCAGCAACAGTACCGGCAGGCGGTTGACGTGGGCCACGGCGGCGGCGGTCACCATGTTGGTGGAACCCGGACCGGCGGAAGCGGTACAGGCCATCATCCGCCGGCGGTTGTGGGTCTTGGCGAAGGCGATGGCGGCGTGGGCCATGCCCTGCTCGTTGTGGGCCCGGTAGGTGGGCAACACGTCGCGGGCCTGGTACAGCGCCTCGCCCACGCCGGCCACGTTGCCATGACCGAAGATGGCGAAGACCCCCTCGAACAGGGGCAGGATTTCCCCGTCGAGCTCCACTTTCTGCGCCGTCATAAACCTCACCAGGGCCTGGGCCATGGTCAGACGAAGGGTGTGGGACATCTTCATTCTCCTTGATGACGCTGACGCCAGAGGGCGATCAGATGATGGTAATTGCGTTTGATGGCTTCAATCAGACCCTGGTCGTCGAGCCGGCCGGCCAGCCAGTCGCGGCTGGGCGCGCCGAAGATGGTGCGGCCGATGGCGAAGCCCTTGACCAGCGCCTTGCCGGCGGCGGCGTTGAAGCCGGCCTGCAGCTCGGCTTGGGGCGCATCCAGGCCCAGGATCACCACCCCATGGCAGTGCGGGTCGCGCTCGGTGACCACGGCGGTGACCTCGTCCCAGCCGGTGCTCGACAGCGGCGGCAGTTTCCACCAGTCGGGCTTGACCCCCAGGTTGTAGAAGCGCTTGATGGCACGCACGTAGAGCTCGTCGGTCTTGGGCATGTCCGCCGGCAGTATCACTTCCAGCAGCAGTTCGTGGCCGCTCTTGCAGCAGGCCTGGTACACCTCGGTGATCAGCCGCTCCTGCTCCAGGCGCAGCTCCACCTGATCTTCCGGATGATAGAACACCAGGCACTTGACGATATGCTCCAGCGGCCAGTCGATCAGCTGGCTGCCGATGTTGCCGTGCTCCAGACGCAGCGGGCGCGAGCTCGGCAGCTCCAGGGGGCGGCCTATCCACCAGCCCTGGCCGGTGATCTCGTTCAGCACCGGCTGGCCGAAGGTGGTGTCCGCCAGTATGCCGGCACGGCCCTTGAGCCCGGCCTCCTCCGCCACCTGGCGGCCGGCCTTGAGGATCAGTTTTTTCAGCCGGGGGATCTCGCCGATATCCGCCCCCGCCTCGATGGCCATGTCCACGAACTGGCGACGGTGATCGAAGGCCAGGATGCAGAGATCGTCCCATTCCCTATCCCGGGTGGTGACCCGGTGCAGGTGGTTGAGGCGCGCATCCAGATCCGGACGCGGCACCGACTCGGCACGGGACAGATAATCGTCCAGCTCTTCCTTGCTCGGCATGGCCGGGGCGCAACCGTGACGGGACACCACCAGGGCGCCGCAGGCGTTGGCGTAGCGGCAGGCCTGCTCCCAGCCCTCGTCGTTGAGGTAGCCGCGCAGCAGGCCGGACATAAAGGCGTCCCCCGCGCCCAGCACGTTGAGCACCTCCACCCTGACCCCGTACACGGTCAGCCCCTGGTCCAGGGTCGCGGGAATGGCGCCCTCGAACACCGAGCAGCCGAGCGGGCCGCGCTTGCACACCAGGGCGGCACCGCTCACCGCGCGCACCGCCTGCAGGGCGGCGACGGTGTCGGTGCTGCCGCCGGCGATATGGAACTCTTCCTCGGTGCCGACGATGACGTCGAACAGACCCAGCGTCTGCTGCAGCTGTTCGGTGACCGCGGCGGAGGGGATAAAGCGGGTCTCGCCGTCACCCCGGCTGGTCAGGCCCCAGAGCACCGGGCGGTAGTCGATGTCCAGCGCGGTTTTCACCCCGTGCCGGCGGGCGATCTCCAGCGCCTTCACCACGGCGGCGCGGGTATCCGGATGCGACAGGTGGGTACCGGTGATGGCCAGGCACCTGGCCGAGGCGATAAACTCCTCGTCGATGTCTTCCGCCCGTATGCCCATGTCGGCACAGTTTTCCCGGAAGAAGATCAGCGGAAAGGTATCCTCGTCCTTGATGCCGAGCACCACCAGGCCGGTGAGCCTGTCCTTGTCGGTTTTGAGGTGGCTCACGTCCACCCCCAGCCGGGCCAGCTCCTCGCGCAGGAAACGACCCATGTGGTCGTCCCCCACCCGGGACAGCATGGCGGATTTCAGGCCCTGGCGGGCGGTGCCGTAGGCCAGGTTACCGCTGGAGCCCCCCAGGTATTTGGCGAAGCTGCCCATGTCTTCCAGGCGGGCGCCGATCTGCTGGCCATACAGGTCGACGGCCACCCGCCCAAGGCAAATCACATCCAGGTGCTTTCGTGCTGACATTCTTCTCTCCTCCGGGACGGGTCCCTCTAGTCCTTTTTACTGAATTTCTTCCACATGGATCCACTGGCGGCGTTCGGCCGACAGGGCGATGGCGTCCAGTACCCGGGAGACCCTCCAGCCTTCCTCGAAGTCGGGCCACAGGGGGCTGCCGGCGGCGATGCCGTCCACCAGATCGCGGATTTCCACGGTTTTCTGATCGTTGAAGCCGAAGCCATGGCCGGCGCTGATGCAGAAGGCGGCATAGTCCGGATGCTCGGGGCCCAGCAGCAGGGTCTTGAAGCCCTGGCGGCCCTGGTCGTCGTCGTGCCGGTAAAGCTTGAGCTCGGCCATCCGCTCCTGGGTATAGCTGATGCAGCCCCGGGTGCCGGTGATCACATAGCCGAGACCCATCTTGCGGCCGCAGGCGATGCGCGAGGTCTCGATCTGGCCCATGACGCCGGATTCGAAACGCAGCAGGGCGTGGGCCTGGTCTTCGTTTTCCACCGGCAGCAGCCGGGACGGCGCGCGCGGATCCGGCCGCTCGCCGATGATGGTCTGCATATCGCCGCTCACGCTGGCTACCCGGGAGCCCACCAGGTAGTGGGCCATGTTGATGATATGGGCGCCGAGATCGCCCAGGGCCCCCAGGCCGGCGCTGTCCTTGCGGCAGTGCCAGTCCAGCGGGGTGGCCGGGTTGGCCATGTAATCTTCATTATGGGTGCCGTAGAAGTGCACCACCTCGCCGATCTCCCCCCGCGCTATGATCTGGCGCGCCAGCTGGGTAGCGGGGTTTTTCATGTAGTTGAAACCCACCAGGGTCTTGACCCCGGCCCGGCGGGCCGCCTCCACCATTTCGGCGGCGTCGCGGGTGGACAGCGCCAGCGGCTTTTCGGAATAGACGTGCTTGCCGTGGGCGATGGCGGCCAGGGCCATTTCCTTGTGCAGGAAGTTGGGGGCGCAGATGTCGACCACGTCGATGGCCGGGTCGGCCACCAGTTCGCGCCAGTCGCCGGTGGCGCGGTTGAAGCCCAGGCTCTCGGCCTGGCGGGCCGCCAGCTCCGGGGTCACCTCGGCCAGCATCTCCCGCACCAGTTGCCCCTTGAGCGGGAACACCACCGGCGCCTGGGCGTAGGCGATGGCGTGGCAGCGCCCGATATAACCGGTCCCGATCAGTCCCACTCGTACTTGCTGCATCTTTAACACCTCTATTTCTGGCGCCAGGCTGGCTGTCACATTTCATTTTCTTATTTATACGAAACAATTATTTCATTATCAACCCAACGTGAAATATTTGTATGTAAATGTGATGCGGCACGCACTTCTTAGCGCCTGTTGATGATCTGCAGTACTCGGCCAAAGCGCCCTGCTCCGCCGACACGCCGTAAACCCATCCCTGGGGGCTCCGCCGCGCCCTCCCTGGCGCGGAGGGTCGGCAGAGCAGCACCCTTTGTCCTCCTCCAGAGCGCCAGCGTCGTCTGCTGATACGGTTATCAGACCACAGCGGAGCTTGAAAGAGGCAACAGGGATGGCCTCCGCCGACCGTCACCTGCCAGGGGGCGCGAAGCGCCTAGCACCGCCGCCAGCATCGCGAAGCGATGATACGGCGGTTTCCGCGACATCCGGCAGGTGCGAGCCTACAGGGGGCGAGCTTGTCTCGCCGTGACGAGCCATTTCGGCCTGAGCGAACATCCAATGAATGTTCGCAGCAGGCCGAAATGGCGAGTGTCATATTTTGCGGCGTGTCGGCGGAGGTGGCCCTGTTGACTCTTCTCTGCGTTGCAACAGACAACAAATAGCCGACTGGTCAGTTTTCAAACTGATCGGTACTCCAGCCCCTGCCGCCCTGTTCCGCCCTGGGCGGAAAGAAAGAGAAAGCGACTGATTCCCCGATACTTTTATGATGGAACCAGGAGGCCGGATGTACGCGGGGATGGGAGACTATCGGGAATCTTTTTGTCCACTGAATCGATTAACCATGAAATGGAATGTTTATTTCGATGCAATATTTCATTTACACTGGATACAGGATCGCCGGCAGCCGGCCGGGCGAACAGCAAGCTTCAGAGAGCCATGATGTCAGCACCCAACACCTATTCCGAGTTACAGGATGTGATCCGCAGCCGCTACGGCGAACTCAGCAAACGGCTGCAGCAGGTCGCCGCCTACGTGCTCGACAACACCAACAGCGTCGCCTTCGACACCGTGGCCATCATCGCCGAACGGGCCGATGTGCCGCCCTCCACCCTGATCCGTTTCGCCAACGCCTTCGGCTACAGCGGCTTCAACGACATGAAGCAGGTGTTCCGCCGCCACCTGGTGGAGGAAACCGCCAACTACACCGACCGGGTACGGCTGTTCCGGGAGCTGGAGGATCAGGCCGCCCCCGAACGCCCCGAGGAAATCCTGAACGAATTCGCCCGGGCCAACGCCCAGGCCCTGCAGCAGCTGGCGGCGCAGACCTCGGCGGAAGATCTGAACAAGGCGGTGCTGGCCCTGGCCGAGGCGGAGAACATCTACGTCATCGGCCTGCGCCGCTCCTTCAGCGTGGCCACCTACCTCACCTACGCCCTGCGCCACCTCAACCGGCGCGCCTTCCTGATCGACGGCCTGGGCGGCATGTTCAAGGAGCAGCTGGAACTGATCGGCCCCAAGGACGTGGTGGTGGCCATCAGCTTCTCGCCCTATGCCCAGGAAACCCTGGTGCTGACCGAAACCGCTGCCGGCGTGGGCGCCAGGCAGATCGCCATTACCGACAGCCAGGTCAGCCCCCTGGCTTCCTTCAGCGATATTTGCTTCGTGGTCAAGGAAGCCCAGGTGGACGCCTTCCGCTCCCAGTCCGCCAGCCTGTGCCTGGTGCAAACCCTGGCGGTGTCCCTCGCCTTCCACGACGAAAAGGATACGAGCGGTAAAAAAAAACGCGCTAACGCGCGTTTCTGAGTAACACCAGGCCGCATCGCGCGGCCTTGTCGTATCTACCTGCCCAGCATATTGTGGATATCTTCGTCGCTGATATGGCGTACGTCCTTGCCCTTGACGAAGTAGATGATGTATTCGCACAGATGCTGCACCCTGTCCCCCACCCGTTCCAGGGAGCGGGCGCACCAGAGCACGTTCAGCACCTGGGGGATGGTACGCGGGTCTTCCATCATAAAGGTCATCAGCTCGCGGATGATGGACTCGTATTCCCGATCCACCTTGTCGTCTTCCTTGTGCACTTCGATGGCCGCCTCCACATCCATGCGGGCGAAGGCGTCCAGCGCCTCGTGCAGCATCTTGACGGTGCGTCGGCCCATGTTCTCCATCGACACCAGCGGCGGCTGCTTCTTGTTGGCGTTGTCCAGCAGCATCATGCCGATGCGCTTGGCCACATCACCGATGCGCTCCAGATCGGTGATGGTCTTGATGATGGCCAGCACCAGGCGCAGGTCGGAGGCCGCCGGCTGGCGCTTGGCGATGATGCGGGTGCACTCCTCATCGATCTGCACCTCCAGGCCGTTGACCTTGTGATCGTTGGCCACGATTTGCCGGGCCATGTCCATGTCCTGCTCGTGGATGGCGGTGATGGCGTCGCTCAGTTGTTGCTCCACCAGGCCGCCCATCACCAGCACCTGGTTCAGCACCCCCTCCAGCTCCACGTTGAACTGGCCGGAGATATGCTTCTTGAGATTGATCTTGTCCATGGTTCGGGATCCTTAACCGTAGCGTCCGGTAATATAGTCTTCGGTCTTCTTCTTGCTGGGCGTGGTGAACAGGGTATTGGTGTCGCTGTACTCGATCAACTCCCCCATGTACATGAAGGCGGTATGATCCGACACCCGCGCCGCCTGCTGCATGTTGTGGGTCACTATCACCACGGTGAACTGGTTCTTGAGGGTGTTGATCAGCTCCTCGATCACCAGGGTAGAGATGGGATCCAGGGCGGAGGTCGGCTCGTCCAGCAGCAGTACTTCCGGCTCTATGGCGATGGCCCGGGCGATCACCAGCCGCTGCTGCTGACCGCCGGACAGGCCGAAGGCGTTGTCGTGCAGCCGGTCCTTGACCTCGTCCCACAAGGCGGCGCCGCGCAGGGAGCGCTCCACCGCCTCGTCCAGCCGGCGCCGGTCGTTGATGCCCTGCAGGCGCAGGCCATAGACCACGTTCTCGTAGATGGACTTGGGGAAGGGATTGGGCCGCTGGAACACCATGCCCACCCGACGGCGCAGGGATGCCACATCCACCCCCTTGCCGTAGATGTTCTGCTCGTGCAGCAGGATCTCGCCTTCGATGCGGCAGCTGTCCACCAGATCGTTCATCCGGTTGATGCAGCGCAGCAGGGTCGACTTGCCGCAACCGGACGGGCCGATAAAGGCGGTCACCTGGCCCTTGGCGATCTTCATGTCCACGTTGAACAGCGCCTGCTTGTCGCCATAGAACAGGCTGAGATCGCGGATTTCCAGGGCGGTCTGCTCTTCGCTCAGTTGGCTGATATCGAGTACGGCGTCCTGGGTCATGGTCGGTGCTACGTTAATCATCTTGTTACCTCAAAGCTATGGCTGTCTTGATCACTGGTCAAGCGAGCGGAATTTTTCACGCAGGTGGTTGCGAATGCCGATGGCGGTCAGGTTGAGCCCGACGATGACGGTCACCAGCAGGAAGGAGGTCGCGTACACCAGGGGCCGCGCCGCCTCCACGTTCGGGCTCTGGAAGCCCACGTCGTAGATATGGAAACCCAGGTGCATGAACTTGCGCTCCACGTGCAGGTAGGGGAAGTTGCCGTCCACCGGCAGGTTGGGCGCCAGCTTCACCACCCCCACCAGCATCAGCGGGGCCACTTCCCCGGCGGCCCGGGCGATGGCCAGGATCAGGCCGGTCATGATCGCCGGGCTGGCCATGGGGATGATGATGCGCCACAGGGTTTCCGCCTGGGTCGCGCCCAGGGCCAGGGAGCCCTGGCGCACCGCGCTGGGAATGCGCGACAGGCCTTCCTCGGTGGAGACGATCACCACCGGCAGCGTCAGTATCGCCAGGGTCAGGGCCGACCACAGCACCCCGGGCGAGCCGAAGGTCGGCGTGGGCAGCGCCTCCGGGTAGAACAGCTTGTCGAGGGAGCCCCCCAGCATGTACACGAAAAAGCCCAGGCCGAACACCCCGTAGACGATGGAAGGTACCCCCGCCAGGTTGATCACCGCGATGCGGATGATCTTGGTCAGGCTGTTCTTGCCCGCGTATTCGTGCAGGTAGATGGCAGCCACCACCCCCAGGGGGGTGACGATGATGGCCATCAGTATCACCATGAAGACGGTGCCGAAGATGGCCGGGAAGACCCCGCCCTCGGTGTTGGCTTCCCGCGGCTCGCCGGTGATGAACTTGCCGATTTGCTTGAACCAGTGCGCGGTCTTGGCCAGGGTGCCCATGTCGTTGGGCCAGGCCACGTCCAGCAGGTTGCCGAGCGACAGGGTCACTTCCTGGCCGCGCATGTCGCGCACCACCACGCTGTCGCGGCGGGCCTGATCGCGCAGTTCGAACAGTTCCCGCTCCAGTACCTGATAGTCGGCGCGCAGTTGCTGCTCCCGGGCACGGATATCGGCGATAGCCTCCTCGGTGGCCTTGCCGTCCAGCTCCAGTTTGCGCTGTTGCAGGCGCAGCTTTTCCAGCTGGAAGTTGATCTTGCCGATCTCGCCCCGCTGCAGCTGCTTCATCTGCTTGTTGAGTTCGAGCACCCGCTCGATACGACTTTGCAGCTGCTCGCGCAGGTCACCGCCCTGGGCCCGATCGCCTTCCAGCACCCGTTCCACGTAGCCGTAGAAGTTGCCGTGGTTGGAGCGTTCCAGCACCGCCAGCCCGGCCGGGGTGTCGCGGGAGACAATATTGGTCTCCAACAGCCAGCGGAAGTCCAGCGGCACGAATTCCCGGTTGCCGGTCTTCACCAGGTAACGGGTCAGGGTGTCCTCGGTCACCCCTTCCAGGGTGAGGCCAGCGCCGCGCAGCTGGGCCACGGGCACCGCTTCCCGATCGTGGATCTCGCCGATGACGGTATAACGCTCCCCCTCGGGCGAGCTCAGTTGCCATTCATAGATGGTATGGGGCCAGAAGTAGGTGAGGCCGCGCCAGCCGATCAGCAGCAACAGGCCCAACACCGCCACCAGGCTGAGGCTGACCGCGCCGCCGGTCAGCCAGATCCAGGGCGCCCCCGATTTAAACCATTTAGTCATGAGTCGTCTCGCCCCTTACATTGAGCTGTATTTGTCACGCAGCCGCTGGCGAACGAATTCCGCGACCGTGTTGAACAGGAAAGTGAATACAAAGAGCACGAAGGCCGCCAGGAACAGCACCCGGTAGTGGGAACTGTTGACCTCGGCTTCCGGCATTTCCACCGCGATATTGGCAGCCAGGGTGCGCATGCCGGCGAAGATGCTGAAATCCATCACCGGGGTGTTGCCGGTGGCCATCAACACTATCATGGTCTCGCCCACGGCCCGCCCCAGGCCCATCATCACCGCCGAGAAGATGCCGGGGCTGGCGGTCAGCATCACTACCCGGGTCAGGGTCTGCCAGGGCGTGGCGCCCAGGGCCAGGGAGCCGTTGGTCAGGTGCTTGGGCACCGAGAACACCGCATCCTCGGCGATGGAGAAGATGGTCGGTATCACCGCGAAGCCCATGGCGATGCCCACCACCAGGGAGTTGCGCTGATCGAAGCCGATGCCGAGCTCGTTGGTGAGGAAGCTCCTGGCATTGCCGCCGAAGAAGATGTTCTCCACCGCCGGGCTGAAGGCGAAGGAAGCCCAGCCCACCAGCACCACCACCGGCAGCAGCAGCACGCTCTGCCAGCCTTCCGGCACCGCGTTCTTGACTTGCTTGGGCAGGTGGTGCCAGACGAAGGCCGTCACCAGCACCGACAGGGGCAGCAGCACCAGCAGTATCACCACCCCCGGCAAGTGGCTTTCGATCAGCGGCGCCAGCCAGAGTCCGGCCAGGAAACCGAGGATAACGGTGGGCAGGGCCTCCATGATCTCCACCGTCGGCTTGACCACCTTGCGCAGCCCCGGCGACATGAAATAGGCGGTATAGACGGCGCCGGCGATGGCGATGGGCACCGCGAACAGCAGGGCGTAGAAGGCGGCCTTGAGGGTACCGAAGGAGATGGGTACCAGGCTCAGCTTGGCTTCGAAATCATTGCTGCCGGAGGTGGACTGCCACACGTACTGGGGCTCGGGATAACCTTCGTACCAGACCTTGGTCCACAGGGCGCGCCAGGTCACCTCGGGGTGCTCGTTCTCGATACGGAAGGTAGACAGCCGCTCGCCGTCCAGCAACAACAACAGGGAATTACGGGGCGAAATGGCCAGGGCCGAGACCCCGTCCCCCGCCAGTCGCTCGGAAAACAGGCGGGTGCCGCCGGTGGTGTGGAAGATATCCAGGCTGCCGTTGGCGGAGGCGGTGATAAAACCCTTGCGATGGACTTCCGGGGTGATCAGCTCGACGGCGCCGCCGGCCTGGAACTCGCGGATAAAGGTAAATTCGCGCTTGCCGTCTTTGGCCACCTCGAACCACTGGGACACCTTGCCGTTGTCGTTGCCCACCAGCAGCGAGTTGCCGCCGGCCAGCAGGGCCAGGGTGGTGATGTTGCCGCCGGGGGTATTCATTTCCAGCACATTGCGCAGACTTACCCTGTCGATATTGCGCACGTCATAGATGGACACGGCGTTGCCGCTGCGTGCAAACATAAAACGCAGGTTGGGGGTCAACAACAGCTGATCGACCCGCTCGGGCAGGCCGGGAATGGTCACCTGTTCCGCCGTCAGCTCCAGCTCGCCGGTGAGGAAGTTCTCCTTGCCGGCGAAGCGGGTCAGGATGCCACGGCCGTCCTCGGTCACGGCCGCGGCCAGCAGGTTGTTGCCGCTGCGGGCGAAGTGCAGTTGGCTCAGGCTGCGGCCCTGCTCGTCCAGCACCAGCGGACGCTCACCGAAGGGAAACACGACTTCGGGCATAATGGTACGGATATTGTCCGGATAACTGACGTTGAACTTGGGTGCCAGTACCAGGAAGCGACCGTCGGCCAGGCCGTAGGCCACCATGTTACCGGTGGTGCTGCGCGCCACGCTGGTCACTTCGCCCTCCACCCGGGCGCCGAACACCCGCTCGCCCCGCCGGGGCAGGGAGTAGAAGCCGACTTCCCCCCGGTCGTCGAAGTGGTAAACCAGCTCGTTCTGCTCTTCCACCCCCAGCAGCAGGGTACGGCCTTGGCTTGCCAGGGCGATCTGCTGCCCCGGCTCCACTTTGGCGCCGTCGAAGATGGGCTTCACCACGTACAGCAGGTAGAAAAAAATCAACAAGAGGGCAACCAGCACCAGTATCCCGCCGGTGGTTACCCCGATTTGTGCCAGTCGGTCTTTGAGCCAGCGGCCCTTGCTGCCCGACAGCGCCATGGTTTGGGTTTCGGTTGACATCAGTCACCTCGGTAGATGTTCAGTTGCGCCCATTCTATGGCGGGCAGATGACAGTTTTGTTACACCCGGGCCCGAGCGGGCAGATGCCTGTAAAAAATGTCGGAAAGGTGTATCTTGAACAGGCGGTAACTTATTTTTCCAAGGAGAGAACGGATGAAAACCCTGGTCGCCACCCTCATTGGTCCCGACAAGACCGGCCTGGTCAAACAACTGGCCGCCCTTATCAAACAGCACCACGGCAGCTGGCAAGGCAGCGCCATGAGCGAACTGGCCGGCTATTTCGCCGGTATCGTCGAAATCCGGGTACCGGAAGAACACTGCCAGGCCCTGAGCCAGGCCCTGACCCGGCTGCCCGACTTCCAGGTGCAACTGGTGGAAGGCCGGCAGCCCCAGCCCCAGGGCCAGCACCTGACCCTGACCGTAACCGCCAACGATCGCCTCGGTATCGTCGACGAAGTCACCGACGTGCTGAACCAGCTCCATATCAGCGTCAAAACCCTGAAGACCGACAGCCATCCGGCCCCGGTTACCGGCATCATGCTGTTCGAGGCCAGCAGCACCCTGATCCTGCCCCACGGCCAGACCCTGGGCGATTTGCAATCCCGGCTGGAGGCCCTGAGCGACGATCTGGTGGTGGACATCGAACTCGGCTGAGTCGTCACAAAACTGTCATAAAACTCTGTCATAAAAAGTGCCTGAAACTGAAGAATCCCGTTTGACAGGAATAATAATGAGCACGGACAAGTGGTATCAGGAAAAAGAGTTAAGCTGGCTGTCGTTTAACGAACGGGTCTTGCAGGAAGCCATGGATAAAAGCGTACCCCTGATCGAGCGGGTGCGCTTCCTGGGTATTTTTTCCAACAATCAGGACGAGTTTTTCAAGGTACGGGTGTCCGACGTCAAGCGCCAGGTGATGATAGACGCGGATCAGGGCAAGACCAACGGCGCCGCCTCCCTGCTCAGGAATATCCAGCAGAAGGTGGTCAGGCTCGCCAACACCTTCGACGAGGTCTACAAGGAGCTGATCGTCACCCTGGCCCGGCAGAACATCTTCCTGCTCAACGAAAACCAGCTGACCCCGGAGCAGGAAGCCTGGGTCAAGCGCTATTTCGACAACGAGGTGCGGGCCTACCTCTCCCCCATCATACTGCGCGCCGAGATCGATCCGGTGCGCTTTCTCAAGGACGAATACACCTACCTGTGCGTGGGCATGATCAAGGGCGAGGAGCGCCATTATGCCCTGGTGGAGATCCCCACCGACGTGCTGCCCCGCTTCGTGGTGCTGCCCCCGGGCAAGAGCCGGCGCAAGAAGAGCATCCTCATCACGGACAACGTGATCCGGCTGTGCCTGAACGAGCTGTTCGCCGGCTTTTTCGAGTACGACGATATCCACGCCTATTCCTTCAAGATGACCCGGGACGCAGAATACGATCTGTCCGACCAGCTCGACCAGAGCCTGCTCGAAAAGATGAGCGACGGCCTCAAGCAGCGGCTCACCGCCCTGCCGGTGCGCTTCGTGCACGACCGGGAAATGCCGCCGGAGATGGTGCAGACCCTGGTGCGCAAGCTCAGGATCCAGGGCCACGATGCGGTGATGTCCGGCAGCCGCTACCACAACTTCAAGGATTTCATCGGCTTTCCCAACGTCGGCCGCAAGCACCTGGTGAACAGGCCGCTGCCCGCGCTCAAGAGCCGTGAATTCAAGGACAGCCCCTCCTCCTTCGATGCCATCCGCCGGCGCGACATACTGCTGTATTTCCCCTACCACAGCTTCAGCCATGTCACCGAATTCGTGCGCCAGGCCTCCTTCGACCCGGCGGTGCTCAGCATCAAGATGAACGTGTACCGGGTGGCCTCCTTGTCGCGCATCATGTATTCGCTGCTGGATGCCGCCAACAACGGCAAGAAGGTGACCGTGGTGATCGAGCTGCGCGCCCGCTTCGACGAGGCCGCCAATATCGAATGGGCCAAGATCCTGACCGAGGCCGGTGTCACCGTGGAATTCGGGGTGCCCAGCCTCAAGGTGCACTCCAAGCTGTGCCTGGTCACCCGCCGGGAAGGGGAGCAACTGGTACAGTACGCCCATGTGGGCACCGGCAACTTCAACGAGAAAACCGCCAATATCTACACCGATTTCTCCCTGCTCACCGCCAACCCGGAGATCACGGGCGAGGTGGCGGCGGTGTTCGACTTTATCCGCCAGCCCTACCGCCGGGCCAAGTTCAACCAGTTGCTGGTGTCGCCCATCAACTCCCGGCGCGGCCTCTACGGCCTGATCGACGCGGAAATCGCCAACGCCCGTCAGGGGTTGCCCGCCAGCATCACCCTCAAGCTCAACAACCTGGTGGACAAAGGCCTGATCAACCGGCTCTACGGCGCCAGCCAGGCCGGGGTTCGTATCGATCTCATCGTGCGCGGCATGTGCTCCCTGGTGCCGGGGGTGAGCGGTGTGAGCGATAATATCCGCGCCATCAGCATAGTGGACCGCTATCTGGAACATCCCCGGGTGATGGTGTTCCACAACAACGGCCAGCCCAGGGTGTATATTTCCTCCGCCGACTGGATGACCCGCAACCTGGACTTCCGGGTGGAAGTGGCCACCCCCATCCTGGATCCGGTGCTGCGCCAGCGCATCATCGACATCCTCGAGATCCAGCTCAACGACACCACCAAGGCACGGCTCATCGATGCCGAGCAGACTAATCGCTATGTAGACAGAGGCAACAGGCGTAAAATCCGCTCCCAGACCGCTATTTATGATTATCTGAAAGCCCTGGAGGGATAACCCCGCATGACCGATCAGTACGTTGCCACCATCGATCTCGGATCCAACAGCTTCCATATGGTGATTGCCCGCTACCACGGTGACAGCCTGCGCATCGTCGACCGCCTGAAAGAGCGGGTACGGCTGGCCGACGGCCTGGACGACCAGAACCTGCTCAGCCAGGAAGCCATGGAGCGGGGCCTCGCCTGCCTGCGGCTGTTCGGGGAGCGGTTGCGCGGCTTTCATGCCACCCAGGTGCGGGTGGCGGGCACCTTCACCCTGCGCGAAGCCGCCAACGCCAAGGAGTTCGTGCGCCAGGCCCAGCAGATCCTGGGCTTTCCCATCGACATCGTCAGCGGCAACGAAGAAGCCCGCCTGATCTACCAGGGCGTGGCCCACACCCAGAACACCCAGGGCCAGGTGCTGGTGATCGACATCGGCGGCGGCAGCACCGAGCTTATCATAGGCCGGGATTTCGACTGCAAGCTGGTGTCCAGCCGCAGCATGGGCTGCGTGAGCTTCACCCGCAAGTACTTCGCCGACGGCCGCCTGGCCGAGGAGAACTTCGAACAGGCCATCGAGGCGGCCGAGTACCAGCTGGCGCCGGTGATGGGCCGCTACCTCAGCCTGGGCTGGGACCAGGTGCAGGGCTGCTCCGGCACCATCAAGACCCTGCTGGAAATGTGCTCGGCCATCACCCAGGAACCAGTGATCGATCTGCCCGGCCTGCTGCACATCAAGAGCCAGTTGATCAAGGCCGGTCATATCGACAAGGCGGACATCGCCGGCCTGGGCGAGGATCGCAAGCCGCTGATCGCCGCCGGCCTGTCGATACTGCTCGGCCTCTTCCGCAGCCTCAATCTCGACAAGATGGGCTTTTCCGACGGCGCCCTGCGCGAAGGCCTGCTTTATGCCTTCTTCGGCCGGGCCACCCACCACGATACCCAGGTCAACACCGTCCAGGCCCTGAGCCGGGAATACGCCATCGACACCCGCCAGGCCGAGCGGGTCAGACAAACCGCGCTGGCGCTGTTCGCGCAGGTGCGCACCGGCTGGCAGCTGGACGAGGGCTTCGCCGATCTGCTGGGCGGGGCCGCCCTGCTGCATGAGGTGGGGCTGCATATCAACTTTACCGGTATCCACCGCCATTCCGCCTATATCCTGAGCAACGCCGACCTGCCCGGCTTTACCCAGGAAGAGCAGAAGGCCCTGTCCGCCCTCGTGCGCTTTCATCGCAAGGCGCTCAGGCTGTCGGAGCTTGAGCCCCTCAACTACCTGCCGGAGCAGCAGCTGTGGCGCCTGGTGCGGCTGCTGCGCCTGGCGGTGGCCCTCAACCGCCGCCGCCAGGACGGGGTGCTGCCCCCCCTCGAGCTCGGCCTCGGAGCCAACGACGAACTGCGCCTGAACCTGCCCGCCGACTGGTGCGACAGCAACCACCTGCTGCTCACCACCCTGGAGCGGGAGCAGGCCTATCAGGCCAAGGTGGACTGGAAGATGGTGCTGGTGAAAGGTTGACGGTTATTGTCCGGCCGCCTGCTTCCTGGCGGCCTTTTTCTCCGCCCGGCGGCGCTGGAAGAAACGGCTGAGCTGGGTGGAGCAGGCCTCGGCCAGCACCCCCGGCTGCCACAGCACCTGATGGTTGAGGCCTGGGGTGGCCAGCAGCCGCAGCACCGAGTCCACCGCCCCGGTCTTGGCGTCGGCGGCGCCGTAAACCAGCCGCCGGATACGGCTGTGCACCATGGCGCCGGCGCACATCATGCACGGCTCCAGGGTCACATAAAGGGTGCAGTCCAGCAGCCGGTAGTTGCCGATGGCCTGGCCGGCCTGGCGCAACGCCATGATCTCCGCATGGGCGGTGGCGTCGTGGCTGCCGATGGACTGGTTCCAGCCCTCGCCGATGCAGTTGCCGTCGAGCACCACCAGGGCGCCCACCGGCACTTCCCCTTCCAGCTCGGCCCGCGCCGCCAGGGTCATGGCCCGGCGCATCCAGTATTCGTCTTGTTCGTTCATCACCGCCTCCGTAGGCCGCGTATTATGGCAAAAGCCGGCACGGCTGCAAGCCAAGGCGGAACTGATAAGGAAAATGATGAAAAAAGCACAACAATGCCCAAGAAAGCGCCAAACGCGCCAAAATCATAAAAAAGAGGCTTGCAGCGGGTGCGGGCCATCTATATAGTTAGCCCCACTTCGGCGTGTAGCGCAGCTTGGTAGCGCACTGTCATGGGGTGTCAGGGGTCGGAGGTTCAAATCCTCTCACGCCGACCAAAATACCCTCGAAAAACCCACCTTCAGGTGGGTTTTTTGTTGCCTGCAATCCGGCCGGCAACGGAAATCGTCGCCCTGTCTTCAGGCCTTGTATTCCATCAATATCACCGACACCTGCTCACCACGACGCTTAAGCTGGCGCTGCTCCAGGTAAACGAAGCCCATGGCCTCGAAGAACGGTTGTGCGGTGATGCTGGCCTCGCAGTAGAGCCGGTACAAGCCACGGGAAGCAGCTTCCGCCTTCAGCCGCTGCATCAGCGCCCGGCCTATCCCCTCGCCTTGGCGGGCATGATGCACATAGAAGAGATCGATTCGGCCGTCGTCGCTCAGCTCGGCGAAGCCCAGCAGGAACTTGCCGTCCATCGCCACCAGCGGCCGGGTGCGGATAAAGCGGCTGACCCAGCTCGGCTCGTCATACTCATCAGGCGCCCACACCGCCAGCTCGCTCTTGCTGTAATCGGCCTGGTTGATACGGTGCACGGTATCGTGGAGCAAACGCCAGATACTGCTGGTTTCACCGCTGCGGATCTTCCTGATTTCCATAATGACTCCTGCCCATACACTGCCCCCTATCTAGCCACAGTTGTCCGCAAGAAAAAAGCGGCTTTATCGCCGCTTTGTCATATTTCTCGTGTCCGCCTTGAGCAGCAGAGCCGCTTGGTGGCTCAGTACCGGCAATTGTCGGCACCAAACACAACCTGACAACAGATCAGGGGTAGAGGGAAAGGAAACTTCGTCAAGACAGGGCTACCGGCGTGTTGACTGCGCTGGAACGCATAGCGGTGGGCAAAGGATATGGGCGTCGAGCGGAAGCCAGCGCAATGGAGGAGCCATAAAGACCAGTCAGTGAACCTGACCGGCCCCTAACCCGTAGATTACTTGTTCAGCTCTTTCAGGTATTCGTCCATGGTTTCCTGGCTGGCGGTCTTGACGGTCATGCCGTTGGGGCCCACGCCAATATTGGAAAACTGCTTGGCCGGCTCGCCATGCTGCTTGAATTCTTCCAGCTCCGCCGAACCTTCCTTGAACACCCACAAACGGCCATCCTCAATTTCGGTGACGAATCCCGGCAGATTGAACTCGCTGGCTTGGGCCGCACCCGCCAGAAGACCGAACGTCAGCATAGAAGCAATTGTCAGTTTTTTCATCGTACTATCTTCCATAAGTGATTTGGTTCAACGCTGATGCTACATATAAAATATTACATATTTATTAAATTGAATATATCATTTTCAACTTGTACACTAAAAGCATGTCAAAACAGCCTGCAGGCCCGAAGATGAAGAAACGCGTGCTTTTTCTGTGTACCGCCAACTCGGCTCGTTCGTTGATGGCGGAAGCACTGCTGCGTCAGCATGGCGGAGATCAGTTCGAAGTGTACAGTGCCGGCACGGCCCCGGAATCTGTTGCCCAGGGAACCTTGGACGCTTTGTCATCCTTGGGTATCAGTACCGAAGGATTACAATCCAAGTCTTTGGCCAATCTTCCCAGTGAACGCTTTGATTTTGTCATTTCACTGTGCGAAAAGGCCCACCGGGAATGCCAGGATTGGCCGGTCAATGGTGTCGTGATGGCATGGGATTTTGCGGATCCCAGAGCCAGCGAGGATCCCAAGGCCTTTATCAAGACCTTGCAGGAAATCAATGAACGTATTCGCCTGTTCATTCTGGTAAACAGCAAAACGATTGCGACAGCGCCAAAAGAGCCTCTCGGCGCCGTTGATTTCTACAAATGTATCGGTGATGAGGTGAGGTTGAAAATCTGTCTGCTCATCCATGCTTTTGGGCAGCTCTGTGTCTATGAATTAACCGAGGCATTGACTGCGGCACAACCCAAAGTGTCACGCAACCTCGGCCTGATGCGCAAGTGCGGTATCTTGCTTGATCAGAGACATGGGCAATGGGTTTACTACCAGTTGAACCCCGCCCTGGCCCCCTGGATGCTGGACGTCATTCGGCTCACCCATGACGCTTGCGCTGACCTGATCGACGAAAGCAAGACGCGTATCGACAACATGAGTGATCGGCCACAACAAGCCAGCGCATAGGCGTTATCGCCTCCGGCTCTTTCCCATCACAAAAACGCCTCCCCGCCGTTACCGGCGCGGAGGCGTTGCCAATGGAAAGCCGGCGCGGCCTCAGGTCGGCCCTTGATGAGATGAAGAATGGCGGGGCAAACGGGTCGAGATCAGCGCCGCCAGCAGAATGAAGCCGCCCGATACCCAGAGACAGGCCTCCAGCCCGTATTGCTGGTAAACCCAGCCCGACAGCACTGTGCCCAGCAGCCGGCCCATGGCGTTGGCCATGTAATAAAAGCCCACGTCGAGGGACACCCCATCCGCGCCCGCATAACTGACGATAAGGTAGCTGTGCAGGGAGGAGTTGATCGCAAACAGGACGCCGAACACCAGCAACCCGCCCACCAGGCTGGCCGCCGGATAAAGACCGGCCTGCAGCGCCAGGGCAATGACCCAGGGCACCAGCACCAGGGGCAGCGCCCAGCCCAGGGCATGGCGGCCATCCGGCACCTGCCCCTGTTGCCGGCCGGTCAGCCGTGGCGCCAGGCCCTGCACCAGGCCGTAGCCGATCACCCACAACGCCAGGAAACTGCCCACCGACCAGTGATCCCAGCCGAAGCGGGACGCCAGGAACACCGGCAGTGCCACCACGAACCAGACATCACGGGCACCGAACAGGAACATCCTCGCCGCCGACAGGGCGTTGATGGCCGGGCTCTTGGAAAAAATCTCCCGGAATTTGGGCTTGTTTTTGGCCCGGCCCAGGTCCCGCTTCAGGCTGAGCACGCTGAACAGCCAGACCAGGGCCAGGCCCAGGGCCATCAGCAGTACGGCGGCGCGAAAGCCCGCCAGGCTCAGCAAGGCACCGCCGAGGAAAAAGCCGCAGCCCTTGAGCGCGTTCTTGGAGCCGGTGAGCAGCGCCACCCACTTGTACAGCTGTCCCTGGGCGTCGGCCGGCACCAACAGCTTGATCGAGCTCTTGGCGCTCATCTTGTTGAGATCCTTGGCGATGCCCGACAGCGCCTGGGCCGCCATCACCCAGGGCACCGTCAGCCAGGCCGCCGGCACCAGCAGCATGGCCAGGGCCACCACCTGCAACGCCAGACCGATATTCATGGTCTTGTTGAGGCCGAGATGGGCGCCGAGCCAGCCCCCCACCAGGTTGGTGATGACCCCGAATACCTCATAGAACAAAAACAGCAGGGCGATCTCCAGCGGGCTGTAGCCCAGCCCGTGGAAATGCAGCACCACCAGCATGCGCAGGGCGCCGTCGGTGAGGGTAAAGGCCCAGTAGTTACCGGTGACGATCAGGTACTGCCTGATCTCGGACGGGAGTGCGGCCAGCCTGTGCATCAACATCGTCTCCGCCTCAGGCCTGGTCAATCCGACCCACCTTGCGCATCAGCTCGGCGGTGCGGTTGGCATAGCCCCATTCGTTGTCGTACCAGGCATACAGTTTCACCTGGGTGCCATTGACCACCATGGTGGACAGGGCGTCGATGATGCTGGAGCGCGGATCCGTCTTGTAGTCCACCGACACCAGGGGCCGCTCCTCGTAACCGAGGATACCCTTCAGCTCACCTTCCGCCGCCGCCTTGAGCAGGGCGTTCACCTCCGTTTCCGTGGTGGCCCGCTCCACCTCGAATACACAGTCGGTGAGCGAGGCGTTGGCCAGGGGTACCCGCACCGCATGGCCATTCAGCTTGCCCTTGAGCTCGGGGAAAATATGGGTGATGGCGGTGGCCGAGCCGGTGGTGGTGGGAATAAGGCTCTGGCCGCAGGCCCGGGCCCGGCGCAGATCCTTGTGGGGGGCGTCCAGAATGGTCTGGGTGTTGGTGATGTCGTGGATGGTGGTCATGGAGCCGTGGCGAATTCCCAGTTGCTCGTGAACAACCTTGACCACGGGCGCCAGGCAGTTGGTGGTGCAGGAAGCGGCGGTGACAATGGGGTGCAGCGCCGGGTCATAGAGATGATCGTTCACCCCCATCACCACGTTGAGTACCCCTTCTTCCTTCACCGGTGCCGTCACCACCACCCGCTTCACCCCCTGATCCAGGTAGGCCTGCAGCAGGGCCTTGCTCTTCATCTTGCCGGAAGCCTCGATCACCACGTCGCAGCCGGACCAGTCGGTATCGGCTATGGCCTTGTTGCGGGTGCAGGCAATGCGTTGGTTGCCTATCACCATTTCCTCTCCTTCGGCCCGTGCCTCCTGGGTCCAGCGGCCGTGCACCGAGTCGAAGGTAATAAGGTGCGCCAGGGTGGCCGCGTCACCGGCCGGATCGTTGATCTGCACGAACGCCACGTCGTCCCATGCCCAGGCCGCGCGCAGCGCCAGCCGCCCCATGCGGCCGAAGCCGTTGATACCTACCTTGATCGCCATATCATCACCTCATTCAGGAATAACTTACTGTAAAGAAATACGTTGGTATTCAGCCGTAACAACGTTACCGGCTTGCTACGGCATAAGGGTTCCATCGTTTTTGGACTGAATGAGAACAAACAGTTTGATCCGCTCATTCAGTTCTCTCAGCGTCAGGTCAAATGGCCGCTGACCGGCCCTCGATTTGGGATCCTCGAAATCCCACATCAGGCAGGTGCCGTAGGCTTGGGGTAGCTCACACTCCCTGGCCGCCCTGTCACACAGCACGATGACAAAATCAAAGTACCTGTCCGCAAACAGGTCGACGGCTTTGGATACCAACCCCTCACCCGACAGACCAAAGCGCTCTATCGACTCGATGGCTCGGGTATCAACCGTTTGAGGGGCCGGGCCCGCACTGAAGACATCAAACATGTGGGAAGCATGGTGCCGTAGCAAGGCTTCAGCCATCTGTGAGCGCGCCGAATTTTCCGTGCAGATAAACAGCACCCGCTCCCTCATCACATTAACCAATTCAGATATATGAAATAAATTATATTTATATTTGTGAATATGTAAAGTTGTAAATTAGCGATACCATCCCGGTCCGTTATGGTTGCCGTAAGGCCAAAATACAAAATCGCCCTGCCATCACTGGCAGGGCGCTGATAAGCAAGAGGCACTCCAGCTCACCGGCTGAATATCACGCTACCGGTGAGCCATAGGTCAGCGGTCCTCAAGGGCCAGGGATGTCAAATAGTCCCGGTGTGGTGCCAGGCCGAGGGCCCTGGGCCGCAGCGCCTGCACCCGTTGCACCGCCTCGGTCAGCGGCGCCTCCAGGGCCAGCAGTATGATGGCGGCCATCAGGCCGGTACGGCCCGAGCCGCCCTTGCAGTGAATGGCCACATCCCGGCCCTGAGCCAGCAGCGCCAGCACCTGGTCACGCGCTCCGGCCCAGGCCTGCTCGAAGGCGGCTTCGGGGGCGGCGTCGTCTTCCACCGGCAGGTGGAACCAGGCCAGCTCGAGTTCCTCGCACAAGGCCGGCATGGCGGTGACCCGGTTATTTTCCAGCTCCTCCCCCGGCATCAGGGTCAGCACGGCGGCGGCACCGGCGTCGCGCAATTGCGTCAGTGAGGCCTCCAGAGAGGACTCTTTGGTGCCCGGGCAGGGAGTGAGGATCAGCCGGCCCCGGCCTTCGCCGAGAGTGAGATAATCAAAAGGGTGTTGCGACATCGTCTTTCCTTGGGTTGCAGTTCAATAAAATCAGTTATAGGCAAACCAGTGCCGGGTGCGGTTGGCGATGGCCACCAGCGACAGCATCACCGGCACTTCCACCAGCACCCCCACCACGGTGGCGAGCGCCGCTCCCGAGTGCAGCCCGAACAGGGAGATGGCCACCGCCACCGCCAGTTCGAAGAAGTTGGAAGTGCCTATCATGCAGGCCGGCGCGGCGATATTGTGGGGCAGCTTCATCGCCTTGGCGGCGCCGTAGGCGATGGCGAAGATGCCGTAGGTCTGGATCAGCAGCGGTATGGCAATCAGCACTATGGTCTGGGGCTGGGCCAGTATGGTGGGCGCCTGGAAGCCGAACAGCAGCACCACCGTCGCCAGCAGGCCCGCCACCGACAGCGGCTTGATGCGCTGGATAAAGGGCTGCAGCCGGCGACCGTCACCACGCCGCTCCAGTCGCCGCCGGGTATAGACCCCGCCCAGCAGCGGCAGCACCACGTACAGCAGCACCGACCACAGCAGGGTATCCCAGGGCACGACGATATCGCTCACCCCCAGCAGGAAGGCGGCGATGGGGGCGAAGGCGAACACCATGATAAGATCGTTCACCGACACCTGCACCAGGGTGTAGTTGGGATCACCCTTGGTCAGTTGGCTCCACACAAACACCATGGCGGTACAGGGTGCCACCCCCAGCAAAATCATGCCGGCGATGTATTCCCCGGCGCTTTGCGGATCGACCCAGTCGGCGAACAGCACCCGGAAGAACAGCCAGCCCAGGGCCGCCATGGTGAAGGGCTTGATCAGCCAGTTGACCACCAGGGTCAGCAACAGACCCTTGGGCTTCTTGCCCACGTCCTTGATAGCGGAAAAGTCGATCTGCACCATCATGGGGTAGATCATCACCCAGATGCACAGGGCCACCACCAGGTTGACGTGGGCGAATTCCAGCCCCGCCACCAGGGCGAAACCGCTGGGCAGCAGGCTGCCCAGGCTAACGCCGGCCAGGATGCACAGGCCGACCCACAACGACAGGTAACGTTCGAACAGTCCCATCTCTTAATGACCTTATGGTTGGTTTATATGGATTTTTGATTGACCCGGGCCGACAGCTGCTCGGCGCTTTCCACCCGCTCCGAATAGCGATCCACCAGATAGTCCGCCCGGCCGCGAGTGAGCAGGGTAAACTTCATCAGCTCTTCCATTACGTCCACTACCCGTCGGTAGTAGGCGGAGGGCTTCATCCGCCCGCCTTCGTCGAACTCCAGAAACGCCTTGGGCACCGACGACTGGTTGGGGATGGTGATCATCCGCATCCAGCGGCCCAGCACTCGCAACTGGTTGACGGTATTGAACGACTGGGAACCGCCACACACCTGCATCAGCGCCAGGGTCTTGCCCTGGGTCGGGCGGATGGCACCGGTGGACAGAGGCAACCAGTCGATCTGGGCCTTCATCACCGCCGTCATGGCACCGTGGCGCTCGGGAGAACACCACACCTGGCCTTCGGACCAGTCGGCCAGATCGCGCAGCTCCCGCACCTTGGGATGGTCGTCGTCGCAGTCGTCGGGCAGGGGCAGGCCGGAAGGGTTGAAGATGCGGGTCTCGGCGCCCATCAGGCGCAACAGCCGGGCCGCCTCTTCCACCAGCAGCCGGCTGTAGGAACGGCTGCGCAGCGAGCCATAGAGCAGCAGGATACGGGGTGGGCGGGCCCCCTCCTCCGCGCCCAGCTCGGCGAGAGAAGGCAGCCGGAAGGCATCGAGGTCGAGGTTGGGCAGATCGTGACTCATATAGCTTATCCCAGACGGTTGATGAGGTCTTGCAGTTGCTCCGGCGTCCGTTGTCCCGCCTCGGCAGCCAGCAGGCCCCGGATGCGCTCCGAGAGCAGGGTGGCAAGCCGCTCGAAGCCCCGGCGGGCGGCGGCGTCATCGGCCAGTCGGCTGGGATCGGTCAGACCCCAATGGGCCTTGACCGCCTGGCCGAACCATAGCGGGCAGCTCTCTCCCGCCGCCTGGTCGCAGACGGTGATCACCAGATCGGGCCGGAACTCCGCCAATTGCTCCCAGCTCTTGCTGTAAAGTCCGCTGCCGTCTATGCCCTGCTCCGCCAGAAAGGCCAGGGTACGGGGGTGCACCCGGCCGGGACACTGCCGGCACTGGCCACCTCAACACGGCCACCGGCAAGGTGCCGGCACAGAGCCTCGGCCAATATGCTACGGCAGGCGTTATGGGTGCACAGGAAGAGGATTTTCATCATCACCTTCGAGGGGAGGAGCAAATATGGATAAAAGAATATATGAAAATTCAAATATGTAAACCATAAAAAAACCCCGGGTTTCCCCGGGGTTCAAGCTGCGATGACGGCGATGGAAGCTTACATCAGGCCCAGCTTTTTCAGGTCGGCTTCGGCCACGGCGGCGGGCACCGGCACATAACCGTCCTTGTGCACGATTTCCTGGCCCTGCTTGGACAGCATCAGCTTGACGAACTCGGCTTCCATCGGACCCAGGGGCTCGTTGGGGTGCTTGTTCACGTAAACGTACAGGAAGCGGGACAGCGGATACTCGCCGCTGATGGCGTTTTCGGCGGTGGCGGCAACATAGTCGGTGGAGCCGGCTTCGGCCAGGGGCACGGCGCGCACACTGGAGGTGCTGTAGCCCAGGCCGGAGTAGCCGATGGCGTTCAGGGAAGAGGACACGGACTGCACCACGGAGGCGGAGCCGGGCTGCTCGTTCACGTTGTTCTTGAAGTCACCCTTGCACAGGGCTTCGTCCTTGAAGTAGCCGTAGGTACCGGACACGGAGTTGCGGCCGTACAGCTGGATATCGCGGTTGCTCCAGTCGCCGGACAGGCCGGTCTGGCCCCAGCGGGTGATCTGCTCATTATTACCGCAGCTCAGGGTGCTGGAGAAGACAGCGTCGACCTGGTCGATGCTCAGGCCCTCGATGGGGTTGTCCTTGTGCACGAACACCGCCAGGGCATCGATGGCCACCCGTACCGGCGTCGGCTTGTAACCGTAGCGCTTCTCGAAGGCTTCGATCTCGTTGTCCTTCATGGCCCGGCTCATGGGGCCGAACTGGGCGGTACCTTCGGTCAGGGCGGCGGGAGCGGTAGAGGAGCCGGCGGCCTGGATCTGCACGTTGACGTTGGGGTAGCTGCGTTTGAACTCTTCGGCCCACAGGGTGGCCATGTTGGCCAGGGTGTCCGAACCCACGGAAGACAGGTTGCCGGAGATGCCGCTGACTTTCTCGTAATCGGACAGGCTGCCGTCCACGGCGGCCAGGGCGGAGGCGGACGCCAGGGCGGCGGTCAATCCAAGAGCTGTTACCAGTTTGTTCAATTTCATCCTTAATCTCCAATCTGAGTTCGGTCTTTCAAGACGCGGCCAGTATTGCCGCCGGTGATGACAACTATATGAACCGAAAGTGACGCTTTTATGACAAGAAGACAGAGAGAGGGAGGGAAGCGGGATCTTCGCTCCCATGCGCGGCATGGGAGCGAAAAAATAGCGGGCCTGTCAGGCGATTTCCCGGTTGGGGGCGTCCTGCACCAGCAGCCGCTCGGGCAGGACAAAGCTGAAGCAGCTGCCCTTGCCGGGTTGGCTGTGGATCTCGAGGTGGGCGTCGTGGTGGCTCAGGGCATGCTTGACGATGGCCAGCCCCAGGCCGGAGCCGCCGGTCTGGCGGCTGCGGGCCTTGTCCACCCGGTAGAAGCGCTCGGTCAGGCGGGCGATGTGCTCGGGTGCTATGCCCTCGCCGTTGTCGGTTACCGCGAAGCGGCCCTGGTGCCCCACCCGCTCCCATTCCACCCGGATCTCGGTGCCCGCCGGAGAATGGCGGATGGCGTTGTACACCAGGTTGGAAATGGCGCTGCGCAACTGCTCCTGATCCCCGCGCACCTTGAGCCCGGGATCCACCACAAAGCTGAAGCGCTGGCCCTTGTCGCCGCTCAGGGTCAGGGCCTCCTGCTCGAGCATGGAGAGCATGGCCGGAATGTCCACTATCTTGCTGGTATCGATATTGGGTGAGGCCTCGATCCGGGTCAAGGTCATCAGCTGGTTGACCAGGGCGTCCATGCGCTGGGTCTGCTCCAGCATCACCTTCTGGGTCTTGCGCCACATGGCCTCGGAGGGCCGCTCCTCTATCATCTCCAGATAGCCCTTGAGCACCGTCAAGGGCGTGCGCAGCTCGTGGGACACGTTGGCCACGAAGGACTTGCGCATCTGCTCCAGGCTCTTCAGCCGGGTCACGTCCCGCACCACCAGCATGGCCTGATCCTCGGTATAGGGCATGATACGGCACTCGAGCAGCTTGTCTTCGTTCAGGGGCGACGGCAGCTCCAGCGGCTCGCGGAAGTCGGCCCGCTTCATGTAGGCGATGAACACAGGGGCGCGGATCAGGTTGCCGATATGCTGGCCGGCATCATCGGGCCAGCGAAAGCCCAGCAGTTGCTGGGCCAGCTTGTTGCACCAGATGATGCTGCCGTCGCGGCGGAAGACCACGGCGGCGTCGGGCAGGGCCTCGGCCCCTTCCCGGAAACGGCGCACCAGGTTGGCCAGCTCCCGCCGGCGCGCGCGCTGGCGCTGCTGCAGCCGGTAGATACCGTTGAAGATAAGCTCCCAGCTGCCCTTTCCTTCCGGCGGGATCAGGCTGCGATCCCGCCACAGCCACACCGCCAGCTTATGCTGGAAGCGGTAATGCCACAGCAGGTGCAGCACGGTGCCGGCCAGCAGCCCCAGAGCAATGTCGCCCAACAGCAGACCGAACAGGAAAAACGCCAGGTAATAGAAGGTTAATCGCCACCATAGACCATGGCTGGATTCTTGTAGCTGCATGCAGGCCTCATAGGCGCGTTGAAAAACGATAGCCGGCACCGCGCACCGTCTGGATCAGCTTGTCGTGACCCGACTCCGACACCGCCTTGCGTAGCCGCCGGATATGCACGTCCACCGTCCTGTCTTCCACGTAGACGTTGGTGCCCCATACATTATTGAGCAACTGCTCGCGGCTGTATACCCGCTCGGGATGGGTCATAAAGAAATGCAGCAGCTTGAATTCGGTGGGGCCCATGTCCAGCTGCAGGTTGTGGGCGCTGACCCGGTGGCTGACCGGATCCAGCTTCAGCCCCTGTACCTCGATCACGTCTTCCACCGAGGTGGGGGCCACCCGGCGCAGCACCGCCTTGAGGCGGGAAGCCAGCTCCTTGGGGGAGAAGGGCTTGGTGATGTAGTCGTCGGCGCCCACGTCCAGGCCCTTGATCTTGTCTTCTTCCTCGGCCCGGGCGGTGAGCATGATCACCGGGATCTGCCGGGTCAGTTCGTCCTGTTTGAGATGCTTGATCAGCTGGATGCCGCTGCCACCGGGCAGCATCCAGTCGAGCAGGATAAGCTCGGGATAGGGCTCCTTGATCATCGCCAAGGCTTGGTCGTAGTCCTCCGCCTCCTGGGTGGCGAAGCCCTTTTGTTCCAGCACAAAGCACAGCATCTCGCGGATCGCGGCTTCGTCTTCAACTACCAGTATTTTCCGTGTCATTCTTCAACTGCCCTTATCAGGTCTCGTGCGTATTAGCATTATTGAGAGCAAGTGTGACAGTTTTATGAAAATATGACACCCGCATGTCAGGCCCCCGACAACTTGAAGATCTTTTGCTTGCCCTCCCCCTGATAGCCCATGCACAGCTCCGGCTGGCCGGTGGCCGGGTCCGTGCCTTCGTCGGTAATGGCGAAGCCGTGCTGGCGATAGAAGTGCACCGCGATGTCGTTTTCGCTGAACACCTTGAGCGAAAGCCGTTGCCGCAGTCGTTTGGCCATAGCCAGCAGCGCCTTGCCGATGCCATTCTGCTGACAGTCGGGGCGCACGAACAGCGCCGCCAGATAGTCATCCACCAGCGCGATAAACCCCTGGATCTCCCCTTCCCGCTCGCACACCCACACCTCGGCCGCCGGCAGATAACGGGCCCGCATCTGCTCCTGCTGCTGCCACCAGAAGGCGGCCGGCACGAAATCATGGGCCTGCAACGACGCCAGCAGCCATACGTCGAGGATGGCGTCGGTATCATCGGGCGTGGCCTGTCGTATCATTTCTTTCTCCCCGGCTTTGGTTTATTCAAGTGTATGAGTCCGTCCGTCCCCCGGCAGGGCTTTTATTTTTGTCTGTGACCCGGATCGGCCTTTATTGGCCGGGAATGACTGCCTGATCACAAAGCCGGTTTGCAGTACAATGCGTTTTTTCCGGCTCGTACCGAGGACACCATGTGGTTTAAGAACCTGCAAATTTACCGTTTTACCCGCCCCTTCGAACTGACCCTTGAGGAACTGGAAAAGCAGCTTGAAGCGCTGCCCTTCAGCCCCTGCGGCAGTCAGGAGCAGGCCAAGTTCGGCTGGATTTCTCCCCTGGGCAAACAGGGCCAGGCTTTCACCCACAGTGCCGACAACCAGATCCTGATCTGCGCCAAGAAGGAAGAAAAAATGCTGCCGGGCTCGGTGGTGAACGACATGGTTGCCGAAAAAGTGGAAAACCTGGAGGTCGAACAGGGCCGGGCGCTGAAGAAGAAGGAAAAAGAGGCCATCAAGGAAGAAGTGATAGTCACCCTGCTGCCCCGGGCGTTCAGCCGCTTCCAGCAGACCTACGCCTGGATCAACCCCGAGGCCGGTTTTATCGCCGTGGATGCCAGCTCCGCCAAACGGGCCGAGGATTTGCTGGCGCTGCTGCGCAAGAGCATAGGTTCGCTGCCGGTGGTGCCGCTGGCCATGACCACCCCGCCCGAACTGACCCTGACCGACTGGCTGAAGGAAGGTGCCGCCCCCGCCGGCTTCGCCCTGGAGGACGAGGCCGAGCTGAGATCCGCCCTGGAGCACGGCGGCATCATCCGCGCCAAGCAGCAGGACTTGCTCAGTGACGAAATGAAGGCCCATCTGGACGCGGACAAGCTGGTGACCAAGCTGGCCCTGAACTGGAGCGAAACCCTGAGCTTCGTGCTGGCGGACGACATGAGCGTCAAGCGGCTCAAGTTTTCCGAGGAGCTGCGTGAGCAGAACGATGACGTGGTTGGTGAAGACGCGGCGGCCCGCTTCGATGCCGACTTTGCCCTGGTGACCGGCGAGCTGTCGCGCTTTGTTCCGGAACTGATCACCGCCATGGGCGGGGAAGAAAACCGGGCGTAAAACCGAAGACAGTAGCTGGAGGCCATAAGCTGGAAGCGTGAAGCAGCCAGAGTGCTTTGCGGCTTTGGCGTCACGCGGTTTAATGTGTGTACAGACGCATAAACGAAAAAGGCGTGAAGAGTAAGGTCGCCCTTACGCTTCACGCCTCTTTTGATTGCTTCCCGTTGCCACGCCAACGGGAAGAACAAGCGGAATGGCTAAAAACCACTCGGACCGCTTCCAGCCTCCAGCTTCAAGCTTCAAGCTTCCAGCTACTGTCTTCCAGCTTCAAGCTTACGACTTCCAGCTAAGATCAGGCGTTGCCTTTCACCTTCAGTTTGAGCTGTTCGGCAAAATTCAGCATGCGCTCGAGCGGTATCATCGCCTTCACCCGGGTGGCTTCGTCCACCTGGATTTCGTGGCGCTTGCCGCCATCGCGCAGGGCGTCGCGAATAGCCACCAGGCCGTTCATCGCCATCCAGGGGCAGTGGGCGCAGCTGCGGCAGGTGGCGCCGTTGCCACCGGTGGGGGCTTCCACCATTTCCTTGTCGGGGCAGGCCTGCTGCATCTTGTAGAAAATGCCCTTGTCGGTAGCCACGATCAACTTCTTGTGGGGCAGAGTCTGTGCGGCCTTGATCAGCTGGCTGGTGGAGCCCACCGCGTCCGCCAGCTCGATCACCGAAGCCGGTGATTCGGGATGCACCAGCACCGCCGCATCCGGATTCTGGGCCTTCAGCTCCTGCAGCGCCTTGGCGCGGAACTCGTCGTGCACTATGCAGGCGCCCTGCCAGCGCAGCATGGCAGCCCCGGTCTGCTTCTCGATATAGGCGCCCAGGTGACGGTCCGGCGCCCAGATGATCTTGTGGCCTTCGCTATCGAGGTGCTCGACGATCTCCAGCGCTATGCTGGAGGTCACCACCCAGTCGGCCCGGGCCTTGACCGCCGCCGAGGTATTGGCATACACCACCACGGTATGATCGGGATGAGCATCGCAGAAGGCGGTGAACTCATCGGCCGGACAGCCCAGATCGAGCGAGCATTCCGCCTCCAGAGTCGGCATCAGCACGGTTTTTTCCGGGCTCAGGATCTTGGCGGTTTCACCCATGAAGCGTACCCCCGCCACGATCAGGGTGTCGGCCTGATGATGCTTGCCGAAACGCGCCATTTCCAGCGAGTCGGACACACAACCGCCGGTCTCCTCGGCCAGGGCCTGGATCTCGGGATCGGTATAATAATGGGCAACCAGCACCGCGTTTCTGGCGTTCAGTAATGCCTTGATTTCGTCTTTCAACGCCTGTTGCTGGTCCGCACTCAGCGGGGCCGGCTTGGCGGGAAAGGGGTAGTCAAACTCGAGAATATCGACAGCTTCAGTCATGACCAGGTCCCAATTGCTCCATCCAGATAGCTACATTGCCGGCCATTATAACGCCGGCCGGGCGTTAACCCAAACGTCCGGCAATAAAAGAGTCATAAAAAGGAGGTATCAGGGGAAGATGGTGGGTCGTGCAGGATTCGAACCTGCGACCAATTGATTAAAAGTCAACTGCTCTACCAACTGAGCTAACGACCCGATAAACGGTGAGTACGGATGTGCTGTAAAAATAAGTGGTGGACGCTACTGGGATCGAACCAGTGACCCCCTCCTTGTAAGGGAGGTGCTCTCCCGGCTGAGCTAAGCGTCCGGGAATATGGTGGGTCGTGCAGGATTCGAACCTGCGACCAATTGATTAAAAGTCAACTGCTCTACCAACTGAGCTAACGACCCGAAGTTCGTGGTGGGTGGTACTGGGATCGAACCAGTGACCCCCTCCTTGTAAGGGAGGTGCTCTCCCGGCTGAGCTAACCACCCACGAAAACCGGATGCACTTTTATCAAAAAGTGCGAACTTACTGTTCAAAACAACTGGTGGACGCTACTGGGATCGAACCAGTGACCCCCTCCTTGTAAGGGAGGTGCTCTCCCGGCTGAGCTAAGCGTCCGGGAATATGGTGGGTCGTGCAGGATTCGAACCTGCGACCAATTGATTAAAAGTCAACTGCTCTACCAACTGAGCTAACGACCCGAAGTTCGTGGTGGGTGGTACTGGGATCGAACCAGTGACCCCCTCCTTGTAAGGGAGGTGCTCTCCCGGCTGAGCTAACCACCCACGAAAACCGGATGCACTTTTGTCAAAAGTACTAAAACTGGTGGACGCTACTGGGATCGAACCAGTGACCCCCTCCTTGTAAGGGAGGTGCTCTCCCGGCTGAGCTAAGCGTCCGGGAATATGGTGGGTCGTGCAGGATTCGAACCTGCGACCAATTGATTAAAAGTCAACTGCTCTACCAACTGAGCTAACGACCCTCTGGCCTGGGCTACCGGAGCAGCCCTGCCAACGGCGGCCTATATTACGGATTTAATTTTGTGACGCAACAGCTAAATCGTCATTTTCAACCGTTTGCTTAAGGAACAAGCGACTCTCTCAAAAAATCGCCAAAAAGGTTCCCCGCCTCACAGCCCGTTCAGGTTTTCCTGGGCCAGCCGTGCCGCACCGCTGTTGCCATACTCGCGCAATACCTGCTCATAATACTGCCTGGCCAGGGCATTATCCCCCTGCTCCTTGGCGATCAACCCCAGCTTGAGGATGGAGTCAGCCCGCTTGTTGGAGCCCTGGTAGGCTTCCACCACCCGGGCGAACTGGGCCTTGGCCTGATCGAAGCGCTTCTGGGTAAACAGCAGTTGTCCCAGCCAGTAATGGGCATTGGGAACATAGGTGGATTGCGGATACTGGGTAATAAAACGGGCAAAGGCAGGGATGGCGGCGTCGTAGTCCTTGTCCTGCAGCACCAGGTTCACCGCATTGTCATAGGCCGCCTGTTCATCGCTACCGGCCGGGGCGGCAGCCGGGGCATTACTGCTGCCCTGAGGCTGGCTGCTGCCGGCAGCGGCTTGCTGGGCTGCCGGCGGCGGGGTACTGGGCTGCTGAGCCGCCTCCTGCTGGGCCGCCAGCATGGAACGCTGGCGTTCAATCACCTGCTCCAGACGGTAACTCTGCTCTTCCAGCAAACCTCGCAGTTCGCTCACTTCCTGCTGTAATGAACTCAACTGACGCTGCTGATCGATTTGGGCCTGGCTTCTGGCATTGAAGACTCGCTCCAGCTCAGCCAGGCGATCATTGACGGAGCCGCTGCCACCCACCCCCACCACAGGCGCCTGAGCCCAGGTGGAAGTGGATAAAACAGCGGCCATCGAAATGGCCGCTAAATTAATCTTCATAAGACCGACTTAAACCTTAGTAAACCAGAACCGCACGGCGGTTCTTGGCAAAACCGGATTCGGAGCGGGAAGTATCTACCGGCTTCTCTTCGCCGTAGCTGACGATGGCCAGCTGAGCACCGCTCACACCCAGGCTTTGCAGGTAGCTGGTGACGGCCTTGGCACGACGCTCGCCCAGGGCGATGTTGTACTCGGGAGTACCGCGCTCATCCGCATGGCCTTCCACCAGCACGCTGACGGAAGGGTTGGAACGCAGGAAGCTGGAATGGGCTTCCAGCACCTGGGCGTAGTGGCCGGTCACTTCGTCACGATCGAACTCGAAGTAGATCACGTTCTCGCGGCGCAGGGCTTCGTACTGCTGGCGCATCTGCTCTTCGGCAGACAGGGCACCGCCCACACCACCGGTCTGGACGCCGCCTTGATAGCCGCTGCCCGCGGTACCGGTCATCGCATCGGAATCACTGGTAGAGCTACATGCAGCCAGGGTCAACATGGGCAGGGCTACCGCCAGGCTCTGAAGCAGTTTTTTCATTTGCATTATTTTTCCTTAGAAATTGCAATGGTTTAGTTTAGGAACGGTGACCATGCCGGTGCACGAACATCACCACTTCGTGCGGGCAGCCTGGCCTTAAAACGACCATCCATAGACACCAGGGAAAGCACTTGGCGGCCCTGATAGGTGGTGCTATAGATGATCATGGTGCCGTTTGGTGCCGGGCTTGGCGATTCATCCAGCTGGGTTTCTGTTAACACCTGCATATGACCGCTATCCAGCTCCTGACGAGCAATTCGGTATTGTCCCTGTGAGCGACTGACCAGTACCAGGCTCTTGCCATCTCTGGTCACACTGGGTCCTAAGTTCATATCCCCCTGGAAGGTCACACGCCGAGTGTCACCCGAACCCAGATCAGCCCGGTAAATCTGCGGCCGGCCACCCCGCTCGGAAGCGAAGTAAAGGGCATTGCCGTCCGTCGACCAGGCTGGCTCGGTGTCGATTGTGCGATTATTGGTCACCCGGGTCAACTGCTTGCTGCCCAGGTTGAGCACATAGATTTCCGGCTGACCGTCACGGGACAGTACCAGCGCCAGGCGACTGCCGTCCGGTGACCACTGGGGCGCGCCGTTGATGCCGGGCTGGGAACTGACCACCTGGCGCTGCTGGCTGTAGATGTCCTGCACCACGACTTCGGCCTTCTTGTTCTCGAAAGACACATAAGCCAGCCTGCGGCCGTCCGGCGACCAGGCCGGCGACATCAGCGGCTCGCGGGAACGCAGCAACACCTGTTCATTGAAGCCGTCGTAGTCGGCAATCATCAGCTGATAGGGGTATTCGGCACCGTGATGCACGTTAACGTAGGCAATACGGGTCAGGAAGGCCCCCTTGATACCGGTCAGCTTCTCGAACACGATATCGGCGATACGGTGGGCGTACTGACGCAGCTGGGCCGCCGGCACTGTGGCACTGCGGCTTTCCAGTAACTGGGCGCCGTTGCTGCCCAGCACATCGGCCAGCTCGAAGCTGATACGGTACTGGTCACCGCCGGCCGGCTCTATGGTGCCGACCACGACCGCCTCAACCTGGCGGGAGCCCCACAGGGCGGGATTGAGCTGGCTGGCCTGGGCCACCTGCTGCGGCAGGCTGCCGCGCTCCAGCGGGCGGAACATGCCGCTGTTGCGTAGATCACTGGCGATCACCTCGGCCAGATCCTGGGGCATGGATCCCCCCCCCGTCCATTGGAAAGGGACCACCGCCACCGGACGGGCGCTGTCTATACCGCCGGTAATAATAATATCCAGCGCTGCCTGCGCCCGGCCTGCGAGCAGGAGGAGCGGCAGCCATAACCACAACCATCGTTTTGTCATCACTAGAGCCTCGGTATCAGCGTTAAATTCAGGTTTTGCAATTGCTTGTTCACTTCAGGATCCTTGGGCATCGGCAGGGTGCCGGTCTTGCGGATCGCAAGCTCGGCCGAGCGGCACACTTCCCCATCGCCCTGGCCCTGACCTATCTGCAGGATCAGGCCATCGGTCGCCACCCGGACATTGATACGGCACTGCTTGCCCACCATGGTGGGTCCGACCAGCCAGTTACGCTGAATGGCGGCGATGATCATGCCGGTGTAGCGATCCACTTCTCCCGCCGCGGCCGCAGAGGAGGAGGAGGAACCGGCCGGCCCCGAGCCCATCAATGCTTCCAGATCTTTCAGTGCCTGCTCCTGTTCCCGCTTCAACCGATCGGACTCGGCCTTTTTACGGGCCTCTTCCGCCTTGCGCGCTTCTTCGGCCTTGCGCTGCTGTTCGGCCGCGGCCTGCTTTTTGGCCTCCTCGGCCTTGCGCGCCTCTTCCGCCTTGCGCTGCTGTTCGGCCGCGGCCTGCTTTTTAGCCTCTTCCGCCTTGCGGGCCTCTTCCGCCTTGCGCTGCTGTTCGGCCGCGGCCTGCTTTTTAGCCTCTTCCGCCTTGCGGGCTTCTTCCGCCTTGCGCTGCTGTTCGGCCGCGGCCTGCTTTTTAGCCTCTTCCGCCTTGCGGGCTTCTTCCGCCTTGCGCGCTTGCTCGGCTTCGGCCTGCTTTTTGGCCTCCTCGGCCTTGCGTGCTTGCTCGGCGGCCGCCTGTTTTCTGGCTTCCTCGGCCTTGCGGGCCTCTTCCGCCTTGCGCGCTTCTTCGGCCTTGCGGGCTTGCTCGGCTTCGGCCTGCTTTTTGGCTTCCTCGGCTTTACGGGATTCTTCCGCCTTACGCTGTTGCTCTACCACTTGCTGGCGCTCACGCTCGGCCTGAGCCTGTTGTTCGGCCACGGCTTTCTGCTGCTCGGCCAGCCTTGCCGCCTCCGCCGCCGCTTGCTGTTGCTCGGCCTGGCGCTCGGCTTCTTCCGCCGCCTTTTGCTCGGCATCCAGCTTCGCCTGTTCGGCCGCCCGGGCCTGCTGCTGCTGTGCCTGCATGGCGGCCAGGCGCTCGGCCTGGGCCGCCACCATGCCGTCATCGATCATGGTGGCCTCGATAATGGACACCGCCTGCGCCGGTCGCTTGGGCGCATTGAAATTGACGCCTACCAGCAAAAACACCCCTACGGTCAGGTGCAATGCCAGCGAAATCAGTAACGGCTTGCGAATACCGCCTTGCTCGGTCATGGGTCCGCTACTGCTCCGGTTGGGTCATCAGGCCAACGGATGGCACCCCGGCCGCCTTCAGCGTGGCCATCAGCTGGATAACAGCGTCATAACGGACGTTGGCATCTCCTTTCACCACCACAGGGGCTTCCGGGGTCGTCCTCAACTGGTTCTGTACCATGGAGGCCAGCTCCAGCAAGTCCACGGCCTCGTCCCGGCTGTCCCCTGCGTCCAGGAAATAACGGCCGTCGGCATCAATGGAAGCGACCAAGGGTTTCTCGCTGTCTTCCGGCAACATTTCGGCCTGAGCCTGGGGCAGATCCACTTTGACCCCTTGGGTAATCACCGGTGCCGTCGCCATAAAGATGATCAGCAGCACCAGCATCACGTCGATGTAAGGCACCACGTTGATCTCGGCAACGCTTTTGCGACGTCTGCGCTGATAGCCGTGCATCAGTTGTTACCCGCGGTCACTTGGCGGTTAAGGATGGTAGAAAACTCATCCATAAAGTTGGCCAGATGATTTTCCTGGCGCTCGACCTGATAGCTGAAACGGTTGTAGGCAATGACCGCCGGAATGGCGGCGAACAGACCCAGTGCCGTCGCAATCAGCGCTTCGGCGATACCGGGTGCCACCATCGCCAGGGTCGCCTGCTGCACTTCGGCCAGGGCGATAAAGGCGTTCATGATGCCCCAGACGGTACCGAACAGGCCGATGTAGGGGCTGATGGAGCCGATGGTGGCCAACAGCGACAGGTTGGTCTCGAGCCGGTCCACTTCCCGGGACAGGGCCACCCGCATGGTACGGTAGCTTCCTTCCAGTATGCTGTCCTGTGCTCGCCCCTGTTTTTGCAGGCGCACAAATTCCTTGAAGCCGGCGTAGAAGATCTGCTCCATACCGGCCAGGCTGTCGCGGCGGGCATTGCTCTCGTGGTAGAGACGGCTAAGATCGGAGCCGGACCAGAATCTTTCCTCGAAGCTTTCGGCATCATCCCGGGCCGTGGTCAGTATCTTGCGTCGATTGATGATCAGCGCCCAGGACAGAATAGACATGCCCATCAGCAGCAACATAACCAGCTGAACCAGCAGGCTGGCTTCTAAAAACAGACCAATAAACGATATTTCAGCGTGCACCTGACAATACTCCCATCAGTGGCTCAGGAATGGCAAAAGGTTTCATTTGGGCAATCTGGACACAAGCGATTAACACTTCCCCCCGTGCCAGAGAAAGGCCCGCATCATCCAGAATTTCTTGCTCAAACACAATAGAGGCTCGTTTCAGCATTTTCACCGTCACGGTCACTTTTAATGCATCATTGAAGCGGGCGGGTTTGCGCAGATCCAGCTCTATCCGCCGAACCACGAACGCCACCCCCTCCTCCAACAAGCGATCCTGCTCGATACCCTTGCTCCGCAACCACTCGGTGCGAGCCCGTTCCATGAATTTCAGATAATTAGCGTTATAAACGATACCACCGGCATCGGTATCCTCGTAGTAGATACGCACCGGCCAATAAAAGTTCGCGTCAGACATCAGCCACTCGGCCGTGAGGCTCAAAAAGATGGGCATATTATACCCGAGTCATGGGAGGGAAAGAAGACAAGGCCAGACCGGCACGACATTCGCTGACCCGGGGCTGGAAGCTGGAAGCCGAGTCTACCCACCTCTCGATCGACTTCAAGCTTCAAGCTGCCGTTACGGTTCCGGCAATTCGAAACCGAAGTGCAGGTAGGCGCGGGGGGTGGCGATGCGCCCCCGGGGAGTGCGCTGCAAAAAACCCTGCTGGATAAGGTAGGGTTCGATCACGTCCTCGATGGTTTCCTTTTCCTCGCCGATGGCCGCCGCCAGGTTGTCGAGCCCCACCGGACCGCCCATGAACTTGTCGAGCACGGCGTGCAGCAGCTTGCGGTCCATGTAGTCGAAGCCCTGCTTGTCCACGTCGAGCATGTCCAGCGCCTGGGCGGCGATGGCGGCGTCGATGCTGCCGCTGCCCTTGACCTCGGCGAAGTCCCGCACCCGGCGCAGCAGCCGGTTGGCGATACGCGGCGTGCCCCGGGCCCGGCGCGCCATCTCGAAGGCACCGTCATCGTCGATATCGAGCCCCAGCTTGTCGGCACTGCGGCTGATGATATGGGCCAGATCCGCCACCTGATAGAACTCCAGCCGCTGCACTATGCCGAAGCGATCACGCAGGGGCGAGGTAAGCGAGCCGGCCCGGGTGGTGGCCCCTACCAGGGTAAAGGGCGGCAATTCAAGCTTGATGGAACGGGCCGCCGGGCCCTCCCCTATCATGATATCGAGCTGGTAGTCTTCCATCGCCGGATAGAGAATTTCCTCCACCACCGGGCTCAGGCGATGGATCTCGTCGATAAAGAGCACATCACCGGGCTCCAGGTTGGTGAGCATGGCCGCCAGATCACCGGCCTTTTCCAGCACGGGTCCAGAGGTGGTCTTGATACTCACCCCCATTTCATTGGCGACGATATTGGCCAGGGTGGTCTTGCCCAGCCCCGGCGGGCCGAAGATCAGCAGGTGATCGAGGGCTTCTTCCCGCCGGCGCGCCGCCTCGATGAAGATTTCCATCTGGCTGCGCACATGATCCTGCCCCCGATAATCGGCCAGTGCCTTGGGCCGGATGGCCCTGTCGATGGCCTCTTCTTCCCGGCGGGGAGCCGGGTTGATAAAACGATCCGCTTCTATCATGGCTTATCCCATGCTCCGCAAGGCTTCCCGGATCAACTGCTCGGCATTCATCTCGGGTTTGGCAATTTTCTTCATCGCCTGCTCGGCCTGGGCCGCCTTGTAGCCCAGCGCCAGCAGCGCGGCCACGGCCTCGTCCCGGGCGCTGTCGGCCAGCACCGCGGAGGTCGCCGACTCGGGCGCCGGGTTGAACAGATCGTAACCGCCGAAGCCCTTGAGCCGGTCGCGCATCTCCACGATCAGCCGCTCGGCGGTCTTTTTGCCCACCCCCGGCAGCTTGACCAGGGCACCGATCTCCCCCTGCTCCACGTTGTAGATGAACTGATCGGCGGTCATGCCGGAGAGGATGGCCAGCGCCAGCTTGGGGCCGACGCCGTTGGTCTTGATCAGCTCCCGGAACAGGGCCCGCTCGGTCTTGGTGTTGAAACCGAACAGCAGCTGGGCGTCTTCCCGCACCACGAAGTGGGTGAGCAGGGTCACCGCCTCACCCACCTTGGGCAGTTCGTAGAAACAGCTCATGGGCAGGGTGACCTCGTAGCCCACCCCGTTCACATCCAGCAGGATCTCCGGCGCCTGCTTCTCGCTGATGATACCTTTTAACCGACCTATCACTGGGGCTCCCCGCTAACCAATCTGTGTGGCGCCAAGCATAATAAATAACTGGATAAATATCCACGTATTGAGCTAGAAGCTATAAGCCTGACTCTTAGTCACAAGTCCGGCTGTCTGACTTTAACGCAGAATAAGAGGCAACAGGGATGATGACGGCGTGCCGGAGGAGCTGTGCGCTTTGGCCGATATTTTGCTGATCTAAAGTCAACAAAAACTTGTGACTAAAAGCCAGGCTTACGGCTTCCCGCTTCCAGCCGCCGTGCTTCCCACTGATTGTAGGCGCCCGACCAGCCAGAAGCCGGCCACCATGGCGGCGATAAAGAGCCCGGCCTGCCACTGCAGGCTGCCCGCCAGGCCGATGGCCGGCCCGGGGCAGAGCCCCGCCAGGCCCCAGCCGATGCCGAAGATCAGCGCCCCGCCGACCAGCCGTGCGTCTATGGTCGGTGCCGGCACCCTGGGCAGTTCGGTGCCCAGCACAGAGCGGTCATGGCCCTTGCGCCAGAGCAAGTAGCCCGGCGTGAACACGGCCAGGGCGCCGCCCATCACCAGCACCAGGCTGGGATCCCAACCGCCGAACAGGTTGAGAAACCCCAGCACCT
This sequence comes from Zobellella iuensis, assembly GCF_016746085.1. Lineage (GTDB taxonomy): Bacteria > Pseudomonadota > Gammaproteobacteria > Enterobacterales > Aeromonadaceae > Oceanimonas > Oceanimonas iuensis. The sequence goes on from NZ_JAERTZ010000025.1 coordinate 422,353, forward strand.
TGGCCGGATCTATCATGCCCGATACCACAAGACCCAGCCCGAACAGGCCGCCGGACAGCAAGGCAATCAGTATCAGCATGGTCAGCCTCCCAAACCGAGCAGGGTGACGGTGGCGATGCCGGCGGCGATAAACACCAGGGTCGCCACTATGGAACGGAGCGAAAAGCGCCCCATGCCGCAGATACCGTGGCCGCTGGTGCAGCCGTTGCCCAGCCGGGTGCCTATGCCCACCAGCAGACCGGCCAGGGCCAGCTTGAATGCGGAAAACCGCACCAGGGAAGGCGCCTCGGCCAGGCCACTACCGAACAGGACAAAGGGCACCAGCACCAGGCCGGCGACAAAGGCGATGCGCCAGCCCCTGTCGGGCTGGGCACCGATACCGGCGACGATACCGCTGATGCCGGCGATGCGGCCGCCCACGATCAGCAGCAGCAGGGCACCGCCGCCGATCAGGATACCGCCCAGCAGGGCGCTCCAGGGGGTGAAATTCACTATGGTCATCTCTGCGGCACCTATAAATTAGCATATGCTAATAATACAACAACAACTTGAGTTAGCAACAACTAATATATACCTTGTCATCCATGTCGCCCCCCGTTATTTACAACACTGCCGCCAGCCGTCAATATGATGCCCTCCCGGCAAGCCTGCACTCACAAGGACCTCAGCATCATGCAGTTGCCCGCATTTCACAGGACCCGGCATCGGTTGTGTTTTTTCAGACTGGATCCCCAGTTTTGCCTTTACCCGCTGACGCCGCATCCTCCTGCCGATATCGTCCTGCCCGACCCTCATCAATCCCTGCTCGGCCAGCTCGACGAGCCCGACCGCCGGCAACTGGAACGGCTGTGTGCCTCGGGAGCCTCGGCCAGCATCGGCCTGACCATCGGGAATCGCCGTTGGCAGTGCCACCTGGCGCCGACCGAGCAGAGCGGTTGGTTGCTCAGTGCCGATATGGATCCTGTCCGGCATCAGGATGCCCTGGGCTTGATGGAATGGCAGTTGCAGCAGGGCTGGGGCCAGCAGCTGAAACCGCTGCCAACGCAGCTGCCGACACTGATAGATACCCTGATCACCCAGCTACAGGCAGACAGGATCATACTCTGGCGGTATTACCCCAACGAAGACATGCTGCGCCCCTTATACAGCCAAGGCTTGCCGTTTCTATTGCGCCCGATCAGGGCCGATCGACGCTATTTGCGTACCTTGCAGCAACGGGGAGGACTGAGTTACAGCCACTGTGCCCAACAGCCCCTGCTCAGTGCCTTTGATTACCTGGTTAAGGAGGGTATCCAGCACCGGCTGGATGTCCCCCTGCCGGCCGGCAAGGACATCGCCGGCTTGATCAGTCTGGAATACAGCCACCCGCGCGCCCCGGTGACCCCTTCCGACATGCAGTTTGTTGCTACAGTGGCCGGCAAGCTGGTGCAACTACTGGGCCAGCCGGTCGAGTCCGCGTCGCCGGACGACCTCGACATAGGCACGCTGACGCCGCTGCTGTGCCGCCACACCGGCCAGGATTTCTTCAATCAGTTGATGCTGCAACTGGCCACTCTCTGTGGCGCCGACATGGCCCTGGTCGGCCTCCAGCATCACCGGCAAGACAAGGTCAGGGTGCTGTCCTGCTATGCCGATGGACAACTCCAGCCTCTGTTCAGCTACCACCTGGCCGGCACGCCCTGTACCTTCAGTTACGAAGCCGACCAGCACATCTGCATTTACCCCAGCAAGGTTGCCGAACAGTTTCCGGAAGACAGCCTGCTGCAGGAAAGAGGCCTGCAGGCCTATATCGGCCTGTCGCTGAAAGATGAAACAGACCAGCCCATGGGCATACTGGCACTGTTGTTCAAGCAGCCCCTGGACGCCAGTGCTCCGCTGCAGTCCTTGCTTGAGCAGCTCGCCCCCAGAGTCAGGGCCGAATTATTGCGCCGCCGGGATCAGGAAGCGCTGATGGTGGCAGCCGCCGCCTTCGAAACCCAGCAAGGACTCTTCATCACCGACAACCGGCTGCATATCCAGCAGGCCAACCAGGCCTTCGCCGACATGAGCGGTTATGCACGGGAGGAGCTGGCCGCTTGCTCCATCTTGCGGTTGCGGGCCGACCATCCCCATACCGCCACACTTGACGCCATCGTCCAGGCCATGGAGCAGGACCACCAGTGGCAGGGTGAACAGCGGCTGTTACGGGCCGACGGCAGGGAGTTGGCGGTGAGCATCCGCATCACCGAAGTGCGGGATGGCCTGGGCATGGTGCACTACGTATGCGGCGTGGAAGACATTTCCGGGCAAAAGGCCGACAAGCAGCGCATCGAGCGGATGGCCTACTTTGATGATCTCACCGGCCTGCACAACCGGCGTTTTATGGTCGAGCATATCGCCCATACGGTGGCGCTGGCCGAGCACGAAGCCAGCCGCGGCGCCTTGTTGTTGCTCGATCTGGACGATTTCAAGAACATCAACGACTCTCTCGGCTATGCCACCGGCGATGCCCTGCTGGTACAGGTGGCCGAGCGGCTGGGGCAGTTTGCCGGGCAGATCGAAGGTGCCAGCCTGGCACGCATTGCCAGCGATGAATTCGTGCTGCTGTGCCCCAACCTGGGACACGGTTATTCGGCGGCCAAAACCCGGGCCGAGCAGCTGGCCAATGCCCTGAGTGAGCAATTCCTGTTGCCCTTCCAGCTTGGCAGCCTGCGCCTGCACCTGAGCGCCAGCTTGGGGGTAAGCCTGTTCCCGGTGGCCGAGCTGGAACAGGAGGAATACATGCGCCAGGCCGATACCGCCAACCACATGGCCAAGCGCATCGCCCCCGGCAGCCATGTGTTCTTCAGCCAGGAAATGGCCGACGAGGTGGAAGAGCGGCTGCGCCTGTCCAATGCCTTGCAACAGGCATTGAAAAATCACGAACTGGAGCTCTATTTCCAGCCCCAGCTGGGCGTCCGCGATAACCAGCAGCTGGGGCTGGAGGCCCTGCTACGCTGGCTGCCGCCGGGCGGGAAAGCGGTGCCCCCCGGCCATTTCATCCCGGTGGCCGAGGAAACTTCGCTGATCTGCGACATCGGCGACTGGGTGCTGCAGCAAGCCTGTGCTCGCATCCAGGGCTGGCAGGCCGAGGGTCTGCTGCCCGGTCGGGTCTCGGTCAATATCAGCGCCCGCCATTTCCACAGCCCGGACTTTGTCAGCAAGCTCTCGGCCCTGTTGCAGCAATACCCTGCCGGCAAACACCGGCTGACCCTGGAGGTGACCGAAGGGGTGATCATCGGCAACCTGCAGGAAAGCCGGGCCCGCATGTCGCAGATCAAGGCCCTGGGAGTGGGTCTGTCCATCGACGACTTCGGCACCGGCTATTCCTCCTTCGCCTACCTGCGGGAACTGCCGGTCGATGAGATCAAGCTGGATCGCTCCTTTATCCAGCATATCGACCACCGCCCCCAGGACAAGGCCATCATCGCCTGCCTGCTGGAGCTGGCCGCCATCCTCAAACTGACGGTAGTGGCGGAAGGGGTGGAGACCGAGCAGCAGCTGGCCAGCCTGGCCGAACTGGGCTGCCCGGCCTACCAGGGCTACCTGCGTGCCCGCCCCATGCCGGAGCCGCAACTGCTGGCCTGGCTGGCGGAGCAGGCGCCTAGTTCAGTACGGCGTTGAGCGCGGCTTCGGCGCAGGCCTGGTCCAGGTGGCCGCCGGGCGCCCCGCCGATGCCGATGCCGCCCACCAGTTGCTCCTTCACCCGCACCGGCAGGCCGCCGGCCAGGATCAGCAGGTCCGGATGCATCTCGCGCAGGCCGAACAGCGCCGGCTTGTCGGCGATGTTGTTGGCCAGCTCGGCGGTCACCACCCCCATGGAAGCGGCGGTAAAGGCCTTCTTGCGCGCGCTTTCCACCGTGTGGGGGCCGGCCTGTTCGTGGCGCGCCAGGGCCTTGAGCACGCCCGAGCGATCCACCACCGCCACCGTGACGTGGTAGCCGTCCTTGGCGCACTGGTTCAGGCCGGCGGCCACCAGCTGCTGGGCGGTGTCGGTGTCGAGCACGGCGGTGTCCAGGGTCTGCGCCTGGGCGCCGAGGCCGGCCAGGGCCAGCAGGGCAAGGTATTTTTTCATCGTTCGTTCTCCGCTGTGAATAAGGGGCCGACTATATGCCCCCTCGCTTGCCGCCACCTTGCCGCGGCATTACAAGTTGGAAAGGTTGGCGGCAAGCAGCGGTCGCGGCGCTACAATGGCCGCCTTTCTCACTTCCTCGGAGCGGAACACATGGAGCTGCTGCTGGTCGAAGACGACCATAAAATCGCCGCCTTCCTCGAGCGGGGCCTCACCGAGCAGGGTTACCGGGTGCATCATTGCAGCCGGGCGGAAGACGCCGCCGGCCGGGCCCTGGAGCAGGCGCCCGACCTGGCCATCGTCGACATCATGCTGCCGGGCCGGGACGGCCTCAGCCTGGTACGGGAATGGCGCGGCCAGGGCATCGATTTTCCCATCCTGCTGCTGAGCGCCCGGCGCTCGATCGACGACAGGGTGCAGGGCCTGCGCCTGGGCGGCGACGACTACCTGACCAAGCCGTTCGCCTTCAGCGAGCTGCTGGCCCGGCTGGAGGCCCTGCTGCGCCGGCGCCAGCCGGCACCGGCCGACAGCCTGCTGCAACTGGCGGATCTGCGGCTGGATCCGCTGCGCAAGCAGGCCTGGCGCGGCGAGCAGAAGCTGGCGCTGCAACCCCGCGAACTGGTGCTGCTCGAACTGCTGCTGCGCCACCAGGGACGGGTGCTGTCCCGCACCCAGATCCTGGAGCGGGTCTGGGATTACCGCTTCGATCCCCAGACCAATGTGGTGGACGTGCTGGTGTGCCGGCTGCGCAACAAGATAGACAAGGACAGACCGCAAAAACTGCTGCACACCCTGAGAGGCATCGGCTATGTCCTGCGCACCGATTGAGCCCCGCTTCGCCACCGGGCGCATCCTCACCCTCTGGTACCTGCTGCTGATGACCCTGGTCACCGGCGGCCTGCTGCTGGCCGGCGATCACCTGCTCGGCAAGCGGTTGCTGGAAAAGGACCGGCAACTGGTCGCCACCCTGCTCGACAACTACCGCCGCGTCGGCCTGGATGCCGGTCCCGACAAGCTGGTGCACGTGCTGCAACGGGACCGGGACTTTCTCGAACTCAGCCACTACCGGGTGCGCTACCGCGCCCCGGACGGGCACTTGCTGTTCAGCGCCGGTCCGGCGCTGCCTTCGGCCGGTGACGGACGGCTCGCCGACGACAGCTGGAGCCAGGGGTACCGGTGGCAGGGATACCGGTTGCAAGTGGCGCTGGCGGCACAGCCCCGGCACCAGGATCTGGCCCGCTACCGGCAGACCATGCTGCAGCTGATGCTGCCCATGCTGCTGTGCAGCCTGCTGCTGGTGGCCTGGCTCACCCGGCGCACCCTGCGCCCGATACGGGCGCTGATCCAGCGGGTAGCCGGCCTGCAACGGGACGGCCTGGAGCAGCAGGTGCCCGCGACCGCCTCGCCCCGCACCGAGCTGGGCCAGCTGACCCTGCTGTTCAACCAGCAGATGGCCCGCATCCACCGCCTGGTCAGCGGCCTGCGCCACGCCCTGGACAGCGCCGCCCACGATCTGCGCACCCCCCTCACCCGCCAGCGCCTGAGCCTGGAGCAGGCCCTGGCCAGCCAGGATCCGGCCCGCTGGCGCGAAAGCCTGCTCGACTGCGCCGAGGAAAACCAGCGCATGGAAGCCCTGCTCGGTTATCTGCTGGCGATCACCGCCGCCGAGCAGGGCCTGGATCCCGCCCGTCGCCAGCACTGCGAGCTGGGTGCGCTGCTGCGGGAGGTGAGCGAGCTGTACGAACTGGCCGCCGAGGACAAGGGCCTGCACCTCGGCACCGAGCTGGCGCCGGCGCTGTGGCTGCAAGGCGACGCCCAGGCCCTGCGCCAGGCCTTCGCCAACCTGCTCGACAACGCCGTCAAGTACACCCCGCCCGGCGGCCGGATCCGGGTTCGGGCCGAACGGGACGACGAGCATATCGCGGTGGTGTTCGAAGACTCGGGAATGGGTATCGACCCGGCCGATCTGCCCCATATCTTCGAACGCCTGTACCGGGCCGACCACGGCCGGCACAGCCCGGGCTACGGCCTGGGCCTGACCCTGGTCAAGGCCATTCTCGACGGCCACCAGGCCCGCATCGAGGTTGATTCCAGCACTCAGGGCAGCCGCTTTCGCTGCCTCTTTCCTCTAAATAACTCATCCTAATGGTGCTACAGCGACCGGCCACCGCCCGGTCGCGGCCGATATCGATCTGGTATTCGGAAAAACTATTCAGCAGGCTGGATCCCGGGCATAAAAAAACCGGCTGTAGCAGCCGGTTTTTTTTTTACGGGATGGGAGAAGGCTTAGGCCAGCAGGGCCTTGGCCTTGTCCACCACGTTGTCGACACTGAAGCCGAACAGCTTGAACAGATCCCCGGCCGGGGCCGATTCACCGAAGCTGTGCATACCGATGATGTCACCACCGAAGCCCACATACTTGTACCAGTAGTCGGCGATGCCGGCTTCCACCGCCAGGCGCTTGGTGACGGCGGCGGGCAGCACGCTTTCCTTGTAGTCGGCGGACTGGGCATCGAACACATCGGTACAGGGCAGGGACACCACCCGTACCGCACGGCCTTCGGCGCTCAGCTGCTCACAGGCGGCCACCGCCAGCTCCACTTCGGAGCCGGTGGCGATGATGATGAGCTCGGGAGTGCCGGCGCAGTCCTTCAGCACATAGCCGCCCTTGGCCACGTCGGCCAGCTGCGCCTCGGTGCGCTCCATCTGCCCCAGGTTCTGGCGGGAGAAGATAAGGGCGGTCGGACCGTCCTGGCGCTCGATGGCGTGTTTCCAGGCCACGGCGGACTCCACCTGGTCACAAGGGCGCCAGGTGCTCATGTTGGGGGTCAGGCGCAGGGAGGCGATCTGCTCCACCGGCTGGTGAGTGGGGCCGTCTTCGCCCAGGCCGATGCTGTCGTGGGTATAGACGAAGATGGAGCGCTGCTTCATCAGGGCCGCCATGCGCACCGCGTTGCGGGCGTATTCCACGAACATCAGGAAGGTGCCGCCGTAGGGCACGAAGCCACCGTGCAGGGCGATGCCGTTCATGATGGCGCTCATGCCGAACTCGCGCACGCCGTAGTGCAGGTAGTTGCCGCTGGCGTCTTCCGCGCTGATCGGCTGGGAGCCCTTGTGCATGGTCAGGTTGGAAGGCGCCAGGTCGGCGCTGCCACCGAGCAGCTCGGGCAGGATGGCACCAAAGGCGTCCAGGGCATTCTGGGAGGCCTTGCGGGTGGCAATCTTGGCCGGGTTGGCCTGCAGGGTCTTGATGAAGTCGGCGCTCTGGGCGGCCCAGTCGGCGGGCAGCTCGCCGTTCAGGCGGCGCTTGAGCTCGGTGGCCAGTTCCGGATGGGCGGCGGCATAGGCGGCAAACTGCTCGTTCCAGCCGGCTTCGGCGGCCTGGCCCTTGGCCTTGGCATCCCACTCGCCGTAAACGTCGGCGGGGATCTCGAAGGGCGCATGGCTCCAGCCCAGCTGCTCGCGGGTAGCGGCGATCTCGGCGTCACCCAGGGGCGCGCCGTGGCAGTCGTGGGTGCCGGCCTTGTTGGGGGAGCCGAAGCCGATCACCGTCTTGCAGCAGATCAGGGTGGGGCGGGAAGTATCGGCGCGGGCGGCGTCGATGGCGGCGGCCACGGCGGCGCTGTCATGGCCGTCGACACCGGCAATCACCTGCCAGCCGTAGGCTTCGAAGCGTTTGGGCGTGTCGTCGCTGAACCAGCCGTCGACATGGCCGTCGATGGAGATGCCGTTGTCGTCCCAGAAGGCAATCAACTTGCCCAGGCCCAGGGTACCGGCCAGGGAGCAGGCTTCGTGGGAGATGCCTTCCATCAGGCAGCCGTCGCCCAGGAAAGTGTAGGTATGGTGATCCACCACCTCATGGCCGGGGCGGTTGAACTGGGCGGCCAGGGCCTTCTCGGCGATGGCCATGCCCACGGCGTTGGTGATGCCCTGGCCCAGGGGGCCGGTAGTGGTTTCCACACCCGGCGCGTAGCCGTACTCGGGGTGACCCGGAGTCTTGGAATGCAGTTGGCGGAATTGCTTGAGATCGTCGATGGACAGCGCGTAGCCGGTCAGGTGCAGCAGGGAGTACAGCAGCATGGAGCCGTGGCCGTTGGACAGGATAAAACGGTCGCGGTCGGCCCAGTTGGGGTTGGTGGGGTTGTGCTTCAAGTAATCACGCCACAACACCTCGGCGATATCCGCCATGCCCATGGGGGCTCCGGGGTGGCCGGAATTGGCTTTCTGCACCGCATCCATACTCAATGCGCGCACGGCATTGGCCAGCACTTGACGAGAAGGCATCGACATCTCCTGAGAACATTTACATGTAGGGTTAATAAAACGGCGGTATTGTCCCAAAGACTGCCGGAGGGCGCAAATCTATTCTCCCGTCCGGGGGCGCCGGGGCGGCCCCTTTTCACTGGGATGGCGAGACTTTTTGCTGGCAATCGGCAGGGCGCCTCACTAGAATGGCCATCCAGATGTTAATACCGCTATGTTGGCGGTACTATAACAGCAGCAGATTAATTCAAGTTTAGGAACCGAAGCATAATGGCCAGACTGTTCACCTCCGAGTCCGTATCCGAAGGTCATCCGGACAAAATTGCCGACCAGATCTCCGATGCGGTGCTCGACGCCATCATCAAGCAGGATCCCAAGGCACGGGTCGCCTGTGAAACCTACGTCAAGACCGGCATGGTGATCGTGGGTGGCGAGATCTCCACCAGCGCCTGGGTCGACATCGAAGAGCTGGCCCGCCGCACCGTGCGCGACATCGGCTACACCAGCTCCGACATGGGCTTCGACGGTGACAGCTGCGCCGTGCTCAACGCCATCGGCAAACAGTCCCCGGATATCGCCATGGGCGTGGATCGGGAAGGGGACGACCCTTACGCCCAGGGCGCCGGTGACCAGGGCCTGATGTTCGGCTACGCCTCCAACGAAACCGAAGTGCTGATGCCTGCCCCCATTACCTACGCCCACCGCCTGGTCAAGCGCCAGGCCCATGTGCGCAAGGCCAAGGAGCTGCCCTGGCTGCGCCCGGACGCCAAGTCCCAGGTGACCTTCGTCTATGAAGACGGCAAGCCGGTGGCCATCGACGCCGTGGTGCTGTCCACCCAGCACGGCCCCGACATCGACCAGGCTACCCTGCGCGAAGCGGTGATGGAGCTTATCATCAAACCGGTGCTGCCCGCCGAGTGGCTGACCAGCAAGACCAAGTACTTCATCAACCCTACCGGCCAGTTCATCATCGGCGGCCCCATGGGCGACTGCGGCCTGACCGGGCGCAAGATCATCGTCGACACCTACGGCGGCATGGCCCGCCACGGCGGTGGTGCCTTCTCCGGCAAGGATCCGTCCAAGGTGGACCGCTCCGCCGCCTACGCCGCCCGCTATGTGGCCAAGAACATCGTCGCCGCCGGCCTGGCCGATCGCTGCGAGATCCAGGTGTCCTACGCCATCGGCGTGGCCGAGCCCACCTCCATCAGCGTGGAAACCTTCGGCACCGGCAAGGTCTCCGAGGAGTTGATCGATGCCCTGGTGCGCGAGCACTTCGATCTCCGTCCCTACGGCCTGATCCAGATGCTGGACCTGAACCGGCCCATCTACCAGGCCACCGCCGCCTACGGCCACTTCGGTCGGGAGGAGTTCCCCTGGGAAGCCACCGACAAGGCCGAGCTGCTGCGCGACGCCGCCGGCCTCAAGTAACCACCCGAGGGGAAGCGCAGGCTTCCTCTCCGACTGCTGACAAAGCTTCGGGCTTATTCAGAAGGCAACACCCATGCCAAAACAGGCGGTCAAAGGGAGCGGCTCCGCCGACCGTCACCTGCCAGGGATGGCAGGTGCGAGCCTACATGGACGTACTTGCGGCGTGTCGGCGGAGTTGGCCCTTTGGCCGACTTATCCCTGTGAAGCAGACAACGTTGTCATCAAGCGGAGGGGAAGCGCAGGCTTCCCCTTTGCTTATCCTTATGAGCAGCCGTCTGTCAGTTTTGAGCCAAGTGGCCCAAGGGACACTTATCGGCTAACATCTTGCGTGTTTCCATCGCCATGAGCCAACCCAGTGACGCCCTGTGCCAGCAGGTGAGGGACAAGGTGAGCCAATGCCTGGCCCTGGCCGGGCAACGGCTGGGGCGGGACTTTCCCCCACCCCGGGTACGCTTCGATCAGCGCGGCCGCATCGCCGGCTCCGCCTGGCTGGAGCGCGGGGAGCTGCGCTTCAACCCGGTGCTGCTGGCCGACAACGCCGCCGATTTCCTCACCGAAATCGTGCCCCATGAAGTGGCCCACCTGGTGGTGTTCCACCGCTTCGGCAAGGTCCGGCCCCATGGCGCCGAGTGGCAGGCCGTGATGCGCGAGGTCTTCGGGCTCGAGCCGCGGACCCGCCACCGCTTGAATACCGCCAAGGTGGCTCCTACCTTTAGCTACGACTGCGGCTGTCGCCTGCACCAGCTGAGCCTGCGCCGCCATAACAGTATCCTCCGCGGCAAGCAGCGTTACCTGTGCATGCACTGTGGCCAATTGCTCAAACCCCATACCCCCACCAGAAGGAAAACCCCATGATCCAGATTGGCGACCACCTGCCCGAGCAGGAATTCACCTTTATCACCGAGGCCGGCAAACACAGCGCCACCGGCGCCGAGCTGTTCGGCGGCAAGAAGGTGGTGATCTTCGCCGTGCCCGGCGCCTTCACTCCCACCTGCTCCCAGGCCCACCTGCCCGGCTTCGTGGTGCTGGCCGACCAGTTCAAGGACAAGGGCGTAGAGCTGTACTGCCTGTCGGTCAACGACGCCTTCGTGATGCGCGCCTGGCAGCAGGCCCAGAATGCCGATGCCATCACCATGCTGGCCGACGGCGCCGGCCACTTCACCCGAGCCCTGGGGCTCGACAAGGACACCGGCGACTTCGGCGGCCTGCGCGCCCAGCGCTTCGCCCTGGTGGCCGAGAACGGCGTGGTCACCGCCCTGCAGGTGGAAGCCCCGGGCAAGTTCGAGGTTTCTTCCGCCGAGGCCATGCTGGCATTGGTGTGAACCACGGCGGGGCCGGGTACCCTTCCCGGCCCCCAATCACCATGGCGCCCTTTCCCCCGCCCCGCCCCGAATGGTAAGCTTGCCCCGCTGTTACATAACCAAACAATAACGAGTCGTGCGCTATTTTATTCTGTTACTGGGCTTAAGCTCCTGGCTGGCTTATGCCGATGCTTTGTCTTTCAGCCAGGCCAAACGGGTGGCCACCCGGCTCTATGAACAGCATCCGGTTTCCTTTTACTGCGGTTGCGACATCAAGCGGGAAGGCAAGAAACTGGTGCCGGATCTGGACGGCTGTGGCTATCAGATACGTAAGCAGCAGGTGCGGGCCAGCCGCATCGAGTGGGAGCACATAGTGCCGGCCTGGGAGTTCGGTCACCAGCGCCAGTGCTGGCAGCAGGGTGGGCGCAAGAACTGCACCCGCAGCGACGCCCTGTTCAACCGCATGGAAGGCGACCTGCACAACCTGGTGCCGGCCGTGGGCGAAGTAAATGGCGATCGCTCCAACTATCGCTTCTCCGAATGGAATGGTCGGCCCGATCAATACGGCCAGTGCCAGATGCTGGTCGATTTCAAGGGCCGCCGGGCCCAGCCACCGGCGGAAAGCCGGGGCGCCATCGCCCGCACTTATCTGTATATGCAGCAAGAGTACCGGCTCGCTATCGCCAAGCAGCAGCTGCGGCTGTTCGAAGCCTGGAACCGCCAGTACCCGGCCAGCGACTGGGAATGCGAGCGGGATCACCGCATCAGCGAGGTACAGGGCAACCGCAACCCCTTTGTGAAGGAGCAGTGCGAACACTATGCGTATACCCCGAATCCATGAGCCCGGCCCGCTCGGGCCCGGGCAGGAAATCCCCCTGTCGGAGGACGGCGCCAACCACGTCGGGCGGGTGCTGCGCATGCAGCCCGGCCAACCCCTGGTGCTGTTCAACGGTGAGGGCGGCCAGTACGACGCCGAGATAGTCCGGGCAGACAAGAAGTCGGTCCTGGTTCGCGTCGGTCCCTTCAGCGCCGTCGAGACCGAGTCGCCCCTGCATTTCCATCTGGGCCAGGTCATCAGCCGGGGAGACAAGATGGACTTTACCATCCAGAAGTCGGTGGAGCTGGGGGTCAATGTGATCACGCCGCTGTTTTCCAGCCGTTGCGGGGTCAAGCTCAGCGGTGAACGGCTGGACAAGAAAGTCCAGCAATGGCAGAAAATTGCCATCGCCGCCTGCGAACAATGCGGCCGCAACCGCATTCCCGACATCCGCCCGGCGGTCAACCTTGAACAATGGCTGGCGGAAGACAGCCATGAACTCAAACTGAATCTGCACCCCAGGGCGCAATTCAGCGTCAACCGCTTGCCGTTACCCAACCACGGCGTTAGGCTGCTGGTGGGGCCCGAGGGCGGCCTGTCCGACGACGAAATCGCCCTCGCCCGCGCTCAGGGCTTTGTGGATATCCTGCTCGGCCCGCGGGTACTGCGCACCGAAACCGCCGCCCTGACCGCCATCACCGCCCTGCAATGCCGCTTTGGAGATCTTGCATGACCATCAAATTGGGAATAGTGATGGACCCAATCCAGTCCATCAACATCAAGAAAGACAGCAGTTTCGCCATGCTGCTGGAAGCCCAGCGCCGCGGCTATGAACTCTGGTATATGGAAATGAGCGATCTCAGCCTGTTGCAAGGGGAGGCCTTCGGCAGCATGGCGCCCTTGTCGGTCAAGGAGGATACCGCCGCCTGGTTTACCCTGGGAGGTGCCGAGCATCGCCCCCTGAGCTCGCTGGACGTGATCCTGATGCGCAAGGATCCCCCGTTCGACACCGAATATATCTACGCCACCTACCTGCTGGAGCGGGCCGAGGAAGAAGGCACCCTGATCGTCAACAAGCCCCAGAGCCTGCGTGACGCCAACGAAAAACTTTACACCGCCTGGTTCTCCGAGTTCACCCCAACCACCCTGGTGACCCGCAAGGCCAGCGATATCCGCGCCTTCCACGGCGAGCACAAGGACATCATCCTCAAGCCGCTGGACGGCATGGGCGGGGCCTCCATCTTCCGGGTGAAGGAAGATGACCCCAATCTCGGCGTTATCATCGAAACCCTGACCGAGCATGGCCACCGCTATTGCATGGTGCAAAGCTACCAGCCGGCCATCAAGGACGGTGACAAACGGGTGCTGGTGGTGGACGGCGAGCCGGTGCCCTATTGCCTGGCCCGTATTCCCCAGGGCGGTGAAACCCGCGGCAACCTGGCCGCCGGCGGCCGGGGCGAGGCCAGGCCCCTGAGCGACAGTGACAGACACATCGCCGAGGCGCTGGGCCCGGTACTCAAGGCCAAGGGCCTGATCTTCGTGGGGCTCGACATCATCGGTGATAAACTGACCGAGGTGAATGTCACCAGCCCCACCTGTATACGGGAAATCGAAGCGGCCTTTCCGGTGAATATTACCGGCATGCTGATGGATGCCATCGAAAAACGGCTATCCTGACATAAGACCCCTGAACCACCACGGCCGGATCAGTCCGGCCGTCCATATCAATACCGAGAAGCCATGGATTCACTGCAACATCATTTCCTGATCGCCATGCCCAGCCTGAAGGATCCCTTCTTTGCCGGCTCAGTCACCTATGTCTGTGAACACAACGACGAAGGAGCCATGGGGCTGGTGATCAATATCCCCATCGACATGAAAGTGCATGAGCTGCTGCACCAGCTGGAGCTGGAGCCGGAAGACAGCCCGACGCTCGACCGGCCGGTGCTGCAGGGCGGGCCGGTGGCGGCGGATCGGGGCTTCGTACTGCACAGCCCGGTCGAGGGCTTCAGCTCCAGCCAGCAACTGGCGGACGACCTGATGATCACCACCTCCCGCGATGTATTGGAGGTGCTGGGCACCGAGCAGCAGCCGGAACACTACCTGGTGGCCCTGGGCTATGCCGGCTGGACCCCGGGCCAGCTGGAGCAGGAGCTGGTGGAGAACAGCTGGCTGACCATTCCCGCCGACACCGCCCTCATCTTCGACACTCCCCTGGCCCAGCGCTGGCACCAGGCCATAGGACGCCTGGGGGTAGACTCGCGCCAGCTGTCCTCCCAGGTGGGCCACGCATGAGCCGGACCCTGCTCGGCTTCGACTACGGCCTGAAGAGCATCGGCGTGGCCGTGGGCCAGGAGCTCACCGCCACCGCCCGCCCCCTGCTGGCGCTGAAAGCCAACGACGGCGTGCCCGACTGGCACCAGCTGGAAAAGCTGCTCAAGGAGTGGCAGCCGGCGCTGCTGGTGGTAGGGTTGCCCCTCAACATGGACGGTACCGAGCAGGACATCAGCCGGCGGGCACGCAAGTTCGCCAACCGGCTGCACGGCCGCTTCGGACTGGCCGTCGAGCTGCAGGACGAGCGCCTCACCACCACCGATGCCCGCGCCCGGCTGTTCGAGGCCGGCGGCTACAAAGCCCTGGGCAAGGACGCGGTGGACGCGGTCTCGGCCCAGCTGATCCTCGAATCCTGGATGGAAAGCCGGCGGTAAGCTGGCAGCTGGCAGCTGGCATCATGGATGTGCTGTGATCCAGTCTGTCCAGGACCGTTCGCACCAGTAACCGCCTCTCTGTCCCGGTTAGGGGTATCGGGATAGGGGGGAACCGATAGGTTCCGCTCCTCCCACACCACCCGGCATGCGGGTCCGCACCGGGCGGTTCGAGAAGTTGAGGTCTCACGAGAGGCGCGGTACACCCAATCGGTCGAAGTAGGCTACGGTCAGCACATTGTGAATGGCGGAGCGACTTTTATGCCACCAGCGTCGGCTCAGCGCCGCCACCGATTGCGCAACCCAGGCACTCGCGCCAAGGCGCACCAGTTCCCGGTAGCTCGTCTTGCCCCGATGCCACTGCCGGAGATGGAGCATTCGCAGGCGGCGACGTATCCACTCATCCAGTGAGTGCCAGATGCGCGGCGTTTGTGCCAGCCTGAAGTACCCTTTCCAGCCGAGCAGGTAGCTGCGGAGTTTCTCCACCACCTGTGCCAGGCTGCGACCACCAGCCCCCCGGGGCAGCTGCCTGATCCTGAGCTTGAACGCCTGTAATGACTTCGTTGATACCGCGCGTCGCACGTCTCCCTCCCTCGTTTGCCACAGGGCATAACCGAGGAACTTGCGACCGAACACGCTGGTGATTGCGCTTTTGGCTTCGTTGATCATCAAACGCAGTTTCGCGTAACAACGGCGGAGCAGACGCATCACCCGCTCTCCCGATTTGTGGCTGCGAACGTAAACGTTGCAGTCATCGGCATAGCGCGCGAAGCTGTGCCCCCGGCGTTCCAGCTCTTTGTCCACCTCGTCCAACAGGACGTTGGCCAGCAACGGCGACAGCGGCCCGCCTTGCGGCGTGACCTCGTGCCGCTCCATGACCACGCCACCGTCCATGATGCCCGCGTTCAGGTACGCACGAACCAACCGGATGACGCCGGGGTCGTTCACCCGCTTCCTCAGCCGGTCGAGCAGGATATCGTGGTTGACCCGGTCGAAGAACTTCGACAGGTCGACATCCACCACAATGTGGCGGCCCTGGCTCACGTAGCGTTGCGCCGCCAATACCGCGTCATGAGCCCGGCGGCCCGGACGGAAGCCGTAGCTGTGCTCGCTGAAGGTGGGGTCAATCAGAGGTTGCAGCACTTGCAGCAGTGCCTGTTGGATCAGACGGTCGGTGACGGTGGGGATACCCAGTTCCCGTTCACTGCCGTCCGGTTTCGGGATGCCTATCCGACGAACGGGCTATGGCCGATAGACGCCCTCCAGCAGCTGCTGTTTGAGCTCCGGCCACGCCCAGCGCAGGTGTTCCGCGGTCTGGGCAATGTCCAGCCCGTCAACACCCGCCGCTCCCTTGTTGGCCTTCACGCGCGTCCATGCCCGTTGCATATTCTCTCGTGCGAACACCTGCGCCAGCAGGCTTCGCCCTGCGTCCTCCGGCTCTCGTCGCGGGAGTGCTGTTTCATCGCTGATCGCGTCCGGCAAGGCTTCCCCTTCCCGTGTTGCGACCCGCCCCGCTGACGCGGGCATCTGATGCCGTACAGTATTCATCGACAAGGCGGTTGACGCTCCTTCGCGTTCGGCCCTTCGCCCCGTAACGGTGGCTACTATGGCCTCTGCTGACTTCTCGCTCCGTGTCGCCACGTCGCCCTTTCAGGCATGAGACGAGATCTCCCCGGGTAAGAACACACTCCTTCACCGCACAACCGCCGGATTTACACCACCTCGCCTTGGCCACAAGAGCTTCGCGGCTTCTGGCCCGCTCGCCCTGCTTGGCAGTGCCTCGTATCCGATTCTTGTTCATCGGCTCACGGTTTATGATCCACGCTTCCTCCCCACGGTCGGTCACCCTTCCGCAGTTGCGCTTCACTTCGCTCGCTGTGGCCAGCTCGCGGGAGGACTTGCACCTCCAGGAGTGCACCCGTGCCGGACGCACCAAAAAAAAACCCGCCGAAGCGGGTTTTTTACAGGACGCTGTGACCCTGAGGGATCAGAGTACCTGAATTTGTGAAGCTTGCGGACCCTTGGCACCCTGGGACGGGGTGTAGGATACCTGCTGACCTTCGGCCAGGGTTTTAAAACCGCTGCCGACGATCTCGGAGAAGTGGGCAAACAAATCCTTGCTGCCGTCAGCCGGAGTGATGAAACCAAAACCTTTTGCTTCGTTGAACCATTTTACGGTGCCGTTAGCCATTTTATCTTACCTTTATTCAGTGATGAGCCATGCTCGGAAACGCAACAAAAATCAAATAAGGGAAGCTTGGTGACTGAAGAACCGCATAGGAACCAACAATATACAAAGGCCGCGCTGACTTGAGAATCTTGCTGGGGTGCACTCTACGGGAGTCGCGGGGTGGCGTCAAACACTATCGTCAATATATCTGAGTAAATTTTAAACAGCAGCAAAGAGGCGCCCGCGGGCGCCTCTTTGTTTCAAATGACGGGAACAACCGGCTTATTTGCCGTTGGCGACCCGCTCATGCATTTCCTGCACCGAAATCACCGAGGCGGTGGCGTCGTGGGCCATGGCCATGACGGTAGCGAAAGCCCCGTTCAGGGTGGTGGTGTAGGACACCTTCTGGCTCAGGGCACCCCGGCGCAGCTGACGGGAATCCTCGATGGCCTGACGGCCCTCGGCGGTGTTCACGATGTAGCTGTACTCGTTGTTCTTGATCCGATCCAGAATATGCGGACGACCTTCGTGCACCTTGTTCACCAGCCGCGGGTTGATATTGGCCTCGCCCAACACCACGGCGGTGCCGTGGGTGGCGTCCAGCTGGTAGCCGGCCTCCACCAGGCTGGCGGCCAGATCGACCACCCGCTGCTTGTCGCTGTGACGCACCGACAGCAGGGCGCGGCCTTCCTTCGGCACCGCCTTGCCGGCGCCCAGGTGGGCCTTGCCGAAGGCCTCGGCGAAGGTCTCGCCCACGCCCATCACCTCGCCGGTGGAGCGCATTTCCGGCCCCAGCAGCGGATCCACGCCCGGGAACTTGTTGAACGGCAGCACCACTTCCTTGACCGAGTAGTAAGGCGGGATGATTTCTTTGGTCACGCCCTGCTCGGCCAGGGACTTGCCGGCCATCACCCGGGCCGCCACCTTGGCCAGGGGCACGCCGGTGGCCTTGGACACGAAGGGCACGGTACGGGCGGCGCGCGGGTTCACCTCGATCAGGTAGATGTCGTTGCCCTTGACCGCGAATTGTACGTTCATCAGGCCGACCACGCCCAGCTCCAGGGCCAGCTTGCGCACCTGTTCGCGCATCTCGTCCTGGATGGCCTTGCTCAGGGTGTAGGGCGGCAGGGAGCAGCCGGAGTCACCGGAGTGCACGCCGGCCTGCTCGATGTGCTCCATGATGCCGCCGATGACCACGTCCTTGCCGTCGCAGATGGCGTCGATGTCCACTTCGGTGGCGTCGTCCAGGAAGCGATCCAGCAGCACCGGCGACTCGTTGGAGACGCTCACCGCCTCGTTGAAGTAGCGGCGCAGATCCTGTTCGTCATAGACGATTTCCATGGCGCGACCACCCAGTACGTAGGAGGGGCGCACCACCAGCGGATAGCCGATGCGTTCGGCAATGGCGACCGCTTGTTCCATGGCGGTCACGGTACCGTTTTCCGGTTGCTTGAGGCCGAGACGCTCCACCGCCTGCTGGAACCGCTCGCGGTCCTCGGCCCGGTCGATGGCGTCCGGGCTGGTGCCGATCACCGGCACGCCGGCCGCTTCCAGGGCCCGGGCCAGTTTCAGCGGGGTCTGGCCGCCGTACTGGACGATAACGCCCTTGGGCTGCTCGACCCGCACGATTTCCAGCACGTCTTCCAGGGTTACCGGCTCGAAGTACAGGCGGTCGGAAGTATCGTAGTCGGTAGACACGGTTTCCGGGTTGCAGTTGACCATGATGGTCTCGAAACCGTCCTCACGCAGGGCGAGCGAGGCATGCACACAGCAATAGTCGAATTCGATGCCTTGGCCGATACGGTTGGGGCCACCACCCAGGACGATGATCTTGTCCTTGTCGGTGGGGTTGGCCTCGCACTCCTCGTCGTAGCTGGAGTACATATAGGCGGTGTTGGTGGCAAACTCGGCGGCGCAGGTATCCACCCGTTTGTATACCGGGAAGATCTCGTGGCGGTGGCGCAGTTTGCGCACCTCGCCTTCGGCCACGCCCAGCAGCTTGCCGAGGCGCGCATCGGCAAAACCCTTGCGCTTGAGCGCACGCAGGAATTCCGGGGTCAGCCCAGCCATGCCCGCGTCTTTTACCTGCTCTTCCAGTTTGACCAGCTCTTCGATCTGCACCAGGAACCAGCGGTCGACGTTGGTGAGCTTGAACACGCCGTCCACGCTCATGCCGGCGCGGAAGGCATCGGCGATATACCAAATCCGCTCGGCACCGGGCTCCTGCAGCTCGTGGCGGATACGCGCCAGGCTCTCGGGATCGTTCAGGTCGACGATGGGGTCGAAACCGTGCATGCCGGTCTCCAAGCCACGCAGGGCCTTTTGTACCGACTCCTGGAAGTTGCGGCCGATGGCCATCACCTCGCCCACCGACTTCATCTGGGTGGTCAGGCGGTCGTTGGCGCCGGCAAATTTTTCGAAGTTGAAGCGCGGTACCTTGGTGACCACGTAGTCGATGGCCGGCTCGAACGAGGCCGGGGTCAGGCCGCCGGTGATGTCGTTCTGCAGCTCGTCCAGGGTGTAACCGATGGCCAGCTTGGCCGCCACCTTGGCGATGGGGAAGCCGGTCGCCTTGGAGGCCAGGGCGGAAGAACGGGACACCCGCGGGTTCATCTCGATGATCACCATGCGACCGGTCTTGGGATCGATGCCGAACTGGACGTTGGAGCCACCGGTTTCCACCCCGATTTCGCGCAGCACCGCCATGGAGGCGTTGCGCATCAGCTGATATTCCTTGTCGGTCAGGGTCTGGGCCGGCGCAACGGTAATGGAGTCACCGGTGTGCACGCCCATGGCGTCGAAGTTCTCGATGGCGCAGACGATGATGCAGTTGTCGTTGCGATCCCGCACCACTTCCATCTCGTACTCTTTCCAGCCGATCAGGGACTCGTCGATCAGCAGTTCGCTGGTGGGCGACAGGTCCAGGCCGCGGGTACAGATTTCCTCGAACTCTTCCCGGTTGTAGGCGATGCCGCCGCCGGTGCCGCCCATGGTGAAGCTGGGGCGGATGATGCAGGGGAAACCCACCTGGTCCAGCACCCCGTAGGCTTCGTCCATGTTGTGGGCGATGCCGGCACGGGGACACTCCAGGCCGATGCTCTTCATCGCCTGGTCGAAGCGATAGCGGTCTTCCGCCTTGTCGATGGCGTCGGCGGTGGCGCCGATCATCTCCACCCCGAACTCGGCCAGCACGCCGTGCTTTTCCAGCTCCAGGGCACAGTTGAGGGCGGTCTGGCCGCCCATGGTGGGCAGCACCGCATCGGGGCGTTCTTTTTCGATGATGCGACGCACCACTTCCCAGTGGATGGGCTCAATATAGGTGGCGTCGGCCATCTCCGGATCGGTCATGATGGTGGCCGGATTGGAGTTGACCAGGATGACGCGGAAGCCTTCTTCCCGCAGGGCCTTGCAGGCCTGGGCGCCGGAGTAGTCGAATTCACAGGCCTGACCGATCACTATGGGGCCAGCGCCCAGGATCAGAATGCTCTGTATGTCTGTACGTTTTGGCATGACTCTTCCCTACTCCTAATTACGCGCGGTACTGCTTAATCAAATCGATAAAATGGTCGAACAGGTCGGCGGCTTCATGCGGCCCCGGGCTCGCTTCGGGGTGACCCTGGAAGCTGAACGCCGGCTTGTCGGTACGGTGAATCCCCTGCAGGGAGCCGTCGAACAGCGATTTGTGGGTCACCCGCACATGGGCCGGCAGGGTGGCTTCGTCCACCGCAAAGCCGTGGTTCTGGCTGGTGATCATCACCACGCCCTTGTCCAGATCCTTGACCGGGTGGTTGGCACCGTGGTGGCCGAACTTCATCTTCACGGTCTTGGCACCGCTGGCCAGGCCGAGCAACTGGTGGCCCAGGCAGATGCCGAACACCGGAATGTCGGTCTCGAGAAAGCGCTTGATGGCGCTGATGGCGTAATCGCAGGGCTCGGGGTCGCCGGGGCCGTTGGACAGGAAGATGCCGTCCGGTTTCATGGCCAGCACCTCGGCGGCCGGGGTCTGGGCCGGCACCACGGTCAGGCGGCAGCCGCGATCGACCAGCATGCGCAGGATATTGCGCTTGACGCCGTAATCGTAGGCCACCACATGGTAGGGCAACTCGCTCTCGGCCGGCTGGCGGTGACCCTCACCCAGTACCCAGCTGCCCTCATTCCAGGGATAGGGCTCGCGGGTGGTCACTTCCTTGGCCAGATCCATGCCTTTCAGGCCGGGGAAGGCGCGGGCTTCGGCCAGGGCCTTGGCTTCATCCAGATCCTTGCCGGCCAGGATACAACCGGCCTGGGCGCCCTTCTCGCGCAGGATGCGGGTCAGCTTGCGGGTATCGATATCGGCAATACCCACTATGTTATGGGCTTTGAGGTAGTCGGACAGGGAACGCTGGTTGCGGAAGTTGGAGGCGATGATGGGGAGATCGCGGATGATCAGGCCCTGGGCATGGACTTGATCGGACTCTTCGTCTTCAGCATTAGTGCCGGTATTGCCTATATGAGGATAAGTAAGCGTAACGATCTGGCGGGAATAGGACGGGTCGGTAAGGATTTCCTGGTATCCCGTCATCGACGTATTGAATACCACTTCACCTACGGAACAACCGTCGGCACCGATGGCTGTACCGCGGAAGACCGAACCGTCTTCCAATACGAGCAGCGCTGAGTGAGTCAAGACAACCTCCAAGTTAATTCTTATAAATCAACAATTTACCTGGCTGTCCCGAGCTGCAGACAAAAAAATTTTACTGCATCTCGGCTAATACTGGGCAAATTCTGCGTATTTTATATAAAAGCGGCGTTTTCGACAAATTTTTTTGACAATGCAATGCCCGGCCGCTCAAGAATGGCGCAAAGTTGAATATAAAACCAAAAGAGAAGGATAAAAATTCACACAACAAGCAGCGATAAGGCAAAATATGGCACTGCTTCGATTTATTCAGCCACACCCGAATGAATCACAAAATTGTTAAATTATACCTTATATAACAAAATGTTATAAACCTTCATGTGAAAACAATCTTGTCGATAAAGGTTCCCGCAGCCCGCTCGGAATGTCTCCGTGCGGGCTGCGGGGCTGCATAAAGCAGATTATTTCAGATTCAGCACATCCTGCATATCGTACAGGCCCGGCGGTTGCTGGAAAATCCAGGCAGCGGCCCGTACGGCACCATTGGCAAAAGTCAGGCGGTTGGACGCCTTGTGGGTGATCTCCACCCGTTCGCCGATATCCACGAACATGGCGGTATGCTCACCCACAATGTCGCCGGCCCGCACTGTGGCAAAGCCGATGGTGCTGCGATCCCGCTCGCCGGTGATGCCTTCGCGACCATAAACGGCGCATGCTTTAAGGTCACGGCCCAGGGTCTCGGCAATCACCTCACCCATGCTGAGCGCCGTCCCTGAGGGTGCATCCACCTTGAAGCGGTGATGCGCTTCGACGATTTCGATATCGGTATAATCCCCCATCACCCGGGCCGCCTGCTCCAGCAGCTTGAACACCAGGTTGACCCCGACACTGTAGTTGGACGCCATCACCATGGCGGTGTCGGCGGCGGCGGCGTGGATCTCGGCTTTTTGCGCCTCGTCGAAACCGGTGGTACCGATCACCAGCCGCTTGCCGTGGGTCCTGGCCAGGGCCATGTTGGCCAGGGTGGCTTCCGGGCGGGTGAAATCGATGATGACGTCAACCTGGTCGATCACCGCTGCCAGATCGGCGGTCACCGCCACCCCGAGCCGTCCCACATTGGCCAGCTCGCCCGCATCCACGCCCAGTACACTGGAACCGGCATGCTCGATGGCGGCGGTCAGGATAACGCCCTCGGTATGGGTGACGGACTCCACCAGTACCTTGCCCATGCGTCCATTACAGCCGGAGACGGCGATGCGAACCGGATTTGTCATGCTGCTCTTTCCTTATTTGTACGATTACCAAGAATAGACCCGAAGTGTGCCAGATAAGCGCAAGCTTGCAAATTTCCGCAACGCAAACAATGGGCATAAAAAAACCGGCGGCTGCCGGTTTTTTCAGATTCAGGCGATGTCGAGCAGTTCGACTTCGAACACCAGGGTGGAGCAGGGCGGGATGGAGCCGGCGCCTTGCTCGCCATAGGCCAGGTGATGGGGCACATAGAGCTTCCACTTGGAGCCGACCGGCATCAGTTGCAGGGCTTCCACCCAGCCCTTGATCACGCCGTTGACCGGGAACTGGGCCGGCTCGCCGCGCAATACCGAGCTGTCGAACACGGAACCATCGATAAAGGTGCCGTGGTAGTGCACGCGGACGGTATCGGTAGCGGCAGGCTTGGCGCCGTCTCCCTGGGCCAGTACTTCATATTGCAGGCCGGACTCGGTTTGCTCCACTTCGGCACGCTCACCGTTGGCGGCAAAGAAGGCCGCTTCTTCTTCCTTGGCCTGGTTGGATTGGGCCGCCTGCTGCTCTTGCATGCGCTGGGTGATGATCTGGAAGGCGCCATTGATCTCCTCGCGGGAAACGGCGAAGTCAACCCCATTGAGGGCGTCGGCCAGGCCCTGTTGCACGGCGGACACCTCCAGCCCTTCGAATGATTGCTGGGCCAGTTGGTCACCGATTTGACGGCCGATACCGTAGCTGGCCTGCTGTTCTACTGTCTCATATGACGACATGACATTCCCTCTGTGTGGGTACAAAAACGTCATGCTAACAAAATAAGCCGGTCAGCTAAATGGCAAGGACGCGTGCCTGGCCAATAATGCAGCACCGCGCACCCCGCCGCTGCCGCCGAACAATGGTGCCACCACCGGAGCCGGCCTGACACCGCTCATCAACCAGGCCGGTAAACGGCTGTCCAGCTCCTGGTAAAGCCAGGCGTATTCACTCAGGCCACCGCCGAGTACCACGACGTCCGGATCGAGCTGGGTCAGCAGGGCACCCAGGCCGGCGGCGAGAATATCCAGGTAAAGGGCAACACAACGCCGGGCCGCCGTCTCCCCCTGCCGCCAGGCTTCAATGACCGCTTTGCCGGGCAGCGCCCGCCCACTGCAGTGGGCATAGAGCCGGCTCAGGCCGGTACCGGAAACATAGGTTTCAAGACAGCCCTGCAAGCCGCAACCGCAGGCGAACAAGGGCAACTCGGGGTAGCCTTTGAGCAGACCGGCCGGAATGCCGCCGTGGCCGAACTCGGCGCTGCCGCCGCGACGACTGTTGACCAGTCGCCCCTGATGGATAAGGCCTCCCCCCACCCCGGTGCCCAGGGTCAGCCCCAGGGCCAGCACGGCGCCGGCCACCGCCCCCTGGTGATACTCGGACAGCAGAAAGCAGTTGGCGTCGTTGTCCGCATGAACCGAGCGCCCGAGCATATGCTGCAGATCCCCGACCAGCTCGCACCCGTGGATCAGCGGCACATTGGGTGCCAGCAGGCGCCCTGCCCCGTCGAGAATGCCGGGAAACCCGACACCGACGCTGCCCACGCCCTGCCAGCGGCGATCCGCCGCCAGCACCAAGGAGCTCAGCCACTGAAGAAACGCCGGATAATCCTGCCGAGGGGTGGCATGGAGGGAACGTTCCCGCTCATTCAGCGCCTCGTCGAAAACGGCGAAAGCGATTTTGCTTCCGCCGATATCAAAGCCGTAGTACATACTGGACCCTAGCGACGACAGGCAGGGGACTTGCCCTGGGCTCTGGCCTGCTGGTACAGGGCCAGGGCATTGGGCATGGCCGCGTTCAACTCCTGCGTCCGGGTGCCGTGGGAAGGGTGGGTAGAGAGCAACTCCGGCGGTTGCTGGCCGCTGGATGCGGCCGACATATTGCGCCAGAGCGATATGGACTCTTCCGGATTAAAGCCGGCCCGGGCCATCAGTTCCAGGCCCAATCGATCGGCTTCGCTTTCCTGCTCCCGGCCATAGGGCAGCAGGTAGCCCACCTGTACCCCCAACCCCAGGGCCGCCATGGCTGGCTGGCGCAGGCCGGACTGGCCCAGGGCCATGTCGGCGGCACTCAGCCCGAGGTTGCTGAGCTGAGTGCGAGATACTCGTTCGTTGCTGTGCCTGGCCAGGACATGGGCAATTTCGTGGCCGACCACGGCCGCGACCTGGTCCTGATTCTTGGCTACCTTGAGCAGGCCGTTGTAGACTCCGATCTTGCCGCCGGGCAAGGCAAAGGCATTGATCTGGGGTGAGTCGAACACCACCACTTCCCATTGGCGCTGCCCGAAACCGGCAGGGATCTCGGCCACCAGCCGGTCACTGATGCACTGGACATAGGCGGTATCCGCCCTGCTGCTGCTAATTTTTTCCTGCTCCTTGATCTGGTTAAAGGAAGCTTCTCCGAGTTGTTGCATTTCAGCTTCGGAAAACAGCAGTACCTGGCTGCGCCCGGTGGGCGACTGGGCACAACCGAGCAAGAGTCCGCAGAAGGTGAGTATAAAGATTGAACGCACAGTAATAACCTCATCAACAGACAATGATCTATGCCTGTTCTTTTAGCATAAAGCAGGTTGATAAGGCAGCCTGCTTGTATACCTGGTTATTCAAACGTCCTGTTCGGGGCTGACCTGACCTGCACTCTCCAGCGTCTTGTCCGAGAGCAGCCACAGGGTGAACTTGTGCAGCTCCGGGTGCTGAGCCAGGGCCACCAGAAAGGCACCGCCCACTTCCCGATAGCCCAGTTCGTAATTTTTCAGGGTAGTGGGTGGCACCTGGAGCAGCTCAGCAAACTTGGGACGGCTGAGCCCCATCGCTTCGCGGATTTGCCGGATTTTTTTTCCGACCAGACTGGTGTCAGGGTTCATAGCCTTGCTACTCCTATCGAAAGATTCCGATAACAACTGTGGTAACTTTTATATTAGTTTAACATCAGTGGAGAGACTCGTTATGAACTGCCCCATTTTTGACCAAAAAAACTTAAAAAAGGCCCAGCGCAGATTCAAATAAACCCCTCCCCCAGCCGTTAGCAGCCAGTGGAAGCTGCGACAAATTTAGCCCATCATTTCCCTCGCGCCCTTGTTAGCCCAACGGAAAACCGTTAATCTGGCGCCGTGCGGGTACGCTGTTGGGATATTGGAGTCCGCATGGACAATCCCAGAAAAACAAAAACATTAAAGGATTTCTCGCACTGCACCAGCCTAAGTGCCGGTGGTACTTTTATTTCGGCACCGCCGAGTTCTCATAAAATGAGGAAGACAAAATGAAAAAGACAGTGGCTCCTTCTCTGATCGCAATCGCCCTGGCAACGGCCGGAATTTCCGCTGGCGTACAAGCCAATGACTGGTACCTGGGTGCCGGTGCC
Source organism: Zobellella iuensis (assembly GCF_016746085.1). Classification (GTDB taxonomy): domain Bacteria; phylum Pseudomonadota; class Gammaproteobacteria; order Enterobacterales; family Aeromonadaceae; genus Oceanimonas; species Oceanimonas iuensis. Next base: position 448,383 of record NZ_JAERTZ010000025.1, read on the forward strand.
GGCTACGCCCACTACGAAGACATCGATCGTCTTGCAACAGATGCAGACAAAGATGCCGAAGCCGTCACCATGTTCGGTGGTTACAACTTCAACCAGTACTTTGGCGCCGAGCTGGGTGTCAACTACTTCGGCGGTGATGCCGACACCAAGGCGTTGAACCTGTCCGCTATCGGTCGTCTGCCGCTGAGCCAAAATTTGTCCGTATTCGGTGAACTCGGTGCCCTGGGTTGGGATACCAATGCCGGAGCCGGTGACGAAGGCATTTCTCCGCTGGCCGGCCTGGGTCTGAGCTATCGCGTCTCCGATCTGGTCGACGTGCAAGCCCGTTACCGCCGTATCGAAGACATGGGCGACAGCGTTAAAAACGGTTTCGAAACCGACGTCAACAACGTGATGCTGGAACTGGTACTGCACCCGAACCGTGGCACTCCCGCCCCGGCCCCGGTCGCCCCCGTGGCTCCCCAGCCCCAGCCTGAAGTCACCTACGAAACCCGTACCGTGACCGCCGACGGCTCCATCTACTTCGCCTTCGACAAGTCGGATCTGTCCGCCGAATCCCGTGCTACCCTGGACGAAGTGGCCCGTTTTGCCCAGCAAAACCCCGACTACCAGGTTGAACTGGCCGGTTACGCCGACCGTCTGGGTACCGCCGAGTACAACCGCCGCCTGTCCGAGCGTCGTGCCATGGCCGCCAAGGACTACCTGGTTCAGCGTGGTGTCGCCGCCCAGAACATCCAGACTGCCTGGTACGGCAGCGAGCTGGCCGAAGGCGTGACCGAAGACGAGCGTCAGCGCGACCGCCGTGTGGATGCCAAGGCCCAGGCCACCATCCAGGTAGAAATCATCGAATAACATCGTTCTTTAACGGTGTCCAAGACGGCTCTGCGGAGCCGTTTTTTCTTTTTCGCATTCCAACGACCGTGGCATACTGAAACTCTTTGACTTGCGGGTCCACTGCCATGCCTTGCTACTGCGATAACCCACAGCCTTTCAGCCTCTGCTGCGAGCCCTTGCTGCAAGGCGCTCCGGCATCGACCCCGCTGACCCTGATGCGCTCCCGCTACAGCGCCTACCGGCTGGGCCTGGGCGACTATCTGGTACGGAGCTGGCACCCGGATACCCTGGGCTGCCTGACCGCCGATGAACTGGCCACTACCGGGCTGGACACCGACTGGCTGGGGCTCACCATCGTCTTTGCCCGCGGCACCCCGGACGACGAGGAAGGCGAGGTGGAGTTCAAGGTACGCTACCGGGAAAACGGGCGGGTGGTGCTGCTGCACGAGCGCTCCCGTTTCCTGCGCCATCAGGAGCACTGGGTCTATCACTCGGGTCAGTTCAATCCGCCCAAGATAGGGGCCAATCAGCCCTGCCCCTGCGGTGGCGACAAAAAATACAAGCAGTGCTGTGCCCGGCGCTGATCCGACCGACTTTTTAACCTGAATAGAAACATCATAATGGAACGAAAAATACTGCTGACCCATTGTCCCGATGCCAAGGGGCTGATCTCCAAGATCACCAATATCTGTTATAAGCACCAGCTCAATATCATCCGCAACGATGAATTCGTAGACTACGACAACGGCCATTTCTTTATGCGCACCGAGCTGGAAGGGATCTTCAACGATCACACCCTTCACGCCGACCTGGACGACGCCCTGCCCCAGGGCAGCCAGCGCCGGCTGGTGCCGGCCGGCAACAAACGGGTGGTGATACTGGTGACCAAGGAAGCCCACTGCCTGGGTGATATCCTGATGAAGAACTACGCCGGTGCCATGAACATCGATATCGCCGCCGTGGTGGGCAACTACGACACCCTGGCCAGCCTGACCGAAAAATTCGATATTCCCTATCACACCGTCTCCCATGACGGGCTGAACCGGGCCGAGCACGAGCAGCGGCTGGCGGACATCATCGACCGCTACCAGCCGGACTATGTGGTGCTGGCCAAATACATGCGCATCCTGAGCCCCGAGTTCGTGGCCCGCTACCGCCAGCGCCTCATCAATATCCACCACTCCTTCCTGCCCGCCTTCGTCGGCGCCAGCCCCTACCGCCAGGCCTATGAGCGCGGCGTGAAGATGATCGGCGCCACCGCCCACTTCGTCACCGACGACCTGGACGAGGGCCCCATCATCGAGCAGGACGTCACCCACGTGAACCACACCTTCTCCGCCCAGGACATGGCCAAGGCCGGCCGGGACGTGGAAAAGTCGGTGCTGAGCCGGGCGCTCAACCTGGTGCTGGAAGAAAAGGTCTTCGTCTACGGCAACAAGACGGTGGTGTTCAAGTAACGGGCCCTTGGGGGAGCTGGAAGCTTGAAGCTGTAAGTGGTGGCGGCTGAAGGTTCTCAGCCGCGCTGATTAATGAGGCGTTGTTTGCAGAATGGGTTCCGAGTCCGTCATGCTGAACTTGATTCTGTAGCGGAATAACGAAGTATTAAATCTGCAGGTACAACGCCATACCTGCAGACAAAACCGGGCTGCTTACAGGCTTAAAGCTGACCGCTTACGGCTGTTATTTGTGGCTCTTCTCAAAGGCCGCCTTCTGCTCGGGCGTGGCCTCCTGCTGGTATTTCGCCTTCCACTCCTCGTAGGGCATACCGTACACCCGTTCCCGGGCCTGGTCGTAGTCCATCTCCAGACCGCGCTCCTCGGCGGCGGCCAGGTACCACTTGCTCAGGCAGTTGCGACAAAAACCGGCCAAGTTCATCAGCTCGATGTTCTGCACGTCCTTGCGCTTGTCCAGGTGCGCCAGCAGGGCACGGAAGGCGGCGGCTTCCAGCTCGGTTTGGGTTTGCTTGTCCATTCTCTTCTCCATTGGGGTCGGTTAGTGCCATTATAACGACATCGCCCCGCAACGACACAGGCAAGCCCATGAACCGCAGCCACTTCTTCGCCCATATGGCGCGCATGAAACTGATCCAGCGCTGGCCGCTGATGCGTAACGTCGAGCCGGAAAACGTGGCCGAACACAGCCTGCAGGTGGCCATGGTGGCCCACGCCCTGGCGGTGATCCGCAACACCCTGTTCGGCGGCACCCTGGATCCGGCCCAAGCCGCCATGCGCGCCCTCTTCCACGACGCCAGCGAGGTGCTGACCGGCGACCTGCCCACCCCGGTGAAGTATTTCAACGAGGACATCGCCCGGGCCTACAAGGACATCGAAAAAAACGCCGAGGCCACCCTGCTGAAGATGCTGCCCGCCGAGCTGCAGGGCGCCTATGCCCCCCTGCTCAGCAGCCCGCCGGATGACGACTACGGCCAGTTGGTCAAGGCGGCGGACATCCTCTGCGCCCTGCTCAAGTGCGAGGAGGAGCTGACCGCCGGCAACCGGGAATTCGCCCCGGCCAGGAAGCGGCTTAACGCCATGCTGGAGCAGCGCATGAACCAGGAGATCCGCTATTTTCTCGAGGTCTTCGTGCCCAGCTTTTCCCTGTCCCTCGACGAGATCTCGGCGCCCGAGTTCTAACTAGCCCGGCGCTCTATCCAGAGGGTGACCTCGCCGACCCTGAAGCCCCACTTGCTCATCTCGGCCCTGTTGATCAGCCGGTCTTCATCGAGCAGGTACATCCAGTCGTTGAAGTCCAGGTGCCAGACCCTGCCGTCCACCGGCACCGCCAGGGTATAACGCCAGTTGAGGGCATAGCCCCGGGTCTGGCCGGCGGCGGGCCTGATCACGTCGGCGGCGGTGCCGCTGTAGCGGCCGTCCGGCCCTTTTTCCAGGTACCAGACCCGGCGCTGGGTTTCACCGTCATCGTAGAAGAAGTCCTCCTCCAGCACCCCCCGGTTGCCCTCCCAACGGCCGACCATGTCCACCTTGAAGCGGCGCAACACCCTGCCCGTCCTGTCCTGCACCATGCCATAGGCGACCAGCTCGCCCTCGAAGAAGCGGTCCAGCGCCAGGGCCGGGCTACTGGCCTCGTAGTCGTTGATATCAGTGCTGCACGACATCAGCAGCAGGCTCACCGCCAGTATCAGTGGCTTCATCTCAGCTCCCCTTGAGTTTCCGGGTCAGGGCCGGATCCCGGCTGTCCGGCGACAGCCAGATGGCCAGAAAGGCGGGGGCGAAGTCCGGATCCGCTATCTCGCCCAGCAGCCGCCAGTTGAAATAGAAGCGGCTGACCCCGTCCGCCTCCACCCGCAATACCAGTTCGTCCTGCCTGCGCACCGAGGGCCAGAGCCGGCCCAGCTGTTGCGGCCATTCCGGCTTCCAGTCCACTCCCAGCCGGCGCCACTCCTCGACGGTGGCGTTCAACAAGTCTTCCTGCCTGATGTCCCGCTGGTAGCGCAGGGCCAGGGCCTGGGGAAAATCGCCGGGCCGGTAACGGCCATCGTCGCTGTAAAAGCGGGCCTGGTAGAGATCCCAGAACAACCAGCGCATCTTGCCTTCCCCCACCAGGGTCAGATCCGCCACCGGGCTGGCCCAGACGGGGGCCGCCAGCAACATCAGTATCGACAACCACTTTTTCATCTTCAGTCACTCCTTAAACGCCGGTCCAGGCGCACCAGCAGCGGCAGCAGGGCCGCCCACACCAGCGCCAGCACCAGGGCGCTGACCCAGAAACCGAGCGGCAGTTGCACCGCCCCCAGCCGCCAGCCGGCGAGATAGGAAGAGGCCCCGGCCAGGGCGCCCGTCAGCGCCAGCAGCCAGGGGGCAAAGCCACGCAGCCAGACCAGGCTGTGGCCCAGGGTCAGCACGAAGCCGGCCCACAACAACGCCAGCCACCAGGGCGGATGGTCGAAGGCGAACACCCCGGCCCAGGCCAGGCCGCCATCGACGGCCAGCCCCAACAGCGCCAGCGAGAGCACCCGGCTGTCGGCCCGGCGGCTGGGCGTGAACACGAAATGCACCAGCAACAACAGGACGACCGGCGCCAGCCAGCGGTTCTGTCCGGCCACCGCCAACAGCCAGAAGCCCTCGAAGGCTAGCAGCTGGATCCACTGCCATCTGGACATGTCCGCGCTCCCGCTTTGGCCGCCTCGAAATGCACCAGGCCGATGCTGCCCTCGCGAAATCCGCCCTCGCAATAGGCGAAATAGAAGGCCCAGAGCCGCTGGAAGTCCTGGCCATAGCCCAGCGCCTTGAGCCGCGTCTCCGCCTGGCGGAAGCGCTCGGCCCAGATATTCAGGGTCTCGGCATAGTGCAGGCCGTAGTCGTGCAGCCGGATCAGGGTCATCCCGGTCTGCTCCTTCAGGTGCCGGCACATCTCGCTCACCGAAGGCAGGCAACCGCCGGGAAAGATGTAGCGCTGGATAAAGTCCACGCTCTTGCGGTACTGATCGTAGCGCTGGTCGGTGATGGTGATGGCCTGGATCAGCAGGCGGCCATCGGGCTTGAGCAGCCGGTCCAGGGTACGGAAATAGCCCGGCAGGTACTGGTGCCCCACCGCCTCTATCATCTCCACCGACACCAGCTTGTCGTAGCGGCCTTGCAGATCCCGGTAGTCCTCGAGCAGCAGGGTCACCCGGTCAGCCAGGCCCTCCCGCGCCACCCGCATCCGGGCATGTTCGAGCTGGGCCCGGGACAGGGTGGTGGTGGTCACCCGGCAGCCGTAGTGCCTGGCGGCGAAGCAGGCCAGCCCGCCCCAGCCGGTGCCGATCTCCAGCAGGTGATCGGATTCCTTCAGTTCCAGCCGCTCGCAGATCAGCCTGAGCTTGTGCTCCTGGGCCTGCTCCAGGCTGGCGCCGGGCGCGGGAAACACCGCCGAGGAATACTGCATCAGGGGATCCAGGAACAGCTGGTACATGTCGTTGCCCAGATCGTAGTGGGCGGCGATATTGGCCCGGCTGCCGCTCCTGGAATTGCGGTTGCGGCTGTGCCGCAGCCGCTGCCAGGGCGCGGTAAGCCAGCCCAGGCGCCGCTCCAGCCGGTCGAGCACCTGGAGGTTGCGGGCGAACAGGCGCACCAAGGCGGTCGGATCCGGGCTGTGCCAGCCACCCTCCACCCAGGATTCCGCCGCCCCTATGCTGCCGCCCGTCATCAGCCGGCGGTAAAAACGGGGATCGAATACCCGGATGCAGGCCTGCAACGCCGCATGGCGATCACCAAACTCGAAGCTGTCCTCACCATCCAGCACGGTCAGTCCGCCCCCTTCCAGGCCGGACAGCAGGGAAAACGCCAGCCGGCGGGCCCAGCGTTCCAGCCGACGGGGTTCCGATATGCTCAGGGTCGTTTCCATAAGGCTTCCTTCAGGGATGGGGATGATAGGGAACGCGCTTCACCAGCAGACGCAGCGCCTGCCAGTAAATGCCGCGCACTATGGTCAGCGTCACCATCGGCCATTGCCGCAGTGCCGCCTTCAGGGCCGCGCCATCGAAAGGGTGCCGGCGCAGGGCCAGGGTGGCATCGAACAACAGGGCCGGGTCCCGGTTCTCGATATGGATCAATACCCGCCGGCCGGGCGGCTGGATGCACCAGTGGTACTGCATCGCCAGGCCCATAAAGGGCGAGACGTGAAACACCTTGTCGGAAGGCGCGGGCCGGGCCAGATCCACCAGGTAGCAATGGCGTTCCCGCCAGGGGGTGTTGCGCACCTCCGCCAGCAGGTAGCGGGCCTGCCCGCCCCGATAACAGAAGAAGAAGTTGACCGGGCTGAAATACAGCCCGAAGCAGCGTACCTGGCCAAGCATCACCACCCGATCGAGCCCGAGGGTATCGCCGCCCAGGCCGGCCACTTCCATCAGCACCGCCTCTTTCAGCGGCACGGCCGGATCGCCCAGGTAGTCCCGGCGGCGAAAGCTCAGGGGGGCGAAGCGCTCGCAGCCGAACAGCCGGCTCTCCCGGTCGAGCCGTTCCAGCTCGTCCAGATCCAGCGCCAGCATGTACAGGCCGTAACTGAAACCGTGCTCGCTGGGGCGGTAGCGACGGTGGCGCACCAGGCCCTGGTAGATGGCGCTGTGCAGGCTCATAACGCCTCCCCGAAGCGGGCGCAGACGTCCAGCGCGCTGCGCACCCCGTCTTCATGGAAGCCGTTGTACCAGTAGGCGCCGCAAAAATGGGTGCGGTCGCGGCCGCAGATCTCGCCGCGTCGTCCCTGGGCGCGGATGGCCTCCCGGTGGTAGACCGGGTGAGCGTAGGTAAAGCGGCGCAGGATACGGGCGGGATCGATGTCCCGGCTGCGGTTAAGGGTGACGCACAGGGTTTCGGCCGCCTGCAGCCCCTGCAGTATGTTCATGTTGTAGGTCACCGAGGGCAGCGCCTCCTCGCCGCCGTCCAGCCAGTAGTTCCAGCTGGCCCAGGCCCGCGGCTCCCGGGGCAGCAGCCGGCTGTCGGTGTGCAGCACCACCTCGTTGTCCCGGTAGGGCAGGCCGCCCAGCACCTGCCGTTCGGCCTCGCTGGCGTCGCTCAGCAGCCCCAGGGCCTGATCCGCATGGCAGGCGAGGATCACCTGGTCGAATGTTTCCTCCCCGGCCCGGCTGTGGATGCGCACCCCGTCCGCCTGCCGCCGGATGCCCAGCACCGGGCTGCTGAGGCGGATGTCACCGAGCGAGGCGGTCAGTGCCGGAATGTAACTGCGCGAGCCGCCCTCGATCACATACCACTGGGGCCGGTCCACCAGATTGAGCAGGCCGTGGTGGTTGAAAAAACGCAGGAAAAAGACCAGGGGGAAATCCCGGCTGTCGGCCAGGGAAGACGACCAGATGGCCGCCACCATGGGCAGGATATAGTGGCCGGCGAAGAAGTCGGAGAAGCCATGCCGTTGCAGGAAATCGCCCAGGCTGTGCTCGTCGTCCAGGGTGCCGGCCTTCAGCGCCCGCTTGCACAGCAGGTTGAAGCGCACTATCTCGGCCAGGAAGCCATGGAAGCGCGGGCTGAACAGGTTGCGGCGCTGGGCGAACAGGGTGTTCAGGCTATGGCCGTTGTACTCCAGCCCGGTGCTGGCCTGGTGCACGCTGAAACTCATCTCGGTGGGCCTGGCCCGCACCCCGGTCTGCGCCAGCAGTTGCCGGAAGCGGGGGTAGGTTCTGTCGTTGAACACGATAAAGCCGGTATCCACCGCATGCCGGCGACCGCCCAGCTCCACGTCCACGGTGGCGGTGTGGCCGCCCAGATAGTCGTTGGCCTCGAACAGGGTGATCTCATGGCGCCGGCCCAACAGCCAGGCGCAGGTCAGGCCGGAAATGCCGCTGCCGATGATGGCCATCTTGCTCATGTCGTGCTCCTCGGGGTTCGGCGTGCCAGCCGCAGCCAGAGTCCGCGCGGCAACCAGGACAGCAGGCGCAGGGCCTGCACAAAGAAAAAGGGAAAACCGATCTCGGCCCGTCCCCGGGCCAGGCCGCGACGGATGGCGCGGCTCGCCTGCCCCACCTCGATGCGTCCGGGCATGGGAAAGTCATTCTTGCGGGTCAGGGGGGTGTCGACGAAGCCGGGGCGGATCAGGCTCACCCCTATCTGGTGGCGAGCCAGATCCAGGGCCAGGCTGCGGGCCAGGTAATCCAGCCCCGCCTTGGAGGCGCCGTAGGCCTCGGCCCGGGTCAGGGGCAGCCAGGTGACCGAGGAACTCATCAGGGCCAGCCTGCCGCCCGGCTTGATCCGTGCCAGCAAGGGCGCCAGGCAGTTGGCGGTGCCGATGAGGTTGGTGCGGATCACCCGCTCGAACAGGGCGGCATCGAAATGCAGGGCATCGTCGATGTACTCGCAGCCGCCGGCGTTGAGGATGACCAGATCCAGTTCGGCCAGGGCGGACAGCACCCGCGCCGCCTGCTCCCGGTTTTCCATGTCGAACAGGCACAGCTCGGCCTCGACGCCTTCCAGGGCCTGCTCCAGCCGGCTCCTGTCCCGGCCACAGGCCAGCACCCGCCAGCCGTCGGCGGCATAGTCCCGGGCCAGTTGCAGGCCGATGCCGGAGCCGGCCCCGGTGATAAGTACGCGTTTCATGAGGCAAGTCTCCGCTTGAGGGCGCGGATCAGCGCGCCCAGCACCGGCAGCTGCTCGTAGAGCAGGGCGCCGAGATCGAAATAGTCCCTGTGGTAATGCACCCGCTCGCCGAAGCGCAGGTGGCTGACCCCGGGCACCTGCACGGCCCGGCCGCCGTTCAGCCGGGGGTGACTGAAGACCATCTGCCAGCGCACGAAGGCCTCGCCCTGCTGCTCCATCACCTGTTCGATGTCGAACCGGCATTGGCCGACATGGGTAAAGAGTCCGGCGAAATAATCGACCAGGGCCTCCAGGCCGTGGAGATCGTGGGCCGGATCGCAAAAATGCACCTCCTCGGCGTAGACCTGGCGCAGGCCCGCCAGCCCGTCCGGGCCGAGCCGCCGATAGAGCTCGCAGAAAGCGGACAGGGCCGGGCTCATGGCGCCTCCCGGTCTTTGAGGGCGTCGAACATGGCGATGGCCCGCAGCCGGGCCCGGCCGTGATCCACCACCGGCGGCGGATAGCCATGGCCGGGGTGGTGCCGCGCCAGCCAGTCATGGGGCGCGTGGATGGCGGCGGCGGGCACCCCGGCCAGCTCCGGCACCCAGCGGCGGATAAAGTCGCCGTCCGGGTCGAAACGCTCGCCCTGGGTGGTGGGGTTGAACACCCGGAAATAGGGGGCGGCATCGGCGCCGGTGCCCGCCGCCCACTGCCAGCCGCCGTTGTTGGCGGCCAGCTCGCCGTCGATCAGCCGGGACATGAACCAGGCCTCGCCCCAGCGCCAGTCGATGTGCAGATCTTTGGTAAGGAAGCTCGCCACTATCATGCGCAGCCGGTTGTGCATCCAGCCGGTGTCGTGCAGGCAGCGCATGGCGGCGTCCACTATGGGGTAGCCGGTTTGCCCCCGGCACCAGAGCCCGAACCGCTGTTCGTCGTTGTCCCACCGCAGGGCCTCGGTTTCCGGCTTGAAGGCCCGATGCATGGACAGGGCGGGAAAGACCACCAGCAGATGCCGGTAGAACTCGCGCCAGATCAGCTCGTTCAGCCAGCTGAAGCCCCACTCGCCCCGGCTCAGGGGCAGGAAACCCAGCTCCGCCTCGATGGCAGCCAGGCACTGGTTGGGGGACAGCACCCCCAAGGCCAGGTAAGGCGACAGGCTGCTGGTGGCCGCCAGGGCCGGGTAGTCGCGCCGCTCGCCATAATGGCGCAACTGCTCGCGGCAAAAGGCGGTGAGCCGGCGGGAAGCGGCCGCCTCCCCCGCCAGCCAGGCCTCGCTGGCAACGAGTTCGCCCTCCAACTGGATGGCGGCCGGGGGCAATGCGTCCCCCTGGCGAGGCGGCGCCGGCAGCAGCCGGTAGCCGCTGCCGCGCAACCGCCCCAGCCAAGCCTTGGCGAAGGGGGTAAAGACCCGGTACATGTCGCCGCCCCGGGTGGTCAGGCTGCCGTGGCTGACCACGCAGTCGCCGTTGAACACCCGGCAGGGGATGGCCAGGGCCTGCTGTACCGCCTGGTCGCGCCGGCGCTCGTTGATGCCGATTTCCCGGTTGGCGTAGAGGGCATCGATGCCCCGGGCGGCGGTCCACTCGGCCAACAGCGCCGGTACCTGGTCGAAGCGGTCGGTGCGCAGCAGGGTAAAGGGAATGCCGAGCGCCGCCAGCCCCTCGGCCAGATGCTGCAGGTTGCGGCGCAGAAAGTCCCGCTGGATGGGAGCGTTGCCATGCCGGCGCCACTGCTCCGGGCAGTCCACATAGACCGCCTCCACCCGGGCGCCGTCCGCCGTCGCCTCGTACAGGGCCGGGTTGTCGGCCAGCCGCAGATCAGTTCTGAACCAGACCAAATGCCGCATCATGCTTCCTCACAATGTCACTCAGGCTCGCGGCATAGGGCCGCGCCAGCCAGCCCTGTTGCCGGTAAAGCTCCCCCAGCTCGCCCACGAAAAAACACGCCTCGGGCAGGTGCGCCTGGGCCTCCCGGAACCAGCCCTGGGTCAGACCGGCCCCCAGCAGCACCACCAGCACCGGGCTCTTCAGCCGCTCCATGGCCAGGGGCAGGGCCTGGGCATCGAGCACGCCCAGATCCAGGCTGCGGCATTCCAGCCCCTGCAGCTCGAACTGGGCCAGGGCGGCGTGCAGCTCCCCCACCTGCCCGGCCCGGGCCAGGGCGATGCGCGGCCCGGTCTTGATGGTCAGCAACTGGTAGCAAAGCCGCAGCAGCAGGGCGCGGGCGCTCTGCTCGATAAGGCCGGCGTCCGGGCGCGCCTGGCCGGCCAGGGTCTGCAACCAGGGCTCTATCACCCGGCGCAGCAGCAGCTCCGCCGGATAGAGGCTGGTCAGCTCGACCAGCTCGGCCTCCAGCCGGCCCAGGTTGAGTTCCTGGGCGGCGGCCAGCAGCCGGGCCTGGGCCTGCTCCCAGTTGGAGCCTTCCGCCACCGGCGCCGGGCTGGCCAGCAGCCCCTTGACCTGGCCGATGCTGACGCCCTGCTCCAGCCAGTGCAGGATCTGGCGGATCAGGGCGATGTCGTCCTCGGAATAGAGCCGGTGGCCCTTGTCGGTGCGCGCCGGCTTGAGCAGGCCGTAACGGCGTTGCCAGGCGCGCAGGGTAACGGGGTTGATGCCGGTGAGGCGGGACACCTCCCGGATCGGATACTTGGGTTCAGATGCCATAGCGCAGCCGCAATGCCTCCGGATGGGGGTTGAGGTAGACCTGCTGGCGCAGGTAGTCGTTGGGATGTTCTTCCAGGTAGTGGCGCAGCAGGGTGATGGGCGCCAGCAGGGGCAGCTCACCCTCCCGGTACTGATGGATGGTGCGGGCCAGCGCCTGGCGCTGGCGGGAGCTGAGCTGGCGCTTGAAATAGCCCTGCAGGTGCTGCAGCACGTTGGTGTGCCCGCGCCGGCTGGCCCGCCGGGCCAGGGCCGTCATCATGCCGGCGATGTAGGCGTCGGCCTTCTGCCCGACCCCGCCGGACAGATCCGACAGCAACAGCCCCAAGGCCTGGTAGCTGTCGCGGTGGTGGGCCATCAGCAGGTACTTGTAGCGGCTGTGAAAGGCGATCAACCGCGACGGCGTCAGCCCCCGGTGCAGCAGGCACTGCCAGTCGTGAAAGGCGTAGATGCGGGTCACGAAGTTTTCCCGCAGCACGGGATCCTGGAGCCGGCCGTCCTCCTCCAGGGGCAGCAGGGGCAGGGCCCGCATCAGCTCGGCGGCATAGAGGCCGATGCCTTCCTTGGCGTTGCCCTTGCCGCCGTCGTGGTAGACCCGCACCCGCGCCATGCCGCAGCTGGGCGACTTGGCGCAGAGGATGTAGCCGCTCAAGCCCGAGAGCCGGGCGGCCATGTCGCGGCCATAGGCCTGCAGTCGCTCGCTCAGATCCTCCCCCCGGGCGGTCAGGGCCCGCACCTCTCCCGCCTGGTTGACCAGGCGGATGCTGGGCCTGGGCGCGCCCAGGCCGATGGCCATTTCCGGGCAGAGGGGCAGAAACTCGACGAAACGGGCCAGCTCTTCGGTGCAGAAATCGGAGCGCTTGTGGCCGCCGTCGAAACGCACCCGCTGCCCGACCAGGCAGCCGCTGACGCCGATCCGGATCACGCCGGGGTCAAACTTGTACATATGTGGCTCTCTTGTACAACCATACCTATACCATAGCGGTAGTTGTACAAGATGATCAAGATTGTACAAGAAAAATTCCGACCAGGACCGGAAACGCAAAAACCCGGGCCGGGCCCGGGTTTTTGGAAAACAGCATTAAGGCGCCAGACTCAGTTCAGCTTCTGGCGGGTGATCTCGGCCTCGTCGCGGAACTGGCGGCGCAGCTCGGATTTGCTCTTCATCACCATCTCTCCGCCCTTGCCGATGGTCATGTGCTCGGGGTTGTCGTTGTGCATCGCCTGCCAGGCCAGCACCGCCTGCATGGTGGTGTCCTTCTGCTCGGGGGTAAGCACCGAGCCATCGGGCCACTTGCCGAGCTCCACCGCCGTTTTCAGGCGTTCGTAGACCTCCTTCGGCATGGCGGCAATGGCTTGCTGAAAAGACGACATGGCATTTCTCCTCTGTTTGGCGGCCTTCACTCTACCACCCCGAATACAACAGGGGCAGCCGATGGCCACCCCTGGTTTATCGATAGCACATACCGGCGGCTTAAGCCGGCAGATCCATCAGTTCGATACCGGCCATCTTCTGCATCACCCGTACCACCTGGCAGCTGTAGCCGAACTCGTTGTCGTACCAGACGTAGAGCACGGCCCGATCGTCTTCCACTATGGTCGCCAGGGAATCGACGATGCCGGCGAAGCGGGAACCCACCATGTCGCTGGACACCAGCTCGCTGCTGGTGCTGAAGTCGATCTGGTTGTGCAGCGGCGAGTCCAAAGACACCTTGCGCAGGTAATCGTTCAGCTCCTCGGCCGAGGTCGCCTTCTCCAGGTTCAGGTTCAGCACCGCCATGGACACGTTGGGGGTCGGCACCCGGATGGCGTTGCCGGTCAGCTTGCCTTTCAGCTCGGGCAGCGCCTTGGCCACCGCCTTGGCGGCACCGGTGCTGGTCAGCACCATGTTCAGCGCCGCGCTGCGGCCACGACGATCCCCCTTGTGGTAGTTGTCGATCAGGTTCTGGTCGTTGGTGTAGGAGTGCACGGTTTCCACGTGGCCGTTCTTCACGCCGTAGGCGTCGTTCACCGCCTTCAGTACCGGGGTGATGGCGTTGGTGGTACAGGAGGCGGCGGACATGATGCGGTCTTCCGGCAAAATCATGCCGTCGTTGACCCCGAACACTATGTTCTTGATCTCGCCCTTGCCCGGCGCGGTCAGCAGCACCTTGGCGGCCCCCTTGGCCTTGAGGTGCAGGCCCAGACCAGCTTCGTCGCGCCACTTGCCGGTGTTGTCGACCACCAGGGCATCGTGGATGCCGTACTGGGTGTAGTCGATCTCTTCCGGGCTGTTGGCGTAGATCACCTGGATGTAGGTGCCATTGGCGATAATGGCATTGTTCTCTTCATCGACTTCGATGGAGCCATTGAAAGGGCCATGCACGGAGTCACGACGCAGCAGGCTGGCCCGCTTCTCCAGATCGTCGCCGGAGCCGCGCACCACGATGCCGCGCAAACGCAAACCGTTATTGCTGCCGGCCCGCTCGATCAGCAACCGCGCCAGCAGGCGACCGATACGGCCGAAGCCGTACAGCACCACGTCGGTGGGCTTGGCGTTGTGCTCGGTTTCAATGGCCGGCGCCAGCTCGCGCCGCAGGAAATCGGCCAGGCCGGATTCATCCTGGTGTTCTTTCCAGTAACGCACCGCCAGCTTGCCCAGATCGATGCTGGCCGGGGCCAGCTCCAGCTCGCTCAGCGCCTTCAGCACCGGATAGCTCTGGCTGACGGGCAGCACCTGGCCTTCGTGGCGACGCACCACACGGTGAGCCTTGAGAATGTCAATGGTAGAGGCGTTCAGCAGGGGGCGGGCATAGACGCAGGTCTCAACCCCCTGGTTGCGGTACAGTTTGCCGATCAGGGGCTGCATGGACTCTGCCAGTTCCTGGCTCTGCTGCCAGGCGGACAGGTAACTCTCGTGGGTCATCGACCAGATCCTTTTATTTCACGTAACCGTCATTAGTATCGAGGGTGGGCAAAAAAACATGCCGCACCTACTTTATTTAGCACGCCCATTTTAGTGGATAGGGGGTATGATTACCAGACCAAGGACAGGCCAGAAGAGCTTCGTATGAGGACAAAACTATCGCTAATCCTGCTTGCCAGCAGTATTTTCTTGACAGGCTGTGAGCGGGATCGCATTAAGGCAATTTGTGACAGCAACCCTCAGTTATGTGCCAATCTGCATACCGACGGCTGGTGTCGCTTCGAGCGCAGCAACCTGATCCGCGCCCGCTATCAACAGTACACCGAACCCAGTGACGCCAGTCATTATGTCCTGATGACCGCACTGGTGACCTACCGGACCTGCCTGGAACCCCTGATGGACATAGAATACACCGACCGCCAGGAACGGAAAAACGACAAGGTAGAGGCCGTAGTGCTGGTCCGGGATGAACTGGCACAACTGGAACAGCAGAGCCGTCATTCCGATTATCCCTACCTTCAACTCTGGCATTGGCAACGCCATGGGGATCGGCAGGCCCGCACCCGTTTCATGGCCCAGGCCGAGCGGCCGGAGATGCAGCAACCGGAACTGCAAAAAGCCTTGGCGGCATTGCTGGTAGTCCGGGACAAACCGGCCGCCGAGCAGGCGTTGCACCGGGCGCTCGGCCTGTACGGCAAAGGCCAGGATATCGACAGCGCTATTATCGCCGACCTGATCAATCTGTATGTCGGGGAGAGACGCTTTGAAGATGCCTGGGTCTGGACCCGGGTGATGAGCGGGTTCGCCTCCGGTAAAGGGCTCAATCCGGCGCGCATGGATGCCTATGCGCGCTTCAGTCCGGAGCAGCAGCAGCAAATGCAGCAACAAGCCGACAATATTGTCCGCCGGTTGAAGAATGGAACTTATATCCGGCAATAAAAGCGCAGATCCTCTTCTATACTGACTTCAGGGCCAAACACAGCCGATTACGGTGTTTGGCCGGATACGGCCCCCGGTCGGGAACCGTTCGATCCGGACGCTTCACCCATCCAAAAACGAAATAAAATTTCAATAAATCATGATCCAGCACAAAACCGCCGTGGTTTTGGGTTGACGGCACGGCTTTTTTTTGTAATTTTACAACCAATAGATTTTTTCATAACGTAATTTTTCACAACTTAAAAAGAGTCAGGTGAACTTATGACTATCAAAGTAGGTATCAATGGTTTCGGTCGTATCGGCCGCTTCGTGTTCCGTGCGGCTTGCGAGCGCGATGACATCGAAGTAGTGGCTATCAACGATTTGCTGGATGTGGAGTACATGGCGTACATGCTGCAGTACGACTCCACCCACGGCCGTTTCAAGGGTACCGTGGCCGTTGAAGGCGGCCAGCTTATCGTCAACGGCAAGGTCATCCGGGTCACCGCCGAGCGCGAACCCACCGCCCTGAAATGGGATGAAGCGGGCGTGGACGTGGTGGCCGAAGCCACCGGTATCTTCCTGACCGACGACACCGCCCGCAAGCACATCCAGGCCGGCGCCAAGAAAGTGGTGCTGACCGGTCCGTCCAAGGACGATACCCCCATGTTCGTGATGGGTGTGAACCACAATGCCTATGCCGGTCAGGACATCGTCTCCAACGCCTCCTGCACCACCAACTGCCTGGCGCCGCTGGCCAAGGTCATCAACGACAAGTTCGGCATCGCCGAAGGCCTGATGACCACAGTACACGCCACCACCGCCACCCAGAAAACCGTGGACGGCCCCTCCGCCAAAGACTGGCGCGGCGGCCGCGGTGCCGGCCAGAACATCATCCCCTCTTCCACCGGTGCCGCCAAGGCCGTGGGCAAGGTGATCCCCGAGCTGAACGGCAAGCTGACCGGCATGGCCTTCCGCGTCCCCACCCCGGACGTGTCCGTGGTTGACCTGACCGTGCGCCTGGAGAAAGCGGCCTCCTACGCCGACATCTGCGCCGCCGTCAAGGCCGCCGCCGAAGGCGAACTGAAAGGTATCCTGGCCTACACCGAGGACGAAGTGGTGTCCAACGACTTCATCGGCGAAGTGTGCACCTCGGTGTTCGACGCCAAGGCCGGTATCGCCCTGAACGACAACTTCGTCAAACTGGTGTCCTGGTACGACAACGAGATCGGCTACTCCAACAAGGTGCTGGACCTGATCGCCCACATCTCCAAGTAACATTCGGGGATATAACCCGTTAAGATAGAAGCGGCCTTTCGGCCGCTTTTTCGTTTTTACTGACGAGTACCGCCCATGACCCTGTCCTTGACTCCCCAGCGATCCCTCTCGCCTTGCTGCCGGTTGATGAAAAATGCCGCCGGTCTCGAGTTTATCCGTATCGAACACCCCAGGGCCCGGGCCCTGCTCAGCCTGCTGGGCGGCCAGCTGTTGCAGTACCGGCCGGCCGGCCGGCCCGAGCTGCTCTGGCTGAGCGGGCAGGCCGTGCTCGATGGCAGCAAACCCATCCGCGGCGGCATTCCCCTGTGCTGGCCCTGGTTCGGCAAGGCGTCGGACCAGGGGCCCCAGCACGGCACGGCCCGCCTGGGGCACTGGCAGCTGGAGCAGGTGGAAGAAGACGAGCACGGCGTCACCCTGGCGCTCCTGTTCCGGGATGGCGCTCTGCAACTGCGCCAGCGACTGCGGTTGGGCTCGACGCTGACCGTCGAGGCCACCACCACCAACCTGGGTGTCGAGGCGGCCAGGGTCCAGCTGGCCCTGCACAGTTATTTCGCCGTGCCCCGGGTAGCGGACTGCCGCATCGAGGGGCTGGGCCCGGACTACCGGGACAGCCTGAAAGACTGCCACGTCAGCGGTGACGACCGCTGCCGCTTCACGCCCCCCTTCGATCGCATCTATACCGCCCCCCGGAGCGACACCCTGCTGCATGCCGGCGACAGGGTGATCCGGCTGGAGCATAAGGCACACGACAGCCTGGTGCTGTGGAACCCGGGCCCGGCGCTGCCGGCCGACATGACGGACGCCGCGGGCTTCGTCTGCGTGGAAAGCGCCCGTCTGCGGGGCCCTCTGCTATTGCCGGGCCAGAGCACCAGCCTGGCGCTGCATTGCCGCTTCGAGCCCTTGGAGTCCGAGCTTGTATCTGCTGCTGGTTGAGGACGATCTGGCCCTGGGCCGTGCCCTGCTGAAATTGTTGCAGGGCCACTACCGGGTCGACTGGGTACGTACCCTGAGGGACGCCAGGACGCATTTTGCCGCCGCCGAGGTCGATCTGGTGCTGCTCGATCTGGGCCTGCCCGACGGCGACGGCCTGAGCTGGCTGCAGCAGTTGCGCAATACGGAGCAGCCGGTGCCGGTGCTGATCCTCTCCGCCCGGGACCAGCTGGACGACCGCATCCAGGGCCTGGATACCGGCGCCGACGACTACCTGGTCAAGCCTTTCGAGCCCGATGAGCTGCTGGCGCGGATCCGGGTGCTGCTGCGCCGCCGGGCCGGCCGGGCCGGTGCCGTCATCCGGGTGGGCGAACTCTGCTTTTATCCCGACCGCCGGCAGTTCCTGCTGGCGGATCAGCCCCTGGAGCTGCCGCCCAAGGAGCAACAGCTGCTCACCGTGCTGATCATGGCCGCCGGCAAGGTGGTCAGCCGGGAGCGGCTGACCCAGCAGCTCTACGGCCTCGGCAACGGTGCCGACTCCAACACCCTGGAAGTCCATATCCATGCCCTGCGCCGGCAACTGGGCAAGGAGCGGATCCAGACCCTGCGCGGCCAAGGCTATCGGCTGGTGGCGCCATGAAGGTTCGTCTGAGCCGGCTGGCCTGGCTGCTGGCCCTGTCCACCCTGCTCGCCGGCCTGCTCGGCATCGTCAGCACCTACCGGGTGGCCGAGGCCGAGTTTCGCGAGCTGATCGAGGAGGATCTGCAGCAACAGAGCCGAGTACTGGCCCACCTGCTGGCTGCCACCGACGGCAGCCTTTCTCCTGCCCGCCTGGAGCAACTGCTGCGCGACGGCTTCCGGGAAGACGACGAAGACAGCCTGCTGGTCAATGTGATCGATCTCGAGCAACGCCGGTTGGTCAGCAACCTGGGCCAGCCGCCCTGGCCGCAGCGACTCGACAGCACCGAGATCCGGCTCGAATTCGACGGTCATGCCTGGTTCGGCCACCAGCACCGGCACGGCCGACTGCTGGTGCAGCTGCTGCGCCGGGACGATCTGTACCGGGAGCTGCAGGAAGACATCCTCGAGGACATCATCACCCCGGCCCTGCTCGGCAACGGCATCAACCTGCTGCTGCTGGCCTTCTTGATCAGCCTGGTGCTCTGGCCCCTCGCCCGGCTGGTGAAGCAGCTGGAACAGCGCTCGGCCGACAGCCTGGCGCCGCTTCGGGTGCAGACTCCCCTGCGCGAGATAGCCCTGCTCGGCGACAGCCTCAACCAGTTGATCAAGGACGTGGACGAGGTGCTCGGCCGGGAGCGGCGCTTCGCCAGCGATCTGGCCCATGAACTCAGGACACCGCTGGCCACCCTCAAGCTGGAGCTCGCCGGCCCCGAGCCGGAGCTGCCGGTCGTGCGGGCGGAAATCGATCGCATCGCCCGGGTGGTGGAGCAGTTGCTGATCCTGGCCCGGCTGGATCAGGGCCGCTGGCAACATCGTTTTGTCCCCCTGCAACTCGACCGGCTGTGCCGGGAGGCGATGACCCGCTGCCGTCACCGCGCCGAGGCCGGCGGCATCGAGCTGAACGCCAACCTGACGCCGGCCCACTGCCGGGGCGAGGCCACCCTGCTCGGTATCCTGCTCGACAACCTGCTCGGCAATTGTCTGCGGCACTGCCCGGCCGGCACCGGGGTCAGCCTGTCCCTGCAGGCCGCCGTCGGCGGCTGGGTGCTGGACGTCGAGGATGATGGTCCCGGTATCCCCCCGGCGCTGCGCCAGCACATGGAAGCCGGCCACACCCGCCTCGACAGCAAGAGCGAAGGGCTGGGGCTGGGGCTGGCCATCTGCCAGCAGATAGCCCAGGCGCACGGCGCACGGCTGCGCTTTCTGGCCCGCCGCGACGGACAAAGGGGGCTGCGGGTCCGGCTGGAGCTGCCGACTTAAGGTTGGGTTAAGCTTTAGCGGCTAAGATAACGGCTATTCACCGACACCGGAGTACCATGATGAACAAGACCCTTATCGCCACCCTTATCGGCCTCAGCACCGTTACCGGCTCCGCCTTCGCCGCCACCGAGCAAGGCGGCTTCCAGGGGCCGGACCGCACCGAGGCCGTCAGTGTCGCCCAGGCCCTGGAGCTGTCGGATGACGCCCAGGTCCGCCTGAGCGGCTTTATCACCGAATCCCTGGGGGACGAGAAGTACCGCTTCCAGGACGACAGCGGCAACCTGGTGGTTGAAATCGACGACGACGAATGGCGCGGACTGGAAGTCACCCCCGAGACCCGGGTCACCCTCTGGGGCGAAGTCGACAAGGATTGGAACCAGGTGGAGCTGGACGTGGAACGCATCGAACTGGCCCGGTAAGCGCCTCGAATTTCTCGCCGGGGAGGAGTAAAATGCCCGCCCCGGCCGCCATCTGGTGGCGGCCGCTGACCTGAGATCAGACGAGAACTTCCATGTTTACACCCGAACTGCTGTCCCCCGCCGGCACCCTCAAGAACATGCGCTACGCCTTCGCCTATGGCGCCGATGCGGTCTACGCCGGCCAGCCCCGCTACTCGCTGCGGGTACGCAACAACGAATTCAACCACGAAAACCTCAAAATCGGCATCGACGAGGCCCATGCCCTGGGCAAGAAGTTCTACGTGGTGGTCAACATCCAGCCCCACAACGCCAAGCTCAAGACCTTCCTGCGCGACATGAAGCCGGTGGTGGAGATGGGCCCCGACGCCCTTATCATGTCCGATCCGGGCCTGATCATGCTGGTGCGCCAGCACTTCCCGCACATGCCCATCCACCTGTCGGTGCAGGCCAACGCGGTCAACTGGGCCTCGGTGAAATTCTGGCAGGACTACGGCATCGAACGGGTGATCCTCTCTCGCGAGCTGTCGCTGGAGGAAATAGAAGAAATCCGTTCCCAGTGTCCGGAGATCGAGCTGGAGGTGTTCGTGCACGGCGCCCTGTGCATGGCCTATTCCGGCCGTTGCCTGCTGTCGGGCTACATCAACAAGCGCGATCCCAACCAGGGCACCTGCACCAACGCCTGCCGCTGGGAATACAAGGTGCATGAGGCGAAGGAAGACGACGCCGGCCAGATAGTGCACAGGCAGGAGCCGATCCTGGTGCAGCCGGTGGCGCCGACCCTGGGTGCAGGCCAGCCCAGCGACCAGCTGGTGCTGCTGGAGGAAGGCAACCGCCCGGGTGAGTACATGGCCGCCTTCGAGGACGAGCACGGCACCTACATCATGAACTCCAAGGATCTGCGCGCGGTGCAGTATGTGGAGCGCCTGACCCAGATGGGCGTGCACTCGCTCAAGATCGAAGGCCGCACCAAATCCTTCTATTATGTGGCGCGTACCGCCCAGGTCTACCGCAAGGCCATCGACGACGCCGTGGCCGGCCGCCCCTTCGACGCCACCCTGATGAGCACCCTGGAAAACCTGGCCCACCGGGGCTATACCGAGGGCTTTCTCAAGCGCCATGCCCACAGCGACTACCAGAATTACGACACCGGCTACTCGGTGTCCAGCAGCCAGCAGTTCGTGGGCGAGATCACCGGCCGCAATGGCGACTGGGTGGAAGTGGCGGTGAAGAACAAGTTCCTGGTCGGCAACCGGCTGGAGCTGATGACCCCCAAGGGCAATCTCAGCTTTACCCTGGACGCCATGAAAAACCGCAAGGGTGAACGCGTGGAGGTGGCGCCCGGCAACGGCCATGTGGTCTACCTACCCCTGCCCGCCGAGCTGGACGTGGAATTCGGCATACTGCTGCGCCATCTGGAGCAGGAGCAGAACACCCGCCAGCCCCACGGCCAGTCGGCCGAGGCCTGACGCCGGAAGCCGGAAGCCGGAAGCCGGAAGCCGGAAGCCGGAAGCAAGTATCAGAGGCGGAGAATAGCGCCCACAGGAAATAAAAAAGCCGGGATGATTCCCGGCTTTTTCGTTAGTGCTGTCAGGCGATTCGCTTATTCGGCGTTTTCGGCCGGTGCTTCCGCCTTGGCTTCTTCCACCGCCGGGGCTTCGGCTTCTGCCGGTCTGTTGGCTTCCTTGATGGACAGGCGGATACGGCCCTGGCGATCCACTTCCAGTACCTTGACCTTGACCTTGTCGCCCACCTTCAGGTGATCGGACACATTTTTCACCCGCTCTTCGGTGATCTGGGAGATATGCACCAGACCATCCTTGCCGGGCAGGATGTTGACGAAGGCGCCGAAATCGGCCAGACGGACGACTTCACCGTCATAGATGGTGCCGCTTTCCACTTCCGCAGTCAGCTGCTCGATGCGGCGGATGGCCAGCTTGGCGGCTTCACCGTCGACGGCGGCAATTTTTACGGTGCCGTCATCGTCCAGCTCGATGGTGGTGCCGGTTTCTTCGGTCAGGGCGCGGATGGTGGCGCCGCCTTTGCCGATGACATCACGGATCTTCTCGGGATTGATCTTGATGGTATGGATGCGCGGGGCGAAATCGGAGATCTCGGCACGGGGTGCATTCATGGCTTCATCCATCACTTTCAGGATATGCAGGCGGGCGTTGCGCGCCTGCTTGAGCGCCACCTCCATGATTTCCCGGGTGATGCCTTCAATCTTGATGTCCATCTGCAGGGCGGTGACGCCTTCGGTGGTACCGGCGACTTTAAAGTCCATGTCGCCCAGGTGATCTTCATCACCGAGGATATCGGACAGCACCACGAAGCCTGCTTCTTCTTTTACCAGGCCCATGGCGATACCGGCCACAGAGGCCTTGATCGGCACCCCGGCGTCCATCAGTGCCAGCGAGGTACCACAAACGGAGGCCATGGAGGAAGAACCATTGGACTCGGTGATCTCGGATACCACCCGGACGGTATAGGGGAAGGCTTCCGCACTCGGCATCACCGCCGCCACGCCACGCTTGGCCAGACGGCCGTGGCCGATTTCGCGACGCTTGGGGCTGCCGACCATGCCGGTCTCGCCCACGCAGTACGGAGGGAAGTTGTAGTGCAGCATGAAGCGGTTGGTACGGGCACCGGTCAGTTCGTCGATCAACTGGGCATCACGCTCGGTGCCCAGGGTGGCGGCGACCAGGGCCTGGGTTTCACCACGGGTAAAGAGGGCCGAGCCATGGGTGCGGGGCAGCAGGCCGGTGGCCACATTCAGGGCCCGGATCATGTCCGGCTCGCGACCGTCGATACGCGGCTCGCCACGGACCACCCGGCCACGAACAATCTGCTTCTCCAGCTTGCCCAGCTGCTCCTGCACTTCTTTCAGGTTTTGCTCAGGATCATCGGTCAGGATGGCGCTCTGCACCTTGGCCTTGATATCGCTGATCGCATCACGGCGAGCGGTCTTGTCGGTGATGCGGTAGGCTTCGCCCAGCTCGGCGCTGGCCAGTTCGGCAATCTTGGCCTTGAGCGCCTCATTTTCGACGGCCGGTTGCCAGTCCCAAGGCTGAGTGCCCACTTCGGCGGCAAACTCGTTGATGGCGTTGATGGCGGTCGCCATCTGCTCGTGGCCGTAAACCACGGCACCCAGCATCACCTCTTCGGGCAGAATATTGGCTTCGGACTCCACCATCAGCACCGCATTGGCGGTACCCGCCACCACCAGATCCAGCTGGCTGTTTTCCAGTTCGCCGATGGTCGGGTTGAGTACATACTCACCGTTCATGTAACCGACGCGAGCGGCACCGATGGGGCCGGCGAAGGGAATGCCGGAAATGGCCAGCGCCGCCGAGGTCCCCAGCATGGAGATAATGTCGGGGGCGATATCGGGGTTGGCCGACACCACGGTGGCGATCACCTGGACTTCATTCTTGAACCCATCGGGAAACAGCGGACGGATAGGACGGTCGATCAACCGCGCCGTCAGTGTCTCACCTTCCGTCGGACGACCTTCCCGTTTGAAGAAACCACCGGGAATACGGCCGGCGGCATAGGTCCGCTCCTGGTAGTTGACGGTCAGCGGGAAGAAGTCGCGACTTTCATCGGCTTCGCGCTTGCCGACCACGGTAACCAGCACGGCGGTATCATCCATGCTGGCCATCACGGCACCGGTAGCTTGACGAGCCATGACACCGGTTTCAAGCGTGACGGTATGCTGGCCATATTGGAAGGTTTTGACGATAGGATTCACGTTTTAGATTCCTTAAAATTTATGATCTCTGATTTGCCCGCACAGTATACTTGATTCGCTCTTAAAGGACAGAATGGACCGGAAAAAACCCCGGACTCACTCGAACAGATAGGATTCCATCGACAACATGCCGTAGCGCATGTCGCCTTCCAGTACCGTCACCCTGGCTTCCGCCGTTGCCGCACCGGCAGCCACCAGCAAGGGCAGATAATGATCCGGCGTCGGATGGGCACGCCGGCCATGGGGAGCGGCATTGAGGTAATCGATCAGCGCCTCCCTGTCATGACGCATCACCGCCGCCCGGGCCCAGCGCTCGAACGCCAGGGCATAATCGGCATCGATAACGGCATTCTCCCGGAACTCGTACAGATTATGGGTCAGGCTGCCGGAGGCCAGGATCAACACGCCCCGCTCCCGCAGTGGTTGCAACGCCTCTCCCAGGGTCCAGGCTTGCGGAGCCCCGAGCCAGGCGGGCATGGACAATTGCAGCACCGGAATATCCGCCTCCGGATAGAGGTAACGCAGCGGTACCCAGGCACCATGGTCGAGTCCCCTTGTCGCATCGGTCGCCGCCCGGTAGCCCTGCGCCCGTAGCAGGGCTACCAGCTGTTGCGCCAGTTCGGGCTGGCCCGGCGCCGGATATTGCAACCGGTAGAGCGGCTCCGGAAAACCGCCGAAGTCGTGGAGCGTCTCCGGACGGGCCGATGCGGTGACCATGGGGTCAGGGGTGATCCAGTGCGGTGAAACCACCAGAATGGCGGCGGGGACCGGCAGCCGGGCGGCGGTTTGCCGCAGCAGAGGACCAATCAGCCCGGGCTCGACAGCAAAGGTCGGGGCACCGTGGGACACAAAGAAGACCGGCATGGAGGTCATGAGCACAACTCCTGAGGCAATAAGGATACCAGCTCACTCTAAAGGGGTTGTGGGGAGCGATAAATCGGGGCGCAAGAAATGAATTATTTATTAAAAGGAAAGAATAAGGCAATAAATGCCGTTTTATACATGAACATGATGGCCCCGGGCACCGCAACGAAAAAAGGAGCCGAAGCTCCTTTTTCCTGGCCGGGAGAGTCGATTAACGACGCAGACCCAGTTTCTCGATCAGTCCACGATAGCGCTCAACGTCTTTGCGCTTCAGGTAGTCCAGCAGGCTGCGACGCTGGGATACCATGCGCAGCAGGCCACGACGGCTGTGGTGATCGTGGATGTGCTGCTTGAAGTGACCTTGCAGGTGGTTGATCTGGGCGCTCAGCAGGGCTACCTGAACTTCGGGAGAGCCGGTGTCGCCTTCACCGCGGGCAAAGTCAGCAACGATCTGGGCTTTAGTTTCAGCACTTAGTGACATCTTGTGTACTCCAAAGACTATGAATGATTTTTCCAGCCGATCACTAATTCAGCCGGAAACAGAGCTGCGCATTCTACCAGCTGGGCCAGGGTTGGCAACCGGAAAATATGCAAATTTCACCGCACCAGCCGGCGGGGCGCCACCTTGCCATCATCGTCGATTTCCCCGACACCGACAAAGCGGTGCTCGGGACCGACGGTAACGCGTACAAAGCCGTTCAGGGGCGCGCCGGATACCTGCACCGCCTGGCCCTGACCGATATATCCCGCCACCAGCTCGGACATGTTCACCTCCGGCAGGGTCGCGACGGCGGTATCCATCGGCAGCAGCAGCGGATCCAGCTCCAGCCGGGGCGAAATATCCTGCGCCTTGCAATTGTCGAGGATGCACTGCAGCTGTTCCAGGGTCAGCATCCGCTCCGCGGGATAAGCGGCCACCTGGAGGCGGCGCAGCATGGTGACGTGGGCACCACAGCCCAGCCGCTCACCCAGATCGTCGACGATGGTGCGAATATAGGTGCCCTTGCTCGCGTGGATCTCGAGTTCGACCTCATCGCCCTCGAACCGCAACAGCTTGAGTTCATATACGGTGATGGGCCGGGATTCCCGAGGGACTTCAATGCCTTCGCGCGCATACTGGTACAGGGGTTTGCCCTGGTACTTGAGCGCCGAGTACATGGAGGGAATTTGCTCGATGTCACCGCGAAAATGATCCAGCGCTTCGATCAGTTCGCCGGTGGAAACGGCGACCGGCCGGGTTTCGACCACTTCACCGTCCGCGTCACTGGTATCGGTGCGCTCGCCCAACTTGGCGATGACCCGGTAGCGCTTGTCCGCTTCCAGCAAAAACTGGGAAAACTTGGTCGCCTCCCCCAGGCAGATAGGCAGCATGCCGGTGGCCAGGGGATCCAGAGCACCGGTATGGCCCGCCTTGGCGGCGGCGTAAATACGCTTGACCTGTTGCAGGGCATCGTTGGAAGTAATACCGGCGGGTTTGTCCAACAACAGTATGCCGTCTACATCACGGCCACGAAATCGACGCTGACGCCCCATCTTCAGTCCTTTTCCTCTTGGTCTTGCTCATCACGGTGGGATTCCTGCATCCGCCGCTTGTCTTCGGCGATGGTGCTGGACACCAGGGTAGAAATACGCATGCCTTCGACCAGACTCTGGTCATAAGCAAAACGCAGTTCGGGCGTTACCCGCAGGCGCATCGCCTTGCCGACCAGGCTGCGGATAAAGCCGGCGGCATCTTTCAGCACGGCCATGCCTTTTTCTATTTTTTCCGGATCGTTTTCCAGGAAGGTGACGAACACCTTGGCGTAGTTGAGATCGCGCGACAGCTCTACCCCGGACACGGTGACCATGCCCAAACGTTCGTCTTTGATTTCCCGCTGCAGTATCATCGCGATCTCTTTCTGCAGTTCCTGTCCCACACGGCGGGTACGACTGAATTCTCTAGCCATAAATCTCTTTCCAAGACAAAAGGGGCCAGAGGCCCCATTTATATATCAGTGCTGAAACCGGGGTTCCTGGTACAGCCCGCAGTTACAGGGTACGCTGTACTTCCACGATTTGGTAAACCTCGATCTGGTCACCCACTCTGACATCATTGTAGTTCTTCACGCCGATGCCGCACTCCATGCCGTTACGCACTTCGCTGACATCGTCCTTGAATCGACGCAGGGATTCCAGCTCGCCTTCGTAGATAACCACGTTGTCACGCAGTACCCGGATCGGGTTGCTGCGCTTGACGGTCCCTTCGGTCACCATACAACCGGCGATGGCACCGAACTTGGGCGAACGGAATACGTCGCGCACCTGGGCCAGGCCGATGATTTCCTGCTTGAACTCGGGAGCCAGCATGCCGGTCATGGCCTGCTTCACCTCGTCCAGCAGCTCATAAATCACGCTGTAGTAGCGCAGATCGATGTCTTCCGCCTCAATCACCTTGCGCGCGGCCGCATCGGCACGCACGTTGAAGCCCAGGATGATGGCGTTGGACGCCGCCGCCAGGCTGGCGTCGGTTTCGGTGATACCACCAACACCGGAGCCGATGATCTTGACCTTGACTTCGTCGGTCGACAGTTTCTGCAAGGAGTCGGAAATCGCCTCGATGGAACCCTGAACGTCCGCTTTCAGCACCAGGTTGACTTCGGCCACTTCGCCTTCGTTCATGTTGGCGAACATGTTCTCCAGCTTGGCTTTCTGCTGACGAGCCAGCTTGACCTCGCGGAACTTGCCCTGACGATACATGGCGACTTCCCGGGCTTTCTTCTCGTCACGCACCACTGTGGCTTCATCACCCGCCGCCGGCACCCCGGACAGCCCCAGGATTTCCACCGGAATGGACGGGCCGGCGGATTTGATCTCACGACCCAGTTCGTCCTTCATCGCCCGTACCCGGCCATATTCCAGGCCACAGAGCACGATGTCACCCTGGTTGAGGGTACCTTCCTGCACCAGCACTGTCGCCACCGGGCCACGGCCCTTGTCCAGGCGGGACTCGATCACCACGCCGGACGCCATGCCTTCACGCACCGCATTCAGCTCCAGCACTTCCGCCTGCAGCAAAATGGCCTCGAGCAGTTCGTCGATACCCTGGCCGGTCTTGGCAGAGATGTAGACGAACATGTTCTCGCCACCCCAGTCTTCCGACATGACGCCGTGCTGGGACAGTTCGCTCTTGACCCGATCGATGTCCGCGTCGGGCTTGTCCATCTTGTTCACCGCCACGATCAGCGGCACACCGGCCGCCTTGGCATGCTGGATAGCCTCGACGGTCTGCGGCATCACGCCGTCATCGGCCGCCACCACCAGAATCACGATATCGGTGGCGCTGGCACCACGAGCACGCATGGCGGTAAAGGCCGCGTGTCCCGGGGTATCCAGGAAGGTGATCATGCCGTTCTCGGTTTCGACATGGTAGGCGCCGATATGCTGGGTAATGCCCCCCGCTTCACCCGCGGCCACCTTGGCCCGACGAATATAATCCAGGGTAGAGGTCTTGCCGTGGTCGACGTGACCCATGATGGTCACCACCGGCGCGCGGGTTTCCCGTGCGGCGTCGGTATCCCGATCGGACAGCACTTTCTCTTCCAGCTCGTTTTCGCGGCGCAGGGTGACCTTGTGACCCATTTCTTCCGCCACCAGTTGGGCGGTCTCCTGGTCGATCACCTGGTTGATGGTCACCATGGCGCCCATCTTCATCATCGCCTTGATCACTTCGGCACCTTTTACCGCCATCTTGTTGGCCAGTTCGGCCACGGTGATGGTCTCGCCGATTTCCACATCGCGGTTAACGGGCTGTACCGGCTTCTGGAAGCCGTGCTTCATCGATTTCGGCGTCATCACCTTGGCACGCTTGCCTTTTTTCTGACGCTCAAAACGACTTTCACGATCTTCACGATCTTCCTTGGACTTGCCACCCTTGCGCTTCTTGCCGCCGGTACGACGCGCCTTCTGCTCTTCGGTCTGGTCGGCTTCGTCTTCCGCTTCCTGGGCATGACGGTTGGTGGTGACATGGTAGTCAGCATCTTCCGGCTTTTTCGCCGCCGCTTCTTCGGCCCAGCGTTTTTCGTTTTCTTCCGCCAGCTTGCGTACTTCTTCGGCCTTACGCTGGGCTTCCAGCTCGGCTTTACGCAAGGCTTCTTCCTCACGCTGACGTTTTAAGTTTTCTGCTTCGCGCTTGGCCATGTCGTCCGCCTTCTTCTGCTCTTTGCTCTGGGGCTTGGTGCCCTGCTCTGTGGTGTTCGGAGCTTGCAGCTGAGCTTGGCGGGCCTTTTCTTCGGCTTCACGCTGGGCTTTTTCTTCCGCCTCACGCCTGGCCTTGTCTTCGGCTTGGCGCTTGGCCTGTTCTTCGGCCTCACGACGGGCCTGGGCTTCCGCTTCCAGACGCGCTTGCTCTTCTGCTTCTTGTTGACGCTGCTGCTCGTCGAGCGCGTCGCGTCTTACGTAGGTGCGAGTCTTGCGCACCTCGACCTGTACCGCTTTATTCTTACCACCGGCTCCCTGCACACTCAGGGTGCTGATGGTCTTACGCTGCAGGGTCATCCGTTTGGGTTCATTATCGTCATTAGCGCCATGCTGTTTTTTTAAAAACGCAAGCAGGGCGGCCTTTTCGGTTTCGGATACGTTGTCGGCGCTGGATTTCTCCATGCCGGCTTCCCGAAACTGCTGGACAAGACGATCAACCGGTGTGTCGATGTCACTGGCAAGTTGCGTTAATGAGACTTCTGCCATTCATTTACCTCCGTTGATCTTATTCTTCGTTCTGGTCCCCGAACCAGCAGATATTACGGGCAGCCATGATGAGTTCCCCAGCCAGGGTCTCACTCAAGCCTTCAATACCCTCAAGGTCATCAATACCTTGTTCTGCCAATTCTTCCAGATCCGCAATACCACGGGCGGCAAGCTGATAGGCCAGTTCCCGGGTCATGGAAGGCAGTGCGAGCAGTTCAGCTGCCGGCTCCACCCCTTCGAAAGATTCTTCTTGTGCCAGTGCCCGTGTGGTCAGGGCATCCTTGGCACGGCTACGCAGCTCCTCCACCATGTCTTCATCCAGGCCGTCGACGCTCAGCAGTTCACTGACCGGCACATAGGCAATCTCTTCCAGGGTGGAAAAGCCTTCTTCCATCAGCAGGGTGGCAAAATCTTCATCGATGTCCAAATGCTGGACAAAGAGGTTCATGATCTTGTCGCTTTCTACCTGATGCTTGTTCTGCAGATCTTCTACCGTCATCACGTTCAGCTCCCATCCGGTGAGCTGAGAAGCAAGACGCACGTTCTGACCGTTGCGGCCGATGGCCTGGGCCAGGTTGCCGGACTCCACGGCGATATCCATGGCGTGGGCATCTTCGTCCACTATGATGGAGGCCACGTCGGCCGGGGCCATGGCATTGATAACGAACTGGGCAGGATTGTCATCCCACAGCACGATATCGACCCGCTCGCCACCGAGCTCACCCGATACCGCCTGTACCCGGGCGCCACGCATGCCGACACAGGCACCGATGGGATCGATACGGCGATCGTTGGTTTTGACCGCAATCTTGGCGCGGCTGCCGGGATCCCGGGCGGCGCCCATGATTTCGATGATCTCTTCGCCGATTTCCGGCACCTCGATGCGGAACAACTCTTTCAGGAAGTCCGGATGGGTACGGCTGACGAACAGCTGGGCTCCGCGGGCCTCGGGACGCACAGCATACAGCAGGCCACGAATACGGTCACCGGCGCGGAACGACTCCCGCGGCAGCAGATCTTCACGGAAGATCACGGCCTCGGCATTATTGCCCAGATCCAGGATCACGTTGTCACGGGTCGCCTTTTTGACCACCCCGGTGATGATCTCGCCTTCCTGATCCTGGAATTGCTCCACCACCTGCATCCGCTCGGCTTCACGCACTTTCTGCACGATAACCTGCTTGGCGGTCTGGGTGGTGATGCGATCGAAGGTAATGGAGTCTATCTGATCTTCCACATAATCACCGATCTGGATTTCCGGCTCATCGATTTGTGCCGCTTCCAGGGTGATTTCCCGGTAGGGGTTGGTCAGCAGCTCCTGACTCTCCACCACCTGCCAGCGACGGTAGGTATCGAAATCGCCACTCTTGCGATCGATGGCTACCCGTACTTCGATATCGCCGTCATATTTTTTCTTGGTGGCCGTGGCCAGGGCCGTTTCCAGAGCCTCAAATATCTTTTCACGAGGCACCGCCTTCTCATTGGAAACGGCATCAACAACCAGCAATATTTCTTTATTCATGTCCGATAGCCTCGTTAGTCAAAGTTCGGAACCAGGTTTGCTCTTTGGATATTGGCGAAAGCGATGGGGAATTCCTGCCCCTCTACTTCCAGCCTGATCATGGTGTCTTCCACCGCTATCACCTTACCTTTCAGTTTACGGCGGTTGTTCACTGCCATGCGCAGCGTCAATTCCGCTTCCTGACCGATAATGGCCTGATAATGGGCCGGCTTGAACAAGGGTCGGGCGAGCCCTGGAGATGAGACTTCCAGATCATATTCGGTAGAAATGGGATCTTCCACATCCAGTACGGCACTGACTTGCCGACTGACTTCGGCACAGTCATTTACATCGATACCGTTTTCATGGTCAATGTACAAACGCAAGGTCGAATGCCGGCCGGCGCGCACAAATTCGAGCCCCAGCAATTCAAAGCCCAGGGCCGCTACCGGCTCTGTCAGCATGTCGGTCAGTCGTTGTTCCAATGTAGCCAAAGCTACCCCCTCCGAAAACAAAAAAAGGGCTCGCAGCCCAGTGAATTCGCATCGGTCGTACCGATACCAAAGTGCAGATAACAAAAAGCCCCGATATTCAAATCGGGGCTATTCACCTGGACCCTGATTGTCGCCTCGCGACGACCATTCACCGCGAGCAGGCGATGAACGTGAAATTGGTTGCGGGGGCCGGATTTGAACCGACGACCTTCGGGTTATGAGCCCGACGAGCTACCAGGCTGCTCCACCCCGCGTCCGAAATCGTGCGAGATTATAGTTAATTTGAGCAAGAACCTCAACCTAACTATGACTTGGTGCCGAGAGCGGGACTTGAACCCGCACGCCCATACGGGCACTACCCCCTCAAGATAGCGTGTCTACCAATTCCACCACCTCGGCAAAACCTTTAGTTGGGTATGTCGTTACCGCCACTGGCGGGGACATCACCCGGGACAACACTCTCCACCACTTCGGGTATGGAAAGATCGTCCCATTCACTTCCCTGCTTGGTACTGTGTGCGGACATATTGCCCAGCACCAGACTTACCGCAAAGAAGCTCGCTGCCAGCAGCGTTGTCGCCCTGGTCAGGAAGTTACCTGACCCGCTGGAGCCAAAAACCGTGTTCGATGCACCTGCGCCGAAGGATGCGCCCATATCCGCGCCTTTCCCTTGCTGAATCAGCACCAGGCCAATCAAAGCCAGCGCGATAATCAGATACACCACCAAAAGAATTTCGTACATTTCAGCCTACCTTCGTTTGGCGTTACCGCCCCTTTCCAGCCCTGCTGTCCGGAGCGGGGCTAATACTAACGACCCTGCTGACCGGATACAAGCGCAATTTTCAAAAAATCGCTCAACTGCATAAAAAGGCGACAAAGCGATGATTACACAATCGTTTTACTCAAGCTGGACGCTGGAAGCCGAAAGCGATCAGCCGCCCAGTGGTTCGAAGAACTTGAATGCAGGCTGCGATACACGGCTGCCTGCACAAATACCAAAAACAACACCGGGCTGCTTCCGGCTTCCAGCTTACGACGTCCAGCTCCGGCGCAGCCGGTCAGGCCACCGCTTCGGCAATGTAATGCGCCAATCGCCCCACCTGTGCCTGATCCGCCCCTTCCACCATGACCCGTATCAAGGGCTCGGTCCCAGACTTGCGTAACAGGACTCGCCCCGCTCCCGCCAGCTCGGCTTCGGCCTCGACCACCCGGCGTTGCACCTCGCTGCTGGCCAAAGGGTCGCTGCCGGCGTCAAAACGCACATTCACCAGTACCTGGGGGAACAGAATTAACTCACCGCGCAGCGCCTGCAGGCTACGACGATCGCCAACCATGGCCCGTAATACCTGCAATGCGGCCACGATGCCATCCCCGGTGGTATTGTGATCCAGGCTGATAATATGGCCGGAATTTTCCCCCCCCAGTTTCCAGCCGTACTCTTTCAACAATTCCAGCACATAGCGATCGCCCACCTTGGCCCGGGCAAAAGGAATACCCCGCTTGGCCAGAGCCAGCTCCAATGCCATGTTGCTCATCAGGGTCCCGACCACGCCGCCCCCCAGGGTGCCCCGCTGGTGGGCATCCCGCGCCATGATGTAGAGTACTTCATCGCCATCGACCAGGGCACCGGTATGATCCACCATCATCAGTCGGTCACCGTCGCCATCGAAGGCGATGCCCAGATCGGCCTTGTGTGACAGTACCGCTTCGATCAGCGCCTGGGGCGCGGTGGAGCCGACCTTGTCGTTGATGTTGAAACCGTTGGGCTGAACACCGGTACGGATCACCTGTGCTCCCAGCTCTTCGAATACCGCCGGGGCGATATGGTAGGTGGCGCCATGAGCACAGTCGATGACCACTTTCAGGCCGTCCAGGTGCATCTCGGACGGGAAAGTGCTCTTGCAGAATTCAATATAACGCCCGGCGGCATCGTTGATCCGCGTGGCCTTGCCCAATTGCTCCGATGGCACGCAGTCCATCGGCTGTTCAAGCAGAGCCTCGATGGCCAGCTCCACCTCATCCGGCAGCTTGGTGCCGTCATGGGAGAAAAACTTGATGCCGTTATCGTAATAGGGATTATGGGAGGCGCTGATCACGATACCGGCTTCGGCCCGGAAAGTCCGGGTCAGATAGGCGATGGCCGGCGTCGGCATGGGGCCCAGCAGCGCGGCCTGCAGGCCCGCTGCGGACAACCCCGCTTCCAGTGCCGATTCCAGCATGTAACCGGAAACCCGGGTGTCCTTGCCGATCAGCACCTTCCTGGTGCCGGTTTGCGACAACACCTTTCCCGCCGCCCAGCCCAGTTTCATCACGAACTCGGGGGTAATGGGATAGTCCCCTACCCGGCCGCGTATACCGTCGGTGCCAAAATATTTTCTGCTCATCTATGTTATCCCTGATAATGTGCGGCCTGTTGCCATACCCGTACGGCATCGGCCATCGCTTTTACATCGTGCACCCGTACTATGCGCGCGCCCTGGCCGATGGCGAAGAGGTGTGCCGCCAGGCCGCCGGCCAGCCGCTCATCCAGCGCCCGGTCCAGCAATTGCCCCAACATGGACTTGCGCGACATGCCCACCAGCAACGGCAGCGCCAACTGCTGCAGCCGGCCGAGGCGCCCCAGCAGTTCGTAGTTGTGCTCGAGCGACTTGCCAAAACCGTAACCGGGATCCAGGCAAAGCCTTGAGCGCGGGATCCCCGCCGCCACACAGGCCTGTACCCGCTCCTGCAGAAAGGCGCCGACCTCGGCGGTCACGTCCCGGTAGTCGGGCGCCTGCTGCATGGTCCTGGGTTGCCCCTGCATATGCATCAGGCACACCGCAGCCCCGCTGTCGGCCGCTACCTGCAAGGCGCCCGGCTCACGCAAGGCACGGATGTCGTTGATCAGATCGGCGCCGGCCGCGACCGCGGCACGCATCACCGCCGCCTTGCTGGTATCGATCGAAATCCAGCAGTCCAGCTCGGCCCGCAGTCGTTCGATGATCGGCAGCACCCGCTCCAGCTCCTGTTGCTCGGCAACCGCGTCGGCCCCCGGCCGCGTCGACTCGCCGCCCACATCGATGATGGTAGCGCCATCGTCGACCATCTGCCGGGCATGACGCAGGGCCGCGTCTTCGGCGACGAAACGTCCACCGTCGGAGAAGGAGTCGGGCGTAAGATTGAGGATGCCCATGATCTGGGGTGACGATAAATCCAGGCTTCTGGATGAACTTGATAACAGCATAAACAGCGGGTTCCCAAAAATAAAAAAGCCCCGGACTGGTGACGTCCGGGGCTTAATTTATCACAAAAACTCAGTTGCTGGTGGCATCACCAGGCTTATTCAGATCCGGTGAGGCAGACTTGGTCTCATCCGCCGGCTCTCCTTTTTTGTCATCGGAGCTGGCGGCGGGTCCCTGCGGCTTGTCATCCGGCTCGTCTTTCCAATCTGCCGGAGCCCGCACTTCCCGCCGCGCCATCAGATCATCAATCTGTTTGGCATCGATGGTTTCGTACTTCATCAGTGCGTCCTTCATGGCGTGCAGGACATCGATGTTATCCATCAGGATCTGCTTGGCTCGCTGGAAGTTGCGCTCGATCACATCCTTCACTTCGGCGTCGATGGCCTTGGCGGTTTCATCGGACATGTGCTTGACCTTGGCCGCGGTGCGCCCGAGGAAGACTTCGCCTTCTTCATCCGCATACAGCAAGGGACCCAGTTTCTCCGACAGGCCCCACTGGGTCACCATCTTGTGGGCAATCTCGGTGGCCCGCTCGATGTCGTTGGAAGCACCGGTGGTGACCTTGTCGAAACCGTAGATGATCTCTTCCGCCAGGCGGCCGCCATAGAGGCTGGAGATCATCGACTCCAGGTGTTGTTTGCTGTAGCTGAAGCGATCCTGCTCCGGCAGGTACATGGTGACCCCCAGGGCCCGGCCACGGGGAATGATGGACACCTTGTACACGGGATCGTGCTCGGGCACCACGCGGCCGACGATGGCATGGCCGGCTTCGTGATAGGCGGTCATCTCCTTCTCGGACTCCGACATCACCATGGAACGACGCTCGGCGCCCATCATGATCTTGTCCTTGGCCTTTTCGAACTCTTCCATGGACACCAGGCGACGGGCGGAACGAGCCGCAAACAGCGCCGCTTCGTTGACCAGGTTGGCCAGGTCGGCCCCGCTGAAGCCGGGAGTACCACGGGCAATCACGCTGGCATTGACGTCGTCGGCCAGGGGCACCCGACGCATGTGTACCTTGAGGATCTGTTCCCGGCCGCGTACGTCGGGCAGCCCCACCACCACCTGGCGGTCGAACCGGCCGGGACGCAGCAAGGCCGGATCCAGCACGTCGGGTCGGTTGGTGGCGGCGATAACGATAACGCCCTCGTTACCTTCGAAACCGTCCATTTCCACCAGCATCTGGTTCAGGGTCTGCTCCCGCTCGTCATGACCACCGCCCAGACCGGCACCACGCTGGCGACCAACGGCATCTATCTCATCGATAAAGACGATACAGGGCGCCGATTTCTTGGCCTGTTCGAACATGTCACGCACCCGCGAGGCACCCACACCCACGAACATTTCGACAAAGTCGGAGCCGGAAATGGTGAAGAAGGGCACCTTGGCTTCCCCGGCGAT
This sequence comes from Zobellella iuensis, assembly GCF_016746085.1. GTDB lineage: Bacteria > Pseudomonadota > Gammaproteobacteria > Enterobacterales > Aeromonadaceae > Oceanimonas > Oceanimonas iuensis. The sequence continues at coordinate 484,240 of NZ_JAERTZ010000025.1, forward strand.
GGCTTTGGCCAGCAGGGTTTTACCGGTACCGGGAGGCCCCACCAGCAAGATACCGGTAGGAATGCGGCCACCCAGCTTCTGGAAGCGGCTGGGGTCGCGCAGATAATCCACCAGTTCTTTCACGTCCTCTTTGGCCTCATCGCAGCCGGCCACGTCGGCAAAGGTGGTTTTGACCTGATCTTCGCTCATCAGCCGCGCCCGGCTCTTACCGAAGGTCATGGCGCCCTTGCCGCCGCCGCCCTGCATCTGACGCATGAAGAAAATCCAGACCCCGATCAGCAGCAGCATGGGGAACCAGGAAATAAAGATCGACGTCAGCAGGCTCGGCTCTTCGGGTTTTTCACCCACCACGCGGACGTTGTTGTTCAGCAGGTCGTTCAGCAGCTGAGGATCTTCCGAAGGCATGATGGTGGTGAAACGATCACCGCTGCGCTTGACACCGTTGATGGTCTTGCCATCCATACGGACTTCACGTATCTGCCCTTGGGCTACTTCCTGCACAAAGGTGGTATAGTCCGTCTGGCGTCCGCTCGGCTCACTCGGGCTAAAGCTCTGGAAAACCGACATTAACACCACGGCTATGACCAACCACAGGATCAAATTCTTCGCCATGTCACTCAAATTACTAACCTCACCGGCTGACAGTTTATGACTCGGACAGGGTACTACAGTTTAAAACCTGTAGCCACAATGTAGACTTCCCGTGAGCGGGGCCGCGACGAGTCGGGCTTTCTCACCTTGACCACACCGAAAGACCGGCGAACTTCCAGAAGGAATTCATCGAAGCCGGCTCCCTGAAATACTTTAACCACAAAACTTCCCTGGGGGGCCAATACCTGTCGGCACATATCCAGCGCCAGCTCCACCAGATACATGGACCTGGGCTGGTCCACCTCGGGTGTGCCGCTCATGTTGGGGGCCATGTCCGACAGCACCACATCCACCTTGGCGTCACCCACCCGCTCCAGCAGGGCACCCAGCACCGCTTCCTCGCGGAAGTCGCCCTGCAGGAAATCGACGCCGGCGATAGGATCCATCGGCAGTATGTCGCAGGCGATGACCTTGCCCTGCTGGCCCACCTGCTCCACCGCATACTGGCTCCAGCCACCGGGTGCGGCCCCCAGATCCACCACCGTCATCCCCTGTCTGAGCAGGCGATCCCGGCCCTGTAATTCTTCAAGTTTAAACACGGCACGCGAGCGCAGGCCTTTTTTTTGTGCCTGTTGCACATATTTATCGTCAAAATGCTCTTTAAGCCAGCGCGTTGAGCTGGCCGAGCGTTTTTTCTTACCCATTAAATTATCGCTCTGCTATTACCATTGAAGCCTAGATGGGGGTACAATGGCCCCCTTTCAACCTATTTAACTGAAGCATTTTGCAATGACCCTGAATAATAAGCAAAGACAATACCTCAAGGGACTGGCCCACAGCCTGAAGCCGGTGGTATTGCTTGGCCAGCATGGCCTGACCGAAGGCGTACTGGCCGAAATCGACCTGGCCCTGAATTTCCATGAACTGATCAAGGTCAAGGTTGCCGCCGAAGACAGGGAAGTCAAAACGCTGATCATGGACGCCATCGTGCGCGAAACCGGTGCGGTCAAGGTACAGACCATAGGTCATATCCTGACCCTGTACCGCCCCAGCGAGCAGAAGAAGATCACCCTGCCCAAAGCCTGAGTGTCCCAGGGTCGGTTCATCCGGCCCGTCTTGCTGGCCCAGGTTTCCGCTCATGCCTCCCTATCTCCTTATCCCCTTTGAATTATTTCCCTTTCGAGCTGTTATCCGGCAGGCTGGAGGATAATACTATTAGCATTTAGCCACGGTGTGATTGCCATGCCCGCCCACAGATACCTGACCGATGAAGAGCTACAACTGCTGAACGAACTGTATCAGCAGGATCAGCCGGAAGCCCTGCTCAGCCTGACCATGGCCATCGACGCCAATATCAGGCCCCTGCTCGAACAGGCATCACACCTGGAGCTAAAACTGGAGCTAGGAAACGTCAAGCTGCATTTTCCGGTCACCCTCAAACACCAGGTGGCCACCGAAGAGCAGGCGGAATTGAGCCCCCCCAGCATCATTACCGACGGCTTCCACCCCCGCGCCTGGCGTCTGCCCAGCCCGCAGGATCTGCAGCTGTACCAAGCCAACGGCAGGCCCCTGGCCGCCGAAATCCGCGATCTGTCGATCAACGGCATGCGGCTGCTGTCCCGCCGCTGCCTGTTCAGATCGCAACCAAGCAAGAAGGTACTGCTAAAACTGGGCCAGGAGCAGGTGCTGGCGCTCAGGCTGCAGCTGGTGCGCCAGCACAAGGGGCGACATTTCTGGCTGACGGCGGTCCAGTTTGAACTGGCCATGGCCGACCGTATGGCCCTGTCGGACTTCGTATTCAGAGGCTTTCTGCAGGAGATAAACAAAAGACAGCAGGAATAACCGGCTGTCTCTTTCGTCGAGGGTCGGGATCGAAGTTACAGATATTCTACCTTGAGGATTTCGTATTCCACGTCGCCGGAAGGTGTCTTGACGATGGCCACATCGTCCTCTTCCTTGCCGATCAGGGCGCGGGCGATCGGGGAATTCACGGAAATCAGGTTGGCCTTGATATCCGATTCGTCGTCACCCACCACCCGGTAGGTGATCTCCTTTTCGTCGTCCACCTTGAACAGGGTCACGGTCGCCCCGAAGATCACCTTGCCGCTGTTGGGCAGCTTGGTAATATCGATGATCTGGGCATTGGACAACTTGGCTTCAATTTCCTGGATACGACCTTCGCAGAATCCCTGCTGCTCACGGGCGGCGTGATATTCGGCGTTTTCTTTCAGATCGCCATGCTCACGGGCATCGGCAATGGCTTCGATAATTTGCGGGCGACGCACAGACTTCAGGTAGTCCAGTTCTTCACGCAGTCTCTGCGCACCGCGGATGGTCATCGGTGTTTGCTTCATAGTGGAAACCTGGTTCCTTTACCAAACGATAAAACAACGAAAGCCCTACCGGAAAACGGCATAGGGCTCGTATCATATAATCCGCTTCAGCCGCTGGGCTGTTGTTTCAAACAGCCCAGACTAATACAGTGGACTCAGCGGGTCAAATCATCGAAGAAGCGTTTCACGCCTTCGAAAAAGCCTTCCGACTTGGGTCTGTGCTTCTTGGCCGCCAGGCCGCCACAGGAGTCCTCGAGCTGGCGCAACAGCTCTTTCTGCTCATCGGTCAGGTTGACGGGCGTTTCAATATAGACTTTGCACACCAGATCGCCCAGCAGGCCGTTGCGGGCCGAGCGCACCCCTTTGCCCTTGAGCCGGAACATGCGTCCGGTCTGGGTTTCCGCCGGGATCTTGAGCTTGACCCGGCCGTCCAGGGTCGGCACTTCCACCTCGCCGCCCAGGGCCGCGGAGGTATAGCTTATCGGCACTTCGCAATAGAGGTTGTTGCCGTCACGCACGAAGATATCGTGTTCACGCACATGCACCTGGACATAGAGATCACCGGCAGGCGCACCGGCCTCCCCCGCCTCCCCTTCACCGGACAGGCGGATACGGTCACCGGTATCCACCCCGGACGGGATCTTGACCGACAGGGTCTTGGTCTTCTGGTAACGGCCCTCGCCATGGCACTTATGGCAGGGGTCGGTGATGATTTTGCCCTTGCCGCGACAATGGGGACAGGGCTGCTGCACGGTAAAAAAGCCCTGGCGCATCTGTACCTGGCCGTGGCCATGGCAGGTAGGACAGGTCTTGGCCTGGGTGCCGGGCTTGGCGCCACTGCCGTCACAGACGTCACAACCGACCAGGGTCGGTACCTTGATCTCTTTGGTGACGCCCCGCACCGCTTCTTCCAGCGTCAGTTCCATGTTGTAGCGCAGATCGGCACCACGGGCCGCCCGCTGCTGCCGGCGCTGACCGCCACCGAAGATATCACCGAACACATCGCCGAAAATATCACTGAAATCGGCACCGGCTCCGCCAAAACCATGACCGCCCTGCTGGCCGTCCACGCCGGCATGGCCGAACTGATCATAGGCCGCCCGCTTCTGGCTGTCGGTCAGTATTTCATAAGCCTCGGTGGCTTCCTTGAACTTGTCGCCCGCATCCGCATCTTCTTTGTTGCGATCCGGGTGATATTTCATCGCCATCCGCTTGTAGGCTTTCTTGATTTCGCGCTCATCGGCTCCCTTGGAAACCCCGAGCACTTCATAATAATCTCGTTTCGACATAGGCTACTAGCTTACCTGAGTCCTAATTACACAAAGGCGGGCGTTGGAGTCCCAACGCCCGCACTGTCAGCGTCAATGCGCCGGGTTGACCATTACTTCTTGTCGTCTTTCACTTCTTCAAACTCGGCGTCAACCACGTCGTCATCGGCCTTGTTGCCGCCTTCCTGGGCTCCGCCCGCATCGTGCGCCTGAGCCTGGGCCTTGGCCTGAGCCGCCTCCATCAGCTTCTGGGACACCTCCAGCAACGCCTGTTGCTTGGCCTCGATCTCGGCCTTCTCCTCACCGCGAACGGCGCTTTCCAGGGCACTCAGGGCCGACTCGATGGCGCTCTTGTCGTTGGCGGCCAGGGCATCACCGGCTTCCTCCAGCTGCTTGCGGGTGGCATGCACCAGGCCGTCGGCCTGGTTACGGGCCTGAACCAGCTCTTCGAACTTCTTGTCTTCCGCGGCGTTGGCCTCGGCCGCACGCACCATGGCTTCGATCTCCGCCTCGCTCAGGCCGGAAGAGGCCTGGATGGTGATCTTCTGCTCCTTGCCGGTGTCCTTGTCCTTGGCGGACACGTGCAGTATGCCGTCGGCATCGATGTCGAAGGTCACTTCGATCTGCGGCAGGCCGCGCGGCGCCGGGCGAATACCCTCCAGGTTGAACTGGCCCAGCGACTTGTTGTCACCGGCACGTTTGCGTTCGCCCTGCAACACATGGATGGTCACCGCGGACTGATTGTCGTCGGCGGTGGAGAACACCTGGGACTTTTTGGTCGGGATGGTGGTGTTCTTCTCGATCAGCGCGGTCATCACGCCGCCCATGGTTTCGATACCCAGCGACAGCGGGGTCACGTCGAGCAGCAGCACGTCTTTCTTGTCGCCGGACAGTACCGCGCCCTGAATGGCGGCGCCCACGGCCACGGCTTCATCCGGGTTCACGTCCTTGCGCGGCTCCTTGCCGAAGAAGTCGCTCACCGCTTTCTGTACCAGCGGCATCCGGGTCTGACCACCGACCAGGATAACGTCGTCGATATCGGATACGGACAGGCCGGCATCCTGCAGCGCGGTACGCACCGGCTCCAGGGACTTCTTGACCATGTCTTCCACCAGCGATTCCAGCTTGGCACGGGTCACCTTGATGTTCAGGTGCTTGGGCCCGGTGGCATCGGCGGTGATGTAGGGCAGGTTGACTTCGGTCTGCTGGGCGGAGGACAGCTCGCACTTGGCTTTCTCCGCGGCTTCCTTCAGCCGCTGCAACGCCAGCATGTCGTTACGCAGATCGAAGCCCTGCTCGCGCTTGAATTCCTCAACCAGGTAGGTGATCAGGCGGTTGTCGAAGTCCTCACCCCCCAGGTGGGTGTCACCGTTGGTGGCCAGTACCTCAAAGGTTTTCTCACCGTCCATATCATCGATTTCGATGATGGAGATATCGAAGGTACCACCGCCCAGATCGTACACCGCCACCTTGCGATCGCCCTGGGCCTTGTTCACGCCGTAGGCAAAGGCCGCCGCGGTCGGCTCGTTGATGATCCGTTTCACGTCCAGGCCGGCAATACGGCCAGCGTCCTTGGTGGCCTGACGCTGGGCGTCGTTGAAATAGGCCGGTACTGTGATAACGGCTTCTGTCACCGCTTCGCCGAGGTAGTCTTCGGCGGTTTTCTTCATTTTTTTCAGCACTTCGGCAGAAATCTGCGGCGGAGCCATCTTCTTGTCTTTGACGGCCACCCAGGCATCGCCGTTGTCGGCACGGACGATGCTGAACGGCATGATCTTGATGTCACGCTGCACTTCTTCGTCTTCGAAGCGGCGGCCGATCAGGCGTTTGATGGCAAACAGGGTATTTTTGGGGTTGGTGACCGCCTGGCGCTTGGCCGGCTGGCCGACCAGGGTCTCGCCGTCATCGGTATAGGCGATGATGGAGGGAGTAGTACGAGTACCCTCGGCGTTTTCAATAACCCGCGGGGTATCCCCATCCAGGATGGCAACGCAAGAGTTGGTGGTACCCAGATCGATGCCGATGATTCTACCCATAAAATCCTCTCTCAATATCTTAAATACGGTAATAAGCGTTTGGTGTTTTGCTTTAGTGCCTATATGTGGTTGCCGCTATCGGCTTTCAAGACAGGCATCACATTTTTTTGGCGGCCCCGGCGACTCAGGCCTGGGTATCGATGGACGGGCCCTTGGCCACCATCACCATGGCGGGACGCAGCACCCGGCCGTTCAGTTCATAGCCCTTCATCATCACCGCCAGCACCGAGTTGGGCGCCACTTCGTTGCTCTCGACCATGCTCATGGCCTGATGCCTGTTGGGATCGAAGGGCTGGCCCAGGGGATCGATCTGCACCACGCCGAATTTTTCCACCGTGCTGAGCAGGGATTTCAGGGTCAGCTCCACCCCTTCGCACACCGCCTTGAAGGCGTCGTTTTCCTTGTCGGTGTGCTCCAGCGCCCGCTCCAGGCTGTCGATGACCGGCAATAATTCACCGGCAAATTTTTCCAGGGCGAATTTCTGGGCTTTTTCCACGTCCTGGGCCGCGCGGCGGCGGATATTTTCCATCTCGGCCAGCGCCCGCAGGGTATTCTCTTTTTCGGTCTGGACATGAGCTTCGGCGTCTGCCAGCTTTTGTTCCAGCTCGGCTACATAAGCCGCATCCGGTGGGCTCGGCTCGGCATTCGCCGTGGCGTCGGTTTCTACCGTCAGCGGCTCCTGCTCGGCGGACTGCTCTGCCTCAACCTGGTGTTGTTTGCTGCTCATGTTGTCTCCCGTCTGTGTTAACCAACTTTGTGCCTAATATGGGGGCTGCCGGGACAATTTCAAGAGGGTTTTTGCAGCGGCCCGCTCAGCCGGGTGGCGTTGGACCCCAGGGTTATTTAGAATAAGGCCACTTATTCAGCCAGGGAATGCGCCGCCGCATTGCTGACACCGCCAGGCCAACATATCGATGGAAACCGACTTCAATACCATTGCCCTTATCGGCAAACCGGATCACGAAGGAGCCAACCAAACCCTGGTGGCACTCTATCACTACCTTGTTCAACTGGGTCTTAAGGTGGTGATCGAACGACGCGTGGGTGAGCAGCTCCGCCTGGAACAGGCCGAGCTGCTGGAAATGGTCGAACTGGGCGAGCGGGCCGACCTGGCCATAGTGGTGGGCGGCGACGGCAATATGCTGGGCGCCGCCCGGGTGCTGGCGCGTTTCGATGTGGCGGTGGTGGGCGTCAACCGGGGCAACCTGGGCTTTTTGACCGATTTGTCACCGGACAGTTTCGAGCATCCCCTCGAACGCCTGCTGGCCGGCGACTACCAGGCCGAATACCGCTTCCTGCTGGAAGCCCAGGTGCATCGCCATGGTCAGCTCAAGGCCAGCAATACCGCCATGAACGAGGCGGTGCTGCACCCGGGCAAGATAGCCCATATGATCGAGTTCGAGGTCTATATCAACGGGCATTTCATGTACAGCCAGCGGGCCGACGGCATGATTGTCGCCACCCCCACCGGCTCGACGGCCTATTCGCTGTCTGCCGGCGGCCCCATCCTGACCCCCAACCTCAACGCCATTACCCTGGTGCCCATGTTCCCCCATACCCTGAGCTGCCGGCCCATCGTGATCGATGCCGACGCCCAGGTGAAGCTGGTGGTCGCTCCCACCAACAAGACCGAACAGATGCTGATCAGCTGCGATGGCCATGTGTCGCTGGCGGTCCAACCCGGCGACGAAATTCATATCTACAAGAGCCCCTACAAACTCAAGCTGCTGCACCCGCGCGGCCATAACTACTTCGAAGTGCTGCGCAGCAAGCTCGGCTGGGGCAGTAAGCTGTTCTGAGGCGTGAGGCGTGAGGCGTGAGGCGTGAGGCGTGAGGCGTGAGGCGGTGTATTTTTCCTCCTGACGCTCTTTCCGCAAGAGCTTCAATCCGACATCATCGGAACCTTGCCACTGTACAAAACAACAGTATACTGTATTTTCATACAGACTTGTTTTGTGCAGGAGTCCACCATGCTGCTTCAGCTCACCATCAGCAATTTTGCCATTGTCTCCTTCCTTGAGCTGGACTTGCGCCCGGGTATGACCAGCATCACCGGCGAAACCGGCGCCGGCAAATCCATCGCTATCGATGCCCTGGCCCTGGCCCTGGGGGAACGGGCCGATGCCGACTCGGTCCGCCCCGGAGCCGACAAGGCCGATATCAGTGCGCGTTTTCGTGTCGACCAGCTCCCCAGGGTAAAGGCCTGGCTGAGCGAGCAGGAACTGGATGAACAAGACGAATGCATACTGCGCCGTACCCTGAGCAAGGAAGGGCGCTCCCGTGGCTACATCAACGGCACTCCGGTACCCCTGTCCCAGCTCAAGATCCTTGGCGGCCTGCTGATCAACATCCACGGCCAGCATGCCCACCAGGAACTGCAGAAGCACGACTACCAGCGTCGCCTGCTCGACGCCTATGCCGGCCATCATCAGTTGCTGCAACTGGTCGGCCGGCACTATCAGCACTGGCGCCAGCTCAGTAATGAGCGCAAGCAACTGCAAAGCGAGCAGGCCCAGTGGCAGGCCCAGCGCCAGTTGCTGGAGTACCAGGTGGCCGAACTGGACGAACTGGCCCTGGCCGAGGGCGAATTTCCCGAACTAGAAGCGGAGCACAAACGCCTGGCCAACGGTGCCGAGCTGCTCAACGACTGTCAGCTGGTACTCAATGTGCTGGCGGATGGTGAAGAAACCAATGCCCTGCAGCTGCTGCGCCAGGGCTTGAAGACCCTGATCGAACTCAGCCAGATGGATGCCCGGCTCAGTCCGGTTCAGGACATGATAGAAAGCAGCCTGATCCAGCTGGAAGAGGGCCACAGTGAACTGAGTCGTTACCTGGATCGGCTTGAGCTGGATCCGGAGCGCCTGTACGAGGTGGAAGCCCGGTTGGGCAAGGTGATGGAGCTGGCCCGCAAGCACCATGTACCACCGGCAGAGCTCTTGGATTTTCATCGGGAAATAAGCAGCCGCCTGGAGGAAATGGAGCATAACGACTCCCGTCTGCTGGGGCTGGATGAGGAAGTGGAACGGGCCCGGGACGACTTCCTGCAGGCAGCGGAGCGGCTCAGCCAGAGTCGGCAACGCTATGCCAGCTCTCTCGACCGCCAGATAACCCAGAGCATGCACCAGCTCAGCATGGAGCATGGCCGCTTTGAAATTCAGGTGACCGCCGACGACGGCGGCTATTCACCGCTCGGTATCGACCGGGTTGATTTCTTGGTCAGCACCAACCCGGGGCAACCGCTCAGTCCGCTGGCCCGGGTGGCCTCCGGCGGTGAACTGTCACGCATCAGCCTGGCCATCCAGGTGATCACCGCCCAGAAGGTGGAAACCCCGACGCTGATTTTTGATGAAGTGGACGTGGGCGTCAGTGGCCCCACCGCTGCCGTGGTGGGCAAGTTGCTGCGTCGGCTGGGCGATTCCACCCAGGTACTGGTCATTACCCATCTGCCGCAAGTGGCCGGTCATGGTCACCAGCACTTTTTTGTCAGTAAGAACAGTGCCGACAACGACACCCAGACTCGGATGCAGGAGCTGGACGAACACAGCCGTTTGCAGGAACTGGCCCGGCTGCTCGGTGGCAACAAAATCACGCCCAACACCCTGGCCAATGCCAGGGAGCTGCTGGTGTGCGGTGAGGCGTGAAGCGTATCAAGGGCCCGGCTGCGCCGGGCCAACAAGGATTACACCAGGCGCCGGGCGGCACCGATGACGATGTCGATGGCTTGTTGCTCGGCTTTTTTCATGGTGGTTTCGTCAGGAATTTCCTGCTGGGTACGGTTGACGATCACCCCGGCCACACAACCGGCTTGCAACCCCTGGCTGGCACACATGGTAAGGAGGGTGGCAGACTCCATTTCATAATTCAGTACCCCCATCGCCTGCCACTCTTTCATACTGCCCTGGAATTTGCGCAATACCCGGGCGGAATGGGTATCGTAGCGCTCCTGGCCGGGGTAGAAGGTATCCGAAGAAGCGGTGATCCCTACATGCGGAGCGATGCCCATATCCCGGGCGGCATCCACCAGAGCGCAGGTACAATCGAAGTTGGCCACCGCCGGAAACTCCATGGGGGCAAAATGGCTGCTGGCGCCGTCCAATCGCACCGAGCCCATGGTGACAATCATGTCACCGACATTGATATGAGTCTGGATAGCCCCGGTAGTGCCGATGCGCAGGAAGGTGGACACCCCCAATTGGGCCAATTCCTCCACCGCGATAGAGGTGGAAGGCCCGCCGATACCGGTAGAGCACACCACGACAGGCTTGCCATCCAGTTCGCCGAGCCAGGAGGTGAATTCGCGCTTGCTGGCCAGATGGCGGGGATTGCTCAACTGCTCGGCAATACGCTGTACCCGCTCCGGATCGCCCGGAACAATGGCTAACCTCGCCCCCTGCAGATCCGCATCAGTAATACCCAAATGAAACACATGCTTTGTCATCGCCTCACCCCTTAAAGGTATAGTTAGAGGTGAAGATATTAGGCCAGCAGCAAAGAAATGACCATGACCCAGCTCACTGAACCAATTGATGGTTTGCGGGTCTAGCTTTTACAACCCAAGCACCAACGGCTATGATGCCCCCAGGTCACACAGGATATTATCCAGCTATGCAACTCAAAACCTTGATTTTACCTTTATTTTTAGCTCTTCCCCTGGCCGGCTGCGGCCTGGTGTACAAGGTGGACATCCCCCAGGGCAACTACATCGAAGAAAAGCAGGTAGCCCAGCTGCGCCAGGGCATGACCAAGGAACAGGTGCGTTTTTTGCTGGGTAATCCCATGAGCCTGGATGGCTTCAATCATGACAAGTGGGTCTATCTCTATTACTTCAAGCCGGGCCGGGGCGACATCGAACAAAAGCAGCTGACGCTGGACTTCAGCAACGATGCCCTGGTATCGGTTCAAGGCGACTTCCCGGTGTCTGAGGATTTTCATCGGGGACTGTAAGGAAGTGGCGGGCTGAAGGTCACTGATGCCCGCATGGCCTTGAGGGTCACCCCGCGCCGGCCCCGTCAATTTATTTTCTGGTTCTCTTCGGATCTGGCCTGCCGCCGGTCACCTTGTCGGCCCGCCCTTCCTCTTTTGCCTGCTCGGCACGGCGCCGACGGATCTCTTTGGGATCAGCCAGTAAAGGCCGGTAGATTTCTATCCGGTCGCCATCGTGCAGTGGCTGCCCAAGCTTCACCTGACGCCCGAATACACCGACCATATCGGTGTCGAGATCGATCTCCGGATATTGCTGCAAAATACCCGACTGCTCGATCACCTGCCTGACCGTATCGGCGGCGGGCACCTTCAGACTCAGCACCGTTTGCTGGTGCGGCAGGGCATATACCACTTCAACCCGGATAAGATTCACTGCCGTAGACCTCCCTCGCCCGTTCGCTGAACGCATGCACCATGGCATTGGTCAGCTCCTTGAATACCCCGCCGAAGGCCAGCTCCACCAGGCGAGAGGTAAACTCGAAATGCAGCTTCAGCTCCACCTTACAGGCATCGACGTCCAGGGGGGTGAAAGTCCAGCCGCCACTGAGCGACTTAAAGGGACCGTCCACCAACTCCATCTCGATGCGCTGATGAGGTTCCAGTCGATTACGGGTGGTAAAGGTCTTGCGGATCCCGGCCTTGGCCACATCCAAGGCTGCGGTAATGCTGTTGCCCGACTCGGACACAATACGACTGGCCACGCAACCCGGTAAAAATTGAGGGTAGGCATCCACGTCGTTAACCAACTCATACATCTGTTGCGCACTGAACATCACCAGTGCGCTGCGGGTAATACTGGGCATAACCTCTCCTGCCACCAAAACCCCTTGATGTTAACACCAATCCGGGTCGGGCTCATCGCCAACACTGTACAAAAAACCGACGGTTGCCCTTTCACCAATTCCCAAGCTTCTATCGGCACCGTATAATGCCGCCACTATGACAAAAAACAAAGCCAAGAAGAAACCCGGCTCCAACACCATCGCCGTTAACCGCAAGGCACGGCACGAATACTCCATCGAGGAAAAATTCGAAGCCGGTGTCGAGTTGCTAGGATGGGAAGTCAAAGCGCTGCGGGCCGGCAAGGTCAACATCGGCGAGGCCTACGTGTTCATGCGAAACGGCGAGGCCTTTCTGTTTGCCGCCACCATTACCCCGCTCAACATGGCCTCCACCCACGTGGTCTGTGATCCCTTGCGCACCCGCAAGCTGCTGCTGCACAAGCGCCAGCTGGACCGCCTCACTGGTCTTATTGAACGGGAAGGCTACACCCTGGTGCCGCTGTCCCTGTACTGGTCCAAGTCCTGGGTCAAGGCCGAGATTGGCCTGGTAAAAGGCAAGAAGGCCCACGACAAGCGCCAGGACGTGAAAGAGCGCGACTGGCAGCGGGAAAAAGACCGGATGATGAAACACAAGGCACGCTAGGGCTTGTTATTTAGCAACCATTGAAATATCATGGTTGCACAACTTGGGGCTGATTCAGGATTCGACGAGACTCTCGAACTCCAAGGTGCATGCCGAGGTGCGATAGGCCTCGTTAAACAATCGCAAAAAATAGTCGCAAACGACGAAAACTACGCACTAGCAGCTTAATAACCTGCAAGAGCCCTTCTACCCTAGCTTGCCTGTGACTTAGGGAATCGGAAGGTCATCCTTCACAGGATCGCGTGGATGCCGTGCCTGACGGTTGAAGCGTTAAATCCAATTCAGGATAGTCATTCTGTGGCGTGTCTGTCCGCAGCAGCTGGCGAAATTAATGACTGACTAAGCATGTAGTACCGACGACGTAGGTTTTTCGGACGCGGGTTCAACTCCCGCCAGCTCCACCAAACCCTCTAAAGCCGCCGCAAGGCGGCTTTTTTTATTTTAAAATCAGCCAGTTGGATACAGCCTCAGGCGCTCGGTTCAACTTCCTCAGGCTCCGCCTCGTGCAACGGCATCATCGCTGCTATCTCCTCCGCCGGGGCCGGGCGGGCGAAGAGGTAGCCCTGGTAGAGATGACAGCCGTCCTGCTGCAACAGGTCGCGCTGGGCGTCGTTCTCCACCCCTTCGGCGATGACTTCCAGACCCAGGCTGCCGGCCATGGCGATGATCGCCCGGATGATGCCGAGGCTGTTGGCGTCGTCAGGCAAGGCCCGGACGAAGGACTGATCGATCTTCAGCTGATCCAGGGGCAGTTGCTGCAGGTAATGCAGCGAAGAATAACCGGTGCCGAAGTCGTCGATGGCGAAACGGATGCCATGCTGCTTGAGGGTCCGCATCCGCTCCGTCGCCCTCGGCATGTCGGTGATCAGCATGGACTCGGTCAGTTCCAGCTTGAGCCTGGCCGGATCGGCTCCGGTCTGCGCCAGTACCTGCAGCACATCCTCGATAAAGCTGTCCTGGTACAGCTGGGCGGCGCTGATGTTGACCGATACCGTCACCCCGCTCAACGCCGGCAGCCGGGCCCACAGCACCATCTGTTCGCAGGCCCGCAACAGCACGATGCGATCGATGCGCTCCATCAGCCCGGCGGCATCGGCCACCTCGATAAAGGCGCCCGGGGCCAGCACACCCCGCTCCGGATGGCGCCAGCGCACCAGGGCTTCGGCGCCTACCATCTTCCGCCGCTCATCGAACTGGGGCTGGAAATACACGCAGAACTGGTGTGCCTCCAGTCCACGGAGGATCTCTTCTTCCAGTCGCAGCCGGCGGGCAATCGCCTCCTGCATGACGGGATCGAAAAAGCGCAGCCGGCCCTTGCCGGCCGCCTTGGCCTCATACATGGCCAACTCCGCCTGTTGCAGCAACTCATCGGCAGACTGGCGGTGATCGTCCAGGGTCACCAGGCCCAGGCAGGCACTGCCACGCAGAACATGGGCCTCATGCACATAGGGCTGCTCCAGCACTTCCAGCAGCTTGTGGCCGACTTGCTCCAGCCGGGTCGCGGCCAGGGCCGGCTCCTCGGCCAGATCGCCCAGCAATACCACGAACTCGTCGCCCCCGAGGCGGGCCACGGTATCCGTTTCCCTGACCACCTTGTTGAGCCGTTGCGCCGCCTGCTGCAGCAGCTGATCCCCCACCTGGTGTCCCCAGAGATCGTTGATGTCCTTGAAGTTGTCCAGATCGATGAAGATGAGGGCACCCAGCTTGCCGCCGCGGCTGCTCACCGCCTGGGCCTGCTTGATCCGCTCCGCCAGCAGGCGCCGGTTGGGCAGGCCGGTGAGGGCATCGTAGAAGGCGAGGTGATTGATCCTCTCGGCGTCCCGCTTGCGCTCGGTGATGTCGCTGAGGGCGGCCACATAATGGCTCACCCTGCCCTCGCCATCCTTGACTGCGCTGATGGACAGCCACTGGGGGTAGAGATGGCCGGACTTGCGCTTGTTGTGGATCTCCCCCTGCCAGTGCCCCTGCCGCGCTATGCTCTGCCACATCTGGCGGTAGAATTCGGGTCCGTGCTTGCCGGAGCTGAAGAGGTTGGGCGTCCGGCCTATCACCTCGTCGGAGCTATAGCCGGTGATTTCGGTAAAGGCCCGGTTCACCCGGAGAATGCGGTTGTGGGCGTCGGTCACCAGCATGCCCTGGAAGCTCTCGAAGGCCACGGCCGCGATGCGCAGCTCGGTTTCATGCCTGACCCGGGCGCTGATGTCCCGGCTCAGCAGCACCACCGCCGGCTTGCCGCCCAGGCGGCCGTCCAGGGCCTGGCCCCGGCACTCGAAGGTACGCGGCCCGCTGCGGGTCTCGAGCGCGTACACCAGGGTGTTCACGGTTTTCTGCCGCAGGGTCTGGCGGATAAAATCGAGGAAGCGCCCGGCCAGCTCGGGCGCGAACAGATCGTCCACCCTTTTGCCGATCACCGGTCCGTCGGCAAACAGCAGGCCCGGATCCGACGCCGCCACTTCCAGGCAACGCCCCTCCTCGTCCATCACGAGCAACAGATCCGGCAAGGCACCGGTAATGGCCCTGAGCCGGGATTCGTTCGCACGCAAGGCCAGCTGCTCCCGCCGGCGCTGCTCCGCATCCTTCAGGATAAATACCAGCATCAGGGTCAGGGGCACCATCACCAGCAGGAAGGGGCCGATCAGCGGCTGCAACTGGGTGCGCTCTGCGGGTGACAGCAGCCAGGAGATCAAGGCCACCGTGGTCAGGTGCAGCAGCACCACCACCGGCAACAGATGCCAGAGCTCGAGCCGGGCCCAGCCCCGCCTGAGGGCATGGCGCATTCCCAGTCCCAGCACCAGTGCCAGCGCCAGGTTGAACAGCCCGGGTACGGCCCCTTCCCCGCCCAGCCAGAGCCGGAAACCGCCGGCCATCACCAGCGCCATTCCCCCGGAAAGCGGCCCGCCAAAGAGGCCGGCCACGAACAACACCGTATTGCGTGCATCCAGCAGCACCCCTGGCGTCACCGTAAAGGGCATCAGCATGCAGACGATGGCGAGGGCGCCAAACCAGAGGCCGGAAGTCAGGATCACCAGCCGGGGATAATGCAGTCCCCGGCGAATATTGAGGGTCAGCAACCAGCCCAGGGCAAGGAGGAGGATGGCTTGTTCGATAATGGCTGTCAGCATGAGCGATGGAATAGGGGCAACAAGCTAGGTGGACGGGAGCCGGTCTGTGACACGGCTGCTGGTTATTGTTAGCAGCTACTAATAAAGCGGTAGTAGTGTAACATTTAATTCCCATACAAAGCACATGGTGACATCGTTTTGTCATGGAAATCTGCATATTGCCGGCCAGGCTCGGCGGATCCGAACCCGGTCCAGACCGACGCTGCCGGCCAGGGTGGCGAGGGCCCAGGGAGCCAGGATTGGCTCCATCAGAAAACGCCTGTCCTCAAAGCGTCATGCTTTATTGCATACACTGGAGAGAGTCCCCTTTTGTGGAGGGCCAGATGCCGGCTCCCTCGCCTTTCCTGCTGCCCGAACTCGACCAATTGGCCGAGCTGGCCCGGCGTGCCGGTGCCCAGGCCCAACTGGAAACCTTGGCCTGGCTGCCATACGCCGGCCAGCAACTGCCGCTGCAACTGCTCCGGCTCGGCACCCGTGCGGCCGAGGCGCCGGCCCTGGGGCTGTTCGGCGGTGTCCACGGCATAGAGCGGATCGGCAGCGCCGTGGTGCTGGCCTACCTGCATTCCCTGGTCGCCAGCCTGCGCTGGTCCGGCCTGACCCACAGCCTGCTGGAGCGGGTCAGCCTGGTGTTTATGCCGGTCGTGAACCCGGTCGGCATGCTGAGGGGCACCCGGGCCAACGTCCATGGCGTGGATCTGATGCGCAACAGCCCGGTCGAAGCCAGTGAAAAGGTCCCCTGGCCCCTGGGCGGCCAGCGCCTGAGCCGGCGGCTGCCCTGGTACCGGGGCTCAGCCCTGGAGCCGGAAGCCGCCGCCCTGTGCCAGGCGGTGGAGCGCCATCTGATCGGTCGCCCCTTCGCCCTGGCGCTGGACTGCCACTCCGGCTACGGCCACCGGGACAGGCTCTGGTTTCCCTTTGCCGGCAGCAAGGCGGCACCGCCCCGCCTGGCGGAAACCATGGCCCTGCGGGAGCTGTTCCTGAGCACCTATCCCAACCACAACTACTACGATATCGAGCCCCAGTGGCTGCACTACATGACCCATGGCGACCTCTGGGATCATCTCACCCTGCAACACAGGGACAGCCCGGGTACCTTCCTCTCCTTCACCCTGGAAATGGGCTCCTGGCTGTGGGTGCGCAAGAACCCCCTGCAACTGCTGCGCCTGACCGGCCTGTTCAATCCGGTCAAGCCCCATCGCCACCAGCGGGTGCTGCGCCGCCACCTTGTCCTGATCGATTTTCTGGCCCGGGCGGTGGAAAGTCACGCCCTCTGGCTGCCGGACGCGCCGCAACGGGATCGGCTCCGGCAGGAGGCGCGCCGGCTCTGGTTCGACGGGGAGCAACGCCCATGACCAGGCGCTGGATACTGCTGCGGGGGCTGATGCGCGAACGGCGCCACTGGGAAGGCTTTCCCGACCGCTTCCGGCAGCATTTTCCGCAAGACGAGCTGCTCCTGGCGGATCTGCCCGGTTTCGGCGCCGAGCATGGCGAACCCGGCCCCCTCTCCATCGTCGGCATCACGGAGCGGTTGCGGCTGCGCTGGCATCCCTGGTTGCGGCAGGGACCTGTCCACCTGCTGGCCCTGTCCCTGGGCGGCATGGTCGCCATCGACTGGGCCAGCCGGCATCCACGGCAGGTTGCCGGCCTGGTGCTGCTCAACACCAGCCTCGCCGGCCTGACTCCCTTCTACCAGCGGCTCAGGCCCCGCGCCTACTGGCCCCTGCTGACATGGCTGCTGTGGCAGCGGGATCCGCAGGCCCAGGAAGCCACCATATTGCGTCTGACCAGCGAGCGCTTCGCCACCGACCCGGACCTCCTCGCTCGCTGGGCCGGCTATGCCCGAGAGCTGCCCGCCAGCCGGCGCAGCACCCTGTGCCAGTTGCTCGCCGCCCTGCGCTACCGAGCGCCCGCACAACCTCCTCCGGTGCCCACGCTGGTGCTGAATGGCCTGGCGGACCGGCTGGTCAGCCCCCGTTGCAGCCAAGCCCTGGCCGAGGTCTGGCGACTGCCGCTGCGCCGGCATCCGGATGCCGGCCATGACCTGCCCCTGGACGAGCCGGAGTGGGTATGTCGCCAGATAGCCGACTGGCTGGCGGAGGAGGAGCCAAACGGGGGTAACATGAGTTACAATCCCGTCACCTCCTGTTAACCTGACGGAAAAATCATGCACGACTGGCAATCCTCCTTTATCCGACTGTTTCGGCTGCAACCCGATACCGAGCGGCTCAGGCTGGTGGTGGCCAGGGCACCCTATGCCCTGCGGCTGGGCACCCAGTGCCTGGCCGTTACCGGCAAGGACGCCCTGACCCCCTATTACCGGGAAACCGACAACGTCGCCATGCTGGTGGCAAACTGGGCCAAAATGGAACCCGGCATGGAGGCCCTGCTGAGCCTGCTCTGCGGCCGTCCCCAGCGGGGCTGGGCCATCGCCGCCTGGCTGGCCGAGAGCGGCGTCAGCCCCCTCGCCTTCGCCGACTTTCTATATGAACATTGCGGCCTGCTGCTGGCCAATCGTCGCACCCGGGAAGGTGACCAGAAGGAGCGGTTGCAGCAACTGCTGCGGACAGAACAGCGCCCGGTTTCCCTGCTGTTTGCCGGAGAAGAAGCCTGCCGGAACTTCTTCGATGACGATACCCCCGCCGTCGCCTTCGGCGTGGCCATCCATCCGGGCAGCGCCGATCTCGGCCAGGAGCGGGATGCCCGGCTGATGCTGCACCACTGGTACCGGGCCGACGGCCAGGAGATGCTGAGTTCGGGCCCGGATTTTTCCCTGAGCCACTTCCGGGTGCTGGCGCCCGCCGACCAGGGCTGAGCAAATCCTTATCGCTCCCCGCGCCAAGGCGCTACTGCCATCCTTACCGCCTGCCCAGTCGCCTGACCTGAGCCGGCATCATGACCGGGCTCAACGGCCGCTTCCCCCCGGTATTTGAGCCAGGTTGCAAAATTGTGGTTTATACGTAACGGAGCTTGACGCTCTGCGGAGTCTGACCAAACTTAGGGAGAGGTAAAAACGGATGAAAACGGTTTTTACCCTGGACCAGCCGCTTGTCGGTAGCGATAGTTAAGGGGATAACGCTATGATTTTAAACCATATCTGGGGCCTGTATGCGCACCCCAAAGAAGAGTGGCATACCATAGACCACCATCACGAAAGTTTGAACTACAGCCTGATCCACCTCGCGTTCATTGCGCTGATTCCGGCGGTCTGTACCTTTATTTCCGCCACCATGATCGGCTGGAGCTTCGGCACCAGCAATACCATCATGCTGACCACCCAGAGCGCCCTGATGATGTCGGTGGGCATGTATTTCACCCTGATCGCCGGGGTGTTCGCCCTGGCCTACCTGACCTTCTGGATGGCCAAGACCTTCGGCGCCAGCCCTAACTTTACCCAGAGCATGGAACTGGCGGCCTACACCGCCACCCCGCTGTTCATGACCGGGCTGGCGGTACTCTACCCCGAGCCCATCTTCCTGATGCTGGTGGGCCTGGCGGGGCTGGCCTATTCGGTCTATCTGCTCTACTCCGGCGTCCCCATCATCATGCACATCCCCGAAGAGCGCGGCTTTATCTACGCCAGCTCGGTGGTGACCTGCGGCCTGGTGCTGCTGGTATGCATCATGGTCGGCTCCGTTATCGTCTGGAGCTGGGGGCTGGGGCCCGTCTACACCCAGTAAGGGCAGATAACAGCTACGAAAAAGGGGTCTTGCGACCCCTTTTTGATGTCCGGAACGCTTCGCTCAAGACTGGCCTTCGTTGTAGATTTCCAGGTGACTGTTGTCGATGCTGTCCTTCTGCTTGGCACCGTCATTGCGTTGAGCATTCAGGTCATCCAGATATTCCTGGTTCACGTCCTGAGTCACGTATTCCCCGGTGAACACCGAGGTCTCGAACCGGCGCAGCTCCGGGTTGAAGTGACGCACCGCGTCCTCCAAGTCCTCCAGATCCTGGAAAATCAAACCATCGGCACCGATCAGCTTGCATATCTCTTCGACTTCACGGCCATAGGCGATCAACTCGTTGGCGGAAGGCATGTCGATACCGTAGACGTTGGGGAAACGGATTTCCGGAGCGGCGGAGGCAAAATACACCTTCCTGGCGCCAGCCTCCCGTGCCATCTGGATGATCTGCTCGGAGGTGGTGCCACGGACGATGGAGTCATCCACCAGCAATACATTCTTGCCGGCAAATTCCGAAGGAATGGCGTTCAGCTTGCGGCGCACCGACTGCTTGCGCTGCTGCTGACCGGGCATGATGAAGGTACGGCCGATATAGCGGTTTTTCACGAAGCCCTGGCGGTAGGGAATATTCAGGTTCTGGGCGATCTCCAGGGCGATGTCACAGGAGGTTTCCGGGATCGGAATCACCACGTCGATGTCCAGATCTTCCCATTCCCGGGCGATCTTGGCGCCCAGCTTCTGGCCCATCCGTACCCGGGCGCCATAGACCGACACCTTGTCGATAAAAGAGTCGGGGCGGGCGAAATAAACATATTCGAAGATGCAGGACTGATGCTGAGGCTCGGCGGCGCACTGCTGGGTAAAGAGTTCACCCTGCTCGGTGATATAGACAGCCTCGCCCGGTGCCACGTCGCGGATCAGGCTGAAGCCGACCGCATCCAGTGCCACGCTTTCGGAGGCCACCATATATTCGACGCCCCCCTCTTCCGCTTCCCGCTTACCCAGCACCAGCGGACGGATCCCGTTGGGATCGCGAAACGCCAGCATGCCTTGGCCGATAATCACCGCCACGGTCGCGTAAGCTCCCCTCACCTGCTCATGCACCCGGCTGACCGCGGCAAACACATGACCGGGCTCCAGATGCAGCTTCTGGGTCTGCTGATCCAGCTCATGAGCCAGCACGTTGATCAGCACTTCGGAGTCGGAAGTGGTGTTGATATGGCGGCGCGCCACCCGGAACTGCTCTTCCTTCAGCTCCTTGGCGTTGGTCAGGTTACCGTTGTGGGCCAGGGCGATGCCGAAGGGCGAGTTCACGTAAAACGGCTGGGCCTGGGCCACGCTGCTGCTGCCGGCGGTAGGGTAACGTACATGACCGATGCCGACGTTACCGATCAGCCGCTCCATATGGCGTTCTTCAAATACGTCCCGTACCAGACCATTGGCCTTGCGTTGGCGGAAGGTATCACCCGAAATGGTAACGATGCCGGCTGCATCCTGACCTCTGTGCTGAAGTACCGTCAGAGCGTCATACAGCGCCTGGTTTACCGGGGTCGTACCTTGAATACCGACAATCCCACACATGTCCTAATTTCCTCAACTCGCTATGGCTTGGGTAAAAAGCTGGATGAATTCTGCACCAGGCTGAAAAACCACTGGATCACTATACCAAATTCCGGGATTAACCGGGACTCCCGCCACCACACACTTTGCGGGAAGGCGGTCATGGTATCGATAAACAGCAGCATGGCAGCGACGATAAAGACGCCCCGCACAGCTCCGAAACATACGCCAAGGACCCGATCGGTACCGGACAAGCCGGTTTTGGTGACCAACTCACCGACAATGTAATTGACCAGGGCCCCCAGGATCAGGGTTAACACAAACAGAATGGCAATGGCGGCACCATTGCGGAATAAAGGGTCGGAAATATCGAGGTGAACGGCCAGGTCGGCATAGAATCGGCTGGCAATGAAAAAAGCCGCCACCCAGGTGGCCAGCGACATCGCTTCCTTCACAAAGCCCCTGACCAGGCTGATGAGTGCTGACAGGCCGATAATGCCGAGAATTGCGTAGTCTATCCAAACCATCATTTATTGCCGGGGACCTCTTAATTGCCGCGCATTCTACCAAAGGAGCCCGGCAAAAGGCGAAGAAAAAGCGGATAAATTTCATTCAATATCAAACTATCCCCTGAATGGACAAGGGGCCGGAGAGGATTTCCATCTCCGGCCCCGCAAGGGTTACAGACCGCTATAGAAGGTCGCCGCCCCCGGACCGACCGGCAGGCCGAACACGAATACCCAGAGGTAGAAGAGTGCACTCCAGCCGACCATGAACACTATGGAGTACGGCAACATCATCGCCATCAGGGTGCCGATACCCATGTTCTTCTGGTAACGGGCCGCCACCGCCATGATCAGGCCAAAGTAGCTCATCATGGGCGTGATGATATTGGTGGTCGAGTCCCCGATACGGTAAGCCGCCTGTATGGCCTCGGGAGCATAGCCCACCAGCATCAGCATAGGCACGAAGATGGGCGCCGTCACCGCCCACTGGGCCGAGGCGGAGCCGATCATCAGGTTGATGAAGCCGCACAGCAGGATGAAGCACAGCATCAGTACCGGCCCGGTCAGGCCCACGCTCTGCAGGAAGGTAGCTCCCTGCACCGCGATCACGGTACCGAAGTTGGTCCAGCTGAAGAAGGCCACGAACTGGGCGGCGAAAAACACCAGCACTATGTACATGCCCATGGAGCCCATGCTCTTGGACATGGCATCGATCACGTCGCGATCGCTCTTCATGGTGCCCATCATGCGGCCGTAGACATAACCGGGGATGGCGAAGAACACGAAGATGAACACCACTATACCCTGCAGGAAGGGCGAGCCGGACACGGCGCCGGTCACCGGGTGACGCAGTATGCCGTTTTCCGGCACTATGGTCAGGGCTAGCAGGGCGCTGACCACCAGGGCGGCCAGGCCGGCCCCTTTCAGCGCCCGCTTTTCAGCCGCGGTGACCTTGCCCATATCGGCGGCATCGAGATCGACGGCGGCATCGTCCTTGTGGTACTTGCCGAGCTTGGGCTCGACGATTTTCTCGGTGACGAAGGCACCCAGGGCCGAAATCACGAAGGTGCTGACGAACATGAAGTACCAGTTGACCTCGGGCCCCACCACATAGTCGGGATCGATGATACGGGCCGCGGTCTGGGTGATGCCCGACAGCAGCGGATCCACGGTGCCCAGCAGCAGGTTGGCGCTGTAGCCGCCGGACACGCCGGCAAACGCCGCGGCCAGGCCGGCCAGCGGATGGCGGCCCAGGGAGTGGAAGATCATCGCCGCCAGCGGGATCAGCACCACGTAGCCCAGCTCGGAGGCGGTATTGGAGACGATGCCGGCGAACACTATGGTCACGGTAACCATGCGTTTGGAGGCGTTCATCACCAGGGCGCGCATGGTGGCGGACAAGAGCCCGGAGTGCTCGGCGATACCGACCCCCAGCAGGGCCACCAGCACGGTGCCAAGCGGGGCAAAGCCGGTGAAATTGGTCACCAGGCTGCTGACGATGCGGGACAGGCCCTCGGCGTTAAGCAGGCTTATCACCTGGATCATGCCGTCGGCGGCCCGGCCGGGTGCGCCTTCGGGCCGGGGATCGGCCACACTGACCTCGAAATAGCCGGCAATGCCGGAGGCCACCAGGATGACGCCACAGAAGATGGCGAACAGGGTGATGGGATGGGGCAGCAGGTTGCCCAGCCATTCCACTGTGTCAAGGAAACGGGTGAAGGCGCCCTTTTTTGGTTCCTGGGCTTCGTTCCCGGATGGACTGCCGTTGTAGTCGGTTGAACGGGACGTCATGTCTTTTTCTCCATCAGCATGGTCGTAAAACAGGTCAAGCAACCGAAAATAAAGGATTAACGAGACAAAAAAACCAGTCTTGCCACCAAAATTGAACGTAAATGCTAAACCCAATCAAACAGGCGACGGATTATACACTGGTATTTTCTGTCATCAACGAAATATGATGCCAAAATGTTTATTTTTCTCAGACTTATTAACTATTTTTTAAAGGATAGAGAAGGGTAAATATGCCGGAAGAGGTCAGGGATGCCCGGCAGGGAGGATGCCAACCGGGAGCCGAGCTGTTAAAATCAACATTAAGAAAAATCTAATATAAAGAGACTCCTTATGCTTTTCCCTGCCCGCTATGCCCGACTGCTGTTCGCGGTACTGATGTCCCTCTACATGGTGAGCATCATGACCGGGGTGATCACCTGGGTGAACACCGGCCTGGCCGGCGACTTCCTCGCCCGCTGGTGGCGGGCCTTCTATATCGCCTGGCCGGTGGCCTTCATGCTGATCCTGGCGGGCGCTCCGCGGCTGCAGCAACTGGTCGGCCGCCTGGTGCGCCAATAAAAAAACCGGGGCCCATGGCCCCGGCTTATTGGCTCGGTCAAGGGATCAGCCGATGTACTTCAGACCGCCCATATAGGACTGCAGCACCTCGGGTACGGCGATGCGACCGTCGGCCTGCTGGTAGTTCTCCAGCACCGCCACCAGGGTACGGCCCACCGCCAGGCCGGAGCCGTTCAGGGTATGCAGCAACTGGGGTTTGCCGTCGGTGCCGCGCACCCGGGCCTGCATGCGGCGCGCCTGGAAATCGGCGCAGTTGGACACGGACGAAATCTCCCGGTAGGTGTTCTGGGCGGGCAGCCAGACTTCCAGATCGTAGGTCTTGGCGGCACCGAAACCCATGTCACCGGTGCACAGGGCCATCACCCGATAGGGCAGGCACAGGCTCTGCAGCACCTTCTCGGCGTGGCCCACCATCTCTTCCAGCGCGTCCCAGGAGGTATCAGGATGTACCAGTTGTACCATTTCCACCTTGTCGAACTGGTGCATGCGGATAAGGCCACGGGTATCCCGGCCGTAGGAGCCCGCCTCGGAGCGGAAGCAGGGGGTATGGGCGGTGAATTTGAGCGGCAGTTGATCCGCCTCGAAGATTTCGTCCCGGCCGATGTTGGTCAAGGGTACTTCGGAGGTGGGGATCAGGGAAAAACGGCGTACCTTGCCTTCCTCGTCCCCTTCGCCTTCGATGGCGGTATGGAAGAGATCGGCGGAAAACTTGGGCAACTGGCCGGTACCGAACAGGCTGTCGCTGTTCACCAGGTAAGGCACATAGCACTCGGTGTAGCCGTGCTCGGTGGTGTGCAGATCCAGCATGAACTGGGCCAGGGCCCGGTGCAGCCGGGCTATCTGCCCCTGCATGATCACGAAGCGGGAGCCGGCAATCTTTACCGCGCCCTTGAAGTCCAGGCCGGCCAGGGCCTCGCCCAGGGCAACATGGTCTTTCGGTTCGAAGCCGAGCTCGGAGGGTTGGCCCCAGTGGCGTACCATGACGTTGTCATTTTCGTCCCGGCCCGGCGGCACCGATTCGTGGGGCAGGTTGGGAATGGCGGCACAGAAAGCCTCGATCTCGGCCAGCAGTTTGTCCAGCTCGACCTTGCACACATCCAGCTCATCGTTGATTTGCGACACCGCCGCCTTCAGCGGGGCTATGTCCTCGCCGCTGCGCGCCGCCTGGCCGATGGCCTTGGAGCGGGCATTGCGTTCGGCCTGCAGTTCCTGGGTACGGGATTGCAGAGACTTCCGCTTTTCCTCGAGGCGGTTGAACAGCTCGACGTCCAGAGTAAAACCACGGCTTGCCAGCCGCGCGGCCGTGTCGGCGATGTCGCTGCGCAGGTATTTGGGATCCAGCATGAGTTACCTTATTTGATGCTTGTAATGCGTATGACACGCAGGGTCGGAAGTCACTAAGTCGGCTTCAGTTTATCAGCTTCGACGGCCCGGGGCCAACTGGCCGCCGGCCTGTTCGTCCAGGCCCTTGAGGTAGTCGAGCTTGGCCTTGACCTTTTGTTCGAAGCCCCGTTCATTGGGCTGGTAGTAGCGCCGTTCCTGCAGCGCCGCCGGCAGGTAGCTCTCGCCGGCGGCATAGGCCCCGGGCTCGTTGTGGGCGTAGCGGTATTCGGCGCCGTGGCCCAGTTCCTTCATCAGCCTGGTGGGGGCGTTGCGCAGGTGGATGGGCACCTCGAAGTCCGGCAGTTCCCTCGCGTCCTGCAAGGCCGCCTTCCAGGCGGTATAGAGCGCATTGCTCTTGGGCGCGCAGGCGAGATAGACGATGGCCTGGGCGATGGCCCGCTCCCCTTCCGCCGGACCCACCCGGGTAAAGCAGTCCCAGGCCGCCAGCGCCACCTCCATGGCCCTGGGGTCGGCTAACCCGACATCCTCCGAGGCGATGGCCAGCAAGCGGCGGGCGATATAGAGCGGATCACAGCCGGCGCTGATCATGCGCGCGTACCAGTAGAGGCCGGCATCCGGGTTGGAGCCGCGGATCGACTTGTGCACCGCCGAGATCAGATCGTAATAGAGGTCGCCCTGGTTATCGAAGCGGGCCAGCCGCTCGCCGGTGACGTCCGCCAGCAGCGCCTTGTCTATCCGGCGCAGCCCCTCCCGCTCCTCGGCCATGTCCGCCAGCAGCTCCAGGTAGTTGAGTGCCTTGCGGCCGTCCCCGTCCACCAGCTCGGCCAGGGCCCGCTGCACGCCGTGCGCCAGCTCGATGGCCTGGCCGCCCAGGCCCCGCTCATCGTGCAGGGCCTGTTCGATCATCGCCTCCACCTCGGCCGTTTCCAGCCGTTTGAGCAGATAGACCCGGGCCCGGGACAGCAGGGCGTTGTTGAGTTCGAAGGAGGGGTTCTCGGTGGTAGCGCCGATAAAGGTGACGGTGCCGTCCTCGATATGGGGCAGGAAAGCGTCCTGCTGGGACTTGTTGAAACGGTGTACCTCGTCCACGAAGAGGATGGTGCGTCGCCCGGCCAGCTTGTGCTCCCGCGCCCGCTCGATGGCGGCACGGATCTCCTTGACCCCGGAGGTAACCGCCGACACCCGCTCCACCTGGGCGTCGCAGTATGCGGCCACCAGTTCGGCCAGGGTGGTCTTGCCGGTGCCCGGCGGCCCCCAGAGGATCATCGAATGGCAATGCCCCGCCTCCAGCGCCCGGCGCAGCGGCTTGCCCGGCCCCAGTATATGCTGCTGGCCCAGATACTGCTCCAGCCGGGCGGGGCGCATCCGCGCCGCCAGGGGACGAAAGTCGTCCTGCTCGAAATCCAGGCTCAGGGTACTCATCCCGTCATTCTCCCATAAAGCAAAGCGGTAAGCCGACAGCTTACCGCTTATCACTGCCTCTGCTGACTTTTTCTTAACGCTGGTCGTCGATCATCACCCCGGCCGGCGGCGTGAACTGGAAAGTATCGGCCGCGGTGACCGGCGCGGTATTGATGTTGCGCAGACTGAATTCACTGCGCTGACCACCGGACTCGAGCACGGTAAAGCGTTCGATGCGATTGGCACCGTCGAAACGCAGGCTGAATTGCTTCACAAGCTCGCTCGGATCCTTGCTGGTCACCACATACTCGGCGCCTCGCCGGGCGACCTCATACTGCTGCCAGCGGCGGCCGTCACCGCCCGCAATCAACAGGAAAGGCGTATTCTGTACCGCCTGCTCCAGGGGCACTATGCTGACCTGTTCCACGAAGGGATCGAACATCCACACATCGGTGCCGTTGGAGACAATCAGACTCTCGTCGGGCGAGGCCGTATGCCAGCGAAAGCGATCGGGTCGCGCCAGCTGCATGGTGCCTTCGGCCGTTTGCATCGGCTTGCCTCCCTCATCGAACACCTGCTGGCTGAAATCGGCGGAAAAACGCTCGAAAGCCGCCAGCTTCTGCTGCAGCTCGGCCCTGGCATCCGCCAGCGCCACGGCACTGACCGACCACAGCAAGACCCCTAGGGTTGCCAATTTTCTCATTCATTACTCCCTGGCCGGCGGAGGCGCCAGCACTTCACGTTGACCGTTTCCACCCGCAGGGCTGACGATGCCCTGGTGCTCCATCTGCTCGATGATGCGGGCAGCCCTGTTGTAGCCTATTTTGAACTTGCGCTGCACACTGGAGGTAGAGCCACGGCGACTCTCTACGACAAAAGCCACCGCTTCGTCGAACAAGGGATCCAGCTCGTCATCGCTCCCTTCCGCCGCTTCCCCGGGCAGCAGGCCATCGGCGCCCACGTCACCGCTCAGGATATCCTCGATATAGTCGGGCTCGCCCCGCTCCTTCCAGGCGGCCACCACCCGGTGCACCTCGTGGTCGTCGACGAAGGCGCCGTGTACCCGGGTCGGGTTGCTGTCACCGGCCGGCAGGTAGAGCATGTCGCCCATGCCCAGCAGCGACTCGGCGCCCTGCTGGTCGAGGATGGTGCGCGAGTCTATCTTGCTCGACACCTGGAACGACATCCGGGTGGGGATGTTGGCCTTGATCAGGCCAGTGATCACGTCCACCGAGGGCCGCTGGGTCGCCAGTATCAGGTGGATGCCGGCCGCCCGCGCCTTCTGGGCGATACGGGCGATCAGCTCCTCCACCTTCTTGCCGACGATCATCATCATGTCGGCGAACTCGTCGATCACCACCACGATGTGGGGCAGCTTCTCCAGGGCCGGCGGATAGGTGTCCATCGACTGGGTCGGCTGCCACAGGGGGTCACGCAAGGGTTCGCCGGCGTCGATGGCGTCCTGCACCTTGGTGTTGAAGCCCTTGAGGTTGCGCACGCCCATGGCCGACATCAGCCGGTAGCGGCGCTCCATCTCGCCCACGCACCAGCGCAGGGCGTTGGCCGCCTCCTTCATGTCGGTCACCACTTCGGTCAGCAGATGTGGAATGCCCTCGTACACCGACAGCTCCAGCATCTTGGGATCGATCATGATAAAGCGCACGTCTTCCGGCGTGGCCTTGTACAGCATCGACAGAATCATGACGTTGACCCCCACCGACTTGCCCGAACCGGTGGTGCCCGCCACCAGCACGTGGGGCATCTTGGCCAGGTTGACCACCACCGGCTCGCCGGCGATATCCTGGCCCAGCACCAGGGTGAGCGGGTGCTCACTGCGGCGGAAGGCGTCGCTGTCCAGCACCTCACGCAGGTAAACGGTCTCCCGCCGGGTATTGGGCAGCTCCAGTCCCACATAGGGCTTGCCGGGGATCACCTCCACCACCCGCACGCTGATGGCGGACAGGGAGCGGGCCAGGTCCCGGGCCAGGTTGGTGATCTTGCTGACCTTGACCCCCGGCGCCAGATCCAGCTCGAAGCGGGTGATCACCGGTCCCGGATAAACGCCGACCACATTGGCCTGCACGTTATAGTCGGCCAGCTTGGCTTCTACCAGGCGGGCGATGCGTTCCAGCTCGCCTTCGCTTACCGAATGCTGCTTGGGCCTGGGCTTGTCCAGCAGTTCTACCGGCGGCAGGGGCGTCAAATCGGGCTTGCGCGGCCGGGCCGGCGCAGGGGCTGGCGCAGGCACCGGTGACAAGGGGGCTGGCGGTGTCTGATGCCCCGCACCCGGCACCGGCTCGTCATTCAGCCAGGGCAGCTCCAGCTCCTCGTCGTCATCGTCCAGGGTCCAGCCATGGGCTTCGGCGATGGTGACCATGGCCTCGTCTGCTGGTGCAGCCATGCCCAGGACCGGCTCTTTACGGACCGAGGAACGCACCGGCGGTGCTTTTTTCTGCAGTACAGGGCGCCTTTCCACCGCGGCCGGAACCGGCGCCAGCAGGGGATCTTCCGGTATGCCCTCCCAGGACTCATCGTGATCATCCCCTCGCCCCAGCCGATCTTTGAAACGACGCCAGCCGACAAAACCCGATTCGGAAGAGGCTTGGTTCAGGGGGGCCTGGGTTTCCGGCTCCGGCCGCGTCCGCCCCCCGTTGTCAGAATGCTGTCGGCGTCGCGCACGCTCGACCAGCCAGGCAACCAGGCGGCCGGGGGCCGAAGGCAGCCAGCTCGGCAACTCCAGCACGGCGGCACCCAGCCGCTCGACGATCAACAGCCAGGACCAGCCGGTAAAGAAAGTCACGCCGGTGGCAAAGCCGCACAACAGCATCAAGGTGGCGCCCAGGGAGCCAAATATCGAATTCATGACCGCCGCCAGCATGTCACCGATAAGGCCGCCGGAGGAAAAGTAATAGATATTGCCCACATTCATGCTGGCCAATGCCAGCAGGCTGAGCAGCAGCATCAGGAAACCGATGATACGCAGGCTCAGGGTCAGGTAGCAGATCTCGGTCAGGCCTTTGGGCCGCCACAGGGTGACCCAGCCAAAAAACACCATGAACGGCGGCACCAGATAGGCGGAGAAACCGAACACGAACAACAGGATGTCCGCCAGCCAGGCACCGGCGGGGCCGGCGGCGTTGCTGATCTCCCCGCCCCATGCGGTTTGCGACCAACCCGGATCCGAGGGATGGTAAGACACCAGCGATAACATCATAAAGATCGCCAGTAAAATAATGATGATCAATCCGGCCTCAAACAGACGCTGTAAACCAGACATGGGAGTAAACAGCTTTTTCTCCGCCAAACGCCCGCTCCTCGTTCTTTATTGTTGTGTCATGCTATCTAAAAACTGCGACAGGAAAAGTCGTCAGGCCCCAAACGACAAACGAGCGGCCAAGGGCCGCTCGCAGGTACAGGTTCGACATCGAGCCCCCACCCGGTATAAAAATACCAGAGCCGGGCAGATTAGCACAGCTTATCGGGTGTTTATCACCAGGCGATTGCTCTGCTTGACCTCTTCCATCACCACATAGGTACGGGTATCGTTCACTCCAGGCAGACGCAACAGGGTTTCGCCCAACAGTTTGCGATAGGCAGACATGTCCGCTACCCGGGTTTTCAGAAGGTAGTCAAAATCACCGGACACCAGGTGACATTCCTGGATCTCTTCCAGCTTCTGCACCGCATCGTTGAACTCGTCGAACACATCCGGGGTACCACGGTTAAGGGTAATCTCCACGAATACCAGCAAGGACGCATCCAGAAACTGAGGATTGAGAATAGCGGTATAGCCTTCGATATAGCCTTGGCGTTCCAGCCGACGAACCCGTTCGAGGCAGGGCGTCGGGCTCAGGCCGACCCGTTTGGACAGCTCCACGTTGGAGATACGTCCGTCTTGTTGAAGCTCATTGAGTATGTTGCGATCGATGCGGTCCAGCTCTTTCGCCGGCCGGTTGTTCGCATCCAGTACTTCATCCATCCTTTGACTCATTTTCGATACATTCCACTATGAACATTAGACTTTTATGGCACAAAACCATGCCTTTGCGCAACATGCCTTTAGGCTGACGCGTTCCCCCATCTGAACGCACGACCGGATGGAGGAGGCCGGCTTGGGCACCCGACAAACTGCCACGAGTAAATAAAAAACCAAAAAAAACGATTATATATACATTGTTAATGCCCGATAGCTTAGCATGACAAAAAACAAACGGGTAGCACATATGTTTGTATTCTATACATAGCGACCATAAAAATTAAATTTTTACGCCGAGTACTGGCGATTTTGCCTGCAAATATCCTTAGCAACCATATCTCGAGGACGAGACAGACAAAATCGCTGCAAATACTCACCGGTACCGAGACTATGCCTGATACACTCGCAGCAAAATCCTAGTTCATGGTGATTTGTCTGGCATGCAAACATTTTTTGGACCACCCGGGATCCGCCTGGTTATATTGCATAACTATTCGTTATAACGCTTCGATTGCGGAGGTCGCCTTCTCGCCGTGCCGTGTCGGGCTTGGAGCCGATTGCAACAATCGTTTTCTTACGCTTTATTCCATTAGGGCTATCCCCTACAATCGGCTTCACTTTTATCTGCCTATTTGCCAAGGTTGGAGAGACAAATGAGCCAAGCCAAACACGCCAAATTGCTTATTCTGGGTTCCGGCCCTGCAGGGTACACCGCTGCCGTCTACGCGGCCCGGGCCAACCTGAACCCGGTATTGGTCACCGGCATCCAACAGGGGGGCCAGCTGACCACCACTACCGATGTGGAAAACTGGCCGGGCGACGCGGAAGGTCTGACCGGGCCGGCCTTGATGGAACGCATGAAAGAGCACGCTGAGCGCTTCGAAACCGAAATCCTGTTTGACCACATCAACGAGGTTGAACTCACTCAGCGCCCCTTCCGGCTCAAGGGTGACAACGGTGAGTACACCTGTGATGCCCTGATCATCGCCACCGGCGCCTCCGCCAAGTACCTGGGCCTGCCCTCCGAAGAGGCCTTCCAGGGCCGGGGCGTATCGGCCTGCGCCACCTGCGACGGCTTTTTCTACCGCAATCAGAAAGTGGCCGTGGTCGGCGGTGGCAATACCGCCGTGGAAGAAGCCCTGTACCTGGCCAATATCGCCGCCGAAGTCCACCTGGTGCACCGTCGTGACCAGTTCCGCTCCGAGAAAATCCTGATCGATCGGCTGATGGACAAGGTCAATAACGGCAACATAGTGCTGCATACCGATCGCACCCTGGACGAAGTGCTGGGGGATCAGATGGGCGTGACCGGTATCCGCCTGAAAGACACCCGCAGCGACGCCACCGAGCAACTCGACGTCGCCGGTGTCTTTATCGCCATCGGCCACCAGCCCAATACCCAGATCTTCGAAGGACAGCTGGAGATGGAAAACGGCTACCTCAAGGTGCAGTCCGGCCTGCACGGCAACGCTACCCAGACCAGCATCACCGGCGTCTTCGCCGCCGGCGATGTAATGGACCATGTCTATCGCCAGGCCATCACCTCCGCCGGCACCGGCTGCATGGCCGCCCTCGACGCCGAGCGTTACCTGGACGGCCTGGGCAAGTAACCCCCAGCCCCCTTATCCCGGAGCCTGCTCCGGGGCTCCGGCACTCAGCTTGGCGGGAAGGCTCTGCTCTTGCGGAGCCTTCTGTTCTTCCCCCAGGGCATCCAGCGCCTCCCTCAGGGTCGGATAAAACGCCAGCACGCCGGGAATGGGCTGAAACCTGGCCCTGGCCAGGGTCTTCAGCGGCTGGTACTGCAGATCCGCAATCACCACCCTGACCCGCTCTCTCTTGCATTGCTCGATAAACTTGGTCAGCGCCGCCAGCCCTCCCGCATCGAGAATCGCCACCCCATCCAGGTAAAGGACGATGCCTTTACGTGCCTGCATCATGCCGGCCAACTCCCCGAAGACCCGTTCGGCGGCGGCAAAAAACAGCGGGCCGTTGATCTTGAATACCGACCAGCCCGCCGGCAAGGGGGACTCGAGCAGGCGACGTTGGCCGGAAATATCGGTCACCCGGGTCATCTCCGCTATCTCCCGCACGAACAGCACCGCCGCCACCAGCACCCCCACAGTGATGGCCAGCACCATATCGAACACTATGGTCAGTGAGAAACAGGTGAGGAACACCAGGATGTCGCCTGCCGGGGCGGTTTTCAGCAAATGTACCGCCTTATGGGCTTCGCTCATGTTCCAGGCCACCACCATCAGCAGGGCGGCCATCGCCGGCATCGGCAGCCAGGCCAGCCAGGGCGCCAGCAGCACCAGGCCGGCCAGCACCACCAGCGCATGCACCATGGCCGCTACCGGCGACTCGGCGCCGGCCTTGAAGTTGGCAGCCGAGCGGGCGATGGCGGCGGTGGCGGTGATGCCACCGAAAAAAGGGGTGACCAGGTTGCCGATGCCCTGCCCCAGCAGTTCGCTGTTGGCACTGTGCCGTTTGCCGGTCATGCCGTCCA
Organism: Zobellella iuensis; assembly: GCF_016746085.1. GTDB lineage: Bacteria > Pseudomonadota > Gammaproteobacteria > Enterobacterales > Aeromonadaceae > Oceanimonas > Oceanimonas iuensis. The sequence continues at coordinate 517,320 of NZ_JAERTZ010000025.1, forward strand.
GGACCACGGCACACAGCAACGATTCGATCGCCCCCAGCATGGCGATGGCAAAGGCCGCCGGCAACAGATCGCGCAGCAGGGCCCAGCTCAGCACCAATGGCCCGCCCTCCGGTCCCGCTTGCCGCCAGGGCCAGACAAACTCCGGCAATACCGGGGGAATGCCCTGGCCACTGCTGCCATCGGGTAGCAGGTAACTGAAACGGCTGCTGATGGTATCGATGTCCAGGCCATACCGGTTCAGCCACCAGGTGGCAAGGCTGGCCAGGATCACCGCCGGCAGGTGCGCCGGCACCCCGGTTTTCAGGCGGGGCCAGAGCAGCAGCATCGCCAGCGTCAACACCGCAATCAGCAAGCTGGGCCAGTGCCACCCGGGCAGGTGGCCGGCCAGGGTCGCCACCTTGCCCAGGTAGTGCTCGGGCAAGGCCGTCAGCGAAAGTCCGAAAAAATCCTTCAGCTGCAGGGTGGCGATGACCACGGCGATACCGCCGGTGAAGCCCAAGGTGACCGGCTCGGGAATATATTCAATCAGCCGCCCCAGGCGCAGCAACGCCATGCCGATCAGCAGGACACCGGACAGGGCGGTGGCCAGCAACAAGCCGCCCAGGCCGTATTGCTGGGCGATGGGATAGAGGATCACCACAAAGGCGGCGGTGGGGCCGGAAATGCTCAGGCGGGAGCCCCCGGTCAGGGCAATCACAAAGCCGGCGATGATGGCGGTATAGAGGCCATACTGGGGCGCCACCCCGCTGGCAATGGCCAGTGCCATGGCCAGCGGTATGGCGATAATGCCCACCGTGATCCCGGCCAACACATCCCGCAGCAGACGGCGGCGGCCGTAGGGCTCCTGTAGACAACTTTCGCGCAGGGCATGGCCTATACGCAAAGAAAACAGGTGGGCACGGTGTGACATGGCTCTCCTCCGGCGGCGAGCTGTATTAGAATAATATAGTGATTATATTCTCATCACTTATACATTCAATGTTAATATGATTAACATGCTTGATCTCGTCGGAGGTACCATGGAACAACGGACCGCTCGCCTGACCCTGTTGATCGATCCCAGGAAAAAGGCGCTGTTTGAACAACTCTGCGCCCAGGAAGACGTGACCCCATCGCAAAAGGTGCGGCAATTTATTCGTGACTATATCGAAGAAAAAACCGGCAAGGACTGGCTTGAGCTCGAGCAGGACTGATTTCAGGAGCCATGATGCTGACCCTGCTTGATGATCGACTCTGGTTTCCGGATCCGGAGCTCGCCCTGGAAGAACCCAATGGCTTGTTGGCCATAGGCGGGGATCTGAGCCCGGAACGACTGCTGCTGGCCTATCGCATGGGCATCTTTCCCTGGTTCGATCAGAGCCAGCCCTTGTTATGGTGGTCGCCCGACCCGCGGGCGGTACTGGAGCCGAGCCGGCTCCATGTCAGCCGTAGCCTGGCCAAACTGGCCCGTCGCGGGCATTATCGCCTGACCATCAATACCGCCTTCGAACAGGTGATCCGCCACTGCCGCCAGCTGCGGGAGGGACGTGAAGGCACCTGGATCACACCCGGCATCGAACAGGCTTACTGCCGGTTGCATCACCAGGGCCAGGCCCATTCGATAGAAGTCTGGCGAGATGAGCAACTGGTGGCCGGGCTTTACGGTATCGGCATCGGTAAATTATTTTGCGGTGAATCGATGTTTCATCGGGTCGATAACGGCTCCAAGCTCGCCATGCTCGGCCTGTGCCGGCATTTCTCCCGCCATGGCGGGGCACTTGTCGACTGCCAGTTACCCAACTCCCATTTGCTGAGCCTGGGGGTCATCACCTGGCCGCGGCTGCGTTTTTTACGTAAACTCAAAGAGCTGCAACAACAATCGTTGGCACAATCCTGCTGGCAACCGGGTGAGCTGGTATTATGAGGGAAGTAAATCTGAAGGTGGGGCTGACACCCAAGCATCTGTGCAGCTATCTGCCGGGACGACAGGAGCAGCTGCTGGTATTGCTCGATAAGGAGCTGCTCTGCCCCGAGGGCTATGAACAACTGCTCAGTGCCGGCTTTCGCCGCAGCGGCTCCGATATTTATCGCCCCCATTGCCAGTCCTGCCGGGCCTGCGAGTCCCTGCGCATCGATGTGCAGCACTTTGTCCCCAGCCGCAGCCAGAAACGCATCCTGCGCCAGAACCAGGACATCAGCGTCAGCCTGAGTGAACAGGACAAGCCCGACTACTTCCGGCTTTACCAGCGCTATATCAACGAACGGCACAGAGACGGCGCCATGTACCCGGCCAGCCGCCAGCAGTACGACGGTTTCTTGCTCTGCCACTGGCTGCCGCCGGTGTTTGTGGAATTTCACCTGGAGCATCGGCTGGTGGCGGTGGCGGTGACCGATCTGCTCAGCGGTGCCCTCAGCGCCATGTATACCTTTTACGATCCGGTACTGGAGCACAGATCACTCGGCACCTTCGCCATACTGAGCCAGCTCCGCCTGGCAGGCGACTTGGGCAAGGAGTGGCTGTACCTCGGCTACCAGGTCGATGGTTGCAAGAAAATGAATTATAAACAGCATTTCCGCCCCCACCAGCGCCTGATCGCCGGCCAGTGGCAGACGATGAAAGACTGAGCGTAAACTTTACACAAGGGGCGAAATCCGGCATGATCCCTGCCGTTTTTATTGCCTGCGCTAACAAGAGGACTCAATGGCTAAAGAAGACAGTATTGAAATGCAGGGAACCATCCTGGAAACCTTGCCCAACACCATGTTTCGCGTTGAGCTGGAAAATGGCCACGTGGTCACCGCTCACATCTCCGGCAAGATGCGTAAAAACTACATCCGTATCCTGACCGGTGACAAGGTCACTGTCCAACTGACCCCCTACGATCTGTCAAAAGGACGCATCGTCTTCCGCGCTCGTTAATCCCAGCGTCAGTCACCCCGACCTTGCAGACGGCTGCCGATATCGTCAGCTGTATTCTTTTTGCAAATCATTTTCCCCATTCCGTCAGGCCTGCTGCTCTTGGATAAAACGATGCCCGGGGCCTGTTAGGATCCCGGGCATCGCGGCGCTTGCCCGAAGGCAATGGCTCAATGGGCCAGCGACGCTTCTGATTGATAATCAAAGTGCAGCTTGTCGTCCTCGAGCGTGACTTTCACCGAGCCGCCACCGACCAGTTCGCCAAACAGCAACTCGTTGGCCAGCGGCTTTTTCAGCTGCTCCTGAATCACCCGTCCCATGGGACGCGCGCCCATGGATCTGTCGTAGCCTTTCTCGGCCAGCCAGTGCCGGGCCTGTTCGCTCACCTCCATCGATACCCCCTTGGCATCCAGCTGGGCCTGCAGCTCGACGATAAACTTGTCCACCACCCGGTGGATGATGTCCATATCCAGATGGTTGAACCAGATGATATGGTCGAGCCGGTTGCGGAATTCGGGCGCAAAGGTCCGGTTGATTTCCGTCATGGCGTCGTGGCTGTGATCCTGCTGCTGGAAGCCGATGGACTTGCGCACCGTTTCCTGCACCCCGGCATTGGTGGTCATCACCAGGATCACATTGCGGAAGTCCGCCTTGCGGCCGTTGTTGTCGGTGAGGGTGCCGTTGTCCATCACCTGCAGCAGCAGGTTGAACACGTCCTGGTGCGCCTTCTCGATCTCATCGAGCAGCACCACCGCATGGGGATGCTTGAGCACCGCATCGGTGAGCAGGCCGCCCTGATCGAAACCCACGTAGCCGGGAGGCGCCCCGATCAACCGGGACACGGTGTGGGATTCCATGTACTCGGACATGTCGAAGCGGATAAGCTCGATACCGAGGATACGCGCCAGTTGCTGGGTGACCTCGGTCTTGCCCACCCCGGTCGGGCCGGCGAAGAGGAAGGAGCCGATGGGCCGCTTCTCGTTGCCGAGGCCGGAACGGCTGAGGCGGATGGCGTCGGTCAGCACTTCGATGGCCTTATCCTGCCCGAACACCACCATCTTGAGGTTGGGCTCGAGGTTTTTCAGGGCCTCCTTATCGGAGCTGGACACGGACTTCTCCGGGATACGGGCAATCTTGGCGACGATGGCCTCGATATCGCCCACGCCTATGGTTTTCTTGCGCTTGGACGGCGGCAGCATCCGTACCTGGGCACCGGCCTCATCGATCACGTCGATAGCCTTGTCCGGCAGGTGGCGATCGTTGATGTACTTGGCCGCCAGCTCGGCGGCGGCCCGGATCGCCTTGGCGGTATAGCGGACGTCATGGTGCGACTCGTACCGACTCTTCAGCCCCAGCAATATCTTGGTGGTATCGTCCACCGAAGGCTCCAGAATATCGATCTTCTGGAAACGACGGGCCAGCGCCCGATCCTTTTCGAAAATCTGGCTGTATTCCTGGTAGGTGGTCGAACCCACGCACCGGATCTGGCCGCTGGATAATAACGGTTTCAACAGGTTGGCCGCATCCAGCTGGCCGCCGGATGCGGCCCCGGCGCCGATGATGGTATGGATTTCATCTATGAACAGGATGGCGCCTTTCTGTTTTTCAAACTGCTTGAGCAGCGCCTTGAAGCGCTTTTCGAAATCACCGCGGTACTTGGTGCCCGCCAGCAGGGAGCCCATGTCCAGCGAGTAGATGGTGCTGCCGGCGATGATCTCCGGCACATCCTGATGCACGATGCGATAGGCCAGGCCTTCGGCGATGGCGGTCTTGCCCACCCCGGCCTCGCCCACCAGCAACGGGTTGTTCTTGCGCCGGCGGCACAATACCTGGATGGTGCGGTTGAGCTCCTGATCCCGCCCGATCAGCGGGTCGATGCGGCCCTCCTTCACCCACTGGTTGAGGTTGATGACGAAACCTTCGGTCTGGTTGTTGGCGGCTTCCTCGGTGTTCTCCTCCTGTTGCTGGGAGGAGGGCGCTTCTTCCTGCTGACCATCCTTGCGAATGCCGTGGGACAGGAAGTTGACCACATCCAGCCGGCTGACCTGAGCCTTTTTCAGCAGGTAAGCCGCCTGGGACTCCTGCTCGCTGAAGATGGCCACCAGCACATTGGCGCCGGTGACCTCGGCGTTGCCGGAGGACTGCACATGAAACACCGCCCGTTGCAGCACCCGCTGGAAACCGAGGGTAGGCTGGGTTTCGAGCTCGTCGTCCCCGACCGGGATCAGTGGCGTGGTTTGTTCGATAAAAGTGTGGGTTTCTCGGCGCAACTGTTCGACATCGGCACCACAGGCAGCCAGGGCCTCTTTGGCCGATGGGTTATCCAACAGGGCGAGTAACAGGTGCTCCACCGTCATAAACTCGTGACGGGCGCGACGGGCTTCGTTGAACGCATCATTCAACGTGCTCTCAAGGTCTTTGTTCAACATAGGCACCTCCCCTAAAAAACTGCGGTGTCCCGTTGCGGCGGGTGTTTACTCATGCCTGCTCCATAGTGCACAACAGCGGATGTTCGTGCGTACGGGCAAACTTGTTCACTTGCGCTACCTTGGTTTCTGCAATTTCCGCGGTAAACAGACCGCAGACCCCTTTCCCCTGGTAATGTACCGCCAGCATCACCTGCGTGGCCTTGTCCACATCCATAGCAAAGAATTTTTGCAGCACCTCCACGACAAAATCCATGGGGGTGTAATCGTCGTTATTCAAGATGACCTTGTACATAGGAGGGGGCTGCAGCGCAGTTTCTTCCGCCTCTTTGACCCGATCACCGACGCTCTGCTGTGTTCTCCTGCTCATATATTTACTCTAAATCACTGTTCCGAATCGTGCTACAGAAGTCGGCGCCTCCCTCGAGGCTCCTCTCTTTCATCCGCCGGCCAGGATGCTGCCGATGGCGGTAAAACCTCTCTGGTATCAGGAACGGTTCTTTAGCCTTTCCTTCACACTACCGCTTAAGCTGGCGCTGTCAATAGCCTCTATAAATCGGTGTTTCCGATAAGAAACAAATGCTTGACTACCCCCAAAGTTAGACTAGAGTGGTTGATTGGTAATCATTGGCATTGATTGCCGTTTGGCACTGGCCCATGGTTACCGCATCCGGCGGGAAATCGCCTGTAGTTATAATTGGCAGCTGCCGATTACTCAATGTTGTTTAGGATGTTTGAGCAAAAAGGATGCAGAAGTATGGCAACCGGTACGGTGAAGTGGTTTAACAACGCAAAGGGATTTGGGTTTATCTGTCCGGAAGAAGGTGGTGAGGATGTGTTCGCACATTTTTCAACCATCCAGATGGATGGCTACAGAACCCTGAAAGCGGGCCAGGTCGTTCGATACGAAATACAGGAAGGACCGAAAGGCAACCATGCGACCAGCATAGTGCCCGAAGGCCAGCCGGCATAATAACAGCACTGGATACACAGTATCTCTTATACCCAAGGCGCCCAGGCGCCTTTCTTCGTATCAGGGGGATACAGATGAATATTTCCCGGCTCCCCTACCCCCTCGCGGCCAGGCCCACCTAAACTTGATCCACCTTTGGCATTTCTATTTCAGTGGTGGTATTAAATGAACATAATCAAAGAGTTCAAGGAGTTTGCCGTCAAGGGCAACGTGGTGGACATGGCGGTGGGCATCATCATCGGTGCCGCCTTCGGCAAGATAGTCTCCTCCCTGGTCAACGACGTCATCATGCCACCCATAGGGGTGCTGATCGGCGGCGTCGATTTTTCCGACCTGGCCATCGTGCTGAAGGAGGCGGTGGGAGGGGCACCGGCGGTGACCCTGTCCTACGGCAGTTTTATTCAGACGGTGCTGGACTTCACCATAGTGGCCTTCGCCATCTTCATGGTGATCAAGGTCATCAACCGGCTCAAGCGCAAGGAAGAAGCCAGCCCCGCAGCCCCGCCCGCGCCATCGAAGGAAGAGCAGCTGCTGACCGAAATCCGCGATCTGCTTAAGCAGAAGAACACCCTCTAGGAGTCCCCATGGACATGACCACAACGCCTTCCATCGAAGGCAAGCGCATCCGCAAGTACTGCGGCGTAGTGGCCGGCGAGGCCATCCTCGGCGCCAACCTGTTCAAGGATCTGTTCGCCAACATCCGCGACCTGGTGGGCGGCCGCTCCGCCACCTACGAGCGGGAGCTGCAGCGGGCCCGGGATCTCGCCCTGCAGGAGCTGGAGCAGAAAGCCCGGGCCCTGGGCGCCAACGCGGTGGTCGGCATCGACCTGGACTACGAAGTACTGGGCCAGAACAACGGCATGCTGATGGTCTCCGCCAGCGGCACCGCCGTCATCGTCGAATAAGGCTATTCCAGCAGCCAGGCCTGACACTGGTAGGGCGCCAGCCGTAGGGCACAGGGGGCGGCCGGAGCCGTGCCGGTGTTATCGACCAGCAACTCGGCCCGGCGCCAGGGCGCCAGCGCCGGCGGCGCGAACGCCTGCTCCTCCCGCCCCAGGTTGGCCACCACCAGTAGCCGCCGCTCCCCGTCATCCCGCTGGTAGCACCAGATGGACGGGTGCTCGGGCAGCAGATCCCGGTAGTCGCCACGCACTATCACCGGGTGCCGCTTGCGCAGCCGGATCAGCCGCCGGTAGTGGTAAAACACCGACGCCGGATCCGCCTGCGCCGCCGCCACGTTCACCCGGTCCTTGCTCGCACCCGGCGCCAGCCAGGGCGTGCCGCGGGTAAAACCGGCCCGCTCGCCGTCGTCCCACTGCATGGGTGAGCGGGCATTGTCCCGGGAGCGGGCCGCCAGTATCGCCATCACCTCTTCTTCGGCGAGGCCCCGCTCGCGCAGGATCCGGTACATATTGCGGCTTTCCACGTCGGCATACTGCCCGATACGCTCATAGCCCGGGTTGGGCATGCCGATCTCTTCCCCCTGGTAGATATAAGGAGTGCCCTGCATCAGGTGCAGCACCGTGGCCAGCATCTTGGCGGAGCGCTCCCGGAATTCCCCCTCGTCGCCGAAGCGGGACAGGATGCGCGGCTGATCGTGGTTGCACCAGAACAGGGCGTTCCAGCCGCGCCCGTGCAGGCCCTGCTGCCACTCGCTGAACAGCCGCTTGAGCTCGACGAAATCCGGTGGCGCCAGCCGCCACTTGTCGCCGTCCGGGTAGTCCACCTTGAGGTGGTGGAAGTTGAACACCATGGACAGCTCCTCGCTGTCCGGACTCGAGTAACGCTGGCAGTGGACCAGGCTGGTGGAGGACATCTCCCCCACCGTCATCATGCCGTTCGGGGCGAACACCGTCCGGTTGAGTTCGTGCAGGAACTCGTGGACCCGGGGACCGTCGGTGTAGAAGCGCCGCCCGTCGCCCCGCTCATCATCGGGAAAGGCCTGATCCTTGGAGATCAGGTTGATCACGTCCAGGCGCAGCCCGTCGACGCCCTTGCCGGCCCAGAAGCGGACGATATTGTTCACCTCCTGCCGCACCCCGGGGTTTTCCCAGTTCAGATCCGCCTGCTCCGCCGCGAACAGGTGCAGGTAGTACTGGCCCGAGGCGGCGTCCCGTTGCCAGGCGCTGCCGCCGAACTTGGACTGCCAGTTGTTGGGGGGGCCGCCGTCGCAGCCGTCGCGCCAGATGTAAAAGTCCCGGTAGGGGCCGGCCGGATCGGCGATGGCGGCCTGGAACCAAGGATGGGCGGTGGAGGTATGGTTGACCACCAGATCCATGATCAGCCGGATACCGCGCCGGTGGGCCTCGGCCAGCAGTCGCTCGAAGTCGGCCATGGTGCCGTAGGCCGGATCGATCCGGTAGTAGTCGGCGATGTCGTAGCCGTTGTCCACCTGGGGCGAGACGTACACCGGCGTCAGCCAGATGGCGTCCACCCCGAGATCGGCCAGGTAGTCGAGCTTGTCGATCACCCCGCGCAGATCGCCGCTGCCCCTGTCTCCCGAGTCGTAGAAGGACTTGGGGTAGATCTGGTAGATAACGCCGCTATGCCACCACTGGCCGTACTGCTCTTCTTTGTTCATCTGTGTGCTCTTGGTTCCATCTTGGTAGAAAGGGCCCGGGCAGGTGTCGCGCCGGGCCTGCGATAGCCTCAGCCCAGGGCCACCCCGGCCCGTTGCCGGCGCTGGTACATCAGCACCGTCAGCAGCATGGGCACCACCACGGCGATGGCCATGGCCAGCAGGTAGACTAGCCAGTAGCGGGGCTGGATGGAGAGGATGCCCGGCAGGCCACCCACCCCGATGCCGTTGGCCAGAACCCCGGACAGGCCGCACAGCAGGGCCGCCAGGGCGGAGCCGGTCATGGCGCAGAGCATGGGAAACTTGTACTTGAGGTTGATGCCGTACATGGCCGGCTCGGTCACCCCCAGGTAGGCGGAAATGGCTGCCGGCACCGATATCTCCCGCTCGTTGGCCTTCTTGCTGACCCAGATGATACCCACCACGGCGGAGGCCTGGGCGATATTGGACAGGGCGATCAGCGGCCAGATCGGGGTGCCGCCCATGCTCTGCATCAGCTGCAGATCCACCGCGTTGGTGGTGTGGTGGATACCGGTGATCACCAAAGGCGCGTAGAAGAAGCCGAACAGGGCCGCCCCTATGGGGGCGAAGTCGCCGGTCATCGCCGCCCTGGCGACCAAGGCCACGCCATCCCCCAGCAGGCGGCCGAAGGGACCGATCAGGGTATGGGCCAGGGTCACCGCCACCAGCAGGGAGACGAAGGGCACTATCACCAGATAGAGGTAGTCCGGCACCCATTTCTTCAGCCGGAGCTCAATCATCGCCAGCGCCACCCCGGCCAGCATGGCGGGGATCACCTGGGCCTGGTAGCCGACCTTCTCGATCGCGAAGAAACCCAGATCCCAGATCTCCGGCGCCTGCTGGCCGATCAGGTAGGCGTTCATCAGCTGGGGCGAGACCAGGGTCACCCCCAGCACTATGCCGAGGATGGGCGTGCCCCCCATCTTCTGTACCGTGGACCAGCATACCCCCACCGGCAGGAAGAAGAAGATAGCCTCGCCGATCAGCCAGAGGAAGGAGTGCACCTCGGCCCAGAAGGGGCTGACCTGGGTCAGGGTCCGGCCGTCGAACAGGGCGATATCGCCGATCAGGTTGCGAAAGCCCAGGATCAGGCCGCCGGTGATGATGGCCGGCAGCAGCGGTACGAAGATCTCCGCCAGGTGGGAAATGGCCCGCTCCCAGGCACTCATGTTCTGCCGGGCCGCCAGCTTGGCCTGCTCCTTGCCCTGCCCCTCCTGGCCGAGCAGGGCGTTCAGCGCCTGATAGTAGCCGTCCACATTGGTGCCGATCACCACCTGGAACTGGCCGGCATTGGTGAAGCAGCCCTTGACCGCCGCCAGGGTCTCTATTTTCTTCAGGTCGGCCTGCCCCGGGTTGTTCAGCACGAAGCGCAGCCGGGTCAGGCAGTGGCTGACCGCCGCTATGTTGCCCTTGCCGCCGATATGTTCAATCAGGGTCGCCATTTCCTGGCTTTTGCTCTGGCTCATGGGGTTTTCCTTAACAGTGGAATCGATACCGCGCAGTGTACCCTTATTCCACGAAAACAAAATGGTATCGATACCATTTTGTGCAAGCGCTCACACTTAGGGCACAATCCCGCTACCTCGAGCAAGTTGACGACCATGATGAAAAAACGCCTGACGATTTCCGATATTGCCCGGCTGGCCGGGGTGGGCACCACCACCGTCTCCCGGGTGCTGAACCAGGATCCCAAGGTCAAGCCGGAAACGCGCCACAGGGTAGAGCAGATCATCGCCGAGGCCGGCTATGCCCCCTCCCCCTCGGCCCGCGCCATGCGCACCCAGCGCCAGCAGGTGGTGGGGGTCATCGTCTCGCGCCTGGACTCCGCCTCCGAACACCAGGCGGTGCGCGCCATGCTGCAGGTACTGGAGCAGGCCGGCTACGAGGTGCTGCTGATGGAGTCCGGCTTCAGCAGCGACAAGGTAGCGGAGCACCTCAACTGGCTGCGGCTGCGCCAGGCCGACGGCGCCATCCTGTTCGCCTTTAGCGGCCTGGCGCTGGACGGGCAGGCCGACTGGCAAGACAAGCTGGTGGTGATGGCCCGCCGCTACCCGGGATTTTCGTCGGTCTGCTACGACGACAAGGGCGCCATCGGGCTGATGCTGGAGCACCTGTGGCGGCAGGGCGTGCGCCGCCCGGCCTATGTCGGCGTGGAGCTGCGGGACAGCACCACCGGACAGCAGCGCCTGGAGGCCTATCTCGATTTTTGCCGGGCACAGGACATTGCGCCGCATTACCGGCTGGGCGGCTTGTCACACCAGGCCGGGCTGGAAGCGGCCCGCCTGCTGCTGAAGGAACAGGCCGATACCGATGCCCTGGTGTGCGCCAGCGACACCCTGGCCCTGGGCGCCGCCAAGTACCTGCAGCAGAGCGGCAAAGCAGCGACCCTCACCGGCATCGGCAACAACGAGTTGCTGCGCTTTCTGTTTCCGGCCGTGGCCAGTGTCGATCTCGGCTATCCCCAGGCCGGCACCGCCGCTGCCCGCCAGTTGCTGGCCCAGATCGAGCAGGGCCGTCCCATCGCCGAGCTGGCCCTGCCCTGCCGCCTGGTCTCGACGGACTGATGGCCTTTCCCCCCGGGGCCGACTTTGCTAACTTAACTCCACCCCCTGAAGACGAAGGAAGTCACCGCCTTATGGATGCCAACCTGCTCGCCCCGGCCCTGCTTACCCCCGACCAGCTCAGCCTCGCCAAGTGCAAGGAAATTCTCGCCCACCTGCAGGACTGGCTGGAGCAGCGCTTCAATGCCGGCGACGACATCATGGAGCTGGTGGCCACCCGCTCCCAGCACATGGACCAACTGCTCACCGGGCTGTGGCGGCGGCACGGCCTGGATCAGGATCCCGAGCTGGCCCTGGTGGCGGTGGGCGGTTACGGCCGTGGCGAGCTGCACCCCTCTTCCGATATCGACCTGCTGATCCTGAGCCACAGCCCCGCCACTCCGGAGCTGGGTGAGCGTATCGGCAGCTTTATCACCCTGCTGTGGGATCTGCACCTGGAAGTGGGTCACAGCGTGCGCTCGGTGGCCGAATGCGTGGAGGAAGGGGAAAAAGACATCACCGTGGCCACCAACCTGATCGAGGCCCGCCTCATCACCGGCTGCTACGATACCTTCGCCGCCCTCACCCGGGCCACGGCACCGGAACGGTTCTGGCCCAGCCAGGCCTTTTTCGAGGCCAAACGCAAGGAACAGGAGGCCCGCCACCACCAGTACCAGGACACCAGCTACAAGCTGGAGCCGGACATCAAGAGCAGCCCGGGCGGCCTGCGCGATATCCAGACCATCAGCTGGGTCGCCCGCCGCCACTTCGGTGCCGCCACCCTGAGCGAAATGGTCAGCCACGGTTTCCTGAGCCGGGCCGAATACCGGGAGCTGCTCGATTGCCAGAACTTCCTGTGGAAGCTGCGCTTCGCCCTGCACATGGTGATCCGCCGCTCCGACAACCGGCTGCTGTTCGACCGCCAGCGGGCGGTGGCCACCGCCCTGGGCTTCGCCGGCGACGGCAACGAGCCGATAGAACAGATGATGAAGCGCTTCTACCAGACGGTGCGGCGGGTGGCCGAGCTCAACGAAATGCTGCTGCAGCTGTTCGACGAGGCCATCCTCGGCCATATCGCCATGGACGTGCGCATGCTCACCCCCGAGTTCCGCCTGCGCGGCCGGCTGATCGACGTGGTCAGGCCGGATCTGTTCAAACAGGAGCCCGCCGCCATACTGCGGCTGTTCTACCAGATCGCCGCCCACCCCCAGATCAGCGGCATCTATTCCACCACCCTGCGCCAGCTGCGCGACGCCCGCCGCCGGCTGTCCGGCTTCCTGTGCGAGCGGGCCGACTGCCGCCGGCTGTTCATGATGCTGATGCGCCACCCCCGGGGCTGCGATCTGGCCCTGACCCTGATGCACCGCTATGGCATCCTGGCCGCCTACTTTCCCCAGTGGAGCAAGATAGTGGGCCAGATGCAGTTCGACATGTTCCACGCCTACCCGGTGGACGAGCATACCCACCGGCTGCTGAAGAACATCTACCTGTTCCGCGAACCCGGCGGCAGGCGCAGCCACCCCCTGTGCCACGAGATCAGCAGCCGCTTGCGCAAACCGGAACTGCTCTACCTCGCCGCCCTGTTCCACGACATCGCCAAGGGCCGGGGCGGCGATCACTCGGAGCTGGGTGCCGAGGACGCGCTGGCCTTTTGCCTGCAGCACGATCTGGACAAGTCCGATGCCCGCCTGGTGTCCTGGCTGGTGCGCCAGCACCTGTTGATGTCGGTCACCGCCCAGCGCCGGGACATCTACGACCCGGACGTGATCCGCGAATTCGCCACCCAGGTGCGGGACGAGCTGCGGCTGGACTACCTCTATTGCCTGACGGTGGCGGACATCTGCGCCACCAACGATCACCTGTGGAACGACTGGAAAGGCAGCCTGCTGCGCGAGCTCTACTTCGTCACCCAGAAGGCGCTGCGCCTGGGCCTGGAGAACCCGCCCGACCTGCGCCTGCGCATCCGCGAGAACAAGCTGCAGGCGCGCCAGCTGCTGGAGCAGCTGGACACCCCCTATGAGCGGGTCAAGCCGCTGTGGGCACGCTTTACCGCCGACTATTTCCTGCGCCACACCCCGGAGCAGATCGCCTGGCACAGCCGCCATATCCTGGCCCATGGCGACAGCAACCGGCCCCTGGTGCAGATCAGCCAGCAGCCGGGCCGGGGCGGCAGCGAGCTGTTCATCTACAGCCCCGACTCGCCCAATCTGTTCGGCCGGGTGGCGGCGGCCCTGGATCAGAAGAACCTCAATATCCACGACGCCCAGATCATGACTTCCAAGGACGGCTACGCCCTGGATACCTTCATCGTGCTCGAGCCGGACGGCCAGCCGGTCAGCGGCGACCGGCTCAGCGATCTTTGCCACAGCCTGAGCGAGGCGCTGCTCGACACCACGCCGCCGGCCATCCGGATACGGCCGCCCTCACGCCGGCACCGGGAGTTCGACGTGCGCACCCAGGTGAATTTCCTGCAACCCCAGCGGCTGACCAAACGCACCCTGATGGAACTGGTGGCGCTCGACACCCCCGGTCTGCTGGCCCGCATCGGCGCCGTGTTCAGCCGCCTGGGCCTGAACCTGCACGCCGCCAAGATCACCACCATCGGCGAGCGGGTAGAGGACTTCTTCAGCCTGACCAACAGCGAAGATCGGCCATTAAGTGAACAGGAACAGACGCAATTGCGAGAAAAGTTGGTCGGCGAGCTCAACCAGGACGGCAAAATATGATAAAAGATGCGCCAGTTTTGAATTAAGAACCGGGTCGGACGAGTGCTGCGCCGAACCGTTGTGCAAGCCGCCAGCTCGGCCTGCAACAGATTTACACCCGGCTGGCCGCTGTGCGCCAGCCGATTAGGTATGCAAACCAATTAACGGAGTAAACAGGATGGCAAACTTTGCTTTCGGTCTGGGTGTGGGCACCAAGTCCGCCAAAGGGGAATGGCTGGAGGTTTACTACAACCTGCCGCTGCTGAATGCGGATGAGGCGCTGGTCGGCGCGGTAGCCGCCAACATCGGTTACCAGGGTGGCAACGCGGCCATCGAAATCGACGCGGCCCAGCTGAAAGATCTGGAAGCGGCCTTCCTGTCGGTGGACGCCAAGGCCCAGGCCGAGGTAGTCGAGGTGCTGGCCGGCACCCGCCAGCCGCTGGTGGTGACCATACTGGAAACCGACGCCGCCCCCGCCAGCACCGCCGAGGTGTACCTGAAGCTGGCCCTGCTCTCCCACCGCCTGGTGAAACCCCACGGCCTGGATCTGTCCGGCATGTTCGGCCTGCTGCCCAACGTGGCCTGGACCTCCGAGGGTGCCATAGCGGTGGACGAACTGGCCCGTCGCCAGCTGGCCGCCCGCGCCCAGGGCCGCACCCTCAGCGTCAACTCGGTCGACAAGTTCCCGAAAATGACCGACTACGTGGTACCGGCCGGCGTACGCATCGGTGATGCCTCCCGCATCCGCCTGGGCGCGCACGTGGGCGAAGGCACCACCGTCATGCACGAAGGCTTCATCAACTTCAACGCCGGCACCCTGGGCGTGAGCATGGTCGAAGGCCGCATCTCCGCCGGCGTGGTGGTGGGCAATGGCTCGGATCTGGGCGGCGGCTGCTCCACCATGGGCACCCTGTCCGGCGGCGGCAACATCGTGATCTCCGTGGGCGAAGGTTGCCTGCTGGGCGCCAACGCCGGCCTGGGCATTCCCCTGGGTGATCGCTGCACCATAGAGTCCGGCCTCTACATCACCGCCGGTTCGAAAGTCACAGTGCTGGATGACAAGAACCACGAGGTGCAAACCGTCAAGGCCGCCGATCTGGCCGGCAAAAACGACCTGCTGTTCCGCCGCAACTCCCAGAACGGCCGCATCGAGGTCAAAACCAACAAGTCCGCGATCGAACTGAACGCCGAGCTGCACAAGCACAACTGAGCGGCCTCCGGCCCGAGGGCGGCCCTGCCGCCCTCGGCTTGATTACAACATAGTCTGTTTCACTGGCATGAGTCGACCAAAGGGCCAACTCCGCCGACACGCGGTGAATACATCCATGTACGCTCGCACATGCCGTCCTTGGCATGTGACGGTCGGCGGAGCCGTTCCCTTTGTCCGCCTGTTTTGGCATCGGTGTTATCTGTTTAGGTAAGCCCGAAGGATTGTCTGCAGCCGGCCTTCTTTCTTTCCCCGCTTTTCCAATCAGTCCTCCAAGAAAGTGTCCTCTGCCTGGAGCCCCCTTTTGCCGCTGCAAAAAACCGCAGCCGTGCCTGCTTTTCTGCTACAATGCGCCTCCGCCTTTCGGCACCCGTTTTTACCTGATATCAAGAGCACCCCGTGAACAACAACGAATTTGCCACCCTGCCCCTGGCCCCGGCCCTGGTCGATAACCTGACCAGCCTGGAATACACCCAAATGACGCCGATTCAGGCGCAGAGCCTGCCCCTGGTACTGGCCGGCAAGGACGTGATTGCCCAGGCCAGCACCGGCAGCGGCAAGACGGTGGCCTTCGGCCTGGGGCTGCTGGCCCGGCTGGATGTCAACCGGCTGGCGGTACAGGCCCTGGTGCTCTGCCCCACCCGGGAGCTGGCGGATCAGGTGGCACGGGAACTGCGCCGCCTGGCCCGGACCATGGCCAACGTCCGCCTGGTCACCCTGTGCGGCGGCTCGCCCAACGGCCCCCAGCTCACCGCCCTGGCCGGCGGCGTGCACATAGTGGTCGGCACCCCGGGCCGGGTGCTCAAGCACCTGGACAAGGGCACCCTCAAGCTGGATGCCCTCAATACCCTGGTACTGGACGAAGCGGACCGGATGCTGGACATGGGCTTTGCCGACGACATCCACCAGGTGGTTGCCTTTGCGCCCAGGGAACGCCAGACCCTGCTGTTCTCCGCCACCTATCCGGAAGGCATAGTACAAATGAGCCGGGGCCTGCAGCGCCGACCCGAGCAGGTCTCGGTAACCGAGCCGCAACGGGCCGACGCCATAGTGCAGACCCTGTTCGAAGTCGAGCCGGAACAGCGCCGGCAGGCCCTGGCCAGCCTGCTCGGTCATTATGCGCCCGCGTCCTGTGTGGTGTTTTGCAATACCAAGCGGGCCTGCCAGGAGGTGGCCGATCACCTCGTCAGCCTGGGCTTCGCCGCCCTGTCCCTGAATGGCGATCTGGAGCAGCGCGAGCGGGATCAGGTACTGATCCGCTTCGCCAACGGCAGCGCCAATGTGCTGGTGGCCACCGACGTGGCCGCCCGCGGCCTGGATATCAAGGAGCTGGCGATGGTGGTCAATTACGAGGTCACCCAGGACCCGGAAGTGCATGTGCACCGGGTCGGTCGTACCGGCCGCGCCGGCCAGCAGGGCCTCGCCATCACCCTCTACAGCCCCAAGGAAGCCTACCGGGTCAATCTGATCGAAGAGTACCAGCAGGCCCCCATTCCCCAGGGCAACCTGGCCGGGCTCGATGCCGGCTCCACCCCGCGGCAACCGGAGATGGTGACCCTGTGCATTGCCGGCGGCCGCAAAATCAAGATCCGCGCCGGCGACATTCTCGGCGCCCTGACCGGCGAGGCCGGCATCATTGGCAGCCAGGTGGGAAAAATCGATATCACCGAAATGCAGTCCTACGTGGCGGTGCACCGGGACGCGGCCCGTCAGGCACTGAAGCACCTGCAGCAGGGCAAGATCAAAGGCCGCAGCGTCAAGGCGCACAAGCTCTGAGCCCAACTGGCGGCGCCCCTGGCCGGGCGTCGCCAGCCTCAGGAACAACGGTCAGCGTCGGCCTGACTCCTTGTTCAGCCGTTGAAATGACGATGAATATAATCGATCTTGGCCATGAACTGCTCCTTGAGCGTGTCGGTGGCATAGTCGAAATGGTAGCTCTGGTGGAAGTTGAGCTGCAGGCTGACGCCGCTGCCGGAAAGATGCACGCTGTAG
Organism: Zobellella iuensis; assembly: GCF_016746085.1. Taxonomy (GTDB): domain Bacteria; phylum Pseudomonadota; class Gammaproteobacteria; order Enterobacterales; family Aeromonadaceae; genus Oceanimonas; species Oceanimonas iuensis. Next base: position 534,658 of record NZ_JAERTZ010000025.1, read on the forward strand.
CCGTCGAAATCGCTGCGCGCCACTATCCCCTCCAACATATGACCGTCCTCATAAGGCTCCCCGAAACGACGGATCTTGTCGAACACTTCCAGTATGACCTTGTTATCCAGTTCATTATGCATGGTGATGTCCTCATCATGGTCAGGGCCTGCCTTTCACCGGAACAGGTTTCAACAGACACCGGATTTATTTGCCTTAATTATGGCCGAACAATGGCGCAGTATCGCTCTTTTCCCAGGGGTTCCCGTTGCACCGATATCCGCTCAGAGCGGCCATACCCACAGCAGCATGGGTATGCTGACCAGCACCACCAGCAGCTCCAAAGGCAAGCCCAGGCGCCAGTAGTCGCCAAAGTGAAAACCACCCGGTCCAAGGATCAAAGTATTGTTCTGGTGTCCTATCGGTGTCAGAAAAGCACAGGAGCCACCGATGGCCACCGCCATCAGGAAAGGATCCGCGTTCGCTCCCAACTGGGTGGCAGTACCGATGGCAATAGGGCACATGACCGCCGCCGTCGCCGCATTATTCATCAAATCCGATAGGGTCATGGTCACGACCAGGATCAGCGCCAACGCCACAATCGCATGTCCCTGGGCCACACCATCCAACAACAGGCGGGCAATCAGGTAGGCGGTACCGGTGGACTCCATGGCGCCAGCGACCGGGATAAGGGCACCGAGCAATACCACCACCGACCAGTCCACGGCACTGTATACCGAGCGAGGTGGCACTGTACGCAATGCCATGGAAGCCAGCACACCGGCGGCGAACGACACCGCCGCAGGCAGGATACCGAAGGCAGCCGCCCCCACCGCCACCGCCATGATGGCCGCTGAGGTCAGCGCCTTGCCCTTATCGGGGATGCGCAGATCGCGTTCTGCCAAGGGCACACAACCGGCGCTGGTCGCAAATTCGGAGAGCGCCTCGGGTGCCCCCTGCATCAGCAGCAGATCACCGGCTCGAAATACCAGAGCCCGCAGCCGTGTCACCGAACGCTGTCCTTGGCGTGACACCGCCAGCAGGTTAACCCCGTAACGGGTACGCAGCTGTATCCCTCGTGCAGAGCGACCGAGCAGATCAGAGTTGGGCAAAATGACGAGCTCCATCAATACGATTTCATCGGATGGCTCGGAGACAGACTCACTTGTTTCCTCCTGCTCGTCATCCTCGGCTTCCGCTGTGACCTCCCTTTTCTTCGACTCTTCCTTCGCCGGCTTGGCCTCTTCCAGTTTGAGACCGAGGCTGGACAAGGCATTGGCGAGGACCTCCGCTTCGGCTTCAATAATCAGAATATCGCCGGCCCGCGCTCGCCGGTGAGGATTGGAGGGTGTCACTCGTACTTCGTTGCGCACAAGCCCCAATACCTGGGCGTCGGCCTGCTCCAGTGCCAGCTCTATCTCGCGCAGCGTCTGTCCTTCGGCCTTGCAGCCTTCGGGTACACGGGCCTCGGTGATATAGGCGCCGGAATCGAACCCCTCCACCCCAGCCTGTTTGCGTGCCGGCACCAGTCGCCAGCCGACCAAGGCCACAAAAGCGCTCCCCAACACCGCCACCACCAATCCGACCGGGGTATAATCGAACATGGCGAAGGCACCGGAGCCGGTCGCTTCACGAAAGCCGGACACGATAAGGTTGGGAGGCGTGCCAATCAGAGTGGTCATCCCGCCCAATATGGTACCGAAAGCCAATGGCATCAGTACCCGCCCCGGGGGCAGCTCCTGGCGCCGGGCAATCTGAACCGCGACCGGCATCAGCAACGCCAGCGCGCCGACGTTGTTCATAAATGCCGACAGTATGGCGCCAAGTCCAGTGAGTGCGGCGATGGACAGGGTCGGACCGGCCTGGGTCGGCAGTAACTGGCGAGCCAGTACGTCAACCGCCCCGGACGTCTGCAGGCCTCGGCTCAGCACCAGTACGCAGGCGACCGTGATCACCGCCGGATGGCTCAGACCACTAAACGCATCATCCGCGGGTACCAGACCGGTCAGAATACAGGCCAGCAGAGCCCCCGCAGCCACCATGTCGTGGCGCCAGCGACCCCACAAAAACATGATCACAGTGACAAAGAGAATGGCAAGGATGATGATCTGGTCAGGGATCATGCTGTTTTCGGCTCCTGCTCATGGGCAGGACAGTCAGCCTGGAGCTGCGCCATGCCGGGATAAAACGTCGCCTGAATTACCAACGCTGCCGTTAAGCTTTATCGATTGTAGCAGTATTTTTACTGGCCAAGGCAATTGAAAGCTTATAATCAATTGAATTTTAAGAGTTTAATTTTTAAAATTTTAAAACCTTCCGTTTCACGGTGGTGGCCTTTCTCGCCTCGGCAGGCTAAGATCCGCCTTTTGCAACGACGGTAACCACCATGATCAAGCTTGGCGATAACAACACCCTGCCCCTGCTGCGCCTGGATGACAAGGGCGGATGGCTGGATGCCGGTGAATACGGTGAAGCCTTCCTGCCTCGCCGCCAGTTGCCCGCCGCTTGCCAGCCGGGCGAGGACATCGCGGTCTTTGTTTATCTGGATGCGGATCGGGAGCCGGTGATCACCACCGAAGCGCCCAAAGCCAGGGTCGGCCAGTTTGCCTCGCTGAAAGTGGTCACCACCAATCGCCTGGGCGCTTTCCTCGACTGGGGCATGAAGAAGGATATCTTCGTGCCCCAGCGGATGCAGAGCCAGCCCATGCATGAGGGGCGCCATTACGTGGTGTACCTCTACCTGGACTACGAAGGCCGCATGGTGGCCAGCAGCAAGCTGGACAGCTTCGTCAGCCGGGATAAGCCCCGTTACCAGCCGGGCGATGAAGTCGATTTACTGATCGCCGAGCATACCCAGCTCGGCTTCAAGGCCATCGTCGACAACCGTTTCTGGGGCCTGGTCTTCAAGTCCGATATCTCGGGCCGGGTACCCACCGGCCTGGCCACCAAAGGCTATGTCAAACAGGTACGGGAAGACGGCAAGATCGATCTGACCCTGTTCAAGCCGGGCCCGGGCAAGGTGGACGACGCCGCCCAGGCGGTACTGGACAAGCTGGCGCAATCCGGCGGCTTTATGCGAGTCAGCGACAAGACGGATCCGGACACCCTCTTCCGTCTGTTCGGCATCAGCAAGGGCACCTTCAAGAAGGCCATCGGCGGCCTCTACAAAAAAGGCCTGATCCGGATAGAAGAAGAGGGTATCCGCCTGACGGAGCAATAAGCTTGAAGCTTCAAGCTTCAAGCTTCAAGCTTCAAGCTTCAAGCTTATATGTTCCCCATCCAGCCCTTCAGCCATTCCAGCGCCGGCTCTTCCGGCTCCAGGGTTTCGCTGGCATCCACCTCCAGGCGCGGGGCCAGGGCCCGGGCCTGCAGTTCCTGCAGCAACTGCTCGAACTGGCGGCCGCCGCCGCAGAAGTTCTCGTAGCTGCTGTCGCCCAGGGCCACCAGGGCATAGCGCAGCGCCGGCATGGGCGGGCAGCGTTCGCGGATCTCCTCGAACAGCGGGACCAGGTTGGGGGGCAGGTCGCCCTGACCGGTGGTGGAGGTGACCACCAGCCACAACCTATCCTTGTCCAGCTCCGCCAGCACCGCATCCTCATGCAGCCGGACGCTGTGCCCGGCATCGAGCAGCACCTGTTCCAGGGCCTCGGCCACCAGCACCGCCGAACCGTAAACACTGCCGATAATAATCTCCACTGCCGCCATCTTGCCTCCTGTCAGAAAAGTCGTAAATCCAGGGCCCGGGACAGCTCTTCCAGCGCCCAGATCCCCGCCACCGAATTGCCGTAACCGTTCAGCTCCGGCGACCAGACGCACACGGTGAAACGCCCCGGCACCACCGCCACTATACCGCCGCCCACCCCGGACTTGGCCGGCATGCCTACCCGGTAGGCAAAATCGCCGGCCGCATCATATAACCCGGAGGTGAACAGCAGGGCGTTGAGCTGCTGGGTCTGCAGCCGCGGCAGCCACTGCTCGCCGGTCACCACGCAGCACCCGCCATGGGCCAGGAAGCTGAACGCCCGGGCCAGATCCACACAGTTCATGGACAGCGCGCAATAGCTGAAATAGGCCTTCAGCACCTCGTCCACCTCGTTGTGGAAGTTGCCGAAGCTCTTCATCAGATTGGCCATGGCCGCGTTGCGGAAACGGTGCTCGTATTCGGACTCGGCCACCTTGTGATCGATACGGATACCCGGATTGCCGGCCCGCAGCCGCATCGTCTCCAGAAAGGCGTGCACCGGTGCCGACAGCCGCGAGCCGAGGGCATCCACCACCACCAGGGCACCGGCATTGATAAAGGGGTTGCGCGGAATACCCTGTTCGAATTCCAGCTGCACCAGGGAATTGAAGGCATTGCCCGACGGCTCTTTGCCCACCCGCAGCCACAATTCGTCACCGTAGCGCTGCTGGGCCATGGCCAAGGCGAATGCCTTGGAAATGCTCTGAATGGAAAAGGGCTCGAGGGCGTCGCCGCTGCAATAAAGTTCCCCTTCCAGGGTGCAGACCGCTATCCCGAAACGCTCGGCGGGCACCCGGGCCAGGGCGGGAATATAATCGGCCACCGCGCCCTGGCCAAAATGCCGGCGGGCTTCATTATTGATCCGGTCGAGTAGAGGCTGAAGCATCACAGAAAAAATCTAACCTGCTGAAAAAAAAGATCTTAACCCGAGGCCACTGGTTAATCGAGCGCTCTTTGCCAACCGAACTCACAGATCAGCGATTGCCAGTGCGGATCCAGCCCGGCCGCCAGCCGCAGCGGCGCCGCGGTCACCGGATGGTTCAGTTCCAGGGCCGCGGCATGCAGCAGCAGGCGATCGCAGCCGTACTGCTGGCGGAAGAAACGGTTATGACGGCCGTCACCATGGGTGGTATCCCCCACGATGGGATGGAACAGATGGGCCATATGGCGACGCAGCTGATGCTTGCGCCCGGTTTCCGGATGCAGCCGCACCAGGCTGTAGCGACTGGTGGCATGCTGCTTGGACACCGCGAAAGGCAACTCGATCTGGGCCAGGCACCGCCAGTGCGTCACCGCCGGCTGGGCCGGTTTGTCGGCCTCGGCAAACTGGTCCGCGATAGCGTCCAGGCGATGACTGAGGGCATAGTCCAGTCGCCCCTGCTCCGGCATATAACCGCGCACCACCGCCAGGTAGTGCTTGCCGACCCGGCGTTCGGTAAAGGCCTGGGTCAGGGAGCGGGCCACGTCGGCGTTTTTCGCAAACAGCAGCAGGCCGGAGGTGGGGCGGTCCAGCCGGTGGACCGGGAACACGTGACAGCCGACCGCATCCCGGGTCAGTTGCATGGCGAAGCGGGTTTCCCCCTTGTCGAGCCAACTGCGATGAACCAGGAGGCCGGCGGCCTTGTTCACCGCCACCAGCCAGTCATCCTCGTACACTATATCTATGCTCATCCTTCGCGGGACACCCGCTGGCCGGAGAGGGCCTCATCCAGCCGGGCAATGGCTTCTTCCAGCGCCCGGGTATCCTCGGCCAGTAGCTTGCAGCTCTCGATGGCCATGGGATAAACCGAAATCCGGCTCGGCAGGGGGGCGCCAGAGTCGATCAGGGCCTGCATGCGTGGCAGCAACACGAATTGCAGCCACTGGGGGAAGGTCAGGGTATCCAGACAAAATGGCTCCGTGCTTGCCAACGCCTTGGCGGAAGGCGGCACACTCTGCCACCAGGACAGGACTTTCAGTTCACGTTCAATGGCATACAGCAGTGCCTGGGGCTCGGCAGACATCGGCAACCTCCTCTTAAAACAACGCCCCAGTATACCATCTTGGCGCCCGACTCCCTATAATCCGGCCCAGGTCGACAGGAGGAGCCGATGCAGATAGATACCTTGAGCGAGTTTTTAACCCAGGCAGGCACCGAGTTTCGCCTTTACGATCTGGGCCGTCGCCTGCAGCCGCTCGGCCGGGACGACTTCATTGCCATCGAAACCGGCCAGCGCCCCTATCCCTGGCCGCTGCAACGCCACGCCTGGCTGGCGGTCAGCTATCGGCAGCGCCACGACCATCGGCAGCATTATGTGTGGTTCCTGAAGATCCCACTGGACGAACGCGGCCTGTTCAACCATGCCGCGGTCAAGCACTTCCTCGCCGCACTGGTCGAGCAGCTGGGCCAGGATCCGGCCGCCCCGCTCAGTGACGAGCAGCAACAACGGCTGGCCCAGACGCCCTTTACCTTCCAGCCCGGCCAGGACAAGCTGGCCGCCTTCCATGCCCGGCTGCGGCTGGATCTGGGGCTGCCGCCCTCGGCCTTTTATCAGGCGGCCGCCGATTACCTGGCCTCCCCCGAGCCGGGCGACTGGCAACAACTGGGACTGCAGGGACTGGCGGATCTGGCGGCCCGCCTGCCCGGGGATCCCGGGCTGTGCCGTCAATTCGAACAACGGCTGTTCACTCTGCCCCAGCCGGTGCAACAGGCGCTGTTGACCCAGTGCGAGCATCACCCTCTGCCGTTGTCCCTGGCCGAGCGCCTGCTCGAGGCGATCAGCGCCGAGCTGGAACGACAGGCGCCGGACGAGGAACGCATCAGCCTGCTGCTGCGCGCCACCGCCGGTACCCCTCCCTTCGACGCCCGCCGCCGCAAGATTGCCAGCCTGCTGGCGCTGGCGCCGGGACAACCGCTGATGCTGAGCCTGGCGGCGCGCCTGTGGCAGGAGCTGACCGATGAGGCACTGCTGCTGCCCTACCTGGAGCAACTCGCCGGCCGACACCCGACACTGTTCAACGGCCTCTTTGCCGAGCTGGTCTCGACCCCGGCGCTGCGCCCGTTGATCCTGGCCAACCTGCACAACCCGGCCCTGTCCCAGGCCCTGAAAAGCGCCATCGGCAACCTGTTTGCGGTCCCCCGTGACTGAGTTACTGGCGCTGTTGGGCCTGTTTCTGCTGGCGGCCGGTTACTGGCAGGTCCGCCGCCAGAGCGAATTCGCCCGCCGCTGGCTGGAACACTACTGCCGCCGGCAGCAATTCCAGCTGCTCAGTGTCTATCGTTACCGTTACACCTGGAAACGGGGACGGTTGCTGGCGCAATTCAAGTTCGAGTTCAGCCACGACGGCCTGCAGCGGGACGAAGGCTCGCTCTGGCTGGGCGGCCTGAAAGTACTGGACGTCTCCCTGCCGGTGCTACGCGAGCCGCCATCGCCTATGCTGTAATAACATGATGTTTTAGGAGGTAATGATGGAACATATCACCCACCCTTTCAGTGAACTGTTTGAACAGCTGGGGCTGGATGCCAGCCACCAGGGTATAGAGTATTTTCTGGCGGCTCATCGCCTGCCGCCCGAGGTGGAGTTGGTGGAGGCGCCGTTCTGGAGCAAGTCGCAATCGGCCTTCTTGAAAGAGGGGCTGCAAAACGACTCGGACTGGGCCGAAGTCATCGACCAACTGAACGCCAGCCTGAGATAACCCTTACGGAGCCAAGATGTCCCATCAGGATATTATCAACGCCATTCACAGCCTGGTGCGTGAAGGCAAAGCCATCACCACCGCCGCGGTCAAGGCCAGGGTCGGCGGCCCGGTCAATATGCCCCAGCTGCTGCAACTGGTCAGCCGCTACAGGCAGTCGCCGGACAGCCTTCCGGCCGCGACCGAGCCGGCCGCCCCCGCGGTGCCGGTAACGGCGCCGGATCTGGTCACCCGGGTAGCCGAGCTGGAGGCCCGCATCGCCCGCCTCGAGCAACTGCTGGAGCAGGGCCGCTGATGTGGGTCTGTGAACTCAGTTTCGATTGCTATCAGGATATCGCGCTGGCCGAAGCCGAGCCTGCCATCCGTCAGTTGCTGGATGCCCTGCGTTATAATGGCCAGATCCTGGGGCGGGAATTCCCCACCAGTATCCATCAAGGCTGGCTCAGCAGCCGGGTGGTCTGCCCGGAAGAGGACAGCCTGCACCCGCGGCATTACAGCCGGCAGGTAGAGCAGGCCATCAGCCGGCTGCATCAGGTGGGGTTGACCACTCCCAGGGTGCAGGTCAAAGGCCAGGATCTGAACTCGGACACCACCGACCACTGCGGGGCGCGTAGCTGGCAGCTGTTGTACACCAGCTATCTGCATACCTGTTCGCCGCTGCGCTGCGGCGAACACTTCGCGCCCATCCCGCTCTACCGGATAGCGCCGGTCGCCAATGGCGATTTCAAGCAGGTGCTGAAATGGCAGGAAGACTGGGAGGCCTGTGATCAACTGCAGATGAACGGCTCCATCCTGGAGCATGCCGCCGTGGGAGAGATCGGCGAGCCGGACAGCCGGCTGGCCCGTCGCGGCCGGGATCTGGCCAAACGCATCGAATACCTGACCCAGGTGCCCACCTTCTACTACTTGTACCGGGTCGGAGGCGACAGCCTGGCCGCCGAGCAGGAACGCCCCTGCCCGGGCTGTGGCGGTGACTGGAAGCTGGCGGAGCCGGTGCACGACATCTTCGATTTTGTGTGCGATCCCTGCCGGCTGGTGTCCAACCTGTCCTGGGATTTTAAGGATTGAACCCTTAACAGGGTTCCAGCCGTTGCAAAAAAGTGGCCAGGTCCGGGGCCAGCACCCCGATAGGGCCCTTGCCGAGACGCTCCAGCAGGACTTCCCCACTGGCGTTGTCCAGGGTGACCAACCGCTGTTCGTCGCGGCAGGAGGCCAGAAACCAGCTTGCCGGCAGCCCCAGTTTGCGCAGCATCAGCTGGTGGCCTATCTGATTTTGCTGCAGCCGTTCAAAATCCTCCTGGTTCCAGGGTTGCAGCAAGGTCAGAAACAATCCCTTGAAACACACCGGAAGGTTGCCGGCGAAATAATGGCCGAAGAAGGCGGGCAGGGCCGCATGCACCGGCATCGCCAGGGCGGTGGCAACATTGTCGAAGCCGGCCGGCTCCGGCCGCCGCCAGGGCTGCCAGGCGACCTTGCCGGCATGGGCCGGTAACAGCTCGGCCGGGGAAGGAAAGGCGGGATCGTGATCCGCCAGAGGGGCCCCGCCTCGCCGCCGGACGCGCTCGAACAAGGCACCGAGCGCCGTCACCACTTGATCTTGCATGTCAAAGTCTCACAATAAGGCCAGATATCGGCATATTACCAACTGGATCCCGAAATGACACCCGAGCAAAAGTACCAGAACTCTCAGGCGCTGGACGCACTCCCCCTGGGTAAACACAGCAGCTACGTCTGTGAATACGATGCCAGCCAGCTGCAGCCGGTGCCCCGCAGCCTGAATCGGGACGACCTCGGTCTCAGCGCCGATGCCCTGCCCTTCGGCGGCGAGGACGTCTGGAACCTGTATGAGCTGTCCTGGCTCAATCCCAAAGGCAAACCCATGGTCGCCATGGGCGAGGTGCATGTTCCCGCTTCCAGTACCAACATCATCGAATCCAAGTCGTTCAAGCTGTATCTGAACAGCTTCAACCAAAGCCGCTTCGAGAGTCTGGAAGAGGTCGCGGATATCCTCACCCGGGATCTGTCCCTCTGTGCCCAGGGCCGGGTCAGAGTCAGGCTGTTCGATCTGAACGCCGCGCCGGCCCAGTTCGGGGTGCTGCCCGGCAACTGCATCGACGATCTCGACATCGAGATAGACAGCTACCAACCCGACGACGCCCTGCTCGCCCATGCCCTGGAGGGGGAGGAAGAGGTGAGCGAAACCCTGCACTCCCACCTGCTCAAATCCAACTGCCTGGTCACCGGTCAACCGGACTGGGGCAGCCTGATGATCCGCTACCAGGGCCCCCGCATCGGCCGGGAAGCCTTGCTGCGTTACCTGGTCTCTTTCCGCCAGCACAACGAATTCCACGAACAGTGCGTGGAGCGGATCTTTATGGATCTGCTGCAACACTGCCGGCCCCGGGAGCTGACCGTCTATGCCCGCTATACCCGTCGTGGCGGCCTGGATATCAATCCCTACCGCAGCAATGTCGCCGGCAAGGCCGCCAATGTTCGCCTGCTGCGCCAGTAAAACCGGGTTCAGCCCGGCCGAATCGCGTCAGGAACTGGACTCCCTTCGGCCGGCTCCGTACACTGCCGTGTTATCCGCATTTTTCCGGTAATCATTATTGTGATCTTGTCTGTCGCCGTCCTGGTATCGCATCTGGCGGGCGCTCCGCCGCTGTCGTCATACCAACCCGAGCCCACTGAACTTCAGCGGGCGCGACAGCTCATGCTCAGCCGGCCCAATGAATGCGTGGCGCTGACCAACTACTTCCTACAACGCAGGGAAGTCGACCCGGCGCAGATGATCAACTCGCGTCAGGACTTTGATCACCTGGAACTGGCCCGGCTGTACCGCACGCGAGAGCAGAGCCTGGCCGCCTGGCAACTGCAGGCGCTGTGCCAGGCGAACGAAGGACTGCTGCTGCCGGCCGATGCCAGTATCAACCAGGCTATCGAGCTGGCCCAACGCTACCGGCAACCCGAAGAACAGGCCGCCAGCCTGCTGATCAAGGCCAAGCTGGCCCTGGCCCGGCAAGCGCCCGAACAGGCACAGGCCCTGCTCGACGAGGCCGAGCCCCTGCTGAACGGCGACGCTTCGTCCTACCTGGAAGACGCCCTGCAATTGTTGCGCGCCACCACCCTGCTGTACCTGCAGCGATTCGATGAGGCCCGCCAGGCATTCGAGCAGATCCGCCTCCACGCCCTGCAGCAAGACGACGGAATCCAGCAGGCCTGGGCCAACTATCTGCTGGGCAAGTATTACCAGTTGCTGCAGCAGGATGAACTGGCGCTGTCCCACTATGTGGAAACCCTGGATCTACTGAACAAGCGGCGGCAGTACTACCTCAAGGCGATGGCGGCAGAAAAGGCCGCCAGCCTGTCTGCGGCGCTGGGAGAAGCCGACCAGGCGGTCCATTATGCCAATCTGGCCACCACCGAGTTCGAGCTGCTGGGCAACAGCCCGCTGCTGATCGGCTCCCTGCTCAACCTGGGCCGGGTCACCCGCGCCGGCAATGATGCCAACCTGGCCCTGGTCTACTTCTTCAATGCCCTCGATCTGGTCAGGATCCAGGGTGATAACGAGCTGATGGCCCGGCTTTACCTGGAAATCGGTCACTCCTACCTGCAGCTGAAGACCTTTGCCGAAGCCCGGCATTATCTCGATATGGCCCGCGCCAACTTTGAACGCAGCCAGGATGTTCCTCGGCAAATAGATACCCTGCTACAGCTGGGGCAGCTGCATCTGGAACAACAGGAAACCGGGTTGGCCCTGCTGCAGCTCGACCGGGCCCGGCAGCTGGCCGAGCAGCGGGATGACGTGCCCCGGCTTATCGAGAGCCACCGCCTGCTGGCCCAGCTGTTCGAAACCAGCGGCAACATGACCCAGGCCCTGGTTCACCATAAAGCCTTTCACGCCTACTTCGAGCGGGCGAGCCGGCTCAACCGCCTGCTGACCCAGAGCCTGGTACAGGGCAACGACCAGCAACTGCAGCAAGAGCGGGAGCTGACCGGCCTGCGCCGGCAAAATGAACAACTGCAGCAGGACAGGCAACGGTTTGCCCTGCTCGCCGCCAGCCTGAGCCTCATCGCCCCCCTGCTGCTCTATGGCATGATCCGCAACCATATCCGCGGCCGCCGACTGCAGCAGGAAGGCACCGAACTACGCCATGCCCTGCTGGTCGAGCCCAGAACCGGCCTGCCCAACTGGCGCCAACTGATGCAACGCCTGCCCCAGGAGATGGCCAAGCGTCAGCTCCGCTCGGAGCAGTGGTATCTTAACGAAACCGAAGCGCAACCCTTCAACGACAAGATCTATTACTTCCTGCTGCATGTCCCCTTCATGGTCGATCTCAGCGAGCGGGTGGGTCTGGAGCACGCGGCCAACATCCAGCAGAAACTGGGAAATTACCTGCAGGGACGCATCCACCCCAAGGCCCGGCTTTATGATCTGCGGGAAGGCCAGTTTATCTACGTGATCTCCCAGCGGCAGGTGGTGGACCTGCAGCAGACCCTTTCGAGTCTTGAGCGTATGTTTACCGAGTTTCCCTGCCAGTTTCAGCTTGATCAACGCCTGGCCATCGGTATCATCGGACATCCGTTCCTGCCCAAGGCCCCTCACGCGCTGGATGATATGCGGTTGGGCGATATTCTTTACCTGGCCATGGCCGCCGCACACCAGCTGGCGGAGCAAACCGGAGAGCTCGCCTGGGTAGAACTGCTGGCCGTCGATTGTCAGCAGGCGGCTTTTTTTAACGGCGAAATCCGCCACTGTTGCGTACAGGCCATCCTGAAGGGGCTGGTAAAAGTCAACAGCTCCCATAAAAAACAACAGATTGACTGGCATGCCTTGGCCCCAGAGCCGGCAGCACTGATATAATGCTTCAGGCCCACCTGCGCTAGGGTGTAATGGTGAACAATGGACAATCTCGACGATAGACAGATGTTAAAGGAACTGACATCGGTTATTGATAAGCTGGGCGATGTGCTTACCGACCTGCAACGGCAGGAAAACCCGCTGGTCAACGCCCAGCAGGGTGTTCATAACGAACAGGGTCGCCGCCTTATCGGGCACTGGCAAAAACTGTTCGTCGGACACGCCAGAGCGCTACCACCAGGAAGCGACGCCCAGCCCGGCTCCGATATCGCCGGGCTGACGGCGGATTTCGATCACCTGCTTTCCCGCCTGCGTAACAGCAGCAGCCACCTGCAACGGTGGCAACAACTGGACGGACAGCGGTTGCGCTTCGCGGCGCAGGAACTGCGGCAATCCGCCTACTGCCCGCCCCAGACCGAGCAGCTGCTGACCGAACTGGCACGCCAGGACGGCAGCCACCAGGGGCAGCTTTGGCAATTGCTGGAGTGTTACAAGGCGGCCGTCAAACACTGCGTGGAGCAGGAAACCCTGTCCCGCGCCCACCACCATGAAATATGCTCCAGGCTGCAACAGCTGATCGATGAGCTGCACTTTTCCGGTGAGATAGGCGCCGCCCTCGCCAAGATACAAAGCCAGCTGTTGCAGCAGGTGGACCCCGCCGCGCTGCCCCCGCTGTGCCTGCGCCTGATTGAACTGACCATAGAGGGCTGCCGACAGGAACGGCAGAATTCCACGCTCTTTCTTGCCAAGCTCAACACCAACCTGGGTGAAATGCACCACAATTTTGCCATTTCCCTGAGTGAAGGACAGGCGCTGTTTGATGCCAGAACCCATCATGGCCATCATATCGCCGGCGAACTCAGGGCCATAGGTGAGCACCTGGTCGGCCAGGACAAGGATCGGCTCAAGGAAGAAATCGAGCTGCGCCTGCGCAGCATCACCCATGTCCTGGTGCAGCACGAGCGTTTGCAGGAACGGGAGCAATCGCTGCTGAACCGCATGAACGCCATGGAAAAGCAGATCAGCGAGCTCAAGAGCGAGGCCGACGACTTCAAGCAGCGACTGAGCGTACAGAATGAAAAGCTGTTTATCGATAACCTGACCCAGATTTACAACAGGGCCGCCATGGATGAACGGCTGGAAGTCGAATACCGCCGCTGGCTGCGTTACCAGGAGCCGCTGTGCATCGCCCTGCTGGATATCGATTACTTTAAGGAAATCAATGATAAATATGGTCACCTCGCCGGCGACAAGGCACTGCGCCTGATTGCCAGGACCATCCATAAATCGCTGCGGCAAACCGATTTTGTGGCTCGCTTCGGAGGCGAGGAATTCGTGCTGCTGCTGCCCAACGTCAACCCGGACAAGCTCCACAAACCCCTGGAAAAACTGCGCGAGCAGATAAGAAACATTCCGTTTCGTTTTAAAGAAGAGCGCGTTACCATCACCGCCTCCATCGGTGCCACCCAGTTCCAGAAAGGGGACAGCACCACTTCAGCCCTGGAGCGCGCCGATCGGGCCCTGTATCGTGCCAAGCACGCCGGGCGCGACCAGATAGTCATGGCCTGACACTAATAACATCATTCACGGGAGTGACCATGATCACCCATATTAATCCGGTTGGCAGCATGAACCTGCTGTCACAACTCGAGGTCGATCGCCTCAAGCAGTCCGCTTCCGGCGATCTGTACCAGCTGTTTCGCAACTGCGCCCTGGCGGTACTCAACTCCGGCAGTAAAACCGACAGTTCCAAGGAAATACTGGAACGATATAAATCTTTTGACATCAATGTGATACGCCGTGAACGCGGGGTTAAACTGGAGCTGTTCAACCCACCGGAGCACGCCTTCGTCGATGGCGAAATCATCCGCGGCATTCAGGAGCATCTGTTCTCGGTACTGCGGGACATCATCTATGTCAACAGCCAGCTGCAGGGCGCCGGACAGTTCAACCTGACCTCGTCGCTGCATATCACCGACCTGGTGTTCGCCATAGTGCGCAACGCCCGGGCGGTGCATCCGGGAGCCGATCCCAACCTGGCGGTATGCTGGGGCGGGCACTCCATCAACCCGGTGGAATACCAGTACACCCGCGAAGTCGGCAGCGAGCTGGGCCTGCGGGAAATGAACATCTGCACCGGCTGTGGCCCCGGCGCCATGGAGGGCCCCATGAAAGGCGCCGCCGTCGGCCATGCCAAGCAACGGGTGACCGGCAGCCGCTATATCGGCCTGACCGAGCCCTCCATCATCGCCGCCGAGCCCCCCAATCCCATCGTCAACGAACTGGTGATCCTGCCGGATATCGAGAAGCGGCTGGAAGCCTTTGTGCGCCTGGCCCATGGCATCATCATCTTCCCCGGCGGCGTGGGGACGGCGGAGGAAATCCTCTATATCCTCGGCATCATGATGCATCCGGAAAACCGCCATCAGCCCATGCCCATCATCCTCACCGGTCCCAAGGAGAGCGCCAGCTACTTCCGCAGCGTGGACGAGTTTATCGGCAACACTCTGGGCGCCGAGGCGCAGTCCCTGTATCAGATCATCATCGATGATCCGGCCGAGGTGGCACGACGGGTCAAGAATGCCATGCCGCTGGTGCGGGACTATCGCAAGTCGGTGGGGGATGCCTATTCCTTCAACTGGTCCCTGAAGATAGAGCCGGAATTCCAGCTGCCCTTCATCCCGAATCATGACAGCATGGCCAACCTCAACCTGCACTGGGAGCAGGCGCCCCAGCAACTGGCCGCCAACCTGCGCCGTGCCTTCTCCGGCATAGTGGCGGGCAACGTCAAGGAGGGGGGCATCCGCGCCATCGAGAAGAAGGGCCCCTTCCTGATCAATGGCGATCCCAAGCTGATGAAGATGATGGACAAACTGCTGCAGCAGTTTGTAGAGCAGCAACGGATGAAACTGCCGGGCTCGACCTATGTGCCCTGCTACCGCATCAACCGCTGATCTTCCATGCAGTTACTGGTCCTCGATGCCCTCAACCTGATCCGTCGGCTCTATGCGGTGCAGGAAGCTCGGCAACGGGATCCGGCGGCCGCCCTGGTGGCCACCGGGGCGGCCCTGCACCACGCCGCCGGCCGGTTGCTCGCCCAGTTCAATGCCAGCCATGTGGTGGCCGTGTTTGATGGGGCGCCCACCGGTTTTCGCCACCGGCTCTACCCCGCCTACAAATCCGGCCGCAAGCCCATGCCTGCCGCCCTCGCCGCCTATCTCGGCGAATTGCAGCAGGGCCTTTGGCAACAGGGGATCGATGCCCTGCTGTCCGATACCGATGAAGCCGACGACCTGGTGGCCACCCTGGCCAATACCCTGGCACGGCGCGGTTTGGCCACCACCATCGTCTCCACCGACCAGGGCTTCTGCCAGCTGCTCGGCCCCCATACCCGAGTCTGGGATCCCTTCAACCAGCGTTGGCTCGACGCGGCTTATGTGCAACAACACTATGGCCTGTCGTCCTCGCAGCTGGTGGATTACTGGGCCCTGACCGGCGTCTCCGGCAGCCAGATCAAGGGCGTGCCCGGAATAGGCCCCAAACGGGCCAAAGCCCTGCTGCAACAATTCGGCAACCTGGACCGGCTGCTCGCCAGCCCCCCCGCCAGCAAAGAGGAACATAGCGTCCACCGGCATAAACACGAGGCCTTGCTGGCCAGGCAGCTGGTCAGACTGGTGGATGATATCGAGCTTGGCTTTAACCTTAAGGATTTGCGATACCGGCCTTCAACGAAAGGGCCATAGGCAAAATACGATAAAAATGTTATAAAAGCCGCGCAAAACAACGTCCCCTACCTCTGTAACTGATAACGGAAAAACTGCCCATGAGTAAACGCAGTATCACCGTGATCCCGGGCGACGGCATTGGTCCCAGCATTATCGATGCCGCCCTGCAAATTCTGGATCACGCCGGTTGTGATTTTCACTACGACTACGCCGATGCCGGCCTGATGGCCCTGGAAAAACACGGTGAACTTCTCCCCCAAGCGACCCTCGACCTGATTGCCAACAACAAAATTACCCTGAAAGGCCCTCTGACTACCCCGGTCGGCGGCGGCTTCACCTCCATCAACGTCTCGCTGCGCAAGCTGTTCAACCTGTACGCCAACGTCCGCCCCGTGGTGTCCTTCGAAGGCACCAGGAGCCGGTTCGAGAACATCGACATCATCACTATCCGGGAAAATACCGAAGGCATGTACTCGGGCGCCGGTCAGAAGCGCTCCGAGGACAACGCCAGTGCCGAGGCGATGAGCATCATCACCCGCGAGGGCGCCGAACGCATCGTGGTGTTCGCCTATGAGCTGGCCCGCAACGAAGGCCGCAAGAAGGTCACCATAGTACACAAGGCCAATATCCTGAAGTCCACCTCCGGCCTGTTCCTGGACGTGGCCCGGGAAGTAGCCAAGCGCTACCAAGATATCGAAACCAACGAGATGATCGTGGATGCGGCCTGCATGAACCTGGTGATGTATCCCGAGCGGTTCGACGTCATCGTTACCACCAACCTGTTCGGCGACATTCTCTCGGATCTGTGCGCCGGCCTGGTGGGTGGCCTGGGCATGGCCCCCGGGGCCAATATCGGCAAGGAGGTGGCGATTTTCGAGGCGGTGCACGGCTCGGCGCCGGACATCGCCGGCCAGAATATCGCCAACCCCTGCTCGGTGATCCTGGCCTCCATCCAGATGCTGGAACACCTGGGCATGCAGGACAAGGCCCGCCAGATCCGCGAAGCGGTGCGCAAGACCATCGCCGAAGGCAAGACGGTCACCCGCGACCTGGGCGGCAACGCCAGCACCACCGAGTTTACCCAGGCGATTATCGCCAACCTGTAACGCAGCAGGGGGCCAGCGGCCCCCTGTTTCTTTCCTGCCTGCTCGCCCCCGCCTCGCTGCTATAGTTAGCTATATGGACGAACGAGGCGACGATCATGGACAGTCGACTGATACTGGTTTTTCTGTTTCTACCCTTGCAGACGCAGGCTCAGGAACTGCGCTTTACCATAGATCCCCAACAGCTGATCAGCGATAGCCCCAAGAAGCGTTACGGCCTGGATATCGAGCTGCGGGAAAACGAGGATGGCAACGCCCGGCTGACCGCCTATCCCCGGTTGCAACTGTCGACGGAAAGCTCGGTGAGCCTGTCGATGAAGGACTACAGGCCCAACCTGAACCTGGACGGCGGCGGCTACAAGGCCTCGCTCAGGCTCAGGGGCGATGGCGTCAGGCTCAACATCAGGCCCCGGGATCCCCGCAACCACCTGGAGATGGACATCAAGGTGACCGACGACGAATCCAGCCTAGACCTTAGGTACAAGTTTTGACACCTTGCGCGGCTGGAACACGTGCACGGTGATCTCTTCCCGGTCGTGATACAGCTGCTTGGCCTGCACCTGGAAACCGCCCAGCTCCTCCAGCTTTTCCTTCAACTGCTGCAGGTTATAGACCGCCTCGGCATAGCGCCTCTTCATGGGCAGCTTGAGGTTGAACATGGCTTCCTGGCAATCTTCACTGATCAGCCAGTCCGCCATCAGCGCCACCACCCGGGCCGGCTTCTCCACCATGTCGCACACCAGCCAGTAGACGTTCTTGCGCACCGGCCGCCACTTGAAGCCGTCTTCCCGATAGTGCTTGACCTGACCGGTGTCCATCAAGGTCGGGCTCATGGGGCCGTTATCCACCGCCGCCACCATCATGCCCCGGGCCACCAGCTGGTAGGTCCAGCCGCCGGGCGCCGCGCCCAGATCCACCGCCCGCAGGCCGGAGGTCAGGCGGGTTTCCCATTCTTCGCGGGGGATAAACACATGGAAGGCCTCTTCCAGCTTGAGGCTGGAGCGGCTCGGCGCGTCGGCGGGGAAGCGCAGCCGGGGAATGCCCATGTGGAAAGGCGAATGATTGTAGGAGTAGGAATACCCGATGATCAGCTGATTGTTGGCCAGGAAAAACAGATGCAGAGTCGGCCTGTTCCGAGTCTCGTTCTTGGTCAGCAGCTCCTTGCCGCGCAGGGCTTGGCGCACCGGCACGGTAAACTTGCGGCAAAAACGCGACAGCTCCTTGCCCTCGTTGGTATCCGGTGTTTCCACCCGGATATCGCCGCACAGCGGCATACCCGCCGCCGCCTCCAGCACCGGGGTGATGCGATCATCGAGCGGTAGTTCCTTCAGTTCGGCCCAGATCACCAGCATCTGGCGGGCGAAGATCAACTCCCGGAACGGCAGCTTGCGCGCCAGCAAATCACCGTCTTCCGGCTGGAAGCATTCATACACCACAAAGCCGCTGTCGTCCTTGGCTCGGGCAAAACCGGGACATCCCATGGCCGCCGCCCTGTCCTGAATTTCCGCTGCCGCCTCTTTCTCGAATCCGGGACGACAATAAATCAATAACTGTTTCATTCAGACCTCAACCAGGTACGACCGGCCAGCAGTAAACTCAACCAACCAGCCATAAAACTCACTCCTCCCAGGGGAGTCAGCCAACCAATGCCTTTGATGCCAAACAGCACCATGGCATAAATACTGCCGCTGAACAGCAACACGCCCAGGGCAAACAACGCGGCCGCCACATGCAGGGCCTTGACCGGCCGTGAATGCAGCGCCACCACCACCAGCAGCAACGCCAGGGTATGATAAAACTGATATTGCACCGCGGTATTGAAAGCATCGACCAGGGCCTCCGACCGACCGCTTGCCGCCAGCCCGTGGGCGCCGTAGGCCCCCAGGCCGGTGGCGCTCAGGCCCAGTCCGCCCGCCAAATAGAACCAGAGTCTAACGAGCAAGCACAAACCTCCTCATGCCGGCCACCACCGTCGCCAGGTTGCGCTCCAGGGTGAAACCCGAGGCCTTGCGCGGGCTGAAACTGTGGTCACCGTCGTTCACCCACAGCGTTTCAACCCCCTCCGCCAAATCGTAACCGGCTACCGCCTCCCGGTTGCCGAAGGTATCCCGCTCCCCCTGCACCAGCAGGGTAGGCGTGACTATCGTGGCCAGATGCTGGCCGCGAAACCGCTCCGGCTTGCCCGGCGGATGGAAGGGAAAGCCCAGCAGGACCAGCCCCTCGGGCGCGAGTTCGTCGGCCACCAGCGACGCCATGCGACCGCCCATCGACTTGCCTGCCAGAAACAGCCCGGGATGGGCGAATTCCGCCGCCATCTCCCGCCAGCAGGCCAGCAATACCGGCTCCCGGTCCGGCGGTCGCTTGCGCCCGTCATCCCGGGTTTTCTGCATATAGGGAAACTCGAAGCGGATCACCTGGATCTCGGCATCGGCCAGGCCTTCGGCCAGCCGTCGCATCACCTCGTGTTCCATGCCGGCACCGGCGCCATGGGCCAGCAGCACCCGGTGGTCGGCGTTATCCGGGCCGTCTATCAATACCTTGTTCATCCGTTCAGGGCCTTCTGTTTCTCTTCCTTGATCACCAACGCCAGCATCCACTCGCGGAAGGCGGCAATCTTGCCCAGTGCCGCCTGGGATTCATGACACACCAGGTAGTACGCATTCTTGGACATCAACACCTGCTCGAAGGGACACACCAGGCGGCCCGCATCGATTTCCGGCTGGGTCAGCACACTGTGCCCCAGGGCGACTCCCTGGCCGTGAATGGCGGCCTGGATCACCATGGAGGAATGGCTGAAAATCGGACCCTGATTGACGTTCGCCGCCTGGATATCCAGCTGCTTGAACCAGGCTTTCCAGTCCCGGCGCGAAGTATCGTGCAGCAGGGTATGACGGGTCAGATCCTCCGGGGTCTTCAGCGGCTTGGTGCCCATCAGCAGCATCGGCGAGCATACCGGGATCAGGTACTCGGTATGCAGCTTGTCGGCCCGCAGCCCCGGCCAGTTGCCCTTGCCGTAATAAATCGCCACGTCCACATCGTCGGTGAGCGAGCCCTCGTCCAGATCCACCGCCTTGATGCGCACATCGATATCCGGATGCACCTCGCTGAATCGCACCAGCCGGGGGACCAGCCACTGGATCGCGAAGCTCGGCTGCAGGCTCACGGTCAGCGCCCCCTTGGCGCTGCGCGCCAGCAGCCGCTCGGTGGCATCGGAGATGGCGGAAAAAATATCCTTGATCTCCAGGAAGTAACTCTGTCCTTCTTCGGTCAGCAGCAGGGAGCGGTTGCGCCGCCGGAACAGTTTGATGCCCAGGTATTCCTCCAGCCCCTTGATTTGATGACTGATCGCCGCCTGGGTCACGAACAGTTCTTCCGCCGCCCGGGTGAAGCTCAGGTTGCGGGCGGCCGCCTCGAACGCCTTGAGCGCGTTGAGCGGGGGAAGTCGCCGGGACATCGATACCTCGATAAGGTTTTCTAATGGCGGGGATTATAGGTGGCCGGCGAACGACAAGCCAGCACCGCCACCAGAAAGCGGCACAATAGTTGCCTGATGACGGTGCGGCGGCCATCCGCCGCTATTCTGTTTATCCACCGTCCTCTGCTACACTGGGCGGGTTTTCTCCCACTCCGACTCAGCGAACAACCCAGGATCCCATGACTGATCTGCTTCCCGTATCCCTGCTTGACTGGCTGATGTTCAGCCTCGCGGCCCTGCTGGTGTTATTGGTCTCGCTCGGCCTGTTGCGCCGACTGTGGCGCGGCACCCCAAAGCAACCCTATCGGCAGAGACTGCTGTTCAGTCCCGAAGCCGCGAGCGCCCTCCGCTTGCTGGACAGCGCCCTGGGGCGGGAGCTGCGGGTGTTTGCCGCCGTCCGTCTGAGCGATCTGCTGGAGCTGAATCCGGTGTTGAAGAAGGCGCACCGGGAGCAGGCCTGGCATGAACTCTACGGCGAAAGACTGGATTTTGTGCTCTGCTCGCCTAAAGATCTTAAGGTGAGGGTTGGCGTGATGCTGGTGGATGACAGCCTGAGCAAGACCGACGGGCGCCAGCGCCAGCGGCTGCTGCAACATATCAGCGAGGCCGGGCTGCCGCTTGTCCACCTCTCACCCAAAGACTGGCCCAGCCCGGAGGCGCTGCGCCAGGAAATCCTGGACACCATCAGCCAGCGCCCCTTCACCCAGTCCCCAACCGGCCGGGGCCGGGTAGAGCCGGTGATCCGCCTGTCCGACGAGGCGTTGCCGGAAGACAACGACGAGCCCCGATTCCGGCTTTGAGTGCCACTGGCCGCCACTCCGCTCTTGTCGGTGTTCACTGCAGATTAAGGAGACACCATGATCAGGTTGTGCCTATTGCTCTTTCCCCTGCTGCTCGGTGGTTGCACCAGCGATGGCTGGCAGTCCGCCAGCCGGGCTCCCGCCGGCATAGCGCCGGATCCGGCCACCACCCCGGAAGCGGTGATTCAGGTCTATGGGGCCGACGCCTGGGGCTGGCGCGGCTGGTTTGCGGTACATACCTGGATTGCGGTCAAACCCAGCAACGCCGAGCAATATACCGTCTTCGAGGTGATCGGCTGGCGCACCCGCCGCGGCCTGCCCGCGCTGCGGATAGCGCAGGACTACCCGGACCGTTACTGGTTCGGGGCCAGGCCCCAAATCCTGCTCGACAGACGCGGGCCGGACGTCGACGGGTTGATCGACAAAATTGAACAGGCGGCCCGGGATTACCCCTGGAAGCACGAATACCGGCTCTTTCCCGGTCCCAACAGCAACACCTTTCCGGCCTGGGTCGCCCGGCGGGTACCCGAACTGGGCCTGAATTTGCCGTTCAGTGCCATCGGCAGCAGTTGGGCCCGCAAGCTCCCCTGATCAGCACCACAGCTCCCGCAGCGGCGTGTCCGGGCGGTAATGATAGGCGATTTGTGCCTGCAGCAACTCGGCGGTGGCCAGGGCATCGGTCTGGGCATGATGGGGCTGGTAGTAAGGCAGGTGATAACGGCCGCGGCTGTCGGCCAGGCGGATGGACACCGGCTTGCGCCCCCGCAGCCGGTCCCAGAGCCCGAGCTGCCTGCGCCGGTGCAGCCTGGCTTCCAGCGCCATGGTATCCACCACCGGAAAGCGGATGCCCTCGTTCAGCCTGGCCCGCAGGGCCCTGTCCAGGAAGCCCCGCTCGATGGCCCTGTGATGCACCACCACCACGCGCCCGGCCAGGGCACAGAGCAGCTCGTCCAGCACCAGCAGCAAATCCGGGGCCGTCTTGATTTCCGCATGGGTAATGCCATGGATCACCACCGACTCCCCGGCCAGGGGTTTGTGCGGATTGAGGATCCAGTGCCTGGCCTCCCGGCAGCGGATGCGCCGCAGGCTGAAGGGAACCAGCCCGATGCTGACGATGGCGTCCTTGCCGGGATTCAGGCCGGTGGTTTCAAAGTCCATGGCCACAAAAGGCACCTCGGCCAGGGGCATGTCGCCGCCGGCGGCCCCGGCCCGGTAATAACGCTCCAGCCGGTAATCCCGGGCGCTGCGCGCCAGTTGCTCGAACAGCACCGGCCACTCGGGCGGCGGTGCGCCACGGCCTTCGGGCTCGGGCCCCAAGTAGAGCATGTCGACCCCTTAGCCCCGGTTGGGCTGGTAACGAAACTTCAGGAACTTCTGGGCATGGCGGAGGATCTGGAAGGCGTCTTTCAGGTTCCTGCGCTCGAAGTCCGACAGCGTCTCGGGCTCGATATTGTTGTCGGGCTCCCGCCCGGCTGCCAGGTCCAGCGCCTGATGACGGATCCGCACCATGGCGATAAACTCCATCGCGTCCCGCAGATCCGGCCCCCTGCCCTTGGGCAGTACCCCCGCCTCGATCACATCCTTGAGCCGCTCGAAGGAATTCTGCGCCCGGGAGCCTATCGCCAGCGCATGTACCCGGATCAAATCCGCCAGGGGCGCCGTCCCCCGCCGTTTCAGGTTGATGGAATTATTGTGCTTGCCGTCCTGCTCCATCACGAACGCCTTGAAAAAGCCGAGCGGCGGGGTGCGATTGAGGGCGTTGCGCGCCATGCAGGCCAGAAAGCGGGGGCTGCGCCTCGCCCGCCGCGCAATCAGGGCGTTGAGCTGTTCGGCCCACTCGGTCTTGCCAAAGACACCGGCCAGATCGAAAAAAATCGAACTGTGCAGCAGAGACTCCGGGCTGGGGTTGTCGATCCAGTCGTTGAAGCAGTGCTCCCATTGCTGCCGGGTCTTCTGCCACTGCACATTGGTCGCCATGATGCCCCCCTTGCAGTAGCCGTAGCCGCAGGCGGCCAGGCCGTCGCAGACGTAACGGCCGAGGGCGGCAAAGTAGTCGCCGTCCCGGGACGGATCGTAGCGGTTATCGAGAATAATGGCGTTGTCCTGATCGGTGACGATCAACTGCTCATCCCGCGCCATCGAGCCCAGCGCCAGGAAGCAGTAAGGCACCGGCGGCGGCCCCAGTTCGCTTTCGGCCAGCTCCAGCAGCCGCTGCTTGAAGCTGCGGCCGATCACCGCCATGGCACTGCCAATCATCTGTGAATTGGCATCCTCGTTGACCATGCGTAGAAAGCTGGCCCGCACATCCTGGGCCACCAGCGCCAGTTCCTCTGGGCTGTGCGCCCGGAAGATATGCCGTACCACAAACAGGCTGTTGCGCGACTCGTAACGCATGACGTCCGACAAGGCGATGACGCCCACCGGCCGGCCCCGATGCAGCACCGGCAGGTGATGCAGGTTGTAACGCAGCATGGTGAGCATGGCCTCGAACACGAACTGGCCGCTTTCCAGCGCGACCAGATCCGCCGACATCACCTCCGCCACCGGGGTCTGCAACGGCAGTCCCGCCGCCAGCACCCGGGTGCGCAGATCCCGGTCGGTAAGAATGCCGGCCACCCCCCCATCATCCGCTGGCGACTCGGGGTGCAGCACCAGGATGGAAGACACCCCTTCTTCGGTCATTCTCTGGGCCGCCTCCTGCACCGAGGCCGCCAGGGAAATGGTCACCGGCGCGCGGCTGATCAGCTCGCGCACCGAGGAGGTCATCAGTTCATTGGCACTCTCCTGCCGGGACAGCGTCTGCCGCAACCGGGTCCTGTCCTCCACCTCGACGAAATCGGCGAAAGACTCGAACTCGGCACAGAGCTCGTGGAACAGGGTTTCGGGCAGGCAATACAGCAGGGTATCCTCCAATGCCGACGCCGCCAGCCTGACCCTGTTGTTCATCAGCAGTCCCATCTGGCCGAACAGGCTGCCTTCGCTCAGGCGGTTGTAGAGCTCGCCGCTGCGCCGGTAGATCTCCACCGCCCCGCTGCGTACCAGGTAGAGATCATGCACCTGATCGCCATAGTTCAGTATCGGGGTACCGGCCCGGTAATAGGCCACTTCCACCTGGCCCGCGACCTGCTCGAGGACGGCATCCGGCAAGCTATCAAAGGGAGCAAACTGGCGTATGAATCCGAGAATTTCGATCTGTTCAACTTCCATGGTCTGGCTCTTCGAGTGCAGGAAAGTAAACGGGGCAGACCGTACCAGCCAACTGCCCCGACGCCTTCGCGTACCAGCGACTTAACTTGCCTTCGGCTCCGACGCCAGCCCCTTGAGCAGGGAGACACAGGCAACCAGCAGCACTATGGTAAAGGGAAAGCCGGTGGACACCGCCATCGCCTGCAGGGCGACCAGGCCGCCGCCCAGGATCAGGGCTATCGCCACCAGGCCCTCGAAGGTGCACCAGAATACCCGCTGCGGCTTGGGTGAATTGACCTTGCCGCCGGCTGAAATGGTATCGATCACCAGAGAGCCCGAGTCGGAGGAGGTCACGAAGAACACCACCACCAGTATGATGCCGATAAAGGAGGTGAGCTGTGCCAGCGGCAGCGCATCCAGCATGATGAACAGCTGCAGCGGCAGTGCCGCTTCGGCCACCGACTGATAGCCGTCGTTGACCAGCTGGCTGATGGCGGTACCGCCGAAGGCGGTCATCCACAGCACGCAGGCGGCGGACGGCACCAGCAGCACCGACACCAGGAACTCCCGCACGGTACGGCCCCGGGATACCCGCGCGATAAACATGCCGACGAAGGGGGACCAGGAGATCCACCAGGCCCAGTAGAAGGCGGTCCAGCCCTGGGAGAAGTTGGCATCTTCCCGGCCTATCGGGTTGGACAGGGCGGGCAAATTTTCCACGTAAGCGGCCAGGTTGGCGAAAAAGCCGGTCACTATGGCGAGGGTCGGCCCCACTATGACCACGAACAGCAGCAGCAGGGCCGCCAGCACCATGTTGATCTCCGACAACCGCTTAACCCCCGCATCCAGCCCGGCCAGTACCGAAAGGGTGGCAATCGCGGTGATCCCGATCACCAGCACCACTTCGGTGGTGGTACCGAGCGGCAGGCCGAACAGATAATTCAGACCGGCACTGGCCTGGGCGGCTCCCAGCCCCAGGGAGGTGGCCAGGCCGAACAGGGTCGCCACCACCGCCAGGACATCGATGATATGGCCCGGCCAGCCCCAGACCCGCTCGCCCAGCAGCGGATAGAACACCGAGCGCACCGTCAGCGGCAGGCCCTTGTTGAAGGAGAAGATCGCCAGCCCCAGGGCCAGCACCGCATAAATCGCCCAGGGGTGCAGCGCCCAGTGATAGATGGTGGCCGACATGCCCAGCCGCCGGGCGGCTTCCGCATCGCCGGCGGCCGCCCCCAGCGGTGCCCAGTCGGTACGCACGCCGTTTTCGACACTGATGCCGCCCATGGCGCTACCGAAATGGGACAGCGGCTCGGACACCCCGTAAAACATCAGGCCGATCCCCATGCCGGCGGCAAACAGCATCGAAAACCAGCCCAGGTAGCTGAAATCCGGTTTGGCCTCGGTACCGCCGATGCGTACCCGCCCCAGCGGCGACAGGATCAGCCCCAGGCACACCAGTACGAAAATATTACCCGAAATAAGGAAAAACCAATCCAGCTTGGCGGTGAGCCAGCCGCGCAGCTCAGCGAACAGGGGACCCACCTGATTCTGGAACGCCAATGTCAGGAACACGAAGACCACGATGGCCAGCCCGGAAATCATAAACACCCGGTTATGGATATCCAGCCCGAACGGACCTATCTGCAATGCGATATTATCCTGCCCTATCTGGTAATCGGTATCGATGGGATTGACCTTCCCCTCCGGGGCCATCACCTCATGGTTCTCTTTCTCGGTCATATTCTGCACCTTTAATGATTAGAGTCGTAATAAAGGGTGAACACCTAAAGATAGCATAAAAATGTAACAAAATTACACTCTTAGCAAAAATGAGAGGATGCTTCGTACAGGGTGAGCAAAGTGTCGCAATAACCACCGACATTAATATCAGCCGCCACCGCGAACAACATCGCCCACCAAGGATTAACGGTGACAGCCTGACGGCAGGCTCCCGGCGAAGCCTGCTCGCCACCGGGGCCGAATGAAGTAAACGACAGGAACGAAAAAGGCCACCCTGAGGTGGCCTTTTTCTGGAATTGGCGGAGCGGACGGGGCTCGAACCCGCGACCCCCGGCGTGACAGGCCGGTATTCTAACCAACTGAACTACCGCTCCGTTGCCTGAGACTGCTTGCTTCAGGCGACACGGATAGTAATTCCCCCGGTGGGAGGGGTCAAGGGTAAAATGATACTTTTCGGCTGCTTGCGCGCTTTTTAGCCTAAACACCAAATAATACACAATCAGGTACGGCTCAGAGCCCTTCCGCCCGCTTGCTGGCCGCCTTTTTACGCCATAGCCAAAGCGCGCCCCCACTCAGCAGCAGAAGCAGGGCTCCCCCACCAAGCAGATAAGGCCAGAGCAGCCAGAGCGGCGTCTGCTTCACCGGGCTTGCGGCAGGAGCCGAGACCGGAGGCAACACCCGTACCACCTGTTCGGCCAGGTCCAGCTGAATTTCACGCCCGTCCCGGGTGGTCGCAAAGGCCCGGCCCTGCCAGCGATAGTTGCCGGGTTGCCGGGCGTCGGGCAGTTCAATGACCCGGCCCTGCCCGGAAATCGGCAACGTCTGCCCCAGTGGATTGCTCAACTCGCCGGTCACCACCAGGGTATCGGGCTGCAGCTCGCCGTCGGCCTCCAGGTTGAGCCGCCAACGCCCTTCGGCATCGGGTGTCGAAAACCTCAGGTTGAGCGGCATGGGATAAACCAGCAGCTCCTGCTGGTAAGTTCGCGCCAGGACCTGATTGGTGGTTTGTGCCTGAAACAGATACTGGCCGGGCAGGGTGTCGAAAACCAGCTCCGCCGTCATCTTGCCGTCACCGGGATAGGCGTCCAGGCCGGTGCCGTCATCGGCAAAGTGCCCGATCAGCTGCGGCGCTTGGGCAAAGCGATCGCCGTCACTGCCGAGCTGGCTGACCAGTTGAGCATGCAGTGACAAGCCATCGAGATAGTAGGCGGCATCCAGGGTGGTGTCGGCATATTTCAGCTCGGCGTCCAGCTTGAGCACCTCGCGCTGATAAATTCGCGGTGGCAGCGGCTCCAGCTGCAGACGAAACACGCTGACCAGCGAAATTCCCCGCTGTTCATCGATCTTTCCGGTGGCCTGCCAGGGGCCGGGCTCGGGCTGCCACAGGGTGATCACATCCCGCTGGGAAGTGGAGGCCCAGTTGATATGATCCGGATGGCGCTGATAGTAATACTTGCTGCCATCGGGGCGGATCAATACCACGGGGGCGCTCTCTTGCTCCCGCTCGATGAACAGGGTGACCGCGGAAATGGAGGGGTCGATGCGAAAGGTATTGCTCAGCCAGCGCGCATTCTGTTCATTGGCGCTCCCCGCCCCGGCCATGGCCGACAACAGCACGAAATACAGCAGCCCCCTCATTCCCCACGCCACAGGCAACTGCCCCCTTTCTTCATCACCAGATCCAGCCGGGCCTCATGCGCCTGCAGCTCCTGGGTGCCGGCCCGGATCACCTTGAGCGCCGGCCGCGCCGCGCTCAGGCGGCGGATGCCCTGGGCATTGGCCCCCTCTTGCTGGCCGGTGTCGCTCTGCAGGTTCAACTTGGTCTGGCCACCGGTCATCAACAGGTACAGGTCGGCCAGGATCTCGGCATCGAGCAAGGCCCCGTGCAGGGTTCGGTGGCCGTTGTCTATGCCGTAACGATCACAGAGCGCATCCAGGTTGTTGCGCTTGCCGGGGAACAGCTGCCGGGCCAGGGCCAGGGTATCGGTGATCTTGCATAACCGGGCCATGCGCTCCGGCCGCCCCATCAGCTCCATTTCATAGTCGAGGAAGCCGACGTCGAAGGGCGCGTTATGGGCCACCAGCTCGGCCCCGGAGACGAAGGCAAGGAATTCGTCGACCTTGGCGGTAAACGCCGGTTTGTCCGCCAGAAACGCATCGGTAATACCATGCACCTGAATGGCTTCTTCATCGACCTTGCGATCCGGCTTGAGATAGACATGGAAATGCCGGCCGGTCAGGCGGCGGTTGATGACCTCCACGCAACCGATTTCGATCACCCGGTGCCCCAGGTAATGGGGCCCGGCATCCATGTTCATACCGGTCGTTTCCGTATCCAGAACAATTTGCCGATGATGGCTTTGCTGGGTCATCGCTGTTTCCTCCGCACAAGACGGCGCCAGTATAAATAACCGGGCCGGAGAGTGCCACCGAGGTCGTGGCATCATGCGGGATCCGGACTGGCCCGGGCCCCTCGGCTGTGGCAGACTTCGCCTTTATTTGCATATCGTGGGTGAGCATGAAACACATCCAGCTTTACACCGATGGCTCCTGCCTCGGCAACCCGGGCCCGGGCGGCTATGGCGCCATACTGATCTACAAACAGCATCGCAAAGAACTGAGCCGGGGTTATCGCCTCACGACCAACAATCGCATGGAATTGATGGCGGCCATCGCCGGGCTCGGCGCCCTCAGCCATGGCTGCGAGGTCGAGCTGACCACCGACAGCCAGTATGTGCGCCAGGGCATCACCCAGTGGATCAACGGCTGGAAGCGCAACAACTGGAAAACCGCCGCCAAAACGCCGGTTAAGAATGCCGATCTATGGCAACAGCTGGATACCCTGTGCCAGCAGCACAAGGTGCACTGGCACTGGGTCAAGGGTCACTCGGGGCATCCGGAAAATGAACGTTGCGACGAACTGGCCCGGGACGCCGCCTTGCATGATGCGGCCAACGAAGACGTCGGCTACTCGCGCTGACGCGCCATGCCCGGCTGGGCCAGGGCATTGCGTACCGGTTTCAGCTCCCGGATCGGCGTCAGCGGAAAGCGCCGTTTGCGCGCCAGTATGATATACACCGCCGCCAGCGAAGGACAGAAGCGCGGACAGAGCCGGCCACGCCAGCGGCCGGGGAGCGCAAACTGCATCACGCGGGTAAACCCCAGGTAATCCCGTTCGATCACCTCGAATCCCAGCAACTTGAGCCAGTCCTCCAGCCGGCCCGGCGCCAGCATATGGCGCCAGCGCGGCAATCGCCGCCGCAGGGCCGGCAGGGCACAGGCCAGCCCGGCACTGCTGTAGGGGTTGAAACCGGTGACGATCAGCCAGCCGTCATCCCGCAGGGCAATTTCGGTTTCCCGCAGGATGGCGTGGGGATGCTCGCTGTAATCCAGCACATGGGCCAGCAAGCAGGCATCCAGGCTGCCGGGGGCAAAGGGCATGGCGGTGGCGTCCGCCTGCAGATCCATGCCGTCGAAGGGGAACTGTCCCATCACCACCGACTGCCGGATCCGGCTCTTGTCCAACGACAGGGCGGCACCCAGGGCATCGATCTTGAGCAGGTTGAAACCGAACAGGCCCGGCGCCCACTCATCCAGGCGCAACTGCAGCTGTTCGGCGACCTGGCAGCCGCGCGGCAACTGCTGCCAACGTTCCGGTATCTGCGCTGTACTGGCTGATTTCATGACGCCTCTGATAAGCTAATGCACAACACGACCACAAGGACAGCATCATGCCCAACATCAGTCCCATCCCTGCCTTTAACGATAACTATATCTGGCTGATAAGCAATGGCAACAGTGCCGCCGTGGTGGATCCCGGGGATGCGGCCCCGGTGGCCCGGGCACTGGCGGAACGCAGCCTGACCCTGGACGCCATCCTGATCACCCACCATCACCGGGATCATACCGGCGGGGTCAAGGCCCTGCTGGCCCGCTGGCCCGAAGCCAGGCTTTATGCCCCGGCCGCCGAGCCGATGCCGGCGGCGAGCGGCACCGCCCTGCAGGAGGGCGATCGCCTCACCTTGCCGAGCCTGGGGCTCGAACTCGAGGTCATGGCCGTACCCGGCCACACCCTGGGCCATATCGCCTATCACGGCCAGGGGCTGCTGTTCTGCGGCGACACCCTGTTCTCGGGGGGCTGCGGCCGGTTGTTCGAGGGGACGCCGCAGCAGATGCACCTGTCCCTCTCCCGGCTGGCCGCCCTGCCGGAAGACA
This sequence comes from Zobellella iuensis, assembly GCF_016746085.1. Taxonomy (GTDB): domain Bacteria; phylum Pseudomonadota; class Gammaproteobacteria; order Enterobacterales; family Aeromonadaceae; genus Oceanimonas; species Oceanimonas iuensis. The sequence goes on from NZ_JAERTZ010000025.1 coordinate 565,160, forward strand.
CCAAGGTTTATTGCACCCACGAGTACACCCAGGCCAACCTGGCGTTTTGCCATGCAGTGGAACCCAATAACCCCGAACTGAAAAAATACCTGCAAAACGTGGCCAAATTGCGCCAGCAGGGCCTCCCTACCCTGCCCAGTTCCATCGGCCTGGAAAACGCCGTCAATGTCTTCCTGCGCGCCCATGTTCCGGGGGTCCGGGCCGCGGCCCAGCACCACGCCATGGCGGAGTTAAATGGAGACGCCGAAGTGTTCGCCGCACTTCGCCGCTGGAAGGACGATTTTTAACTAACTTGATTAAACTGCTCACAAAGCATACACTGGCCGCCGTTTTTGTGAGACGCAGACACCATGAGAAGACTCTGTATTTTATCCAGTGCCTTGCTCCTGGCGGGCTGCCAGGCGATGCCGGCCGACTCGGCACGGCATCCCTATGGCCATCAGGAAACAGGTGGAGGGCAAGCGGCGCACAGCCAGCTTTACCCGAAATCGGCGGCATATTCGTCGCTCAGGGTACAAAGTAAACCAGCTGCCGACGGTGGTCGGGTTTACCGTAACGTACCCCACTCATCGAGCAACCGGCAGCATCGCCAGCAAGCCGAAGCCCGGCAACAGAACCTGTGGCTGGAGCTGGCCGGGCAGATGCAACTCGACATGCCGTTGGATCACCCCAGGGTGGTCGCCCAACGCAACTGGTACCTGAAACACCCGGCATACATGCGTTCCGTATCCGAACGCGCCAGACCTTTTCTCTATCTCATCAAGGAAGAGATAGAGAAGCGGAACATGCCGATGGAACTGGTACTGTTGCCGGTGGTGGAAAGCACCTTCGATCCCAAGGCCTATTCCCGCGGGCACGCGGCCGGTCTGTGGCAGATGCTGCAGGGCACCGGCAAGAACTTCGGCCTGCACTACGACAGCTGGTATGACGGCCGTTACGATGTCATGGCCTCGACCCGGGCGGCACTCGACTACCTGGAATACCTGCATGGGTTTTTCGATGGCGACTGGCTGCATGCACTGGCGGCCTATAACTCCGGGGAAGGCCGGGTGCAGCAGGCCATCAAGGCCAACCGCCGGCAGGGTAAACCGACCGATTACTGGTCCCTGTCCCTGCCCAAGGAAACCCAGAACTACTTGCCCAAGCTGCTGGCCCTGGCCGATATCCTGAAGCACCAGAACCACTACGGCATGGATGTACCGGCAGTACCCAATCGTCCCCAGGTGACGGTGGTGGAAGTGGAAGGACAGGTGGACCTGAACATGGCCGCCGACCTGGCCGGGATGAACCGCAACCAGCTCAAGCAGTTGAACCCCGGCTTCAAGAAAGCCGCCACCTCGCCGGCCCGCAATGCCGAAATCCTGGTGCCGGTGAGCCATGCCCAGGGCTTCGAGCTGGCCATGGCCGACCGTCCCCAGCAGGAGCGCCGGGAATTCCAGCGTTACCAGGTCAGGGGCGGCGACAGCCTGGGCGTCATCGCCCGTCGCCACGGCACCAGCATCGAAGCCATCAGGCAGGCCAATAACCTGAGCGGCAATACCATTCGGGTGGGGCAGACCCTGATGCTGCCCTCGGCGGCCCGCGTAGCCTCACCTTCGGCCTCCGACGGTGTGTATCTGGTCAAGGCCGGCGACTCGCTGTCGGCCATCGCTAGCCGCTTCAGCGTGAGCATTACCGATCTGCTGCGCTGGAACCGGCTACCCGACCAGGACAGCCTGCGCGCCGGGCAACGATTGATAGTGTCGGTGAATTCCGGCTGAACCAGAAGGGAGCCCATGCGGCTCCCTTTTCTTTTACGATTCTTCCAGGACGCGGAATACCGCCTTGATCGGCCCGTGATCGGAGGCGGTGGAGGTCATGCTCCGGGCCTGTTCCAGCTGCAGACCCCGATAGAATACCGAGTCGAGCGGATAGCCGGCGAAACGGGTTCGATTGTCCTCTGCCAGTGTCATTTCCTGCAACTGCTCCCGCTCCGCCCAGTGCCGGAGCAGACGATCCCGGCGCGTGTTCCAGCGGTTGAAATCACCGGCCACGATCACCGGCCCCCGGTAGCCCCCGATAACGTCGCTGATGAGGTCGAGCTGCTCCTGGTAGCTGCGGCCACGCAGGGAAAAGTTGATCGCATGCAGATTCACCACCAGCAGTGGCTCAGGCTCTGCGGCCAGAGGGTGGTGGCTGAACAGCTGCGACTTGGGGATCCGGGTCACCGGCTCCACCACCCGCTGGCCGCAGGCCTGCAGTGCCTCCCCCGGCGCGGCGGTCAGCACGCCCTGGGGAGCCCCCCGCCAGTTGAAGGCCGGCACCTGGAACCAGCGGTAGCCCCGCTCCTGCAACCAGTGGTGCAGCTCCTCGGTACCGCTGGCCTCTTGCAGCAACAGCAGCTCGGCATCTTCCGCCCAGTCATCAAGCTCGGAACGCCAATCGCCCTGCTGCTTGTAGATATTCCAGCTCAGCAGGGTAAAGCGCGCCGGCAAGGGCCGGGATTCGGCAGGCGATGGATACTGGCAGGGCTCGGAAACCGACTCGAGCCGGTCGTTCAGCAGCAGGGGTTCCGGCACCTCCATACAGCCGCCCAGCAGCAGGGCCGCCCCCAGAAAAAGTGCCTTATGCCGGTTGCGGCACGGCACGGGGACAGCCATGTTCGTCGATGGCCACGTAGACAAACTGGGCCCCGGCCACCCGATAACGGGGGCCGCTCTCCGGCACCAGCACCGGCTTGACCCAAACCTCCACGCCTATGGTCATGGAGCTGCGGCCTATCTTGAGCAATTCGCCATAGCAGCAGACCACGTCGCCCACCTGCACCGGCCGGGAAAACATCATCTCATTCACCGCCACTGTGCACACCCGGCCCAGGGCGATGTCATTGGCCAGCAGGCTGCCCCCCAAATCCATCTGGGACATGATCCAGCCGCCGAAAATATCGCCGTTGGCATTGGTGTCCGCCGGCATCGCCATGGTTCGCAGCAGCATTTCCCCTCTGGGGCTAAGTTCTTCGGTCATTTATGCAAAAATCTCCAGCAACGGGGGTAAAGTGGCATAATAATCAGCCCTACCATGACCCGCAATTTTCCCATGATAAAAGGTTGTCCATGAACGTTATCGTCGCCTCCCTCAACCCGGCCAAAATCGAGGCCGCCCGCCAGGCCCTGGCCCTGCTGTTCCCGGACCAGGATATCGAGCTGAACGGCCTGGCCGTGCCATCCGGCGTGGCCGACCAGCCGCTGAGCGACGAAGAAACCCTGAGGGGGGCCCGCAACCGGGCGCTGGCGGCACGCCGGCACCGGCCCGGGGCGGATCTGTGGATTGGGATGGAGGGCGGCGTGGACCGGGTGGGAGAACGGCTGCTCACCTTCGCCTGGCTGCAGGTACTGGGGCCGGGGCTGGACAACGCCGCCCGCAGCGCCAGCCTGACCCTGCCGCCGTTCGTGGCCAGCGCCGTGTCTCAAGGAGAGGAGCTGGGCCAGGCCATGGACCGCCTGTTCAACTTAACCAACTGCAAGCAGCAGGGCGGCGCCATCGGCGTGCTGACCCGCAACCTGCTGGACAGGCGCAGCATCTACCGGGATACCCTGATCCTGGCCCTGGCGCCGTTACTCAGCCCCCTGTCTTACGCTCAGCCAGCCACGCAAACCAGTTCGTAACCCGATAGTCGAGTCCCAGCCAGCGGGCGAGTGCGTCGCCGTCGATGCGCTTGCCCTCGCCGCCCCCGGCAAATACCGGTGGCGGCAATGCCCGCAGCAGTGCCGCCCGGGTATAGAATTCCCGCCGGCTGGGGTGATGAGGCGAGCTGACGTTCAGGGTGTGCGGCCACTCCTCCCGCGCCAGTATGGCGGGAATAAAGCGCAGCAGATCCTCCAGCGCCACCAGGTTGACCGGCTCCTCCCCCCCCTCGAACCGCCGCCCGGCCAGAAAGCGTCCCGGTTCGCGGCTGCCCCCCACCAGGCCCGACAGCCGCAGGCACAGCACCTGGGGAATACCGCTCTGACGCACCATTCGCTCCGCCGCCAGCATGCGCTCGCCGCGTTCGGAATCGGGTCCGCTATCCGCCTCGGTCTTCACGCCGGTGCCGCCGTACACCGAGGTGGCACTGGTAAACAGCAAGCGGCGCACCCCGCCTGCGGCGGCCAGGGTGGCGATCCGGCCCAGGGTGGCGGCGTAGTCCTCCACCTTGCCCGGCGGAACGCACAGTATCAGGCTGTCGGCAGCCAGCCGCGCCGGCCAGGCCGATGGCAGCGGCCCATTGATATTCCACACCTCGGCCTGCACCCCCTCCCGGCGCAACCGCTCGGCCTTGGCCGCATCGGTGGTGGTGCCGGCGACCCGGTACCCCTGCGCCAGCAGGGCGGCAGCCAGAGGCTCGCCCAGCCAGCCCAGGCCGAGGATGCACACCCCGCCGTCAGTAGACATAGGCAAGCTCTGCCGGCTTGAGGAAGCTCTTGGGCTGGCCCAGCATATCCTGGTAGATCACCGAAAAGGCCAGCACGTTCTGCACATAGCCCCGGGTTTCCCGGTAGGGAATGTTCTCCACCCAGACATCCAGCGGCCGGCTGCCGCTCTCGCTCAGCCAGCGGTTGATCCGGCTCGGGCCGGCGTTATAGGCGGCGATGGCCGGGATCCGGTTATGGTTGTAGCGCTCCAGCAGCTCCTTGAAGTAGCTGGAGCCGAGCTGCACGTTCACCTCGGGCCGGTAGACGTCGGCGGGATGACGGAACTGGGTGATGCCGTGCCTGCGCGCGGTTTCCTGCGCCGTGGCCGGCATCAGCTGCATCAGGCCGCCGGCCCCTACCGGCGAACGGGCCTGTTCATAGAAGGCGCTTTCCTGGCGGGCGATGGCGAACAGAACGGCCTCGTCCACTCCCAGGCGGCGGGCCTGGCGCTGGAAAATATCCCGGTACACCACCGGGAAGCGCAGATCCAGATGATCCCAGGCCTGTACCCGGATACTGGCCACGATGGATTTATCGTACCAGCCGCGACTCAGCGCCAGGCTGCCCAGGGCCACGCCCGCCGGTTCATCCACCTTGCCCAGCAGGTGATACCATTCGCCGCGGGCGGCGGCCCGGTCGCCCAGCGCCAGCCATTCCTCGACCCGCAGCAATGCAGGCCATTGCCGGCTGGCCTGGCTCCATGAAGGCGCCGGCACCAAGGGCTTTTTCTGCAGGGAAAAGTCGCGCCGGCTCTGCTGAGCGGCCAGGAAGCCGTAGTAATCCCGGGATGTGGCCGCCTGCTGCCAGGCGGCGTCGGCCTCTGTGCTCTTGTTCTGTGCGGCCAGGGCCCGGCCCCGCCAGTACAGCCAGCGACTGTCCTGCCGGGCGTCGGAAGGCAGTCGATCAATCCAGCCGATAAGATGCTGCCAGTCCTGCTCCCATATCGCCAGCCGGGCCCGTAGCTCAAAGAGTTCGGCATCCCCCACCTCCGGCAGCCGGCTGTCGAGCCAGCCGCGATAGTCCCGGGTGCGGTTGAACATCAGCCGGCGGGCCAGGCTGCGCTCCACCACCGCCATCTGGGCCCGTTCGATATTGTGGCTACGCTGGTATTTGGGATAGAGGCTCATCACCAGCTCGGGATCGGTATCCGCCAACCGGGCCAGGGCCATGGCCACCGCAACCTTATCCCGCCCGGTTTGTGCCTTGACCTGCTCCGGCCGGATCACTTGCCGGGGATTCTTGTGCAATGCCTGCAGCAACTCGCCGGCCGGGCGGGCCGAAGGACTCAGCAGCCGCCCCAGGAAGGCCATCAGCCCCTCCTGGCCGCTGTCGTAGGCCAGCAACATGCGCTGCCAGATATGTTCGTCGTTGCGCCCGCCCGCACGGTACCAGTCCTCGAACAGGGGATCGCAGATGCCGGGCCTGGACTGGCCATGCAGCCACAACCGTTCGGCGCCGGCGATGGCGGTCGCCCTATCGCCTGTCGCCCACTTGGCTCTGTAATGGGCGCACTGCAGCTCGACGCTGTTGGGCAATTGTGGGTAAAGCGCCAGGAATTCCTGCCAGCGCTGCTCCCGGGCCAGACGGAACAGGTACTGGCGCTCGAGCCGGTCCGCCTGCTGGGAGTCGGGATAACGGGTCATGAAGTCGCGCACCTGGGCCGTGCTCAGGTGGTTGATTCTGTCAGCAAGGTATTGATAATCAAGATAAATAGTAAAGGGGTAAGGATCCAGCCCCTGGCGCAACTGCTGATAGCGGGACAGGTCGTTTTTTTTCAGCGCCTGCTCCGCCTGCTGATACCGCTCGCGCAGCGGCGAAGCCTCGACACTCATGCCAAGGCCCAGCAGCAGCAGCCCCACTCCAAACCAGCTCTTCACGGTACCACCCCTCTTTAGAAAATATAGCGCTATCCTAAGGAATACGGGGGACACTGCCAATGGGACAATGCAAATTCTCCGGGCGCGGAGTACAGGGAGGGCAGGCCGTCGGGCCCGGAATTTATCCGTTCGAGTCTGGCTTGTTTTCGGTGGCCCTGGCAAGGGCTTTTTCAAGGGAGTCCGGGCGTGCTCACAAATATCGGGCGGACCGCCGGCAAGGACACAAAAACTTGATTTCAATCACAAAACTTATTCCCCATCCGGGTAACCTGAAACCGTACACAAACAAAAGCACACTGAGGGGGTCCCCATGTCCATTGCGATTACCAGCCATGTTGTCGACATCTCTCCCGCTATTCGTGAACGGATTGAAAGTCGCTTCGACAAATTAAACCGGCGCCAAATCGTGCTTATCAACCCCCATGTGGTGATTCAGAAAGAAGGCCTGAATTACCTGGTGGAAGCCAAGGCAGGGGTGCCTAATGATACCCTCTTCGCCCAGGCGGAACACGAAGACCTGTATGCCGCCATCAACGAACTGGGGCAGAAACTGGAACGTCAGCTCGGCCGCTATGCGGACAAACCACTGGCTCAACGGGCCAATGTGGCCCAGCCGGTAGCCGAGGAGGACGAATAACAACGGGGCCGGCCGGCCCTTTCACCAGCACCGGCCGCAGCACCGGCGGAAAGGCCTTCCAAGGCCGTTTTCCGCCTTCTTTGGCCGTTGGCGGGCCGGCTCACCAAAAAATCCCCGGAAAAGGCTTGCCAGCGCCGACGCTTTTCAGTATTCCTATGGGAGTGACGACGACGACTGTGACCTGATGATGCCCGTATCCCTGTTTTTCTTTCGCTGCTTTTTTGCATCCTGACTCGGGAGGCACGGGCGTAAGCAAGAGATAAGCGAAAGACGAACCGCCAAGCCTCCCACCGGGAGGCTTTTTTATTCAGCCGGACTGGCGACGAAGGAAGCCCTATTCATGAATCTGGATGATATCAGAACCCACATCAGCCGCCTGGACAGCGAGCTGCTGACCCTGCTGGCCAAACGCAAGGCCCTGAGCCTGGATGTGGCCCGCTCCAAACTGGCAAACCCGAGGCCGATACGGGATCAGGAGCGGGAGCAGGCACTGCTGGTGGAGCTCATCAACCAGGGCCGCCAGCTAGGCCTGGACGCCCATTACGTGACCCGCATCTATCACACCATCATCGAAGACTCGGTGCTGTCCCAACAGGCCCTGCTGCAGGATCTGCTCAATCCCCAGGACAAGGCGCCGGCCATCAGCGTGGCGTTTCTCGGGCTCACCGGCTCCTATTCCAACCTGGCGGCCCGCAAGTATTTGTCCCGCTTCCAGGCCAGCATCATCGAGCACAATTGCGAAACCTTCCAGCAAATACTGGATACTGTTGAATCCGGCCAGGCCCAGTACGGCATACTGCCCATAGAAAACACCAGCTCCGGCTCCATCAACGACGTCTTCGATCTGATGCAGCACACCAGCCTGTCCATCGTCGGCGAGCTGACCCAACCCATAGAGCACTGCCTGCTGGTGGCGGTGGACACCGACGTCAGCCAGTTGAAAACCCTCTACACCCACCCTCAGGTGTACCAGCAGTGCTCCCAGTACCTGAAGACGCTGCCGGGGGTCAAGGTGGAATTCTGCGCCGCCTCCTCCAACGCCATGGAGCTGGTGGCCGGCCTGAAGCGACCCGATGTAGGCGCCATGGGCAGCGCCGACGGCGGCGAGCTGCATGGCCTCAGGCCGCTGGTGCGCGGCCTGGCCAACCAGAAACAGAACATGACCCGCTTTATCGTGGTGGCACGCAAGCCCATCGAAGTGGCGGAGCAGATCCCGGCCAAGACCAGCTTCATCATGTCTACCGGCCAGCAAAGCGGCGCCCTGGTGGAAGCCCTGCTGGTGCTGCGCGGCCACGACATCACCATGACCAAGCTGGAGTCCCGTCCCATTATCGGCAACCCCTGGGAAGAGATGTTTTATGTGGACGTGGCGGCCAACGTCAACAGCCCGGAGATGCAGTCGGCACTCAAGGAGCTGGGCCGCATCACCCGCTTTATCAAGGTGCTGGGCTGCTATCCCAGCGCCGAAGTGGCGCCGACCCGGATCCCGTCCGGCGCCCTTAGCCAGGCCGGGAATACCCCGCGGGCCGAGGCCGAGCAGCCCCGCCACAGCCGCGCCTACAAGGCGGACGGCTCACGGCTGCAGATAGGCCGCTTTTACCTGGGCGCCCGGGAGCCGCTGTTGGTTGCCATGCTCGGGGCCTGGCCCGGTCGCCAGCAATTGCAGGAGGATGCCCGCCGGCTGAAGGAAAGCGGCGGCCAGGTGCTGGCCGCGCCCTGTTTCGACAACGGCGATATCCAGCAGGGGCTGCAGCGCCTGCAGCAGTTACGGGAAGTCGCCGCCCAGTTCGACCTGGCGGCCATGACCGCGGTCGGTAAAGTGGAAGAGCTTAACCGGGCGGCGGAATACCTGGACTTGCTGCTGCTGCAGCCGGACCAGCCCCAGCGCGGGGAACTGCTGATCGCCGCCGGCCGCTGCACCCGCCCCCTGTTGCTGCCGCTGCAGCCGGACACCGCCGCCTCGCTGGCGGAAGCGGATCTCATCCTGAAAGAAGGCAATCAGCAACTGGCCCTGCTCGATGGCCAGGGGCTGCCCCTGGTCGAGCTGCTGGCCCTGCAGCAACAGACCCACCTGCCCCTGCTCAGCCGGCTCGAGGGCGAGGCATCCTTGTTGCCCGAGCTCGCCCATGCGCTGAAGGAAGCGGGCGTGCAGGGCTTCTGCATCGAACTCGATGGGAGCCAGCAAGCCGATACCCTGGCCCCCCTCGCCCAGCGGCTGTACCGGGGATAACGCGGACAGTAAAAAGGCCCGGGAAACCGGGCCTTTTCAGTTTGATGACAAAGGCGTTGTAATGACCGAATAAGTCGGCCAAAGGGCCCGGGAGACCCGGGCCTTTTTTGGTCGCGTCAGTCCTGGTGGTGGCGGCTGTCGTTGGCCTGGGCCAGCAGCATCCGGCTTTCCTTGAGGAAGATGTCGGCATAGTCGCCGAAGAAGGCGCTGACGGTAGCGAACTGCTCGATAAAGGCCTCCCGCCCACCGTTTTCCAGCTGCGCCAGCAGCTCGCCGAAGCGACGGTGGTAGCGCCTGATCATCTCCAGGTTGCGGGGCGAGGACAGGATGATGTCCGCGTACAGCGCCGGATCCTGGGCGAACAGCCGGCCCACCATGGCCAGCTCCAGCCGGTAGATGGGTGAGCTCAGGCGCAGCAGCTGGGCCAGATCCGCCTGCTCGGCGCACAGGTGGGCGCCGTAGGCGAAGCTGGTGAAGTGGCGCAGGGCCTGCACCAGGCTCATGGCCTGGTCGTGCTCTTGTGCCGACACCGGCTGCAGCCGGGCGCCCCAGATGCGCATCTGGGCCAGCAACCATTCATACTGTTCGGCGCCGCGGCCGTCGCTGTAGATGATCACCTGCTTGGCCAGGCTGGACACGTCGGGACCAAACATGGGGTGCAGCCCCAGCACCGGGCCGCCATGGGCCGCCAACATGGCTTCCAGCGGCTCGCTCTTGACGCTGGTCAGATCCACCAGCAGGCAGTCGACGGGCAGCGCCGGCAGACGCTCGATCACCGCCACCGTCTGATCGATGGGTACGGCGATCACCACCAGGCCCGCATCGCCCAGCAGGGTATCGGCCCCGTCCCAGTCGTCCTTTTCCAGGATCTCGACCGGATAACCGGACAGCCGCAGCAGGTGGGCGAACAGACCGCCGAGCTGGCCGGCACCGCCGATCACCACCGCCTTGGACAGCTCCGGCTTGATGCATTTGAAGCCGGTGTCCTTTTCGCTGGCGTAGGACTCGCGCATGGCGCGGCGCAACACATCTTCGATCAGGTCCGGCGGTACGCCTTTCGCCTCGGCCTCGGCCCGGCGCCGGGCCAGCATGGCGGCTTCCCGGTCGGGGGCATAGATAGGCACGCCCTGGCGGCTTTTCACTTCTCCCACACCCGCCACCAGTTTCAACCGGCGGGCAAACAGCTCGACCAGTTGCTGGTCGACCTCGTCAATTTGATCCCGCAGGACTTTTAATTCATCAACCATCGGCTTCATCCCAATTACAAAAGCACCGGCCCTTCCCGGGCTCGGTGCTCTATTATGCCCGCTATTGGCCGGCAGCGACAGTAGTCAGGGCCGGCAGGGGCAGCGTTCCGCGGTGCGAGTGCGAGCCGCCGGCTCAGCCGATACGGGCCTTGAGCGGTGCGGCCAGTTGCTGATGACAGTGGCCCAGCAGCTCGGCGGTGCTGTCCCAGTCGATACAGGCATCGGTGATGGATACCCCATAGCGCATGTCGCCCTTGGGCTGTTCGCTGGACTGGTTGCCCTCGAAGAGATGGGACTCCAGCATGATGCCGAGGATGGACTTATTGCCTTCCTGGATCTGGTGCACCACATTCTCCGCCACCAGCGGTTGCAAACTGTAATCCTTGTTGGAATTGCCGTGGCTGCAGTCCACCACCAGGCTCGACGCCAGCCCCGCCGCCGTCATGGCTTTTTCCGCCAGCGCGACATTGACCGAGTCATAGTTGGGCTGCTTGCCGCCACGCAGTATGACATGGCCGTCCGGGTTGCCCTGGGTCACCAGCAGCGCCACCTGCCCTTCCTGGTTGATGCCCATAAAGGCATGGGGCTCGGCCGCCGCCTTCATGGCGTTGATGGCGGTGCCCAGGTTGCCGTCGGTGCCGTTCTTGAAGCCGACCGGCATCGACAGCCCGGAGGCCATCTCCCGGTGGGTCTGGGATTCGGTGGTGCGCGCGCCTATGGCCGACCAGGAGAACAGCTCCGCCAGATACTGGGGGCTGATGGGATCCAGCGCTTCGGTGGCCAGCGGCAATTCCAGCTCGGCCAGCCAGCACAGCAGTTCCCGTGCCTTGTGCAGGCCCAGTTCGATATCGAAGCTGCCGTCCAGGTGAGGATCGTTGATAAAGCCTTTCCAACCGACGGTGGTACGCGGCTTCTCGAAATAGACGCGCATCACGATATAAAGGCTATCACGGTAGTCATCATGCAGTTTCTTGAGGCGGGTTGCGTACTCTTTGGCTGCGTCGATATCGTGGATGGAGCAGGGACCACAGATCACCAGCAGGCGGTGATCCTTGCGATGAATAATATCGGAAATGGTCTGCCGGGCCTGGCCGATGAACGCCAGCGCCCGATCGGAAATCGGCAACTTGGCCTTCAGCTCCGCCGGGGTGATCATGACCTTTTCGGATTGGATATGAATATTATTCAGCGTGTCTTTCTGCATGATGACATCCTCACTTGTAAACAAAACATTACAACCAAACTTAAAGAAAAATCACCTCATGTTTGACATATGATAATTTCTCTTTTACGCAACCGCCCTCACCATACCAAGGCAGGACTGCCTTGCAAAGCCTGATGTCGGCTAAAAGCCGGTTATTTTGTCCCGATACGCTCAAACGCGCAGAAAAGAGCCAGATTCCGCCTTTCATCGGCATATACTTGAGGCAAGAGAGGAACCTATGAACGAACACGAATACCGGCTGCTGGTGGCCAGCTTCCGCCGCATACTGGATCATTACGGGGTGGATTACCGCCGCAGCCCTCCATCCTATAACAACGACACCCTCTACGATCACCAGTGCCGGCTGATCGTGCATGAGGTAAGCAAAAGCTGGCTGGCACACTACGGCCACGAACCCAGTCCCTTGCTGTTGCAGAAAGCTCTGTTTGCGGCCGAGCAGAGCCGCCGCTTCAGCCCGCCCTGGTATGCCCGCTGGCTGAACTCTGTGCGTAACCTGGCGCCCCGGCGCCGGTAGCGCACGACCCGCCCTGACACAAGCGCCGGTGGTCGGGCTGGTATTCCTGCCGGGATCTGCCATGATGCCGCCTCCCCCTTCAAGGACCCCAGAGATGCAACGACTTATCCGCTTTTTCTTTCAGGGCCTGCTGATCCTGCTGCCCTTCGTGCTGACGGTGTATCTGGTATACCTGATCTTCACCATGCTCAACGAAACCCTGTTTTCGGCCCTGGGCTCTTTGCTGCGGGTCGTATTCCCGGCCCTGGAGGCGGGCTGGATCTCCGATCTGGCCGGTGGCGCCATGACCCTGGCGCTGATCATCCTGACCGGCATGTTCGCTTCTTTCTATCTGGGGCGCTACTTTCTCAACCTGTTCGATGCCGTTCTCACCCGCATCCCCCTGGTAAAGATGCTCTACAACTCCCTGCGGGATCTGTTCAATGCCCTGCTCGGCGACAACAAGCGTTTCGACAAGCCGGTGGGGGTCAGCCTGATGGGTGGGGAAGTAATGGTGCTGGGCTTTATCACCCGGGAGGAGATGGAAGAGTTCGGGCTGCAGGGCAAGGTTGCCGTCTACCTGCCTCAGTCCTACAACTTCGCTGGCAACCTGCTGATCGTCGACAAGGACAAGGTGCGGCCGCTGGACATTCCCGCCGGCACCGTCACCACCTTTATCGTCAGCGGCGGAGTGACGGGAGCAAAGCCGTAAGCGGGAAGCGGGAAGCGGGAAGCGGGAAGCGGGAAGCGGGAAGCGGGAAGCGGGAAGCGGGAAGCGGGAAGCGGGAAGCGGGAAGCGGGAAGCGGGAAGGAGTTTGAGCTTACCTCTCTTCCGGCTTCAAGCTGCTGGCCTACCGCTTTCTTTTATCCGTCGATCTCGTCCATAAAGTCGCCCAAGTCGTCTTCCGACATGGCACCCGCCTCCTTGCCCACCTTGGTCGCCTGGTATTGCAGATAGAAATCCTTGGTCAGGCCGTAGGGATCGAGCGCATTGTCAATAATGGGTTCGCGTTCGATCAGCTGGCTACGCTGATACAGGCCGCCAAGCATCCATTTCCCGGTGCGCATGGCAAAGGTCATCACATCGTAGGGGAAATACAGGCTGTCCACGACGTCTCCCGACAGCTGCCGCAGGGTATAAGGCCCCATCAGTGGCACCATCAGATAGGGACCATCGCCGATGCCCATCTGCCCCATGACCTGGCTGAAATCCTTGGACTGGGGCGGCAACGCGATTTTTCCCGCCACATCAAAAAAGCCCAGCACCCCAAAAGTACTGTTGATCCCAAACCGGGCCAGATTGGTGCCGGCCCCGGCAAATTCTCCCGTCACCAGATGATTGACGAAACTGGCCGGCTCCTCCAGATTCGACACCACATTTTGTATCCCTTCCTTGAGCGGATCGGGTACCAGGTTGGCATAGGTATGCACTACCGGACGCACCGCATAGGGCTCCAGCAGGTCGTAGTTGATCACCCAGGCGGCCCGGTTAACCGGCTCGAAGGGGTCCCGCGGATCATTGGCCGTGGACTTGGCATAGTCCGCCGGCTTGTTGGAAGAAAAAGGATCATTGACCCGGGGTTGCGCGTCCCCCTGAGCTGCGGCACAGCCCGCCAAGGTTACGCCTGCCGTCAATATCAGCACTCGCCACATAATGTAACCTTATGATTATTGTTATCGTTCTAGTCTAGCTTAGAAGCGGCCGGCAAGACCGGCCGCCCGCCCTTTACAGGGGCGTATCTATCATCACGCTGATCCGGCGATCTTCATCGGTGCTCAGCACCCCGCTGCGTCCTTCCCAGGCATGGGTCACATCGGCCACGTTGCCGCTGGGGGCGATACGCGCCTTGATGACCACCGCCTCCCGGCTGCTCAGGTTGTTGTCGGCCACCATGGCGTCGGCATTGGACAGGGTGATGGTCAGCGGAAAGGCCGGCTGCTCGATGCGACGGGCCACCAGCGGCATTTCGCCGCCCGCGGCGTCCACCGCGAACACGAACAGCACTGAGCCGGGATGGTAAGGCACCGAGCTCGAGGTATTGACCTCCACTTCGTAACGCGGGCCCGTCACCGGCGTGGTGTCGGCGGCGGCCAGGCGCTGCTCGGCAAAGGCCACCGAACGCTCGATCATAGCGTATCGGGGATTATCCGGCGACATCCGGGTCAGCATTTCCCGCCAGCGCTCGGCGGCGGTAGCAAAATCGTCCTGCTGCAGGGCCATAAAGGCGAACACCGACCAGGCCTCGAGGTTGTCGGGATCCTGCACCAGCGCATTTTTAATCAGGCCTTCGGCGCGCAGGGTTTCACCTGTCATGGCCAGCGCCTCCGCATAAGGCACCACCACCGCCTGCACGTCGGCGGTCAGGTTCATGGCTTTTTCCAGCGATTCCTTGGCGGTTTCCCCGTCGCGCATCTCCAGCGCCAGCCGTCCCAGCAGCAGCCAGCCACGGAAATCGTCGCCGTCCTGGTGCAGGCGGGTGCGCAGGGCCAGCATCAGCTCGCGCACATCCTGTTCGGTCATGCTCTCGTCCTGCTCCACCAGTATCCGCCGGGACAGCTCCGCCAGCCGCCCGCTGGCGTCCTGCCACTGGGCCACTTCCCGGTGGGCGCCAACCTGCCAGTAGCCGGCATAGCTGACGGCAATCACCACCAGCACCGCCGGCAGCCACAAAGCAGGGCTCTTCCTGGTGTTCAGTTGCGGCTCCTGCACCATGTCGTCGAGCAGGCTTTTCTGCAGTTCGCGCTCGGCCGCCTCGCTGTCTTCCAGCAGCCCCTGCTCGCTGTCCTGCTCCAGTTCCAGCAACCGTTGCCGGTACAGCTGGGTATTGAGTTCGTTGCGGCTGTGGCTGGATTCGGCCCGGCCTCGCGTCAAAGGCAGTATTATCACCAGCGCCAATATTGCCGTCAGCAAGGCACTGAAGATCCAAAATAAGGTCATATCAGCTCTCTTTATCTTTGTTCAGCAGATCCGCCAGGCGTTTTTTCTCTTCGGTACTCAGCTCATCGCCATCGTTACGCCGGGTCCGGCGGGTACGCACCAGGATCACCACCAGCCCCAGCAGGATCACCAGTACCGGGCCCGCCCACAGGATAACGGTAGAGGCCATCAGCGGCGGCTTGTAAAGGATGAAGTTGCCGTAGCGGGCCACCATGAAATCGATGACTTCCTGTTTCGAGTTCCCCTCGCGCAGCATTTCATAGGTCTTGTCCCGCAGATCCTTGGCCAGTTCCGCATTGGAGTCGGAGATATCCTGGTTCTGGCATTTGGGGCAGCGCAGCTCCCGGGTCAGCTCGCGGAACACCGCTTCCTGGGCGGGGGAGTCGAATTCGTAAACATCGATGGACGACTGGGCGGCCACCGGCGGCACCAGCCAGGCCCCGGCCAGCAATATCAGGATCGACAGTAGACGCATCGGTTACTCCATCCGCTCGAAAATGGGCTTGAGGGTCTGCTGCCAGACCTGCTCGTTGACATCCCCCACATGGCGGTAACGGATCACCCCCGAACTGTCGATCAGGAAGGTTTCCGGCGCACCGTACACCCCCAGGTCGAGGCCCAGCATGCCGCGGGGATCGTAGAGATCGATGGCATAGGGGTTGCCCAGGTTGGTCAGCCAACGCAGGGCCTTGTCGCGCTCGTCCTTGTAGTTCATGCCGATAATGTGAATGCCCTGCTTCGCCTTCAGCTCGTTCAGGTACTCATGCTCGGCATAGCAGGTCGGGCACCAGGTGGCCCACACATTGAGCAGCATGGGCCGGCCGGTGAAGATGTCCTTGCCGTGCTGCTTGTCGAGATCGTGCAGGTCCTGCAGGGTGAACTCCGGGATCGGCTGATCGATCAGTACCGACTCCAGTTTGGTGGGATCGGAGAACAACCCCTTGTACAGGAAGACGCTGGCGCCGAGGAACAGCAGCAGCGGAATGGACAGGATCAGGATACGGCGGTTCATGCAACCTCCTGCTCGCGTTTACGGCCGAAACGATAGCGCTTGTCGACCATGGCAATGACACCACCGATGGACATCAGCACGGCGCCGAACCAGATCCAGCGCACGAACGGCTTGTAGTAGAGCCGCACCGCCCAGGCGCCGTCGTTCAGCTCTTCGCCCAGGGCGGCGTACAGATCCCGGGTAAAGCCGGCGTTGATGGCCGCCTCGGTCATGGGCATGCGCTGCACCACGTACATCCGCTTCTCGGCGCGCAGTTCGGTCAGCGGCCGGCCGTTCTTGGCCACCCCGATCACTCCCTTGAAGCCCTCGTAGTTGGGGCCGTCGGCCCGGCGGGTGCCCTCGAAGGTGAAGGTGTAGCCGGCGAAGGTGACGCTGTCGCCCTTGCTCATGCGCACGTCCCGCTCGATGCTGTAGATCTGGGTGCAACTGATACCGATGATGGACACCGCCAGGCCGACGTGGCCGAGGATCATGGCCCAGTGGCTGTTGCCGAGCTTGCGCACCCCCACGCCGAAACGGTGCTTGTGGGTGGCGCGGATCCAGGTTTCCTGCAGGCTGGTGATCACGATAAAGATGCCGAGGCCGATGCCCACCGCCGCCCAGATTTCGAAATTCTCGGCAAACCACCAGGGCAAGGCCAGTCCCAGCACCGTACTCGCGGCCAGGGCAAACAGCAGCTTGCCGTTGACGTCCTTCATCTGCTGGCGGCGCCAGCGGAACAGCGGGCCCGCCCCCAGCAACAGGGCGAAGGGAATGATCAGCCAGGCGTACAGGCTGTCGAAGAAGGGCGCGCCTATGCTGATGCTGCCCAGGCCGAGCTCCTTGTGTACCAGGGGCAGCAGGGTGCCGATCAACACCACCACCAGCCCCGCCATCAGCACTATGTTGTTGCCGAGCAGCATGGTTTCCCGACTGGCCAGCTCATGCTTGCCGTGGCTGCGCACTTCGGCGCCCTTGATGGCGTACAGCAGCAGCGACGAGCCCACCACCAGCAGCAGGAACACCAGGATGAACAGGCCCCGGGTCGGATCCGAGGCGAAGGCATGTACCGACACCAGCACCCCAGAGCGAACCAGGAAGGTGCCGAGCAGGCTGAGCGAGAAGGCCATGATCGCCAACAGCACCGTCCAGGCCTTGAAGGTGGCCCGCTTTTCGGTCACCGCCAAGGAATGAATCAGCGCCGTGCCCGCCAGCCAGGGCATAAAGGAGGCGTTTTCCACCGGATCCCAGAACCACCAGCCGCCCCAGCCCAGCTCGTAATAGGCCCACCAGGAGCCGAGCGCGATGCCTAGGGTCAGGAAGACCCAGGCGGCCATGGTCCAGGGCCGGGACCAGCGGGCCCAGGCCGCGTCCAGCTTGCCGGTCATCAGCGAGGCGATGGCGAAGGCGAAGGCCACGGAAAAGCCCACATAGCCCATGTACAGCATGGGCGGATGGAAGATAAGCCCCGGATCCTGCAGCAGCGGGTTGAGATCCCGGCCGTCCACCGGGAAATAGGGCAGGGTCCGTTCGAAGGGGTTGGAGGTGAGCAGCACGAACAGCAAAAAGCCGATGCCCACCATGCCCATCACGCTCAGCACCCGGGCCACCGCATCCAGCGGCAGGGCCCGGCTGAAACGGGCCACCGCCGCGGTCCAGCCCGCCAGGATCAGCACCCACAGCAGCAGGGAGCCCTCGTGGGCGCCCCACACCGCCGAAATACGATATTCCAGCGGCAACAGGCTGTTGGAATTGGAAGCCACGTAGAGCACGGTAAAGTCGTGATCGATAAAAGCCCAGGTCAGGCAGAGGAAAGACACCAGCAGGAAGCCGAACTGGGCGTAGGCCAGCGGCCGGGCCAGCAGCATCATGCTGACGTTGCCGCGGGCGGCACCCAGCAGCGGATAGATACTCAGGATGACGGTCGCCGCCAGGGCCAGGATCAGGGTAAATTGGCCTATCTCAGGGATCATGAACGACTCCCTTGCAGCTGTTCCTCGGTATATTCCGGCTTGAAGTGCTCCATCCCTTTGAGCGCCTCCGCCACCTCGGCCGGCATGTATTCTTCATCGTGCTTGGCCAGCACCTCGAAGGCATTGACGGTGCGGGCATTTTCCAGATTACCCTGGGCCACTATGCCCTGCCCTTCCCGGAACAGGTCCGGCAAGATGCCGTCGAACAGCACCGTCACCTTTTCACCGCCCGCATCGATCAGATCGAAGCTGACCTTCAGGCTTTGCTGATCCCGGGACACGGATCCCGGTACCACCAGGCCGCCGATGCGCAGGCGCTGGCCCACTTCCGGCTTGATGTTGTCCTTGCCCTTGCCCTGCACCAGCTCGGTCGGGGTATAGAAGAGGTCGATATTCTGCTGCAATGCATAGAGCACCAGAGCGGTCATGACCGACAAACCAACCACCACGGCTACCAGCAGGGTCATCCGCTTCTTACGTCTTGGGTTCATAAGGTGTTCTCCAACTTCTGGGCGGCCTTGCGACGGGCGACCCGGGCTTGTTTCTGTTTGACCTCGCGCAGCAAGCGTTTCTTCGTTGTTATGGTGGCCACCACCAACCCGAGCAGGGCCAGCAGGGTCACGGCAAAGGACAGCCAGACATAGAAGCCGTAGCCGCCCATGGCCCAGAATGCGGACCAGCTTTCAAATTTCATCCTGTTCCTCCGCCATTTTCAGTACCCAGGGCCGGTGCGACTCCCGCCGGATCAGCTCGTTGCGCAGCCGCATCAGGGTCAGCGCGCCCAGGAAACAGATAAACGCCAGTATCATGATCAGCAGCGGCCAGAGCATGTCGTTGGAAATGGACGGCTTGGCGAACTTGGTGATGGTGGCGCCCTGGTGCAGGGTGTTCCACCACTCCACCGAATAGTGGATGATGGGCAGGTTGATCACCCCCACCAGCGCCAGTATGCCCGCCGCCCGGCCGGCCAGCACCTTGTCGGAAATGGCGTTGTACAGGGCGATGACGCCCAGGTAGAGGAACAGCAGGATCAGCTCCGAGGTCAGGCGGGCGTCCCACACCCACCAGGTGCCCCACATGGGCTTGCCCCAGGCGGCGCCGGTAAAGAGCGCGATAAAGGTGAAAACGGCGCCCACCGGGGCGATGGCCGCCACCGCCATGTCGGCGGTCTTGATCTGCCACACCAGGCCGATAAAGGCGGCCACCGCCATCGAGGAGTAAGCCCCCATCGACATGATGGCGGAAGGCACATGGATATAGATGATGCGGAAGGCATCACCCTGCTGGTAATCGGCAGGGGCGAAGGCCAGCCCCCAGGCCAGGCCGACCGCAAACGAAATCACGCTGAATACAACGAACCAGGGCAGCCAGAGCCCGGCCAGCCGGTAGGCCTCTTCGGGCTTGGCATAGGGATGTAACCATTTCCACATCTTGCTCACAGACCTTTTTTTGTATCACACATTGTTCACACGAATTCAAGATACCCTAAATCCGCCGCTCAAAAAACCTTTGCCCGCAGGCCTAGTTCACACTCACCCGCAACGCCGCCGCTATGGCGAAGGGCGCCAGGGTGATGCTGCCCGCCAGCATGGCCCCCAGAATCGCCAGCTGACCATTGTAGGGCACCCCCATGGTGGCCGCCTCTATCGCCGAGGTGGCGAAGATCAGCACCGGAATATAGAGCGGCAGGGTCAGCAGGCTCAGCAGTACGCCGCCCTTGCCGATACCCACCGTCAGGGCCACCCCGATGGCACCGAGCAGACTGAGGATGGGCGTGCCCAGCAACAGGGTCCAGAACACGCCCAGAAAACCGGCCAGATCCAGACTCAGCAGCACCGCCACCAGAGGCGACAGCAGCAGCAGCGGCAAGCCGGTCAGCAGCCAGTGCGCCAGCACCTTGGCCAGGGCCAGTACGCCTAAAGGACAGGGCATCAGCATTAATTGTTCCAGGGTGCCGTCAATAAAATCGTCCCGGAACAGCCGCTCCAGCGCCAGCAGCGACGACAGCAGCGCCGCCACCCAGACGATGCCCGGGGCGATGCGCGCCAGCAGGGCCGGCTCGGGGCCGATCCCCAGGGGAAAGAGGGTAATGACGATAATGAAAAACCACAGCGGGTTGAGGATATCGGCGCGCCGGCGCAAGGCCGACACCAATTCGCGCCGGACCACGCCGGTAAACATGGCGTTCATGCGTCTTTCTCCTGGAAGGGACTCAGGTGCAGGGTACGCACCCGGTCGGCACTCAGGGACAGGTCCTGGTGGGTGGTGATCAGCACCATGCCGCCGGTATCGGTATGTTCCAGCAACAGCCGCTCCAGCACCTTGACCCCGTGTTTGTCGATGGCGGTAAAGGGCTCGTCCAGGATCCACAGCCTGGGGCCGCCCAGCCACAACCGGGCCAGGGCCACCCGGCGCTTCTGCCCGGCCGACAGCTGGCCGGCATACTGATCCTCCAGCCCGGCCAGCCCCACCAGCGCCAGCACCTCCCACAGGTTGACCGTGCTGCCGAGATGGTGCATGCGGCGGAAAAAAGCCAGGTTTTCGAAGGCGGTCAGCTCATGTTTGATACCGGCCTGATGGCCGAGGTAGAACAATTCCTGATGGTAAATATCGCGACATTGCTCGATATTTTCGCCGGACCAGTACACTTCCCCGCCGTAGGGACGGGACAAACCGGCCAGCAGCCGCAGCAGGCTGGTTTTGCCGACCCCGTTGGGGCCCGCCACCTGTACCAGCTCGCCGGGAGAAACCGTTAACGATAACTCGCTGAACAGAGTGCGCTCTTCACGGACACAGGTTAAAGCTCTGGCTTCAAGCATAGATCAGTGTTCAGACCATTAAAAATGGGCGCCAGTCTAGCACAGGGCGCCCATGATGGCCTTAGTTTCGCTCCGGTGAAGGTTAAAATCGCCGGATTTATTGCGCTGGAACAAAGTCGGCTGAAGGCTTGTCTCTTCGTCACCAGTCCGGTTGCCTGCTACGACGGAAATGAAGAGCCCGTTCCGATCACAGCATGGGCAGCGTGGAGACAAGCAGCAGCCCACCCATGACCAGGTTGAAGCGGCGTACCTGTATGGGGTGGGTCAGCATGTGGCTCAGTTGTTTACCGGCGGCAGCCCAGATACTCACACAGGGCAGATTCACCAGCCCAAAGACCAGAGCTATCAGCACCAACCCCACCCCGTCGGCGCTCGGATTGTAAACGCTGACCGTCGTCAAGGCCATGGACCAGGCCTTGGGATTGACCCACTGAAATATGGCGGCAGCGCTAAAACTCATCGGCTGATACTCTTGCTCCTTGTTGCCTGGTTTACTCATGGCAATTTTGATCGCCAGCCAGACCAGATAGATCAGACACACCACCTTCAGAATGTGATGCAGCGCCGGATAGCGGAGAAAAATGCCGGTCAGCCCGATACCGACCACGACCACCATCACACTGAAACCGAGCGTCACGCCCATCATGTGAGGGATAGTGCGGACAAAGCCGATGTTGGCGCCCGAGGTCATTAACATGATGTTGTTCGGGCCGGGAGTGAAAGAGGTCACGAAGGCGAACATGACCAGCGGCCAGAGTTGCTCGATAGGCATGGGGGCTCCTGCTGAAAACGGATGATAACGGATCACCATGGGCCGGATTCAGGCCGGTTGGTTCCTGCATGGCAAGAACTCGCCGTAGAAATACGCCCCAGACAGACACAGGATAATTGTTCTTAAGGGCAATTTTGTGCTTGAATTCATTGCATAAACTTAAAATAAACAACAAATCTACGCTATGGATAAATTTGACGAAAGAATATTGCAAGAGCTGAAACTGAATGGCCGGCTCCCGAACGTGGAACTGGCCGAACGAGTGGGACTGTCTCCCTCTGCCACACTGCGCCGAGTTCAAGAACTCGAGCGCCGGAAGGTGATCAGAGGCTACCGGGTCGTGCTGGATAACCAGAAGATGGGGTGCGGATTTATTGCCTATGTGGCGATAGGTTTGTCCGATCACAGCAAGAAAGCCCAGAATGGCTTTGAAGAGCATGTCCGCTATGTGAAAGAAGTGGTGGAGTGCCACAATATCACTGGAACGAATGAATATCTGCTGCGGGTGGAAACCGCGAGCCTGGCGGACTACAAGCGGTTTCACTCCGATGTGCTGGGTGAATGTCACCAGGTCAATTCCATCTCCACCATGGTGGTAATGGAATCGCCGAAAGATGATCGCCAGTAAACACCTGTTAGCTGTTAGTGAAGAGGCAACAGGGTTACCTCTTCACTTCGTCAAAGCAGACAGCAGGGCTTGACTAAAACTCTGACCGATCCCTTCAAGCTACGGTTTGCGATGCAGGGACAACAGCAGTTCGGCTTCGGCCCGCGGCATCTCGCACTCGGCCATGATCTCTTCCACGTCCGCCCCCAGCTGAACCATGCGGGTAGCCCGGCTGTACAGCTTGCTCTGGGGATCCTTCAGCGCCAGCTCCTGCTGCTGCTCCTGCAGCAGGCCGAGCTGGCGATGCAGCTCGGCGACTCGCTTGCCCAGCCCGATATTGGCCGCCTGCAGCTCTTCCAGCTGCTTGCGGTAACTCTCCCGGGTACGCGTCAGCTCCCGCATCAGCCGGCTCATGGCCTCGAGCTTACGCTGGCACAGCCGCCACATCATCCAGGCCACCAGCAGGGCGACCATGGCCAGCATCAGCGCAGCCATGGCCAGGATAAATGCCGGTTGCAGCCACATCAGAGCTGACCCAGCTCATCCCACTCGTCATCGGACAACAGCTTGTCCAGATCCACCAGGATCAGCAGCTCCTGCTCCCGGTTACATACCCCCTGGATAAACTTGGCGCTTTCACTGGTGCCCACGTTGGGCGCGCTCTCGATCTCGGAAGACTTGAGATAAACCACCTCGGCCACGCTGTCGACCAGGATGCCGATGACCTGCTTTTCGGCCTCGATGATGACGATGCGGGTATTGTCGGTCACCTCCGCCGGCTCCAGCCCGAAACGCAGCCGGGTATCCAGCACTGTGACCACGTTGCCGCGCAGATTAACGATGCCCAGCACATACTCCGGCGCCCCGGGCACCGGTGCAATGTCGCTGTAACGCAGCACTTCCTGTACCTGCATGACATTGATGCCATAGGTTTCATTGTCCAGACGGAAGGTGACCCACTGCAACACTTCACCCTCGGCAAGATTCTCAGCTACATTGCGATGACTATTCATAGGCTACCCTTATGCCTGCTCAGGCTTGTTGTCCGTCGATATTCTTACCCTGCTCCAAGAGCCCGATCAAGGCATCCACGTGCAGCAGGGCGCACATTTTTTCTTTTACCATGCCCGCCAGCCAGGGCCGAGAGCCCGGGCTGGCGCGCCACTTGACCTGCTCCCGGTGCAACAGCGCGGTGCCCTTGAGCTGATGACAACCCAGCCCCCAGTTGCTCTCGCCCAGGGTCACCAGATACTGATACTCTTCCCGGGCCTGATGACCGGGCATGGCCCAGCGCGCGGTATCCACCACATACAGCTGGCGCTGGCGCTCGGTCAGCACGCCGGCGAACCAGTCCGGCTTGCCGAACAGGCTGGTCATCCGGGACATCTGATATATCCCCCCCAGGTGAGTCAGGGGCACCGCGAAAGTCATGCCGGCCACCTCGAAAAACAGCACCTGGAAACTGCTCTCGGTGTCCATATTACGCCAGGCGGACTCTGCAGGCTCCGCTTGCATCTGCAATATCTGCGTCGGCTCACTGATTTCGGCGACATCGGCCACGACCGCCGGCTCGGGCTCGACGATCACGGTCTCGGCCACCGGCGAGGCGCTTTCTTCCTCCTTCAGCTCGGCCACCCGGGCCAGCAAGGCTTCCAGCGCCTGGCGCCGTTGTTCCTCGGCGGGATCGGCAAAAGCCGCTACCGGCTCGGCCGGTGGCTCCGGCTGGGAATGCAACGCCGGCGCGGTTTCTTCCAGCAGCGCGCCGAAATAATCGTCGAGGGCGTCAAATTGTCGTTTATTCATAGGGGCTGATCCACGCCGTCGAGCCGCCACAGATAGCGCAGCAGAGTCTGGTAGGCGTACACGCCCCGGCAGCCCTTGGCATAATAAGAAGGAGGTTCATGGCGCAGGCTGGCATCGCGAAACTTGGTGTCCACCGGAATCACCGAGGGCCAGACATGACTGCCATAACGCTGCTTGAGACTGTCCAGGCTCTGCACCGAGGCCCGGGTACGCTGATCATACATGGTCGGCACCACCGTATAGTTGAAGCCGTCTTTCTTGGCCTTGTGCATCAGGTTGAAGGTGCTGACCATCCGCTCCAGCCCCTTGAGGGCGAGAAACTCGGTCTGCACCGGCACCAGGATACGATCGCAGGCCGCCAGCGCATTGACCATCATCACTCCCAGCACCGGCGGGCAGTCGATGATGGCCACATCGAAGTCATCTTTCACCTCCGCCAGCAGGCGCTTCAGCACCAGGCCCATGCCTTCGCGGCTGCTGGAGGTACGCTCCAGCGTGGCCAGCGAGATCGACGCCGGCAGCAGGGTCAGGCCATCGAACCGGGTGCCCAGGGCCACCTGCTCGAACAGCCGGCGCCCGGGGCGCTCCGCCTGAAACAGATCGAACAGGGTATGCGGCAGGGCATCGGTTTCATAATCGAGATAAGCGGTCAACGAGCCGTGGGGATCGGTATCGATCAACAGCACCCTTTTGTTGAGCTGCGCCAGCAAGCCGGCGAGCGCCACCACTGTCGTGGTTTTACCGACACCGCCTTTTTGATTTGCTACTGTCCAAACAATCACTGGCTAGTCCTGTTCCGTGCTGATACGTATGCCGCCACCGGGCAGCTCATAAACCCTGAGTCCTGGCCCCTGCTCCGCTACCAGGGGGCGGGATGGCAAGGACGGCCGCGGCTGCCATTGCCGGGACGACAGCGCAATCTCCACCCGCCGGTTGAGTGCCCGCCCCCGCTCGCCGCGGGACAGATCCCGGGGCTGATACTCGCCGAAGGCTTCCAGCGCCAGGCGGGGTGCCGCGATGCCCGCACGCAACAGCCATTCCAGTACCGCCCTCGCCCGTTCCGCGGAAAGTTGCCAGTTGGAGGAATAAAGCTCGTTGCTGATCGGCATCCGGTCCGCATAGCCCCGCACCCGGATATAATGATTGCCCTGCGCCAGCACCGGCACCAGGGTGCCCAGCACCGGCCGGCTGTTGGGGCCGAGCAGGGCGCTGCCACTGGCGAACAGCAAATCGCCATCGAGGTTCAGGGTCAGCCAGTCTCCGTCCCGCTCAAATTCGACCAGTTGCTGCTCGATCAGCGGGGCCAGTTGCCGGTACAGCTGTTGCTCCAGTTCGGCCAGGCTCGAGTCCAACGGCTCCGCATCCGCCAGCGCCAGCGCTTCATCCGCGGCGGCCACCGCCGTTGGTACCGCCACCGCGTCGGGCGGCTGCTGGCCACTCAAGCGCACCAGTGCCTGCTGCATCCCCTCGGCCAGCTGCTGCTGCCCTTCGCTCTTGCTGGCATGGAGGGCATACAGCACCACGAAGAGCGCAAACACCAGGGTCATGTAGTCCGCATAGGATACCAGCCAGCGATCCAGGCCGGCGCTGTGCGGTCGCCGCGTCAGCGAGCGGCGCTTCACTGCCGCTGCCCCTGGTACTGGGCCAATTGCCGGCTGACCGCCAGGCTGCCGTCCCCCCGGGCAATCGCCAGCAGCCCGATGGCGGTCAGCTCGAAATAACGCAATTCCAGCCGGTAGAGGGCCCGCAGCCGGTTCGCCAATGGCAGCAGCAGCAGGTTGGCGAGCCCCACCCCATAGAGGGTGGCGACAAAGGCCACGGCAATGCCGGCGCCCAGCAGGTTGGGTTCATCCAGATGGGACATGGCCTGGATCAGGCCCAGCACGGCGCCGATAATGCCGATGGTGGGGCTGTATCCGCCCATGGCCTCGAACACCCTGGCCTCCAGCTCTTTTTGCTCTTCCAGCCGATCCAGCTCGTTGTCCAGCAACTGCTCCAGTACCTGCGGCTCGGTGCCGTCCACCAACCACTGCAGTCCCTGGCGGGTAAAGGCATCCAGCTCGCCGCTGGCCAGCCGGGGCTCCAGCGCCAGAAAGCCGGCCTGGCGCGCCTCGTTCGACCAGCGCAGCAGCCGCGAGGCCTGCTCATGAAAGGGCCATGCCGGTTTGCGAAACAGAGCCGCCGATGCCTTCAGCGCCCCCTTGCATTGGTGCCAGGGCGTCTGCAGCAGCACCGCCCCCAGGGTACCGCCGAACACGATCAACAAGGCCGGGCCATCCACCAGGCCCCACAGGCTGCCGCCGTGCCACCACTGCGCCAGGGTGATGCACACCAGGGCCAGCAACAGCCCGGCCAATGCCATCTCAGGCCCCCATCTCGCCGACGATGGCATCGCCGATCAGCGGCAAGGGCAGCGATTCGCTGGCGATGCCGGCCTTGGCCACCGCCTGGGGCATGCCGTAGACCACGCAGGTCTCTTCGTCCTGGGCCCAGATATTGGCGCCCTGCTCTTTCAGCAGCCGGGCACCTTCGCGCCCGTCCGCGCCCATGCCGGTCAGCACCACCGCCAGCACATTGCCACCGTAGGTCTTGGCGGCAGAGGCGAAGGTAATGTCGACACAGGGCTTGTAGTTGACCTTGTCGTTGCCGTCCATGATGCGCAGCCGGGCCGCGCCCGGACGTCCTTCGAACAGCATCTGCTTGCCGCCGGGGGCCAGGTAGGCGTGACCGGGGCGCAACTGATCCCCATCCTCCGCCTCCTTGACCCGGATCTGGCACAGGCCGTCGAGCCGGGCGGCAAAGGCCGTGGTGAAGGTGCCGGGCATATGCTGGATCAGCACTATGGGGTGCGGAAAACTGGCCGGCAGCTTGGTCAGCACGTTCTGCAGCGCCACCGGGCCACCGGTGGAGGTGCCGATCGCCAGCAACTGATAACTCTTGCCGCTGCGCCGGGGCAGGCCGCGACGCTCGGCGACGGGCGGCGCGGCGAGCGCGGCGCTCGGCACCCGTTCCCGTTCGCCGGAAAAGACGGCAGACGGGCGTACCGTCGTCGCCGGACGCGGCGAGATAATGGCACGGCGGCGGGCAATGGCCTTGACCCGCTGTTGCAACAGCTGAATCGCCTCTTCCTTGCTGCGGGCGATATCCTCGAACCGCTTGGGCAGAAAATCCATGGCCCCGGCATCCAGGGCATCCAGGGTCGCCTTGGCCCCTTCATGGGTCAGGGAAGAAAACATCAGCACGGGGGTGGGGCTCGCCTTCATGATGGCGCGTACCGCGGAGATGCCATCCATCACCGGCATCTCGATGTCCATGGTGATCACATCGGGGCGCACCGACTTCGCCTTTTCCACCGCTTCCTGGCCATTGGCCGCCGTATCCACCACGGTCAGCAGCGGATCCTGATTCAGGATCTCGCTGACCCGGCGTCGGAAGAAACTCGAATCATCAACTACTAATACCCGGATAGCCATTTTTGTCGTCGTGCTCCCTTGTTGTTATTAGGCGTAACGGCGGGCGTACGCCTTGATCAGGCCGGCGATGTCCAGGATCAGGGCAATGCCCCCATCGCTGGTGATGGTCGCCCCGGCCATGCCGGGAGTGCCGTGCAGCAACTGATCGAGGGGCTTGATCACCACCTCTTCCTGACCGATCAGGCCGTCGACCACAAAGCCCACCTGCTGGTTGCCGATCATCACTATGACCACATGGCCCTGTTCCTTGCGCTGGCGGCCTTTCCCCCGCAGCAGCCAGTCCTGCAGATAAAACAGGGGGATGGCCCTGTTGCGCACTACTATGGTGAGCTGGCCGTCCACCATGCTGGTGCGGGTCAAATCCAGGTGGAATATTTCGTTGACGTTGGTCAGCGGCAAGGCGAAGGTCTGCTTGCCCACCAGCACCATCAGGGTCGGCAATATCGCCAGGGTCAGCGGCACCTTGATCTGCAGCCGGGTGCCCTTGCCCTTTTCCGAGTCGATCAGGATGGAGCCGTTGACCGCACTGATGCCGGTCTTGACCACGTCCATGCCCACGCCCCGGCCCGACACATCGGTGATTTCCTTCTTGGTGGAGAAACCGGGCGCGAAGATCAGGTTGTAGGCCTCGCGGTCGCTCATCCGCGCCGCGCCGTCGGCATCGAGAATGCCGCGTTCGATGGCGATGCTCTTGAGCTTCTCCGGATCCATGCCGGCACCGTCGTCCTCGATACCCAGCAGGATATGGTCCCCTTCCTGGGAGGCGGTCAGCCGGATCAGGCCGGTTCTCGGCTTGCCGGCCGCTTCCCGCACCGCCGGCAGTTCCACGCCGTGATCGCAGGAGTTGCGTACCAGGTGCACCAGGGGATCGGCCAGGGCCTCGACCAGGTTCTTGTCGAGGTCGGTCTCTTCACCGACCATTTCCAGGTTGATCTCTTTGTTCAGGCTGCGCGCCAGATCGCGCACCACCCGCGGAAAACGGCCGAACACCTTCTTGATCGGCTGCATCCGGGTTTTCATCACCGCGCCCTGCAGATCACCGGTCACCGCATCCAGATTGGTCACCGCCTTGGTGATTTCCTCATTCTCGTGGCTGGCGTCCAGGCTGAGCAGGCGGTTGCGGACCAGCACCAGCTCCCCCACCATGTTCATGATATTGTCGAGGGTCTTGGTATCCACCCGTACCGTGGTATCCGGCTGCGCACTCTGCTGGGCCGCCGGCCGGGCCGGGGTCTTGTCGGCCGGGATCTGCTCGGCCGCGGGCATCGCCGGCTGGGGGGCTGGCGCACGGGACGGCAGCACCGGCGCCACTGCCGGCGCCGCGCCGGCGGAAGGCCCCTTGCCCGCCCCGTGCAACTGATCCAGCAGTGCTTCAAATTCGCTGTCGTCGATAAGCTCGGCGGACGCCGCCGGAGCGTCCGTTGCCGGCGCCTCCGCCGGACTCGTTGCCGGCGCCGCTGCCGGCTGCGGTGTGCCGCCGTGCTTGCCGGCACCGTGCAGTTGATCCAGCAAGGCTTCGAATTCATCGTCGGTAATGTCGTCACCCGGGGTCTCGGCGACGCTTTCCGGTGCCAGCTCGTCCAGCATCTGCCGGTATTCGCTCTCGCTCAGCTCGGCAATGGACGATGCCACGGGCGTTGCGGCGGCCACCGGCGTAACGGGCTGGTGGTCGATGATCGACGGCGCCGGCTCATCGGCCCCGGCCGGCAGGCAATAGCGCCCCAGCTCTTCGAGCAGCGCCGGCTCGGCCGGCGTCGGCTCGAGACGGTTCTGGATCTCGGCAAACATGCTGTTGACGGTATCCAGTGCGCGCAGGATCACATCCATCAGTTCGGACGTCACCCGCCGCTGGCCGGTACGCAGAATATCGAACACGTTTTCGGCTTTGTGACAAGTATCCACCAGCGCGGTCAGCGACAAAAAACCGGCGCCCCCCTTGACGGTGTGAAAGCCACGGAAAATCGCATTGAGCAAGTCCTTGTCGTCGGGCCGCCGTTCCAGGGTCACCAACTGCTCCGACAGCTGCTCCAGGATTTCCGATGCCTCCACCAGAAAGTCCTGCAGAATATCCTCGTCTACCTCAAAGCCCATGCTCTCTCCTTAGAATCCCAAACTGGACAGAAGATCATCAACCCCGTCCTGATCAGAGACCACGTCGTTACGATGTTCTTTATTCATGATCGGGCCCTCGGCGGCAATGGCCGAGGCCGGGGCAGGTTTCGGCGCCGCTTTGACGTCTTCCATGCCCGGCAAACGGCCGAACACAGACAGGATCTCGACCAGCTTGGCCTCCACCTCATGCACCAGGTTGATGACCTTGCGGATCATCTGGCCGGTCAAATCCTGATAATCCTGCGCCATCAGGATCTCGGTGAGCAATTGCCTTAACTTGTCGGCATCCTGCTCGGAATCCTTGAGAAAATCATCGAGCTGGAAACACAGCTCCTTGAACCGGTTCAGTTCCAACTGGCGGTTCATCAGCTCCCGCCAGCCCGGCATGACCTGCTGGATACGGTCATTGAGTCGATCGGCGATGGGCAGGCTGGCTTCGACGGCATCCATGGTCCGGTTGGCGGCCTTGTCGGTCATGTCGATGACGTAATTCAGCCGTTCCTTCGCATCGGGGATTTCACTTGCCGCCAGTTCGGGCAAGCGGGGGTCGTTGCGGAACTCCTGCAGCGCGTCATGCAGCTGGCGGGTCAATTGTCCGACCTGTTCCAGTAACTCCTTGGCCTGCGGCATGCACACGTCGGCAAGATAGCGGTCGGCGCCATCTTGATCGCCGCGCTCAAGCATGGCGACCAGCTCCCGGGCCTGCTCCAGGCTTATCATTCCTTTCTGTTGTGCCATCTCGCTGCCTTCTATCCGATGCGCTCGAAAACCTTTTCGAGTTTTTCTTTGAGGGTGGCGGCGGTAAAGGGTTTTACCACGTAGCCGTTCACACCGGCCTGGGCCGCGGCGATAATCTGCTCGCGCTTGGCTTCGGCGGTCACCATCAACACCGGCAGGTGCTTGAGCTTGTCGTCGGCCCGGATGGCTCGCAGCAGATCGATACCCTGCATGCCGGGCATATTCCAGTCGGTCACCACAAAATCAAAATCACCACTCTTC
Organism: Zobellella iuensis; assembly: GCF_016746085.1. Lineage (GTDB taxonomy): Bacteria > Pseudomonadota > Gammaproteobacteria > Enterobacterales > Aeromonadaceae > Oceanimonas > Oceanimonas iuensis. The sequence goes on from NZ_JAERTZ010000025.1 coordinate 595,786, forward strand.
AGCATCGGCAGCGCCGTGGTGCCGTCGTCGGCTTCGTGGGTATTATTGAAACCGAGATCTCTGAGTAGGTTTTTAATAATCCTGCGCATGGTGGAAAAATCATCCACGATGAGGATTTTCATGTTCTTGTCCAAGCTTTTCCTCCTATCAGCCGAACCAACAGCCGCTGAACATGACAAGTCTTCTTACTGTGTCGGCTCCGAACGCCGAAACTTGAGCAGGATAACCCATTAATCGGGCAATAACCTATTGCCCCGCCTCAATTTTGCCAATCTCTTAACCGGGCCCGCAAGCGGTGCATGGCCTGACTGTGGATCTGGCTGACCCGGGACTCACTGACGTCGAGCACCTGCCCTATCTCCTTGAGGTTGAGCTCTTCGTCATAATACAGGGACAGCACCAGCGCTTCTCGCTCGGGCAGCGTCTTGATGTGATTCGACAAGGCGCGCAGAAAGCGGGCCCTGGACATCTCCTCGAACGGACTCGCCGAGTGAACCCCCTGCTCGGCATGGCTGTCGACGCCGGATTCAAATTCTTCCATTTCGAGGATTTTGCCATTGTTGGCATCCAGCAGCATGGCATAGTAGGCATCCAGCTCCACCCCCAGCTCCTGGGCCACTTCCCGGTCCTGGGCGTTACGCCCTTCCCGCCGCTGCACCGCCGCGATCGCCTCGGCGATCTGGCGGCTGTTCCTGTGCACCGAGCGCGGTACCCAGTCGCCCCGGCGGATCTCGTCGAGCATGGCGCCGCGAATGCGGATGCCGGCAAAGGTTTCGAAACTGGCGCCCTTGGCCGCATCGAAGTTGCGCGCGGCCTCCAGCAGCCCCACCATGCCCGACTGGATCAGATCGTCCAGCAGCACGCTGTCCGGCAGACGCGCCAGCAGATGCTGGGCAATGCGCCGCACCAGGCCGGCATGGCGTTCAACCAGCTGATGGGAGCCCTGCTGCCTGGCGTAAGCCAGGGCTTTATTCACTCCAGACATCCTGTTCCGCCACCGGGTGATTGAGCAGCTTTTCAATAAAAAACTGTAAATGCCCGCCGGCCCGCTGCGGGGCCGGCCAGCTCAGGGCCTTGCCCGCCAGCTGCTTGATGGCCAAGGCCGAAGGCGACTGGGGATACTGATTGACCACCAGCGCCTGACGGCGCACCGCCAGCCGCAGGTTGCCGTCGAAGGGCACACAGGCCACCAGCTCCAGCGCCGCATCGAGAAAACGGTCGGTCACCCGGGTCAGCTTCGCGAACAACTCCTGCCCTTCGCGCTGGCTGCGTACCATGTTGGCCACGATTTTGAACCGGAACACCCCGTAATCCCGGGACAGGATCTTGATCAGGGCGTAGGCATCGGTGATGGAGGTGGGCTCGTCGCACACCACCACCAGCACCTCCTGCGCCGCCCGGGAGAAACTGAGCACCATGTCGGAAATGCCGGCGGCGGTGTCCACCAGCAGCACATCCACCGGGGTCTGCAGCTCGCTGAAGGCCCGGATCAGGCTGACATGCTCCAGCGGCGACAGCTCGGTCATCGCCTGGTTACCGGAGGTGGCAGGAATGATCTTGATGCCCTGGGGCCCCTCGACCAGCACCTCGTCCAGGGTGCACTCGCCCCGGAGCACATGGGACAGGTTGCGGGTGACCCGGATACCCAACAGCACGTCGACATTCGCCAGCCCCAGATCGGCATCGAGCACCATCACCCGCTTGCCCTGGGCCGCCATCGCCGAGGCCATGTTCAGGCTAATATTGGTCTTGCCGACCCCCCCCTTACCGCCGGTGACCGCAATCACCTGTACTCTGCTTGTCTTCTGCATAAGCCGCAGCCCACTCGCCTGGTCCTGAAACCAATTATTCATAAAAACGCGCATCCTCTTCATCGGACTCAGAGGTATCCCAGTAGTAGGGCTCCTCCCGACGCTGCTCTACGGTACCCAGCGCTTGCCGGACCAGCTCGCGGGGATCCGCCAGCCGTAAATCCTCCGGTACCCTTTGGCCATCGGTGATATAGCTGATGGGCAAGCCGTTCTGAATGCTGATATCAAGCACATCCCCCAGCGACAGGCTTTCGTCCAGCTTGGTCAGGATGCAGCCGGCCAGGGGGATCCGGCGGAAATGATCCACCGCCTCCTGCAGCACCCGGCGTTGGGCCGTGGCCGGCAGAACCAGATAATTGCGGATCTTGATTTGCTTGTCGCCCACCAGGGTATCCAGCTGCTCGTTCAGGCGCAGATCCCGCTGGCCCATGCCGGCGGTGTCAATCAGCACCAAACGTCGATGGCGCAGGTGGTACAGCGCCTGAGCCAGTTCCTGATACGTCCTGGCCTGCTTGACCACCACCCCCATGATGCGGCCGTAGGTCTGCAACTGCTCATGGGCGCCGATACGATAGTGATCTGTGGTGATCAGGGCGACCTGTTCGGCGCCGTAACGGGTGGCGAAGCGTGCCGCCAGCTTGGCGATGGTGGTGGTTTTGCCGACCCCGGTCGGCCCCAGCAGGGCCACGGCGCCGCCCTGGCGCAGGATATCATCCTCGCCGGTGGTCAGTTGCTGGACCAGGGCCGCTTCGATCTGGCTCCAGGCCTCGTGGGGCGGAACCCGGTCAGGTACCCGCGTCGCCAGTTGATCGGCGAAGCCATCGCTGAAGCCCAAGTCGTTCAGCTGCTTGATCACCATGGCCCGCACCGGTTCCCGCCGCTCTACCTCCTGCCACATCAGGCCGGAGACCTGATGCTCGAGCAGGCGCCGGATACTGGCGATTTCCTGACGCATGGCGTTCAGCTCCTGGTCTTTGGCGCTGTCTTTACGCCTGCCCTCACGCGACTCATGCCGTGGGACCTGCGCAGACAAGGGCCTCGGCTGTCCCAGGGTCGGCTCCTTGCGTCCTCCGGGCTCGGCCCAGCTGGCCTGCTCCGCCAGGGTCTGGGGAGATGGCTCGGCACGGCTGCGCATCAGCAGCGACTGCAGGGTCTCCGCCTGTTTTTTCCCGTCCAGGGGGGGAACAAATTGACGCGCCTGCGACGAAATTCTGACATTGTCTTCCACCAGGGGGCGCTGGGCCGCGGGCGAGGGCGGCTCGTCGTCATCGACGGCGGCGACGATTTCGATGCCCCCCGAGACCTTCTTGTTGGACATGATCACCGCTTCCGCCCCCAGCACCTCCTTCACTTCGGCCAGGGCGGCCCTCATGTCCTTGGCAAAAAATCGTTTAATCTTCATTTACAGCTTCCACCCTGCTACTGCTGGCCAACGGACGCCACAATGCGGATTTGACGGTCATCAGGCACTTCCTGATAGGACAACACCCGCAGACTGGGAATAGTGTGTTTGACAAAGCGCGCCAACGTGGTACGCAACATGCCGGAGGTCAACAAGATGGCAGGCTGCCCTTCCATTTCCTGGTTGGCCGCGGCCTGGGCCAGCGACTGCTGCATGCGTTCGGCCAGGCCCGGCTCTATGCCGCTGCCCTGGGCTCCCCCTGCCTGCAAAGAATTCTGCAAAATCTGTTCCAACTCTGGTGCCAGGGTAATCACCGGCAACTCCCGTTCGGTGCCGGCGATTTCCTGCACCATGAAACGACGCAGGGCGATACGGCAGGCGGCGGTCAGCACCTCCGGATCCTGGCTCTTGGGCGCATACTCGGTCAGGGTCTGCAATATGGTGCGCATATCCCGGATGCTGACCCCTTCGTTGAGCAGGCTTTGCAGTACCTTGGTCACCAGGGCCAGGTTGAGGGTATTGGGGACCAGCCCTTCCACCAGCTTGGGTTGGCTGCGGCCGACCTGGTCGATCAGGTTCTGCACCTCTTCATGGCCCAGCAACACGGAGGCATGATTGGTCAGCAACTGACTCAGGTGGGTGGCCACCACGGTGGCGGCATCCACCACCGTATAGCCCAGGCTCTGGGCCTGCTCGATTTGCTCCTTGGCAATCCAGGTGGCTTCCAGGCCGAAGGCCGGATCCCGGGTATCGATGCCGGCTACAGTGCCGAAGACCTGCCCCGGATTGATGGCCAGCTCCCGTTCCGGGTAAATATCGGCAGCCCCGGAGCTGACCCCCATCAGGGTGATCTGGTATTGGTTGGGCCCCAGCTCCAGGTTGTCGCGGATATGCACCGCGGGAATGAGAAAACCCAGCTCCTGGGACAGTTTCTTGCGTACCCCCTTGATGCGGCTCAACAGCTCGCCACCCTGGGACTGGTCGACCAGGCTGATCAGGCGATAGCCGACCTCCAGGCCGATGGTGTCGACCTGGACCACGTCATCCCAGCTCAGCTCTTTCGGCTCCGAGCCCAGCGCCGGCGGGGCCTTCTCCTGCTCCACCGCCTGCTCCTGCACCCTGGCATTGCGCCGGTACAGCCACCAGGCGGCCAGCGCCGACAGGCCGCCCAGCAACAGGAAGGCGAAGTGAGGCATGCCCGGCACCAGGCCCATGGTGATCAGGATACCGGCGGCGATGGACAACGATTTGGGGTTGTCGAACAGCTGCCCCAGCATCGCCTGGCCCATGTCCTCGCGGGTGTTCTGGCGGGTCACTATGATGGCGGCGGCAATGGACAACAGCAGCGAGGGGATCTGCGCCACCAGGCCGTCGCCTATGGTCAGCAGGGTATAGACCCGGGCAGCTTCCCCGAACGGCAGGCCGTGCTGGGCCATGCCGATGATGAAACCGCCGATGATATTGATAAAGAGGATCATGATGCCGGCGATGGCATCGCCCTTGACGAACTTGGAGGCACCGTCCATGGAGCCGTAGAAGTCGGCCTCGCGGGTCACTTCATCCCGGCGCAGCCTCGCCTCGTCCTGGTTGATCAGGCCGGCGTTCAGATCCGCGTCAATCGCCATCTGCTTGCCGGGCATGGCGTCCAGGGTAAAGCGGGCGCTCACTTCCGAGATCCGTCCCGCGCCCTTGGTCACCACCACGAAGTTGATGATCATCAGGATCAGGAAGACGATAAGGCCCACCGCATAGTTGCCGCCGATCACCACGGAGCCGAAGGCCTCGATCACGTTACCGGCGGCGTTGCCCCCTTCGTGCCCTTCCAGCAGCACCACCCGGGTCGAGGCCACGTTCAGGGCCAGCCGCAGCAGGGTCGCCACCAGCAGTATCGTCGGGAAGGCGGCGAAATCCAGCGGCCGCTGGGTGTAGACCGCCACCAGCAGGATCACCAGCGCCAGGGAGATATTGAAGGAAAACAGCACATCCAGCAGCAAGGTGGGAATGGGCAGCACCACCATGCCCAGTGCCGCCAGCACCAGCAGCGGGGTCCCCAGCCCTTTATGAAACCATTTTGACCACTGTCCTGCCTGTAAAAGCTTTGCCCTGAATTCCATGAATACGTTAAGTGCTGCTGAAAACCGATGCGGTTTTTAATGCAAAAAACAAGCCACTTTAGCTGGAAGCTGGAAGGAGCTTGACATTGCCTTCTTCAAGCTTCCGGCTTCAGACTTTATATTCATCCGGTATCGGCAGATCCTCTTTCAGCGGCACCGGTTTGCGGCCCTGCCCCTTGCGCCAGCTGTTCAGCTGGAAGACGTAGGCCAGGATCTGGGCCACCGCCACGAACAGCCCCTCGGGAATTTCCCTGTCGAGCTTGGTGGAATGATAAACGGCCCGGGCCAGGGCGGGCGAGGAGATCACCGGCACCTCGTATTCCCGCGCGATTTCCCGGATCTTGAGCGCGATCTCATCCAGCCCCTTGGCCACCACCACCGGCGCCGAGCCGGGCTTGTCCTTGTCGTAGCGCAAGGCCACCGAATAGTGGCTGGGGTTGACCACCACCACATCGGCGGTGGGCACTTCCGCCATCATGCGGCGGTTGGCCATTTCCTGCTGCAGCCGGCGAATACGGCCCTTGACCTCGGGTTTCCCCTCGGTGTTTTTATATTCGTCCTTGATTTCCTGCAGCGTCATCTTCAGTTGGCGGGTGTGATTCCAGCGTTGAAAAGGCACATCTATGGCCACTATGGGCAGCAGGGCCAGGCACAACAGCAACCCCATCCACAGCAGCAATTCCAGGGCACCGACCATGGCGGCCGGCAGGGTTTCGTTGCTCAGCCGCAGAATATTCTCGAACTGGCTCCACAGCAGCCACACCGCCAGGGTGGCGATAAACACCACCTTGGCCACCGACTTCAGCAGTTCCACCAGCGCCTGCACCCCGAACATCCGCTTGATGCCCTTGAGCGGACTCATCTTGCTGAGCTTGGGCATCATCGCCTGGGTGCTGAAGTTGAAGCCCCCCAGCAGGCTGTTGCCCACCAGTGCCGCCACCAGCACTATGGCGAACAGCCCCAGCAGCGGCCACATCAGGCTGACCAGAGAGTCCGTCAACGCCGGCATCATGGTCTGGGGATCGAACAGGACGGCACGTTCGACCCGGAAGTTCTGTTCGAACACGCGCGACATGGCCCGGCCGAGCGGACCACTGAGCATCAACAGGCCGGCGGCCGCGCTCAACAACACCGCCGCCGTCCCCAGTTCCTTGGAGCGGGGGATCTGCCCTTTTTCCCGTGCCTGCCGGAGTCGCTGCTCCGTGGGCTGTTCCGTTCTTTCCTGACCGTCCGACTCCGCCATTCAGCCTCCTTCGCAGCTCAACTGCAGGCTATCGCACATCACCAGCTGCAGCCTGAGCCACTGATTTTCAAAATGGCTCAGAAAGCCCCCCAGGGTCAGCCACATGATAAAAAGGCCGCAAACCATGCTGACCGCAAAGCCCACGCTGAAAATATTGAGCTGGGGCGCCGCCCGGGTCATGACCCCGAAACTGAAATTGATCAGCAGCATGGCGACGATGGCCGACAGCGCCATGGCGACGGCGCCCTGAAACAGCAGGGTCAGCAACCCCGCCAGGTTTTGCCAGCTGGACACCGACAAGCCGTTGAGCGCAACGGGCAGGGTGTCGAAACTCATCACTATGGCCTCAATCATCACCAGGTGGCCGTTCAGCGCCAGAAACAGCACAGTGCCCAGCATCAGGTAGAACTGGCCCACCACCGGGGTAGACTGGCCGTTGAGCGGATCCATCATGGAAGCGAAGCCCAGGCTGGTCTGCATGGCGATGATCTGGCCGGCGGTGACGAAGGTCTGCAATAAAAACTGGGACAGCAGGCCGATGACGGCCCCGATCAATACCTGCTGTATCGTGATCAGGAAACCGCCGCCGGAAAACAGGGCGATATCGGGCATGGGCGGCAATACCGGCGCCACCGCCATGGTGGTGGCCAGCGCCAGCAGCAAGCGGCTATAGGCAGGGGTCAGCTGGGCACCGAACATCGCCATGGTCATCATCAGGCCGGCGATGCGGCACAGCGGCCACAGGTAGGAAGCCAGCCACAACAATATCTGCTCGGTGGTGTAGTTCACATCTCAACTCCGGATAAAGCGGGAGGCTGGAAGCTAGAAGCTAGAAGCTAGAAGCTGGAAGCTGGAAGTAGCGGTAACTGAAAATACACTCCAAAGTGGTAAATACTCTGTTGTCACTCCCGCGAAGGCGGGAGTCCAGTGCAATCTGTCATGGATCTCCGCCTTCGCGGAGATGACCGCCTTCTCTCCTATCACCCTTCCCCCCCACTCCTCACTCCTCACTCCTCACTCCTCACTCCTCACTCCTCACTCCTCACCCTTCCAGCTTCAAGCTTCAAGCTTCAAGCTTGTTTTACCCGATCACTTGCGGGATCTGGTAAATCAGCTCATAAAAGAAGTCCATCAGCATCTCGAATCCCCAGTGCGCCCCCACCGCCAAGGCCCCCAGGGTCACCAACAGCCGGGGCAGAAAGCTCAGGGTCTGTTCGTTGATGGAAGTGGCGGCCTGGAATATCGACACCACCAGGCCGATGGCCAGGCTCGGCAGTATCACCGCCGACACCAGCAGGGTGACCAGCCAGAGCGCACTGCGGAAGATGTCGACGAAGGTTTCCGGACTCACTACCCCGCTCCCAGGCCAAAGCTGTTGGCCAGCGTACCCATGATCAGGTTCCAGCCGTCCACCAGCACAAACAGCATCAGCTTGAACGGCAGCGAAATCAGCATGGGCGACAACATCATCATGCCCATCGCCATCAGTATGCTGGCCACCACCAGATCGATCACCAGGAAGGGTAAGAACAGCATAAAGCCTATCTGGAAGGCGGTCTTGAGCTCGCTGGTCACAAACGCCGGGATCAGCACCCGCAGCGGCACTTCCTCTTCATCGTTGACCTGGATATTGGCGATGGTCAGGAAGGTGTCGAGATCCTTGACCCGGGTCTGCGCCAGCATAAAGTCCCGGATCGGTTGCTCGGCCCGGTGCAGGGCCTCGCGCGAGTCGATTTCCTCCGCCAGGTAAGGCTGCAGGGCCTGGGCATTCACCCTATCCAGCACCGGCGACATGATAAAAAAAGACAGGAACAGGCTGATCCCTATCATCACCTGGTTGGACGGGCTCTGCTGCAGGCCCAGGGCCTGGCGCAGGATCGACAGTACTATGATGATACGGGTGAAGGAGGTCATCATGATGACCATGGCCGGCAGAAACGACAGCGCCGTCATAAGCGCCAGCACCTGCAGCGTCAGGCTGTACTCCTGGCTGCCATCCGGATTGCTGGTCACGGTCACCGCCGACATGCCCTGCTGGGCCATGGCCGGCATCGCCAGCAGCAACAGCGGCAACAACCAGCTAATTCTTGGCATCGGTCCGCCTCGCCAACAGCGTGCCGGCCTGCTCCGGCACCAGTGGCTGATCGAGCTTGCCCAGGCCGGAGATCTGCTGGGCCGTCACCCCGAGCAGCCACTGCTCTTCCCCCACCTGCACCACCAGCAGCCGTTCCCGGTGCCCGATCGCCAGGGTCGCCACCACCTTGAGCTGCCGGCTGCCGCCCAATACCGAGGGCAGCCGCAACTTGCGCACCAGCGCCCCCAGCAGCACGATAAGGCCGATGACCAGCAGCGACGACAGGGCCCAGGAATCCCATCGGATCTCGGGCCCCTGCGCCAGCGAGGGCAACGGCAGCATGAATAAAACCAGTAGCCGGGCCATTATTTCAGCTTTCTGATCCGTTCGGTCTGGCTGATCACATCGGTCAGCCGGATCCCGAACTTGTCGTTGACCACCACCACTTCGCCATGGGCGATCAGGGTGCCGTTCACCATCACATCCAGCGGCTCGCCGGCCAGCCGATCCAGCTCGACCACGGAGCCCTGGTTCAGTTGCAGCAGGTTACGAATGCTGATCTGGCTGCGCCCCACCTCCATCGAGATGGTGACCGGAATATCCAGAATGGCGTCAAGTTTCCGTCGCTCTTCGCCGGTCAGCGGTGGCGCCCCCGCATCGCTGAAGTCGTCCAGCTCGGCCCGCTTCACCTGGGGCTCGGTGGCCTCCTGCTCGGCCATGGCCTCGCCCCACACATCATCCAGCTCGTTCTGCTCATCACTCATGACGCATCCTCAATGGTTCTTTCCAGTTCTTCCAGCTCGGCTTCCCCGTCGATACGCACCCCGCGCCGGGTCACCTCGTGCAGTTCGGTCTTGACGGTTTCCGGCCGTTTGATTTTTTCGCTGATCCTGACCGCCATTTTTTCGCCGGCCCGCCCCAGCTGGCCGCGGAAGGTGGGCAGATCCTCGACCGAGATCAACAGGTGCTCGGGCATGACCACAGGGATAATATCACCGGCCTTCAGCTCCATGATGTCGCGCAGGCTGAGCTCTTTCTCCAGCAGCTTCACCGACATCTCCACCCCCACATCCAGGATCTCGTCGCGCAGCGCCTTGCCCCAGCGCAGGTCGTTCTCGCCCTTGTCGCTTTGCACCCCCGCATCCAGCAGCTCGCGGATCGGCTCCAGCATGCCGTAAGGCAGGGTCACATGGAAATCACCACCACCGCCATCCAGCTCGATATGAAAAGAGCTGACCACCACCACCTCGGTCGGGCTGACGATATTGGCCATGGTCGGGTTGACTTCCGAGTCCAGGTATTCGAACTCCACGTCCATCACCGGGGCCCAGGCTTCCTTGTAATCCTCGAACACCAGCTTCAGCAGCAGCTGGATGACCCGCCGTTCGGTCGGGGTGAACTCACGGCCTTCAATCTTGGCATGGCGGCCATCGCCACCGAAGAAGTTGTCCACCAGGATAAACACCAGGCGGGCTTCCATGGTGATGAGCCCTATGCCCTTGAGCGGACGAAAACGCACCATGTTCAGGCTGGTCGGCAGGAACAGGGAATGTACATATTCGCCGAATTTGAGCATCTGCACGCCGTTGATGGAGACCTCGGCGGTACGACGCATCATATTGAACAGGCTGATCCGCATATGGCGGGCGAAGCGCTCGTTCACCATTTCCAGGGTCGGCATCCGCCCGCGGACAATACGATCCTGGGAAGAGAAGTCGAAGCTGGTAACGCCGTCACCATTCTTGACCGTGTCTTCCTTTACCTCATCCACCCCGTGCAGCAGGGCATCGATTTCATCCTGGGATAACAGATCGCTCACGATTCACCTATTGCATTACGATGCCGGTAAAGAGCACCTGTTCGATCAGCCGCTCACCCAGCTCTTCTGCCAGCACCTGATTCAGCTCGCTCTGGGCATCCTGGCGAACCACCAGCTTCCCCTCGGCCGACAGGTAATTATCGGCCCCCTGCCGGCTGAATACCGCCAGCAGGGTACTTTCCAGCAGCGGCAGATGGCGTTTGGCCGTCGCCTCATGGGCCGCGCCCCGCACCATCAGCTGCACCTCGACCTGAACCAGGCGCTCGCGCATGCCGGCCGGCACACTGAAAATGAAAGGCCGGGACATGCTGACATAGAGGGCCTGGCTGTCCTCGACACCGTTCGCCTGCGAGCTATCGGCCGCCGGCTTCAACCACCATGCCGCCCCCCCGCCGGCACCGGCCAGCACCACCAGCAACACTACCCAGACAAGCTTCCGCTTGTACCATGCCACCTTGGGCATGATCAGATCATCGGCCATCAAATCCCCTTACCAACAGAACGGGCAGTTTACCCATGTGAATCATGCAAAAAAATCAATACTGCCATTGGTCCGCAACCGGGGTGCGGACACTTCCGGCTCCGCCAACGCCTGGCCATCGAGCCCTTCGGCACCGGCCTGGTGGCCTCGCTGTCCGCCGTTATCTCCGGCGGCCTGCTGGCGGGCCTCCTGTTGCGGCGCCCCTTGTCCCTGCTGACCGGCAAAACTGCCCACCTGGCTCTGGCCCAGGGTGATCCCCTGCTGCTGCAGCATCTCCCTCAACCGGGGCAACGCCTGGTCGAGCAATTCCCGGGCCTGGGGTTGGCTGGCCAGAAACTGAACCTGGACCTCGCCCTGCTCCATTTTCAGCTGGATCCTTAACCCACCCAGCTCGGACGGATTAAGACGAATGTCCGCCTCCTGCAGATTCTGGCTGACCATCACCTGCACCTGCTGCGCCAGCTGCCTGGCTCCCTGCTCGGGCGTGCCTTGCAGGGTCAGGGAGCGCTCCGGCGATAGCGCGCGTTCCACTAGCGCCGGCGTTATGCCGTCCCGGGTCGGCATGACGCCGCCCGCCGCCTGAACGCCCGGGGGCTGCTCGGCCAGCGGCACCGGCGCTTTATCCACCGCCCCGGCCGGGTTCTCGAGGGTCTCCGGCCGGCCGGCAGCGACGGCCGGTAACGGGGCGGTTTTCTCGCCGGACAACAGCCGGGACAGGGCCGGGGTTGCCGTCTCCGCCTGCGGCGGCAACTTATTGCCGCCTTCGTCCCGGCCCGCTTGCAGCCACCGCCGGCCATGTTCAATCTGGGCCAACCACTCGGGTGCAGCGTCATCCGGCACCGCCGGCGCTAACGCCTCGGCCGGTTGCCGCTGCCATGAGACCTCCTGCAACCAAGGCTGGCGCGGCTCGGGCCCGGCCGGCACCTCAACCGCGGGGCCCGGCCCGGCCGCCACCGCCTCAACCGCAGGGCGCGGCCCGGCCACCGCCGCCGCCTCAACCGCGGGGCGCGGCCCGGCCGTCACCGCCACCTCCACCGCAGGGCGCGGCTCGGCCGGCACCGCCGCCTCAACCGCGGGGCCCGGCCCGGCCGTCACCGCCACCTCAACTGCGGGGCGCGGCTCGGCCGCCACCGCCGCCTCAACCGCGGGGCCCGGCCCGGTCGCCACTGTGGCGGCCGGGCGGTTCACCGTTTCATGCCATGGCGACAGCGCTGCCTCGCCACCGGCGTGACGCCAGCTCCCGGCCCGCCGGATTGGCTCCTCGGTTTCCCGCCGGAGCTCGGTGCCGGCCTCCTCCCCGCTGTTTTCGTCCACCGGCGCTGGCGCCGACCCAAGCCGGGAGACCGCCGAACCGCGCCCCCGGTGTTCGCCACCGGGGGTATCTTCCGGCTCGAGGCCCCTGGCCACCCGCTCATTATCGGGCCGCGTGCGCGGGGCGATAAGCATCTCCTCCCGTCCGGCAGCCCGGTCTGGCCTGGCCCTCCCCTCATCCCCGTTCGCGGATGCCGAGGGGCCGGCAGGCCGGGAAACCTCCGCTGCGGATAAGGCCGCCATCCGGTTGCGGCCATGCTCCGGCTCGCCACCAATCGGCTCCGCAAGGTCGCCGGGCGCCTCACCGGGTGACGCATCACCGGGTGGCGCATCACCGGATGGCCTCAACAGCGACTGGGGTTGGAGCAAGGGCTCGGCAAGCGGCACCGGCCGGGCATTGTCGCCGGCTACCGGGACGTTATGTAAATCGGCCTGCTCGCGGGCCGGAACCGGCGCCAATCCGACTACCGGCAAGGCATCTTCCGCTTCCTTATCGCCCGGCCCTTGCTCCCGTGCCGGAGCCGCCACCGGCTCATCGCTAACGGATCCGGCGGTTGCCGTCACCGCTTCGCCCTGCTGCACCAGCAGCTCGGCAAAAGCGGGCGTCCCCCCGCTTTCAGCGCCGCCGGCCATGCCGCTATTGGTATCCGGACCCGCCCGCTGCAGCATGGGCATGATGCTCATAGTCATGATGAGGCTTCCTATCTATCGCGTCGCCACGCCGTTATGTCTCGAATCAACAGCAAACACAGGCAAAATACATACCAGAAACTACATGCTCTTCTTGTGAAAACGGTATATCGCCAGATTATCGAGCATCTTTTGCTCTTGCCGGGCCGTTTCCAGACGCTTGCGCCCGGCATCCCGCTCCAACAGCTTGTCGATGGCCTGCTTGCGGGCCCGCACCGCCATCCAGGCGCTACGGCTGCGCTCGAGCCGTTGCCGGGCCTGCTGCAATCCCTGTCGCTGCTGTTGCTGGGCCAGCTCCAGCTTATCGATAAAGCCCTGGAAATGGCCAAACTGGTGGGCACTTAGCCCCTGCTGGCCACGATGTTGAAACTCCTGGCTGTAGTGCCGCTGATACTGGCTCAGGGTCTGCTGCTGCTGCTCCAGCTGCTGCAGCTGGAGCTGGGCCGCCCCCAGCTCGGCGGCGGCCTGGCGTTCCTGGCCGTCCAGCTGTTCCCGCAACAGGTGCAGCGCCTTGCTCATCAGCCGGCCCGCAACAACGGCTTGCTGACCACTTCCAGCTCATTGAGGCAGGCTTGCAGGCCAATCACCTCCGTCATGCCCTGGGTCAGGAAACGCTCCAGCCGGGGGCGGATATGAATGGCCAGATCCAGCCGGGGATCGGCCCCGGACTGATAGGCCCCCAGGTTGATCAGGTCGTGGTTCTGCTGATACAGCGCATAGGCCTGCTTGAGGGCCCGGGCCTGGCGCTGGTGGGCCTCGGTGGTCACCGCCGTCATCACCCGGCTGATGGATTTCTCGATATCGATGGCCGGATAGTGGCCGCTGTCGGCCAGTTGCCGCGACAGCACCACATGGCCGTCGAGGATGGCCCGGGCCGCGTCGGCGATCGGATCCTGCAGGTCATCCCCTTCGGTGAGCACGGTAAAGAAAGCGGTGATGCTGCCCTGGCCTTCGGCGCCGTTGCCGGCCCGCTCCACCAGCGCCGGCAGCTTGGCGAACACCGAGGGCGGGTAGCCCTTGCTGGCCGGAGGCTCGCCCACCGCCAGCGCGATTTCCCGCTGGGCCTGGGCATAGCGGGTGAGGGAGTCCATCAGCAGCAGCACATTCAGGCCCTGCTCACGAAAGTACTCGGCCAGGGTCAGGGCCGTTTCACAGCCCTTGAGCCGCATCAGCGGAGAGGCATCGGCCGGCGCGGCCACCACCACGGCACGGGCCCGCCCTTCCTCGCCCAGGATCACATCGATAAACTCCTTGACTTCCCGGCCCCGCTCGCCGATCAGCCCCACCACCACCACGTCGGCCTTGGCGCCCCGGGTCATCATGCCGAGCAGCACGCTCTTGCCCACGCCGGAGCCGGCAAAGAGCCCCATGCGCTGGCCCTGGCCCACGGTGAGCACGGCATTGATGGCCCGGACGCCGACATCCATGGGCGCTTCTATCGGTTTGCGCGCCATCGGGTTGAGCCGCGGGGCGGTGAAGTCGGCGGTATCGCGGGTGGCGATGGGGCCCAGGCCATCCAGCGGCTGGCCGATGCCGTCGATGACCCGGCCCAGCAGGGCCATGCCCACCGGCACGCCCGCGCCCTGGCCCACCGGCGTTACCCGGGCGCCGGGGATCACCCCCTTCAGCGACTCGCCGGGCATCAGGTAGAGCTTGTCGTCGGCAAAGCCGACCACTTCCGCATCCATGTCGCCGAACAGGGTCTGGATCTTGCACTGGCTGCCCACCGCCGCCGTGCATCCCACCGCCTCCAGCGTCAGCCCCACCACCCGGGTCAGCTTGCCGCTGGCGGCCATGGCCGGCGCCAGCCCCCGGGTCTGATAGGCCGCCAGCCGCTCACTGAGCGTCATGGAAACGGCTCCAGTTGGCCTTGATAAAGTTGGCCATCAGCGCATCGATGCGCTGCGCCAGGCTGATGTCCAGCTCGGACATGGCGGTTTTCAGGCGCAGATCCCCCCGCTCCTGGCCGGGCTCGGCCACCAGCTCCCAGCGCCGCTGTTGCCGGCTGGGGGCATCGAAGTGCTGCTCAATCACGGCGATGTCATCGGGGTGCAGAAACAGGGTCACGCCCGCCTCGTGGCCCGGCAGGGCGGCTATCGCCTCGCGCAGCGTGGCCAGCAATAACTGGGGAGAGGTGGTCGCCTCGGTTTTCAGCAGGTTGCGCGCCAGCTCCTGCGCCAGGGTGACCAGGCTTTGTTCCACCACCTTGTCGACCTGCGCCAGCGGCGTGCTCAGCCGTTCCAGCCAGTGCTGCCACTGCGCCAGTTGCTCTTCAACCCGCGCCCGGCCTTCCGCCAGCCCCTGCTCCTGGCCTTGCTGCAGGCCGGCCTCGTATCCTTGCTGCAGGCCCTGGAGCCGCCCCTCTTCCCGCCCCGCTTCAAACCCTTGCTGCTTGCCTTCCTCATAGCCCTCTTCGAAGGCGGCCTGGCGGATGGCCTCCAGCGCCTCGGCGGTGAGCGGCTCGGGCTCCAGCTCCAGCTCGGGCTCCGGCTCGGGGGCATGTGGCTCCCCCCGGCTTTTCATGTTCAGGGCATGCTCTTTATGCCCCACCTCGGGCAGGGCCATATCCGGCCAGGACCAATGTTCGACATCGCGCGGATGATCAGGGCGCGGATAGCCCCTGTCGGCGGGGTAGGAACGACGGTTCATACGAAATCATCACCCGCGCCCTTGGACAGCATCAGCTCACCGCTGTCCGCCAGGCGCCGGGCTATCGCCAGAATTTCCTTCTGGGCCACTTCGACATCGCTGACCCGCACCGGCCCCATGGCCTCCAGATCGTCCTGCAGCATCTCGGCGGCCCGCTTGGACATGTTATTCAGGAACTTCTCCTTGAGCTGATCGTCGGCGCCTTTCAGCGCCCGCTGCAACAGCTCGCCGTTCACTTCGCGCAACAGCATCTGAATGCCTCTGTCGTCCACATCGATCAGGTTTTCGAACACGAACATCAGATCCTGGATCTTCATGCTCATCTCTTCATCCTGATCACGGATGGCATCCATCAGCACCCCCTCGATAGCGGTATCCAGGTAGTTCATGATATTGGCGGCGGCCTTCAGGCCGCCCATCTTGGCCGCCTTGGCGCCGCTCTGGCCGGCAAACTGTTTTTCCATGATGTCGTTCAGCTCCTGCAGCGCCGCCGGCTGCACTTCTTCCAGCTCGGCAATGCGCATCACCAGATCCAGCCGTACCGGCTCGGAAAACTGCTGCAGGATCTCGGCCGCCTGCTCGGGATCGAGGTACGACAGCACTATGGTCTGGATTTGCGGGTGCTCGTTATGGATGATACTGGCCACCTGGCGGGCGTCCATCCACTTGAGCGAATCCAGGCCGCGGGAGCCGGCACCGGCGACGATCTGGTTGACCAGCCGGCCGGCCTTGTCTTCGCCCAGCGCCGCCACCAGGGCATTGCGCACGAAGTCCTGGCTGCCCACCCCGATCTTGGTAAAGCGCTGGATATCCTCGATAAACAGACGGTGCACCGCCCCCACCCGCTCGGGCCCGAAATCGCCCACCGCCGCCATTTTCATGCCCAGGCGCTGCACCTGCTTGGGATCCAGGTGGCGAAAGATCTGGGCCGCGTCCTCCTCCCGCAGGCTGAGCATCAGCAGGGCGGCCTTTTCGGTGCCGGTCATCTTGGCGAGCAGCTTGCGCTGCTCATCGGAAATCATCAGCTCCTGGTTGTCAGTCATCGCTCTTCACCCAATCCTTCACTACCTGCGCCGCCAAATCCGGTTCGTTCGCCACCAGTGCCCGCACCGCCGCCAGCACGTCTTCGTCTTTATTGAGATTGGGCAGTTGCAGGCGCCCTTCACGGATACCGAACATGCTGTCTTCCTGCTCCGCCTGCTGGGCCAGCAGGGTAAGATGATCATTGCCCGACAGGGCATTCTGCCCGTCGAGATCGATCTCTTCCGGCAGTTTTTCATCGGAGCCCAGCAGCCGCCGGACCATGGGCCGGACCAGCGTCAGCAACAGCACGATCAGCACCACCACGGCGCCGAGGATACGGGCCAGATGCCAGAACCAGGGCTGCTCGTAAAAGGGAATGGCGGCGATATCGTCCAGATCCGGACGATTGAAGGGCACCGAGACCACTTCGATGGCATCGCCCCGGCTCACATCGAAGCCCAGGCCGCCGCGCAGCAGCCGGTCGATACGCACCAGCTCTTCCTGGCTCAGGGGAACCCGCTCCACCGAGCCGTCGGCATGGTTCACCGTTTTGTAATCCACCGCCACCGACACCGTGAGCCGGCGGATATCGCCGGTGGCGCTTTCGGTATGGCTGATGGTGGTGTCCAGCTCGAAGTTACGGGTCGCCTCGCGGCGGGAGCGCTCGTTGCGGTTATTTTCCTGGGCCAGGCCTTCGGCCTGTTCCGGGATGTCCGACTCCATCGGCGGCTGGTTGGTCAGCGCCCCGGGAATACCCAGCGCGCCCTTCCCGGAGGTGTTGTCTTCCATCACCATTTCCGAGCGTACCGCCGGCAGGTCGGGATTGAACGACTTGACCGTTTGCTCCCGGCGGGTGAAGTCCAGCCGGACATCCACCTCGGCGGTATAATTGCCCAGCCCCAGCACCGGGCTCAGGATGGCGTCAATCTTCTGGCGATAGTCGGACTCCTGCTTCTGCTGCAGTTCAAATTCACGGCGGGTGCGCGCCGACAGGGGATCCTGGGAGCCGGAGTTGAGCAGGCGGCCGTTTTGATCGGTCACCGTGACCCGGCCCGGCGTGAGATCCGACACCGCCGAGGCCACCGTATCCACGATGGCGTCCACCTCTTCCTGGCGCAGGGTGCCGCCCCGGCGCAGGTTCAGCACCACGGTGGCGCTGGGCTGGCGTTTATCGCGCACAAAGACGTTTTCCCGGGGAATGGCCAGCAACACCTGGGCCTGGGCCACGCTGTTGTATTGCTCTATCACCCGGGCCAGCTGCCGTTCCCGGCTGAGGTTGAGCCGCTCCCGCTCGAGCCGCTGGCTGATGCCGAAACCGGGGTCGGACAACAATATGGCATCGCCTTCGGGCGGGCTCTGGCTGAGGCCGGAGCGGCGCAGGTTGAGCTGAATGTCGGAAAACCGATCGGCCCGCACCAGCACGGTATTGCCGTCGATTTTGTATGGCACCTTCTGGCTGTCCAGAAAGTCCAGGGTTTCTATCAGTTCCTGATTGCTGTACACCCCCAGCGGGCGCATTTCGGGCTCTTTGCCCCACAGCAGCACAAACACCGCCAACGCCAGGCAGATGGCCAGCGCCAGCACTATGATGACCTGACGCAGGATGTCGGTATTGCCCAACAAGGCGAAGGGTGTGCTTTTCTGCTCTTCCGCTTCCAGTGTTGTCGCCTCGTTGGCGGCCAGCACATTTTTGTCGGTATTGACCAACGGATTATCAGCCACCAATCAGGCCCTCATACCGGCATGTTCATAATGGTTTTGTAGGCATCGACCACCTTGTTGCGCACCTGCACGGTGGCATCGAAGGCGAGGCTGGATTTTTGCGCGGCGATCATCACCTGTTCCAGGCTGACCGTGTCGTCCCCCAGCTCGAAGCGGGTACGCAGGCCGTCGGTGCTTTGCTGCAAACCGTTCACCTTGTTGACGGCCTGATTCAACAAGGTGGAAAAGTCCTGCTGAGGGCCAGGGGTAGTTACCGGCGCCAGCTGTTGCGCTTCGCCTTTCAACGCCTGCATTTCCGATAGCAATGCCGTGGCTTTAATGTCCATCGCTGTGGCTCCCGCGTAAATAATTTAAGCTGGGGATCATAATGCAAACTACGAGCCAGTTCATCTTTATCTCTGTAGTTGCTGTAGCTGCTCCGTTGCGGACGAGGTTACCCAGGTACAGGGATCCCCGCTTCGCGCATCCGTGCCAGCTTGTAGCGCAGGGTACGCGGGCTGATGCCGAGTTTTTCCGCCACCTCGGCCCGGCTGCCGGCACAGGCCCGCAGCGCCTGCAGGATGATCTGGTGCTCCTGGCTGGCCAGCTCCTTGCCCAAGCCGTCCTCGGCCGGCGGGGCCATCGGTGGTGCCGGCTCCGCCGCCGGCGAAAGCGACTCATCCAGCAGAATATCGGTGGCGCCGATGGCGCCGTCCAGGGACAGGATCAGGGCCCGCTGCATCACGTTATCCAGCTCGCGCACATTGCCGGGCCAGTGCCAGGCCCGCAAACGGGCCTTCGCCGCCTCGGCCAGCACCACGCCAGTGCGCCCCATCTGCCGGGCATGCCGCTGCAGCAGGTAACCGGCCAGCGGCAGTATGTCGCCGGGCCGTTCGGCCAGGGCCGGCCAGGTTAAGGGAAAGACATTGAGCCGGTAATAAAGATCCTCCCGGAAGCACCCCTCGGCGACCGCTCGCCGTAGATCCCGGTTACTGGTGGCCAGCACCCGCACATCCAGGCTGAGGGTTTTGCGCCCGCCCAGGCGCTCCACCTCCCGTTCCTGCAGCACCCGCAGCAGCTTGGCCTGCAGGTTGAGATCCATTTCGGTGATTTCGTCCAGCAGCAGGGTGCCACCATGGGCCTGTTCGAACTTGCCCGGGCAGGCCTGCACCGCGCCGGTAAAGGCACCCTTTTCATAGCCGAACAGGGTGGCTTCCAGCATGTTGTCGGGAATGGCGGCGCAGTTGATGGCCACGAAAGGGCCGGCCGAGCGTTCGGAACGGCGATGGATAAAACGGGCCAGCACCTCCTTGCCGGTGCCGCTGGGGCCGCAGATCATCACGCTGGCGCCGGACTCGGCCACCCGGGCCGCCAGTTGCAGCAAGCGGATGCTTTTGGCATCGCCCACCACGGGATCGCCGTTGTCTTCCGGCTGCTGCCGCACATGGCGGGACACCACCGCCAGCAAGGCCGCGGGGGTAAAGGGCTTGGCCAGGTAGTCCACCGCCCCGGCACGCATCGCCGCCACCGCCCCCGCCACCTGGGCGTGAGCGGTGATCACCAGCACCGGCAGACCGGGGAAGCGGCCGTTGATCCAGCCGAGCAGGCCGAGGCCGTCCATGCCCGCCATCTGCACATCGGTGATCACCATTTGCACCGCCTGCTCTCGCAACCAGGTCATGGCCGACTCGGCGCTGTCGACGCAGTCACACCGATAACCGGCCAGCAACAGCGTATCCTGCAACGCCTGCTGCAGACCGGTGTCGTCTTCCACAATCAGAATGTCGGTACTCATCATCTTTCCCTATTCAGCCGTCTACATTATTTGCCAGCAGCGGCAGCCACAGGCTGAAACAGCTGCCCCGCCCCGGTGCCGACGCCACCGTGACCCGCCCCTGATGAGCCCGCGCCACGGCCGCCACGGCCGCCAGTCCCAGGCCGGTGCCCTGGCTGCGGGTGGTAAAAAACGGCGCAAAGATTTTGGCACTCAGGGTCTCATCCATGCCCTTGCCGTTATCCCGCACCCGGATCACCACCTGTTGCTGCTCGACCTCGCTTTCCAGGCTGATGCGGGAAGCCCCGGCTTCCGCTGCATTTTCCATTAAATTCAACAAAATGCTCTTAAGACTGTTGCCATTACCGAGGATACGGCCGGAGCCCGGCCCGGTGATCTCCAGCGCCACTCCCCGCGCAGCCAGCAAGGGCGTCGCCGCCTCGCGGCTTTGTTCCAGCAGGGTCGCCACCTCCAGCTCGTCCGCCAGCGGCGACTGCTCCTGGCGGGCGAACATCAGAATGTCGCTTATTTGACGCTCGATATCCTGCAGCCGCGCCACCAGCCGCTGCTGGAATTGCTGCCGTTGCCCCTCGCTCAGGGCCGGGCTGGACAGGTTGGCCCCATACAGCATGGCGGCGGACAGGGGGGTACGGATCTGGTGCGCCAGGGTGGCCGCCATATGCCCGAGCGCCGCCAGCCGCTGGGCATGGCCCTGCTGCTCGGCCCAGGTGCGGGTGGGCGTCATGTCGGTGAGCTGGATAAGTTGCCCGGGCCGGCCTTCCAGATGGGAAATGGCCAGCTGCACCCGGCGGCCATCCTTGAGCGACACCTGAAAACCATCGTCGGGGCGGGGCGAGAAAGCCCGGGCGATCACCTCGACCCAGGGCGTGGCCAGCAAGGGCTCGCCCAGCAAGGCCAGCGCCGCGGGATTGGCGCGGCTGACAACGCCATGGCCGTCCACCCACAGCAAACCGCCGGGCATGGCCTGGATGATCTGTTCGAGGTGACCCGCATCCAGCAGGGTTTGCCAGCGGGTATCGGCTATGGTTGCGCGAGAGGAAGTCGTCATGGCCCGATTTATTCAAAAACCATGCCGTTTTTGTACGGCAGAACCGGCACAACCCGATGCTCTCGTCGGGTCGAATTTATTCGACCGAACCCCGGCGCCGGTGTAACCCCGTTCGTAGGGTCGAATTTATTCGACCGGACCCCGGCGCCGGTGTAACCCCGTTCGTAGGGTCGAATTTATTCGACCAGTTCCCGCTCGAAGGCGACGATTTGCCGCTGCCGGCGGGAGAATTCCACGCCAATCAAATGGATGGGCTTGCCGCTGGCGCGGTATTTGTCGGCGTAGTCCTTCTGCTTCAACTGGGCCAGGGCGCTGCCTTCCGGCACCTGCTCCACCACCTTGAATTCGAACAGGTAAATTTGGCCGTTAAAGTCCACCGCCATGTCCACCTTGCCGGTGTTGGAGGCGTCTTCCACCGTGACCCTAAGACCCAGGGCGGCGATGTGGCTGTAGAACACGCTGGCGTAGTGGCCTTCGTATTTGGCGATGGGGTTGTTGCGGTACCAGTCGTGGGGCAAGGCGGCGAACAGGGATTTGAAATGTTGCTCCAGGCCGGCGAAGTCGTTGTCCCGCAGCAGGCCGGGCAAGGCAATCAACTGCTCGTCGCTGATGGCTTCCTCCACCCCCAGCACCGGCAGCAAGGCTTCGTTCAGGCTGGTTTCCACCTCGAAGTTGGGAAAGCCGAGCTGGTAGACGTGCTTGCCGGGGAGCAGGGCCTGCACCTTTTTAATGGTGAGGTAACCGGCCTGGAACATCAGCGCCTCGGTACTGATATCGTCCACGTCGAAGCGGGACAGCAGCGCCTCCCGGGTATTCATTTTGGTCAGGCTGGGGCTGTACAGGCCCCGCTCCGCCAGCAGTTTGACCAGAAAGGTAGGGGTGGCGGTTTCAAACCAGTAGGGGCGAAATTCCCGCTTCTGGAACAGCAACAGCACATCGAAAGGGTTGTACACCGGCTCACCGTCCCAGTTGTAACCGTTGTACCAGGCCTTGATCTGCTCCCGGTCCAGCCCCGGCAGCTCGGGGGCGAACACGGTATCCAGATCCTGCTCGGTGTAGCCACAGATGGCGCTGTAAGGAGCATCCAGGCTGATGTCGTTGAGGTTGTTCAGGCCCGAGAACCGGCTGACCTTGCTGAATTTGGACACCCCGGTCAGCAGGCAAAAGCACAGGTGGGGGTCGGCGTCTTTCAGCACCGAGTACAGGTTTTTCAGCCCTTCGCGCAGCTCGGCGGCGGTGGCCGGGTCGGTGATATTGTCCAGGATCGGCTTGTCGTACTCGTCGATCAGCACCGCCACCCGCTCGCCGTGCTGCTGGTGGGCAAGGCGGATCAATTCGCCGAAACGGCCGGCTATGGTCTGGTTGCCAAGCGAAATGCCCAATCGCCCGGCCTGCTCGTCCAGTTGCTCATGGATATGCTTATCCAGCTCCTGCCGGCTGCGCATCACCCCGCTGCCAAAGCCCAGGCGGACCACCGGGCGGGGGCGGGCCCAGTCCCACTGGTTATGGATAAACAGGCCATGGAACAGCGACTCTTTCGCCTCGAACAGCTGGTGCAGGGTGTCGAGCAGCAGGCTTTTGCCGAAGCGACGGGGGCGGGACAGGAAGTAGTAGCTGCCCTGCTCGATCAGTTGGTGGATAAAAGGGGTTTTATCCACATAGTAGTAGCCGCCGGTGCGGATTTTTTCGAAAGATTGCACCCCGGTGGGAAGCTTGCGTCGTCCTGCCCTGTCAGCCGGAAGAAAGGGGCATTGTAGCACAGCGCGGAAAGCCCTAATCCCGGCTGATGCCGTACTTCTTCATTTTTTCCACCAGGGTGGTGCGGCGCATGCCCAGCTGCTCCGCCGCCCTGGCGACGATACCCTCGCTCGCTTCCAGCGCCCGGCTGATCATATCGACCTCGATATTGGCCAATACTTCCTTGAGGTTGATGCCTTCGGTGGTGAACGGCGGCACATAGAGATCGCCCTCCCCCTCGGAGCCGGCGTTGAAGTCGAAGAAAACCTCATTGTCCTCTTCATATGCATCGGGCTGGCGAAAAATGGAGGCCAGGGCCGCCTGTTCATCCATCGCCTCGAACGGCGGCTCGTCCTCGGCCTCATGGCCGCTACGGTACTTGGCGGGCAAGTCGGCTACCGCCACTTCCCGCCCCGGGCACAGGATAAACATCCGCTCCACCAGGTTGGACAGTTCACGCACATTGCCCGGCCAGTGATACCCCTGCAGCGCCGCCACGGCGGCGGCGGAAAAAACCAGATCGGCATCGTGCCCCATGCGGTGGCGGTCGATCAGTTCCTCCAGCAACAGGGGAATATCCCGCCGCCGCTCCCGCAACGGCGGCGCCACTATGGGAAACACGTTCAGCCGGTAATACAAATCTTCCCGAAAGCGCTGCTCCAGGATCATGGCTTCCAGATCCCGGTGGGTCGCGGCAATAACCCGCACATTGGCGCTGATGGGCCGGGTGCCGCCCACCCGCTCGAAGGTGCGCTCCTGCAATACCCGCAGCAGTTTCACCTGCATCGGCAAGGGCATGTCGCCGATTTCGTCCAGAAACAGGGTGCCGCCCTCGGCCAGCTCGAACCGCCCCTTGCGGGCCGACACCGCCCCGGTGAAGGCGCCTTTCTCGTGGCCGAACAGTTCGCTCTCCAGCAGCTCGGCCGGGATGGCGCCGCAGTTGATGGGCACGAAGGGCCCCTCGGCCTGCAACGACAGCATGTGGATGGCGCGCGCTATCACCTCCTTGCCGGTGCCGGACTCTCCCAGCAACAGCACATTGGCCTGCTTGTCCGCCACCTGGCGGATCTGCACCTTGATCTCCTGCATGGCCGGGCCCTGCCCTACCAGGATGCGGTGCAAATCCTGCTCGCGCTGCTCCAGCACCGGCCTGGGCCGCCAGCGCAGGGCCTGCGACAACAGCCGGGTCAGCTCGTGATAGGTGAGTTGCCCGAGGCAGCCGATAAAATTGGGGCCGGGCGCGTTCAGCGGCAACAGGCTGATAAACACATGCCGGGAATAACGGCTCACCAGCTCCTGGGGCGCGCTTTGGCATTGCCCCAACAACACGGTCAGTCCCTCTTCCCTGTCCAACCGGGCCACCGCCGCCGGTTCGTCATGACTGATCCAGTCAACCTGCATAAACGAAAGAATGGCTTCTAGCTTGCCGCGGCGATCCTGGTCGCCGTCAATAATCAATATTTTGCCGAAGGAACCCATAGGGTGAAGACATCCTTTAACTTCGAGAGAGTAATACGTCGAGAATGGGCGGCCCGGTATCCGTTACCCTGATGGCCTGCCACCGTGCTTATTGGTTATTGTTCGGTGCCTGTTCGCTCACACCGATGCGCAAAAAATTGTCGCTTGGAGCCGTTACTGCCGGAATTCTGACATAGTCCGCGTCAGAACTCGACCCTCAGGGGGTAGTTTTAGAGGAAACCTTGACCAGGATCAAATGACAACAGCTTGAAATAAGATTGATTGGTTACTTATTCATCTAAAAAGGTCTTGGAGTTGTCGGAAATTTGGCTCATGCCACCAGAGTGCCCGCAAGAGATAGACCCTAATGGAACAATAACCCAGATGATACACTCGCGGATTAGCGCCCTGTATACCTGCACGCCGGAGAGTCTGCTTCAGTAAGCCCCACGCATACAAATACCGCCACACCGCCTAACACCTGACCCACATACGGCTCCTAAGTGTAAAAAGAAAAATTGGCCTTTTTTTTGCAGTAGTCAGCATTAATTTTTACTCGCCAGGCTATAACTCATGTTTGACAACCAGACCTTGCTTATCACCGGTGGTACAGGCTCGTTTGGGCATACCTTTGTCCCCATGACCTTAGCAAGGTACAGGGTGAAAAAACTGATCGTTTTCTCCCGTGACGAAATGAAGCAGTGGGAGATGGCCCAAAAATTCGCCAATGATGAAAGACTACGCTTCTTCATTGGCGATGTGCGAGACAAGGATCGCCTCTACCGCGCCTTGGACGGCGTGGATTATGTGGTGCATGCCGCCGCCACCAAGATAGTGCCCACCGCCGAGTACAACCCCTTCGAATGCGTAAAAACCAACATCAACGGCGCCATGAACCTGATCGATGCCTGTATCGACAAGGGCGTAAAAGGGGTGGTCGCACTGTCTACCGACAAGGCCAGCAGCCCCATCAACCTGTACGGCGCCACCAAGCTGGCTTCCGACAAGCTGTTTGTGGCAGGCAACTCCTACTCCGGCGAGCACGGCACCCGCTTTTCGGTGGTGCGTTATGGCAATGTCATGGGCTCCCGCGGCTCTGTCATTCCCTTCTTTATGTCCATCAAGGACCGAGGCGTACTGCCCATCACCGATCCGCGCATGACCCGTTTTATGATCTCCCTGGAGCAGGGGGTGGAACTGGTGTGGCATGCCTTTGAGGACATGGTGGGCGGAGAGATCTATGTGAAAAAGATCCCCTCCATGAAGGTAACGGATCTGGCGCGGGTGGTCGCGCCAGAAGCAGAGCAGGAAGTGATCGGCATCCGCCCCGGCGAGAAACTGCATGAGCAGATGATAAGCGCCGAAGATGCCTACTACACCTACGAATATCCCGAGCATTTCAAGATACTGCCCACCATCAATGGTTGGGCCAATTGTAAAAAGCGAATAAAGGATGGCAAGAAGGTGCCGGAAGGCTTTGTTTACGCCAGCGACAACAACAGCGAATGGATGAGCGATGCCGAGCTGCGGGCCTGGGTTGATGCCAACCGCGAGAAAATTGGGAGCATCTGAACCATGATCCCCTATGGCAGACAGGACATAACCCAGGCCGATGTAGACGCGGTGTTGGCGGTGCTCAACTCCGACTTTCTGACCCAGGGGCCCATGGTGCCCCGTTTTGAGCAGAAAGTGGCGGCCCATGTGGGCGCCCGGCATGCCCTGGCGGTAAACAGCGCCACCTCTGCGCTGCATATCGCCTGCCTGGCCTTGGGGCTGGGACAAGGTGACTGGCTGTGGACCACCCCCATCACCTTTGTGGCCTCGGCCAACTGCGGCCTGTATTGCGGCGCACAGGTGGATTTTGTCGATATCGACCCGCGCACCTACAACCTGTGCCCCCAGTCGCTGGCCGCCAAGCTGGAAATTGCCGAGCGCGAAGGCCGTCTGCCCAAGGTGCTGGTGGCCGTTCACCTTTGCGGCCAGCCCTGCGATATGGCAGCCATTCACAGCCTCGCCCGGCGCTATGGTTTTCGAATCATTGAAGATGCTTCCCACGCCATTGGTGGCAAGTACCGGGGAGAATATATTGGCAATGGCCGCTATAGCGACATCACCGTATTCAGTTTTCACCCGGTCAAGATCATCACCACTGCCGAAGGGGGCATGACGCTGACCAACGATGAAGAGCTGGCCCATCGCATGAACTTGCTGCGCAGCCATGGCATTACCCGGGATGCCGCGCACATGACCCACGAGCCGGACGGCCCCTGGTACTACCAGCAGATTGATCTTGGCTTTAACTACCGCATGACCGAGTTGCAGGCCGCCCTGGGCATCAGCCAGATGGATCGGCTGGACGACTATGTTGCCCGTCGCCATCAGTTGGCTCGCCGCTACGATGAAGTGCTGGCCGACTTGCCGGTGATCACCCCCTGGCAGCATCCGGATAACTACTCCGGCCTGCACCTCTATGTGATCCGCCTGCAACTGGAAAAAATAAGCAAAACACACCGTGAGGTTTTCGAGACCCTGCGTGCACAGGACATTGGCGTTAACCTGCATTACATCCCGCTACATACTCAACCCTACTATCAAGAAATGGGCTTCAAGGTTGGAGATTTCCCCGAAGCCGAACGTTACTATCGTGAAGCCATCAGCTTGCCACTGTTCCCTGCTTTTACAGCAGCACAGCAAGAACTGGTGGTAGAGGCATTAAAAAACTCGTTGTAAAACGACATTAGTTGCAACGTTGGAGCCTGTAATCATGAATGCCTCTCTCTACATGGACAGAATCGCACTGGGCACGGTACAGTTTGGCTTGCCCTACGGAGTGGCCAATGCCGGAGGCCAGGTTTCAGCCGACGAGGTCTCCCGGATTTTGCACTCCGCTCGCATAGCCGGTGTCACAACCCTGGACACGGCCATTGCCTATGGCAGCAGCGAGGCCGTTCTTGGCCAAAACGATCTCAGCGGCTTTTCAGTGACCACCAAGCTGCCCGAAATACCAGAAGGATGCTTCGATTTACCACAGTGGGTTCATGCCCGTATCCACGAATCCTGTACCCGACTGGGTGTAAGAACACTGGATGGTGTGCTGTTACACAGACCGGCTCAATTGCTTGATGAGCGGGGTCAGGTACTGTACAAAGCTCTAACCTCCCTTAAAGAGCAGGGTCTGGCTCAACGTATCGGGGTATCCGTCTATGGTCCTGAAGAGCTGGATGCATTGTGCCCTCAGTACCACTTCGATCTGGTACAGGCACCTTTCAACGTGCTTGACCGACGTATGCAGACATCAGGCTGGCTGACACGTTTAAAGCAGTCTGGCACGGATGTGCATGTCCGCTCGGTATTTCTTCAAGGCCTGTTGCTGATGAACAGACATCAGAGGCCAGCCAAATTTTCTCCCTGGACATATCTGTGGGATACCTGGCAACAATGGCTTGAAGAGGAAAATCTGACGCCCCTGCAAGCCTGCCTGCGCTTCGTTCTGGGCACGGCCCATATAGAAAAGATAGTGGTGGGGGTGGACAATCTGGCACATTGGCAGCAAATACAGCAAGCCGCAACCAGTCACCTTACAGTTTTGCCAGATACTTTGTCTTGTGAAGATCCATTGTTGTTAAACCCCGGCCATTGGAACAAATTATGAAAACAGTCGCGATAGTGCAGGCTCGAATGGGCTCTACCCGCTTACCCGGTAAAGTAATGATGAAAATCACCGGTATCCCCATGATAGAGCTGCTGCTAAAGCGTCTTGCCTGCGCCAAGGAACTGGATCAGATAGTGCTGGCCACATCTATTGATGAAGAAAACCGTCTCTTGGTTGACCATGTGATTAGGCTGGGTTTTGCCTGCGAACAGGGCAGTGAACAGGATGTGATGGAGCGCTATTTGCGTACGGCAAGAAAGCACCAGGCCGACATTATTGTACGCATAACCGGCGACTGCCCGCTGGTGGATTCCGCTCTTGTGGATCAACTAGTCCGCGAGTTTAAATCATCAGAGCTGGATTATTTGACAAACACGACTCCTCCTACTTATCCGGATGGCCTGGACGTGGAAGTCTTCAGCTTTAAGGCATTTGAGCGTGCCTGTTCAGAAACCGAGGATGCTTATGATCATGAGCATGTTACCCCCTACCTGCGTAAACCAGGCGAGTTTCGTACAGCTTCGGTCAGCCATGATGAAGATTTATCCGACTGGCGCTGGACTGTGGATGAACAGGAAGATCTGGCCGTAGTCCGGCATGTGTTCGAGCACTTCGCTCCCGATTTGCATTTCAGCTGGCTACAGGTGGCAGAGCTGCAGCGATGCCGACCAGACTTGTTTCACCCGAATAGGCATATCACACGTAATGAAGGAGCCGCCATGGGTACGGGACAAAAACTCTGGAAGAGGGCAAAACAGATCATTCCCGGAGGCAACATGCTGTTGTCCAAACGGGCCGAGATGTTCCTGCCGGATCTATGGCCCTCTTATTTCAGCAAGGCCAAAGGCTGCAAGGTATGGGACATGGATGGCAACGAATATACCGATATGTCCATCATGGGCATAGGCACTAATATCCTGGGTTATGGTCATCCGGAAGTAGATGAGGCAGTACGTAGCACCGTAGCACTTGGCAACATGTCCACCCTCAACTGTCCGGAAGAAGTGTGGCTGGCAGAAAAGCTCATCGCACTGCATCCATGGGCCGATATGGTACGCTTCGCCCGCTCTGGCGGTGAGGCCAATGCCATCGCCATCCGCATTGCCCGCGCCGTCACCGGCAAAGACAAGGTCGCCGTGTGCGGCTACCACGGCTGGCATGACTGGTATCTTTCCGCCAACCTGGGTAATGAAGAAAATCTGGCCGGCCACCTGTTACCCGGCCTGGAGCCCAATGGCGTGCCCAAGGAGCTGAAAGGCAGCGTTTTTCCTTTTAAGTACAACGATTTCAACGAATTGAAAAATCTGGTGGAACGCCATGATATCGGCGTTATCAAGATGGAAGTGGTACGCAACATGGGGCCGGAAGACAATTTTCTGCACAAGGTGCGAAAACTGGCCACGGAGCGAAGCATCGTTCTTATCTTTGATGAGTGCACCTCGGGTTTTCGTCAGAGTTTTGGTGGCCTGCACAAACTCTATGGTGTCAACCCGGATATGGCCATGTTCGGCAAGGCCCTTGGCAACGGTTATGCCATAACGGCCGTTATTGGCCGAAAGGAAGTCATGGAAGCGGCACAGACCAGCTTTATCAGCAGTACCTTTTGGACGGAGCGCATAGGTCCCTCGGCGGCATTAAAAACGCTGGAAGTGATGGAGCGGGAGCGCAGCTGGGAAACCATCACACAGCGCGGCTTGCAGATCCGCGCCGGCTGGCAGTCTTTGGCCGAGAAACACGATTTGTCGATCAGTCACTGGGGGCTGCCGGCCCTGACGGGCTTCAGCTTTAACAGCCCTAATGCGCTGGCATACAAGACCCTGATTACTCAGGAAATGCTTGCCAAAGGGTATCTGGCCAGCAACGCCGTTTATGTCTGTACCGAACACAGCCGGCCGGTTATTGACCATTACTTTGCCGAGCTGGATTCTATCTTTGCCTTGATCCGAGAATGTGAGGAAGGCCGTTCTGTAGATAGCCTGCTCCGGGGCCCCGTATGCCATGCTGGTTTCAAGCGGTTGAACTGATGCTTGGCAACATTGTTTTTCGCACCGACGCATCTCTGGAAATCGGCAGCGGTCATGTAATGCGCTGCCTGACACTGGCCGATGCACTGCGCGAGCGCGGCGCCGACTGCCGGTTCATCTGCCGCGAACACCCGGGCAACCTGATTGAGCAGGTCCGCAACAAGGGCTATATCGTCCATGCCTTGCCGACCATGGCACCTGTAGAAGCGAGTTCGCTTGCGATCCCCCCCCCCACTGCGATGCCCATGGCCCACAGCCACTGGCTCGGCACAACACAGGAACAGGATGCCGAAGCCTGTGTCGCGATCCTTGCCGAGCTGGCTCCCGACTGGCTGATCGTCGACCACTACGCCCTGGACGCCCGCTGGGAGCTGGCTCTCAAGCCTCACTATCGCAAGCTGATGGTGATCGATGATCTGGCCGACCGTACGCACCAGTGCGACCTGCTGCTAGATCAGACCTACGGCCGCAACGCCGCCGACTACCAACCATGGGTGCCGGCCGGCTGCAGCCTGCTCTGCGGTGCGCAATACGCCCTGTTACGCCCGGAGTTCGCAGCCCTGCGTCCCTACAGCCTGCAGCGCCGGGAAGATCCGCGATTGCAGCACCTGCTGATCACTATGGGCGGCGTCGACAAGGACAATGCCACGGGCCAGGTATTACAGGCCCTGAAATCCACTGCCTTGCCGGACGGCTGCCGCATCACTGTGGTCATGGGCTCGACGGCGCCCTGGCTGGACGAGGTGCGCCAGGCGGCCGAGGACATGCCCTGGCCCACGACGGTTCGTGTCGGAGTCAGCGATATGGCGCAACTGATGGCCGACAGCAACCTGGCGATCGGCGCCGCCGGCTCGACGTCCTGGGAACGCTGCTGCCTGGGGTTGCCCACCGTGATGCTGGTGCTGGCCGATAATCAGCGCCAAGTTGCCCACGGCCTTGAACTTGCCGGTGCGGTACAGGTAATACGCGAACCTCAAGAAGTCGGTGAGAAACTGTCGGGATCGCTAGACGCTTTCACCTCATCCCTCCAGTGGCTACAGGAGATGAGTCAGGCTGCGGCGAATATCACGGATGGCTGTGGCGTACTCAATCTCATCCATCAACTGGAGTGCTGAAGTGACTGGAAGACAACCGACTGCCCAGGTTCGTCTAATGACCCGACAGGATCTCGATCAGGTGCTGATCTGGCGCAATCACGAAGAGGTGCGCCGTTATATGTATACCCAGCACACGATCAGCCTGGAGGAGCATACCCGCTGGTTCGAACGAGCCTCCCAGGATCCTGCCCGCCACTTGCTGGTATTCGAAAACGACTCATTGCCGCTGGGCTTTATCAACATCCATCAGATCGTTCCTGGCAGCGTGGCCGATTGGGGGTTCTACATTGCCCCTAATGCTCCCAAAGGCACGGGACGGTTGCTGGGACAGGCGGCATTACACTACGCCTTTGTGCAGGCCGGCCTACACAAGCTATGCGGTCAGGCCCTGGCCTACAACGAGCGCTCCATTGGACTTCACCTAAGCCTGGGCTTCCAGCAGGAAGGCATCCTGCGGCAACAACATTTCGACGGCCAGCACTATCACAACGTGGTGTGCTTCGGTCTGCTCGCTGGCGAATGGCCGGCGAATTCCTGAGAGACTACGACATGCCTAATATTCCCTACATCAGCATCGCCGGCCGGCGCATCGCTAGCGATGCACCACCCTATGTCATCGCCGAACTCTCCGCCAACCATAACGGTCGACTGGAAACCGCTCTGAAAATCATTGAGGAGGCGAAAAAGGCGGGCGCCGACGCCATCAAGCTGCAGACCTATACCGCCGATACCATCACCCTGAACTGCGACGCCGAGGAATTCCAGATCCATGGCGGCCTGTGGGACGGTAAAACACTCTACCAGCTTTACCAGGAAGCCCATATGCCCTGGGAGTGGCACAAACCGCTGTTCGAGCATGCCCGCAAGCTGGGCATCACGATTTTCAGCTCCCCCTTTGATAATACTGCCGTTGACCTGCTTGAGGACCTCAACGCCCCGGCCTACAAGATCGCCTCCTTCGAAGCCGTCGACCTGCCGCTGATCAAATACGTCGCCAGTACAGGTAAGCCGATGATTATCTCTACCGGCATGGCGAATGCGGAAGAAATCCAGGAAGCGATTGCAGCGGCACGGGAGGGTGGTTGTAAGGAGCTGGCCATTCTGCATTGTGTCAGCGGCTATCCTGCCCCTGCAGAAGATTACAACTTACGTACTATCCCAGATATAATCCAGCGCTTTGGTCTGGTTACCGGCTTGTCCGATCATACCTTGGACAATACCACCGCCATTGCCGGTGTGGCACTCGGAGCCTCCATTATAGAAAAGCATTTTACTCTCGACCGTAACGGCGGTGGCCCTGATGACAGTTTCTCACTAGAGCCAAAAGAACTGGCGGCACTCTGCCGTGATTGCAAGACAGCTTGGGCGGCACTAGGCAAGGTGGACTATGCACGTAAGCCTAGTGAGCAAGGTAATGTCCAATTCAGAAGATCCCTTTATTTT
Source organism: Zobellella iuensis (assembly GCF_016746085.1). Taxonomy (GTDB): domain Bacteria; phylum Pseudomonadota; class Gammaproteobacteria; order Enterobacterales; family Aeromonadaceae; genus Oceanimonas; species Oceanimonas iuensis. Next base: position 628,358 of record NZ_JAERTZ010000025.1, read on the forward strand.
GTCAAAGATCTTAAATCAGGAGATGTAATAACTAAAGATGCGGTGCGTAGTGTCAGACCAGGCTTTGGTTTGCCACCACATTGGTTAGATAAAATAATAGGGAAGAAAGTTACGCAAAAAATTAGCAAAAACACCGCCATAAAAAAATCAATGATTAAATAGTGCCGCGATTGTAAAATATATTAATTAAATACTTAGCTATTCATAATGTTGATAAATGAGGGTGAAAATGGGATTAACTGCCATTGTGGGCGCAGGGTTATCAGGAATATTAGCAGCCCACCTTTCCAGACAACAAGGCGATGAAGTAATACTTATAGAAGCAGATGATGGCTGTGGTGGATTATTACGCAGCATAAACGTTAATGATTACTGGTTTGATCAAGGTACACATTTTGTTTCTGAAACAGGTGATGACGTAATAGACCGCTTCCTTTTTGAAGATAAAAAGGTAGCATCCATGGTCTGCTTTAATGAAACACTAGCGGGTAGTTATTTTAATGGTCGGTTAAGCGAGGTCAGTCCATACCTAAATTTAACTACGCTGCAACGTGAAAACTGCGCAACAATTGCCTACGAGATGCTTTGCAGATTAGGCCAGACATGTTCTTCAAAACCAAGCAATGCTGCTGAATATTATTACCAACATTATGGACAAAATTTTATACAAAAAATAGCAAACCCGGTGTACGAAAAATTTTATGGTACTACTCCAGAGAATCTTTCTGACAAGGTGGCCCAATTATTTGATCTAAATCGCATATTGCTATTCACTCCAGAAAGCAGTCAAACTTTGAAAGTAGAATCCAGCATCAACAATCTCATTGGTTTTCATGGCAGCACACCTGGGGTAATGAAATATTACCCTAAGAAAGGGGGGATAGAAAGCTGGATAAAAGAACTAATTACATCACTTCAACAACAAAAAGTAAAAATACTTACATCCAGCAGGATACAATCAATAATTGAAGAATCTAAAAAAATTCGCGGCCTTATACTTCAGAATGGTCAAGAGATAAGAATAGACAAGCTAGTTTGGTCTTCACCTTCACCTCTACTAGCAAACCTATGCAATATAAAACTAAATACTCTCCCCCCTCAATCACGCCACACACTGTTATATGACATAGTCTATGATAAACCACTTAACTCAGACTGCCACTATATAAATTGCCATGCTCCTGAACTTAGTTCGGGACGAATTACTCTCTATCAAAATCTGGCTAATGGCTACAGAAGCGGCTATGGATGTACCGTTGAAGTTCTTGTTGCCCCCGATCAAGCAACTCCAACAATGGACAACATCCACAATGAATTAATGCTCATTGGGTTAGTCTCTGAAAAATATAAACACTGTTATAAAGGGATACGAAAACTTAAATCTGGATTTCCTATACTTACCCCATCTGTTGTATCTCATACCCAGATGGCCAGTGAAAAACTAATGATGAAATATGAAAACCTTACACTTACTGGTCGAGGGAATAATAATGCATTCTTTATGAATGAAGTACTGATTAATACAAAAAATGAACTATTCAAATTTAGGTGAAATTATGAAAAAATCAGGATTTGAGTTATACGGCGCAATGGCCGAAGCAATCACTCATTCAACATCAGTAGCAGGACGCTATCGATGCCAAGAAGTTGATGAGCGGAATATTATTTCAGACATTATGCGAAAACTATCTATTTCAAGCAACGATCAACTTCTTGAAATAGGATGTAACCTGGGAAAGTTGCTTACACCTCTTTCCTATATGGTAGAAAAATCCATTGGAATAGATCACCCTCTACTGATATCACGGTATCAAACCGAGATAAAAAAAGATAATATAAAACTTGTACCAGGGAATTTCTTGGAAATAGAAAATGAAAAATTAGGCCACTTCAACAAAATACTTATTTATAGTGTCATTCATGCATTACCCGATAATAAAAGTCTCGATGCGTTCATTGATAAAGCCCTCCAGCTGTTATCGGCAGGTGGATTGATGCTAATAGGTGACATCCCCAATGAAGACAAGAAGAATAGATTTCTGGCGTCGAGAACAGGAAAGATTTTTAACAAAGAATGGGAAGAGCGAAGAGCTTTATTTCCTGAAACAGAGTCAGTCGAATTAGATTATAAATGCAGCATAAGTTTTAACGATGAACTGTTATGCTCTCTCATGCTGAACATAAGAAAAAAAGGTTACAATGCTCATATACTAGCTCAACCCGAAAATCTGCCATTCGGAAGAACTAGAGAAGACTTGTTAATTGTTAAACCTGACTAACTTATATCACTTTAAAGGGAGACCATTTGCTCAAGTTTCCCTTTAAAAATCAAGACGAAATTGTTAGTTTGTACTTAAAATAAGGGAAATAAAAATCGCCAAATCCTCGCTTAAACCTTCCGATCCCTAGTTCCTTCTCACTTGCACCATTAATAGCCAAAGGCATATCTCCCAGATTCATATAGTGACAACCTAATTTTTTGACATGTACCATTCCATAATAAAGATTATAGTGGGATAAGGGCTTGTCGAAAAGAGCTCTCTCATACACCCCCACTGCATAATAGGCAGTGCTAGCCCCACAGAGAAATAATGATGCAGCGACCAATTCATCATTCCAGTAAGAAAAAACGATAAAAGCATCTCCACTCTTAATCATTTCCGCCTGGATAGCCCAACTATCCAGAGGGCGAGTAGTTCTTCCTGCTATTTTTAAATGAAAAAAACGGAATTTCTCGATATGTTCATGTAAAAAATTATCTTTATCAATAAGTATGGTCTGAAGATTATCTTCTCCCCAACGGATATATTTTCTATATTTTTCCCGAATAGCATTCCATATGGCTTCATCACCAACAGCTAACGGAATTAATTGTTCATAGTGACTAGAAACGTCAGCAGTATCATCCAGTAATATCAATGATATTGGATCTAACAAGCCTGCATCTTGACGGTAATAAAAAACCATTCCTGGCTTAAACAGACTTTTTATATATCTACCAAAGATAGAAAAAACACCTCTCTGCTCTACAACACTTAATCCTGGTGCAATGTAAACTCTGGCGGCATCACCATAAAATCCTAGCTCATTATTACTTTCTGAGCACAACAACCAGGCGACAGCTCTCTTTCCATGAATGATAGCTCGCGATAAATCTTTATGCTTATGTTCAAAATAACATTCATAGTATTCACTATGCAACGGTACATAGCGACTATCACAGTGGGTGAGTTTTCTAAGCTGAGTCCAGTCAGTATCGGATAGAGGTTCGAGTTGCATAATGCTTCTTCATACGTTGCTGATTAAATCAGAATCCAGATTCAAAACTTTTCTTATTTCATCAATAATAAGATTTATTGCTTCTTTACGTTTTTCACTATTATTTAGAGGTAGACTAATGTGAGATACTTTGGGTGAGTAATAGAAAGCTTCTTTTTTTAGTTTTTTATCTTTCTTCAGATAGTCGGCAGCATAGGCTACCGCAGGAGTACCTACCGCGGTTGAGAGTGAAAGTGTTGCGGTATAAGCACCAAATAACAAATCCAGGTTACTCAGCATAGCAGCTGTGTTTTCAAAATCGTTTTTTTGATCGAGTTCATTCAGCCTGTGTATTACTCTGCCAGAGCGTTGTTCAATCTCTCCCAGATCATTTTCACACTCAACATACATACAGTTGATGAACTCAACTTCAGGAACAGAGGATATGATATATGCAACTTCATTATTAGTTAAGTAAGAAGTACTTCTTGCACCACTTACAAAACTACTTCGCCAAATCAAACCTACTTTTATCTTTCCTGCATCCACCAGCTCACTTAATTTTTCTTTCCAATAAGAATTAACTTCACCGGCCACTTTAAAATAATTTTCTTTATATAATAGTCTACCCATTTCTTTATAAGAAAAATACGGCAAATCACCAGAAAGAATCACTTTTTCAGCTGAGGATATAAGCGCCTGCACATCAGGATTTTTTATATCAAAAAACTCACCTTTAAGAACTGGATGAAAATGAGCTGATGGAAAAAGGCTTGAGAACAAATTAATCAGCCTAGGGGAGCAATATATATCAACATGAGATGCTTTTTCGACAATCCATTCATAGTTGCTAGCAAAGAGAATTTCATCACCAATACCTTGCTCTCGCAATATAACAACCCGCTTACCTTTAATATCTTCACCGTTCCATACTTTATCTTTTACAGTTTCCCAAGAAGCATTGTACCTAAGATATCGTCCAGAGATATAGGATTGAAAAAAGCTGCCCCTATCTCTTTTTGCGAGAAAATACATGTGCTTATTCCAAACGTTAGTCTTGTTGTTTGGTATTATCTTGTCGAGCTCAAGACAAATATCATATGCTTTTTCAACCTCCCCCATGTTAAGATAAAACTTCATCAAGTTAGATATTACTTCTCTGTCATGGGGTAACGCTTTACGTAATTTGAAAAGCTCATTGGACACAGAGATTAGATCATTTTTTTCAATGAATTTTTTACCTTCATCTATAGCAAGATAGCGTGATAGCACTCTATACTTAAATAAAACTAAATCTTCATTATCATCAGAAAATGATGATAACGTCTGATCAGCAGAAACATAGTTTCCATTTCTATAATAATACAGACCTAACAATTTTTTATTCAAGTCGTCATCAGGGAACTTTTTAACTAGTTTCTCGAGGTAATATACAACAGCAGATGTACTGAAACTTGCTTCGAGACACTTAGTTAAGGGGGTTAAATATTTAAAAGAAGAACTACTAACTGCCTTATCAAGGTAAAAAATTGCTTTCTCGTATTTTTCTTTTTTTTCTAAAAGGACACCGTAGAGACCATACGCTTCTATATTATCTGATTCAATAAGCAATACACTTTCCAGCAGTATTTTGGCTTCATTCAACTGATTTTTATTAATCAAGAAAAAAGAAAGAGAAAGTGTTATGTCAATTGTAAAAATCTGACTCTCTTCATTATCTTTGACTGAGGTGCCAACATCACTATCAGAGAAATCATACTCTTGCTTATAAATAGTGACCAATCGCTCCAACAAGTGCATACTTGATGGATGCAGTTCATGTAACCTGAGATAAAGCTTTAACGCTTCACTATAACAATTTATATGGAAAAAGTTTTCCGCTTGCGCTAATAAAAAATCTTCATTATCCGGTGACAAAGCAATAAGTTGCTCACCGTATAAGCTTGCCTTATCGAAGTCTTCCATTTCCTGTAACAGCTTGACAATAGAGTGCAACAGCTCAGTATTCTCACTGTCTACATGTAATAATTGTTCGAAGTAGTACAGGGCCTTATCAAGCTTTCTATTATGGTAACAATGCAGCCCTTTATCCAATAGCTGTTGAACTTTCATGGTGTCTGAATCGTTGTTCTGCTGCATTATTACACTTCCTGCTTTAATTGCTCTAAACCGTTAAGACTGAAATTCTACTGGAATGGCATCCCAGCTGTCTTTTATCTCGCGGAGCAGACCGCTGACTACCTCGAGTCGTTCAATATCGTTTTCGCTATTGGCCTTTACAAGTTCGTTCATCATAAACTCATACAATCCTTCCAGATTATCGGCGATTTCCCCACCCGCCTCATGATCGAGTGCCAGACGCAGTTCGGCCAGTATCATCAGGGTGGTACTCAGCAGCTCACCACGCTCGGTAAAGTTTTCCTGCTCTATGGCGACTCGTGCCTTGGCCAGACGTTCCAGGGCGCCTGCCAACAGCATTTTTACTACCTGGTAAGGGGTGGCGATGGTTTTCTGACTATCCAGGGCCACGGATTTATAGGCTTTCAATGAGCCACGCATACATTACTCCTAACTATCTTTTACGTCTTTATAGGCCTGCACGGAACGCCGACCCTTATGTAGTATTTTCAGCTGGTCAGCCAGTTGCTGCCGTAGCTGCTCCGCCGCGTCTTTGAGCTGCCGCGAGCGGGCAATCAGCGCGGTTGACTCGGCACTGCCCAACCGGCCATCGTTAATCACTTGCTGTAGCAACTCGGCCCTAAGCGCCAACTGTTGCTCCAGATACCCTTCATCCACCCCATCGACTTTCGCCAGCTCGGTAAACAACCTCTCGTCCAGCTCCGCCAATGCCTGGGCCGCGCTCACTGGTTACCCCCCATGGAGGGCATGCTGGCAAAGGCCGCCATCATCGAGTTCAGTTGCTGGTTCATCTGGGCCACCATCATATCCATGGCGGAAAACTGTTTGTACACCCGCAACTCAAAACTAGCCATATATTCTTCAAACCGGTCGGCGTCCTGCTCCACCCGTCTCATCTGTTTATTCAGCGATTCATCTTTTTGGGTCAGAATGCCGTCCTTGCCAATAAAGCTTTCAATCAGGCTGCTGAGTTTGTTGCCAACGCCGTTTTCCGAAGCGAAAAGGGCCCCGACCTTTTCAAAGTTATCGCTAACCTGTTTTTTCAATAAGGTGTCATTCAGCTCTATGGTACCGTCCTGCTTGGTTTTAATGCCCAGTGCGGTCAGGCTGTTCAGCGGTTCGAGCGCTCCCTCCACCGGCTCACTGAGCAAGCTGCGGATTTTTGAGCTCAGGGAACGAGTCGTGCTGTCGCCATTCAAGGGGCCCGCCTTTTCGTTCTCCGCATCGTATCGGCTAAGCTGATTAATAATACCGATGACCTTGTTGTAAGATTTAACAAAGTCCTTCAGGTTGGTTTCCACCGCGTCCTTATCATGACCTATAGTCAGGGTGGTGGTCGGTTTGCTGCCACCGGGATCGTTTAGCGCTGTTAAATTCAGCGTGACATCGGCAATGGCGTTTTTGATTTCATTGGACTGGCTGGTGACGATGGCGCCATCGATGGAGACTCTGCCGTTTTGAGCAGCCTGGATCTGGTAGGTTTCCCCCAGGCTGGAGAGGCTGTTGCCGTCTTCACCATCATTATTACTGCTGGCAGTCACGGATATCTGGTTATCGGTGCCGGTTTTATCGGCGAAATACACCAGGCGCGAGCCATTATCATCGGTGATTACGGTAGCCCGTACGCCTTTATTGTCTTCCGCGTTATTGATGGCGGTCGCCACATCGGCCAGCGAGCTTTTATCTTGGTCGATATTGACGGAAAAGGACTCACTGCCTACCTGCAGGGTTAAACTGCCCGAGCCCAGGGCTTTGTCTGGCGCCACCGCAGCCGAGCCCAGCTTATGGGCCTGGGCCAGTTGCATCACCTGTATGCTGTAGCTGCCCGCCACGGCATTTTTACCCGTTTGTGCGGTGATGAAATCCGGCTCACTCAGGGTAACGGAGCGTTTTTGAAACGCATTCGCTTCACTCAGCTTCTTAAGCGCACTATTAAACTCCGCCAGGGCGCTTTTAATGGAGCCATAGGATGAAAGCTGCACGTCGATGGCATCGGCACGACGTGCCAGCTGTTGATCCTTGGCGGCGCGCTCGCCGGCCACGGTGGCGTCCACAAAGGTCTGAACCGGAAAGCCCGAACCCACGCCGGGTAATTTTAAACCAGACACTATGCTGCCTCCTATGCCTTGGTATCGAGCAAACCCCGGCTGGCTTCCGTTAGCCGGGTAATCACATCGAGCAATTCCTCGGTCGGGATCTGACGCACCACGTCGCCGGTGTCGCTGTCCAGCACGGTCACCACCTGGCGGCCCGAGTTTTCATCCACACGGAACTGGAGCCCGCGGTTAAAGGTGCCAATAAAGGACTCCATCTGCCCGGCCATCTCTTCCAACTGCTCGATGGAAAAGGCCGTTGCATCCTGGGCGATGCCCGGTGTCGGCTGTGTGGCGGCTGTCTTGTCCATGGCCTGCACCGCCTGGGCGGTTTGCGTGGCTTCGCTACCCGTCGGCCGGGCTACCACAGATGACGGCCTGGTCATCAGCTCGGATACTGAGACGGGAGCCTTGGGCGATAAGGGAGGAGTATTCATGCCGGTATCCTCAAGCAGTAGCCATACAGATGAACAAATAAAAACGCTGTTTAGCTTAATGATCCAGCGGCTATATGCAAGCAACCTTAAGCTAAACAGCGAACAGACCGGGGCTGGCCCCGGTCAACCAATTAAGGGTGTTACCCCTCTTATTTAGCCCAACAGGGACAGGGCCGCCTGGGGAATTTGCTTGGCCTGGGCCAGAATGGAGGTACCGGCCTGCTGCAGTATCTGCTGCTTGGTCAGGTTAACGGTTTCCTGGGCGAAGTCCACATCCTTGATACGGCTCATACCCGCTGCGGTGTTTTCACGAATGTTGGCCAAGTTGTTGATGGTGCTGTCCATGCGGTTCTGGAAGGAACCCAAGGTAGCGCGTTCTGTATCAACTTTTGCAATCGCTGCATCAATCCTTGAAATGGCTGTTTTTACGGCGTCATACGACGCAACAGATAACCCCGTGAAAACACCTAAAGCAGTGGCTCGAAGATCTGCGATGCTTAGCGTAACGCCATCACCGGAGTTTGCACCTATCTGAAACATTTTACCGTTAAAGCTTCCTTTAAGAAGCGTGCCACCACCAAACTTGGTTCTGTCCGTAATACTACCCAGCTCTTTTACCAGCTCATCAATCTCCGTTTTGATCGCCGTTCTGTCTGCGGTGCTGTTGGTATCGTTACCGGCCTGAACCGCCAGATCCCGCATCCGTTGCAGGATATTGGTGGACTCATCCAGCGCGCCTTCGGCGGTTTTCGCCAGGGAGATGCCGTCGTTGGCATTCTTGATGGCCACGCCCAGGCCACGCACCTGGGAGTTCAGCCGGTTGGAGATCTGCAGGCCGGCGGCGTCGTCCTTGGCGGAGTTGATGCGGCTGCCGGTGGACAGCCGCTCCATGGAGGTGGCAAGGGCCATGGAAGACTTGTTCAGGTTGCGCTGGGCACCCATGGCAGTGACGTTGGTGTTGACGGTAATCGACATAGTGAATTCTCCGTTGAGGTCGTTCCGGCGCCATGCCGGTGGTGCTTTGTATTCTTTGTTCTTACCAAGGTTATCGGCGGGGTTGGCGGCAACTTTAAGCGATTTTTATCAATTTTTTCGGCCGCCACGGCGCCAACCCGGTTACAGATGAGTATCGGCGGGGGCGCCAAGAGCTTTAGCAAAAAATCGTGGGCGAACAGGGCGTCGAGATGAAAGAGCACGGGCTGGGGCGGTCTCGCCTTGCCAATCCAGATCGTGCCACTGCCCACCTACGCCTCCTGGCTCAACCCCATCGAAAAGCTGTGGCGCAAACTGCGCCAGGAGTTAACCCATCCCCATCCTTGGGGCCGCTTCCTTGAGCAGTTCGCCAGCGACTCGGTGGAGCTCCTGCGCTACGTCGGTCTATGGATACCCGATTAATATGTTAAAGATCATTAGTGGACCAATCCGGGCTGCGGCGTTGGAGGTTGGTCGAATAAATTCTACCCTACACGTCCTCAGGTCAGATATAGTTGAACAAGCTCATGCTCTGCACCTTGCCGAACATGCTCTGGGTGGCCTGCAGCGCCACCATGGTCTGGCTGAATTCGCCGGTGGCCTTGGCGTAGTCCAGATCCTCCATGCCGCCACGCAGTTTTTCCAGGGTCAGCGTCATCTCTGCGTGGAACTCCATCTGGTTGTCCAGCCGCTGCATGCGGTTGCCGGTGTCGGCCCGCACCCGGGTAAAATGACCGGCCATGGCGTCCAGTTCACTTAGAATATCCCCCAGCTCACCTTGGCCACTGGCATTATGGCCATCGGTTTCCAGCCAGGCTTTGGCGCGGTTTAAAATATCGAATACGCCGAGCTCATCCTGGCCAGAGCCGTCGCGCACCGCGGACGACAGGGTAATCTCGTCGCCGGCGGCAGCCTGGCCCTTGATGGTGATTTCCACACCGTCCACCGTCACCGGGCTGCCGGGCTGGTACAAGAGAGGGCCGGTCTCGCCGCCGTCCTTGTCGGTGATGGTCAGCTCCAGATCGCCGTCGGCGTTTTCGGCAAAGCTCAGGTTATAGGGGTGGGCATCGGTAAAGGCGGCCTTGTCCTGGATATGCGCCCGCTCCACCCGCAGGGAGTTGCCACTTTCGCTGCTGGCCAGGTTGTAGCGCACGGTAAAGTCGCCGCGGGGGTTGGGCACGCCGCCAAATACCAATTCACCGTCATGGTTCAAACCGACTTTAACCCTATGGCCTATGGCCATCTCCCGCTGGCCGCTGTCGCCGGAATACACCACGGAGCCGTCGGGCTGGCGGGTAAAGGGGGAACTATCGGTCTGGAAGCCGCCAAAAATATACTGGCCGAACTCATCCTGGGTGTTGGCCAAATCCAGCATTTCATCGATACGGCTCTGCAGCTCGGCTTTATAGGCATCCCGCTCATGCTGGGTAATGGTGCCGCTGTTGGCCCCCAGCATGATCTCTTTTACCTGCATGGCAATATTTTCTGCTGTGGTCAGGCCGCTTTCTTCCCGGCGCAGCCGGTTTTCGGCCAGCTTGATATTGTTCTGGTACTGGTCGAGCGTGCGCAGCTCCTGCTTGTAGTTGAGGATGCCGTTGGCCGACACCGGATCGTCGCTGGCGTAATGCACCCGCTTGCCGGACGACATCTGCGCCAGTTGTTGGTTGGCCTCGAAGGTGCGGCCACTGATATTGTTCAGGTTGCGCTGGATAAATTGAAAGCTGGATACCCGCATCACGGCTCCTTAGCGTATTTGCAGTAAGGTGTTCATGGTTTCGGAGGCCACCGACACCACCCGGGCGGCCGCCATATAGGACTGCTGAAAACGCAGCAGGTTGGCGGCCTCTTCGTCCAGGTTCACTCCCGAAACGGACAGCATGCGATCGTAAGACTGCTCATAGGCCGAGCCCGCCGCCAGCGCCTTCACCTTCTGGTTATAGGTCATGCTGCCGATGGCTACCGTGCTCTGGTTGAGGCTGTCGGTTACCGTGGACTTGCCGTTGTTGAGCCACTTCTTGTTCTGCAGCCCGGCAAAGGCCAGGGCATTGGCGTTGTTGCCCGAGCCCGCCGCCTGGCGGATCTGGAACTGGTCGAACAGTTTGGGCTCGCCGTTCAGGCTGATGATGATGTCTCCGAAAACGATATTGCCATCGGCGTCGGGCGTAACCGGGTACTCCACGTCATTGCTGTCGACCAGCTGGTATGCCAGGCCACCGGCGCCGTCATCCCCCACCCTCAGGCGCAACGGATAATCGCCGGCCGCTACCACGGGGGCACCGTCGGTGATGCTAACGCCGGGTTTGGCGGTGCCGGTGTTGTCGCCGTTGGGCACCACCATCAGGCTGCCGGAGGCGGCAAGCTGATCGCCGGTGTTCAGGTTTACCCTGAAATCGCTGGCCCCCTGCCGGCTGGGCCTGACTTGCATTTCGTCACCGGTGTTGGGCGGCTCGCTCAGGGTGAGGGTAAAGCCCAGGCCCGGCGGGGTAATTTTCACGCTGGTGCCGGCGCCCGCCACCACGTCGGCGGCGGCCACGGTATACTGCTTGCCGTTCGCCACGTCGGTAAAGAGGTAGTCGCCGTTGGCCTGGTATTTCAGCTGATATTCCCCGCCGGTAAGGGCGCCGGTATCGGTGATTTCCACCGCCCCCTTCACCTCGGTATTGGTGGTGTAAAAGCGGCGGGCCTGGGCGGCGGGGTCGTTGATATCGTTGAACAGATCCAGGCCGGGGTTGCCATTCAAATCCACCCCCTGGCGCTGTATGTCGTTGAAGGCGTCGGCAATAGCCAGGGCCACCTTGCCCATCTCGCTCAGGGTCGGGCCCAATACCTTGTCCCGGTAGCTGAACAGGGCGCCCATTTCCCCGCCAAGCTCCCCCCCCTTGATGCGGGTGGCAAAATCGGGCTGTTTGGGGTTAACCAGATACAGCTCGGTCTGTTGCGGGTCCGGCGAGCCGGCCCTGGCCTGCAGGCTGAAGGCCTGGTTGCCCGCCACCAGCGGCTCGCGCCCGCCCAGCATCACCGAGATCATGCCCTTGCTGTCTGTTACCGTGCTTATCTGCACTTCCTTGCCCAGCGCCTGGATGAGCCTGTCCCGCTGATCCATCAGATCGTTGGGCGTGCCGTTCTGGCCGGCATTGAGGATCTGCTGGTTCAGCTCGGCAATGCCCGCCGCCAGGGAGCTGATATGCCCTGCCCGGGAGCCGATGTCCCGGTTCTTGATGTTCATTTCCTGATCCAGGGCGCTGTAAAACTCGTTGAAGTGGCTGACCAGATCGGTGGCATTGGCCAGCATCAGTTCCCTGTTGCCCAGGTTGCCGGGGTTGTCCACCATGGCGTTGATGGCACCGTACAGGTCGTCCAGGCTGGAGGCGATGCCCGCATTGGCGTTGGTCATGGTCTTGTCGAGGTAGCTCAGGTGATTGTAAAGCGCCTCGGCCCCGGCCTTTTCAGTCCCGTTGGCCAACACATCCCGAAAAGCATATTCCTGGTACATCCGGGTCACGTCGGTCACCCGGGTGCCGGTGCCGTAAAACTGGCCGCCGGAAAACAGGCTCATGGTGGTCATCTGCTCCGCCCGCTGGCGGCTGAAGCCCTCGGTATTCACGTTGGCGATGTTATGACCGGTGGTGGCCAGCTGCGCCTGGGCCGCCAGCAGGCCGCTTACTCCGGTTTGAAAGATGTCAACGGGCATGATGCATCCTTATGCTTGTGATACCAGTCGGGTCACGGTATTGAAAATCGACGTCAATTTATCGGCGTATTTGGGATCGGTGGCATAACCGGCCTGTTGCAGCGCCTGGAAATACTGCCGGGGCGAGCCGGTTTGCTGCAATGCCTTGCCGTAACGGGGGTTGTCGTGCAGAAACTGCACATAGTCGTTAAAGCTGTCGTTGAAAGAGCCGTAAGACCGGAATGGCGCCTGCACCTTCACCGCTACCCCTTGCTCATACTCCAGGGTGTTGACCCAGGTTTTTTCCGCTCGCCAACTCTTATCGGCCTTGATGCCGAAAAGATTATGGCTGGAGTCGCCATTTTTTCGGCCGATGATCTTCTTGCCCCAGCCGGTTTCCAGCGCCGCCTGGGCCAGCATCGCCTCGGGCGGCAGCCCCAGCCGTTTGCCGGCCTCGGTGGCGGCGGGCAGCAGCCGGCGAACAAAGTCTTCCGGTGAGCGGAATGGCTGGCTGGCGCTGTGGGTAACCTCGGCCGGCTGCACCGCGGGAGCGGCATCGGCCCGCAGCGGCGGCCTGGCCGGCTCGTCGGCAGCATCACCAGGCTCCGCCTTGGGCGGGCGCACCACCTTGCCGGAGACCCGGCGCACCTCGCTCAGGTCGAAATGGCGGGCCTGGGGCGCACCGCTGGCTTCATCGCCGCCACCCAGCTGTTTCACCACCAGATCCGCCAGGCCCAGGCTGCCCTGCCGGCTCAGTTCGGCGGACATCTGCTGGTCGTGCATGTCCCGGTAGAACTCGGTGTAACGGCTGTTCATGGGGCTGTCGGCTTCAAAGGCCTTGTTCGCCTCGCGCATCGACTTGAACAGCTGCTGGGTAAAGAGGCTCTCGAACTGGCGCGCGGCCTGGTCCAGGGCATTTCCCCTGTCGTCCTCGAACGACTGCCGGCGCAGTTGGTCGAGGCCTTGGAGATCGTTGGCCAGCAGGCTGTTGTTGAAGGTGTCGATGGGTTTCATACCTTTCAATCCGTTCGTTTGGTTTGGTGAGACCAGGGGCTTTTTGGTCCAATAAATTGGACCCTACGGCCAGCCACGGGCAGTCCCTTCGTAGGGTCGATTTCAATCGACCGACTCCTTTTTGGTCCAATAAATTGGACCCTACGGGCCAGTCGCGGGCAGTCCCACTGTGATTCCGTCACTCCCGCGGTTAACCCGTCACTCCCGCGAAGGCGGGAGTCCATGGTTTTCACCGACGCCCCTCGCCGGGCCCGGCGCCGTCCGCCCTGGATGCCCGCCTGCGCGGGCATGACGATATATTGCGCGGGCATGCCTTGCCGTAGGGTCGATTTCAATCGACCGACTCCTTTTTGGTCCAATAAATTGGACCCTACGTACGGGCTTACAGCTAGATAATCACCAGCTCGCCCTGGATGGCGCCGGCCTGGCGCAGGGCCTCAAGTATGGCCACCAGATCGCCGGGGGCCACGCCCACCTGGTTCACCGCCCGCACCAGGTCGTCCAGGGTGGTGCCGGTATCCAGCTTGAACATGCGGCCGTCCTGCTGCTCCACATTGATGCTGGAGTTGGGCACCACCACCGTCTCGCCGCCGGCCAGCGGATTGGGCTGGGACACCTGCATATTCTCGGAAATGGTGATGATCAGCCCCCCGTGGGTAATGGCCGCCGGCTTCAGTTGCACCTGCTGGCCGATCACCACGGTGCCGGTGCGGGAGTTGATGATGATCTTGGCGGCCTCGTCGGCCACGTCCACGGTCAGGTTTTCCAGGGTCGACAAATAGCTCACCCGCTGGCCCGGATCCCGGGGGGCGTACACCTGCACCGAGGTGGCGTCCAGGGCCTGGGCGCTGTTGGGGCCCACCAGATCGTTGATGGTCTCGGCCATGCGCTTGGCTGTGGTAAAATCGGGCCGGTGCAGGTTAAAGGTGATGGTGTCGCCCCGGGCAAAGGAGCTGGGCACCTCCCGCTCCACCATGGCGCCACCGGGAATACGCCCTACGGTCGGGGTATTGATCATGATGGAGGAGCCGTCGGCGCCCTCCACGCCCAGGCCACCCACCACCAGGCTGCCCTGGGCCAGGGCGTACACCCGGCCGTCCACCCCCTTGAGGAAGGTCTGCAGCAGGGTGCCGCCGCGCAGGCTCTTGGCCTCGCCGATGGCGGACACGGTAATGTCGATGGTCTGGCCCGGCTTGGCGAAGGGCGGCAGCTCGGCGTGCACCGCCACCGCCGCCACGTCGTTCATCTTGGGCCGCAGGTTGTCGGGCACCGTAATGCCGAAGTTGTTGAGCATGGTGCGAAAGGTCTGGGCGGCGAAGGCGTTGTTGCGCTCCCCTGTGCCGGGCAGGCCCACTACCAGGCCGTAGCCCACCAACTGGTTGGCCCGCACCCCCGCCACCGAGCTGATGTCCTTGATACGCGCCGCCTGGGCCGGCAGCAGCACGGCCGGCAACAGCAGCAGACTCATCAACAAAGCGGTAAATGGTTTCATCAATTCACTCCCTCAAAGGGCATAAGTACTGTTGGGCGTATCCATTCGGTCCGGTGGTCGAATAAATTCGACCCTACAGCCCCGACCCGCAAGCACGGTATTTTTCTTCAAGCTTCAAGCTTCAAGCTTCAAGCTTCAAGCTTTCAGCTTCCAGCCGCTGTTAAAACGGAAACCAGGGGCTGTTAAAGAACTGGGCCAGCCAGCCACGGGTCTGGGTATTGGCAAAGTCGCCGGTGCCGCCGTAATAAATGCGGGCGTCGGCCACCCGGGTCGATTCCACCCGGTTGTCGGAGCCGATATCCTGGGGCCGGATAATGCCGGTGATGCGCACGTATTCCTCACCGGTATTCAGCATCAGCCACTTTTCCCCCTGCACCGCCAAGTTGCCGTTGGCCAGCACCTGCGCCACGCTCACGGTAATGCTGCCCTGCAGGCTGTTGCTCTGGTTGGTGTTGGCCTGGCCACCGAAGTCGTTGCCGCTCGACATTTCCGCCTCTATCGGATAACCGCCGATGCTTACCGGGCGCCCGCCCAGGCTGAGCGGATTGATACTGACGCTGGAGTCCTTGGCCTGCTGGGTGGTGGCCCGCTTCTGGGCCCGGGTCGACTCGGCCAGATCGATGGTGATGATATCGCCAACCCGGTGGGCCTTGATGTCGGAATAGAGGTTGTTGGCGTAGTAGTCCTGAAAAATAGCTCCGTTCGGCTCCAGCACGGCCTGCTGGGCGCTGGGGATCACCGGTGCATAGGCCGGATCATCGGGCCTGGGGGTATAAGGGGTGGACACACATCCCGCCAACAACAGGCTTGCCAGGGCGGCCAGAGCTAAACGCATCACCAATTCCTCATTTACAGCTGCTGGTTCACGTAGGCCAGCATCTGGTCTACGGTGGAGATCACCTTGGAATTCATCTCGTACACCCGCTGGGCCTGGATCAGGTTGACCAGCTCTTCGGTCACGTTGACGTTGGAGGTTTCCAGCATGCCCTGCTTGAGGGTACCCAAGCCGTCGGCACCGGCAATGCCCTGCAGCGGCGCGCCGCTGGACTGGGTTTCCAGATAGAGGTTTTCCCCCTTGGGCTGCAGGCCGGCCGGGTTGACGAAGTCGGTCACTATGATCTGGCCGATCACCTGGGCTTCGGCCTGGCCGGCAATTTGTACCGACACCTCGCCGTTGGTGGCCACGCTGATGCTTTGGGCGTTTTCCGGGATCTGCATTTCCGGCTGCAGCGGATAGCCGTTGCCGGGGGTCACTATCACCCCTTCGTCGTTCAGGGCAAACTGGCCATTGCGGGTGTAGCCGACGTTGCCGTCGGGCAGCTGCACCTCGAAGAAGCCGCGCCCGTCGAGCATGATATCCAGCGCATTGTCGGTGGTTTGCACGCTGCCCTGGGTAAAGGTCTTCTGGGTGGCCACCACCTTGGAGCCGGCGCCGAGCATCAGGCCGGAAGGCAGGTCGGTGTCGGCGGTGGCGCGGCCGCCGGGCTGGTGGATATTCTGGTACAGCAAATCCTCGAAGATGGCCCGCCCTTTCTTGAACCCCACGGTGCTGGCGTTGGCCAGGTTGTTGGAGGTAACGGAAATATTGGTCTGCTGGGCGTCGAGGCCGGTTTTGCTAATCCACAGTGCGGGGTTCATTTTGCTCTCCTTTAACCGATGCGCAGCAGCTGGGCATGGGCTTTATCGTTCTCTTCGGCGTGATTCATCATCTTGAGCTGGGTCTCGAAGCGCCGCTGTAAGTCGATTAAATGGGTCATCTCGGCAATGGGGTTGACGTTGCTGCCTTCCAGGGCGCCGGCGATCAGCTCTACCTGGGCGGAGGCCGGCTCCGCCGCGCCGTCCTTGCGGCGGAACAGGCCATCCGGCCCCTTTTCGATATCCGCATGGTCCGGCAACACGGTTTTAATCCGCTGCAGCTCTTCACCACCGTTGGCCGGCTCGCCTTGCAGCCGGGCAAAGAGGGTGCCGTCCTTGTTGATCTCGAGCTTTTCCAGCGGCAACGGCAGGAAGATGGGCGCGCCGTCGTCGTCGAGCACATTAAGCCCGGTGTTGGTCTGCAGCAGGCCTTCCGGCGACAGCCGCAGGCTGCCGTTGCGGGTATAGGCCTCGGAGCCGTCCTTCGATTCAACCGCCAACCATCCGTCGCCGGCAATGGCCACGTCAAGTTCCCGACCCGTGGTCTGAATGGGGCCGGCGGCAAAATCTTGCCCCGGCCTTTCCGCCATGGCAAACACCCGGGTCGGCAAGCCCTCGCCAAAGGCCTGCATGGATCGGGCCTGCTCCAGATCCGCCCGAAAGCCGGTGGTATTGGCATTGGCCAGGTTGTTGGCGCGCAGGGCCACGCTGTGCATGTTTTCCTTGGCGCCCGACATGGCGATATAAAGCAGATGATCCATTTCAGCTCCGTTCGTTGCTTGAGCGGGTAATGGCGATATAGATGCAAAAAAAATGCCAGCTGGAAGCTGGAAGCTGGAAGCTGGAAGCTGGAAGGATGGAGTGCGACGAGGGAAAACCAACACTCCACAGCCCTACTTTCGCCAGAAACCCTCCCTTCAACGCCGCTGTTCGATAGCCGTCATCTCCACCCCCTATGCTGTCATCCCTGCCCCCTATGCCGTCATCCCCGCTCCCTATGCTGTCATCCCCGCCCCCTATACTGTCATTCCCGCGAAGGCGGGGATCCAGAACGCCAACGCCACATCGGCGCCCAACACCTGGACTCCCGCCTACGCGGGAGTGACGGGAAAGGGCTCGGGAGTGACGGGAAAGGGCACAGGAGTGACGGGAAAGGGCACGGGAGTGACGGGAAAGGGCGCGGGAGTGACGGGAAAGGCCGCAGGTGTGACGGGAAAGAGAGCGGGAGTGACCACAGGATAATACCAAGGTTTGTCAATGGGTTAAGAAGGAAAACCCCGACGCCTTGCGGCCCCGGGGTTTTCTTCCAGCGTCCGGCTTCGCGCTGTTACCGTATTTGCAGTATGGTCTGTTGCAGGGTGCTGTTCACTTCCAGCGCCCGGGAGTTGGCCTGGAAGTTGCGCTGGGCGGTGATCAGGTCCACCAGCTCGTTGGTCAGGTTGGTGTTGGACTGCTCCAGGGAGGCGGCCGACACCGAGCCGAATACCCCGGTATTCGGCTGGCCGGCCAGCGCTTCACCCGACAGCATGGACTCCCGCCACTGGGTATCGCCAATCTGGGTCAGGCCCTGCTCGTTCGAAAAGCGGGCCAGGGCGACTATCCCCAGGTTTTGGGTGGTGCCGTTGCTGAAGGTGGCCCGCACCAGGCCGTCGGTGCCCACATCCACCTTGGTCAGGCGGCCCACGGTAGAGCCGTTTTGCTCCATGGACGAGACTTCAAACGAAGAGGCGAACAGGGTCACTTCGCCCAGCCGTATATTGACCTGCTGCCCGGGGTTGGAGCCGTTGTTCAGGAACGCGAAGGCCTCGGTCTGCTTTTCTGCATTCGAGGTCAGGGCGCCATTGTCGTCAAAAACCAGCGCCAGTGGCGCGTCGAAAACATTATTGCCATCCACATAGGCATGCATTTCCCATTCGTTGTCGGTACCCGCATTGGTATCGGCCACGCTCTTCTTCACGAAATACTGGGTCAGGGTATGGGCTTCCCCCAGGGAGTCGTAGATCACCGTCGAGGTGGACGAGCTGTAGGTGTTGGAGTCTTGGGGATCGAAGGCCGCCGTGATCACCGCCGAGCCTGCGGGCAGGTTGACGCTTAAGTCGACATTGCTGGTCGCCGTCGGGTTGCCCACCTTGGCCGGAATACGCAGCGGCTGGGTGGCCGCCAGGGACAGACCGGTAGGGGTGCCGTCGGTGTTGGCCGCGAAAGACTGCAGGAAATGGCCCTGGGAATTGACCACATAGCCCTGGTCGTTCAGGCGAAAGGCGCCGGCCCGGCTAAAACTGCGATCGAGGGAGCCCTGCTCGTTGGACATCACAAAGAAACCGCTGCCGTTGATGGCCATGTCCAGCGAGTTATTGGTGAACTGCAGCGCGCCCTGGTGGAACTGCTGCGCCACGGCGGCGGTTTTGACCCCGCTGCCGGTCTGGGTCTTGCCGTTGGCAAAGATCGAGTTGGCATAGACGTCGGCAAATTCGGCGCGGGATTCCTTGAAGCCGATGGTATTGACGTTGGCGATATTGTTGGCGGTTACATCCAGGTCTTTTTGCGCAGCATTAACGCCGCTCAGGGCAATATTAAAAGACATTTCATTTCTCCTTACGCAGCTTTACGGCTGGCAATTTCCAAAACCTGATTCAGTGGCAAGCCACCCAGTCCCGACAGGTTGACCAGGGTCGGGCTGGTTGCGCTGCCCAGGGTCACGCTGTCCACCTTGGCAAACGCCAGGGCATTGAGCTCTTCGCGTTGACTGCCGACGAGCCCGCTCACCTTTATCCGATAACGACCGGTCGCGGCCGGCTGGCCATGGTTGTCCAGCCCGTCCCAGCTAAAGGGCACGTTGCCCTTTTGAGCCCCTTCCAGGCTGATATCCCGGATGAGCTGGCCTTTTTCGTCTTCGATACGGATGCGCACGTTTTGGGCCCCCTCCCCGACGACGGCGATGCCATCAACGGGTTCGGTGTTGTCCCAATAGGCCAGATCACTGGGTACCAGCACCTTCTGCCCCACCAGGCTGGAGGCCTGCAACGCCTGGTTGGAGGTCATCACCTCGGTCAACCCCGCCAGTTGCACGCTCATGTTGTTGATGCCGTCGGCGGTGGAGAAGGACGTCATCTGCGAAATCATCTGGGAGTTGTCGGCCGGCTTGAAGGGGTCCTGATAGGCCAGCTGCTGGGTCAAGAGGGCGAAAAAGTCCTCCTGCTCCAGCTTGGCCCGGCTGTTGTCGGCCGCCTTTTCCGCCGGGCTCTTGTCACCCGGCCATTTCAGCCCATCCAGATAGTCGTTATTGACCTGCATGACGGATTACCCCTTGCCCAGGCGCAGGGTCTGCTGCAGCATCTGCTTGGCGGCATCCGCCACCTGCACATTGGTCTGGTAGTTGCGCGAGGCGCTCAGCATATCGGTCATTTCTTCGACCACGTTGACATTCGGCTTGTAGATAAAGCCGTCCTGATCCGCCATGGGATGATCGGGCCTGAACTCTTTCTGCAGCGGTTTGTTGGTTTCCACTATGCCCAAAACCTTGACGCCGACGCTTTCCTGACGGTCCGACAGGGCCCGGTCCAGATCGGCGGCAAACACCGGCTTACGGGCACGATAGGTTTCATTGATGCTGGAGCTGACGCTGTCGGCGTTGGCCAGGTTACTGGCGGTGGTGTTCAGGCGGACCGACTGGGCGCTCATCGCGCTTCCGGATATATCAAATACCTTAAACAGGCTCACATTGAGTCTCCTTTTATCGCCTTGAGCAATCCGTTGATCTTGCCGTTGAGAAATTCCAGGGAGGCCTGGTATTGCAGGGCATTCTCCATATAGCTGTTGCGTTCGGCCTGCACGTCCACGGTATTGCCGTCCCCGGTGTCCGGTTGGGTGGGCACGCGATACTGCACCGTGCCCGGGGGAGCCAGTTCAACGGCAAAATGTTGCAGGTGAGTGCGGTTCAGCGAAAAATTCTGATTGTTCTGGGCCTGGCTGAGCGCCGCCTGAAAGTCCATATCCCTGGCTTTATAGCCGGGGGTGTCGGCATTGGCCAGATTGCCGGCCAACAGCTCGGCCCGGCCGGAACGGGCAACCAGGGCGTGCTGGTGAACACCAAACGCCTTGTCGAAAGATATCGCCACTGGGCACCTCCTGCTGCATGGTTCGCTTAATAAGCCAAACAAAATGCAAGAGATGTGCCAGCGCTATTTGAGGCGGTAAATAATTCCGGGGCTACAGCGGATCATCTCGAACTTGTCGGACAGCCCGGTCAACGACTCGGAGGCGCCCAACAGCAGGTAGCCGCCCGGATTGAGGGCGCCGGCGAACTGGTTCAGGATCTTGGACTTGTTCTCTGGCGAGAAATAAATCAATACGTTACGGCAGAAAATCAGGTCAAACTTGCCCAGCACGGCGTAGCTGTCGAGCAGGTTGAAGGAGCGGAAATTGACCATGTTGCGCACCTTGGGCTGCAACTGCATCTTGCCGTCGGCCAGGGGGGAAAAAAACTGGCTGCGCCGCTCGGGTGACAGCCCCCGCGCCAGCGACAGGCTGTCGTAAATCCCTTGCTTGCACAGCTCCAGCATGTTGCTGGAGATGTCGGTGGCAAGAATTTGCAGCCCCGGCAACGACCCCGGCCGCCGGGCCTGGTACTCCAGCGCCGTCATGGCGATGGAATAGGGCTCCTGCCCGGAAGAGCAGGCGGCGGACCAGATTTTCAGGCTCTTGCCCGGCTTGGCAATGTCGGGAAACAGCCTGTCGCTGAGCAGGGTAAAGGGGTAGACGTCGCGGAACCACAGGGTTTCGTTGGTGGTCATGGCATCGACCACCGCCGTTTTCAGCTCCCGCTCCCGCACCGACATGGCCCGACCGAGCAATTCGCCGAGCGACTCTATCTGGAAACGGGCCAGCAGCGGAGAAAGCCGGCTCTTCACCAGATATTGCTTGCTGTCGCCCAGCACTATGCCGGTGTGGGACTCAAGAAATTGACAGAATGTACGGTATTGCTCGTCGGTGAAAGTTTTCATCCGTAGAATTCACGCCTCTTCACAGAGCACTTTTAACGGCAGAAGCCAGCTCGTCGGGATGGAACTTGGCGATAAAATTGTTGGCCCCCACTTTTTCCACCAGGGCCTTGTTGAACACGCCGCTCAGGGAAGTATGCAGTATCACATGCAGATCCTTGAGCTTGGGATCGTTGCGGATCTCGGCGGTCAGGGTATAGCCGTCCATCTCCGGCATTTCCACGTCGGAGATCACCATGGCCAATTGTTCGGTAATGGGGCCGCTCATCGCCATTTCCCTGAGCTTGTTCAGGGCCAGCTTGCCGTTTTCGGTGACGATGCATTCCAGCCCCAGGGTATCCAGCGCCTTCTGGATCTGGCGGCGGGCCACGGAGGAATCGTCGGCGATCAGTATCGGCTTGTGATGGCCGGCGTCGAGGTGGGATACCTGTTCGATGATGGCGGAGTTCACCTTGGTGCTGACCGGCGAGATTTCATCCAGAATTTTTTCCACGTCCAGGATTTCCACCAGTTCGCCGTCGATCTCGGTCACCGCCGTCATGTAGTTGAACCGGCCCGCGCCCTTGGGCGGCGGCAGAATGGATTCCCAGTTAACGTTGATGATACGCTCTACCGAGTTGACCAGGAAGCCCTGCACCGATCGGTTGTATTCGGAGATAATGGCGAAGCAGTTCTGGGTTTGCTCGGTGGGCCGCCCCCCCATCGCCTTGCTGAGGTCGATGATGGAGATGGTCTGGCCACGGATACTGGCCACCCCCTTGATCACCGGGTGACGCTGGGGCAAGGCGGTCAGTGCGGGGCATTGCAGCACTTCCTTGACCTTGAACACATTGATGCCAAATCTTTGACGTCCGTTCAGCTTGAACAGCAGCAGCTCCAGCCGGTTCTGGCCGACGAGTTGCGTTCTTTGGTTTACCGAATCGAGTATCCCCGCCATTCCAGTCTCTCCATTTATACCATGGCATGTTTTATGCTTGTATTTATGCTGCGTTAGCTTAACACCCGCCTGGGGTAAGCGCCACCTGTGGCCAGCTTACGTTCTTTATCGGCGATGAGGTAGTAATGCTTAAGATAATTTTTCCGCTCTTAGAAGCCTGGTCACAGATAAAGGCGATGTTCAGGAGCCCGCTCCCGGCCGGGCTCGGAGTGGCGTTGCTGGCCTTCCCCCTGGTGCCGGCTCAGGCCCAATGGTCGGTTCACGACGGCGTGCGCCAGTATGCGGAAGACTATGTCCGCGATCTCGTCCCCTTGCAGGACGGCGATCGGCTGGAAGTCAGCGCCGCCAGTGTCGATACCCGGCTGCCCTTGACCGAGTGCCTGGGCAAGCTGACCGCCGATATCCGCGGCGCCGGCGATATTCGTCGCAATACCCACGTCTATCTGCAATGTCACGAGCAACCCGGCTGGGAATTGTTTGTGCCGGTGCGGGTCAGAATTCTGAAACCCGTGGTCATTGCCGCCGATCCCATCGCCAGGAATACCCTGTTGCAGGCCCAGCACCTGACCCTGGACTATCAGGATGAAGTCTTGCTGCGGGGCGATGTGTTCAGCAACCCCGGCGAACTGATCGGCACCCGCAACAAGCGGGATCTGCGGCCGGGGCAGCCCATCCGCAGCAACCAGTTGTGCGTGGTGTGCAAGGGCGACAAGGTGACCATATTGGCCCAGTCGGGCGGCCTGATGATCAAGACCGAAGGCCTGGCCCAGGAAGACGGCTCCTTCAATGACAGCGTCCGGATCCGCAATATCAACTCCGGCCGGGAAATCACCGCCCGGGTCACGGCCTCGGGGCAGGTTCAGGTCCGGTTGTAATTTTTGCTAAAGTTATTGCTGGCAAGGCCGATACCCGGGCTAAGCAGCAGCAACTTCAGGATGTCAGCATCATGGCTATAGATAAAATCCCCCCCGGCCTCGCCAACAGCCCCGCGCTGGCGGGCAACGGCAAATACAAGGGCCCGGCTCAGGGTAGCGAGGCCAAATCCGCAAGCTCGCCCGTTACGAGCCAGGATTCGGTCAGCCTCACTCCCGAAGCCCAGCGCCTCAGCCAGGTTCAGCAGTCCCTGGCCAGCGCCCCCGCGCCGGACAACAGTGCCCGGCTGGAGGCCCTGAAAAAAGCCATCAACGAGGGCAGTTACCAGGTTGACAGCGAGCGGCTGGCGGCCAATATTTCCCGCTTCGAACAGGATATAGAGACGCTCTATCCATGACCCTTGATGCGCTGCTGACCCATCAAAAATCGCAACTCGAGCTCCTGCTGGACATCACCGGCCAGGAGCTCGATCTTATTGTCCGGCGCAAGGCGCTGGAGCTGCCGCCCCTGACCGAGCGCAAGCAATCTCTGCTGCTCGAGATCCAGGCCACCGATGCCCAGCTGGCCGGCCACGCCGACAGCGCCTTGCTGCGCAGCCACCACGGTGAACAGGTGGCCGAGCTGCGGGCACTGCTGCAGCGCTGCCAGGAGCAAAACCTGGTGGCCGAGCAGGTGCTGGAACAGTCCCTGGCCGGTATCCGCCAGCTGGCCAATATCCTGAGCCGGCTGCATGAACGGCAGAGCATGACCTACGATCAAAAAGGCCATACCAAAGGCATCAACAAGGGTACCGGCTTCAAGGTGTGAACTGCGCGGACGGGATTTTCCCCCGCCGGCAAGATTGGACAATAGCCCTTATCCCGTAGATACTCTGTTTAAAATCAAGATTTCATGTGCTCTTCACTGAACAGCAAAGCGGAATCGAACGCCGTTTCAGTCTGCATGCAGGCCCATAGTCCGGTGAGG
>NZ_JAERTZ010000026.1 GCF_016746085.1 Zobellella iuensis
CTACGTGCGAGGTCAGCGAATGCTGCCTCCAGGGTCCAACGGCCTCCCCGGTAACTGTTTTTAACTCTATCAGTTCATCTCGCTTCAACATACAAGGGTCCGTTTCAATGGACCACCCCGCCACCGGCGCCGGGGTTCGGTCGAATAAATTCGACCCTACAAATGGACGGTGGTTTGGCTGAAGGGTCCATTTCAATGGACCTTCCACCCACGGCGCCGGGGTTTGGTCGAATAAATTCGACCCTACAACAGGAGCGCAGCGGGAACCTGCGGCGTTGAAAGCCATGCCTTAACCACAGGCGTATCCCCATGCGGGCGGGCCGCCCGCGCTCCAAAAAAAAAAAGCCCTTTCACCTGGGGTGAAAGGGCAAATCGGTGTCTTCACCACTTTTTTATTGTCGTTCGAACTACATCAGGCTCGGCAGCCACAGGGAAATGGCCGGGAACACCGCGATGATCAGCATGCAGATCAGCATGGAAGCCAGGAAGGGGATCATCGCCTTGAACAGGGCGCCCATCGGCAGGTTGGCCGAGGTCATGGCAATATAGAGCCCCGGCCCCACCGGCGGCGTGACCAGGCCGATCAGGGTGGCCAGGCTGATGATCACCCCGAAGTGGATGGGATCGATGCCGAAGGAAATGGCCGCCGGCAGTATGATGGGCACTATCACTATCATCACGCTGATGCTCTCGAGGAACATGCCGAGCAGGATCACCAGCACATAGACCAGCATCAGGAACAGCAGCGGCGAGGTGGTGATGCCGCTGATCCATGCCACCAGCATGTCCGGCACCGCCTCGAACGACAGCGCCCAGCCGAACACCGAGGCGGTGGCGATAAGGCCGGTGATGGTGGCGGTGTTGAGCGCCACCGAGGCGAAAATACCCGGCAGCTCCTTCAGGCCGATGCTCTTGTAGACCACGGCGCCGATGATAAAGGCCAGGATGGAGGCGATGGCGCCGGCCTCGGTCGGGGTCATCACCCCGGTGATGATGCAGATGATCACCACCACCGGAATGGTGCCGGGCAAGAGGCCGCTCACCAGCTCCTGGCGGATGTTCTTGTGCTTGAGGTGCTCGCCCGAGGGTAGGCCGGCGAACAGCCCGGTGAGGAAGATCACCAGGGCGAAGCCGGCGATGATCAAGAGTCCGGGCAGTATGCCGGCGATAAACAGGGCGGAAATCGGCTGGTAGGCCACCACCCCGTAGATGATCATCAGCATCGAGGGCGGGATGATGGGCCCCAGCAGGCCGCCGGCCATGGTGACGGCGGCGGAGAATTCCTTCTTGTAGCCCTTTTCCACCATGGTCGGCACCATCAGCCGGCTCATCACCGCTATCTGGGCGGTGGCCGAGCCGAGGATGGAGGCGGCCATGGCGTTGGTCAGCAGGTTGACATAGGCCAGGCCGCCCTTGAAACCGCCCACAAACACGTCGGCCGCGTTCATCAGCCGGGAAGTGAGCCCGCCCTTGTTCATCAGCTCGCCCACCAGCATGAACAGCGGAATGGCCAGCAGGCCGTTCTGGTTGAGGGAGCCGTAAAGCTGGATCGGCAGCGAGCTCATCAGCACGGTGAGGTCGGCCTGCCACAAAAACACCAGGGTGCCCAGCAGCAGGGTGATGAAGATGGGCAGCCCCAGCAGCAGGGCGACGAAGAAGGTAATGGAGGTCATCATAATGCCGCCTCACTGTGAACCAGCCTGGCGGGCAGGATGATTTTGATCAGTTGGTGCCAGGCCATGCAATAGAAGGACACCACCAGCACCGCGTAGTTGTACCAGCGCGGCAGCTGGGTGGTGGGGGAAACGTCGGCCTTGATCTCCGGGCGCAGTATCCATTCGGTGGCGTAGTAGCACAGCACCAGCAGCACCAGCATGGACAGCAGTTGCAGACCCTTGTTCAGCCAGGCTCCCCAGGGCTTGCCCAGGTTTTCCAGGATAAAGTCCACCCGCACCAGCTTGTTGCTGAACAGCAGGTAGCTGACGCCGATAAAGGTAGCGGAAATCAGGATCTGCACCGACACTTCCTCGGCCCAGAACAGCGGGCTGCTGAAGAAGTAGCGGAGTATCACCTGGGCGGAGAGGATCAGGGTCAGCGCCGCCGTCAGCAGCACCAGCAAGGCGTATTCCAGCTTGCCGAGCAGTCCATCCAATGTCTTGATGATCTTGAACATAATCACCTCGGTAGGCGGAGCCCGGGCCCCGCCCCTTGTGCTTGATTACTGGGTTTGCTGCTGGTAGAAGGCGTTGATGCCTTCGCTGGCAGCGCTGTATTTGCCGACGATCGCCTCGGCGGCCTGGCTCAGCTGCGCCGCGTCGAATTCGTTGATGGTGACCCCTTCCTGCCTGAGCAGCTCCAGGTTGCTCAGCTCGGCCTCGGCCTGCTTCCTGAAGCCCCATTCCTCGGCCTCCTTGAAGGCGTTCAGCACCAGGGTGTGATCCTCTTCCGACAGCCGGTTCCACCAGACCTCGGAGGCCACCACCACGCCGGGGAAGGCCATGTGGTTGGTCAGGGTCAGGTAGGGCGCCTGCTGGTACATCTTGAGGCCGACCACTATGTCCAGATCCACGTCCACCGCGTCCAGCAGGTTGGTGGTCAGGGCCGAGGACACGTCGCTGATGGCCAGGGCGGTGGGCGCCGCGCCCAGCTGGTTCCACCAGTCGTTGAACAGCTTGTTGGGGAAGGAGCGGATCTTCTTGTTCCTGAAATCGTCCACCGAGGTCATGGGTTTGGAGGAGATCACGTGGCGCATGCCGGCGAAGGTATAGCCCAGCCCCACCAGCTTGTGCTGCTTGAGGTTGTCCAGCATTTCCTGGGCGGCGGGATGCTGGCTGGCCTCGGCCGCGTCGGTCACGTCGTCGAAGATATAGGGCAGGAACCAGGCGTTCATGTCCTCGGCCCGGTTGGACAGGCTGCCCGCGGTCAGGATGGCCAGTTGCAGGCCGCCGGACTGCAGCAGATCGATCATCTGATCGTCGCCGCCCAGCTTGGACAGCGGGAAGATCATGATGGTGTGCTTGCCGCCCGAGGCTTCCTTCAGGTTGTCGTTGAAGCGCTCGGCCACCTGGTTCCAGATATGGCTGGGCGGGGTCACGTGGCCCAGGCGCATCCGCTCCGCGCTGGCGGAAAAGCTGAAGGTCAGTGCCGAGGCGATGGCGGTCACCGCGAAGAGTTTTTTGAAAGTTACCATGACGAGTCGAGCTCCCTGTAATCCTTGAGTCCGGGGGTATCCCCCACCATTGCGGCCGTTGGGCCTAACATCCGTTTTCATCATCAACGGGTCCGGCCGGGTCCATGACCCGGCCCCGTCGTTATTGGGCGATACGCAGCTCTACGTCGCCCACCCCGGCCACCGCGCCGGTGATCTTGTCGCCGGCCACCACCGGGCCCACCCCGTCGGGGGTGCCGGTGTAGATCAGATCCCCCGGCTGCAGGTGGTAGAAGCGGGACAGGTGGGCGATGATCTCCGGCACGTTCCAGATGAGCTTGGTCAGATCCGAGTGCTGCCTGATCTCGCCGTTCACGCTCAGGCTGATAGCGCCGCTGTCCACTATGCCGGTTTCTTCCTTGCGCACTATGGGGCCGAGCACCGCGGACTCCTCGAAGTCCTTGCCCAGATCCCAGGGCCGGCCGGTTTCCCGCGCCTTCAGCTGCAGATCCCGGCGGGTCATGTCCAGGCCGGCGGCGTAGCCGAACACCAGCTCGCTGGCCTCGGCCTCGCTCACCTCGAAGCCGGCCTTGCCGATGGCCACCACGAACTCCATTTCATAATGGTAATTGGCGGTTTGCGGCGGATAGGCGATTTCGCTGCCCGAGGGGATCAGGGTGCTCGGGTGCTTGGTGAAGTAAAAGGGCTCCTGGGTGGACTTGTCGACGCTCACGCCCATCTCGGCGGCATGGGCATGGTAGTTGCGGCCCACGCAGAAGATGCGGTGCACCGGGAACAGTGCGTCGGTGCCGGCCACGGCGGCGAAGGTCTGCTCTTTAGCGGGAAATAACAGTTTTACGGTCATCTTGTTCAACCCTTACTCAGTAAATGCCGAGGTAACGATGCAGCGGGGCTTCGTCGGCGGTGATCATAAAGGCCGGCTGGTCGGCCGAGCCGTTGCTCAGGGTAATGTCGCTGTAGCCGGGGGCGGACAGGGTGTCCTTGTCGTTCCAGGCCAGGGGCTCGCCGCCGTCCACGCTCAGTTGGCCGCATCCTTCCACCGCGTGGAACACGCAGGCGGTGGTGCGCCTGGGCAGGGTGAGGGTCTCGCCCGGGCGCAGCATCAGGGCGCCGAAGCCGATGCTGGGGAACAGGCTGGCGCCGGTTTCCGGGTTGACGTAGCTCACCTGCAGCAGGCCGTCTTGATAATGCTCGGCCATCTCCACCAGGCAGGCACGGGTCTTGCCCCAGGGATAGCGCAGCATGGGCGAGTCGGCGGTGCCGCGCCGGAAGTTGAGGTTGGGCACCACGCCGGCGGCGCTGTAGTCGGCAAACGACTTGTCCCGGCTCAGGGTGGTCTGCTGGGGCTGGCCTTCCACCGCCCAGGAGCCTTCCAGCTGGTAGATCAGCGGCAGGTCGAGGATATCCAGCCAGACGATGGGACCCTCCCCTTCGTGGTGGTGCTCGTGCCACTTGCCGGAGGGGGTGAGGATCAGATCGCCCCGCTCCATGCGGCAGGGCTCGCCGTTGACGGTGGTGTAAGCGCCCTCGCCCTCGATGATGATGCGCACCGCATTGGGGGTGTGGCGGTGGTTGGGCGCGGTTTCACCGGGCAGGATCAGCTGCAGCCCCATGTAGATGCTGGGGGTGGCCTGCATGTTGTTGAGGCCGTGGCCCGGGTTGGCCAGCACCAGCACCCGGCGCTCGGCTTTTTCCATCGGGGTCAGCTCGCCGGCCTGCAGCAGCAGCGGGCGCACCACCTCGTAGTCCCAGCGCAGGGTGCGGGTCTTGCGGCTGGGCACCTTGGGCGGCAGCACGGCGCGCATGTTGGGCCACAGCGGCACCAGGTTCTGTTCGGTCAGCTCGTTGCGGTAGCTTTCGGGCAGGTCTTCCAGGGTTCCGAGTTGATGCATCTTCTCTGTCTCCTTGCGGCGCCGGCCGGGCCGGCGCGCGATACGATTAGCGGTGGTCGTCTTTCAGGCAGTTGGTCACGTTCCAGCCGTACAGCCATTCGATTGCGTCGTAGAAACGTTCCTGGCTGCGGCCTTTCCACAGCTCGTTGCGGATCAGCCGCTCCACGCCCTTGGCATGATAGATGCGCCCCATTTCCCGGCTGGACAGCACGATGCGGGCGGTGCGGGCGACCCGGGAGCGCTGGTACAGATCCAGCGCCTGGTCCCAGTCGTTGTCGTGCACCCGCAGCGCCTCGCCCAGGGTCACGGCATCCTCTATCGCCATACAGGCGCCCTGGGCCATGTACTGGGTGGTGGGGTGGGCGGCGTCGCCCAGCAGGGTCGCCCGGCCGTAGGTCCACTGTTCGATGGGCTCCCGGTCGGCGGTGGCCCAGCGCTTCCAGCTCTTGGGCAGGTCGATCAGCTGGCGCGCCCTGGGGCAGATGCCCTGGAAGTAGCTTTGTACCTCTTCCTTGCTGCCTTCGGTTACGCCCCACTCTTCCTGCTCGCGGCTGTGGAAGGTCACCACCACGTTGTATTGCTCGCCGCCGCGCAGCGGGTAGTGCACCAGGTGGCAGTTGGGGCCGGCCCACAGGCTGGCAGCGTTCCAGCGCAGCTCTTCGGGGAAGTCTTCCTTGTCGACCACGGCGCGGTACACCACATGGCCGGTGACCCGGGCCGGATCATTGACGTAGGTGGCGCGCACCACCGACTTGACGCCGTCGGCGCCGATCAGGGCCACACCCCGGTAAACGTTGCCGCGCTGGTCGTAGACGGCCACGCCGTTTTCATCCTGCTCCACCCGCTGGATATGGGTGTCGGTCTTGAATTCCACCCGGCCGGTTTCCTGGGCGCCTTCGAGCAGCGACAGGTGTACGTCCACCCGGTGGATCACCGCATAGGGGTTGCCGAAGCGCTGGCGGAAGGCCTCGCCGGTTTCGATCTTGCCGATCTGGTATTCGTCGATGGCGTCGTGCATCACCATAAAGTCGGTGAACACCGAGCGGCTGCGCGCCTTGTCGCCCACGCCGAGGGCGTCGAAGGCGTGGAAGGCGTTGGGCCCGAGCTGGATGCCGGCGCCGATTTCACCGATCTCCGGCGCCTGCTCCAGCACCTGTACCCTAAAGCCCCGGCGCACCAGGGCCAGCGCCGCGGCCAGGCCGCCGATGCCGCCGCCGACCACGATGACTTTTTGCTCTGTCTGTTGCTTGTCCATCACTGTTCTCCTTTCAATCTGTCTGTCGCCCGGCTCAGGCGGTAAAGTCCGGCTGGCGGGAGGGGGCGGCCTGCTGGAAGGCCGGCTGCCGCTGGCAGTGCTGGTACACCGCCATCACCCTGGGATAGGCGCTCAAATCGCAGCCCATGCGCTCGGCGTTGGCCACCTGGGGCACCAGGCAGCAGTCGGCCAGGGTGGGCGCCTCGCCGAAGCAGTAGGGGCCATGGCCATAACGTTCGAGCAGGGCCTCCACCGCGCCGAAACCCTCGGCTATCCAGTGGCGGTACCAGTCGTTCTTCTGCTCCTCGCTCACCTCGAGGCGGTTCTTCAGGTAGCCGAGGATGCGCAGGTTGTTGACCGGGTGCATGTCGCAGGCGATGGCATTGGCCAGCTCCAGCACCCGGGCCCGGGCCCGGGGCTCGGCGGGCAACAGTCTGGGCTCAGGATGAGTCCCGTCCAGATAGTCGATGATCGCCATCGACTGGCTCAGGGCGGTGCCGTCGTCCTCCACCAGCAGCGGCACCCCCTGGGAGGGATTCAGCGCCCGGTAGTCATCGGCCCGTTGCTCGCCCACCCGGATGTTTATGCCTTTGTAGTCGTAGTCCAGGCCCTTCAGGGCCAGGGCGATGCGCACCCGGTAGGAGGTGGAGCTGTTGAAAAAGCTGTAAAGCTGCATGGTCTTCTCTCCCTTACAGCACACGCACGTGCAGTTCGCCCAGGCCCTCGACGCCGCCGACCATCAGCTCGCCCCGGTGCACCGCGCCCACCCCTTCCGGGGTGCCGGTCATGATCAGATCGCCCGGCTGCAGCTCGAAAAAGCGGGACAGGTAGCTGATGGTCTCGGGCACCGACCAGATCAGCTTGTCGATGTCGCTGCGCTGGCGGTCTTCGCCGTCTACCTGTAGCCAGATGGCGGCCTGCCCGGGGTGGCCGATTTGGCTGGCCGGATGGAGCGGGCCCACCGGCGCCGAGGCATCGAAGGCCTTGCCGATTTCCCAGGGGCGGCCCATCTCGCGCATCTTCATCTGCAAGTCGCGGCGGGTCATGTCCAGACCCACGGCGTAGCCCCACACATGGTCGTTGGCCTCTTCCAGGGGGATGTTGCTGCCGCCCTTGCCGATGGCCACCACCAGCTCTATTTCATAATGGTAGTTGCCGGTTTCGCCCGGATAGGGCAGCGCCAGCACCTGGCCGTCGGCCACCGGCACCACGGCATCGGCGGGCTTGCAGAAGAAGAAGGGCGGCTCCCGATCCGGGTCGAAGCCCATCTCCCGGGCATGGGCGGCGTAGTTGCGGCCGACGCAATAGACACGGCGCACCGGAAACTGCTGCTCGCCGCCGACGACGGGGATGCTGGTGACGGCTTGGGGTTCTACGACATAACTCACGTGACACTCTCCTGACTGATTGAGCGGCCCTGCGTCGGCGCCCTGGTACTGCCCGGCGATAGCATTCTTCCAATGTCTCGCTCACGGCCTCGTAACTTCTGAGCAACAGTATTGTCCGTGAAACCCATATCGAATAATGATATTTTTAGATACCGTCATACACTTTATGGTATAGCTCGATGGACTGGACCCGCCGCCTGCGCCTCAGGCACCTGCACCTGCTGATCAACCTGGCCGACACCGGCAGCCTGAGCGACACCGCCCGCATCATGCACAGCACCCAGCCGGGGTTGTCGAAGTGGCTGAAGGAGCTGGAAGAAGACATAGGCGCGCCGCTGTTCGAGCGCCATGCCCGCGGCCTCAGGCCCACCGCCATGGGCCAGTTGCTGGTGAGCCATGCCCGGCGCATGGTGACCGAGATGGCCCGGGCCCAGCACAACCTGGAAGCCCTGCAGGAAGGCAGCGCCCGCACCGTGGCGGTGGGCACCTCGCCGGCCTCGGCGCCCAGCTTCGTGCCGGCGGCCATCATGGCCTTTATCGCCCAGCATCCCAGGACGCGGGTGGAAATACAGGAAAGCACCATGAATTCGCTGCTG
This sequence comes from Zobellella iuensis, assembly GCF_016746085.1. Classification (GTDB taxonomy): domain Bacteria; phylum Pseudomonadota; class Gammaproteobacteria; order Enterobacterales; family Aeromonadaceae; genus Oceanimonas; species Oceanimonas iuensis. The sequence continues at coordinate 8,301 of NZ_JAERTZ010000026.1, forward strand.
GACAAGCTGGAGCTGGGCAAGCTGGACGTGGTGGTGGGCCGGCTCGACAACTACCAGCCCCGCGCCAGCCTGAAGAGCGAAATGCTTTACGAGGAGCCGCTGCGCATCGTGGCCCGCCCCGACCATCCCCTGGCCGGGCGGCCGGGGCTGGGCTGGGACGACCTTTACCAGTACGACTGGATAGTCTGGCCCCAGGGCACCCCCATCCGCAGCAAGCTGGACATGGCCCTGACCCTGGCCGGGCGCAAACCGCCGCCCTACCGGGTGGAGTCCTCCTCCCAGGTGGGCAACCTCTGGCTGCTGCAGCACAGCGACATGCTGTCGGTCAGCTCGGAGCGGGTGGCCCGCCACTTCACCGGCCGCGGCCTGGTGGTGCCGCTGGACATCCGCCTCGACAGCGGCGAAGGCTATGTGGGCATGTGCTGGCGCGACGAAGAACACCCCGACCCCACCACCCTGGAGCTGCTGGAATGCCTGCGCCAAGCCCGGCAGGGCCACCAGGAGCAGCCGTAACAAGAGGGGAAAAAACGGAGCGCAGGAGATCCACACGGAGCGCGGGCGGGCCGTCCCCATTCGGGGACAAGACCCGCGCCCCACTGTGTTGTGTTACCTTTTGCCCACCGCCGACATGGTTTTAGTCTGCCGCAGGTTTTCAACGGCTTTGGGGTAATGGCGGGGCGAAGCGTCGATGGCACGTTGGAACAGGCCGGCGGCTTCTTCGTAAGCCCCTTCCATCATGGCGATGTAACCCAGATCGTTCAGGGCTTCGGCCTGGGACATGTTCTTGCGCAGGGCCGCCAACGCCTCTGACTTGCGCCCCCAGCGATAATACAACAATCCTAAGTTGTTCCAGGCCCTCTGGAATTCCGGATCCTGGTTCACCGCCCGGATCAGGGCCCGCTCCGCCTGGGGGTATTCGCCCTCCAGGTAATAGGAAAAGCCCAGGTTGGTGTGCAGCATGGCCAGGCCGGGCTGCACCTGCAGGGCACACTGGAAATACTGCCGCGCCTGCTCGCCCTGCTCCATGATGTCCGCCAGCAGCCCCAGGGCATTGTAGCTGCGCCAGGGCGACTGGCTGTCGGTGGTGCAGCTGGCGGCACCGGCATTGGCCGCCTTAAGCCTGGCCAGATCGGCGGCCACCACTTCCTGCAACAGGGTTTCCGCCTCCTGGTGGCGTTTCATGTCGACCAGCAACAAGGCGAGCGCTTCTTTCAGATCCTGCCGTTTGCCATCGAGGGCCATGGCCTGGCGGTAGGCCTGCTCGGCCACCCCGTTGTTCCTGCGCTGCTGCTCCAGCCGGGCGATGTTGAGGTAGAGATCCGCCTGGTTGAATTCCCTGAAGGCCAGCGCCTGGCGATAGGCATAGACCATGGCATCGATATTGCCCGCGGTTTGCGACTGGGCGACAAGCATACGGGCCTCCGCCGCGTTGGTGGGCTTGATCATCCCCGCCCCCGGCGCTGTCATCCCCGACAAGCCCTCCTCCTGCTGCCCACCGGTGGCGGCACAACCGCTCAGCAGCAGCACCATCAGCGCACTGGTGATCTTTTTCATCTCGTTATCCTTAAGCCAGTCCTTGGCTAGTGTCTGTTGAATCCATCTAATGCTAGTAGCAGTACCTGGCCCGGGCCAGCTTGCGGGCATCCAATTCATTGATTCCCGCTGCTTTATTACATGATTACATGTTGCCGAAGACTTTGAAGAGTTTGATTAAGGCCGGACCTATGGCCACGATAAAAAACGAGGGCCAGATAAAAAATACCAGCGGGAAAATCATCTTGGTGCCTATTTTGGCGGCCAGCTCTTCCGCCTCCTGCTTACGCTTGATGCGGTACTCGTCGGCATAGACCCGCAGGGTTTCGGCGATGCTGGTACCCAGCTGGATGCACTGATTGATCGCCACATTGAGGCTGCGAAAATCCTCAAGACCGGTGCGCAAAATAAACTCCTCGAAGGCCTGCTGCATGCTCAGGCCCGCCCTGAGCTTGGCGGAAATCAGCGCCAGCTCCTCGGCCAGCTCCTCATGGCTCATGTTCACCTCCTGGGCCACCCGCTGCAAGGCGGCCTTGAAGCCCAGGCCCGCCTCGGTACAGACCACCAGCAGATCCAAGGCATCGGGCATGGCCATTTTCATCTGGTTCATACGCTTATTAGCCAGTCGTTCAAGAATAAACACCGGCAAAACGTAGGCCACATAGGCAATGGCTGCCACTAGCAGCAGAATCATATTAAAAGGTAAACGGGTCAACAGGCTGAGGAACATAAAACTCAAGACTACTGCCAGCAGTATTACGAGCACCCGAATGCCGTTGAATGCCCTGTAAGCCGACTCCTTATGAAAACCCGCATGCACCAGCAGGGTGCGGATACGGTGGCCGTTAAAACCGCTGCCATGCTGTTTGGCAATCACCAGCCGCTGCTCCAGGGTTTGGTCGCTATCGTCAACTTCTTGCTGTATGTTTTTTAGCTGCCGGCGGTAAGGGCTGGCAACCCCGCTGGCCACCAGGGTCAAGCCCCAAAACAGGGTAACGGCGGAAAGCCCCACCACCCCTATCAGCAGCCACTGGCGCAGTTGCGGATCGGCGAATACCTGCCCTATCAGTTGATTGAACGTGTCCATATCACACCTCTATCTTGATAATTTTGCTGATCCACCAAGTGCCAATGGCCATCCCTGCTCCGCCGAACATCATCAACCTGTTACCTTCAGGAGTGCCAACCAGCTCGATGACATAGCTGGGAGTAGTCACGAACATGAGTGCAAAGAGTGCGAAGGGAGTCAATACCAGTATCCAGCCCGACATCCGTCCTTCGGCGGACAAAGTGCGCAACTGGCGATTAAACTTGAAACGATCTCGGATAATGCGCGCCAGCTTATCGATATTTCCCACCAGGTTGCCGCCGGTTTCCCGCTGCACCTGCACTGCGCTGATCAGCGCCATATTGGAGATACTGGGCACCCGCTCCAGCAGGCCGGTCATGGCCTTGCGCACATCCTTGCGGTAGTTGATATCGGCGAACACCAGGGCAAACTCCCGCCCCATGGGGTTGGGCATCTGCTCGCTGATCAGCTTGATGGTCTCGGCAAAGGAATAACCCGCCTGTAGCCCCCGCTTCATGATATCCAGCGCCTCGGGCAACTGCTGTTCGTACAGCGCCAGCCGTTGCAGGTAATTGCGCTTAAGCTTGAAATGAGTCGCCAGGGTGGGCAGCACCAGCAGCAAGAGGCTGAGCCAGATATTGTACAGCCAGAACCAGCTGGCCAGCACCAGCACCGCCGTCCCCACCGCCACCATCAGCACCAACTGCCAGGCATAAAGCCGGGAGCCGGCCAGATCCAGGGAAAAAGCCACCCGCTCCATCAAGGGCAGTGTCTCTATCCGGCGCAGCAGGGGAGAGAGGGAGTCCAGCTTTTTGGTGCGGTAGATGGACGCCTGGGCCTGCTCCCGGTTTTCTTCCGCCAGCGCCTGCACCCGGCGCTTGAGCATGGCCGAATATTTGAGCCGGGGCTGGGTGACCGGCACGAAGAGCGCCATGCTCAAACACACCACCGCCAGCCCCACCAGTGCCAGAAAAATCAAGGTATTCATGGCAACGCCCTCCTAGAAAATCCCTTTGTGCAGATCCTCGTCGCCGAACAGGCTGCGCGGCAGCACCATGCCCCGGCGCGCCAGCCGGTCGTAAAAGTTGGGCATAACGCCGGTGGGCTTGTGGCGGCCCAGCACATTGCCCTGCTCGTCGATGCCGGTGCGCTCGAAGGTGAATATTTCCGACATGGTGATGGTTTCGCCTTCCATGCCGTGCACTTCCTGCATGCTGACCATGCGGCGCTTGCCGTCTTCCTGCCGCTCCAGCTGGATAATCAGGTCCAGCGCCGAGGCCACCTGGGCCCGGATATTTTTAATCGGCATATCGAAACCGGTCATGGACACCATATTCTCCAGCCGGCCCAGGGCATCGCGTGGGGTATTGGCATGCACAGTGGTCAGAGAACCTTCGTGGCCGGTGTTCATGGCGGTGAGCATGTCGAAGGCTTCGGCACCGCGCACCTCCCCCACCACTATGCGATCGGGTCGCATCCGCAGGGTATTTTTCACCAGTTCCCTGAGTCCCACCTCGCCCTTGCCCTCAATATTGGCCGGGCGGCTTTCCAGCTGCACCACATGGGGCTGCTGCAATTGCAGCTCGGCAGAATCTTCCACCGTGATGATGCGCTGGTTGGACGGAATAAAACCGGACAGAACATTGAGAAAGGTGGTCTTGCCGGTGCCGGTGCCGCCGGAGATCAGGATATTGAGTTTGCCCTTGACCACCGCCTCCATCACCTGGGCGATGGCCGGGGTGATGGTGCCAAAGTCGATCAGGGTCTCGATGGCCAGTTTCTCCACGGTAAAGCGGCGGATGGAAAGCGTGGGGCCGTTCAGCGCCAGGGGCGGGATAATGGCGTTGACCCGGGAGCCGTCCTGCAGCCGGGCGTCCACCATGGGGGAGAGTTCGTCGATACGCCGGCCCACGCTGGAGACGATACGCTCTATCACCCCCATCAGGTGCTCGTCGTCCCGAAAGGTCAGCGGCAACCGCTCTATGCGCCCGCGCCGCTCCACATAGATGCTCTTGGCGCCGTTGACCATGATGTCCGCTATGGTGGCGTCGGCCAGCAGGGGTTCCAATGGCCCCAGGCCCAGCACCTCGTCCAGGATCTGGCGCACTATCTTCTGGCGCGAGACCAGCGACAAGGGCGTGGGCGAGTCCTGCATCAGTTGCAGGCAAAGCCGTTCTATCTGTTCGCCGGCCTGCGCCTTGGACACCGCCTGCAGCATGGGCAGGTCCAGCATGTCCATCAGCTTGGCATGCAGCCGTTGCTTGTGGCTTTCTTCTTCCTGATTGAGGATATAGTCTTCAAGGTTCATCCATGACCCCCTTGGCCTCGGCTATTTTTTGCCGAACAGCCGGTTAAAGAATCCCGGTGTGGGTTCGTCCTGCCCCGGTTTGATGTGCAGCGCCCGGGTAATATGATTGAAGGCATCAACCAGTTTATGGCCGCGCTTTTCCTCCGCCACCAGCCGGCCCAGGTCAGTACAGGTTTCGGCCATGGCAAAGTCGTTGGGTAAAGTAAAAATGCGGGCAAGCTCGGTGGCTTTTTCTATATCCTTGAGAGAAACATCCTTTTTCTTGTCGTAGCGGTTAATCAACAGCAGGATGCGATCCTTGGATATACCCAGTTCGTGACGCAATTGCCGCAGCAGGTAAATGGTTTCGCGCAGGCCCGCCAGGCTTTGCTGCATTATCACCAGCACCTGGTCGGCATTTTCCAGCAACGGCAGGTTCCAGTTTTCCGGCCCGCGGGACATATCCACCACTACATGGTCGTACTGGCCGCGCACCAGGTGCAGCAACTGGGAACACTGGCGGGCGGAGACACTTTTTTCATCGTGCAGCGGCAAGGTGGAGGCGGGCAGTATATCGAGCTTATCGCGCGCCTTGCTGACCATGCCGCCCAGTGCCATGGCATCCAGCTCGCCGGCCCGCAGCAGGGCCTCGTTCAGCCCACCCTGCCTGTCTTTTATGTTAAGGTAGTCGGCCAGGGAGCCGTAGTGCATATTGGCATCCAGCAGCAGCACTTTTTGTAGCTTATCCTCATCGCCCAGGGCATAGCCCAGATTGGCACAGACAAAGCTGGCCCCGGAGCCGGGCTTACCGTTGATAACCGCCGTTACCGGCGCCAGCCGTATACTGGCCGAAATTTGCGCCGACACCCGCACCAGGGCCGACCACAGCTCGACCGGTTCGCTCTCATAAGGCAGAAAATCCAGGGCCCCCATGCGCATGGCCCGGCGCACCAGGGCGGTGTTTTTCACATCGCCCACAAAAATCAGGGATCGCTCTTCCCCTGCCTTGCGCTCCAGTTCGTCGTACACGGGCACCATCATGGCGTGGTCCACCAGCAGCAGTACCTGGCGCTCGCCCTTGGGCAAAAAGTCCTGCTCGTTCAGTTTTTTCAGCTGCAACTGGCTGCTGTGATGCAGTTTTACCTTGAGCAGGGGCCAGAGCCGTTCGTCCGGGTCCAGCACATTCAGCTGCAGGGGACAGGACAGGGCCGGCAGCGGGTGCATCCCTTCGCGTTCCAGTTCGACTATTTTGGCGTCTGTCATAGATGGTCCCTTCGTCATGCCCCACAGGGGATTTTTTCGATAATGCCGTTAACCAGCACATTGCCCAGGCTCTCCGTCCTTACCGTGGTGGCAAAATCCGGCGCCCAGGCGCTCAAGTCCACCGTGAGCGGCAAAATCATCTCGTAGCGATAGTTGACGATGCGACTGCGAACATACTTGATGTCGTCTTCGTCGGCGCCGGCGGGGGCGGCCAGGGGAGTGCCGCTGTCCGCTCCCAGGTATTGCAGCTCGAGATTGGCCGGGGCAAAACCAGGCAAAGAGCCGCCGATTTGCGCCAGCACCATGTTGGAGACGTCACCATTCACCCCCTCTTCCACCGTGCATACCGCCGCCAGCCGGGCCCCCCGGCGTGACACCTCGTTCAGCAGCCCCCAGGTATACATCAGGCGGGCCACCTCCATCACCGCGAACAACACCAGAAACACCACGGCACCGACAATGGCGAACTCCACTGTGGTCGTTCCAACCTGGCCTTTAATATGGGTTCCGGCAGTTCGTTTCATTGCAGCACCCTCATGGTTATTTTTGTTTCCAGCGGAAAATCCAGGGAAATGACTCCACCAAAAAAGGTATTGAAACCGAGGCCGAAGATAGGTTGCCAGCTGTAACTGGTGTGGATTTCAACATAGAGATCGGTGCTCCCCTCGGGAATGGCCACAGTGCTGAAGCTGATGTCAGCAGCGCTCAGCCCCGGCAACACCGGCGCCTCGCCGGGTACTTCCTGGCCGTAGAGGATCAGGTTTCTGGCCCTGGCCTGCATAGCGGCGGTCAGTTCGAAATTGCCCGGGTTTTCGCTGAAACTCACCGCCCGGGCCCCGGCCCTGACCGCCTGGGTCAGGGTATTGTACTGGTACAGGGCGCGGCCGAATTCGGCAATGGCCAGCAGCATCAGCAACAGCAGAGGCATCACTATGGTCGCCTCGACGGCAGCCAGTCCTTTTTGCCTGGACAAAAGACGCTTCATCAGGAGCCTCCGTTACTGCCGTAGTCCTTATAGAGCACCAGGCGATAGCTGTTGGAATTGCTATTGAACCCGGTGCCATCGTTGGTGCAATTCTCAACGAACTCGGCCACCACAAACTGGGTATTCCCCTGGCCAGTGACCTTCTGGATCAGAAACATGCAGGCCGTGCCCATCACGGTGAGGGTAGACTGCCCGGGATTATGGCCGGTGCAGTTAGCCACCGGCACCCGCACCATGCGTCGCTTGGGCAGGCAATAACTGGTGCCGGGATCGGTCGACTTGCTGCCGCCCGCAATGCCCTTGGCGTAGTCGGGATAATCCTGCAACTTGGCCAGGGTAGTGGCGTCGTTCAGCACATTGTTGCCGCCATTGTTGCTGTCGAACTGGCTGCCAACAAAGTTGACCAGTTCCAGGCCGGTGTTGGTGTAGTTGGGCACCTCGCAGTCCGCATAGTAGCCTTCGGCCCCGCCGGCAACCGGCTCGGTGGTGGGCTCGGACATGGGCGAGAGATACTCCCCAAAACGGGTGTTCAGCCCTTGCTGGGTGGGGCCGACCATATTGCCGGTTTTGGTCTCCACCGTGTCGCCCGTGGGCACACAGGTGGCACCATGCACATTGCCGGCCAGCCCGTCCCGGAACTCGTTGGCGCCACCGCCCACCCCATCCAGATCGATCGCCATGAAATTGCCCGGCCCCACCACGGAATTGCGATTATGGTTGGGCGCCTTGATAACCAGCACGTCCCCCCGCTGATCATTGCTGGAAGGCGTGAAGCCAAAGTTGTAGTCGGGCTCGTTCTGGCTGGACAGGTCGCCCGCGCACATCAGCAAAGGAAGGATCCGACACTCTTCCTCCTCCTGAATGGGCGGGCTGGGCCCCGCCACCGCCGAGGCCCAGACCTGCCAGGTATCCAGCACCAGTTGCGAGAAAAACTGGGTCACGGGCACATTGCCCAGGGTCACCCGGATATAGCTGGCGTCCGGGTGGTTGATGGGCGTAAAGGGGCTGACCGTATGGGAGAACTGAATTTGCAGCAAGTCGGGATTGTCCAGCTGGGCCAGGTTCACATTGACCGAACTGAATCCCTCCCCCTGGAAGATGGCGACCAGGGTATTTTTAACCGCCTGCTCGGCCTGGGCCTGGGTGCCGCCGTCGTCCAGGGTTTTGGCGCCACTCAAGGCTGCGGCATCCACCGCGTCCTGCACCCTGGTTTTATTCAGCAACAAATAGCCCCCGTCCAGGGCCAGGGCGGTAAATCCCAAGAGCACAAACATCGCCACCGTCACCAGTATCAGCACGGCGCCCTTTTGCTGCTTGCGGTGCGATAACGCTTGCATGGCGTTCACTCCTGCTAGTTGCCAAAGTTCAGGGTGACCTGGGTCTTGCCCTCGGCCGGGGCCTCGGCCCCCTTGGCGTATTTGCCATAGAGGGGCACACCGTAGTTGCCGTCCAGGGTCAGGGCCGCGATTTTACCGTCGTTGCGGGCCGGGGCCTCCGGATCCATGATCTGCAGCTCGTTCAGCTCCCGGAGGCTTTCGCCCATGGCAAAGTTGTAGTGGCGCTCGGTGGCACAGCCGGCCAGCAGCCCGCCGGCCAGCAATATCAGTAGTGTCGGTTTCATCTTGCCGCTCCTATAAAGACTGACCATAAGTCTGCTCCGTTCCCCCTTCTCCCATGACAGGGCTCACCCCGCTGTTGCCGGCGGGCTGGGCCAGGGGAGTGCCGTCACCCACCCGGGTGCGCTCCGACATCCGGCCCAACAGGTAGAACTCCATGTCGTTGGGCTCGATAAAGCCATCGGTGGGCAGGGTGACCTGCTGCTTGTCGAAAGGCCGCACCAGGCGGGGCGTCACCATAATCACCAGCTCCGACTCGCCCTTGACGAAGCTGCGGCTGCTAAAGAGGTGACCCAGCACGGGAATGTCGCCCATAAAGGGCAACTGGCTGACCGACTCGCGCGTGCTTTCACTCAGCAGGCCGGCGATGCCGATGGTCTGGCCGTCGCCCAGCTCCACCGTGGTGCCGGCGCGGCGCTTGTTGAGCGCGGTGATATTGCCGAAGACGGGAATACTGGTGGTGTTGGCCACTGTGGGCTCGCTGACCGCCACACTCAGGTTGAGGTTGATCTTGCCGCTGCCGAGCACCACGGGCGTAAACTTGAGCCCCACCCCGAACTCCTTGAATTCGATGGCAATGCCGTCCTCCTTGGGCACCGGCACCGGAAACTCGCCGCCGGAGAGAAACTCGGCGGACTGGCCGCTGATGGCGGTGATGCGCGGCTCGGCCAGCACCCGGGCCAGGCCACGGGTCTTGGCCAGATCCAGTGCCACCTGGAAGATGTCGTCCTTGCTGGTCCAGTTGCCCAGCAGGGTATTGGTGCCGAAATCGGCCAGCTGGCCCACGCTGTCGCGCAGCAGGGTAAAGCTGCCGCCCTTCAGGCTCAGGCCGAAGGCGGACTCCCAGCTGCGGGAAGTGTCCCGCGCCACCTCGGCCACGGTCACCTCCAGCATCACCTGCTGGCCGCCGCCCACGCTCATCATGTTCATCACCTCGGAGCGGGCGGTGCCGCCCTCGGCGGCCACCACATAGCCCCGGGCCAGTTGATAGGCGGCGTTGAGCTTGTCGAGATCCGAGACCTCGCCGCTCATCACCAGCTGCCCCTGGGAACTGTGCACCTGGACAGGCTCGTTGGGCAGGAAGCGGTAAAGCCTGTCCTTGAGCCCTTGCAGGTCGTGACTGACTTCGATGTCGTACACCTGCATCAGGGCATCGTTCATATCCCATACCATCAGGTTGGTGTGCCCCAGCGACTTGCCCACCAGGTAAAGCTCGCGATCCTGCAGCACCAGCACGTCGGCAATGGCCGGGTTGCCCACCGACACCCGGCTGGCGGGCCTGTCCAGCATCAGGGAGCGGGATTTATGAATGGGCAGCTGTACTTCGCTGCCCGCCCGCTGCAGGCTGCCGCCGGCCCAGAGTTGCCAGGGCAGCAACAGTAACAAGGCCCCCAGCGTGATGTGTTTCAAGCTATTCATAGCCACCTCCGTGTGAATGTTCTGCTTGATAGGTATTTTTTAGCTTTTCACCGGCACCTGCTGTTGGTTGCTGCCCTTGATCAGATCAACGGTAGACGGCCGCGGTTTGGCCCTGGGCTGAGCAGCCGCCGGCTTGGCGGCGGCCGGCTCAGGGGCCAACGCCGCCGCCATCACGTCCTGCTCGTCGTTGGGGTTGCGCAACGCCAGCTGGATGCGGCCGTTGGAGCTGGCATTCACCAGCCGCTCGGCCTGCTCGGGAGTCACCTCCAGGGTGACGGCGCGCACCAGCTTGGGCCGGTTTTCATCGGTATGCTGGGTCTGATCCACCGCCAGCACCTTGAGATTGTGCAGCACAGTGCTGGTCATGTTGCTTTCGGTAAACAGAATATCGACCCGGTTGCCGGGCAACAGGAAACCGGCCACGCCGATCACGTCGTTTACCCGCACCGTGACCGCCCTCATGCCGGGCTCCAGCAGCACCGACAGGGTGCTGCCCTGGCCCAGGGGGGCCAGCCGCTCCTTGCGTAGCACGTCGCCCCGGTAGAGGTTGTTCTTGGCCACCATGTTTTGTACCTGGTCCAGGCTGGTAAGGGCGCCGGGCGGCACCAGGCGGCTATCGATTTCCCGCAACTGAACGTGCAGGGGCTCGATGGGCGCACCGGGCACCAGATCGATGGCGGCCACCACCACCCGGGTGGTTTCGGTGTCGACTTGCGTCACCAAGGGGCGGTTTTGCTGGTTGAGCCAGTTGTTCGCCATCCAGGCAGCGGCGAGGCCGAAGATCACGGATAATATAAACAACAGCAGGGTACGTGTTTTCATAACCTAATCCTTGGTTCTCTGTTGATTTATCATTGCCACTGAACCCGCTCAGCGCACGAAGTACATATCCCAGGCCTGGGTTAATATCGCTTCATCCAGGGGCTGCCCGGCCTGCCCATTAAAGTGCATAATATCGCGCGCAATACCCAGGATATCCCGCGGATAGCAGGCAATCAGGGGTTTGCCACTGTTTTTATGGAGGCTGGACACCATAAATTCGAACAGGCTCTCGGCGGCCGCAAGCTGATACTTATCAAGATTCATACGCCATACCTTGCGATATAAATCATCGGGCATTGCTTGTAGATGAATCTTGTAACCCAGGCGGCGGATAAAGGCATCATCGGCAATGATTTTAGGCTCCAGGTTGGTGGAAAATACCAGTATCTGCTCGAAGGGAACATCGAAATGCAGGCCATTGGACAGCGAGAGAAAATCGCGCCGTTCTTCCATCGGCACTATCCAGCGATTGAACAGCTGGTCGGCGGAAAAACTTTGCCGGCCCAGGTCGTCGATCAAAAAAACGCCGTTATTGGCCTTTAACTGCAGAGGCGCGCCATATTGCCGGGCCTGGCGATCGAAATGCACCTCCAGCATATCCAGCTTCAGTTCACCGCCCACCATCACCAGCGGGCGGCGGCAGGGAATATAGCGGCCATCCCGCTCTTCTTTATCCGGTGCGTCCAGCCGCCAGTGATAGAGGGGATCGAATACCGGGATAATGGTATTCTGCACCGCTATGGCATGGGGCACATAAATACTTTCATCGAAAATCCGGTTAAAGCGGTGGCACAAAAAACTTTTACCCGTGCCCGCATGGCCATAAATCAGCAGCGGCCGGCGGGAATTGAGTGCGGGCCCCAGGGAATTGATCAACTCGTCGCTGACGACCATATTATCGAGGGCGGCGACGAGGCGGTCGCGATGAATGCCGTGTTTCCCCAGGGCCTGGGCCAGCACCAGCCGGTGGTAGTCCGCAAGCGCTATGGGGGCCGGCCCTATATAGCCGTCGCGGCTGCTCAGCTCCTGGGCCTCGTGCTGGCCCTTGCCGGTCAGGGCGTAGCGAATGGGCTCGTCCATCCGCCCCGAGGCGCGCACCTCCGCCAGCTGCAGGGTTTTCAGCTCTTGCAGCAGCGGTTCGATAATGCTGGCGCGCAGGCAGAGCCGCTCGCTTAACGCCGGCAGCGAGAGGCTGCCTTCCTCCTGCAGATGGCGCAGCATCAGGCGACACAGCAGCTCGCGGGACAGGCCGGTGTCGGCCAAGGTCCTGGGTTTGGGCAAGTACATCCTTGTACCTCCTGTTATAAGCCGGAAGCTTGAAGCTTGAAGCTTTAAGCCGGAAGCTTGAAGCCGAAAGTTGCCGGCTGCACCGGCAGGGAGCATCCTGCTGCCGAGTCCGTAGGGTCGAATTGATTCGACCACCCGTTTTCCTGTAGAAATAACCGGTCGAATAAATTCGACCCTACGACACCAGGGTAAAAATATTAAAGTGGTTCAGCCCTACCGCCAGGGCGGCCCCCAGCGCCAGGGCCGGGCCATAGGGCACCTTCAGGCCCGCCATCTCCCCCTCTACCGGCGCCAGATAGCGGCGGGTGCCCAGAATAATACCGTAGCGGCTAAAGGTAGTTTTAAAACCTTGCCAGCCCACCCGGCGCCAGGCCAGCAGCAGCACCAGCGGCAGGCCGATAATCAGGCCATAAAGCAGGGACTCCAGAAATACCTGCCATCCTGTAAAGGCGGCTACTCCCAAGCCCAGCTTGACATCTCCTCCGGCTAGAAACCGGAAAAAAAACAATGGAAAAAGCACTATAAACGCATAGACAATACCTGTCAGACTGAAAGGAAGCCCCTCTCCCCATAAAAAATGATAAAACAACGAGAGTGGAATAAAACCCAAGGTCAACCAATTGGGAATCCTGTTCACCCTCAGATCAATCCATGACGAGAGCAACAGAAACAATGAAAATGGCAACAATTCCATATCACCACCACTGAATCAATAAGGGGCAGACTTAATGCCTGCCCTTACGAAAGCCAATCCATTATTATTCAGGTTCGACAATGGGGTCTACAGCAGTAACTTCTCCATTAATGATATTCGCCATATCCTGGACCCGGTCGCCCACGGCGTCACCCAAGTTGGAGAAGGCGGTCACTACCGCCACAGCCACCAAAGTGCCGGCAATGGCATATTCAACGGTGGTCAGCCCTTCTTCATCTTCGATCAAACGATTCAGTTCTTTTAAAATCAACATAAAAATACCCTCTATCCTTGTTGCGTATTTTTATTTCCATAGCGTTATGGAAAATCCTTTTATTGCCAGTTTCATGCGCCGGACCTGCCGACAGGATTGGTGAGCATGGTGATTTACATACCCGTTTTTTTCATATAGTCGCGCCGCCTCCTTTCTGCTCGATTATATGCTCCGGATTCAACCCGGACCCAGCACTTAGTGCTTAGTTATAAGGTATAGTGTCCGCCATGGTATTTATCCAATCCCAAAAACAGCTTATTTTTAGTACTGTTTCCCGCCTTATTTCGCACTATCTTCCTATTTTTTAGAACAATCGCTCTTTAGCTGATTTCCAGGTTACCGCTTGGTTATTTTTTAATCTCCAAACACCCGAAGCAATCACTTCAATCAATAATCGTTCGTACTGGTTCCGTTAATAACTGGCGTTATGCCTCGCCATTCGCTATTGACACCACCATAATGCATCGATATTCCATTTGGTGGGCGCCGTTATAAATAGCAAGGCCATACCGCCGATGGAGGGAGTATTGATAAGCCGGCATCCTCTGGCCGTCGGCCAAGTCCCGGGGGCTGGCCACCAGGGTCAGGGGCCAGGAGGAAGCGCGGTCAGGGGGAGCGCGGCCCGGTGATAAGCGCCGCCGGCACCGGCATCGAGGTGCCAGGCCTATAACTGAATGTGTAGCGAACAAGGCATAGCCTGGAGCACCCGGCAACCCGCACCGGGCACCGGAATGGGGCCGGCTCTGTCTGTGCGAGCCAGCCTGTCGATACCGCCGTATTCGGCGCCCTTGGTTAGCCCCGGATCCGGTTGAGAATCATGAAAATCAGCTGGCCAACAACGCCGAGCTGATCAAACGCCAGCAGCGCGCCAATGGCCAGCAGGGCGCCTATCACGGCGAATTCCACCTTGCTGAGCCCCTGTTCGTCCGGCAGCAGGCGCCGGAATTGTTCTGCCAACATAAGCCGTCCTTGTGGCTGGGTTGCGTTGCCCCTGGTTCCTTGCGCGCCATTAACGCCGCCTGGTCAAATAAATTCGACCCTGGGCCGGGTTAGGCATCACCCCTCATCCATTTTTGCCATAAATATCCCGGGTAAACACCAGGTGCCCCTGCTCCACCCAGGCGGTGAAATACACCAGATACAGGGGCACCCGGCCAACAGCCGGCAGAATGCGGGTCTGCGAGCCCGGAGGCAAAGGCCAGCCCAGGCCGGTGGCCAGGCGCTCTGGCTCGGCCAGGCGCACGCAGCCGTGGCTCAGGGCCCGTTCGGCCTCATTGAACGGGCGCTTGTCCGGCGTATCGTGCAGGTATACGTCGAAGCGGTTAGGCATTTCGAACTTCAGCCGCCCCAGGGCGTTGTTGGGCCCGGGCGCCTGTACCAGCCTGATCCCGGCGGGCGGTTGCAGCCAGTCGATGGTGCCGGGATCCTGGCCCTCGCCCTCTCCCGGCAGCCAGACGCTGAAACCGTTGCGGGCGAGAAAGCCGCTGTCCCGGCGCTGGGCCGGCAGCAGATCTTCGCGGATGATATTGGCGGTGGGGGTCCAGTCGGGATTGAGCTTGAGGCCGTCGATATGGGTGGCCAGGGCCGGGGTGGGCCAGTCGGGCCGCCCCACTATTACTTTCATTTCAAGCTCCGGCCGCTGGTTTTGCATCAGCGTCAGCCGGTAGGCGGGAATGTTCACCAGCACATAGCGCTCGGGGGCGGCGGGCGGCAGCAGCAGCCAGCGGCGCAGGTTGTGGCGCAGCTCGGCCCGCACCTCGGCCGGTGAGCGGGAAAGCAGGGCCCGGGTGTCGTCGTTCAGCCGGCCGGTGGCCGCCAGGCCATGGGCCTGTTGCAGGCTTTTCAGCACCTCGCTCAGGGAGGCATCGAGGGCATCCGCCCGGCCGCGGGGCGGTGGCAGGGCATGGCCCAGCTCAAGCAGGCGTTGGCGCAGGGCGGGAATGGCCGCATCCCGCTCGCCGGGGCGCACCTCGGCACCGGGCGGCAGGGGGGTATGGTGGTTGACCTGCGCCAGGGCCAGGTAGTGTTGCCTGAGCTGCCGGTAACCGGGGTAGTCCGGCTGCTGGCGGCGCAGGTAGGCGACCAGCTCGTCGCCGGCCAGGGCCTGGTTGAATCCGGCTTCTCCCCGCTCCGGCGGCAGCCGGTACTGGGCGAAGCGCGCCCGTTCGGCCAGCACCCGGCGCCATTCCCGGCCGAGCCAGGCATCCCGCTCCGCCAGGCTGAGGGATGCAAAGGCGGCGGGCTCCGGCAGCAGCAGCTCGTGCAGCAGCCGGCCGGCCTCGTTCAGGTCGTTGCCGCCGTGCCAGCGCAGCGGCTCGGCCGCCTGCAGCGGCCAGGCAAACAGCAAAAACACCATGAGTAAACGCAGCATTCTCTCCCCTCCCTGGGATCATGGCTGCGTTGAGTATATGCATTCCCTCGCGGCTTGACACTGCTACTCCGGATAGAAATAGAACAGCAGCAGGGTAAAGACGGCGGCCGAGGCCAGCATAACGAGGTACACCTTGAGGAACTGGCTGTGGCGGCGGCCCTTGAGGTGCACCAGGGTAAAGGTGGTCACCGCCAGCCCCAGGGCGCCCCAGATGCCCACATGGAACCAGTAGGTCGGCAGGCTCAGCCAGGTGGTTCTGACGTCAACTTCCAGGTATTTCAGGTAGCCGAACTCCTGCTCGGGGCGGCCGTAGTGGAACAGGATCAGCAGCAGGGCGTAAAGCGCCCAGCCACCCAAGGTCATGCCGGCGAGTAACCGGCCCAGCCAGTCGATGCGTCGCTGTACCATAGGCCACCTCCACGCACATCTTTTGCTTGAGTCCTGAGGCTACAAGGGTAACATTAGCCCCCTTATATATAGTCTATCGGCCGGGCGCCGATTTAGTTAAAGCTGGAGAGCGATTCAAGATGACCCACGCATCCGTTGCAGATGTGCTGGCGGGCAAATACCCCGTTGGTACCACCCTGACCGTAAAGGGGTGGATTCGTACTCGCCGTGACTCCAAGGCGGGCATTTCGTTTTTGGCGGTACACGACGGCAGCTGCTTCCATCCGGTGCAGGCCGTGGTGCCCAACGAAGTGGCGAATTATCAGTCCGAAGTGGTGCGTCTGACTACCGGCTGCTCGGTGGAAGTGAGCGGCACCGTGGCCGCCTCCCAGGGCCAGGGCCAGGATTTCGAACTGCAGGCCACCGAAGTCAAGGTGGTGGGCTGGGTGGACGATCCCGACACCTACCCCATGGCCGCCAAGCGCCATTCCATCGAATACCTACGTGAATATGCCCACCTGCGCCCGCGCACCAACCTGATCGGCGCCGTGGCCCGGGTGCGCAACTGCCTGTCCCAGGCCATTCACCGCTTCTTCCACGAGCGCGGCTACATCTGGGTGGCCAGCCCCATCATCACCGCCGCCGACACCGAAGGCGCCGGCGAGATGTTCCGGGTGTCCACCCTGGATATGCACAACCTGCCGCGCACCGACAAGGGCAATGTGGACTTCGGCGAAGACTTCTTCGGCAAAGAGGCTTTCCTTACCGTATCCGGCCAGTTGAACGGCGAAACCTACGCCTGCGCGCTGAGCAAGATCTACACCTTCGGCCCCACCTTCCGCGCCGAAAACTCCAACACCAGCCGCCACCTGGCCGAGTTCTGGATGATAGAGCCGGAACTGGCCTTCGCCGATCTGAACGACATCGCCGCCCTGGCCGAAGACATGCTCAAGTATGTGTTCAAGGCCGTACTCGAAGAGCGCATGGACGACATGAGCTTCTTCGCCGAGCGGGTCAACAAGGAGGTGGTCACCCGGCTGCAGGACTTTGTGGAAAAAGACTTCGCCCAGGTGGATTACACCGACGCGGTGCGCATCCTGCAAGAAAGCGGCCGTACCTTCGAATTCCCGGTGGAATGGGGCATAGACCTCTCTTCCGAGCACGAACGCTACCTGGCGGAAGAACACTTCAAGGCGCCGGTGGTGGTGAAGAACTACCCGCGGCACATCAAGGCCTTCTACATGAAGCTGAACCCGGATGGCGAAACCGTGGCGGCCATGGACGTGCTGGCTCCCGGCATCGGCGAGATCATCGGCGGCTCCCAGCGGGAAGAAGTGCTGGAAGTGCTGGACCGGCGTATGGAGGAGATGGGCCTGAATAAGGAAGACTACTGGTGGTACCGGGATCTGCGCCGCTACGGCACCGTGCCCCACTCCGGCTTTGGCCTCGGCTTCGAGCGCCTGGTGGCCTACGTGACCGGCATGGCCAACGTGCGCGACGTGATCCCCTTCCCCCGCACCCCGCGCAACGCCGAGTTTTAACCGGCTGGTTGAGGATTCCCCCGGCTGCGCCGCCGGGGGTTGTTGTAGGGTCCACTTCAATGGACCATCCCGCCAACGGCGCCGTGGTCGGTCGAATAAATTCGACCCTACGACGCCCCTACCGCTCCAACGCTACCCCGCATTTACTTGCCGCCGCTCAGGGCCGACAATAGCCTCCTGAACCATGCCGGCCACCGAGGCCGGGCGGAGCCGACCCCGAGGAGCCTTGCGGATGTTGTTGATCCTCTCCCTGCTGCAGCAGATGAGCGTCTTTCTGGTGATCGCCTATCTGTTTTCCAAGTCCCCCCTGTTCAGGCCCATGGCCAACTACTCCATGCGCTTGCCGCACAAATTGCTGATCTATTTTGTGTTCTCCGGCTTCTGCATCATGGGCAGCTACTTCGGCCTGGCGGTACAGGACGCCATCGCCAACACCCGGGCGGTGGGGGCCGTGCTGGGCGGCCTGCTGGGCGGGCCCGTCATCGGCTTTCTGGTCGGCCTCACCGGCGGCCTGCACCGTTATTCCATGGGCGGCTTTACCGACCTGGCCTGCGCCATCTCCACCACCCTGGAGGGACTGCTGGGTGGCCTGGTGCACTACTGGCTGGTGAGGAAGGGCAATATCACCGCCCTCTTCTCCCCCCGCATCGCCTTCTTCACCACCCTGGCGGCGGAGGCCCTGCAGATGGGCACCATACTGCTGGTCGCCCGCCCCTTCGAGCAGGCCTGGGCCCTGGTGCAGGTGATCGCCCTGCCCATGCTGCTCGCCAACGCCACCGGCGCCGCACTGTTCATCAGCATGATCCGCGATCAGAAGGCCATGCGTGAAAAATTCTCCAGCGCCTATTCGGCCAGGGCCCTGGCCATCGCCCGCCGCACCGTGGGCATCATGGCCAGGGGCTTCGGCCGGGAGTCCGCCGAGCAGATCTGCCGCATACTGCACCAGGAGATCGGGGTCGCCGCCGTGGCCATTACCGATCGGGAAAAGATCCTGGCCTTCACCGGCCTGGGCCACGAGCACCACCGGCCAGGCACCCCCATCTCCTCGGCCCTGACCCTGGAGGCGATAGCGGATCAGCAGGTGAAGTTCGCCGACGGTTACCAAACGCCCTATGCCTGCTCCCTCGCCGCCGACTGCAAGCTGGGCTCGGTGCTGGTGATCCCCATCCGGGGCGGCAACGGCATCCTCGGTACCATCAAGCTCTACGAGCCTAAGAAACGGCTGTTCCTCAAGATCAACCGCACCCTGGGCGAAGGCATCGCCGAGCTGATGGCCCACCAGATCTTGAGCGGCCAGCTGGAGCGCCAGCAGCAGTTGCTGACCCAGGCCGAGCTGAAGCTGGTCCACGCCCAGGTCAATCCCCACTTCCTGTTCAACGCGCTCAACACCATCGGCGCCATCATCCGGCTGGATCCGGACAAGGCCAGGGCCCTGCTGCTGCACCTGTCCCATTTTTTCCGCAAGAACCTCAAGCGCTCCGGCGAGCGCACCACCCTGAAGGAAGAGCTGGAGCACGTGCAGGCTTATCTGGCGATAGAGCAGGCCCGTTTCAGCGACCGGCTCAGGGTCGGCTTCGACGTGCCCGAGGCCCTGCTGGGGCAGCGGCTGCCCACCTTCACCCTGCAGCCCATCATCGAGAACGCCATCAAGCACGGCACCTCCACCCTGCTGGAGCAGGGCGATATCCGGGTGGAGGCGCGGCGGGAGGGCGAACAGATACGGCTGCGGATCACCGATAACGCCGGCAACTACCAGCCCGCCGCCCGGTCGGACGGGCTCGGCCTCGGCCTGGTCGACAAGCGGGTCAAGTCCCTCTATGGCGACCAGTACGGGGTGCAGATAGAATGCGAGCCGGAACGCTGGACCCGGGTTACGGTATCGCTGCCCGTTACGGAGGACAACCCATGATCAGTGCCCTTGTCGTCGACGACGAACCCTATGCCCGCGCCGAGCTGGCCGAGCTGCTGCGCGCCGAAAACGTCACCGTGCTGGCGGAGGCCGGCAACGCCCTGGAGGCGCTGGCCCTGCTCAACCGGCTGCGGCCCGATGTGGTCTTCCTCGATATCCAGATGCCCAAGGTCAGCGGGCTGGAGCTGCTGGCCCTGCTCGATCCCGCCCGCCTGCCCCGGGTGGTGTTCGTTACCGCCTTCGACGACTACGCGGTGCAGGCCTTCGAGGACAACGCCTTCGACTACCTGCTCAAACCCGTGGCTCCGGCCCGGCTGCACAAGACCCTGGCCCGGCTATCCCAGGCGCTGGCGCCCCAGGATCTGGCGGCGGTGACCCCGCCCCTGCGGATGGTGCCCTGCTACCAGCACCAGCGCATCCGCCTGGTGCCCATCGACGAGGTGGAATACGCCTATTCGGATCTCGGCGGCGTCCACCTGGTGACCGCCGAGGCCACCTACCATGCCCAGCTCACCCTCACGGCGCTGGAGTCGCGCAGCCCCCTGCTGCGCATTCACCGCCAGTACCTGGTCCGCGGCGAGGCGATTCGCGAAATCACCCTGCTGGACAACCACGCCGCCGAACTCAAGACCCGCCATGGCCATACCCTGCCGGTCAGCCGCCGCTACCTGAAACTGCTCAAGGACCATTTCGGCTTCACCGCAACGTGATAGCGCTCACCTTCCGGCCCGGTTCCGGCAGGGGGCCTTGCCGCTCGGCGGGCCATATGACCGCTCACCCAATCTCACCGGGACTTTGCCGGCCGGATCCATACACTGCAATCCATTAACAACCCGTTCACACAAAAGGAGCAGTGTTATGACGTGGCTTTTACTTTGCATCGGCCTCTTGATTGCCGGTTACTTCACCTACGGAAAATTCATCGAGCGCCTGTTCGGGCCCCGGCCCGAGCTGGATACCCCGGCGGTCACCATGGCCGACGGGGTCGACTATGTGCCCATGTCGGACAAGAAGGTCTACCTGGTGCAGTTGCTGAACATCGCCGGCCTGGGCCCCATCTTCGGCCCCATACTGGGTGCCCTCTACGGCCCCGTGGCCATGCTCTGGATAGTGTTCGGCTGCGTCTTCGCCGGCGCCGTGCACGACTACTTTTCCGGCATGCTGTCGGTGCGGGCCAGGGGCGCCTCGGTGCCCACCGTGGTCGGCCAGCAACTGGGCAGCTTCGCCAAGCACTTTATGAATATCTTCGCCGTGCTGCTGCTGTTGCTGGTGGGCGTGGTGTTCGTGCTGGGCCCGGCCAAGCTGCTGGGCGATCTCTCCGGCACCACGGTCGCCGCCTGGGTGGCCGCCATCTTCGCCTATTACATCATCGCCACCCTGGTGCCGATCGACAAAATCATCGGCCGCCTCTATCCCATCTTCGGCGCCCTGCTGGTGTTTATGTCGGTCGGCCTGCTGCTGGGCCAGTTCGCCAGCGGCAACGGCTTCCACTCGGGCGGGCTGGACTTCGGCAACCTGCATCCGGACGGCCTGCCCCTGTGGCCGCTGCTGTTTATCACCATCGCCTGCGGCGCCGTGTCCGGCTTTCATGCCACCCAGTCCCCGCTGATGGCCCGCTGCATGCAAAACGAGCGCTCCGGCCGCTTTATCTTCACCGGCGCCATGATCGGCGAAGGGGTGATAGCGCTGATCTGGTGCAGCCTCGGCATCTCCTTCTATGAAAGCCCGGAGGCGCTGAACGCGGTGCTGGCCAGCGGCGGCCCGGCCGCCGTGGTGCACCAGGTTTCCACCAGCCTGCTGGGCGTGGTGGGCGGCGTGCTGGCGATACTGGGCGTGGTGATACTGCCGATCACCTCGGGCGACACCGCCTTTCGCAGCGCCCGCCTGATCATCGCCGACTTCCTCAAACTGCCCCAGCAGTCCCTGCCCAAGCGGCTGCTGATCGCCCTGCCCATGTTCGTGATCGGCTACCTGATCACCCAGGCCGAGTTCGGCGTGATCTGGCGCTACTTCGGCTGGGCCAACCAGACCACCGCCATGATCATGCTGTGGGCCGCCGCCGCCTACCTGGCCAAGGAAGGCAAGCTGCACTGGGTATGCACCCTGCCCGCCATCTTTATGACCGCGGTCACCTTCACCTACCTGGCCCATGCGGATATCGGCTTCGGCCTGGGCATGCAGCCGGCCACCCTGATCGGCCTGGGCGTGGCCCTGGCCTTTACCGTCGCCTTCCTGCTGAAATACCGCCCGGCCGGCACCCCGGCCACGGTGGAAGAGCAGCCCTGACACAACAGGCCAAAGCGCAAAAAGCCCCGGATTTCCGGGGCTTTTTTGTTTTCGCCTGGGGCGGCGGGAGCCGCAGGGTCGAATTTATGCGACCGAACCCGGCACGGGTTACAGGCCTACCGCAAACTTCACCACGAAGAGCAGGGCCAGCACCCAGACGGTGGGGCTGATCTCGGCGGCCCGGCCGGACAGCAGCTTGACGCCGACGAAGCTGATAAAACCCAGGGCGATGCCGTGAGAGATGGAGAAGGTGAAGGGCATCATGGCCACCACCACCACCGCCGGTACCGCTTCGGTGATGTCGTCCCAGTGCAGGTGGCTGAGCTGAGCCATCATCAGCACCGCCACGTACACCAGGGCACCGGCGGTGGCGTAGGCCGGCACCATGCCCGCCAGGGGCGAGAACAGCAAGGCCAGGATAAACATCAGGCCGGTGACCACGGCGGTGAGGCCGCTGCGCCCGCCCACCGCCACCCCGGCGGCACTTTCCACGTAGGAAGTGGTGGTGGAGGTACCCAGCATGGAGCCGGTAATGGAGGCGGTACTGTCGGCCAGCAGGGCGCGGCCCAGGCGCGGCAGCCGGCCCTGCTCGTCCAGCAGCTTGGCGCGCTGGGCCACGGCGATCAGGGTGCCGGAAGTGTCGAACAGGTCCACAAACAGGAAGGCGAAGATCACCGACAGCATGCCCACATTGAAGGCGCCGGCGATATCCAGCTGCATAAAGGTGGGGGAAGGATCGGGCGGCAAAGACATGATGCCGTGGTACTGCACGTCACCGAAGGCGATGCCCAGGCCGGTGATCACCAGGATGCCGATCATCACGGCCCCGCGCATGCCGCGCGCCGCCATGCCGATGATCAGGAAAAAGCCCAGCGCCGCCAGGCCCACCGGCAGGCTGGTCACGTCGCCCAGGGTGACCAGGGTGGCCGGATGGTCGACGATGATGCCGGCGTTTTTCAGGCCGATCAGCGCCAGGAAGAGGCCGATGCCGGCGGCGATGCCGATCTTGAGCGGCCCCGGAATGGAGTTGATGATCCACTCCCGCACCTTGAGCAGGCTGAGCAGCACGAAGATACAGCCGGAGAAGAACACCGCCCCCAGGGCGGCCTGCCAGCTGTAGCCTTCGGTGAGCACCACCGTATAGGTGAAGAAGGCGTTGAGCCCCATGCCCGGCGCCAGGGCGATGGGATAGTTGGCCCAGAGCCCCATGATAAAACAGCCGATGGCGGCAGCCAGGCAGGTGGCCACGAAGACGGCGCCGCGGTCCATGCCCGCATCGGCCAGTATGGCCGGGTTGACGAAGATGATGTAGGCCATGGTGAGGAAGGTGGTGATCCCGGCCACCACCTCGCGGCGCACATCGGTATTCAGTTCCTTTAAATGAAAGTATTTATCCAGCATGGGGGATTGCTCTGAACAGGTTGTTGGAATAGGAAATTATCGACTCAAAAGGGACCTTTGGCAATGACAGGACCGGCCAGTTGACCGGCGGGACAGGGCGGCCCTCGGCGGGAGTCCATCACCTCTGCAGACCCGGCGCCGTTGTCCAGTTGAGTGCATTTTGCCCTGGATGCCCGCCTTCGCGGGCATGACGGCGTTGGTGCCACACCCGCGCACCTTTCGTCACTCCCGCGCAGGCGGGAATCCATGGGGTCTTGCAGATGGTCGCCATTATCCGGCTTTGCACCACCCGGGCGATGCCTCTTATATCGCGGCAAGCAGGCCGGCGCCGGCCATGGCGCCGCCGGCGATACGTACCGCGGTGGCGTGGATTTTGCCGGCGGCCAGCCAGCCTGCGGCGTGCAGCAGGGCGGTGGCGGCCACGAAGCCGGCAAAGTAACCCAGCGCCGAGCTGTGGGCCGGCAGCTCCAGGCCGTGGGCGTTGCCGTGGAACAGGCCGAACAGGGCGCACAGCCCCAGGGCCAGGCCGGTAAAACCGGTGACGCCGGCGGCCAACATGCCGCCCAGCACCACCAGCGAGGCGAGAATGCCCGTTTCCACCCCGGCAATGCCGACGCCGCCGATGCCGAGCAGGGCGCCCGCCACCATGGCCGCCACAAAGGCCAGCGGCAATTGCCAGGCTTTCTGTTCCCGGCCCAGCACCGCCAGCATGCCCACCGCCACCATGGCCAGCAGGTGATCCCAACCGAACAGCGGATGGGTAAAGCCGGACACCAGGCCGTGATCGCCATGGCCCGGGTGGGCGAAGGCGGCGGCGGGGGCCAGGGTCATCAGTACTATCAGTGCTCTGTTCATGGTTATGCTCCTTCCTTTGTGGTTGTTATGGCAAAGTCGGCGGGCAGCGGGCGCAGCATGCCCTGCTGCTGGATAAAGCGGATGATGTCGCCCAGGCCGTCGCCGCGCATCAGGTTGGTGAAGACGAAAGGGCGCTCGCCGCGCATGCGTTTGGCGTCTCTGTCCATCACCTCCAGGGAGGCGTTTACCATGGGCGCCAGATCGGTCTTGTTGATGATCAGCAAGTCGGACTTGGTGATGCCGGGGCCGCCCTTGCGGGGGATCTTGTCGCCGGCGCAGACGTCGATCACATAGAGGGTGAGATCCGACAGCTCGGGGCTGAAGGTGGCGGAGAGGTTGTCGCCGCCGCTTTCCACCAGCACCAGTTCGAGGCCGGGGTGGCGCTCCTGCAGGGTGTCGATGGCCGCCAGGTTCATGGAGGCGTCCTCGCGGATGGCGGTGTGCGGGCAGCCGCCCGTTTCCACCCCCATGATGCGATCCTCGGCCAGCGCCTCATGGCGCAGCAGGAATTCGGCGTCTTCCTTGGTATAGATGTCGTTGGTGACCACCGCCAGATCATAGTGATCCCGCAGGGCCAGGCACAGCTGGCGCAGCAGCGCCGTCTTGCCCGAGCCGACCGGCCCGCCCACACCTACGCGCAAACATTGTGTACTCATGGTTCAACTCCGGAATAAACGGGAATATTGGGTTTCGTGCAGGGCGCTGGCATGCACCTGGCCGGGCAGGCTCAGCCCCAGTTGGTCGTCGTGCAGTTCACCGGCCAGGGCCAGCGCCCCGGCCAATGCCGGCTTGAGTGCCAGCAACAGCCGCTGGGCGGCGGTCTGGCCGAGGGGCAGCGTCTTGCTGGCCACGGTGAGCTGGTTTTCGAGCCAGCTCCAGGCAAAGCCCAGGGCCGCGCCCTCGGCACTCAGCCCCCAGCTGCGGGCGGCCAGGGCCCAGGCGCTCATCAATGCCGGCGGCGCGGGCAGCATCGCCACCTCGGTGCCCTGCCCTTTAAGCAGCCGCACCAGGGCCCGGGCCTGCTGTTCATCCTCGAACAAGAGCTCGCGGGTTTCGCGGCCGGCGCGCACAAAATCGTTCCAGTATGCCAGCGCGTCGTTATCTCCCTGCTCCAGGGCCCGGTACAGACGCAGCAGCACCGGCAGGTCCAGGTGCGCCAGCCCCTGCAGGGCGCCGGCCAGCCACTGTTCCAGGCTGTCTTCATCATCGACCCAGCCCAGATCGATGGCCGACTCCAGGCCGGCGGAATAGGCGAAACCGCCGATGGGCAACGCCGGGCTGGCCAGGTGCAGCAGCCCGAGCAGTTCCCCCATCTCAGTGGTCATGGTGGTGCCCGTGATCATCATGA
Source organism: Zobellella iuensis (assembly GCF_016746085.1). GTDB lineage: Bacteria > Pseudomonadota > Gammaproteobacteria > Enterobacterales > Aeromonadaceae > Oceanimonas > Oceanimonas iuensis. The sequence goes on from NZ_JAERTZ010000026.1 coordinate 33,648, forward strand.
TGGTGATGGCCGCCCAGGCCCTGGTAGGCGCCGGACTCGGGGTTAAAGGGCGCCTCGCCGTGCTCCAGCCGCAAGCCCAGGTGCTCGGCCAGGTGCTCCAGCACGTGATCCGGTGGAAAGCGCAGCCAGAGCGGGCCTATTTCCAGGGTGACGTGGCGGTTGCCCAGGTGATAGCAGGCGCGGGCGAAACCCGGCCAGTCCGCCGCGTGGGCGGTGACCATGGGCTCGGCCCGGGCCACCACTTCGAACAGCCGGCCACACTCGCTCAGGAGTTTGTCGCCCTGGGCCAGCACCTGGCCGCGCTCGAGGAAGAGGCCCACCTCGGTGCCGGCATCGCTGAGGGCGCGAAGGCGCCCCTTCCGGCGCAGCTCGAAGGGCAGGGTCAGGGTATCCTGTGCCGGTTCGGTTGTCTGGCCCAGGTTTTGGGTGATTCTCAGCATACATTTCCTCTGTGTAAGTGGTTGTTTCCGTAGGGCCGGTTTCACTGGACCTTTCCAACACCGGCGTCGAGTTCGGTCGAATAAATTCGACCCTACGAGTCGAGCCTTGACGCCTCTACCGCAGGTGGCGGCTTTGCCAAGGGTCCATTTCAATGGACCTTTCCAACACCGGCGCCGGGTTCGGTCGAATAAATTCGACCCTACGAGTCGAGCCCACAAGTCGGCCCTAGAGTGCAGGAGGGCGCCCATGGCGCCTGGTTAAAACAACGCATACAGCTGGGCCAGGGGCAGCACAGTGGCCGGTTCGCAGTGCAGCAGTTCGCCGTCGCAACGCACCTCGTAGGTCTGGGCGTCCACGGTCAGCTCGGGGGTGGCGCCGTTGTGGATGAGGTCCGCCTTGGTGATATTGCGGGTGTTGCGACAGGCCGCAAGCTGTCGCGTGAGGCCGAGATCCTTGGCCAGATCCCGCGCCAGCGCCGCCTGGCTGACAAAGGTCAGGCTGCTCGCCGCCGCCGCCCGCCCCTGGGCGCCGAACATGGGCCTGTAGTGCACCGGCTGGGGCGTGGGGATGGAGGCATTCGCATCCCCCATGGGGGCGTAGGCGATGCTGCCGCCCTTGATGATCAGCGCCGGCTTGATGCCGAAGAAGGCCGGGCTCCACAACACCAGGTCGGCCAGCTTGCCCACCTCCACCGAGCCCACCTCGTGGCCGATGCCGTGGGTGATGGCCGGGTTGATGGTGTACTTGGCGATGTAGCGCTTGGCACGGAAGTTGTCGGCGCCAAGCGCCCGGTCTTCCGGCAGCGGGCCGCGCTGCACCTTCATCTTGTGGGCGGTCTGCCAGGTGCGGCACACCACCTCCCCCACCCGGCCCATGGCCTGGCTGTCGGAGGAGATCATGGAGATCACCCCCAGATCCTGGAGGATGTCTTCCGCCGCTATGGTCTCCTTGCGGATGCGCGAGTCGGCGAAGGCCACGTCTTCCGGGATATTGGGATCCAGGTGGTGGCACACCATCAGCATGTCCAGGTGTTCGTCCACGGTGTTGACCGTATAGGGCCGGGTCGGGTTGGTGGACGAGGGCAGCACATTGGGCAGGCTGCAGGCGGTGAGGATGTCCGGCGCATGGCCGCCGCCGGCGCCCTCGGTGTGGTAGGTATGGATGGTGCGGCCCTTGAAGGCGGCCAGGGTATCCTCCACGAAGCCCGACTCGTTGAGGGTGTCGGTGTGGATGGCAATCTGCACGTCGTATTCCTCCGCCACCGACAGGCAGCAGTCGATGGCCGCCGGGGTGGTGCCCCAGTCTTCGTGCAGCTTGAGCCCCATGGCACCTGCTTCCAACTGCTCGCGCAGGGCCTCGGGCCGGCTGGCGTTGCCCTTGCCGAGAAAGCCGAAGTTCATCGGCATCTGGTCGGTGGCCTGCAGCATGCGGGCGATATGCCAGGCGCCGGGGGTGCAGGTGGTGGCCTTGCTGCCGGTAGCGGGGCCGGTGCCGCCGCCGAGCATGGTGGTGATGCCGGAGCAGATCGCCTCCTCCACCTGCTGGGGGCAGATATAGTGGATATGGGCGTCCACCCCACCGGCGGTGAGGATCAGGCCCTCGCCGGCAATCACCTCGGTGCCCGGCGCCACGTTGATGGTCACCCCGTCCTGGATATCCGGGTTGCCGGCCTTGCCGATGGCGTGGATGCGGCCGTCCTTGATGGCCAGGTCGGCCTTGACGATGCCCCAGTGATCCAGGATGAGGGCGTTGGTGATCACCGTGTCCACGCTGTCGGCGCGCACCGCCTGGCTCTGGCCCATGCCGTCGCGGATCACCTTGCCGCCGCCGAACTTCACTTCCTCGCCGTAGCGGGTGTAATCCTGCTCCACCTCTATCCACAGCTCGGTGTCGGCCAGCCGCACCCGGTCGCCCAGGGTGGGGCCGAACATGTCCGCATAGGCCTGCCGGCTAATTTTGCTCATCCTGCCCTCCTTCCAGTCGTCCCATTACCTCGCCCCGGAAACCGTAGACTGCCCGCTTGCCGCCCAGGGCCACCAGGGTCACGGTGCGGCTCTGGCCCGGCTCGAAGCGCACCGCGGTGCCGGCGGCGATATCGAGGCGAAAGCCGAGCGCCTGCGCCCGGTCCAGGACGAGCGCCGGGTTGACCTCGGCAAAGTGGTAGTGGGAGCCCACCTGGATGGGCCTGTCACCGGTGTTGGCCACGCTCAGGGTGCGCCGCTCCCGGCCTTCATTGAGGACGATGTCGTCTTCGGCCAGCTGGTATTCGCCCGGTATCATGGCGCCTCCTTATTGAATGGGTTGGTGCAGGGTCACCAGCTTGGTGCCGTCGGGAAAGGTGGCTTCCACCTGCACCTCCTGCACCAGTTCGGCCACGCCTTCCATCACCTGGTCGCGGCCGAGCCAGGTGCGGCCCTCACCCATCAGCTCGGCCACGGTGCGGCCGTCGCGGGCGCCTTCCATCACCGCCGCCGACAGGTAGGCCACCGCCTCCGGGTAGTTGAGTTTAAGCCCGCGCGCCAGCCGGCGCTCGGCCAGCAGGGCGGCGGTAAACAACAGCAGCTTGTCCTTTTCTCTTGGACTGAGTTCCATTTTTGGGTCTCTCCTAGGTAAGCCAGATCCGGGGAATAACGGCGGGCCGGCCGAGCACGGCGGGGCGGATAAGCCCCCAGGCCCGCCACATGCCGTCGCGGCAAATGTTCATATCAGTGCCCAAATAGCGCACCAGCAGCACGCCCAGGCGTTCGGTCAGGGTGAAATCGGGGCCCGGCAGGGCCTCGCGCAACTCGCCGATGAGGGCGTCATCCAGCCCGGGCCCCGCCGCCATCAGGGTGCCGAACACGCAGCCGCCGTTCAGCCCCACCCGGCCCCGGTGCAGCCAGTCGCCGCCCTCGAGGCTGAGGCGTTCGTTGAACAGCAGGCGGCCGGCCCGATGCAGTTGCAGGCGCTGGGTCAGGTGGCCCTGTTCGAACCAGTGCTCGCCGGCCGGGCGGCCCAGGCAGACCAGATCCCAGCCGATAAAACGGGCGCCTTCGGCCAGCTCGATTTTGGTGTCGAGCACGCCGTTGGCGCCCCGGTAGACGATGGTCTCCTGGGGCAGCCACTCCAGTTCGGCGCCCTCGCCGGCGCACAGCACCACCTGCTGGCCCTGGGCCACACCGGCGCTGTCACGGCCGTAGATCTTGCCCGCCGAGGGGGTGGTCAGCAGGCATTGGCTGCCGGGCTCGGCGGCCACCTCGATGGCCAACCGGTCGCCGGACACCAGGCCGCCGGGCGGATGCAGCAGGTAAAGGTGACAGCGGCCCCCTTCCGGGTAGAAGGGGCGCTGGATGCGCAGGGGGCCGGCAAAGTCCAGCCCCTTGAGCCGGGTCTTGCCCCCGGCCGGAAACGGGTCGGCTTCCAGCCGCAGGCGCAGGTGCGCCGGCCAGCTGCGCGTCTGGCCGTAACCGGAGCTGGCTTGCGGGGCTTGTGCTTGAAGCTGGGTCATATGGACACATCGGGGTCGAAGATGCTGTACACAAGCATTAACAGAATTCGTGCCAATTATTTAAATTACAATTAAATCAATTATTTAAATTTAATTATGACGAATGAACGGCATCGCCATCCCGCTTGCCCGAGCCTATATCACCAAAGTGGTGCACGCCGCCGTGCAGCGGATCCATATTGGTGCAATTCGAGTCCGTATCAACGAAAAAAGGCCCCACGAGGGGGCCAAGGCACGATTAACGCTTTAAAAACTCAGGACTCGGCTTGCAGCACCACCTCGCCGGCGGGTTTGGCGATGGGCTTCATCAGCAGGGTGTAGCCCACCACGCTGATCACCAGGCCGACGAAGAAGGCCAGGTTGATAAACACCAGGCTGCACAGGAAAGACACCCCGTACACCAGGAAGGCGCGCAGGTTGTAGTTGTTCTGGTAGACGAAGGGGCCCTTGGGATCGTAGAAATCGTTAACGTTCAGCCGGCCGTGGCGCAGCAGGTAGAAGTCGGCCAGCATGATGCCCGCCACCGGACCGAGCAGGCCGGAGGTGATGACGCTGAACCACAGCAGGTTGTCGGCGAATACCCAGGGCATCATCAACAGGCCGATTACGCCGGAGATGGCCACGCCCTGGGCGAAGTTCAGCCGGGGGAAGACGTTCATCAGGATATAGGCCGAGGGCATCAGGTTGGCGGCGGTATTGGTGGACCACTGGGCGAAGGCGATGGTCAGCATGCTCAGGATCAGCACTATGGGCGAGCTCATGGAGTTGAGCACGATTTCGATGGGATCCCAGGTGCCGGTGAGGATGCCGCCGATCATGCCCACCATCAGGATACCGGAGCCGATCACGATAAGGCCGGTGATCTGGGCGATAAAGGGCTTGCGGTTGCGGATAAAGAAGTTCTTGCTGGAATGATCGCGCGAGCGCTCCAGCTTGCGGGTGAGATCCGGGCTGTTCAGGCCCATGGTGATCCAGATGCCGGCGATGGCCATCACCGCGAACCAGAAGGAGCCGTTGTCCAGCGAAGGGGCGGCCAGCACGTCGCCGATGGTGGCGTTGTTGGTCTGCAGCAGCCAGAAGGTGACCAGGCCGATAAGAATGGTCAGCGCCGGGATCGCCACCCAGTCGAACTTGGCCATGGCCTTCATGCCGTAGACGGCGTTCACCACCTGCAACACCCCGAAGATCAGGATGAGGATGGTGGTGTTGGTATAGCCGACCCACATTTCCAGCACCTTGCCGATGGCCACCGCCGCCACCCAGGTCTGGAAGCCGAACCAGAAGCAGGCGGGAATGGCACGAAAGGCGGCGGGGATCTTGGCGCCCTTGTAGCCGAAGCAGGAGCGGATATAGACGGTGAAGGGAATGCCGTAGCGGATGCCGATGTCGCCGGCCAGGATCAGTATGCTGGTGACGATGGCGTAGGCCGCCAGTATGGCGCCGATGATGGTCCAGGGCGACAGGCCCGGATAGAGCTGGGCGCCCATGGTGAAGGCCCCCATGTTGATGGTCATGCCCGCCCAGAGCATGGTGAAGTCCCAGATGTTGATGTCCCTGTCCTTGTCGGTGGACGGCATCAGCTCGGGGTTGTTCATTTCATGTACAGCCATTGGCCTCTCCCTGTGTTATTGCCGTGCCGGCTATGTTGCCGGCCATGGTTAAATGTGAACAATGAAATTAAATTTACGTAAACAAGTTAACTAATAAATCGTTAACAATAAACCAAGCTTTTTGTTATCGATATGTATTTGTGATCCTTGTCACGCTATGGTGGGCGGAGAGCGGCCAGGGCCGGCTCAATCGAGGAAGGGAACGTCCAGATACCACCTTGTCACTCCCGCGCAGGCGGGAGTCCATGCGTTACTTCGGATCTGGCGATGCGGTCCACCCCTGTGCCCCGGCTCTGGATCCCCGCCTTCGCGGGGATGACGAAGTAAGATTTCCGAGGGAGGCGAAGTAAGATTCCCGAGGGGGTGAAGTAAGATTCCCGAGGGGGCGAAGTAAGATTCCCGAGGGGGCGAAGTAAGATTCCCGAGGGGGCTAAGGGAGATTCCCGAGGGGGCTAAGGGAGATTCCCGAGGGGGCTAAGGGAGATTCCCGAGGGGGCGAAGGTAGATTCGAGGGGTGATTAGCAAGAATGACGAGGGAGAAATGGCTGAATAGCGCTGTCGGGGCGAGGCCGGCTAGCATTCCCACGCCGGGCGTGGGAATGCGGTAACGAAAAGGCTAGCGCCGGGACTGCAATACCCGGGCGATGTCTTCCAGGCTGGCGGGATCCTCTATGGTGGAAGGCAGGGCCCAGGGTTCGCCGTCGGCCATCTGGCGGATGATCCGGCGCAGTATCTTGCCGGAGCGGGTCTTGGGCAGGCGGCCGACCACCAGGGCGGCCTTGAAGCAGGCCAGCGGACCGATACGCTGCCGCACCAGGGCGATCAGCTCCTCGACGATTTGCCCGGGCGGAGTGTGCACCCCGTCCTTGAGCACCACCAGCCCCAGGGGCTGCTGGCCCTTGAGCTCGTCCTGCACCCCCACCACGGCGCATTCCGCCACCGCCGGGTGGCCGGCCAGCACCTCTTCCATCTCGCCGGTGGACAGCCGGTGGCCGGCCACGTTGATAACGTCGTCCACCCGCCCCATCACGAACAGGTAGCCGTCTTCGTCCAGGTAACCGCCGTCGCCGGACACATAGTAACCGGGAAAGGAGTTGAGATAGCCCGCGCGGTAGCGGTCGTGGTTGCGCCAGATGGTGGTCAGGCAGCCGGGCGGCAGCGGTTCGCGCAGGGCGATCAGTCCCTGGGTGTTGGCCGGCACCGGCTGGCCCGCCTCGTCCAGCACCTCGACATTGAAGCCCGGCACCGGCAGGGTGGCGGAGCCCGGTTTGATGGCATGGGGCTCCAGGCCGATGGGGTTGGCGGCGATGGGCCAGCCGGTTTCGGTCTGCCACCAGTTGTCGGTCACCGGCCGGCCGGTATGCGTCATCACCCATTCCAGGGTGGGCGGATCCAGCCGCTCGCCGGCCATGTAGATATGGCGCAGCCTTGCCATGGGGTAACGCCGCACACCCTCGCCGGCGGGATCTTCCTTCTTGATGGCGCGAAAGGCGGTGGGCGCCGAGAACAGCACGCTCACCCCGTATTCGTCGCACAGCCGCCAGAAGGCGTCCGGATCCGGGGTTTTCACCGGCTTGCCCTCGTAGAGAATGCTGGTGCAACCCCTGAGCAAGGGGCCATAGACGATATAGGAATGGCCCACCACCCAGCCCACGTCCGAGGCGGTGAACATCACCTCGCCCGGCTTGAGGTCGAACACCGCCGCCATGCTGAAATGCAGCGCCACGGCATAGCCGCCGCTGTCGCGCACCACCCCCTTGGGCTTGCCGGTGGTGCCCGAGGTGTAGAGGATATAGAGCGGATCAGTGGCCCGGACGGGCACGCAAGGGTGGGGCTCGGCCCGGGCGAGCAAGGCCTGCCAGTCCAAATCCCGCTCTTCGGCAAGCACCGCCTCGCACTGGGGCCGTTGCAGCACCACCACCTGCTCCGGCTTCCAGCGGCTGTCCATCACCGCCTTGTCGACCAGGGGCTTGTAGGGAATGACCTTGTTCACCTCGATGCCGCAGGAGGCGGTGAGCAGCACCCTGGGCTCGGCGTCCTCGATGCGCACCGCCAGCTCGTGGGCGGCGAAGCCGCCGAACACCACCGAGTGCACCGCCCCCAGCCGGGCGCAGGCCAGCATGGCCATGGCGGCCTCGGGGATCATCGGCATGTAGATAACGACCCGATCGCCCTTGCCCACCCCCAGCCCGGCCAGCATGCCGGCGACCTTGGCCACCTCGTTGCGCAATGAAAGATAGCTGTAACGGGCCTTCTGGCCGGTGACCGGCGAGTCGTAGATGAGGGCGGTGTCGCCGCCGCGCCCGGCCTCGATATGATGATCGAGCGCCATATGGCAGAGATTGAGTTCGCCGTCGACGAACCAGCGGTCGATGCCGTTGCCGTCCTTGGCCAGTATGGTCTGGGGAAAGCGGAACCAGTCGAGCTTTTCCGCCTGCTCGCGCCAGAAGTTTTCCGGCTGTTGCCGTGCCGAATCGTGGTAGTGCCGGTAGGTAGACATCGATGTCCTCCTGTAAGCAAAGTGGCGCCGGCCCCTCCCCTGGGCCGGCGGTGGATGGTTGTTTCGTATTCGGGGTGGGGTTGTTCATCACTCCCGCGTACTGCCGTCACTCCCGCGCACCACCCCGTCACTCCCGCGCAGGCGGGAGTCCATTTATCCCTGCGGATCAGCCGTCGTTATCCGCCTGTGTGCACCCTGCCCTGGATCCCCGCCTTCGCGGGGATGACAGGGGGATACGCGGGGATGACAGGGGAATGCACGGGGAGAACGGAAGATATGCGGGTACCGCGAGGGAGGGTTAGTCTCCCCAGTTCCCAGTTCCCAGTCCCCAGTCCCCAGTCCCCAGTCCCCAGTCCCCAGTCCCCGCCATTATCTTCAGTTGATCACAAACAGCGCCATAAACTCCTGCACCGGGGTGGCCTCCAGCCGTTGCTGATCCAGACAGAGATCCACTATCTGCCGGCAGCGGCCCAGGGGGAAACGGGTCTGCAGGTTGCGCAGGAACTTGCGCTCCAGCACCGGTATGCCCTCGGCCCGGCGGCGACGGTGGCCGATGGGGTATTCCACCTCCACCTTGTCGGTGCTGGTGCCGTCCTTGAAGAACACCTGGATGGCGTTGGCGATGGCGCGCTTGTCGGCCTCCAGGTACTCGGCGCTGTAGCGCGGCTCTTCCACTATCTCCATCTTGTCGCGCAGGGCGTCGATGCGGCTGTCGCCCCGGTGGAAGTCGTCCTCGTAGTGTTCGGCCACCAGGTCGCCGTACAGCAGGGGCACGGCAATCATGTACTGCAGGCAGTGATCCCGGTCCGCCGGGTTGGCCAGATCCCCCACCTTGGAGATGATGCGGATGGCGGACTCGTGGGTGGTCACCACGATGCGATCGATGTCACCGATGCGGTCCTTCACCTGGTGGTGCAGGCGCACCGCGCACTCCACCGCGGTCTGGGCGTGGAACTCGGCGGGGAAGCTGATCTTGAACAGCACGTTTTCCATCACGTAGCTGGAAAATGGCTGGTTGACCTTGAAGCTTTCACCCTTGAACAGTACGTCGTAATAGCCCCATTTGGGTGCGGTCAGCACCGAGGGCAGGCCCATCTCGCCCTTCATGGTGATCATGGCCAGGCGCACCGCCCGGGCGGTGGCGTCCCCCGCCGCCCAGGACTTGCGCGAGCCGGCGTTGGGGGCATGGCGGTAGGTGCGCAGCGAGCAGCCATCCACCCAGGCCTGGGACAGGGCGTCGATGATCTGCTCCCGGCTGCCGCCGAGCATTTTGGTGACCACGGCGGTGGAAGCCACCCGCACCAGCAGCACGTGATCCAGCCCCACCCGGTTGAAGCTGTTTTCCAGCGCCAGCACGCCCTGGATCTCGTGGGCCTTGATCATGGCGGTGAGCACCTCCCTCATGGTGAGCGGCGCCTTGCCCTGGGATACCGCCACCCGGCTCAGGTAGTCGGCGGTGGCCAGGATGCCGCCCAGGTTGTCGGAGGGATGGCCCCATTCGGCGGCGAGCCAGGTGTCGTTGAAGTCGAGCCAGCGGATGATGCAGCCGATATTGAAGGCGGCGGTCACCGGATCCAGCTCGTGGGAGGTGCCGGGCACCCGGGCGCCGTGTTGCACCGTGGTGCCGGGTACGAGCGGCCCCAGGTGCTTGGTGCACTCGGGAAAGCGCAGCGCCAGCAGGCCGCAGCCCAGGGTGTCGATCAGGCAGTTGCGGGCGGTGTCGTAGGCCTCGGCGGAGTCGATCTCGGTGTTGGCCACATAGTCGGCGATGGTGACCAGCAGTTGATCGGGATCGGGTCTTTGGTTCAGGTCGAAATTGGCGCTCATCTTGGTGTTCCTTGGTTGGTCTGAATGATTGTTCCGTCAATGGGTGGTCGACTGAAGTCGACCCTACGGCCGGCTGGGGCGCGGGTCTTGTCCTCCGCAGGGAGGGCGGCCCGCCCGCCTGGCGTTGAACCGGAGCCTGGGTGTGTTTTTCAGGACCCTGGATCCCCGCCTTCGCGGGGATGACATACCGTCACTCCCGCGGTTTCTCCATCACTCCCGCGGTTTCTCCGTCACTCCCGCGAAGGCGGGAGTCCAGACCGGAGGGCAGCGCAGAGGTACAGGCTTTATGGATCCCCGCCTTCGCGGGGATGACACTCCACATCCGGCTTCCAGCCTCAAGCTTCCAGCTTCAGCGCTGCGCTATCGGTACCCACTGCTGGTGGCCCGGGCCCACGTAGTCGGCGCTGGGGCGGATGATGCGATTATGGGCGCGCTGCTCCATGATGTGGGCGGTCCAGCCGGTGACCCTGCTCAGCACGAAGATGGGGGTGAACAGCTTGGTGGGAATGCCCATAAAGTGATAGGCGCTGGCGTGGTAGAAGTCGGCGTTGGCGAACAGCTTCTTCTCCCGCCACATCACCTGCTCCACCCGCTCGGACACCGGGTAGAGCACCCGGTCGCCCACCGCCTGGCCCAGCTGTTTGGCCCAGGGCTTGATGATGGCGTTGCGCGGGTCCTTTTCCTTGTACACGGCATGGCCGAAGCCCATCACCTTGTCCTTGCGCGCCAGCATGGCCAGCAGCTCGCGCTCGGCCTCGTCCGGGCCGCTCCATTGTTCGATCATCGCCATGGCCGCCTCGTTGGCGCCGCCGTGCAATGGGCCGCGCAGGGTGCCGATGGCGGCGGTCACCGCCGAGTGCAGATCGGTGAGGGTGGAGGCGCACACCCGGGCGGCGAAGGTGGAAGCGTTGAATTCGTGCTCCGCATACAAAATCAGCGAGCAGTGCATCACCTTGACATCCAGCTCCGGCGGGGTGTGGCCGCGCAGCATGTGCAGGAAGTGGCCACCGATGCTGTCGTCGTCCAGGGCGGTGTCGATGCGCACGCCGTCGTGGGCGTAGCGGTACCAGTAGCAGATCATCGAGGGCAAGAGCGCCAGCAGCCGCTCCGCCGCCTCCTGCTGCTCGCTGAACTTGTGTTCGGTTTCCAGGTTGCCGAGCAGGGAGCAGCCGGTGCGCAGCACGTCCATGGGGTGGGCCGAGGCGGGGATCTGCTCGAGCACGGTGCGCAGCGCCGCCGGCAGGCCGCGGTTGGCGCGCAGCCGGGCCTTGAAGGCGGAAAGCTCGCCGGTGTTGGGCAGGTAGCCCTTGAGCAGCAGGAAGGCCACTTCCTCGAACTGGGCCTTGGCGGCCAGATCCTCGATATCGAAGCCCCGGTAGGTCAGGCCGGAGCCGGTCTTGCCCACGGTACAGAGGGCGGTCTGGCCGGCGCTCTGGCCGCGCAGTCCTTCGGTGTTAGTCATGGTTTCCTCCTTGTGCGAACAGTACATCCAGTTTGGCTTCATAGTCGTGGTAGCCCAGGGTCCGGTACAGCTCCTCCCGGGGCTGCATCAGTGCCACCGCCTCGCGCTGGTGACCGTCCTGCAGGATGTGGCGGTAAACGGCCTCGGCGGCCCGGCTCATGGCGCGGAAGGCCGACAGCGGATAAAGCACCATGGCCACCCCGGCGCCGGCCAGCTCGGCCTGGCCGAACAGGGGCGTCTTGCCGAATTCGGTGATGTTGGCCAGCACCGGCACGCCCACGGCGTCGCAGAAGGCGCGGTACTGCTCCAGGCTCTCCATCGCCTCGGGGAAGATCAGGTCGGCGCCCGCCTCCACGCAGGCCAGGGCCCGCTCTACGGCGCTGTCCATGCCCTCCACCGCCAGGGCGTCGGTGCGGGCCATGATGGCGAAGCGGCTGTCGGTGCGGGCGTCCACCGCCGCCTTGATCCTGTCCACCATCTCCGCCCGGGACACGATGGCCTTGTTGGGCCTGTGGCCGCAGCGCTTCTGCGCCACCTGATCCTCGATATGGATGGCCGCCACCCCGGCCCGCTCCATCTCCTTCACGGTACGGGCGATGTTGAAGGCGCCGCCGAAGCCGGTGTCCACGTCCACCAGCAGCGGCAGCGGGCTGGCGGCGGTGATGCGGCGGGCGTCCTCCAGCACGTCGTTGAGGCTGGTGATGCCCAGATCCGGCAGGCCGAAGGAGGCATTGGCCACCCCTGCCCCCGACAGGTACAGGGCCCGGTGCCCGGCCTGCTCGGCCTGCATGGCGCTGTAGGCGTTGACGGCGCCGACGATGGCCAGGGGCCGGGATGACGCCATGGCGTCGAACAAACTCTGCTTCATTGCATTTCCTCCTGGAATTGGGCCAGCAAATGGTTGCGACTGCGGGCCACGTGGCGACGCATCAACAGCTCGGCCAGCTCGCCGTCGCCCTGGAGCACGGCGTCCAGGATCTGGCGATGCTCCCGCAGGGCGAGCCGGGGGTCGGAGTGACGGTAAGAAAGACGATGGCGGTACATGCGCAGCAGCTGGTACAGCTCATCGCACAACAGGCCGACCAGCATCCGGTTGTGGCTGGCCTTGAACAGCAGGTAGTGGAAGTCCTCTTCTCCCTGCTGGCGCAGGTAGACTTCCTGGCTGTCGACAAATTTCTGGTGCTCGTCCAGCAGCCGGGTGAGGGACTCGGCCTCTTCCCGGCTGATGGCGACGGCGGCCAGGCGGCAGGCCATGCCCTCGAGCGCCTCGCGCACCGCGAACAGCTCGGTCAGCCCCTCGGCGGTGAGTTGCACCACCCGGGCGCCCTGGCGCGGCAGCCGCTCCACCAGGCCCAGTCCTTCCAGCCGCAGCAGGGCCTCGCGCACCGAGCCCCGGCCCACCGCGTAACGGCGGGCCAGCTCGGGCTCGGACAGTTTGGTGCCGGGGGTCAGTTCGCCGCTGATCACGGCTTCCACCAGGCGGGGGGTCAGATCTTCACTGAGTACGGACATGATGTTGTCGACATTTCAGTTTCACATAACTAAAAAATAGCAGGTTATTAGCAAGATGAAACAAAAGTTGTCGACAAAAGTAACGAAAGAGGAGATCGCGCACATTTCGACCAAGGTCGTATTGTGGTGAGGAGTGAGCCGTAGGACCGAATTTATTCGACCACAATCCGGCGCCGGCGTGGGAACGGTCCGTTGAAGCGGACCTACGGCAGGCCCGGCGTAGCCGGCGACCGTAGGGTCGAATTTATTCGACCAAACCCCGGCAGCGGCGGTGGGATGGTCCGTTGAGACGGACCCTACGGCCAACCCGGCGTCCATTTGTAGGGTCGAATTTATTCGACCACAATCCGGCGCCGTTGGTGAAAGGGTCGATTGCAATGGACTCTACAGCTGGAGCGCGGGTGGCCCGACCTCCGCGCGGGTGGCCCGACCTCCGCGCGAAAGGCGATCCCCTGCTCAAACGGACAGGGCATAGGGCCGGCCATCCCGGGCCAGCCAGCCGGCCACCGCCTCCGCCGGCATCGGCTTGGCAAGCAGATAGCCCTGTCCCAGCTGGCAGCCCAGCTGCTGCAATCTCTGCTGCTGTTCAGGCAGCTCTATGCCTTCGGCGGTCACCGCCATCTCCAGGCTCTGGGCCAGGGTGACGATGGTCTTGACCAGGTCGAACGCGCGCTGGTCTGTCGACAGATCGGCGACGAAGGATTTATCGATCTTGAGCTTGTTGACCGGCAGCTGGCGCAGGTGGCTGAAGGAGGAATAACCGGTGCCAAAATCGTCCAGCGCAATTTCCACCCCGATCCGGCGCAGCTCATGCAAGGTATCGAGGGAGCCAGCGGTGTCCCACAGGCTGGTATCTTCGGTGATCTCCAGCACCAGGGCCGCGGCACTGATGCCGGTTTCGCGCAGGGTATGCGCCACCGCGGCCGCCAGTTGACCACGCATAAACATGGTGGGGCTGATATTGACATTGACCTTGAGCCCGTCGAAGCCCGCCAGTTGCCACTGGCGCAACTGCCGGCAGGCCCGGTACAGCACCCACTCGTTGAGCGCACGCGCCAGGCCGTGGTGCTCGGCCACCGCTATCAGCTCCAGCGGGCTGACATGGCCGAATTCCGGCGACTGCCAGCGCAGCAGCGCCTCGAGGGACTCGATACGGCCGGTGTCCAGGCGGAAAATGGGCTGGTAGTGCAGCGCCAGCTCGTCTTTCTCCAGCGCCGCCTGCAGCCCCACCGCCAGTTTCTGCCGACGCAACCGCCGTTCATCCATGCCCAGTTCGAACAGCTGCACCGCGCTCTGGCGGTTGTGCTTGGCATGATACATGGCGGTATCCGCATGGCTCAGCAACTCGGGCATGGTGGTGCCGTGATCCGGGTACAGGCTGGTGCCGATGCAGGCCAACGGCGACAGGCAGCCGTCGTTGAGCCGGATTTCCCGCGACAGCGACTGCCAGAGGTGCGAGGCCATCTGCTCCGCCTCGACGGGATCGGCCAGCCGCTGCTGTATCACCACGAATTCATCGCCGCCCAGCCGGGCTACCTGCCCCTGATCGCCGATGGCCTGGCGCAGGCGGGAGGCGATCACCCGCAGCAACCTGTCCCCCACCTCGTGCCCCAGGCTGTCGTTGATCGCCTTGAACTCGTTCAAATCCACCATATGTACCGCTATCCGGTGGCGCTCCTTCTGGGCTGTGGTAATGGCGTTGCCCATCAGCTGGTAGAAATACATGCGGTTGGGCAGGCCGGTCAGCATGTCGTGGAAGGCCAGGTGGCGGTTGCTCCGGTTTTCCCGCAGCAGCAGCCATAGCATCAGGCCGCCGCTGAGCAGCAGGCCGGCCAGATACAGCATGGAGCGGACACGGATATCCTGGATGATATTGAGCTGATGCCAGACATTGGCCCCGGAGAAGCTTTCCACATTGACTTCCCGGGTCAGGGTCCGGTAGACGGCCAGCTCCTGCTGCAGGGCGAGAATGCCGGCCCGGTCGGCCGCGGTCAACCCGTAGACCCGCTCCTCCCACAACACCAGTTGCGCCCGGAAGCGGCGCAGCAGGGGCATCATGCCGGGCTGCTCCCGCAGCGGCTGGCTTTCCTCCCCCTTCAGCAGCACCTCGATCCGGCTCCACAGCAGCTCGAAGCGCAACTGAAGATTGGCTTCGTCGTTGGTGCCGGCCATCAGTTCGGTCAGGGCATGATCGAATTTCAGCGACTCCGTTTCCAGCTCGGAACTGGCCCAGCCGACGGCCTTGATGGTGGCCGATACATACTGCACCACATCCAGATCCCGGTTATAGCTGTACAGCGAACTGAAGCCGAACAACAGGGCCACCGCGGTCAGCAGGAGCAGCTTGAGTTTGTTCACGATCAGCGGATATCCAGGGTTCTGAGCTGCCACACCATCATTTCGTGATGCTGTTTGGTATTGAGCTCGGGGGAATCCGAGAGTGGCAACAGTATCCAGATCGGGCCTTTGTCGCGAATTTTCATCACTTCCCCATCCTGGTGGGTGGCCAGCAGCACCGGCAAGCGTGCGGCCGTCGCCCCGTCGATATCCACATGATACTGATTCAGTGCCAGCGCCCTTATTGTTTCCCCGTCGGCCGCCGCCACCCGAGCCAGCAGATCCTTCAGCAGCACACCACGATAGTGATGTACACCGTCGGTCCAGGGCGTCTGGGTATTGAATTCGTGCTGGGGCAGCTGCGCCAGCATGGCCAGGTCGAAGTCGGCCCGGCTATCGGCGTTGGTCTCCCCTACCTTGCCGGTTACGCTGAGCAGCACCGGCCCCAGGGCCGCCGGCAGAGGTTCTACCGCCGCCACTGTGCCATGGCACAGGCCGAACAGCAGGCACAGGGCGTAAAGGGGACGCCGTAGTCCGTCCCCGAATAACGACTTCGTCGGAAGCATGGTGATACCTCTTATCATGAGGGACTCATAAGAGTTTAGATAGCCGTTCCCGTTTTAACAGGGGGCATGCAATAAAAGTCGCAGATTAAAGCAGTCGGAAATCGAAGTCGAGCTGATCCGGGCACCAGGGCAAAGCCCCGGACGAAAGGGACTCACTCAACGTCAACTCTCGACAAATAACGACATTGGGGCCGGCCGGCTGGCTGCCGGCATATGCACTTCAAACTCTCTTTCCGCCCGGAGAAACCACCATGGAACTGCTTCCGACCCTGGCCACCGTGCTGTGGTTGCTCCTGCCCGTACTGTCGTTTCCGCTCACCCCGGGCGCCCTGCCCCCTTACGGCAAGCCAGGGCCCGGGCGGGCTGAGCCTCAGGCCGGTTTGCCCCCGGCCTCCCCATTCCCCGTCTCACGCGGCAGATGGCGGATATGCAGATCCATCTGCGGGAAGGCGATTTCGATGCCCGCTTGGCGGAAGCCCTTGAGGATGGCGAAGTGCAGCTCGCTGATGGTGACATTGCGGTCCTTCATCTTGTCCACATGGGCGCGCAGCTCGAAGTTGAGGGCGCTGTCGCCGAACAGGTTAAAGAGCACAGTGGGGGCCGGATCTTCCAAGGTCAGGGGATGGGCCAGGGCAAGCTGCTCCAGCAATTCCTTGACCTTGTCCACATCGGCGTCGTAGCTCACCCCCACCTTGATCACGATGCGGGTGACGTTGTCGGACAGAGTCCAGTTGATCAGCCGCTCGGTGATAAAGGCCTTGTTGGGCACCACTATCTCCCTGTTGTCCCAGTCGATGATGGTGGTGGCACGGGTGCGGATGCGCGCCACCGTGCCGCTGTATTCGCCGATGGTGATGGTATCCCCCACCCGCACCGGACGCTCGAACAGCATGATGATGCCCGACACGAAGTTGGCCACCACTTCCTGCAGGCCGAAGCCCAGGCCCAGGGTCAGGGCCGCCACCATCCACTGCAGTTCGCTCCAGCGCAAGCCGAGCAGGGAAAACACGGTGATCACCGCCATCACCGCCAGGGCGTAGCGCAGCAGGGTGGTGACGGTGTAGCTGTGGGCCGCGTCCATCAGGCTACTGCGGGCCAGCAGTATCTCCACCAGGCCGGGCAGGTTGCGGGAGGCCAGCAGGTAGACGCCGCCGAGGAAGAAGGCCAGCAGGAAGTCCTGCAGGCTGACCGCACTCAGCACCTCGGCGTCCCCCACCGTGATGGTACGGGACCAGAGCGTCACCCCGTCGAGCCAGGTCAGGGCCGGCAGCACCTCGGCCCACACCCAGAGCAGCGCCACCACCAGGCCGGTGGCGGTGGCGGTGCGCAGCAGGGTACGGGTCTGCTGGTTGATGTGCTCCAGGCTGAGATGGGGATCGGGCAGCTCGACATTGCCTTCGGCGGGGGTCTTCTCCTCTTCCGCCTCCCTCGCCTTCTGCTCGCGCCGGCGGCGGAGCAGCAGGTGCACCTCGCTCAGGATCAGAGCCCGGGCGGCCAGGCTGTAGGCCAGCCAGACCAGGCCCAGCACCACCAGGCTGTCGATAAAGCGGGGCAGCAGTTCGGCCACGGTGATCAGGTAACCGCTCAGGATCAGCACACCCATGGCCGCGAACAGCAGGCTCATGCCGAGCCGCAGCAGGCGCCGCTGATGCTCGCTGAGGAAACCGGGCTCCTGCCTGGGGGGCGGCGCCAGCAGCTGCCAGGTGGCCAGGCCGTTCACCAGGGTGCTCAGCAGCAGGCAAAGGCGGCCGAACACATCGTAAACGCCTTCGTCCGGGTGGGCGAAGCTCAGGGACAGCAGCAGGATGAACAGCAACTGCAACGGCAGGAACCAGGACAGCACGATGCGCAGCCGCGCCACCAGCAGGGGGTGCCAGTCGAAATGCACCCTGCCCAGCCCGCCCTTGCGGGTGAAGGACAGGAACAGATGGCCCACCAGCCACCAGAGGGCGATATTGCGCAGGGTCACGGCCAGCACCTCCACCGCCGGATCCGACTCGGACAGCCCCGCCGGCCGCAGGGAGGCGGCCAGCAGCAACACCGGCACCGGCAATACCCGCAGCAGGCTCCAGCCGATGGCCTTGAAGGTCAGGTTGATGTTGTCGGTATAGCGATGGGAGCACTGTTCCGCGATCTGCGCCAACTGCCCCCGGCTGTTGCGGCCCCACCAGGCCAGCAGGCCCGCCAGCGCCACTACCAGTGCCGTTCCCAGCGGATTGGCCACCACCACCAGCCAGAGCACGGCCACCAGCGAACGCCAGTTGCCCGGGGTGAGCAGGCTCAGCAGGGCGTCGGGTATCCGTTTCAGCCAGTCCAGATCGATCACCGAGTGGCTGGGCCACCACAACAGACTTTCGCCCAGCACCTGATCCAGCTCCGTCACCAGCCGGTTCACCTCCCGCAGCCGCACCTCGTTCTGGCGCAGCTGCTCGCTGAGCTGGTCTTCCGCCTGCAACTGCAGGCTCAGGATCTGGAACTTGATCCTGTTCAACTCGCTCCGGGCCGGGTCCTCGGTCAGCAGCGGTGGCTGGGCCTCCAGTCCCCTGAGCTGGTCACGCAGGGAAATGCTGCGCAGCCGGGACTGGGCCAGTTCCCGCTCCAGTTCCCGCAGGGAAAAACGGGATTC
This sequence comes from Zobellella iuensis, assembly GCF_016746085.1. Classification (GTDB taxonomy): domain Bacteria; phylum Pseudomonadota; class Gammaproteobacteria; order Enterobacterales; family Aeromonadaceae; genus Oceanimonas; species Oceanimonas iuensis. The sequence continues at coordinate 52,016 of NZ_JAERTZ010000026.1, forward strand.
CTTGTACTCGTTGAGCCGGCGCCGCTCATCCAGGAACTGCACGCCCAGGGCCTCGGTCAAGCCGCCGATGTCGAGCCGCTCGCGAATGCTGCCCAGGGTCTGGCCCAGCCGGGTCTCCCGCTGGCCGTAGTCGTCCCGCCGCGCCTGCAGTACCCGCAGCTGTTCATAGGCCGCCGCCACCCCGTCGATATTGCCGCGCAATGCTTCCAACTCGGCGGAGAAGCGGCCGGCGGCCTCCGGCTCGCGCTCGGTCAACTGGTGCAGCTCCACGCTGAGCGCCCGCAACTCGGCGGAAGAACGCTGGTTGAATTCGGCTTCCAGCACCTGCAGGTGCAGGCCGAGCAACCGCCCCGCCAGGCCCAGGGCCTGGCTTTCCAGCCGCAGCAGCTCCAGCCGCACCGGCGCCGTCCTGGCATCGAGCTCGGCAGCCAGCAGCCGGGCCTGCTGCCGCCGCTGGGTTGCCAGCTTCAGCTGCTCCACCGCCTCGGCCAGGCCGGGCTGTTGTTCCGCACCGGCCGGCACCGCGACCTCTTCCACCGGCTGGCGCCGGATCTCCTCCAGGCTTTGCTGCTGGTCGCGCAACTGCTCTTCGAGCCGGGCCTGGGCCTGCTGTTTCTGCTCCAGCTCGCTCAACAGCCGGCTGTGGCGGATGTTGTACTCGCCGATATCGCTTTCGATGCGGGTGAGGGAGATATCCTGTGCGCCGAAGTCGGTGAGCAGACGACTGAACTCGTCCAGCTGCTGTTGGGCCTGGCTCAGCCGTTCGTCAAAATTCCGTGCCAGCTCAACCCGCTCCAGCGCCCCCTTGAGCCGGGCCGTGGCGCTTTTTTCAACCTCCATCACCTGCTGCCAGAGCTGGCGTTCCTCCTCGGACAGGGCTTCGTTTTCCAGCTGCTGGCCGGCCCCGGTAGACAGCTCCTGGCCCAGCCAGGCCTGGGCCTCGGTGTCGTCGATGGCGGCGACCTGGGTCTCCAGTTGTTCACGCCCCAGCGCCAGGGCCGTGCGCAACTCGGGCAACTGCCGCATCAGCACCAGGGCGGCACTGTTTGGATCGGCTTGCTGTGCCTGGGCCTGGGTCTGGGCCTGGGCCTGGGCCTGGGCCTGGGCCTGGGCAGGCAGCCCCCACCACAACAGCAGACAAAACAACCAGCCGGTGACACCTAAACCGGCAATAGCGGAACGACGCATAGACAGCCACACACTCGAGGAGAAAAACAGGGCTAGATGATACGTCAGAAGAGCCGGGCTCGGCGAGCCCCGGAATAAAACGGGGATTGGGGATTGGGGATTCGGGATTGGGGATTGGGGATTGGGGATTCGGGATTCGGGATTGGGGATTCGGGATTCGGGATTCGGGATTCGGGATTCGGGATTCGGGATTCGGGACTCGGGACTCGGGACTCGGGACTCGGGACTCGGGACTCGGGACTCGGGACTCGGGACTCGGGATTGAAGGCCGGAACCGGGAACCGGACAATCCCCAGTTCCCGGTTCCCAGCCCCAATTTCGGTCAGAGCCGGTTAAGGGTAATGCCCGACTCCGGCAGAGCGGTCAGCACCGGCCGCTGGTTGCGCACGTAATCGACGAAGGCCTGGGCGTCGGTGTTGCAGCGCACCCCCTGGGCCTTGCAGTCCAGCGGCTGGTTGATGTAGTGCACCTGCACCCGGCCGCCGTCGGTCTTGCTCAGGCGGGCCACCGGGAAGGCCGCCAGCCGGCCGTTGACGAAGGCCAGATCCAGCCGGTCGGTCAGCACCTGCTGGGACTCATAGAGGGTGTTCCAGCCATCGTTGCCGGAGGCGTTGTAGCTGGTCATCACCACCTGGTAGCTGGCTTGCGGATCGAGCCGCTGCCACTGGCCGTCGCGCCGGACCTCGATGCGGCTGAGGAAGCCCCTGTCCTTGCCGGTTTCATCGAACTGGTAGCGCAGGCCCGCCGCATAGGGGAACTTGCCGGTGTGGGCCCCCTCGGGCAGGGAAGCATTGATGGTCTCCAGCAGCAGGCCCGCCACCTGGCGGCCGGTGAGGGAAACGATGCTCATGGCGTTGGAGAAAGGCAGCAGCTCCAGGGTGACGTGGCCTTCCTTGAGCTCACCGGGTTCCAGGCTGTTGCGCACGCCGCCGGCGCCGACCAGGGCGAAATCGGCCTGCCGGCCGGTGACCGCCCGCACTTCGGGCCTGTTGGCCCAGTACAGCTGGCTGGCCGCCACCAGCGGAGCCACTTCGGAACCCTGGCCGGCCACCGGCATCCGCACATGCCGGAGTTCGGCGGGCACATGGCCGATCACCCGGCCATAGGCCCGGTCCAGGGCCGGCTTGTAGTTCTCGTCGATATGGGCGCGCAGGGCCGGGTCTTCCGCCACTATGGCGATATTGGGCTGGGCCTCGATATAGGCGGCGACCCGCTCGGCGTCCTGGCCGGCCAGGCGGTGCTGTTCGGCCCGGCGGATGTCGCGGAAGAAGGCGTTGTCGGACAGCAGGGTATTGCCGCCCTCGCAACGCAGCAGTTGGCCGTCGGGGGTCAGGGTCAGGTCCACCCGGCCCATGGCCTGGGCGTACTGACCGGCCTGCACCACGCAGGTCTTGCCACGGCCATCCTGGTTGGTGAACACCTGGGCATAGGGTTCATTCTGATCCCAACCCAGGTTGCGGAAATCACCGAGCAAGCTGTGGGAGTGGCCGCCCACGATCAGATCGATGCCGTTCACTTCTCTCGCCAGGCGCTGATCCCGCTCCAGTCCCAGGTGGGTGATGGCGATGATGTTCTTCACCCCCATCTCGCGCAGGTGGCGCACGGTGCGCTGGGCACCCTGGACTTCCCGCTCGAAAATCAGCTCGCCCACGTTGGGGGCGATATCGGGCATGTCTTCCAGCACCACGCCCATCACCGCCACCACGGGCCGGCGGCCGGCGTCCTTCATGGTCTCGACCCGACGCTTCCTGTTGCCGTCGAAGGCGTACAGCACATAGGGCTTGAGGTTGTCGAGCTCCGCCAGGTGCGGATCCCGACTGGTATCCAGGTTGGCGGCCAGCACCGGGAACTCGACACTTTCGATAAAGGCGGCCAGGCGTTCGTTGTTGAGATCGAACTCGTGGTTGCCCAGCGCCATGGCGTCGAGCTGCATCCGGCTCAGCACATCGGCGTTCATGGCCCCCTGGTTGAGCTTGAAGTAACCGGTGCCCTGCCAGGCATCGCCGCCGTGCAGGAACAGCAGCGGCTGATTGGCGGCGGTCGCCTGTTCGCGCAGGGCGTTGGCATGGCTCAGCAGACGGGGATGCCCCCCCAGGCGGGTGAACAGGGCCCGGTTGTCCAGCTCCAGTCGTGCATCGGTGGCATCGAAATGGGAATGGGTGTCGTTGATATGGGCCACGGTCAGGGTAAAGGGCTGATCCGGCTGCTGGCTGGCGCAACCGGCCAGCGCCAGGGCCAGTACCCCGGCCACTATGCTTTTATTCATGGATGGATAAACTCCGTTTATTGATAAATGTCGTGCTCTTGGGTTCTGCGTGCCTGGTCGAATAAATTCGACCCTACGATACCCCTGCCGCAGGGCTCAACTGGTAAAGACCACCGTCTTGCCGTTGTGCAGAAACACCCGGCGCTCGATATGGTACTGCACCGCCCGGGCCAGGGTGATGCATTCGATATCCCGCCCCTTGGCGATCAACTGCTCCGGGTAATGGCTGTGGTCCACCACTTCCACCCCCTGGGTGATGATGGGGCCCTCGTCCAGATCGTTGTTGATGTAATGGGCGGTGGCTCCCACCAGCTTGACGCCCTTGTCGTAGGCCTGGTGATAGGGCTTGGCGCCCTTGAAGCCGGGCAGCAGGGAATGGTGGATATTGATGGCCCTGCCATTGAGCGCTTCGCACATGGCCGGGCTCAATACCTGCATGTAACGCGCCAGCACCACCAGGTCCGCTTCGCACTCCCCGATGATGCCGAGCACCTGGGCCTCCTGCTCGGCACGGTTATCCTCGCTGACCGGCAGGTGATAATAGGGAATATGGTGCCAGTCGGCCAGGCGCTGCAGATCCGGGTGGTTGGAGATGATGGCCGGGATCTCGATGGCCAGCTGGCCGGTGCGGTAGCGATAGAGCAGATCGTTGAGGCAGTGATCGAATTTCGACACCATGATCACCACGTTGGGCCGGTGGCGGGTGGCGGTCAGTTCCCACTGCATGTCGAACTGTTCGGCCCGGGGGCGGAAGCCGGCGCGGAATCCCTCTTCGTCGAAGGCGGGCTCCCGGGGCGGACGGAACTCGGCCCGGATAAAGAAATGCTCGCTGATGACGTCGTCGAAGGTCTGCATTTCCACCACGTAGCAGCCCTGCTCGCGCAGGTAGCGGGTCACCACATCCACGGTACCCAGGCTGCCCAGGCAATGGGCGGTCAGATAATAGGTGTCTTTCGGCTTGGCCACTAATACTCTCCCTACCCCAAATAAATGATCTGCCCCTCGGGGTGCAGGCCGCTATTTTGCGGTAATCCGCGCCATTGTGCCAGCGGCTCAGGCGACAGGGGGAGCCAGCGGCTTCTCCATCATGAAACGGGTAAAAGCATGGCCGCCCCGGTTGACCTGCTGCTGGGTCACCAGCCGGAAGCCGCGCTGCTCGAAGACAGGCCGCGACAACAGGCTGGCGTCGGTATGCAGCAGGCCGACCCCGCGCCTTTGCGCCTCCCGCTCGATATCGGCACAGAGCCGGCCGGCCAGGCCCCGGCCGGTGTGCCCGGCCAGCACATAGAGCAGGGCCAGGTGATCGTCCGGGTAGAGGGTGGCGAACGCCACCGGTATCTGCTGGAAGGCCATGACCCGGGTGTAGCCGTCCCGGATCAGGGCCTTGAATTCGTCGGCATAGAGGTAGGGGAACGACGCCCACACCGAGACCTGCTCATCGCTGTAGCCCTGGTGCCCCTGTGCCATCACCGCGTCGTGATAGATAAGCTCCAGGCTGCTGAGATCGGTCTCTTGATAGTCTCTGATCAGGTACATGGCGGCTCCGAGGGGGTGACCGGTCCGGGAGGTCTGTTAATTCTTGTCCGACCCGTCGGGCTTGTCCAACCATTGCAGTTTCAGCTCCTTGCGACGGGCGCTGAAGGCCAGTACCCCGCCGGCGATACAGACCATAAGGCCGAACACCCAGGACGCCTGCGGCCCCCACAGCATGACACCGGAACCGGATAAGAGCAAAACGAATCCCATCAGCTTGGCGCGGGTGGCGCGGCCGTTCACCGCCAGGCGGGCACCGCAATGGGGACAACGGAAATGCACATTGAGCCCCCGGTTTTCCCGCTCGGTGACCTGGGCGGGGCGGATCAGTTTTTCACAACAGGGACACTTCACGCATTTTCCTCATCTGGTAATAATTCCGGCCCGGCCTCGACCAGGCTGCCGGGAGCAATTTTGTCCGTACCGGCCAGGCCCTGCAAGTAAAACAGGCAGCGCTCCCCATGATAACTCAAGCGCTCGCAGCTGCGCGCCAGGGTCAGGCCGTCGAGGGTGGCTTCCATCGCCAGCTTGCGGGTGGCCGAAGACTGCAAAATGGACAACCGGATATCCTGGTTGTGCTCGCGCAGGGCCTGCAACGCCAGTTCGATATCGTCTTCGGGTTGCTGATCGGTCAGCGCCTGGGCGGCATTGAGCAACAAGCCGGCCAGTTCCCGGGCATGCTGGCTCAGCGGGATGATCGCCTGCACCTGGGGCTCCCAGCGGATCTTGAGCGCCTCGTGGGCGCACTGGCGCACATGGTCGAGCAGATGCAGGCTGGCGTTGAGCCGGTTGAGCACCTCCCCTTCCGCCTCCGGCAACCGGGCCAGGTAGCGGGCCACCACCTCGGTGGCGTCCCGGGCCTCGTCCAGATTGGCCACCACGAAACCGGCCTCCTCGTTGCGCAGCCGGGCTGCGGTGTTCTGCAACACCACCTGGGCGCACTGGCGCAGGGTAAGATGGGCCGCCTCCACCGCCAGGGAGGGCACCACCTGCATACTGGCGTCGAGGTGGCGGGTCAGGGCGGGGCGCGGCTCCGGCAGCAGCCGCTCGGCCAGGGCCGCCAACTGGGCGGTAAAGGGCAGGAACAGCGCCGCCCCCAGCAGGTTGAACAGGGTATGGAAGGCGGCCAGGGTCAGGGCCTGGTCGTCGCCCAGGCCATCGCCGGTGAGCCAGTCGGCCAGGTAAATCAGCAGCGGCAGGATAAAGAAGGCCAGGGTGCCGGCCCCGATATTGAACAGGATATGGATAAGGGCGGTACGCTTGGCGGCGATGGTGGCACCGATGGCCGCCAGGGCGGCGGTAAAGGTGGAGCCCAGGTTCTGGCCGATGACCATGGCCCCGGCCTGCTCCAGGGACAGGGTACCCGAGGCCAGGGCCGTCAGGGTGATGGCCAGGGCGGCGCTGGAAGACTGCATCAGCAGCGTCATCACCAGCCCCACCAGCAGCAGCATAAAACGCGCGCCCAGGGTGGCGGCGCCGAACCGGCTGAGGTCGATACGCTCCGCCAGCCCGCCCATACCGCTTTGCAACAGGTCCAGCCCCACGAACAGCACCCCGAAACCGGCCAGGGCGATGCCGGCCGAAGCCAGACGTCCCTTGCCCAGCAGCCGCAGCAGCACACCGACGCCGACCAGCGGCAACAGCAGGCTGCCGATGGACAGCTTGAGCCCGAGCAGGGACACCAGCCAGCCGGTGCTGGTGGTGCCCAGGTTGGCGCCGATCACCACGCCGATGGCCTGGCTCAGGGACAGCAGACCGGCCGACACGAAGCCGATGGTGGCCAGGGTGGTGGCGTGGGAAGACTGCACCAGGGCGGTGATGGCCGCCCCGCTCAGTACCGCCTTGACCCTGGAGCCGGTCAGCCGGCCCAGGGTGGTGCGCAGCCGGTCTCCGGCCAGGGCGGTCAGTCCCTCGGTCAGCAGTATCATGCCCAGCAGGAAGAGGCCGATGCCGCCGAGCAGGGTGCCGATGGTGGTGAACATGGGTCAACAATATCCCTGTGCTGATGATGCCTTGCGGCCCGACAAAACAGCGATGATAACAAAGCCTGGCCGGGCCATCTGCCGGGGCGGGCGGATTTTGCCGGATTTTTGCTAGGGTTAAGACAGGAGTCACCACAGGAGCACCGCCATGTCCCCCTTCCTCCACCGCCGCGCCGCCGGCCAGGCCCTGGCCAGGGCCTTGCAGCACTACCAGGGCCACCCGGGTTTACTGGTGCTGGGCTTGCCCCGGGGCGGGGTGCCGGTGGCCTATGAAGTCGCGAAGGCACTGGGCGCCCCGCTCGACGTACTGCTGGTGCGCAAGCTCGGCCACCCCCATCATGAAGAGCTGGCCATGGGCGCCATCGCCTCGGGCGATATCCTGGTGTGGAATCCGAAAATCCTCGGTGCCGGGGGCATCGACCAGGCCCAGATAGAGCGGGTGATCCGCCGGGAGCGGGCAGAGCTCGAGCGCCGGGAACAGGCCTACCGGGGCGCTACCCCGCCGCTGGCGCTGACCGGTGCCACCGTGCTGCTGGTGGACGACGGCCTGGCCACCGGGGCCACCATGGAGGCGGCGGTGCGGGCAGTCAAAAGCCAGCGGCCGGCACGGCTGGTGGTGGCGGTGCCGGTGAGCTCGCTCGAAGCCAGGGCCCGGATCCGGGCCCTGGCGGACGAGTTCGTCGCCCTGCTGGCCAGTGCGGAATTCGGCTCGGTCGGCCAGTATTATCTCGATTTCGGCCAGACCGAAGACCAGGAAGTGCGAGAACTGCTGGCCGCCGCGGCCGGATAACGCCGGATTTACCCTTCCAGCTCCAGCAGGACCAGCTCGGCGACCGGCCCGCCGGAGGCCGGGTTCTGCCCGGTGACCAGCCGCTGGTCGCTCACCGCCAGTGGCAACCAGGGTGCTTCCGCCTTCTGGTAGAGGGCGCCGCGTTTGACCAGCTCATCTTCGGTGAGAAAAGGCACGAACTGGTCCAGCTCGGCCAGCTTCTCTTCCTCGTTGGAAAAACCGGTCACCTCCTTGCCCTTGATCAGCAGGGAGCCATCGGCCAGCCGGATATTGAACAGGCCGGCGGCCCCGTGGCAGACGGACGCCACTATGCCGCCCCCTTCGTAGATACGCTGGCCGATCAGCTGCAGCGCCTCGTTGTCGGGAAAATCCCAGATAACGCCGTGGCCACCGGCATAATAAACCACCCCATAGTCATCCGGATCGACCTCGGCGGGGCTGAGGGTCGAGCCCAGCCGGTTCATAAAGGCCTTATTCTGGTACCATTGCCAGTCCAGCTCGTCGGCCATGGCCAGGCTGTGGGGATCTATGGGGGTGTAGCCGCCCCTGGGGCTGACATAGTCGACCCGGTAGCCGGCCTCTTCCATCTTGCTGACAAAATGCACCGCTTCGCCCAGCCACAGGCCGGTGGCCCGGTTCAGGTTGGGATACTTTTCCACGCTGGTCACCACCACCAGAATTTTCTGTTTCATCGCTCCTTCTCCCTGCCGTCGGCAATCTGTTACCAGTGCAAGCTTAGTCCCGGTGCCGCCAAATTGGTCATCCCTTGTTCACCCTTCCCCCTGCCGGGCCCGGAGCCGGACTCCTTGCTCCATGGATACCGCAAAGCCCTTTAATTTTTCCCAACTTGGGATATGCTGCGGGCAGTCAAGCCAACAGACGGGATAAGAATTTGAAGCAAGCTTACCTCAGTGCCCTGGTGATCGGCGCCGTGCTCAGCGGCTGTGCCGGCCAGGCCGAAACCTCCCAGCCGGCCCCGGCCCCCGCCGCCACCCAGCAACCGGCGGCCGCCACCCCCTTGCCCAGCGCGGCCGAGCAACAGAGCTTTGCCGCCTGGCGGCAGGATTTCCGCGGTCGCGCCCTGGCCGCCGGCATCCGCCCGGCGGTGTTCGACGCCGCCTTCAGGGACGTCAGGCTGAACCAGGAAGTGATGCGCCTGGACGGGCGCCAGGCCGAATTCACCAAGCAGATTTGGGAATACCTGGACACCGCCACCTCCGCCACCCGCGTCAGCAACGGTCGCCAGAAATGGCAGGAACTGGCCCCCACCCTCAGGGCCATCGAGGAGCGCTACGGGGTGGATGCCAAGGTCGTCATGGCCATCTGGGGCATGGAAACCAACTACGGCTCTTTCCGGGGTAATACCGGCATCATCGAAGGTCTCGCCACCCTGGCCTACGAGGGCCGTCGCCGCAGCTTTGCCGAAGAACAGCTGATCGCCGCGCTCAAGATACTGCAGTCGGGCGATACCAGCCCGGAGCGGATGCGCGGCTCCTGGGCCGGGGCCATGGGCCACACCCAGTTCATGCCCACCAGCTACCTGCAGTACGCCCAGGACTTTACCGGCGACGGCAAGCGGGACATCTGGGGCGAGGATCCCACCGATGCCCTGGCCTCCGCCGCCAACTACCTGGCCCGCTTCGGTTGGCAGCACGGCGCCCCCTGGGGGCTGGAAGTGAAGCTGCCGGCCGGCTTCGACTACGGTATCGCGGATCAGGACAACCGCCGGCCCGTGGCCTACTGGCGCGACCGGGGCGTGACCACCCTCGACGGCCGCCCCCTGCCGGATCACGGCGAGGCCGCCATACTGGTGCCCGCCGGCGCCCGCGGCCCGGCCTTCGTCGTCTTCAACAACTTCCGGGTGATCCGCCGCTACAACAACGCCACCTCCTATGCCATGGCGGTGGGCCACCTGGGCGACAAACTGGCCGGCGGCGGCGAGTTCCGCACCCCCTGGCCCCGGGGCGAGCGCGCCCTGAGCCGGGCCGAAAAGGAAGAATTGCAGCGCCGCCTGAGCGCCCGGGGGTTCGACACCAAGGGTACCGACGGCGTCATCGGGCCCAACACCATCAGCGCCATCCGTGCCTTCCAGCAGTCCATCGGCCAGGTGGCCGACGGCTATGCCAGCGAATCGCTGCTGAAGCGGCTGCGTTGAGGTTAAGGACAGGGCCGAAGGGCCCTGTTTTTTTCAGGCCGCCTTGTCCGCCAGCTGGCTGGCGTCGAAGCCCATGATCAGGGAGCCCCAGTGTTTACCCTTGATATACAAGGGAATGGAAAGATCATTGATGACTTCACCGGTGTTGCGGATATAGCTCTGCAACAGGAAAGGCTTTTCATGGTTGCAGCGCCGACGCTCCTGGCGGCTGTGGTTATAGAGCCGGCGGTGGCGGCAGTGGATATTGTCCCTGTCCTTGTCACCGGTCAGTGGCTGGGAGTTTTTACCGTGATGCACCGGGATATACCCTTTGGTGTCCACCCCCACCACATAAATAAACTCCGGATGTTCCTGGATAAAGCGGTCATAAAGCGCCTGCAGCTCGCCTTCCATCGCCGTGACATAGCCCGTCATAAACTGGGCCGGCTCCTGCCCCGGATTGACCGGCCGGTAGTTCTGGTCAAAAAGGTTGACGCCCTTGTCCTGGAGCCGCTCCAGCACGGTACTCACTTCGTCCGCCCACCTGGTCCCGAGTTGGGTCATGCGTTCGAAGCCCCCCTGCCCCACGATAAACTGCGACAGCAGCTCCAGGGTGGCTTCGGTGGAATGTTCCAGGGACGAGGAAAAATCCTGCGACTGGGTCATATTGTCTTTCATGGCAGAAGACAGTTCGGCGATGGACTCCACATGCTGGTGCGATTCCTTATTGGTATAAGAAAGTTCATCCAGGGCGGCGGAAATGGTGGTGAGCTGCTGGCTCATCTGTTCAAAGTCCTGCACCATGCCGCCGAACTGATCCCGGTTTCGGCTCATGAACGCATCCGTTTCCTGAACGTGCAGCCTGATGGTGTCGGCCCCTTCACGCGTGCTCTGTACCAGGCTGGTCATTTCACCGATGTTGCGGTGTATCTCCTGGGTGGCATCGCCCACCTTGCGGGCCAGGTTGCGCACTTCGTCCGCCACCACGGCAAAACCTCTCCCGGCCTCGCCGGCACGGGCCGCCTCTATGCTGGCATTCAAGGCCAGCAGGTTGGTTTGCTCTGAGAAATCCTGTACCAATCCCAGGATATTCTGAATGTTCCTGGAATTCTGGCTCAGTGTGTTGACGGTTTGGCTGAATTGCTGGGTCAGACTCTCCACCGCCTTGATCTTGTCCACGGCCAGGTGCAGCTCCTCGCTCGACTGGCGGACATCCGTCAGGTTGCGGGTGGTTTGCTGGCTGATATTGACCGTGTTGGCGGCGATTTCCTCTACGGCCAGGGTCGCCTGCCGGCTGGACTCGAAAATCTGCTGGGCAATACTTTCCTGCCCGGCAGAGGAATGGCCGGCATGAGCAATCATTTGCTGCAGGCGGGTGGCATTGATGGCCACGCTGATCGAATTCGACCGGGCTTCGCTGATCATGGCTTTCAGCTTGTCGGAAAAATCGTTATAGCTTCTGGCCATCAGGGAAATTTCATCGAAGGTATAGTCGGGCAGGGTTGCCGATATATCGCCGTTTTTATCCTTTACCGCCTGCAATGCCCGGGTAATATCCCTGATGGGCCTGACAAAGATTTCACGCATGAAAAACACGATAAAAACCCCGACCGCAAGGGTCAGCACCGTGCCCGCCACCATCAGCCACCAGAACTGCTGCAGGATTTGCTCCGCTCCGGCAGTATTCCCCTCCAGTCCGCGGACTTCATTGGTCAATTGATTTACATAGAACAGGGAAATGACTATCAGCAACAGCGGGGGCAGTAACAGCGCAATCACATTCCCCACGATTTTACGGGTAAGGGTATACCAAAACGTCTTTTCTATGGTTCGGTAGAGGCTCATCCTGATACTCTCATCATTGTTATTATTCCGTTAAACAGCTTAATGCCCATGCCGCACCATACGAATCGGAGCGTCGGCATGGGATCAAGCCACCCCCATGAGCGGCCATTGGGAATGGGTGGGTGAAAGACAGCAGGAAGTGTCATTTCAGCCGCAACATTCTAGGCAATATTTATGATCACGCCACCACTTCATGCGGAAACTTTGAGCCCCATCGCGTCCTCGCTAGCGGCTGAGCGGCAGCCAGCCCCCAATCAGCATAAAGAGGCCACCGCAGACTCTGTTGAACCCCTTTCCGCTGCGCTGCAGCCAGCCGGAAACCCGACCGGCAAAACCGGCGATAGACAGTTCGGTCAGGCATTCCACCAGGGCAAAAGTGGCCGCCATGATGACGAACTGCCACCAGAGGCTGGCCGCGGGGTCGATAAACTGGGGCAGGAAGGCGGCGAAAAACAGCATGACCTTGGGATTGGCCAGGGCCGAGAAAAAGCCCTGGCGGGCCATGGCCCAGCCATTCACCTCGCCCCCTGGCTGCCCCATGCCGCCACCCGGTGCCGGCGAACGCCACACCTGCACCCCCAGCCACACCAGATAGAGGCCGCCGACAAGCTTCATCACCAGCAGCAGCTCCCCGGCCAGGCTCAGCACCGAGGCGATGCCGAACATCGACAGCCCGATCACCCCCACGAACCCCAGGGCGCCGCCCCCTATGGTGGCCAGGGTTTTGCCCGACCCGTAGAGGGCGCCGTGGGTCAGCGCCAGCAGGCCGTTGGGGCCGGGGGTGAGGGAAAGGCCGATGCTGGCGGCCAGGTAGATAAGCCAGGTATCCAATGCCATGGTAGGACTCCGTTATGGGTTGCTAGGCACGATTATGCGGCTTTCCCCCCTTTCATTCTTCGTAAAAATAAGACATAAAAAGGGAATATTTGGACATATGGAGCCTCCATGCCGAGCCCCGACGTCGGTTTCTTGCTGCTGCCCCTGCCCGGCTTCGCCCTGCTGCCCTTCGGCGGCTTTCTCGACAAGCTGCGTTTTTCCGCCGACGACGAGGATCACAGCCGCCAGCGCTATTGCCGCTGGCGGATACTGGGACTGGAGCCGGAGGAAAGGGTGACCGCCAGCTGCGGGGTGGACATCACGACCCAGGTCACGGCCCGGGAGCTGAACTGGGCCCACTACCGCTACCTGGTGATCTTCGGCGGCCGCGAAGCGGGCCAGAGCCGGCGCCTGGCCCCGCGCTACCGGGCGCTGCTGCGCCTGGCCCGGGCCCACGGCCTTTACCTTGCCAGCATCGACAACGCCTGTTTCCTGCTGGCCGAAGCGGGCCTGCTGGCGGGGCACCGGGTGGCGGTGCACTGGCGCCACGCCCGGGAATTCGCCACCGCCTTTCCGCACATTTCCATGACCACGGAGCAGCTGTACCTGCTGGACGGCAAACGCATCAGCTGCGCCGGCGGCAGCGCCGCCATCGAACTGGCCACCGAGCTGCTCGCCCGCCACTGCGGCCGGGAACGGGCCCTGAAGGGGTTGGCGGACATGCTGGTGGACGAAACCCGCAGCCCGGGCCATCCGCTCAAATCCCGGGCAGCGGATCCCGGCACCGGTCGTCACCTGAGCCGCGCCCTGGCCCTGATGCGCCAGTACCTGGGCGCGGCCATGAGGGTGGAGGAGCTGGCCGAGCGGGTGGGTGTGGGCCGGCGCCAGCTGGACCGGCTGTTCATGGCCCGCTTCGGCCACCCGGCCCGGGCCCACTGGCAGGAGCTGCGCCTGCAGCACCTGGCCTGGCGGCTGCTGCACAGCCACCACGACCTGGCCCTGCTCGCCGAGGAAGTCGGCCTCCGGGATAGGGGCTATCTGGGCAAGGTGTTCAAGCGCCGCTTCGGCCTGACGCCGGTGCAGTATCGTCGGCAAAAAATACCGTCAGCCAGAGGGTATCCTGCTCCGGATGGGTCCAGTTGACCCTGTGCCGGCGGTGGGCGGCGATGGTCAGGTAGTCGCCGGGGCCCAGCTGCCGCCGCTCGTGGGGTTCCTCCAGCTCCAGCTCCGCCGCCCCCGCCACCAGCAGCACGAATTCGTGCTCGGGCTGATCGTACCAGAAGCCCGCGGGGGAGCTGTGGCCACGGGAGACGATGCGCTCGATGCGCACCCGGCCGTTGCCGGCCAGGGTCTGGATCAGCTCTTCGGGCAGCAGGGCGGGAATGGCGTCCTTCAGGTTGCTCTGGCTCATGGCCTATCCTTTCAAAGATCACAAAAATGGAACGAATATTCGACAACCAGGCCCGGCCATGGTTAACTGCCCCTGATTGTGAACCGGGGAACCACCGCCATGAAAGAAAAGGATCTGCTGTTTTTCCAACCGTTGTGGCGGCGTATCGCCGTCACCCTGTTCTGCGCCCTCTGGGCCGGCTGGGAATGGCTCAGCGGCCAGCACCTGTGGGGCATCATCATCACCGGCGTTACCCTCTACTGCTACTGGACCCTGTTCCATACCTTCGAGCCCGCCAAACCGGACGCGGAAAAGCGGGACTAGAGCACCATATAGTTTAAAACTTAGGCAACGCTTTTCCCCCTTTGTCGGAGGCTCCGATGGCTTCTGACGAGGTGTAGTCTGTCGGCCAAAGGGCACAGCTCCTCCGGCACGCCGTGGACCCATCCATGGGGGCTCCGCCGCGCCCTCCCTGGCGCGGAGGGCCGGCGGAGCAGTCCCCCTTGTCCTCCCTATCGCACCGCAGCTGCCTGCTGGCACTCCCCTCAGACGGCGCCGGAGCTTGAAAGAGGCAACAGGGATGGCCTCCGCCGACCGTCACCTGCCAGGGATGGCAGGTGCGAGCCTACAGGGACGTACTTGCGGCGTGTCGGCGGAGGTGGCCCTGTTGACTCTCTCCACGTTGCAACAGACAACAAATAGCTGATTGGTCGATTTTTAAACTGAGCGGTGCTCTAGCCATTTTCCAGCAGCCAGCAGCGGAAGGTCTCCGCCGCCGTCGACAACGGCTTGTGCCTGTTGTGCACCAGGTAGTCGGCCCGGCCGGTGGCGTAACAGAAAGGGCCGACCCGGCGGAGCAGGCCTGCCTCCAGCTGTTCCCGCGCCATGAAATCCCAGCCCAGCCCTACCCCCATGCCCTGCAGCACGCCGTTGAACGCCAGGGTCACCTGGTTGAAGCTCGGAACATTGGCCGGTGGCCGGTAGTCCACCCCGAAATGGCGGAACCAGTCCGCCCAGTCGATGCAGTTCCAGGCCGAGGAGTCGAGCTGGATCAACGGCAGCTCCCGCAGTCCGGCGACGTCGGCCGGCTCGTCCAGCACCAGCTCCCGGCTGCAGATGGGGTAAACCCGTTCCTCGAACAAGGGCTCCGCCCGCAGCGAGGGCCAGTTGCCGTCGCCGTAGAGAATGCCCAGATCGCACTCGTCCAGGCTGTATTCATTGATGTCGTTGGTGGAGTTGACGTGCACCGCCAGCCCGGGACACGCCTTGTTGAATTCCACCAGCCGCGGAAACAGCCAGTAGTGGGCCACCGCATGGGTGCACACCAGGGTCAGGCTGCTGGTGTTGTGTGCGGCCCGCAGCCGCTCGACGCTGCGCTGCAGCTGCTGCAACAGCGGCGTGAGTTCACCGAACAGCGCCATCCCGGCCCGGGTCAGGGTGATGCCCCTGGGCTGGCGTTCGAACAGGGCCAGCCCCAGGCTGCTTTCCAGTACCTTGATCTGCTTGCTCACCGCACTCTGGGTCAGGCACAGCTCGGCGGCGGCCCGGGTAAAGCTGCCGTGGCGGGCCACCGCCTCGAAAAACAGCAGGCTGTCGAGGGGCGGCAGGGTTTTAAAGGGACGGTACATCTTGGCCTCCATGGCACGGGCTCCTGCGCCCACCTTAGCACTGGGGCATTCCGCCAGGGAATGCACCCATGCATATTTCTCCTTAAATTCAATAGGCAGTTACGCTCGCCATGGCCGACCACAAGGCATAAGGGAGCCAGCGGCCGACGGCATACGGGTGCAGAGCACCGGATAAATTTGCTATGATCCCCGCCCTGTTGCGCCCCGGGCGCGAAATCACCGTTCAAGCAGCGCACGGCCGGCGCTGGAGGAAAGCATGTCTCAGTTTGTTGTGTGTGCCCTGTATAAATTCGTTACCCTGGAACGCCACGAGGCGTTGCGCGAGCCGCTGCTTGCCCTGCTGGAAGCCGAACAGATCCGCGGCACCCTGCTGCTGGCGGCCGAGGGCATCAACGGCACCGTGGCCGGCTCCCGCGCCGCCATCGACCGGCTCAAGGGCTGGTTCGACACCGATCCGCGCTTTGCCGGCATCGACTACAAGGAATCCCTGAGCGAAGAACAGCCCTTCTACCGCACCAAGGTCAAGCTGAAGAAGGAAATCGTGACCCTGGGTGTCGAGGGCATAGATCCCAAGCGGGTGGTGGGCACCTATGTGGAGCCCAAGGACTGGAACGCGCTGATTTCCGACCCGGAGGTGCTGTTGATCGACACCCGCAACGACTACGAGGTGGAGATCGGCACCTTCAGGGGCGCCGTCAATCCCCATACCGAGAGCTTTCGCGAGTTTCCCGACTACGTGAAAAACAACCTGGACCCGGCCCGGCACAAGAAGGTGGCCATGTTCTGCACCGGCGGCATCCGCTGCGAGAAGAGCACCGCCTACCTCAAGGAGCAGGGCTTCGACGAGGTCTATCACCTGCACGGCGGCATCCTCAAGTACCTGGAGGAAGTGCCGGAGCAAGACTCCCTGTGGCAGGGCGAGTGCTTCGTGTTCGACAACAGGGTGACGGTGGATCACCAGTTGCAGCCGGGCCATTACCAGCTGTGCTCCGCCTGCCGGGCACCGCTGGCCCCCGAAGACCTGCAAAGCCCCCACTATGAGCACGGCGTCAGTTGCCCCCATTGCCACGACCGGCAGACCCCGGAGCAGCGCCGCCGTTACGCCGAGCGCGAGCACCAGCTGCAACTGGCAAACGCACGGGGCGAGGCCCATATCGGCAGCGACGCGGTCAAGGCCGCCGAACGGCACCGGGCGGAAAAACTGGCCCGCAAGCAAGAGCAGCAGACCCGCAAGGGCTGAGTGCTGCGGTACTTTTCCTCAGGCGATAGACAACCGACGAGCTGGGCCAGACAGACAACCCCCGGCCCCAAACAGGCGGTCAAAGGGAACGGCTCTGCCGACCGTCATATGCCATGGATGGCATGTGCGAGCCGACATGGGGCGAGCTTGCCTCGCCGTGACGAGCCGTTTTCGTCTGACCGAACATCCAGTGAATGTTCGCAGCAGACGGAAAGGGCGAGTGTCATCTATTGCGGCGTGTCGGCAGAGCTGGCCCTTTGGCCGACTTGCCTGGAAGGTCAGGACATTGTCAATAAACAAAAGAATCAGAAATCACTAAATCAGAGCCCATTGATGTTGTGGATCCCCTTTACCCTGTTTGCCGCCCTGATGCAGGCCTGGCGCAATGCCTTCCAGAAACAGCTGAGCCAGGAGACCGGCGCCACCGCCGTGACCCTGGCGCGCTTTGTGCTGGCCGGACCCATCGCCGCCCTCTACCTGTGGCTGCTCTACCGCTGGCAGCCCCAGCAGCCGCTGCCCGATATCAGCCTCCCTTTCGCCACCTACATAGTGGCGGCGGCCCTTAGCCAGATCCTGGCCACCGCCCTGATGGTGCGGCTGTTCCAACTGCGCAACTACGCGGTGGGCGTGGGGCTGGCCAAGAGCGAGGCGATACTGGCGGCGGCCCTGGGGGTGTTCTTCTTCAGCGCCCCGCTCACGCCCCTGGGCTGGCTGGGAGTGCTGATCGGCGGTCTGGCGGTGTGGCTGTTGAGCGGCCTGCGCCGGGCTGTGGGCGGCCCCGTCCCGCCGGCCACCCTGCTGATGGGCCTGGGCAGCGGCCTGGCCTTCGCCCTCACCTCGCTGTGGGTGCGGGAAGCCAGCCTGGTGCTGGGTCTGCCCTTTCCCTTCGGCGCCGCCTGGGTACTGCTGCTGGTGATCTCCCTGCAGACCCTGGTGCTGCTGCTCTGGCTGGGGCTCAAGGATCCCGCCGGCCTCACCGCCCTCTGGCGCCGGCCGGGGCTGACCTTGCTGATCAGCCTCAGCAGTTGCCTGGGCTCCATCGGCTGGTTCAGCGCCATGAGCCTGGAAAGCGTGGCCCTGGTCAAGACCCTGGGCCAGATAGAGGTGCTGTTCACCCTGATGATCTCGGCCTGGTACTTCCGGGAGAAGCTGGGTCGCCAGGATCACTGGGGCCTGCTGCTTATCGTGCTGGCGGCCCTGTGCGTGATGTGGGCCTAGAGCACCATATAGTTTAAAACTTAGGCAACGCTTTACCCCTTTGTCGGAGGCGTCGATGGCTTCTGACGAGGTGCAGGCTGTCGGCCAAAGGGCACTCCTCCTCCGGCACGCCGTGAACCCGTCCCTGGGGGCTCCGCCGCGCCCTCCCTGGCGCGGAGGGCCGGCGGAGCAGTCCCCCTTGTCCTCCCTATCGCCCCCGCTGCCGCCTGTTGGCACCACCTTCAGACGGCGCCGGAACTTGGAAGAGGCAACAGGGATGGCCTCCGCCGACCGTCACCTGCCAGGGGGCGCGAAGCGCCTAGCACCGCCGCCAGCATCGCGAAGCGATGATACGGCGGTTTCCGCGACATCCGGCAGGTGCGAGCCTACAGGGGGCGAGCTTGCTCGCCGCGACGAGCTGTTTCGGCCTGACCGAACATCCAGTGAATGTTCGCAGCAGGCCGAAACAGCGAGTGTCATATTTTGCGGCGTGTCGGCGGAGGTGGCCCTGTTGACTCTTATCTACGTTGCAACAGACAACAAATAGCTGATTGGCCGATTTTTAAACTGATCGGTGCTCTAGCGGCCCATGCGCCGGCGTGCCCGGTGGGAGGCGCCGTTGCGTACCGCCCAACGCAGCACCAGGGCCAGGGCGTGCACGCCGAGGCGCACGCCGCGTCGCTCCAGCCCGCCCAACTGCCGGCCGCTCATCACCAGCGCCCAGGGCGGCAGCAGATCCATGCCCGCCTTCATCAAGAGCCCCACCAGGGGCCGGGCCGCCGGACTGGGCGCGGGTGCGGCCAGCAGCAGCCGGAAGATCTCCTTGGTGCGCTCATCGAACACCAGCTCAGGAAGCATCCGTTGCAGGTACTGGTCGATATCATGCCGGCTTTTGGGCACCCCGGCGGCCCCCAGCGCCTCGGCCACCCGGGCGGCCTCGGCGAAATAGCGGTCCTGCCCGGCCAGGCTCAGGCCGGGATTGCAGTAGCGCAGGTGGGCCGCCATAAAGCAGCTCACCTCCGCCACGTGCACCCAGGTGAGCAGGGCCGGATCGTCCGCCGCATAGGGCCGGCCGTCCGCCGCCACCCCCGTCACCCGGCGGTGGATGCCCTTCACCCGGGCAATCAGCCGCTCGGCGTCGGCCCGGGGCGCGAAGGTGGTGGCGGCGATAAACTGGCTGGTGCGGCGCAGCCGGCCCGGCATGTCCTCCCGGAAGCGGGAGTGTTCCCAGACCCCGGCCAGGGCCAGCGGATGCAGCATCTGCAGCATCAGGGCGCCGATACCGCCGCACAGCATGGCGGTAAAGTCGCCGTGCACCCGCCAGATCACCGACTCCGGGCCGAACAGGCCGGGATCCCCCCTGGGGTGCTCGTAATCAATGTCACCCAGCGCCAGCCCGGTCACTCCCATCACCTGGCGCTCGATGCGTTGTCGCAGCACTTCCATCCCGCCCCTACCTGAAAGGATAACGCTTGAAGGTCCACAATCGTTTGACCCCTTCCAGCACCAAAAGACCCACCGCCATCCAGATGGCGACATAGGTGGCCCACTGGCCGGGGGCGATGCGCTCGCCCAGCAGCAGGGACACCAGCACCAGCAACACCGGCTCCACATAGCCGAGCAGGCCGAACAGCACCAGGGGCAGGCGCCGGCTGGCCAGGATATAGCAGATCAGGGCCAGGGCGCTGACCAGCCCCAGGCCCAGCACCAGCCAGGGCAAGACGGGTCTTTCGGTGAAGGGCGCCAGGGGCGCCCCGGCGGCAAACAGGAAGCCGCAGGCCAGGGGCAGCAGCAACGCCATGTCGAGCCAGAGCCCGCCCAGGTTGTCGTTGCCCAGGAAGCGGCGCCAGACGAAATACAGCGGATAGCCAACGGCCACCACCAGGGTTTCCCAGGAGATGCCGCCGGCGCGCCACAGCTCGTTGGCCACCCCGGCGGCGGCGCAGGCCACCGCCAGCCATTGCAGCCGGCTCGGCCGTTCCTGGTAGAGGAAGCGGCCGACCAGCACCAGCGCCAGCGGCATCATAAAATAGCCGAGCGACACCGGCAGCCCCCGGCCGTTGAGCGGCGCCCACATAAACAGCCACAGCTGTACCCCTACCAGGGCGGACGACAGCGGCAGGCCCAGCCACAGCAGCGGCCGTCGCCTCAGCTGGCCGAGCAGGCCGGTCACCAGCCGCCAGTCCCCGCTCAGCAGCAGGAAGAGGCCCATGCAGGGCAGGGTCAGCAGCATGCGCCAGCCGAAAATCTGCTCGCCGTCGAGCGGCCACAGCAGGCTGGCGTAGTAATACAGCACCGCGAACAACAGCGACGAAAATACCGACAGCGCAACACCCCTGGTCACTCTGGTTTCCCCTGCTTCATTGTTATTATCGGATCGGCCGGCAGCTTAACAGCTTTGCGCACAAAGATTGAGCTGGCATTAAAAATAAAACCAGCGCCCGCCACCACCGGGCTCAAAGATAACAGCAGATACTGCTGCTCGCCCATACTCCTTTATGCTAACCAACCGCCGCCGCCCGGCCATGGGCGGCGGCGACGCCGGAATACCGGAAACCGACCCGCCCGGGCTTGTGCCCTTCCCGGCAAAACCGCTATAACAACAGCTCGCTGACCAACAAGGAAACACCATGCGCCTGCTCTCCCTCGCCCTGCTCACCTGCTGGCTGGCCGGTTGCGCCCTCGCCCAGGGCGAGCGGCTCGACCTCCTGCCCCTGGCCGATCTCTCGCCGCGGCTGGCGGAAAGCTCGGGCCTGGCCGCCTGGCAGGGCGGCCTGCTCAGCCACAACGACAGCGGCAACGCCGCCGAGCTGTTCAGGCTGGAAACCGATGGCACCATCACCCGGGTGTGGCCGGTGCCGGCCCCCAACCACGACTGGGAAGACATCGCGGTGCACGGCGGCCATATCTACCTCGCCGATATCGGCAACAACGGCGGTCGCCGCCGGGATCTGGCGGTATACCGGCTGCAACTGGCGGAAGATGCGCTGCAACTGCAAAAGCGCCTGCCGGTGGCCTACGCCGAGCAGAGCAACTTCCAGCCGCCCCGCCACCAGCACAACTTCGACGCCGAGGCCCTGGCCTGGGTGGAGGGCGAGCTGTGGCTGCTGACCAAGCGCTGGCTGGACGAAGAAAGCGCCCTCTACAAACTGTCGGCGGAAGGGAGCGAGGCGCCGCTGGTGGAGCGGCAGCGGCTGGCCACCGCCATGCTGGTGACCGGCGCCGAGTACGACGCCGCCAGCCGGACCCTGCTGCTGCTGGGCTACAGCCGCAACTGGCTGGACAGGCGCGCCTTTCTGTGGTTCTACCCGGTGCGGGAAGGCCGGGTAGAAGAGGCGCAAGGGCGGCGCTGGCAACTGAGCGAGGGCGGCCAGTTCGAGGGCGTCACCCTGGGCGAGGACGGCTTTATCTACCTGAGCCGGGAAGGCGGCGGCACCAACCTGTTCCGCAGCCGCCTCCCCCTGGCCGAGCTGCTGCCCTGAATCCCGCTCAGCCGCGCCTATAGCTGCTGAACGAAAAGCGGGGAACGAAGCCCAACCGCCGATAGAGCCCCTCCCCGGCGGCGGAAGCCTGCAGGGTCAGGTAACGGGCTCCCTGCTCCCGGGCCAGGGCCATCAGCTGCAACATCAGCTCATGGGCGATGCCCTGGCCCCGGTGCTCCGGCACCACCCCGACCTGGTGAATCCCCACCACCTCCCCGGTGTGGAACAACAGCGCCGTGGCCACCGGGCCGCCCTCCCGGCTTGCCAACAGCAAGCAGGCCCCGTCCGCCCCGAGCAGGCGACGGACGGTCGCCGTCGCCACCTCGTAGCCGAAGGCCCGGCCACACAGCGCCGCCCAGCACTCCGCCTGGGCAGGCGTCAGCACCCGGCTCAACCGCAAGCCGCCTTCCGGCCTACTTCCCTCGCCGTCCACGGCCAAATGCATGGCCCTTTGCTCCAGCACCAGGCCGAAGCCCTGGCTTGTCAGCGCCCGCTCCAGCGCCGAGCCGGCGGTCCAGACCGGCACCATGGCCCTCGGCGGCAGCCGGGCCAGTTCATGGCCCTTGAGCTCCGGTTGATGGTCCCAATCGAACCAGAAACGGTGCGGCCAGCCCCGGCTGGCCTGCAGGCCAGCCATGCCGCCGGGCTCGGAACCCATGGCCCGCCACAGGGCGGTCAGGTTGTCGATATTGGCCTTGTCCAACTGCGTATCATTCATGCTTTACTCCCGGTTTATCAGGATGACCCCCGCCACCAACGCCACCGCCCCGAGCAGCTTCAGCGGGGTGAGCGGCCGCACCGGCAGCTCGAACCAGCCGTAGTGGCTGACGAGCAGCGCCAACGCCAACTGGCCGGTCAGGGCGAAGGACATCATGGGTCCCACCCCCATGCGCGGGATCAGAAAATAGAACAGGCCCACCCCCAGGGCGCTCAGGACACCGCCGAACCAGAGGTGGCCCGGCACCGCCTGTAGGGTATCCGGCCCCGGCCAGCTTCGCGGCAGGGCCAGGCTGGCCAGCAGGGATACCCCGGCCGCCACCCCGAAGGCGATGGTGGAGCCCAGCAGCACATGGCGCAGCTGGACCCCGAGCTGGGCATTGAGGCCGGCCTGCACCGCGATGGCGGCGCCCGCCAGCAGGGCCAGTACCGGTAACAGGCTCATGGTCAGTACCGCCGCACCAGTTCGTCGTAGGCCAGGCGCACCTTCGCCAGCCCGGCCTGCGCGTCCTCAGGGTGGCGATAACCCAGGGTACAGATGGCGGTGGTGGCCAGCCCCTGCTCCGCCAGCCCCAGTTCCCGGTCGTAGCCGGCCGGATTTATGCCGGTCATGGGACAGCTGTCGATGCCCAGCAGGGCGGCGCCGGCGAGCAGGGTACCGAGGGCGATATAGGCCTGCTGGTGGGCCCATTCCCGCCGCGCCCCCGGGGACAGGGCGGCCAGGAAACTCAGGTAGTGATCGGACATGGCCGACAGCGCGGCGGCGTCGGCCCCGCGCACCTCGGCCAGCCGCGCCAGGTAGCGGGACACCAACCGCTCATCCGGCCCCACATCGGCGGCCAGCACCAGCAGGTGCGGCGCCTCCACCACCTTGTGCTGTCCCATGGAGTGGGCCAGCAGGCGCTGGCGCAGGGCCGGCGACTCCACCAGCAGCAGCCGGTAGGGCTGCAGGCCAAAGGCCGAGGCGCTGAGTCCGGTGGCCTCCAGCAGCTGGCGCAAAAGCGCCGGTGCCACCGGCTCCGGTGCGAACCGCTTGACCGAATAACGCCATTGCAGGGCGCTGATAATGTTCATTCGACTGACTCCCGACAGGCAGGCGAACCCCGATGGCCGCCCGGTGTCCGCCAGCATAGGGGGAGCCGGAGCCGGCTTCCTTTACATAGGTTGAGTGCCCTCGATTTTTTTGCGGATGCGGCTGAGCTGGGTGGGCGTGATGCCCAGGTGGGAGGCGATATGGTACAGAGGCAGGCGCCCGGCCAGGGCCGGAAAGTCGCGCAGAAAGCGCAGGTAGCGTTCAGCCGCCTCCTCCTGCACCAGTTCTATCTCGCGGGCGTCCTTGTCCAGCAGCCAGTGATGCTCCAGGTAGTGGATCTGGAACAGGGCGAGATCGTGGTGCCGGTGCAGCAAACGGCGGAAACTCGCGAATGAGATGTCGATAACCACCGCCGCTTCCAGCGCCTCCAGGGTCACCCGCGACGGCTCACCGCGCAGCAGGGCGGTCATGGCTCCGGGAAAGCGTCCTTCCTCGAAGAAGGCCTTGTTGTACTCGTTGCCTTTCTCGTCGAGCACGAAGGCCCGGAACAGGCCCCGGTAGACAAAGGAGAAGGAGGTCGGCGTTTCGCCGGCCCGGCACAGCAGCTCATGCCTGCGCAGCTCCCGGTAGTTGCAGGCGGTGTGCAGCGCCGCCCAGCTCTGGTCGCCGAGCGGGTGATAACGGTCCAGGGTCCGGCGCAAGGCGGCGAAGGCCTCTGTCTTCAAGGGGGTCAAACGGCATGCTCCTGGCGGGCCGGCCTGTTGGTCACGAGTAAGACAGTGTGCGGTGACCGCGGAGCAGAGGCAATCCCTGCTCCCTCTTTCAAGCCCTCCGGCACCGGATCGGCTATCCAGCCCGGGGCTAACCCGCCCGGAGCTATCCCGCCGAGCGCAGCGGCACACTCAGGGACGACGGACACTCGTCGCTGTCGATACGGATGCGCACCGCGTCGTGGCGCCAGATTTCCCGGTCGCAGTCGAGCGGCCGGCCGAACTGATCGTAGTTGATGCGGGTCACCGCCAGCACCGGGCTGCCCGGGGCCAGGTTGAGCACCCGGGCCGCCTCGCCCCGGACCGCGGTGGGACAGATGTCGAAACGGGAGCGGCCGTACTCCAGCCCGTATTCGCGCCGGTAGAGCTCGGTCAGGGACTGGCTCAGATCCTGGCGCTCTATGCCCGGAAACAGATGTGGCCGCAGGAAATGGGTCACATGGAGCACCACCCGGTCGTCGATGCGCCGGGCCCGGCGGATGCAAAACAGCGGGCTGAGCGGCGCCAGCTCCAGCTCGGCCACCAGCTCGGAAGACGCCACCACCACCTCGGCGCCCAGCACCCGGGTCTCGGCCCGGCGGCGCTGGGACTCCACCAGGGCGTGGAAGTGGGAGCGGCTGGCCGGGTTGTAGACCAGGCGCGGGCGCGACACGAACCAGCCGCGCCGC
Source organism: Zobellella iuensis (assembly GCF_016746085.1). GTDB lineage: Bacteria > Pseudomonadota > Gammaproteobacteria > Enterobacterales > Aeromonadaceae > Oceanimonas > Oceanimonas iuensis. The sequence continues at coordinate 76,695 of NZ_JAERTZ010000026.1, forward strand.
TCCTCCCGGTAGATGAGCCCCTCGGCCTCCAGCATGGACAGGGCGTCCTTGAGGGTGATGCGGGTGGTATCGAACAACGCGGCCAGCTCCCGCTCGGCGGGCAGCTTGGCCCCGGACGGGAGGGCGCCGGCCGCCATCTGGCGGCGCAGGGTCTCGGTGATATGGGCAATCTGGGTGTTGGGAAGCGGCTCCATGACGATGGCCTAGTCCAGCAGACAAGAGCGCCAGTATCGGCCCCCGCCATGACAGCCTTATGACAGAAAAACGGAGAAAACATCATCAAAACGGCACCGAATTGCCATGAAACTGTCGCTTCTCTGTCACATTGACCTCCTAGCATGAGTCCCGAACCTGACCTAGTCCAGAGGATTGGAACTCATGAAACATCTGTTTACCGCAAGTCTGCTTACCCTGGCCCTGAGCACCACCGCCCAGGCCACCGACATCAGCGAGCTGGAAGCCAAGGCCCGGGCCGAGGGCCGGCTCAACAGCGTGGGCATGCCCGACTCCTGGGCCAACTGGAAGGATACCTGGCGGGATCTGACCGAGCAGTACGGCATCCGCCACCAGGACACCGACATGAGCTCGGCCCAGGAGATCGCCAAGTTCGCCGCCGAGAAGGACAACGCCACCGCCGACATCGGCGACGTGGGCGCCGCCTTCGGCCCCATCGCGGTGCAGCAGGGCGTAACCCAGCCCTACAAACCCAGCACCTGGAGCGAGATCCCGGACTGGGCCAAGGACGAGGACGGCCACTGGATGCTGGGCTACACCGGCACCATCGCCTTTATCGTCAACAAGGAGCTGGTGACCAAGGCCCCCGCCTCCTGGGCCGAACTGCGCCAGGGCGATTACCGGGTGGCCCTGGGGGACGTGGGCGTGGCGGCCCAGGCCAACAGCGCCGTGCTGGCCGCCGCCTTCGCCCTGGGCGGGGACGAGTCCAACCTGGCGCCGGCCCTGAATCTGTTCGCCGAGCTGGCCAAACAGGGCCGGCTGTCGCCGGTGGACTTGAACATCGCCAACCTGGAAAAGGGCGAAATCGAGCTGGCGGTGATGTGGGACTTCAACGCCCTCAACTACCGTGACCAGATAGACCGCGACCGCTTCACCGTGGTGATCCCGAGCGACGGCTCGCTGATCTCCGGCTATGCCACCATCATCAACAAGTACGCCAAACACCCCAACGCCGCCAAGCTGGCGCGGGAATACATACTGAGCGACGCCGGCCAGATCAACCTGGCCCGGGGCTACGCCCGCCCCATCCGCACCAATGTAACCCTGCCCGAGGACGTGCAGGCCAAGCTGCTGCCCAACGCCATGTACGCCAAGGCCCGCCCCATCGCCGACTTCGACGCCTGGGAGCAGACCACCCGCACCCTGTCCCGGCTGTGGCAGTCCGAGGTGCTGCTGCACCAGAAGGGCTGAACATGAACAAGGTCATACTGGTCCTTGTCGACGGTCTGGCCCATGAGGTCGCCCAGCACAGCCTGGGCTACCTGCTGGCCATGAGCGAAGCCGGGCGGGCCACCGGCTACAAACTGCAGTGCGAGCTGCCGGCGGTGTCCCGCCCCCTGTACGAGACCATACTCACCGGCACCCGCCCCGTGGATCACGGCGTGGTGCACAACCAGGTGGTGCGGCCAAGCCGCGAGCAGAGCATCTTCACCCTGGCCCGCGCCGCCGGTCTGACCACGGCGGCCGCCGCCTACCACTGGCTGAGCGAGCTGTACAACCGCACGCCCTACCAGGCGGTGCGGGACCGCTTCACCCAGGACGAGCGCCTGGCCATCCAGTACGGGATCTTCTACCACAGGGACGACTACCCGGACTGCCACCTGCTGCTGGACGCGGAATGGCTGCGCCGGCGCTTCGATCCGCACTTTTTGCTGATCCACCCGATGAACGTGGACGACGCCGGCCACCAGCACGGCCTGGACTCCGCCCAGTACCGCAACAGCGCCCGCCGCCTCGACCTCTGGCTGGCGGACTACCTGCCGGGCTGGCTGGAAGAAGGCTACCAGGTGCTGGTGACCAGCGACCACGGCATGAACCGGGACCACAGCCACAGCGGCACCCTGCCCGAAGAGCGGGAAGTGCCGCTGTTCGTGCTGGGCACCGCCTTCAGCCACGACCGCCACGCCCGCCCCCGCCAGCTCGAGCTGTGCGGCACCCTCGCCAGCCTGCTGGGGCTTGCGCACGACAAGCCTGTCTGCGGAGAGTTATTGAAATGAATGAACAACCTCTACTCAGTGCTGACGACGGTGCAGACCGGCATCAGCTAAGCCGACCGTCGGCGCCAGGGATGGCGGCGTTCGAGCCTCCAGGGAGGGATTTACGGCGAGTCGGCGTGCTGAGCCGGTCGGCACCGACCTCGCCAGCCAAACCCGCTTCCTGGCACCGCTTTATGCCGCTCGCCCTGGGGCTGCCCTTCGCCCTGGCGTTCGGCCTGTTCCAGCTCGCGCCCATGGCCTGGGTGCTGATCCACAGCTTCCAGGCCGGCGGCGACTGGAGCCTGGCCAACTTCGGCCAGATCCTGGGCTCCCCCTATTACCGCCAGTCCTTCGCCAACAGCCTGGATCTGGCGCTCTGGTCCAGCCTGTTCGGGCTGGCCATCGCCCTGGCGGGCACGGCGGCCCTGCGGCAGGTGCCCGGCCGGCTGCAGGACGCCGTGGTGGCCTTCACCACCATGGCCAGCAACTTCTCCGGCGTGCCCCTGGCCTTCGCCTTTATCGTGCTGCTGGGCATGAACGGCGCCGCCACCCTGCTGCTGCAGGAGCTGGGCCTGGTCGAGGGGTTCCACCTCTACTCCCGGGCCGGACTTATCCTGCTCTACACCTACTTCCAGATCCCGCTGGCGGTGCTGCTGCTCTACCCGGCCTTCGACGCCATCAAGGCCGACTGGCGCGAGGCCGCCGCCCTGCTCGGCGCCGGCCCGCTGCACTACTGGCTCAGGGTGGCGCTGCCGGTGCTGAGCCCGGCCCTGCTCGGCACCTTTATCATACTGCTGGCCAACGCCCTCGGCGCCTACGCCAGCACCTATGCGCTGATGACCAGCAACTACAACCTGGTCACCATCCAGATAGCCGGCCTGGTGGCGGGGGACATCTTCCTCGAGCCAGAACTGGCGGCGGCCCTGTCGCTGCTGCTGATGGGGCTGTTGTTGCTGGTCACCGCCGTCAACCAATGGCTGATCGCCCGGAGTCGCTATGAATAAGATTCCCCTGTCCGCCCGGCTCACGGTCTGGACCCTGGTGGCGCTGCTCGCCACCCCCATCCTCATCACCCTGGTGTATTCCCTCTCCGCCCAGTGGGGCGCGCAGATCCTGCCCCGGGGCTTTACCCTGGACTGGTACCAGACGCTCTGGTCCGACGGCCGCTTCCTCGCCGCCTTCGGCCGCTCCCTGCTGGTGTGCGCCGCCGCCCTGGCATTGAGCCTGGCGTTGATCCTGCCCACCCTGTTCGTGGTGTTCTACCATTTTCCCCGGCTCAAGGGGCTGATGAACCTGCTGGTGCTGCTGCCCTTCGCGGTGCCGCCCGTGGTGTCCTCGGTGGGCCTGCTGCAGCTTTACGCCGGCGGCCCCCTGCCCCTGGTGGGCTCGCCCTGGATACTGGTGTTCTGCTATTTCGCCCTCGCCCTGCCCTTTATGTACCGGGCCCTGGCCAACAACCTGGAGGCGGTGAACCTGACGGATCTGATGGACGCCGCCCACCTGCTGGGGGCCGGCACCGCCCGCGCCTTTTTGCAGGTGGTGCTGCCCAACATCAGGAATGGCCTGCTCAGCGCCCTGTTCCTGGCCTTTTCCTTTTTGTTCGGTGAGTTCGTGTTCGCCAACATGCTGGTGGGCACCCGCTTCGAGACCCTACAGGTCTACCTGTACAGCCAACGCACCAACAGCGGCCACTTTACCAGCGCCATGGTGATGTCCTATTTCCTCTTTATCGGCGCCGCCACCTGGCTGGCCCTGCGCCTGCAATCCCGGAGAGCCTGATGTTTTATCTGGAAGTTGCCCACCTCGCCAAATCCTTCGGCGACACCCCCGTGTTCAGAGATATCAGCTTCGATATCCGCCAGGGCGAGTTCATCACCCTGCTCGGTCCCTCGGGCTGCGGCAAGTCCACCCTGCTGCGCAGCCTGGCGGGGCTGGTGCCTCCCGACACCGGCCAGATCCGGGTGGCGGGGGAAGACATCACCTGGCTCAAACCCCAGCGGCGGGGCATCGGCATGGTGTTCCAGAGCTACGCCCTCTTCCCCAACCTGACGGTGGCCGGCAATATCGCCTTCGGGCTGCGCATGCAGAAACTGGACAGGGGCGAGATCGCCCGCCGGGTGGAGGAAGCGGTGGAGCTGGTAGGCCTGACCGGCCGCGAGCACCACCATCCGGCCCGGCTTTCCGGCGGCCAGCGCCAGCGGGTGGCCCTGGCGCGGGCGCTGGTGGTACGTCCGCGCATCCTGCTGCTGGACGAGCCGCTCTCCGCCCTGGATGCCCCCATTCGCAAACGGCTGCGCGAGCAGATCCGCGCCATCCAGCAGCAGCTCGGGCTGACCACCGTCTTCGTCACCCACGATCAGGAAGAGGCGCTGACCCTGTCGGATCGCATCTTCGTGATGAACCAGGGCAGCATAGTGCAGGCCGACACCGCCGAGGCGGTCTATACCCGCCCGGCCAGCGACTTCGTGGCCGGCTTTATGGGCAGCTACAACCTGCTCTCGCCCGAGCAGGCCAGGGCCTTGCTCGGGCTCGAGATCGACGGCAAACTGGCCATCCGCCCCGAGTCCATCTACCTGCGTGAACCCGGGCGGGACTACGGCCCGGCCATGACGGCCCCGATACCGGCACGGATAGCGCAGCACCAGCTGCTCGGCAACGTGGTCCGCTACCGGGTACAGACGGTGGGCGGCGAACTCATGGTGGACCGGCTCAACCGCGGCGCCCGCACCCTGTTGCCGGCGGGCCGGCAGGTGGAGCTGCTGTTCGACACCGCAGAACTGAACGAGGTGGCCTGATGACCCTGGCGATTTTCGACCTGGACGAGACCCTGATTGCCGGCGATTCCGCCAGCCTGTGGCTGGAATTCCTGGTGCGGCGCAAGCTGGCGCCGGCGGCCATACTGGAGCAGGAGCGCGCCCTGATGAGCGCCTACTACCAGGGCCGGATGGACATGGACGCCTATATGGCGCTGACCCTGTCCCCCATCCGCCACTGGCAGCCGGCGGATCTGACCCCGCTGGTGGAGGAATTCATCGAGCAGGACATCACGCCCCTGGTCTACCCCGAGGCCCGGGACCGGCTGGCCTGGCACCGACGCCTGGGCCACGAGCTGCTGATCATCTCCGCCACCGGCGAGCACCTGGTCAAACCCATCGCCCGCGCCTTGAGCGTGAACCACGCCATCGGTATCCAACTGGAATGTTGCGAGGGCATCTACAACGGCCGCACCCGCGGGGTGTACAGCTACCATGAGGGCAAAATCACCCGGCTGCAGGAGTGGCTGGCCGAACAGCGACTGGCCCCCGCCCTGACCTACGGCTACAGCGACTCGCTCAACGATCTGCCGCTGCTGGAATACGTGGACAGGGCCACGGTGATCAACGGCGGCGACCACCTGGCCCGGCTCGCCGCCGAACGAGGCTGGACGAATCTGCACTGGCGGCTGTAAGCCTGCCTATTTAGTTAATCACCCGTTTCCGCTGTCTTTTGATGAGGTGTGAACCGTCAGACAAAGGGCACTACTCCGCCGACACGCTATGAATACCTCCATGTACGCTCTCTGTTTCATCCCTGAAACAGAAGGTCGGCCAAGCAGCACCCTTTGTCCTCCTTTACGCTAAGGCAGCGCCTTTAGGTATTACCATCACCCAGCGCAGCGGTCAGGGAGAGGCAACAGGGAGCGCCTCCGCCGACCGTGAAATGCCAGGGATGGCATTTCCGAGCCCCCATGGATGGGTTTATGGCGTGTCGGCGGAGGTGGCCCTGCTGCTTCTTCGCCTCGCGAGATCAGGCAACCGGATGCATGAGTTTGTCCCATCATGCGGGCGGACCGCCGATACTCCGCCTTGAAAACAATATCCAGTGGGAGCTAAACAGCACCCTTTTGTCATCCCATCTTCATATTGCCGCCATACACTGCCGCCCATTGTTACGGTATATGGTGCCCCCCCATGACGGTGTTGACCTGCTTGAGCGATTCCCTCGCCTCCCTGATAGCCCAGCGCGGGCTGCGACCCCTGTTCCAGCCCATCATGGATACCCGCCAGGGGCGGGTGCTCGGCCATGAGGCGCTGATCCGCGGCCCTGCCGGGCACCGGCTGGAGTTCCCGGGCGCCCTGTTCGGCGAGGCCAAGCAGACCGGGCTGCTGTCCGAGCTGGACCTGGCCTGCCGGGAAGCGGCCATGCAGGCCTATTGCCAGCGGCGGATGGACGGCCTGCTGTTCATCAACGTCAACCCCAATGCGTTGCTCGACAAACAACACCCCCGGGGCTGTACCCAACGCCTGGCCCGGGAGCTGGATCTTCCGGCGGAGCGCGTCGTGATCGAGCTGTCGGAGCAGTACCCCATCCAGGATACGGAAGGGCTCAAGGCCGCGGTCAATCGTTATCGGGAGCTGGGTTTCCGGATCGCCATCGATGATCTGGGTGCCGGCTACTCCGGACTCAAGCTCTGGTCCGAGGTGAAGCCCGACTATGTGAAAATAGACCGCTACTTTATCCAGGACATCCACCAGGATCCGATCAAGCGGGAATTCGTGCAGAGCATCATCACCCTGGCCCGGGGCATGCAGTCCCGGGTGATCGCCGAAGGCATAGAGCGCCGGGAAGAACTGCAACAGCTGCAGGGCATGGGCATCCATTACTGCCAGGGCTACCTGCTGGGCCGCCCCCAGGCGGAGCCGGTGCACCACCTCAGCGGCCAGGAAGCGGGAGCGGGACGGACCGGCCTGCTCAGCCGGCACAAGGAAACCGTGGCCATGCTGGCCCGCCCCGGGGTGACCGTGGAGGTAGGCGAGAAGATCCACCGGGTGTTCGACACCCTGCTGGCCGACGGCAGGTTGCTCTCGCTGCCGGTGCTGGACCAGGGCGTGCCGGTCGGGCTGGTGCGGCGGGAAAAGATCATGGAGCTGTTCTCCGCCGCCTTCGGCCGGGCCCTGTACGCCAACAAGTGCATCCGCCACCTCATGGACAGCCCGGTGGTGGTGGACTGGCAGAGCTCGCTGGAGCAGGCCAGCCAGCTGCTGACCGACGACGACGATGCCTCGGCCCAGCAGCATTTTATCGTTACCCGCCAGGGCCGCTACTACGGCCTGGCCTCGGTGCGCGGCCTGCTGCGCAACATTACCGAGCAGCGGCTGCTGCACGCCCGCTACGCCAACCCGCTCACCCTGCTGCCGGGCAATGTGCCCATCTACCGGGAAATCGATGATGCCCTGCAACAGCAGCGTGACTTTCATGTGGCTTATTTCGACCTGAACCACTTCAAGCCCTACAACGATGTCTACGGCTACGCCCAGGGCGACCGGGTGATCCTCTGGGTGGCCCGCCTGCTGCAGGAAGTGATCGTCGGTGCCGGCCAGTTCCTCGGCCATGTGGGAGGCGACGACTTCGTGGCGGTGTTCGATGAAGATTGTGACTGGCGCCCCCTGTGCGAGCGGATACTGCGCCGCTTCGACGAGGAGATCCCCCGCTTCTACCATGCCCGGGACCGGCTGCGCCAGGGCATCGAGGCCCATGCCCGTAACGGCGAGCTCCGCCACTATCCCCTGCTCGGTCTGGCCATCGGCGTGATCGCCCCGGACTCCCGGCGCTGCCACTCCCATTTCGATGTGGCGGCACTGGCCAGCGAGGCCAAGCACCAAGCCAAACAGCTGCCCCGCAGCCACTGCTTTTTCAGCACCAGGACGGCGCCGGCAGAGCACAGCCAAAAAAATACGGGCCCCTGATGGCAGGGGCCCGTCCGCAAGCGCCTCAGTAGGCGGCGCGGAAGATGGCGATCACTTCCTCATGGCTGGGTTGTATCGGGTTGGTCAGGCCGCAGGCGTCCTTCATGGCGTTGCCGGCCAGCACCGGGAAGTCCTCCTCCTTCACCCCGAGACCGGCCAGGCCGGCGGGAATGCCCACCTGCTCCGCCAGGGCCACTATGGCCTGGATGGCGCGGTCGGCACCTTCCTCATCGGTCAGGGTGTCCACGTCCTGGCCCAGGGCGGCGGCGATGTCCTTCAGCCGGGCGGCGGCGGCGCGGCTGTTGAAGCGCTGCACATGGGGCAGCAGTATGGCGTTGCAGACCCCGTGGGGCAGGTCGTAGAAGCCGCCCAGCTGGTGCGCCATGGCGTGCACATAGCCCAGCGAAGCATTGTTGAAGGCCATGCCCGCCAGCAACTGGGCGTAGGCCATCTGGTTGCGGGCCGCCATGTCGCTGCCGTCCGCCACCGCCCGGGCCAGGTTTTGGCTGATCAGGGTCACCGCCTTCAGCGCGCAGGCGTCGGTGATGGGGTTGGCGGCGGTGGACACATAGGCCTCCACCGCATGGGTGAGGGCATCCATGCCGGTGGCCGCGGTCAGCGACTTGGGCATCTTCTTCATCAGTTCGGGATCGTTGACCGACATGACGGGGGTGACGTGCTTGTCGACGATGGCCATCTTGATGTGGGTGTGCTCGTCGGTGATGATGCAGAAGCGGGTGATTTCCGAGGCGGTGCCGGCGGTGGTGTTGATGGCCACCAGCGGCAGTTGCGGCTTGGCGGACTTGTCCACCCCCTCGTAGTCGCGGATGTCGCCGCCGTTGCTGGCCACCAGGGCGATGGCCTTGGCGCAGTCGTGGGGCGAGCCGCCGCCGAGGGAGATCACCGAGTCGCAGCCCTTCTGCCGCAGCAGCTCGAGCCCCGCCTCCACGTTGCCGGTGGTGGGGTTGGCCTGTACCTGGTCGAAGATGCTGGCCTGGATATCCTGGGCCACCAGGGCCTGCTGCAGCTGGCCGGCATAGCCCAGCTCCACCAGCGGCTTGTCGGTGACGATCAGGGCGTGGCGGAATCCGGACTGGCTCAGTTTGGTGACCGCCTGTTCCACCGCACCGGCGCCGATCAGGTTGACGGAGGGCATATAAAAAGTAGCTGTAGTCATGATGCTTCCCTATGAGTTATTCCAGGTTGAGTGTGTGGCCGCCTCTCCCCTGCGACCGGATTAAAAACCGTGCTCTTGGAATGGGCACCGGCACCGCCGACCGACGGCGCCGGCGCTTGTTATCAGAAGAAACCGAGCGGGTTGCTGTCGTAGCTCACCAGCAGGTTCTTGGTCAGCTGGTAGTGATCCAGCATCATCTTGTGGGTTTCGCGGCCGATGCCGGACTTCTTGTAACCGCCGAAGGCGGCGTGGGCCGGATAGGCGTGGTAGCAGTTCATCCAGATGCGCCCAGCCTGGATGCCCCTGGCCATACGGTAGGCGCGGTTCACGTCCCGGGTCCAGACGCCGGCGCCCAGGCCGAACTCGGTGTCGTTGGCGATGGCCAGCGCTTCGGCCTCGTCCTTGAAGCGGGTCACCCCCACCGCCGGGCCGAAGATCTCCTCCTGGAACACCCGCATCTTGTTGTCGCCCTGGAAGATGGTGGGCTGGATATAGAAGCCGTTTTCCAGGCCGCTGATGCGGTTGGCCTGGCCGCCGAGCAGCATGCGCGCGCCTTCGTCCCGGCCGATCTGCATGTAGCTCAGGATCTTGTCGAACTGCTCTCTCGACGCCTGGGCGCCGACCTGGGTCTCGGTATCCAGCGGGTTGCCCTGCCTGATCTGGCGGCCGCGCACCAGCACCCGTTCCATAAAGTCGTCGAAGATGCTGTCCTGCACCAGGGCCCGGGACGGGCAGGTGCAGACCTCGCCCTGGTTGAAGAAGGTGAGCAGCATGCCCTCGATGCACTTGTCCACGAACTCCGGCTCGTAGCGCATCACGTCTTCGAAGAAGATGTTGGGCGACTTGCCGCCCAGCTCCACGGTGGAGGGGATCAGCCGCTCGGCCGCCGCCTTGAGGATATGGATGCCGACCGGGGTGGAGCCGGTAAAGGCCAGCTTGCTGATGCCCGGGTGGCGCAGTATGGCCTCGCCCGCTTCCCGGCCCAGGCCGTTGACCACGTTGATCACGCCGGGGGGCAGCAGGTCGCCGATCAGCTCCATCATCACCAGGATGGAGGCCGGGGTCTGCTCGGCGGGCTTGAGCACGGTGCAGCAGCCCGAGGCCAGCACCGGCGCCAGTTTCCAGGCCGCCATCAGCAATGGGAAGTTCCAGGGGATGATCTGCCCCACCACGCCCACCGGCTCGTGGAAGTGATAGGAGGCGGTGCTGGCGTCCAGCTCGGCGGCGGTGCCTTCCTGGGCGCGGATGGCGCCGGCGAAGTAGCGGAAGTGATCCACCACCAGCGGGATGTCGGCGGCCAGGGTTTCGCGCACCGCCTTGCCGTTGTCCCAGGTTTCCGCCACCGCCAGCAGCTCGCGGTTCTGCTCGATGCGATCGGCGATGCGCAGCATGATGTTGGCCCGCTCCGTCACCGACGTTTTGCTCCAGGTCGTGAAGGCCTGCTGGGCCGCCTGCACCGCCATATCGATGTCCTGGGCATCGGAGCGGGGCACCTCGCAGAACACGGCGCCGTTCACCGGCGAGACGTTGTCCATGTAGCGGCCGTTCACCGGCTCGCGCCACTGACCGCCGATAAAGTTCTGGTAGCGGGCCTTGAAGTTGACCACGGCTCCGGCTTGTCCTGGTTGCTGATAAATCATCACGGCTCTCCTTGCGGGTAATCTCGGTTGACGTTGACGCCAGTCGGCGTTTGCAAGAAGGTAAGTGCAAGGTCGGTGCCAGTTGTAGCAGATCAAGTAAACAAGGTTAAAAAGTCGTTACAATCAGGCCTTCGAAAGACTAACCTAAGGGAGTCCGCTCCCCGGTTGGCAAGCTGCCTTGTCCAGGGTCTGGACAGGGTGTTCAGTACAGGTGTTCAGTTTCTTAACAGGCAGGGACCATGACCATCAGCACAGTGCTTACGCAGCCCCAGGATCTGGCTTTACTCGAACGTTCATGGCAACGCAGCCGCGACTACGGCCTGCTCCGGGCCGGCCGCACCGATCCCCGTTGCCTGGCGCCCTCGGCCCTGAACCAGAAACAACAGCAGCACGAGTTGCTGCTGCGCTACCTGCGCCACAGCCTGCCGCTGTTCGAGCAATTGCAGCAGGGCCGCCACTGCCGGCTGATCTTCTCCGATGCCGAGGGCACCATCCTCTTTACCAGCGGCGATCCCCACTTCGGCAGCAGGGCCCAGAAGATGGCCCTGGCCAGCGGCGCCAGCTGGCATGAGCAGAGCATGGGCACCAACGCCATCGGCACCGCCCTGAGCGAGCAAAAGGAAGTCTGCATCCTGGGCAACCAGCATTTTCTGGCCGCCAACCAGGGCATCAGCTGCAGCGCCAGCCCGGTGCTGTCGCCGAGCGGCGAGCTGCTGGGGGTGATCGACATCTCCAGCGAGGCCGGCGAGCACTGCCAGGACATGCTGCTCACCGCCCGGTTGCTGGCCCTGTCGGTAGAGAACGCCCTGGTGATGAACCACAGCGACACCCACTGGATCCTGAGCCTGGCCCCGGATGCGGGCAGCCTGCAGCAACCCTGGTCCGGCATCATCGCCCTGCGGGAAGACGGCCAGTTGCTCGGCGCCAACCGCAGCGCCCGCCACTGGCTGCCGGAGCTGGACCTTCCCGCCATGCTGAGCGATCTGCGCCAGGGCGAACTCACCCCCGTCGGCTCGGGGCTGGCCCTGCTGAGCCGCCAGCCCGGGCGACGCCCGGCCTCCCGCCCCGCGCCGGCGGCGGGTGCCGGCCTGGAGGCCACCGCCCTTAAGCTGATGGCCCGCTGCATTCCGCTGCTGATCCAGGGCGAAACCGGCACCGGCAAGGATCACCTGGTGCGCCGCCTGCACCGGCAGAGCGACCGGGCCCGGGGGCCGCTGGTGGCGGTGAACTGCGGCGCCCTGCCCGCCGAGCTGCTCGAAGCCGAGCTGTTCGGCTACCTGCCCGGCGCCTTCACCGGCGGCAGCCGTCAGGGCCGCCCCGGCTATGTCCGCGCCGCCCAGGGCGGCATCCTGTTCCTGGACGAGATCGGCGAGCTGCCGCTGGCGGCCCAGACCCGGCTGCTGCGGGTATTGCAGGAAAAGGCGGTGACCCCGCTCGGCAGCCATGCCCCCGAGCCGGTGGACTTTCAGCTGGTGGCGGCCAGCCACCGGGATCTGGCCGCCATGGTGACGGAGGGCGGTTTTCGCCAGGATCTGTACTTTCGGATGAACGGCTTTTCGCTGCGCCTGCCGCCGCTGCGGGACTATAAACACGACGACTTCGTGCGGCTGGTGCAGCAGCTGCTGGCGGAGCTGGAGGAAGAGGTCACGCTGGACGAGGCCGCCCTGATGCGGCTCGGCGACTACAACTGGCCGGGCAATGTCCGCCAGCTGAAACAGGTGCTGGAAGTGGCGGCGGTGCTGGCCGACGGCGGCCGCATCACCCCGGCCCAGTTGCCCGAGTTGCCGAATTTCGAAGGGAATGCCAAGGCCGGCCCGGCCACGGGGGATTTAAAAGCCCATGGCGACAGATTGATAGCACAGACCCTGGACGAGTGCGGCGGCAACGTCAGCGCCGCCGCCCGCCGCCTGGGGTTGAGCCGCACCACCCTCTACGCCCGGCTCAAGGCGCTGAAGGGCAACTAAACCAGCACTTCCCGCTCCAGGGACGACAGGGCCCGCGCCACCTCCATGCTGGCGCTTTCCATCGCTTCCAGGCAGTCCAGCCCCTGTTGCTGGTTGCCGGCGGCAAAGGCCTGCAAGGCCCTGGCCCCCTCGCCGTGCACCCGCTTGTGGCTGGCCTCCAGGCTCTTGAACGCCTGCAGATGGCTGTACAGCCTGGCACCGCGCCCCTCGTAATACCATTTGCCCAGCCGGCACTCGGTATGGCTGCTCACGCCCTGGCCGAACTGGCGTTGCTCGATACGCTGATAGATATCGCTCTTCCATACCGCATGGTCCAGCTTCACCGCCTCCAGGAAGGCGGTGGCGGCGTTGCGCTGGATCACCAGCCGCATGCCCTCGGCGTGGGTCAGCACCTCGCGGGTGACTTCGTCGATCTGCTGGGCGGAGGCGGAAATCTCGTCGGTGCTCTCCAGCGACTGGCTGACCATGCTGTTGATGGCCTTGCTCTGTTCCAGCACCTGCTGCACCAGCTTGTTGATATTGCCGCTGGCCTCGTGGGCCTTGCCGGCCAGGGTGCGCACCTCGTCGGCCACCACCGCGAAACCCCGGCCCTGCTCGCCGGCCCGGGCCGCCTCGATGGCGGCGTTGAGCGCCAGCAGGTTGGTCTGCTCCGAGATTTCCTGGATCACCGACACGAAGTTGCTGATCTTGCCGGCGGTGTCGGTCAGCACCGCCGCGCTCTCGGCGCTGTGGCCCACCTCGCTGTTAATCGTCACCGAACGCTGCTTGAGCACATCGGTCGCCTGATAGGTGTGGGCAAAAACCCCTTCCATCTCGGTCAGCTTCTCCCGCTCATTCAGCAGGGCCTCGGCATTGGACACCATGCCCTCGCGAATGGCGGACAGCATGGCGGAGCCCTGCAGCACCACCTGTACCAGTCGATGGGCCAGCTGGTTTTCGGCCTTGAGTTCGCTCAGTTCGGCCTTGTAAGCCGACAGCTGGCTTTCCTTGGAAGACAGACGAGTTTCATAATCGGCAACCTGGGCCGCCAGTTGTTGCTCCAGTTGCTGTACCCGTTTTTTTACTTTGGTGCCGAACATGCTTAGCCTCTAAAAACCGCCGGATAGTCAGTCTATTAAGCACCACTTAGGTAGTAACCACAATATGAGTGAAGGGGAAACAGGGACTTTTTGGCGCTTATGTGAACCTGAGTGAAAAATGCCGGCAAAAACAGCAATAACCGCTGCGCAAGGCATACCGGGGCCGGCAGCAGCGGCCCCGGTGCTCAGATATCCTCTTTGGGAAAGCGGGCAAACTCACGGGAAATATCCGCGTACAGCTCCACCGCCCACAGCGGCAGATGGGAAGCGAAGCCGTCCAGGGGCCGGCGGCGCGGATCGTGCGGGGCGATGATCACCGACACCTGCTCGGTGCCGATGGCATTCACCAACACGAACAGCTCCTCGATGGCGATGTCGCCGACGGCCAGGCAACCGGTGGACTCGGCCTTGCCGTGGATAAAGATGCTGCCCCCCAGGTTGGAGCGGCCCTCCTTGCGGGCACGGACCAGATCGAAGGAATTGGGGTAGTTCAGCCCCATGGACAGGTGGAACTGGCTGTTGGGGTTGAGATGGGTGATGCGGTAGATGCCCTCGGGCACCTGCTTGTCCCCTTCCCTGAGTTTGGGGCCGGGGCCGCCGCTCGCCTTGCGGATGGGATAGCTGCGGATGAACTTGAAGTCGCCCTCGTTGCGGGCCCACAGCTCGAGTTCCTTTTCTTCCTTGGTGGCCAGCAGCACGATTTCCCTGGGCGGGTAGCTCACCTCGGCCCGCATGAAATGCGGCCGCATGCGGATTTCGGCCAGGGGACCGTAGGCGGCCAGCACGTTGTCGATGGTGCCGTGATAGGGCCCGGCGGCAGCCGGTGCAGGATTCACTAAAGCGGCCAAAAGCAGGGCTGAGACAGAAAATCCGTTTAAAAGACGCATAAGTGATGGATTGATCCGGTGTTGATACTATATATCAATGATAGCCTGAGCCGTGGCCGGTTGGAATCTGAAGCCACCAAAATAATCCCGAGCCCGGAACGGTCAGCCCCTGGCGCAGCGGTGCCGCCGGAGGGCGACAGGCCGTTGTGCCCCGCCGAGCCGGGCCCCACAATAAGGCTTTGGGCCCACCACCGAGAACGCCATGACCAAGGCCAGCCTCTTACTGCCGATACTGCTGCTCACCGGCTGCACCGCCATGGAGCTGCCTTTCACCCCGGGCAACCAACAGCAACGCGTTTCGTCCGGCACGCCGGGCATCGCCGTCAGCCGGACCCAACCGCCCCGACTCGAGAGCATCTCCTTCCTGTCGGAACGCGCCTTTGTCCCCACCCGGGCCCAGGGCTGCATCACCGAACTGATCCCACCGGCCGGGGAGGACGCCGAGGTGATCCGGTACCTGGGGGAAGATGTGCTCAACGCCGGCGGCGAGATTGCCGCCACCGGCAGCCAGTGGGGCATTATCCCGAGCCAATACCACATTCGCTTCCAGCTCAGCGCCCTGGCCCACCATAACGGTACCACCTACGGCTTCAACCGGATAAGCCTGGCCCAGGAGGACGCCTGGGGCCTGAATAACCACGACTTCGAACCCCTGCCCCCTTCGGGAGCCCGCACCCAGAAGGTATATAACGAACTGCAGGCCCTGTACCGGCGGCTGGATGAGTGCCTGGCGGAGCCAAGCTCCGCCAGGCATCGCAAGGATACATGATCAGATGATTTGGTAAGTGCTTGATTTTTAATGGTGCCCGGAGCCGGACTTGAACCGGCACGCTGTTACCAGCGAGGGATTTTAAATCCCTTGTGTCTACCGATTTCACCATCCGGGCGTAGACGTTTTGAGGAAAGATGGAGGCGCGTAGCGGAGTCGAACCGCTCTAAACGGATTTGCAATCCGCTGCATAACCGCTTTGCTAACGCGCCGAAAGAGGTCATTTAGATGAGTGAGCATTCTAATGGCCAGGCTCTGCCAGTCAACTTTAATCTGTCGCCTTTGGACTGTTCGCACATTTTTTATGCGTAAATATCTGTTTTGGTACGCCATCCACAGGGTCCATCAAGCTGACCGCGTCACGCCGACCGCGTCAAGCTGACCGCGTCAAATCGCCCCAGGCGGCTTTCAGGTAGTCGTAGGCCGAAAACAGGGTCAGGCCGGTGGCCACGTACAGCAGCAGGTAGCTGCCCCAGATCATGTAAATGCTCTGCTGCCAGATAAGGCCGATCAGGGCCAGCATCTGGATGGTGGTCTTCCATTTTCCGATCCAGCTTACCGCCACCTGTGAACGCTGGCCTATTTCCGCCATCCATTCGCGCAGAGCCGAGATAATGATCTCCCGCCCTATCATGATCATGGCGGGAATGGTCACCAGGGGGCTGCTGTAGTCCTCGACTATCAGTACCAGGGCGGCGGCCACCATCACCTTGTCGGCCACCGGATCGAGGAAGGCGCCGAAGGGCGTGCTCTGCTCCAGCTGGCGAGCCAGGAAACCATCGAACCAGTCGGTCACCGCCGCCAGGGTAAATACCGCCGCGGCCCAGAAGTAGGCCCAGTCGAACGGCAAATAGAAGAGTACGATAAATACCGGTATCAGCAGTATGCGGAAAAAAGTCAGGGAATTAGGGACGTTTATCATTGTTATTCAAGCCATGGGGATAATGCCGTTACATGGTGCATGATGAACTTCAGTGATGCAATGCATCATGTATTTTTTCTGCCAGCGCCAGGCTGATGCCCGGCACCTTGGCCAGTTCGTCCACGCTGGCCCGCTGCACCTCCTGGATGCCTCCCAGATACTTCAGCAGCGCCTGCCGCCGCTTGGCCCCGATGCCGGGAATGGACTCCAGGGTACTGGTGGTACGCGCCTTGCCGCGCTGGGCGCGGTGGCCGGTAATGGCGAAACGATGGGATTCATCGCGAATGTGCTGGATCAGGTGCAGCGCCGGCAGATCGGCGGGCAGGTGCCGTTCCTCATGGCTGCCGCCCATGATGAGCGTCTCCAGCCCCGGCTTGCGGGTCACGCCCTTGGCCACGCCCACCAGCAAGGGCTTGCGCGGGCTGTCGGCCAGCTCCCGGGCCAGCACGTCCTCGGCCCTCGCCAGTTGCCCCAGGCCGCCGTCGATAAACAAAACATCGGGCAGCTTGTCCGTATCGGCCTGGTGAAAACGCCGGCTCAGGGCCTGCTCCATGGCGGCGTAGTCATCGCCGGGGGTGATGCCGCCGATGTTGAAGCGGCGGTATTCACTCTTCAAGGGCCCTTCCTGGTTGAACACCACGCAGGAAGCCACGGTTTTCTCGCCCATGGTATGGGAGATGTCGAAACATTCCATGCGGGCAATGGGTCCGGTGGCCAGCACCTCTTCCAGTTGCAGCAGGCGTTGGCGCAGGGTGCTCTTGTGGGCCAGCCGGCTGGCCAGTGCCGTCTGGGCATTGGTCCGGGCCAGCTTGATGAAACGGGCCCGTTCGGCGCGCAGGCGGCTGCGCAGCTTTACCCGCCGGCCGTAATGCTGGCTCAGGGTCTCGCTTAACAGCTCCTCATCGGGCAGGCTGCGGTCGAGCAGGATCTCGGCGGGCGCTTCCCGGCCGCCGATGCCGGAGAGATAAAACTGCAGCACGAAGCTCTGCAGTATTTCTTGTGCATCCGTGTCCGGCGGCATCTTGGGGAAATAGCTGCGGCTGCCCAGCACCTTGCCCTGGCGGATGAACAGCACCTGCACGCAGGCCAGGCTGCGTTCCAGCGCCAGGCCGATCACGTCCAGATCGTCCAGCACGTTGCCGCTCACGAACTGCTGCTCCTGCACCCGGCGCAAAGCCTGCAACTGATCCCGGAAGCGGGCCGCGTCCTCGAAACGCAGCGCCTGGCTGGCCTGCTCCATGCTGTCCGCCAGATCGGCCAGCACCTGCTGGTTCTTGCCCTGCAGAAACAGCCGCGCCAGCTGCAGCTGGTGGGCGTACTCCTCGTCGCTCACCAGGCCGGCCACACAGGGGCCGGCGCAGCGCTTCAGCTGGTACATCAGGCAGGGCCGGGAGCGGTTGGCGTAAACGCTGTCTTCGCACTGGCGCACCGGAAACAGCTTCTGCATCAGGTGCAGGCTCTCGCGTACCGCCACGCCGCTGGGATAGGGGCCGAAATACTCGCCCTTGAGTTTGCGCTGGCCCCGGTGGAGGCCGATGCGCGGGTGGCGATGATCGGTGATGATGATGTAGGGATAGGACTTGTCATCCCGCAGCAGCACATTGTAACGGGGCAGATGCTGCTTGATCAGGTTGTGCTCGAGGATCAGCGCCTCGGTTTCGGTATGGGTCACAGTGACCTGCACATCCTGGATCTGGCGGACCAGGGCACGGGTCTTCTCGCCGCTGACATGGGTGCGAAAGTAGGAAGACAGCCGTTTCTTCAGGTTTTTGGCCTTGCCTACATAGATAACCTCCCCGGCGCCGTCATACATCAGATACACGCCGGGTTGTTCGGTCACCACCCTGAGGAAGGCCTTGGCATCAAAGCTCTGGCTCATCGGCCGTCAGATTTTTTCCGCATCCAGCATGCCGTAACGGATCGCCAGATGGGTCAGCTCCACGTCGCCGTTGATATTGAGCTTGCTGAACAGCCGATAACGGTAACTGTTGACCGTTTTCGGGCTCAAGTTGAGCTGCTCGGAAATATCGGTGACCCGCTGCCCCTTGGTGATCATCAGCATGATCTGCAGCTCCCGTTCGGACAGCTGCTTGAAGGGATTTTCCTCGTTGGAAAACTGGCTCAGCGCCATGCGCTGGGCAATTTCCGGCGAAATGTAACGCTGTCCGCTGTGGACCAGGCGAATGGCGTTGATCATTTCCTCCGGCCCCGCCCCCTTGGTCAGGTAGCCTGAGGCCCCCGCCTGCATCACCTTGGTGGGAAACGGATTTTCGGTGTGGATGGTCAGGACGATGATTTTCACATCCGGGCTGAAGCGCAAAATCTTGCGGGTGGCCTCGAGGCCGCCGATGCCCGGCATGTTCATGTCCATCAATACGACGTCCGGGTGCTGTTCACGACACCATTGCACGGCTTCCTCACCGCTCTTGGCCTCGCCTACCACCTTCATTCCTTTGACGTCTTCTAGAATGCGTCGGATCCCTGTGCGCACTAACTCATGGTCATCAACCAGGAATACGTTAATCAAAGTTGTTCTCCGACTGCGTTAACCTGCTCAGCATATAACACTTTACCCAAGGATGGCATCATAGCGGAGATGCTGGCGGAAAAAAACGCTCGCCAACAACCCGCACACTTTATTATCAAATCAAATACATATTGGCAACACAAGCGCGGCTTGCCAAGCCAGGATATTTCAAAAATGAGACAAAAGGCGCCGAAGCGCCTTTGGGTGATCAGAAGTTGTCGGTCTGGGCCGACAGCCGGCGATATTCGATCTTGCCCGCCGCCTTGAGCGCCTCGATCAGGCTCTGGTATTCCCGTTGTCCCAGCATCCCGCTCTGTCCCTCCCGGATCTGGGACAGTAGCTCTGAGGTGTCTTCCGGCGTGGTCACTCCGTTCAGCTTGAGCACCAGCTGATCGCCGCCGGCCAACGCCAGGCTGCGCAGGCTCGGTTGCTCGGCCGGGGCCGGCATGGCGAAGAGGGCATCCAGCAGGACCGGCTCTTCCTCGCTCTCGCGGGTCAGGCCATTCAGCTCGGTCACCGCCAGGCCATGCTGCGCCAGCCAGCCCTGCTGTTCACCGCGGGACCAGGCTTGCTGCAACTGGGTCGCGGCCTCGGTGGCCAGCTCCCTCGCCTTGGCGGCCAAGGCCAGCTCCCGGGCCTGTTCACGTACCTCGGCGAAGTCGCGTACCGCGGCGGGCCTGTGCTCGGTCACATGGATGACGACGGCTCTGTTGCTGCCCAGCTCGATCAGATCCGAGTTTACTCCCTGCTCACGCAAGCGCGCGGAAAAGGCCTGGGCCAACACCCGCGGATCATTGATCTCAGCCGGCGCGTCCTGGGTGGAGAAGTAGTCGGTCGATTTGACGTCCAGTCCCAGCTCCTGGGCTGCGATGTCGAGCGAGTCGGGAAACTCGAAGGCCAGCTCGGCCAGGCGTTGCTCCTGAGCGTAGAAGGCATTGGCCGCATCTTCCCGCGCCAGGCGCTCGACGATGCTGTCGCGAACCTCTGCCAATGCTCTGGTCTCGGCCGGGCGTCGCTCCAGCAGGGTAATCAGGTGCAGACCGAACTCGCTCTCCACCATCCCGGACACCTCACCCACCTCGTTCAGGGCGAAGGCCGCCTCATCAAAGGCCGGGTCCATGGTGCCCTGCTCCATCCATTCCAGGGCGCCGCCATCGGCGCCGGAGAAGACGTCGTCCGACTCGGTGCGAGCCAGTTCGGCAAACGCTTCTCCGGCGGCAAGGCGCTCGGCGATGGTCTGGATCTTCTGCTCGGCATCGGCGCCCTTGTTGACCATGATATGTGCTACCCGGCGCTGTTCAGCCCGGGTATAGGCGGCCAGGTTGGCCCTGTAGTAGTCCTCGACCGCCTGCTCGGCGACGCCGGCCACCGACGCCACACCCGCATCCAGCAGCACATAATTGATCTTGACCTGCTCGGGCCGCAAGAACTGCTGCGACTGTTGCTGATAGTAAGCTTCTATCTCTTCGTCGCTGGGTTCGGCACGAGTGCTGAAATCAGCCAGCGGCAGGCGCACATATTCTGCATCCCGTTGCTGGCGGCTCAGGCGATCCAGCCAGCCCGCTTCGGTTTCCAGGGTAAAGCTGGAACCGACCAGGGCATTGAGCAGCATCTGCCGGCTCAGATCCTGGCGCACGCTGTCGCGCAGCTGCTCGGGGCTGAGCCCGCTGCGGGCCAGCAGTTGCTGGTAGCGCTCGTTGCTGAAACGGCCGTCCTGCTGGAATTCAGGCAGGCTGCGAATGGCGTTGCGCACCTGTTCATCGCTGGCGCGCAGTTTCAGCTCCTGTACCTTCTGATCGAGCAGGCGCTGCTCCACCATCTGCTCCAGCACCGAGCGGCGGATCTGCTCCACGTAGGCGGGATCACCCAACAACTGGCTGAACTGGGGCCCCAGCTGGGCTTCCAGACGGGCACGCTCGTTGCGATAGGCGTTCTCCAGCGCCTGGGCACTGATTTCGTCACCGTTGACCACGGCCGCCACTTCCACCACCGGCCGGGTGACATAGCTGCCCACCCCGGCCAGGGCAAAGGACAGAATGATCAATCCCAGTATGATCTTGGAGGTGGTACCCTGGGCACCCGCCCTTAACTTGTCAAAAAACATAAGTTGTCGTTACTCCCGATAGACGGCGGCGCCGTCTTGTCCGAAAAAAAAGCGCACCCTGTGATGCGCCTTTCGGATCATGACCTGCCGGACCAAAAGTCCAATTAAGGGGTCGCTTAGTTGACGGCGTCTTTCAGCGCTTTACCGGCTTTGAACGCCGGGTTTTTGGCAGCGGCAATCTCAATGGCGGCGCCGGTTTGCGGGTTACGGCCGGTACGGGCGGCACGCTCACGCACGGCAAAGGTACCGAAACCGACCAGTGACACCTGATCCCCTTCCTTCAGTGACTCGGTGATCGCATCGACGAAGGCGTCCAGGGCGCGGCCGGCCGCTGCCTTGGTGATGTCGGCGCCGTCGGCAATTTTGTCGATCAGTTGAGATTTATTCACAGTCATTCCCCTTGTCGTTTTTTTACGTTGGTCAGATGACACAACCTTGACTTTGATATCGTTATTGGTTGACGGCAGACAACAGGGCGTCCACCGACTATTTCCGGACAGGCCACAACAGCTTCCACGCCGCCGGCCTCCAATAAAATCCACCCAAGGCTACTGCGAGTCATGGCCGCTGACAAGCCTGAAACCGTGACTTCTGGCTAAAAAGCTTAGGCGGAGGCGGTGGAAAAGCCTTCCGGCGGCTGTTCCAGCGCCAGTTCCAGCACTTCTTCTATCCAGCGCACCGGGTGAATGGCCAGATCCTGCTTCACGTTTTCCGGAATTTCTTCCAGATCCCGCTCGTTCTCCTTGGGGATAAGTACCCGCTTGATGCCGCCCCTGTGGGCCGCCAGCAGCTTCTCTTTGAGGCCACCTATGGGCAGCACTTCGCCGCGCAGGGTGATCTCGCCGGTCATGGCCACGTCGGCGCGCACCGGGTTGCCGGTCAGGCTGGACACCAGGGCGGTGCACATGGCGATACCGGCGCTGGGACCGTCCTTGGGCGTCGCCCCTTCCGGCACGTGCACGTGGATATCCCGCTTTTCATGGAAATCGGCGTTGATACGCCATTTCTCCGCCCGGGAGCGCACCACCGTCATCGCCGCCTGGATCGACTCCTGCATCACGTCACCGAGCGAGCCGGTATAGGTGAGCTTGCCCTTGCCGGGCACGTTGGCTACCTCGATGGTCAGCAGGTCACCGCCCACTTCGGTCCAGGCCAGGCCGGTCACCTGGCCCACCTGGTTATGCTCCTCGGCCTTGCCGTAGTCGAAGCGGTGCACACCCAGGTAGTTCTTCAGGTTGTCCTGATTGATCACCACCTGCTTGAGCTCCTTGTTGAGCAGTATCTCCTTGACCGCCTTGCGGCACAGTTTGGAGATTTCCCGCTCCAGGCTGCGCACCCCGGCCTCCCGGGTATAGTAGCGGATGATGCCGATGATGGCCGAGTCCTCCACCACCAACTCATCATCCTTCAGGCCATTGCGGCTGATCTGCTTGGACAGCAGATGGCGCTTGGCGATGTTGAGCTTTTCGTCCTCGGTATAGCCGGACAGGCGGATCACTTCCATCCGGTCCAGCAGCGGTCCCGGAATATGCATGGAGTTGGAGGTGGCCACGAACATCACGTCGGACAGGTCATAGTCCACTTCCAGGTAATGATCGTTGAAGCTGTGGTTCTGCTCCGGATCCAGTACCTCCAGCAGGGCGGAAGCGGGATCGCCGCGCATGTCGGAAGACATCTTGTCGATCTCGTCCAGCAGGAACAGCGGGTTGCGCACCCCCACCTTGGCCATTTTCTGGATAAGCTTGCCCGGCATGGAGCCGATATAGGTACGACGATGGCCGCGGATCTCGGCCTCGTCCCGCACTCCGCCGAGCGCCATGCGCACATACTTGCGGCCGGTGGCCTTGGCGATGGACTGGCCGAGGGAGGTCTTGCCCACCCCGGGCGGTCCCACCAGGCACAGGATGGGGCCTTTCAGCTTGTTGATCCGGCTCTGCACCGCCAGGTATTCGATGATGCGTTCCTTGACCTTTTCCAGGCCGTAATGATCCGCATCCAGGGTTTCCTCGGCCTTGGCCAGGTCTTTCTTCACCTTGGAACGCTTCTTCCAGGGCACCGAGATCATCCAGTCGATATAGCCGCGCACCACGGTGGCTTCCGCCGACATGGGGGACATCATCTTCAGCTTGGCCAGCTCGGCTTCGGTTTTCTGGCGGGCTTCCTCGGTCATGCCCGCGTCTTCAATCTTCTGCTGCAGCGCCTCGAATTCGTCGGGCACCTCGTCCAGCTCACCCAGCTCTTTCTGGATGGCCTTCATCTGCTCGTTGAGGTAGTACTCGCGCTGGCTCTTCTCCATCTGCTTCTTGACCCGGGCGCGAATGCGGCGCTCCACCTGCAGCAGATCGATTTCCGACTCCATCATCGCCATCAGGAACTCGAGCCGTTCGCCCACCTGGGCGATTTCCAGCACCTTCTGCTTGTCTTCCAGCTTGAGCGGCATATGGGCGGCCATGGTGTCAGCCAGGCGGGCCGCGTCCTCGATGGCGGACAGGGAAGTCAGCACCTCGGGCGGGATCTTCTTGTTGAGCTTGATATAGCCTTCAAACTGGGTGATGGCCGAGCGTACCAGCACTTCCTGCTCACGTTCGTCCAGCGCTTCGGTGGCCAGATACTGGGCATCGGCCACGAAATAGCCGTCCTGCTCACGCAGTTGCTCCAGCCGGGCGCGCTGGCCCCCCTCCACCAGCACCTTGACGGTGCCATCGGGTAACTTCAGCAGCTGCAGCACGTTGGCAATGGTGCCCACCTGATAGAGGTCGTTGGCCCCGGGATCATCGGTGGACGCATCTTTCTGCGCGATCAGCAGCACCTTCTTGTCCTGCTCCATGGCCGCTTCCAGGCAGCGAATGGATTTTTCCCGGCCCACGAACAGCGGGATCACCATATGGGGATACACAACCACGTCACGGAGAGGCAGGACGGGGGTTTCGATGCGTTCGGAACGCTCTAGGGTCATAGTGTCCTCTCGGCTTGAATGCAATTTATTAGCGCTTGGGCAGTATATGGGGGCGGGATCGCAAGATTCAATCGCCGCAGGCGGAAAAACAGAAAAAGGGGCCTAAGGCCCCTTTTAACCGCTCAAAAATACCCCAATCAGTCGCCGGAGGCGGCCTGGGCCTCGCCTTTCTGATAGATAAGGATAGGTGCGGACTCCCCCTTGATCACGGTTTCGTCGATCACCACCTTGGCCACGTCA
This sequence comes from Zobellella iuensis, assembly GCF_016746085.1. Lineage (GTDB taxonomy): Bacteria > Pseudomonadota > Gammaproteobacteria > Enterobacterales > Aeromonadaceae > Oceanimonas > Oceanimonas iuensis. Next base: position 100,896 of record NZ_JAERTZ010000026.1, read on the forward strand.
TCCATGGACGGCAGGTCATACATGGTGTCGAGCAATACCCCTTCCACGATGGAACGCAGGCCACGGGCACCGGTCTTGCGCTCCATGGCCTTGCGGGCGATGGCGCGCAGGGCGTCGTCACGGAACTCCAGCTCCACGTCCTCAAGCGAAAACAGGGCGCCATACTGCTTGGTGAGCGCGTTCTTGGGCTCGGACAGGATCTGCACCAGGGCGTCTTCGTCCAGCTCGGTGAGGGTGGCAACCACCGGCAGACGACCGATAAACTCGGGGATAAGGCCGTATTTGACCAGATCTTCCGGCTCCACCCGGGTGAAGATTTCACTCAGGGAGGCCTTGTCGTTCTTGGTCTTGACCTCGGCGCCGAAACCGATGCCGGTGCCCTTGTCCATGCGCTGCTCAATCACCTTGTCCAGGCCGGCGAAGGCGCCGCCGCAGATAAACAGTATCTTGGAAGTGTCCACCTGCAGGAATTCCTGCTGGGGATGCTTGCGCCCGCCCTGGGGCGGTACCGAGGCCACGGTGCCCTCGATAAGCTTCAGCAGTGCCTGCTGCACCCCTTCGCCGGACACGTCCCGGGTGATGGAGGGGTTATCGGACTTGCGGGAAATCTTGTCGATCTCGTCGATATAGACGATACCGCGCTGAGCCTTCTCCACGTCGTAGTCGCACTTCTGTAGCAGCTTCTGGATGATGTTTTCCACGTCCTCGCCCACATAACCGGCTTCGGTCAGGGTGGTGGCGTCGGCCATGGTGAAGGGCACGTCCAGCAGCCGGGCCAGGGTTTCGGCCAGCAGGGTCTTGCCCGAGCCGGTGGGGCCAATCAGCAGGATATTGGACTTGCCGAGTTCGACCCCGTCGGTGGAACCGGCGTTGCGCAGCCGCTTGTAATGGTTGTATACCGCCACCGCCAACACTTTCTTGGCATGGTCCTGACCGATGACATAGTCATCCAGATGGGAGCGGATCTCGTGGGGCGTGGGCAGGGCACTGCCTTCCCGCTTGGGCGAAATATCCTTGATTTCTTCCCGGATGATGTCTTCGCACAGCTCGACACACTCGTCACATATATAGACGGAAGGGCCGGCGATGAGCTTGCGTACTTCATGCTGGCTTTTACCGCAAAAAGAACAGTACAGCAGTTTGCCGCCATCCCCTTCGCCCCTGCGTTTGTCTGTCATTCAGTCACCTCGTATGCATACAGGCTGAGGAGCGCCTACTTACTCTTAACAAGAGTGTACAGCACCCCTCCCCGCTTTGCTCAATCCCGCTTGAACAACACCTGGTCGACCAGGCCGTATTCTTGGGCCTGGGCCGCCGACATAAAGTTGTCGCGGTCGGTATCGCGCTCGATCACCGCCAGCTCCTGGCCGGTGTGTTCGGCCAGCAACCGATTGAGCTTTTCTTTGATATAGAGAATTTCCTTGGCGTGGATCTGGATGTCCGACGCCTGGCCCTGGAAACCGCCCAGCGGCTGGTGGATCATCACCCGGCTGTTGGGCAGGGCAAAGCGCTTGCCCGCGGCACCGCCGGCCAGCAGGAAGGCCCCCATGGAGCAGGCCTGGCCCATGCACACCGTGCTGATGTCCGGCTTGATGAACTGCATGGTATCATAGATGGACATACCCGCAGTCACCGAACCACCCGGCGAGTTGATATAGAGGTAGATGTCCTTCTCCGGGTTTTCCGACTCCAGAAACAGCAACTGGGCACAGATCAGGTTGGCCATGTGATCTTCGACCTGGCCGGTCAGGAAGATCACCCGCTCTTTCAGCAAGCGGGAATAGATATCGTAGGAACGTTCCCCCTTGGCGGTCTGCTCCACCACCATGGGGATCAGGGCAGCCAGGGGCCCGTCCATCATCGGATTATGGTTGTTTGACATAAGATATTGTCCCCAAAACAAAATGGCCCAAGTGCACTCACACTGGGGCCATTATACGCAAGAGCTTAATGCTTAAGTCAAATGTTCTTAAGCGCCAACGCCCGGCTTGTTCATCAGCTCGTCGAAGCTGACCTCTTTGTCGGTCACCTTGGCCTGGGCCAGCACGAACTCGATAGCCTGATCTTCGATGGCCAGGTTACGCACGTTTTCCAGCAGTTGCTGGTTTTCGTTGTAGTAGGCGATCACTTCGGCCGGATCCTCGTAGGCGGAGGCCATGGAAGCGATGATCTCCTGGACCTTGGCGTCGTCGGCCTTGATCTCGTTGGTCTTGATCACTTCACCCAGCAGCAGGCCCACGCGCACACGACGCTCGGCCTGTTCCTTGAACAGCTCGGCCGGCAGTTGCGGGGCGTTCTTGGGATCCAGACCGCCGAAACGCTGCAGCGCCTGCTTGCGCAGGGTGTCGATTTCGCTGTCGATCAGGGACTTGGGCACGTCCACCGGATTCTGCTCCAGCAGACCGTCGATCACCTGCTCCTTGACGGAGGCCTTCAGGGCCTGGGTCAGCTCGCGCTCCATGTTCTTGCGTACTTCGGCTTTCAGGCCGTCGACGGAGCCGTCAGCAATGCCGAAACGCTGTACGAATTCTTCGGTCAGCTCGGGCAGTTGCTGCGCTTCCACCTTGGTCACGGCGATGGCGAACTGGGCCGGCTTGCCCTTCAGGTGCTCGGCGTGGTATTCCTCGGGGAAGGTCACTTCCAGGGTGAAGTCGTCACCGACCTTCTTGCCCAGCAGGCCGTCTTCGAAGCCGGGGATCATGCGGCCGGAGCCCAGTACCAGTACGAAATCTTCGGCGGCGCCGCCTTCGAACTCTTCACCATCCACGGAGCCCACGAAGTTCATGGTCACGCGGTCGCCGTCGGCGGCGTCACGCTCAACGGCTACCCAGTCGGCGTGCTGTTTGCGCAGGGTGTCGATCATCTTGTCCAGATCGGCGTCGCTCACCTCGGCTTGAGGCTTTTCAACGGTCACCGCGTCCAGGCCTTTCACTTCCACTTCCGGATACACTTCGAAAATGGCGGTGAAGGTGAAGTCTTCACCGGCTTTCAGGGCGGAAGGCTCCATGGTCGGCATGCCGGCCGGGTTCAGCTTTTCGCTGATCACCGCTTCGAAGAAGTTGCGCTGCATCAATTCGCCGGCCACATCGGCTTCCACGGAAGGACCGAACATTTTCTTGACGATGGACAGCGGGGCCTTGCCAGGACGGAAACCGTCGATACGGCGGGTTTTGGCCAGTTGACGCAGGCGGCTGTTCACTTCGCCTTCTACCTTGTCAGCCGGTACCGTGATGGTCAGACGGCGCTCCAGGCCTTGGGTCGTCTCTACAGAAACTTGCATTCTTCTACCTCAATTTTCTTCAGCACCCTGGTGCTGACCCTGTGATTGGTTTGAAACAGCCCGGGCTGCTTCCTTGAATCCTGGTGAAGACGAGTCGTCTTCGCGGCAAATTAGACGCGGCATTATAGCGGGGCAACAATGCAGCGTCGAGCGCCACTGGGGCTCAGGTTAAGCAATATGGGGATGATATCGCGCTTTTCAATAAAAATTTCAGGCGAGCCACGGCCATTCCCGGGCATAGCCCTCACCTATCTGTTGATCTATGTTTTTGATCTATCCCTATCCGGTACACCATCGTTGTTAAGCAAACAAAAAACGCCGGCTGGGCCGGCGTTTTTTTAGCGAGGCTGGGTCAGCTCGCCTTGGTCTTCAGTTTTTTCACATTGCTCTTGCTGACTTGCGGCTCCCGCTCCACTCCTTCCTGGTAGGCCAGGCCGTAGAAGCTGTCGTGCAACAGTTGCTTGAGTTCGGTGATCAGCGGGTAGCGCGGGTTGGCGCCGGTGCACTGATCGTCGAAGGCGGTGATGGCCAGCTCGTCGAGTTTGGCGAGGAAGTCGGCCTCGTTGACCCCGGCGTCGCGGATGGAGGCCGGCACGCCCAGCTCGGCCTTCAGGCCGTCCAGCCAGGCCACCAGTTTCTCCACCTTGGCACTGCCGCTGTCGGCAGGCGATGCCAGGCCCAGGTGCACCGCCACCTCGCCGTAGCGGCACTTGGCCTGGGGCCGGTCGTACTGGCTAAAGGCGGTCTGCTTGGTCGGGTTGTCATTGGCGTTGTAGCGAATGACGTTGCTGATCAGCAGGGCGTTGGCCAAGCCATGGGGCAGGTGGAACTCGGCGCCGATCTTGTGGGCCATGGAGTGGCAGACCCCGAGGAAAGACTGGGCGAAGGCCACGCCGGCCAGGGTGGCACCGTTGTGCACCTTTTCCCGCGCTTGCGGGTCCTGGGCTCCCTTGTGATAGGCCGCCGGCAGGTAGTTCTTCAGCAGGGTCAGGGCCTGCAGCGCCTGGCCATCGGCATACTCGTTGGCCAGCACCGACACATAGGCCTCCAGGGCGTGGGTGACCGCATCCAGGCCGCCGAAGGCGGTCAGGGACTTGGGCAGGTTCATCACCAGATCCGCATCGATGATGGCCATGTCCGGAGTCAGCTCGTAGTCCGCCAACGGGTACTTAATGCCGGTCTGGTCGTCGGTGACCACCGCGAAGGGGGTCACTTCCGAGCCGGTGCCCGAGGTGGTGGGGATGCACACCATGGCGGCCTTGGCACCCATTTTCGGGAAACGGTAGATGCGCTTGCGGATATCCATAAAGCGCATGGACAGCTCTTCGAAGTGGGTGTTGGGATGCTCGTACATCACCCACATGATCTTGGCCGCGTCCATGGGGGAACCGCCCCCCAGGGCGACGATGACGTCGGGCTGGAAGTGCAGCATGCGTTCGGCCCCCTTGCGTACCGTGGTCAGGGTCGGATCCGCTTCCACTTCATGAAAGACTTCCACTTCCATGCCCTGGGCTTTGAGTTGGCGGCTGACCTTGTCGGCGTAACCGCCGTTGAACAGGAAGGCGTCGGTCACCACCATGGCCCGGCGCTTGCCGCTCAGATCGGTCAACGCCTCGGCCAGGCAGCCACGACGGAAATAGATGGACTTGGGAAGCTTGTGCCACAGCATGTTTTCCGCCCTCTTGGCCACGACTTTACGGTTGATCAGGTGTTTGGGTCCCACGTTTTCGGAGATGGAGTTGCCGCCCCAGGAGCCGCAGCCCAGGGTCAGGGACGGGGCCAGCTTGAAGTTGTACAGGTCGCCGATGCCGCCGTGGGAAGCCGGGGTATTGACCAGGATGCGAGCGGTCTTCATGCGGTCACCGAACTGGCGGATACGCTCGGCGTTGAGATCCTGATCGGTATAGAGGGTGGAGGTATGGCCTATACCTCCCAGGATCACCATCTGCTCCGCCATGTCCAGGGCCTGGGCGAAATCGCGGGCGCAGAACATGCCGAGGGTCGGTGACAGCTTCTCGTGGGCGAAGGGCTCATCGTGGCCGATGGCCAGTCCTTCACCGATCAGGATGCGGGTATCGGCCGGCACCTCGACCTCCGCCATGGCCGCGATGGCCTGGGCCGGCTGGCCGACAATATCGGCATTGAGGGCACCGTTCTTGAGGATCACCGCCCGCACCTTATCGGCATCGCCACTCGGCAGCACATAGCCACCGTGGCTCTGGAAGCGGGCCTTGACCTTGTCATAGACCTCGTCCAGCACGATCACCGCCTGCTCGGAGGCACAGACTACGCCGTTGTCGAAAGTCTTGGACATCACGATGGACGCCACCGCCCGCTTGATGTCGGCGGACTCGTCGATCACCACAGGGGTATTGCCCGCGCCCACGCCGATGGCCGGTTTGCCGGAGGAATAGGCGGCCTTCACCATGCCGGGCCCGCCGGTGGCCAGGATCAGGTTGATGTCCGGGTGCTGCATCAGGTGGTTGGAGAGGGCCACGGAAGGGGTGTCGATCCAGCCGATGATGTCGCGCGGTGCCCCCGCCTCGACCGCGGCCTGCAGTACCAGGCGGGCGGCTTCGCAGGTGGCACCCTTGGCCCGCGGGTGGGGCGAAAAGATGATGCCGTTGCGGGTCTTGAGCGCGATCAGCGCCTTGAAGATGGCGGTGGAAGTCGGGTTGGTGGTGGGCACTATGCCGCAGATCAGGCCCACCGGCTCGGCGATGGTGATGGTGCCGAAATCGCTGTCTTCCTCCAGCACGCCGCAGGTGCGCTCGTCCTTGTACTTGTTGTAGATGTACTCGGAGGCGAAATGGTTCTTGATCACCTTGTCTTCCACCAGGCCCATGCCGGTCTCGGCCACCGCCTGCTGGGCCAGCGGGATACGGGCGTTGTTGGCGGCCAGGGCCGCGGCGCGGAAGATCTTGTCCACCTGCTCCTGGCTGAAGCCGGCATAGAGGTGCTGGGCTGCCTTGACGCGGGCCACCAGGGTGTCCAGCTCTTGCAGGGTTGAAACGGCCATAGGGATACTCCTCACTCGAAAATAAAAAACCTTGGCTAAAACCTGAGCCTCGAGGGCTTAACCAAAGATTTGATACCAGTGTAGGAGATACCCTTTAGTGGGTATTGATCCGGATCAGTATTTCACTCAGATACGTAATTAAATTACAAAAAAGGAAGAAACAGGGCGAGTTAAACGATTTAGCAGCAATTGAAAGTCATAAAAAAACAAGGCATGCCGAAGCATGCCTTGTGTCACCACACCCGCGCTACCTTAGAAGGAAACCCGGCGGTATTTGCGGTAGACCGGCTGCCAGAAGTTGGCCTCTATCGCCGCATCCAGGGCCGCATCGGAGATCTGCAAGGCCTGGCCCTGCAACTGGGCGGTCTTGGCCACCATCCTGGCGATTTGCTTGCTGACCTGCTGGATCTCTTCCAGCGGCGGCAACAGGGCCCCTTCGCCGTTCTGGGCCAGGGGGGAACAGGCGGCCAGGGCCCGGCTGGAGGACATCAGCATGGCATCGGTGACCCGCTTGGCGCCGCAAGCCAGCACGCCCAGGCCGATGCCGGGGAAGATATAGGAGTTGTTGCACTGGGCGATTTCATACAGCTTGCCCTTGTACTCCACCGGCGCGAAGGGGCTGCCGGTGGCCACCAGGGCCTGGCCGTCGGTCCAGTTGATGATGTCTTCCGGCGTCGCCTCCACCCGGGAGGTGGGGTTGGACAGGGGAAACACGATGGGCCGCTCGCAGTGGGCATGCATGGTCCTGATCACCTCCTCGGTGAACAGCCCCGGCTGACCGGATACCCCGATCAGGATATCGGGTTTGGCGTTCTGCATCACTTCCAGCAGGGAGATGTTCTCACCCGCCACCTGCCAGTCCTGGATGTGCTCGAGGGACTGGGCCAGGGGACGCTGGAAGTCCACCAGGTTGGGCATGTTATCGGTAATGAGTCCGAAGCGGTCCACCATGAACACCCGCTCCCGCGCCTTGGCGTCGCTCAGGCCCTCGGCCTTCATCTGCGCCACTATCTGCTCGGCGATGCCGCAGCCGGCGGAGCCGGAGCCGAGGAAGGCCACCTTCTTCTCGGACAGCTTGCTGCCGCTGGCCTGGCAGGCGGCGATAAGCGACCCCAGGGTCACGGCGGCGGTGCCCTGGATATCGTCGTTAAAGCAGCACAGCTCGTCCTTGTAACGGTTGAGCAGGGGCATGGCGTTCTTCTGGGCGAAATCCTCGAACTGCAGCAGCACATTGGGCCAGCGGCGCTTCACCGCCTTGATGAAGGCATCCACGAACTGCTCGTATTCCTCGCCGGTGACCCGCGGGTTGCGCCAGCCCATGTACATGGGGTCTTTCAGCAACTGGGGATTGTTGGTGCCCGCATCCAGCACCACCGGCAGGGTGTAAGCCGGCGAGATGCCGCCACAGGCGGTATACAGGGACAGCTTGCCGATGGGAATGCCCATGCCGCCGATGCCCTGGTCGCCCAGGCCCAGGATGCGTTCACCGTCGGTCACCACTATGACCTTGACGTTGCGCTTGGTGGCATTCTGCAGGATGTCGTCGATACGATCCCGATCCGGATAGGAGATAAACAGCCCCCGGGCCCGGCGATAGATATTGGAGAACTCCTCACAGGCCTGGCCTACCGTCGGGGTGTAGATGATCGGCATCATCTTGCTCAGGTGGTCGTGCACCAGCCGATAAAACAGCGTCTCGTTGGTATCCTGGATATTGCGCAGGTAGATGTGTTTGTCGAGGTCGTTCTGGAAGGAAGTGTATTGCTTGTAGGCCCGGGAAGCCTGCTCTTCGATGCTTTCGATATTGTGGGGCAGCAGGCCGTCCAGGTTGAAGGAAATCCGCTCTTCCTTGTTAAAGGCGCTGCCTTTGTTCAGCAGCGGGGTTTCCAGCAGGGCCGGGCCTGCGTAGGGTACATATAAGGCTCGTTTTTCTTGATGCTCTTGGGGCATAAGACATCTCGCTTTGTTTTAATCCCTGGGTGGGTCTTATTGGGGTTATGGGGGCTAGGGGCGCAGTATAAGCCAAGCCCCCCTTGCAAACCACCATCAACACAGGTTGAGACTATCTCTGCGCCATCACACAGTTGCGACCCCGGCTTTTGGCGCCATACAAGGCTTCATCGGCCTGGCGCAGCAGCTCCTGGATGATGCTGTCCTGGTTGCCTTCCACCACACCGGCACTGACGGTGACCGAGACTTCACTGTCTTCCAGCGGATTTTCCACCGGCTGGGATTCCACCGCCAGCCGCAGCGTCTCGGCCTGGCGCGCGCCCTGCTCGAGCGGGGTATCGGGCAGCAGCACGATAAACTCCTCGCCGCCGTAGCGCGCCACTATGGCCTCGGGACCGAAGATGTCCATGATGGTGTTGGCCACGCTCACCAATACCTCGTCCCCCATCAGGTGGCCCTGATCGTCGTTGATGCGCTTGAAGCGATCCAGATCCAGCAGGATCAGGGTATAGGGCCGGTCGGGGCTGCTGTGGTGGCGCACCTGCTCCAGCTGGCGCACGAACAGCCGCCGGTTCATCAGCCGGGTCAGGGGATCCCGGGTCGACTCCCGGTACAGGTCCAGCAACATGCGCAGTTGCCCCGCCTGTACCCAGATCATCGCCAGGCTGAAGGCCAGCAGCAGCCATATTCTGTCCACCAGGTCGCCATTGGTCAGGCTGCGGGAGTCGAGCCAGTAGTCGGTGGCCAGTACCGCCAGGGTGATGACCGCCGCCACCCGCAGGCCGGACTTGATCGGCAGCGGCAACACCCCCAGCAACGCCAGCAGGAAATAGGGAAAGGCGATATAACCCACGGGGATAGCCACCCCATCGCGGAAACTCCACAGACTCACCAGGTTGAAGGCCAGCAAGATGCCCAGCAGGGAATAGATGGACAGTATCATCCAGCGACGGTTGAGCTTGCACAGGTAGCTTAAGGGCAATAAAGGCGTGAGCATGACACCGGTAATCAACCGGACTTTCCACAACAGCCTGAAGTGCTCCGGATCCAGCACCCACCAGTCGACGGCTATCCAGCCGGCGATGCCGATGATGAGCAGGGCAACCAGCCAGCGAAAACGAATGGCGACAAAACCGATGCGGGTGAGCTTAAAATCCCGGGAGTGGTAGCTATCACTCCAGTATTCCTTGAGTTCCAACCCATTCCCCTTTTTCTTTATAGTTGATACGGCGAACTGAATGAATAAGGCGCCTCGGACGGTGCCGGATCCGGCACCGGTGCGGCTGCGACAGAAAATGCAAAAACGCTAACACTACCCAAAGCCCGCAGGATGCGCCAGCGTATTTTGGCACTGTAGGGAAATCATTGGCCTGACAGGGTTTCGCGGTTTCCCGAGCGCCGGTTGCAGGCCCGGGGCTTAAGTGCCAAAATCCCGGCCAAGCAATCACAGGACATCTTCATGACCATCAAACTCTACGGCATCAAGAACTGCGACACCGTCAAGAAGGCCCGCCAGTGGCTGGAACAGCAGGGCATCGATTATCGCTTCGTGGACCACAGGGCCGACGGCCTGAGCCCGGCCGAGCTCGCTCACTGGCTCGAGCGCCTGGGCTGGGAGCAACTGGTCAATAAACGCGGCACCACTTACCGCGCCCTGCCGGAGGCCGACAAGGCCGCCCTGGGCCCGGACACCGCCGCCGCCCTGCTGTTGGCCCATCCGGCCATGATCAAACGCCCCTTGCTGGAGCTCGATGGCCAGTTGCACCTGGGCTTTAATGCCGAGCTTTACTCGCGCTTATTCAACACCTAATAAAGGACAACGATGACTGACTCTGCCGTGCTGGCCCTGACCAAGGATCTGATCAACCGCCCCTCGGTCACCCCCGAAGACGAAGGCTGCCAGGAGCTGATGGGCGCGCGCCTTGCCGCCCTGGGCTTCACACTGGAAACCATGGTGTTCGAAGACACCACCAACCTCTGGGCCCGCAAGGGCACCGAAGGCCCGCTGTTCTGCTTTGCCGGCCATACCGACGTGGTGCCGCCGGGTCCGCTCGACAAATGGCACACCCCCCCCTTCGAGGCCACCGAGATCGACGGCTACCTGCATGGCCGGGGCGCGGCCGACATGAAGGGCTCGCTCGCCGCCATGGTGGTGGCCACCGAGCGCTTCGTCGCCAAGCATCCGGATCACCAGGGCTCCATCGCCTTCCTGATCACCAGCGACGAGGAAGGCCCCTTTATCAACGGTACCACCCGGGTGGTGGACACCCTGGAAGCCCGCAACGAGAAGATCACCTGGTGCCTGGTGGGCGAGCCCTCCTCCACCGCCGAGGTGGGCGACGTGGTCAAGAACGGCCGCCGCGGCTCCCTTACCGGCGATCTCCTGGTCAAGGGTGTGCAGGGCCATGTGGCCTATCCGCACCTGGCGGACAACCCGGTGCACAAGGCCGCGCCGGCCCTGGCCGAGCTGGCCAACACCACCTGGGACAGGGGCAACGAGTTCTTCCCGCCCACCAGCTTCCAGATCGCCAACATCCAGGCCGGCACCGGTGCCTCCAACGTCATTCCCGGTGAAATGCAGGTGCAGTTCAACTTCCGCTTCAGCACCGAGCTGGACCAGGACAAGATCCAGGCCAGGGTACACAGCGTGCTCGACGCCCACGGCCTGGACTACGAGCTCCGCTGGCTGCTCAACGGCAAGCCCTTCCTCACCGACCAGGGCGATCTGCTGGCGGCCACGGTAGCGGCGGTGCAGGCGGTGCGCCACCAGGAGCCGGCCCTGCTCACCACCGGCGGCACCTCGGACGGGCGCTTCATCGCCCAGACCGGCGCCCAGGTGATCGAGCTCGGCCCGGTCAACGCCACCATCCACAAGCTCAACGAGTGCGTGAAAATCGCCGATCTGGAGCAGCTCACCGACATGTACGAAGGCATACTGGAGCGCCTGCTGGCATGACCCCCGAGGCCCTGCTCGGCCTGACCGAGGACCACCTGGTGGCGCTGAAGGAGCCGGGCCACCGGCTGCAGCCGCAGGCGGCGGCGGCCTTCGCCGCCCTGCAGGCGGCGGCGGCCGGGGCAGGCTTCGCCCTGACCCCGGCCTCGAGCTTTCGCGGTTTCGACCGCCAGCTGGCTATCTGGAACGGCAAGTTCGAGGGCAGCCGCCCGCTGCTGGATGCGGACAGCCGGCCGCTGGACGCCCTCGCCCTGCCGGAGCCGGAGCGCATCCTGGCCATCTTGCGCTGGAGCGCCCTGCCCGGCACCAGCCGCCACCACTGGGGCACGGATCTGGACGTCTACGATCCGACCCTGCTGCCGCCGGGACAAAGGCTGCGGCTGGAGCCCTGGGAATACCAGGAAGGGGGCTATTTTTATCCGCTCAGCCAGTGGCTGGCGGCCAACATGGGCCACTTCGGCTTCTACCTGCCCTTCGGCCGGGACGGCGGCGGCGTGGCGATGGAGCCCTGGCACCTGAGCTACCGGCCCCTGGCCGGGATCTGCGCCGCCGCCCTGACCCCGGCCCTGGTGGCCGAAGCCATCCGCGCCCGCCCGGTTGCCGGCAAAACGCATATCCTTAACCTGTTGGACGAGATTTTCGCCCGCTTTATCCGCCCCGCCACCGAGGAGTAAACCATGAGCATCTGGCTCTGGATCGCCCTGCCCCTGCTGTTTATCGTCGGCATTTTCGTCAGCGCTCTCAAGGACACCAAGCAGGTGGAGAAGATGGTGAAGAAAAACCGCGATCAAATGAAATTGAAGACCTGGGACGAAGAAGAAGAACGCAAGAAGGACGACGACTGGGGCGCCCCCCCGGGCAGCTACCACCCGGACGACAAGGATAAAAAATAGGGATTGGGGATTGCCGCGTTAAAACAACCCCAGCTGCTGCCCGCTCAGGGCATCGAAACTCAGGCCCGCGAAGGGCAGTATGGCGTCGGCCACCGGCTTGAGCTGGCGGTCGACATAATGCTGGTAGTCGATGGCCGACTGGCGGTATTCCTCGGGCTCGGGCCCGTTCAGCGTGATCAGGTAACGGATCACCCCCCTGTGCTGGTAGCGCAGGGGCAGGCCCCGCCGGGCATTGTGCTCGTCGGCCAGGCGCGCCGCCCGCACCTGGGGTGGCTGGGATTTCACGTACTGGGCCAGGGGCCGGCGCAAGCGCTTGCGATAGACCAGCTCCGCATCCCGCTCACCGGCCAGAGTCTGGGCCAGGGTCAGGCGGATGAAGTCGCGGGGATCCTGGTCCGCGAACACCAGCCGGTACAGTTCGGTCTGGAACTGCCGGGCCAGGGGCGTCCAGTCGGAGCGCACCGTTTCCATGCCCTTGAACACCAGCCCGCCTACGCCGTTTTTCAGCTGCAGCCCCGCATAGCGCTTTTTCGAGCCCTGCTCCCGGCCACGGATGGTGGGCATCAGGAAACGGGCGAAATAGCTTTCGAACTGCAGCTCCAGAAAACTTTCCAGTTGCAGCTCCGCGGCCAGTTTTTCCCGCCAGTGCCCGCTTACCAGGGCCGCCAGCCGCCGCCCCTCGCGGCTGGCCGAGGCCTCATCGTGATCCCCTTCCAGCAACACGAACACCGAGTCGGTGTCGCCGTAGATCACCTCGTGGCCCTCGCCTTCGATCCAGCGCGCGCTTTGTTGCATGATCTCGTGGCCGCGCAGGGTGATGGACGACGCCAGCCGGGTGTCGAAAAAGCGACAGCCCCCCGAGCCCAGCACCCCGTAGAAGGAATTCATCAGGATCTTGATGGCCTGGGAACGGGGCCCGTCCCGCTCCCGCTTGGCCTGATCCCGCTCCCGCCACAGCCGCTCGATGATGGCGGGCAGGAAGTGGTGGCGGCGGGAAAAACGCCCGCCGCGAAAACCGGGAATGGCATCCTCTTCCTCGAGTCCCAGCACCAGGCCGAGGGGATCTATCCTGAAGGTGCGGATGATGGCGGGATAGAGGCTCTTGAAGTCCAGCACCAGCACATGGCGGTACAACCCCGGGCGGGAGTCCATCACATAACCGCCGGGGCTGGCCAGGCCCCCACCCGCCGGCAGGTTGGGGGCCACAAAACCGGCCCGGTGCAGGTGGGGCAGGTAGACCTGGGTGAAGGCGGCCACCGAACCGCCGACCCGGTCCAGTTCCAGGCCGGTGAGCTGGCTGCGCAGGCGCAGGAAATCGAGCAGCCGGGTGTGCTCGAAGATGTCCCACACCAGGCGGCAGTCCTCCAGGTTGTAGGCGGCGAGTTTCGGTTTGTTGTGGCGAAAGTCCCGGCTGATGGCCGCCAGCCGGTTGGCTACGTCCTCGGTCTGCTTGCCCCGGCCCAGCAGTTGCCGGGCCACCGATTCCAGGCTGAAGCTGTCGAACTGGTAACAGGCGGTCTTGAGCGCCTCTATGCCGTCGATGGCCACCCGCCCGGGCAGGGTCAGGAACGCCTGGCCGGTCAGGCTCTGCTCCCGCAGGTGCGCGACTTCCCCGCCCCGTCCCAGGCGCAACCGCAGGCCATGGAGGGCGGCCCGCGCCAGCAGGGTGCGAAAGTCGAAGCCCACCAGGTTCCAGCCGATGATGATGTCCGGATCATGGGACTGCAGTTCCCGCTCCAGCGCCCGCAGCAGGGCCGGCTCGTCGGCCAGCCAGCGGATGTCGGTATCGGCGGGCTCGGGCTCGCCTATCATCAGCACCCGGGCGAACTGCTCGCCGTAGAGGCCGATGGAGTAAAGCTCGCCCTGGCCTGAACATTCGATGTCCAGCGACAGCACCCGAAAGCGCGGCTGCCAGTCGGCCGCCTTCAGCCGGATCCCGTCGAACTGGCGGTAGCCGTCCCGCCGCTGCTCCCGGCCGACAAAGGCCAGGCTGCCGCGGATAAAGCGGCTGATGAGAAAGCGCTCATGCAGGCGGAAGTCGTCCTCGTAGACCGCCACCCCTTCCCGGCAAAGGCATGCCGCCGCCGCCCGGTGCGCCGCCAGGGTCGGGAAATAGAGCACCGCCACCGGCCGGTGCTCGAAGCTCTGCAGCCCGGGCTCGGCCCACTGGTAGCCGATACCCGCCGCCGCCAGCAGACGCATCACCCGCTCCCGTTCCGCCACCGGCACCATAAACAGCGGCCGCTCGCCGGCCAGCAGCAGGCGTACCGGGCCCCGCTCGGTGCAGAGCCAGTAGCAGATTTCGGTGCGCCCCCGAAGATCCCGACTGTGGCGGCTGAGGATAAAGCCCTGCTCTATCTGGTTCATGGCCCCATTATAGGGAAGGATGAAAAGACTTCCCGCAGTACCGACGACAACAATGAAAAAGGGCCTGCCGGCCCTTCAATCCCCAGTGGCAATAGGTTCGCCTTAACGGATGAGATCGGTACGCTGGAAGGCCGCGCTCAGGGTGGTGGCGAACCCGCCCAGCACGTCGGCCGACACCGGTATCCGGTCCTTGTCGCTCAGGGTGATGCTGCTCTGGTTGCCCAGATCGCCGAGTTGGATACGGTATTCCCGCTCGGGAATATCCAGCTCCGGCAGACCCAGATCACGCCACTTGGAGGCGCTCAGGCCGTCGTAGTCCACGTCCACATAGCCCAGGGCCTGCTGCCGGTTGGTCAGCTTGAAGCCCAGCTGGGGCAACAGGGTCACCAGCCGCTTCCAGGTGCGGTCATAGCCGTCGGCAGCCAGCAGCCGTCCCTGGGGCTGATCCAGCTCCAGGGCGATGGGGCTGCGGTCCAGCAGCTCCTGCTGTTGGGTCAGCTCGCGCTGGTAGGACAGGGAAAAGGCATTGAGCATGGAGGACTCGGCCCGTTGCCGGTCCTGGACCAGGCTCTCGCCGCCCAGCAGATTCACCTGTACCGCCACCGCCCGCCGCACCGCGTCCGGCACCAGCTGCCAGCGGAACTGCTGGCCGGCGTTGCCGATGGGCCGGCCGTTGCTCTGCCAGCCCAGGCCATCGCGGCTGGGCGCCGCCCTCTGGGCGGCGAAAAACGCCTCCAGCGCCTGGCCCAGTTCCTGCTCCAGCGGCTGATCCAGCCGCTGCTGGTAGAACCAGAGCCCGGAGCCTCCTTCCATGGCTTCGGAACCGCGCACCAGGGGCAACACCTGGGTGGGTGGACGGATGTCCAGCTCCCGGCCGGTCACCCCGCGCAGGGCTTGCTCGGACAGGACAGGTACCACGTATTCGTTGTTGAAGGCCGGGGCCTCCAGCCCTGCCGGGATCAGCAGCGGGTTACTTCTCAGGCTTTCCCCTTCATAGTCGAAGCCACGATTGGCCTGGCTGCGGGTTTCCGGGTTGCTGCACCCCGCCAGCACACTGATAGCCAACAGGCCTATTACCATCTTTTTTGCATTCAAAGGTTTATCCACGCCCTATTAACTCCGCTTTAACTAACGCCGCCCTCACCTGCTCCTGCCCCGAAGTGTCCAGGGGGATCAAGGGCAGGCGCGGCATTGGTGATGCGATGAGCCCGAGCTCGGCACAGGCCCATTTCACCGGTATGGGATTGGTATCACAAAACAAACGCTGATGCAGCGGCAACAATCGCCGTTGGATGGACTCCGCCGCCGGCCAGTCTTCGGCCAGGGCCGCCCTGAACTGGGCCGCCATCTCCGCCGCCGCCACATTGGCGGTGACCGACACCACGCCATGGCCACCGAGGCGCACGAAATCGAGCGCCAGGTGGTCATCGCCGCTGAACAGCAGGAAGTCGTCACCGCAACAGGCCTTCAGCTCGCTGACTCGCTCGAGCCGACCGCTGGCCTCTTTGATGCCGATAACAGGCACAAGTTCCGAAAGAACGCCGACGGTTTCCGGCAACAGATCGCAACCGGTCCGGCCCGGCACATTGTAGAGGATCTGTGGCAGGCCACTGGCCTCGGTGATGGCGGTATAATGGGCCGTTAGCGCGGCCTGGGAAGGCTTGTTGTAGTATGGCGTGACCGACAGCCCCGCCGTGACCCCCATCTCCTCCATGGCCCGGCTCAGGCGGATGGCCTGGCGAGTATTGTTGGAGCCACAGCCGCCGATCACCGGAATACGGCCGTCGGCATGTTCCACCACGGCCCGTACTACCTCGAGGTGCTCGGCGGTGGTCAGGGTCGGCGATTCACCGGTGGTGCCCATGGCGGCAATGGCGGCCGTTCCACCGGCCACATGATGGTCGACCAGCCGGCGCAGGCTGCTGAAATCGATGTCACCATCCGCCGTCATCGGCGTAATCAATGCCACTATGCTGCCGCTGAACATGACAAATTCCGCTAAGTATCAAGAGTTCGCTATGGTAGTGGCGGCACTGTCGGAATACAAGAGAGGCGCTGGAGCCCCCCTTAATTTGTGCTACCATGGCCGCTCTCTTCCAATTGACCTTTCGGACCGCCGATGACCCATCATCTTGTGGTGACCGCCATAGGCGAAAACAGACCCGGTATCGTGAACGAAGTGGCCCGCCACGTTACCGACTGCGGCTGCAATATCGTCGACAGCCGGCTCGGCATCTTCGGCAACGAGTTCACTTTTATCCTGCTGTTATCCGGCAGCTGGAACCAGATCACCCGGCTCGAAACCACGCTGCCCCTGTTCGGCCAGAGCCTTGCGCTTATCACCATGATGAAGCGCACCCAGGTGCTGAGCCAGCCCAGCTACGCCCTGAGCGCCGACGTGGAAATGGTGCTGACCGACAGACCCGGCATCGTCAACCGCTGCACCCAGTTCTTCAGCGACCGGGGGTGGGATATCCAGGCCATGCAGAGCCAGACCCTGTCCGGTGACGAGTCGGGAAAGTTTCAGGCCCACTTCCAGCTCAACCTTCCGGAGCAGCTGGCCGACGGCGAGGCGGAAGATACCTTCGATCAGTTGTGCCGCGAGCTGGAGTGCCAACGCCACGGCTTTCGCCTTAAACGCAAATAACCCACAGGAAAGCGCAGATGACTTATCTTCCCGAAGGCAGCCAGGCCCCGGCCTTTACCCTGCCCGACCAGAACGGCACCCCGGTCAGCCTGAGCCAATTTGCCGGCCGCAAGGTGCTGGTGTATTTCTATCCCAAGGCCATGACCCCGGGCTGCAAGGTACAGGCCTGCGGCCTGCGCGACAGCCGGGCCGAGCTTGATGCCCAAGGCGTGGTGGTGCTCGGCATCAGCCCGGATCCGGCAGCCCGGCTCAAAAAGTTCGAAGAGAAGGACAGCCTCAACTTCACCCTGCTGTCCGACGAGGATCACGCCGTGGCCGACGCCTTCGGGGTCTGGGGGCCGAAGAAGTTCATGGGCAAGGAGTACGACGGCATCCACCGCATCAGCTTCCTCATCGACGAGGCGGGCAAGGTGGCCAGGGTGTTCGACAAGTTCAAGACCAAGGATCACCACCAGGTGGTGCTGGATTACCTGAACCAGGCGTAGGCTGGAAGCCTGAAGCTGATCGAGCTGGCCGACACCTATGCGCCATGTCCGCTGCCTGGGTAGTTCCTGCCGGCGGTCCATGAGGCCCGGTTGGTCTCCTGATCCCAGCCAACGCCGGGCTGCTTCCAGCATCCAGCTTCCAGTTTCTGGCTAAAGTCAGCGTAACCGTCCCCGCACCGTGCCGCGTACCTGGCCCGCCATGCTGATCAGGCTCTGGCGGGTATGGCCGTGACACAGGGCCACCGCCAGGGCGTCGGCGGCATCGGCCTGGGGCGTCCCCGGCAGATTCAGCAGCTTGACCACCATATGCTGCACCTGGGCCTTGTCGGCTCCCCCCTGCCCCACCACCGCCTGCTTGATCTGGCGGGCGGAATACTCCGCCACCTCCAGGCCGGCGTTGGCGGCGGCGACGATGGCCGCGCCCCTGGCCTGGCCCAGCTTCAGCGCCGAGTCCGGATTGCGCGCCATAAACACCTGCTCGATGGCGAACAGTTCGGGCCTGAATTGCAGGATGATCTCGCTCACCCCGTCGTAAATTTTTTTCAGCCTGGGCGCCAGCTCATCATCGCCCATGCGGATGCAGCCCGAGCCCAGGTATTCCATCTTGTTGCCGGTCTGGCGCACCACACCGTAGCCGGTGATACGCGAGCCGGGGTCGATACCTAAAATAATCGCCATATCAATAAAGCCGGAAGCCGGAAGCTGGAAGCCGAAACCCGAAGCAGAAACCTCTTCCAGCTTCAGGCTTCTAGCTTCAGGCTTCAGAGCTTTTCGGCCAGTTCATCGGAGATCTCGCCGTTATGGTAGACCTCCTGGACATCGTCCGCGTCTTCCAGCATATCGATCAGCCGCAGCAGTTTGGGGGCGGTGTCTTCGTCCAGCTCGGCCTTGGTGGAGGGGATCATGGTTACTTCGGCGTTCTCGGCACTCAGGCCGCCGGCGTCCAGCGCATCCTTGACGGTGCCGAATTCCTCCCACAGGGTGTAAACATCGATGGAGCCGTCCTCGTTCACCACCACGTCCTCGGCGCCGGCCTCCAGGGCCGCCTCCATCACCCTTTCTTCGTCTGCGTCCAGATAGGTGATCACGCCCTTCTTCTCGAACAGATAGGCCACAGAGCCGTCGGTGCCCAGGTTGCCGCCGCTCCTGGAAAAGGCATGGCGCACCTCGGACACGGTACGGTTGCGGTTGTCGGTCATGCATTCCACCATCACGGCGGTGCCGCCCGGGCCGTAGCCTTCGTAGATGACGGTTTCCAGCACCTGGCCGTCCAGCTCGCCGGCACCGCGTTTCACCGCCCGGTCGATGGTGTCCCGGGTCATGTTGTTGGACAGCGCCTTGTCGATGGCCGCGCGCAGGCGGGGATTGGTGGCCGGCTCGGAGCCGCCCTCACGGGCCGCGGTGCTCAGCTCGCGGATAAGCTTGGTGAAGATCTTGCCGCGCTTGGCATCCTGGGCCGCCTTGCGGTGCTTGATATTGGCCCATTTACTATGACCTGCCATAACCATCTTCTCCCTTTGTCTTGCGGTGGATCAACCTGCCGATAGCCTCTTTATTGGTCCAGGAGCTGGCCTGTTGCCGGGCCTGCTCCAGAGGCAGCCAACGCTGGGCCAGGTGCTCGCTTAACTGCACTTCGACCGGCGCGGGCAGGCACAAATAAAACTCGTATTCCCAGTTATGGGTCACCCCCGGGCGGTAACGGTGCCGCCAGCGGGGATAGATTTCAAAACGCACCCGCTGGCCGGTCTCTTCCAGCCGCAAGCCGTTGTCCAGCCGCAGTCCGGTTTCCTCCTCCAGTTCGCGCACCGCCGCCTGGTGGCGGCTTTCACCGGGCTCCAGGCTGCCGGTCACCGACTGCCAGAAATCCGGGTTGTCCTTGCGTTGCAGCAGCAGCACCTGGTCCTCGGTATGGATGAGGACCAGCACCGACTCCGGGTGCTTGTGGCCCATGCCTCAGTTGTCCGCCTTGTCCGTCTGGGCCGCCGGCAACTGGGTACGGATGGCCAGCTCCGCCAGCGCATCCGGATTGGCCAGGCTGGGGGCATCGGTCAGCAGACAAGAGGCGGTGGTGGTCTTGGGGAAGGCGATCACGTCGCGGATATTGTCGGTACCGGTGAGCAGCATCACCAGACGATCCAGGCCGAAGGCCAGGCCGGCGTGGGGCGGCGTGCCGTATTTCAGTGCCTCCAGCAGGAAACCGAACTTTTCCTGCTGCTCCTCGGCGTTGATGCCGAGCAGGCGGAACACGGTTTGCTGCATCTCGTTGTTGTGGATACGCACCGAGCCGCCACCCACTTCGTAACCGTTGATCACCATGTCGTAGGCATTGGCCACCGCCTCGAGCGGGCTGGCCTCCAGCTCGGCGGCGGCCACATCCTTGGCGGCAGTAAAGGGATGGTGCATGGCGTACAGACGACCGTCGTCTTCCTCGAACATGGGGAAGTCGACCACCCACAGGGGCTTCCAGCTCTCTTCCAGCAGACCCAGCTCCTTGCCGAGCTTGAGCCGCAGGGCGCCCATGGAATCGGCGACCACCTTGGCACTGTCGGCTCCGAAGAAGATGGCATCGCCGTCGGTGGCGCCGGTGCGTGCCAGCAGTTCGGCTACAATGCCTTCATTCAGGAACTTGGCGACCGGCGACTGGATGCCGTCCATGCCCTTGGCGGCCTCGTTGACTTTCAGCCAGGCCAGGCCCTTGGCACCGTAAATAGTGACGAACTTGCCGTATTCGTCGATCTGCTTACGGGAAAGCTGGGCGCCACCGGGCACCTTCAGGGCCGCGACCCGGCCCTTGGGATCCCGCGCCGGGCCGGCAAACACCTGGAAGTCCACGTCTTTCACCAGATCGGCTATATCGGTCAGCTCCATGGCAATACGCAGATCCGGCTTGTCGGAACCATAACGGCGCATGGCCTCGGCATAGCTCAGCACCGGGAAGGCACCCAGATCCACGCCGGCCACGTCCTGCCACAGCTCGCGTACCAGCTGCTCCATGACGGCCCTCACCTCATCGGCGGTCATAAAGGAGGTTTCCACGTCGATCTGGGTGAATTCCGGCTGGCGGTCGGCACGCAGGTCTTCGTCGCGGAAGCACTTGACTATCTGGTAGTAGCGGTCGAAGCCGCTCATCATCAGCAACTGCTTGAACAGCTGGGGGGATTGCGGCAGCGCATAGAAATACCCCTTGTGCACCCGGCTCGGCACCAGGTAATCACGGGCCCCTTCCGGGGTGGCCTTGGTCAGCATCGGGGTTTCGATATCGAGGAAGCCTTGCTCGTCCATAAAGCGGCGCACCCGGCTGGTGACCTTGGCACGGGTCTTGAGATAACGGGCCTGCTCGGGGCGGCGCAAGTCCAGGTAACGGTACTTGAGGCGCTGCTCTTCCGAGTTGTTCTGGTTGAAGTCCAGCGGCAGCGGCGCCGCCCTGTTGATGATGCTGAGCGCGTGGGCGAAGATCTCCACCTCGCCGGTGGCCATGTCCTTGTTGACCTGGGAGTCGGGGCGGGCGCGCACCACACCGGTGATTTGCACGCAGAATTCGGCACGCAGCTCGGCCGCCTTCTCGTAGGCTTCGGCCTTGTCCGGATCGAAGAATACCTGCACTATGCCTTCCCGATCGCGCATATCGATAAAGATAAGACCGCCCAGGTCGCGACGGCGATGGACCCAGCCACTTAAGGTCACGCTCTGGCCAACCAGGGCAGCGTTGAGCTGCCCGCAATAATGAGTGCGCATGGATGTCTTCCTATGGTGTTGCCGCACGACCGCCCGGGCCGCGGGACTGAATTTGTCAGCAAATAGCGCGCTAGTATAATGGAAAACCCGAACAGGGATCCAACCGCTTCGCGGTAGCATTAAGCCGGAAGCTTGAAGCCGGAAGCTTGAAGCCGGAAGCTTGAAGCTTGAAGCTTGAAGCTTGAAGCTTGAAGCCGGAAGCTTGAAGCCGGAAGCTTGAAGCTGGAAGCAGGAAGACGCTCGGAGCTGCTGGCGTCTTCAGCACCGAGTGTTCCGGGCTTGCAAGATCGGCGGGCTAACCCTGATATCAAACCGGCCTTGGTCTCTACCGACACCGCCGAACAGCTTCCAGCTTCCGGCTTACCGCTTCAAGCTCGACGAAGGAGTCACATGCCGTTATATCTGGGCCTCAGCCAGTGGTCCCATCCCGACTGGCCCGGCAGCCTGCTGAGTCCGGGCCTGAAAAACGCCGAGCACCTGACCGATTACGCCAAGGTGTTCAATACGGTGGAAGGCAATACCAGCTTCTACGGCATCCCCGAGCAACGCAGCCTGCTGCGCTGGGAGGCCCAGACCCCGGCCCATTTCCGCTTTACCTTCAAGTTTCCCTCCCAGGTCAGCCACCAGGGCCCGCTGGATGACAACATCGGCGCGGCGTTGGACTTTATCGCGCACCTGGCCCCCCTGCACCACAAACTCGGCATGCTGATGCTGCAGTTGTCCAAGGCCTCCGGGCCCGGGCAACTGGATCAATTGCAACAGTTTCTGGATGCCCTGCCGGCTCATTTCAACTACGGGGTGGAAGTGCGTCACCCGGCGTTTTTCGCCAAGGGCGAAGCGGAGCGCCGGCTCAACCGGCTGCTGCTAGAACGCCAGATCAACCGCATTATCATGGACTCGCGCCCGGTGTTTTCCTGCCCGCCCACCACCCCGGCCCTGGCCGACGCCCAGGGCAAGAAGCCCAGGGTGCCGGTGCACATCATCAGCACCGGCAACCACCCCATGGTCCGATTTATTGGCCATCCGGAACCGGCTTACAACCTGCCCTACTGGCAACCCTGGCTGACACGGATCCAGGGCTGGCTGCAGCAAGGCAAGTCGGTCTACCTGTTCGTGCATACCGCCGACAACCGGCTGGCACCACAACTTGCGGCAGAGATAGCCAACGCCCTGGCCGCCCCCCTGCCCGATTTTCCCGGCCAGGCGCCGGCTCCCCAGGGCGAGTTGTTCTGAGCCTGAGGATGGTTAGATGAGGAGTGAGGGACTTCCCCCTCACGCCGCCAGGCGAAAAATAATTTGTCGCGCCGCCTTGCCGCCCGCAAGACAACACCCTGCGCTTCTTTTACAATACCGGCCATTGAGTGCAGCTGTTGCTGCCGTGAGCCAAGGTCGTCATTACTAAAACCATGCAATCAAAAGATCATATTTTCGCCGCGCCCATCGCCCAGCTCGGTGATTTCTGCTTTGACCAAAAAGTCGCCGAGGTGTTTCCGGACATGATCAAAAGATCCGTGCCCGGCTATTCCAATATCATTTCCGCCATCGGCATGATGACGGCCCGTTTCGCCCGGCCAAACAGCCAACTGTACGATCTGGGCTGCTCCCTCGGCGCCGCCACCCAGGAAATGCGCCGCAACCTGACGCAACCGGGGTGTAAGATTATCGCCGTGGATAACTCGGCCGCCATGCTGGAGCGGGCGCGCAGCCATCTGGCGGCGTTCAAGTCCGATGCCGTGGTGGAACTGGTCGAGGCGGACATCAGCGATATCGCCATCGAAAATGCGTCCGTGGTGGTGCTCAATTTCACCCTGCAGTTTATCGCCCCCGAACGGCGCGAGGCGCTGCTGGCCCGTATTTATCGGGGACTGAACCCGGGCGGGGTGCTGATCCTGAGCGAAAAGTTTATCAGTGCCGACGACACCGTGAATGAATTGCTGATCGAGCTGCATCACGATTTCAAGCGGGCCAACGGCTACAGCGAGCTGGAAATCAGCCAGAAGCGCACCGCCCTGGAAAAGGTGCTGCGCCCGGATACCCCGGAACAGCACAAAGAGCGGCTCCGAAGAGTGGGTTTTTCACAGGTGGACCTGTGGTTCCAGTGCTTCAACTTTGGTTCCATGGTTGCTATTAAATGATTGATTTCAGTGACTTCTATCAGCAGATCGCCAAGAGTCGACTGCAACACTGGCTGCACTGCCTGCCGGGGCAACTGCACGATTGGCAGAAACAGCACCTGCATGGCGACTTTGCCCGCTGGGTGCGGGCGCTGCACAAACTGCCGAAGATAACCACCGACCATATCGAACT
The DNA here is from genome assembly GCF_016746085.1 of Zobellella iuensis. Classification (GTDB taxonomy): domain Bacteria; phylum Pseudomonadota; class Gammaproteobacteria; order Enterobacterales; family Aeromonadaceae; genus Oceanimonas; species Oceanimonas iuensis. The sequence continues at coordinate 124,532 of NZ_JAERTZ010000026.1, forward strand.
GGTCGACGGCGTGACCGTGGGCCGCCCGGGTGAAATCACCACCGGCGAGCAGAAAAAGATAGAAAGCCTGCTGCGCCAGTTCCATCCCTGGCGCAAGGGACCTTTCGAGATCCACGGTATCCATATCGATACCGAGTGGCGCTCCGACTGGAAATGGGATCGGCTGAAAGAACATATCAGCCCACTCAGGTACCGTTATGTGCTGGACGTGGGCTGCGGCAGCGGCTACCACCTGTGGCGGATGATGGGCGCCGGCGCCGAAATGGCGGTGGGCATAGACCCCTCCCAGCTGTTCCTGTGCCAGTTCGAAGCGGTGAAGCATTTCGCCAATGGTTATAAAGGGATTCAAGTATTACCCTTAGGTATCGAAGCGCTGCCCGAATTGCGGGCCTTCGACACCGTGTTTTCGATGGGGGTGCTCTACCACCGCCGCTCACCCATCGATCACCTGCTGCAGCTCAAGGCCCAGTTGCGCGGTGGCGGCGAACTGGTGCTGGAAACCCTGGTCATCGACGGGGACGAGCAGCAGGTCCTGGTGCCGGGCGAACGCTACGGCAAGATGCGCAACGTCTGGTTCATCCCCAGCAGTGCCGCCCTGGTCGGCTGGCTGGAAAAATGCGGTTTCGAACAGATTAGGGTGGTCGACGAAAGCACGACCAGCCTGGAAGAACAACGGCGCACCGACTGGATGCGCAACGAATCACTGGCGGATTATCTTGACCCACAAGACCCCAGCCGCACCATTGAAGGGTACCCGGCTCCCAAACGGACGATCATCATCGCCAACAAGCCGGTGGACCCACAGTATCAACCTCAAGAGGGAAGTTATGAATAAAGTCGCGACATCACTGGCATTATCCCTGTTGCTGACCGCCTGTGTCAGCCAGACCTCAGCGGTGGACGCGCAACCCGAGCCCTCTCCCGTTTCCGAAGCTCAGCTCAGCGCTTCGCTGGCCAGCCTGGAAGCCCGGCTGGTGGACACCATGTTCCAGCAGAACACCCAGCTCAGCAGTAACCACCATGCCTTTATGACCGCCCTGCAACAGGAGCTCAAGACCTTGAAAAAGCAACTCGATGAGCCGCAGCACGCCATGCCGCTGCCGCCGCCGCCGCCTCCCCCCCGGGGAGACTACCCCGAAAACGAAACCCGGGACGGCAAGCTGATCGTGGGCGAAACCGAGGAAATCTGGCTGGATGCGGTCAACGACAGCTTCCCGGCACGCATCGACACCGGGGCCACCACCTCCTCCCTCAGCGCTCAGGACATCACGGTGTTCGAGCGTGACGGCAATCCCTGGGTCAGCTTCAGCCTGGCCCACGAAGGGGTGGACGAGCGGCTGCAGGTGGAAACCCCCCTGGTGCGCTATGTACGCATCCGCCAGGCTTCCGCCGACAGCACCGAAAGAAGGCCGGTGGTTGCCATGACCATGCGCCTGGGCCGCTTGTCGGAACGCACCGAGTTTACCCTGACCGACAGATCCCAGATGACCTACCCGGTCCTGCTGGGCCGCGAATTCCTGAAAGACATTGCCGTGGTGGATATTGCCCGTCAAAACGTACAGGGCAAGCCCAAGCGTCCGACTTCTTCAAACGAGTAACCTTCATGTACTCACGCAAGCCGTTTTATCTGATTGTGGCCGCCCTGTTTCTGGTCGGCCTGGCACTGATGCTGCATCGCCATTTCGTGTATGAAGTGCCCTGGCTGCCCGGTGAAAAGCGCCAGATCTGGTCCATCGAAGCCAAGGTGGAATTCGAGGCCTCCGGCCGGCCGGTCAAGGCCTCGCTGGCCATTCCCGGCAGCCAGCCCGGCTTTACCCTGATGAACGAGTCGGCGGCCTCCCCCGGCTATGGCCTGTCCTTTGTCGAGGCCGACGGCGGCAGCCGGGCGGAATGGTCGATCCGCTCCGCCTCCGGCATGCAGGAACTGTATTACAAGGTCGACATGATGCAGGATCCCTTCGCCAAGGGCCCGCTCTCGAGCCAGATCCCCACAGTATCCCGCCCGCAGGTGCCCGAACCCTATGCCACCGCCATGGATCAGGTGCTGTCCCTGGCGCGGGAGCGGTCGGCCGACGGTATCACTCTCACCCGGGAACTGTTGAAGGAACTGAGCAACCGGGGTCAGAACGCCGAACTGCTGGCCCAGTACAAGTCCGCCGGCCCGCTGCTGGTGGATCTGCTGCACCGGGCCGAAGTGCCGGCCCGGCTGCTCAAGGGGCTGCAGCTGGAAGACGGCCGCCGTCGCCAGCAGCTTATCGATCTGGTGCAGGTCTACGAAGGTGAGCAGTACGAGCTGTTCCACCCGGTCAGTGGCCGCCAGGGCCACCAGGAGCAGCTGCTGCTGTGGGAATACAGCTCGGCGCCGGTGCTGGATCTGGTGGGCGGCAGCAACTCCCGGGTGACTTTCACCATGCTGCAGCAGGAGCAACCGGTGAACGTGGCCCTGGCGCAGAAGTTCGACCAGCCCGAGTGGATCAACGTCTCGCTCTACAACCTGCCACTGGAAGAGCAGGCCCTGTTCAAGGGCATACTGCTGATCCCCATCGGCGTGCTGGCGGTGGTGTTCCTGCGCATCATAGTGGGCGTCAAGACCTCGGGTACCTTTATGCCGGTGCTGATCGCCATGGCCTTTATCCAGACCAGCCTGCTCACCGGCCTGGTCGGCTTCCTGCTGATCGTGGGCACCGGCCTGGTGCTGCGTTCCTACCTGTCGCACCTCAACCTGTTGCTGGTGGCCCGGATATCGGCGGTGATCATCATGGTCATCGGCATGATCGGCTTTTTCAGCATCGTCGCCTATCAGTTGGGTCTGACCGAAGGTATGAAGATCACCTTCTTCCCCATGATCATCCTGGCTTGGACCATAGAGCGGATGTCGATCCTGTGGGAAGAGGAAGGCGCCAAGGAAGTGGTCAAACAGGGTGGCGGCTCACTGCTGGTGGCGGTGGCCGCCTTCCTGGCGATGAACAACGAATTCGTCCGCCACCTGACCTTCAACTTCCTCGGGCTGCAGCTGATCGTGATGGCCGCGGTACTGCTGCTGGGCAACTATACCGGCTATCGCCTGACCGAACTCAAGCGCTTCAAGCCGCTGGTGGATGAGCAGAAAGATGTTTAAGAGCCTGCTGGAAAAATACGCCTCGCCCTTTGCCCTGCGCCGCATGGGCATCATGGGCATGAACAAGCGCAATATTTCCTATATCAGCCGCTACAACCCGCGCCGGCTCTATCCGCTGGTGGACAATAAGCTGAAAACCAAGCAAATCGCCCTGGATGCGGGGGTGACGGTGCCCGAGCTGGTCGGCGTGATCGAGTTCCAGCACCAGGTGTCCCACCTCTGGGAGCTGGTCAAGGACTGGCCGGGTTTCTGCATCAAGCCTGCCAAGGGCTCCGGCGGCAAGGGCATAGTGGTGATCGAGCGCCACGACAGGACCAACTTTGTCAAACCGAGCGGCAAGGTCGAAACCATCGGTGATCTGGAGCGGCATATCTCCAACATTCTGGCCGGCCTGTTTTCCCTCGGCGGCAAGCCCGACGTGGCCCTGATCGAAGCGCTGATCAACTTCGACGACGTCTTCGAGGGCTTTTCCTACGAGGGCGTGCCCGATACCCGGGTGATCGTGTTCAAGGGCTTTCCGGTGATGGCCATGATGCGGCTGTCCACCGACGCCTCCGACGGCAAGGCCAACCTGCACCAGGGCGCCGTGGGCGTGGGGCTCGACATCAATACCGGCCGCGCCATCCGCGCGGTGCAGTTCAACCTGCCCATTCGCTACCATCCGGACACCGGCCGGGATCTGCTCGAACTCAAGGTGCCCTACTGGGAAGAGCTGCTGAGCCTGTCCTCTTCCTGCTACGAGATGTCGGGGCTGGGTTATATCGGCACCGACATGGTGCTCGACAAGCAGAAGGGCCCCATGCTGCTGGAGCTGAACGCCCGCCCGGGGCTGGCGATCCAGACCGCCAACGCCGCCGGCCTGGTGCCCCGGCTGCGCAAGATTGAAAAACTGGGCAAAAAGATCACCATGTCGCCGGAAGAGCGGGTGGCGTTTTCCCGACGGGAATTTGCGACCGAAGCCTGAGGCGCGAGGCTGGAAGCTGGAAGCTGGAAGCTGGAAGCTGGAAGCTGGAAGCTGGAAGCTGGAAGCATAAGCCTCTCAGTCCCATAAAACCAACAAAAACGGCGCCGGGATGACTCCCGGCGCCGTTTTTGTTCAAGCTTCAGGCATCCAGCTTAGCGCCACTTTTACATCCGGGTTTTGCGCTTCTGGCGCTGGTTCGTGCTGCGCGGGCGGGCGGGGGCCGGTTTTTTGGGTGCCGCACCGGTGCCGGCGCTCTTCATGCGGGAGTTGTGCTTGCGCACCGCCTTGCGGATCTGGGCCACCTGCTTGTAGCGCTCGGTGGCATGCACGTCCACCTTGCTCTGCTCTTCCGGCGCCAGCCCCACTTCCCGGCGCAGGTAGTTCACCTGCTCCAGCGCCATCTCGGCCCAGCCGCCCCGCGGCAGGGTACGGGGCAGCTCGATCTTGCCGTAACGCACCCGGATCAGCCGGCTCACCTGCATTCCCTGGGATTCCCACAACCGGCGCACTTCCCGGTTGCGGCCTTCCTTCAGGGTAACGTGGAACCAGTGGTTCATGCCTTCGCCGCCGCTGTACTTCAGGGTCTCGAACTTGGCCATGCCATCTTCCAGCATCACCCCCTTGCGCAGCCGCTGCAGCATGGCCTCGTCCACCTCGCCGAACACCCGTACCGCATATTCCCGGTCGATTTCATGGCGCGGATGCATCAGCCGGTTGGCCAGCTCGCCGTCGGTGGTGAACAGCAGCAGGCCGGAGGTGTTGACATCCAGCCGGCCCACCGCCACCCAGCGTGCCCCCTGCAGCTTGGGCAGGCGGTCGAACACCGTCGGGCGGCCTTCCGGATCCTTGCGGGTGCTTACCTCGCCTTCCGGCTTGTGGTAGGCCAGTACCCGGCAGATGATCTCGGCCTGGGGCTGGGTTTCCACGCTGTGGCCATCCACCCGGATCTGCTCGCTGCCGGTCACCCTGTCACCCAGGTGGGCCACGTTGCCGTTCACGCTCACCCGTCCCTGGCTGATCAGCGCTTCGATTTCGCGGCGAGAGCCCTTGCCCGCGCGGGCCAGTACTTTTTGCAGTTTTTCGGTCATGTCATTCACTTATTCAAAGGGACGGGTATCGCCGGCGCCTTGGCGCAGGATAACGGGAACATCGTCATAGAGATCCACCACAGTGGTGGGTTTGGGATCCAGCACGCCGCCGTCGATAATGAGGTCGACCACTTTTTCCAGCCGCTGGCGGATCAGGTGCGGATCGTATTCGGCCTCGGCTTCACCGGGCAGGATCAGACTGCAGGACATCAGCGGCTCGCCCAGGGCCTCGAGCAGCGCCAGACTGATGGCGTTGTCCGGCACCCGCAGGCCGATGGTCTTGCGCTTGGGGCTCTGCAGCCGCTTGGGCACTTCCTTGGTGGCATGCAGGATAAAGGTATAGGCGCCGGGAGTGTTGTTCTTCATCAGCCGGAAGGCACCGTTGTCGACCCGGGCGTAAAACGACAGCTCGGAGAGATCCCGGCACACCAGGGTGAAGTTGTGATCCCTTTCAATCTTGCGGATGCGGCAGATGCGCTCCATGGCATTCTTGTCGCCCACCAGGCAGCCGATGGCATAACCGGAATCGGTGGGATACACCAGCACCCCGCCCTGGCGTACGATGGCCACCGCCTGGTTGATCAGGCGGGCCTGGGGGTTGTCGACGTGAATTTCGAAATACTGACTCATAATTCCTCCCGGAATGATTTTAGAGAAAACGCTCCCACACGGGGGTCGCTTCTTTGGGCAGCCACAGTTGCCGGCCCAGCTCCCGCCAGTGGCTGGGATAATGAAAGTCCGAGCCCACCGAGGCCGCCAGGTTGAAGTCTTTGCTCCACTGTCCCAAATTAGCACGTTCCTGGGGACTCTGCTGAGCCATGGACACCTCCATGGCATCGCCCCCCGCCTCGGCGAAGGCCGCCAGCATTTTCTTGATCCACTTGTTGGACAGATCGTAACGGGTGGGATGGGCCAGCACCGCCACCCCACCCGCCTGCTGGATAACGGACACCGCCTCACCGAGCGGGCACCAGTCGGGCGGCGCATAGCCGGTGTTGCCCCGGCTCAGGAACTTCTGGAATACCTTGCCCATGGAGTCCGCCGCCCCCTGCTCCAGCAGCCACTGGGCCATATGGGTGCGGGTAATGGGCGCCTCGCCCGCAATGGCCCGGGCCCCTTCATAGGCGCCGGGAAAGCGGGCCTTTTCCAGCCGTTCGGCCATCAGCCGGGCGCGGGCCTCGCGCCGTTGCTGCTGCGCCTCGAGCAGGCGACTGAACCCTTCATGCCGCGGATCCATATTAAGGCCCACCACATGGATTTCCTTGTGCTCCCACAGGGCCGAGATTTCCACTCCGTCCACCAGCCGGATACCGTGCAGCTCGGCCGCCTGCCGCGCCTCGGCCAGGCCGGCCACGGTGTCGTGGTCGGTCAGGGCCAGCACCTCCACCTCCTGGGCCGCGGCCCGGGCCAGCAGCTCGCTGGGGCTGAGCCGGCCGTCGGAGGCGGTGGAATGGCAGTGCAGATCGATTCGCATAAAAAATCCTGTGGTCGGGGTTGACTTGCACCCCCGAATATCGTTTAACTGTACCCAGTTTCTGATTGACGAGAAGAGCGCGATGTTTCGGCAAATTTCCACTCTGACCATTTGGTGGTGGCACACTCCCTGAACGCGGGTGGTGTGAATTGCTGTATTCGTCTCAAAGTCTCAGCACACATAAAAGCCCGCAACCTTGCGGGCTTTTTTATTATCCAGCAAAAGGGGATGCGATGAAACCGACCCAGACAGTTTTTTGGCGATGGCAATCCGGGCCCCGGCTCCCGCCACTGCACGTGGCTTTTGTGTCCATAACCGATGACGACATTGCCAGCCAGGTGATCAGGCAAATACCTGATGACCGCGACTAACTAAAAAGGAAGACCCCATGGCGCATGGTCAGCTCCACGTTTTACTGCAAGATGCTCCCTATACCGGCGATCCCCTAGCCCTGTTCGCCGCCCTCACCACCCCAGGTGACAACAGCATATTGCTGGAGTCCGCCGAAATCGACACCAAGGCCGGCACCCAGAGCCTGCTGATGCTGGACGCCTGCGTCCGGCTGGTATGCCACCGCCACAGCGTCACCCTCACCGCCCTCAACGCCAACGGCCTGCCCGCCCTGGACCTGGTCGGGCGCGAGCTCGGCGGCGAACGCCAGGCCCATCAACTGGTGGTGACGGTGCCCGAGGCCGATGCCAATCTGGACGAAGACAGCCGGCTCAAGGCGCCCTCGGTGCTGGAAACCCTGCGCCTCATCCTGACCCGCTTCACCGCCGATCAGGGCCAGCAGCACCTGTTTATGGCCGGCACCTTCGCCTACGATCTCATCGCCGCCTTCGAGCAGTTGCCCGAGGTGCCCGAGGGCATCAACCACTGCCCCGATTTCTGCTTCTATCTGGCCGAAACCCTGATCACCCTGGATCACGTACAGGAAACCGGCCGCCTGGCCGCCTGCGTGTTCGACCCCGCCGAGCAAGGGAGGCTGCAGGCGCGCCTCGACCGGCTCGCCGCCGCCTGTGGCCAGGCTCACGCCGAGCCCGAGGCCGACAGCCTCCTCGCCGGTCAGGTGCAGGCGAACAAGAACGACGCCGAATTCCGTGCCGACGTGGAAACCCTCAAGGGCCATATCATGGTGGGCGACATCTTCCAGGTGGTGCCTTCCCGCTGCTTCAGCCTGCCCTGCCCCAGCCCCCTGGCCGCCTATCGCAAGCTCAAGCAGACCAACCCCAGCCCCTACATGTTCTACGTCAACGATCAGGACTTCATCCTGTTCGGCGCCAGCCCCGAGAGCTCGGTGAAGTTCGACCACGGCAACCGCCAGGTGGAGATGTACCCCATCGCCGGCACCCGCAAACGCGGCTTCAACCCGGATGGCAGCATCAACCTGGATCTGGACGGCCGCATCGAGCTGGACCTGCGCCAGGACGAGAAGGAAACCGCCGAACACCTGATGCTGGTGGACCTGGCCCGCAACGACATCGCCCGCATCAGCGAGCCGGGCAGCCGCTATGTGAAGGATCTGCTGAGCGTGGATCGCTACAGCCACGTGATGCACCTGGTGTCGCGGGTGGTGGGCACCTTGCGCGCCGACCTGGACGCCCTGCACGCCTACCAGGCCTGCATGAACATGGGCACCCTGACCGGCGCCCCCAAGATCCGCGCCAGCGACCTGATCCGCCACGTGGAGCACAGCCGCCGGGGCAGCTACGGCGGCGCCGTGGGCTACCTCAACGGCCTGGGCGACATGGACACCTGTATCGTGATCCGCTCCGCCTTCGTAAGCAAAGGCCTGGCCCATGTGCAGGCCGGCGCCGGCGTGGTGTACGACTCAAACCCTCAGTCGGAAGCCGACGAAACCCGCAACAAGGCGGCGGCGGTGCTCAATGCCATCGCCCTGGCCCACGGCAAGACCCTGGCGGAGGTGACCCATGGCTAACACCGTTTTCCTGCTCGACAACTACGACTCCTTTACCTACAACCTGGTGGATCAGTTCCGCGCCCTGGGCGCCACGGTGCACATCTACCGCAACACGGTGCCGGTGGCCCAACTGCTGGCCGCCATGGACGCCGCCGACCAGCCGGTGCTGGTGCTCTCCCCCGGTCCGGGCAAGCCCTCCGAGGCCGGCAACATGCCCGCCCTGCTGAAGCAGTGCATCGGCCGCTTCCCGGTGCTCGGCATCTGCCTGGGCCACCAGGCCATCGTGGAGCACTACGGCGGCACCGTGGAGAGCGCGGGCGAGATCAAGCACGGCAAGAGCTCGCTCATCCACCACTCGGGCCGCGACATGTTCGCCGGCCTGCCCCATCCGCTGCCGGTGGCCCGCTACCACTCCCTGGTGGGCACCGACATTCCCGCCGGCCTGGACGTGGTGGCCGATTACCACGGCATGACCATGGCGGTGCTGGACCGGGCCCGGCGGGTGCTGGGCTTCCAGTTCCATCCCGAGTCCATCATGACCACCGACGGGGCCCGCCTGCTGGCCCAGAGCCTCGACTTCATCACCGCACAGGAGCCCACCGCATGAACCAGGCCATGGAAAAACTCTACCGGGGCGAGCACATCAGCCGGGAGGAATCCCAGGCCCTGTTCGGCCAGCTGCTGCGCGGCGAGATGGACCCCATCGTCCTTTCCTCCCTGCTCACCGCCCTCAAGATCAAGGGCGAGAGTCCGGAGGAGATCGCCGGCGCCGCCAGCGCCCTGCTGGCCGCCGCCAGCCCCTTCCCGCGCCCGGACTACCCCTTCTGCGACATCGTCGGCACCGGCGGCGACGGCATGCACACCATCAACGTGTCCACCACCTCGGCGCTGGTGGCCGCCGCCTGCGGCATCAAGGTGGCCAAGCACGGCAACCGCGGCGTCTCCTCCAAGTCCGGCTCCTCGGATCTGCTGGAGCAGCTCGGCATCCGCCTCGATCTGAGCCCGGACAGCGCCCGCCGCTGCCTGGACGAAGTCAACGTCTGCTTCCTGTTCGCGCCCCACTACCACGGCGGCATCCGCCACGCCATGCCGGTGCGCCAGGCGCTCAAGACCCGCACCATCTTCAATGTGCTGGGTCCGCTCATCAACCCGGCCCGGCCCGACTTTATGCTGCTCGGCGTTTATGCCGGGCAGCTGGTCACCCCCATCGCCGAGACCCTGGTCGCCATGGGCCTTGAGCGGGGCATGGTGGTGCACGGCAGCGGCCTGGACGAAATCGCCATCCACGGCACCACCCGGGTGGCGGAGATCCGGGACGGCGCCATCGACCACTACGAGCTCAGCCCCGAACAACTGGGGCTGAAGCGCTACGACATCGGCGCCATCCAGGGCGGTACCCCGGCCGAAAACAAGCTGATCACCCTGGATCTGCTGGCGGGCAGGGGCAGCGACGCCCAGCGGAGCGTGATCGCCATGAACGTGGCGCCGCTGTTGGTGATGAACGGCCAGGCCGACAGCCTGAAAGAAGGCGTGGAGCAGGTGCTGGCTGTGTTAAAATCCGGCCGAGCAATGGATGTAGCCACCAGACTGGCGGAGTTGAGCCAATGTTAAGTACCGTTCTCGGCAAAATTGTTGCCGACAAGAAAATCTGGGTCGAGGCGCGCAAGCAGGCCCAGCCCCTGGACAGTTTTGAAGCAGGACTGGTCCCGAGCGATCGGGACTTCGAGGCGGCCCTGGCCGCCGGCCAGCCGGCCTTTATCCTGGAATGCAAGAAAGCCTCGCCCTCCAAGGGCCTGATCCGCGCCGACTTCGACATCGACGCCATCGCCGGTGTGTACGGCCGCCATGCCTCGGCCATCTCGGTGCTGACCGACGAAAAATACTTCCAGGGCAGCTTCGAGTTCGTGGCCCGGGTGCGCAATCAGGTGACCCAGCCGGTTGTCTGCAAGGACTTCATCATCGACCCCTACCAGATCAAGCTGGCCCGCCACCACCAGGCCGACGCCATCCTGCTGATGCTGTCGGTACTGGACGATGACCAGTACCGGGAGCTGGCCGCCGTGGCGCGCGCGCTCGGCATGGGCATACTGACCGAGGTCATCAGCCGTGAGGAAGTGGAGCGCGCGCTGCGCCTCGATGCCCGGGTTATCGGCATCAACAACCGGGATCTGCGCGATCTGTCCATCGATCTGAACCGCACCCGGGAATTGTCCGCCCTGATCCCGGCCGATCGCATCGTCATCTCCGAATCCGGCATCCATCACCACGCCCAGGTGAAGGCATTGTCCGCCCACGCCGACGGCTTCCTGGTGGGCAGCTCGCTGATGGCCGAGGATGACCTGGATCTCGCCGTGCGCCGCCTGATCCTGGGCGACAACAAGGTGTGCGGCCTGACCCGCCCACAAGACGCCGCCGCCGCCCATGCCGCCGGTGCCGCCTTCGGTGGCCTGATCTTCGTGGCCAAGAGCCCGCGCTGCGTCAGTCTGGAGCAGGCGCAGGCCCTGATCCGGACCGCGCCCCTCGACTACGTGGGCGTGTTCCAGAACCACAGGCGCACCGAGATTGCCGATACCGCCCGCACCCTGGGGCTGAAGGCGGTGCAGCTGCACGGTGACGAGGACGAGGCCTATATCGACGCCCTGCGCGCCATGCTGCCCGAAGGCGTGGAAATCTGGAAGGCGGTGGCGGTGGCGGATGCCCTGCCTCCTCTGCCCGCCAACGCCGACCGGCTGCTGTTCGACACCCAGGCCTTCGGCCAGAGCGGCGGCACCGGCCAGGCCTTCGACTGGTCGCTGCTGGCCACGCTCGACAAGCGCAACCTGATGCTCGCCGGCGGCCTCAACCCCGACAACGCCGCCCGTGCAGCCGCCCTCGGCTGCCGGGGGCTGGATTTCAATTCCGGCGTGGAAAGCGCCCCCGGGCAGAAAGACCCGGCCAAACTCGACGCGGCCTTCGCCGCCCTCAGACATTACGGACGCAGGAACACACAATGACCCTACTTAACCCCTTCTTCGGCGAATTTGGCGGCATGTACGTGCCCCAGATCCTGATGCCGGCCCTGCTCCAGCTGGAGCAGGCCTTTGTGGACGCCCAACAGGATCCGGAATTCGAGCGGGAATTCCGCGAGCTGCTGTGCGAATACGCCGGCCGCCCCACGCCCCTCACCAAGGTGCGCAACCTGGCATCCCACACCAAGACCCGCATCTACCTCAAGCGGGAAGACCTGCTGCACGGCGGTGCCCACAAGACCAACCAGGTGCTGGGCCAGGCGCTACTGGCCAAACGCATGGGCAAGCGGGAGATCATCGCCGAAACCGGCGCCGGCCAGCACGGCGTGGCCACCGCCCTGGCCTGTGCCCTGATGGGCCTCAAGTGCCGGGTATACATGGGCGCCAAGGACTGCGAGCGGCAGAAACCCAACGTGTTCCGCATGAAACTGATGGGCGCCGAGGTAATACCGGTGCACTCCGGCTCGGCCACCCTCAAGGACGCCTGCAACGAGGCGCTGCGCGACTGGGCCGCCAACTACGAGACCACCCACTACATGCTGGGCACCGCCGCCGGTCCGCATCCCTTCCCCACCATAGTGCGCGAGTTCCAGCGCATGATCGGCGAGGAAGCCAAGGTGCAGATCAGGGAGCGCGAAACCCGGCTGCCGGACGCGGTGATCGCCTGCGTCGGCGGCGGCTCCAACGCCATCGGCATCTTCGCCGACTTTATCGATGAAGAAGGCGTGGAGCTTATCGGCATCGAGCCCGCCGGCAAGGGCATCGACACCGGCGAGCACGGCGCGCCCCTGCGCCACGGCACCAAGGGCGTGTTCTTCGGCATGCACTCGCTGCTGATGCAGAACGACGACGGCCAGATTGAGGAGTCCTACTCGGTGTCCGCCGGGCTCGACTTCCCCTCGGTCGGCCCCGAGCACGCCTACCTGGCCTCCATCGGCCGCGCCCGCTACGAGTCCATCACCGACGACGAAGCGCTGGACGCCTTCCAGGCCCTGGCCCGCTTTGAGGGCATCATACCGGCGCTGGAGTCCTCCCACGCCCTGGCCTACGCCCTGAAGATGGCCGAGGCCGAGCCGGAGAAAGAACAGGTGCTGGTCGTCAACCTCTCCGGCCGGGGCGACAAGGACATCTTTACCGTGGCCGAGATCCTGGAGCAGAAAGGAGTGCTGAAATGAGCCGTTACCAGTCTTTGTTCGACCGGCTGAACGCCGCCGGTGAAGGCGCCTTCGTCCCCTTCGTGACCCTGGGCGATCCCACCCCTGCCCGGTCGCTCAAGGTAATCGACGCCCTGGTGGCCGGCGGCGCCGACGCCCTGGAGCTCGGCATTCCCTTCTCCGATCCGGTGGCCGATGGCCCCACCATCCAGGGCGCCACGGTGCGGGCGCTGGCGGCCGGCACCCGCTCCGCCACCTGCTTCGAGATGCTGACCCAGATCCGCGAACAATACCCGGAGCTGCCCATCGGCCTGCTGGTGTACGCCAACCTGGTGTACAAGCCGGGCCCGGCCAACTTCTACGCCCAGTGCGTGGCCGCCGGGGTAGACTCGGTGCTGGTGGCCGACGTGCCGGTGGAAATGGCCGCCCCCTTCAAGGCCGCCGCCGACGAAGCGGGCATTGCCAGCATCTACATAGCGCCGCCCAACGGCAACGACGACACCCTGAAAACCGTAGCGGAAATGGGCTCGGGCTACACCTACCTGCTGAGCCGCGCCGGGGTGACCGGCACCGAAACCAAGGCCGGCATGCCGGTGGACAGCCTACTGGCCAAACTGAAGGCATTCGGCGCCCCGCCCTCGCTGCTGGGCTTCGGCATCTCCAGCCCGGAGCAGGTGCGCGACGCCGTTCGCGCAGGTGCCGCCGGCGCCATTTCCGGCTCCGCCGTGGTCAAGATCATCGAGCAACACCTGGACGACGACCAGGCCATGCTGGACGCCCTGACCGCCTTCGTGCGGGATATGAAGGCGGCTACCCGCCCATAACCAGAAGGGCCGGAGTGCATCACTCCGGCCCTATTCACCCCCTGGCTTGTATAAACAGGCCGATACCGCCAGCCATTCAGATCAAAAGTTCAAACGGCCTCAATCTGGACACCGTTTCCGGGAGCCGCTGCTTCAACAGGCAGTCAAGGTATTCACTCGCGCTCAGCGCCGGACTTTTCAACGCCGCCCGTTGCCGACGAGCAGCTTCCAACACAACACTGATATTCAGCTCCATCAGATCCGTAATAAAGTCATCCGGGTGGATCGCTCTTATATTAAACGGAGTCAGTATGTCGTTGGGAAAATCCTTCAAATTGAAGGTGATAATCGACTCGGCCCGAGTCTGAATCGCGGCGGCCACCACATGGCGATCATCCGGATCGGGTAGCTCAATGCCCGGAATAAGCTGCTCATAGCCGGTGACCAAGGCACCTGGTACATGGCTATCCATCAGTTCGCGCACTCTCTCAACCTTTGACTCATCGAGTTCGGGACGATTTTTGAGCAGGTTACGCATCCATTCCCGGTGGATATCATTCGACCAGCGAGCCCGAAACTGGCCGGAAAGCGCCAGGTACATCAACAAGCTCCTCAGGGGAGCCGGATACATCACACAGGCATCGTAGATGACCGTATAGTTCGAGCTCATTCGTATCCCATCCCCAATGCCTGATCCAGCTCGGACAGCTCAGACAGGCTCGCCAATCGCTTCTGCTCAAGCTGCTGCTGATAGGCACGCAGATCGGCAAACTTCACCTTGCGGCGATTTCCCGTGCGATGGAAGGGAATGGCGCCCTCGTCGAGCAAGCGAATAAGAGTTGGCCGCGACACATTCAGCAGATCCGCCGCTTCCTGGCTGGTCAATTCGGCATGAATAGGGACTAATTTGACACTATTCCCTTCTCCCAATTCGGTCAGTACATCGACCAGTAGGCGCAGGGCGCTGACCGGGATCTTGACCCTGTGTACTTCTCCCTTCTGATCGGTAACCGCCAGGGTCTGGGTATCCGCCCTGGTTTCCAGAATCGCGGATAGCTCCTGACTACAGAGCTTGGCCAGACTGGCTTCTTCCTGGGTCGGCAAGGTATCTTGTAAACGGCTCATAAGACTATTTCCATCCGGTTGAACTAACCCGAATTATTCGAAACTTTCGCAAACATGTCAATTATTCGAATTATCCGAAAAAGATATGGCGGTTTATAGCCCTTATCCGAGCAGAGCAGTTGGGCTACCAACTCCACGCCGGCAGCCAAGAGCTGTGCCGACGCAGGAACTCTGATAAGGTACTGAACCATCATTGATTTTACTATTAGTGCCGGCCAGTGGATTTTTATCAGCAAAACGCCCTCAGCTTCTACCGGGATACGGTTTCCGTCGATATGGCGTCCCTCTATGGCCGTTTTCTGCCCCATGTCGCCAAGGGCGGCCGGATCCTCGACGCAGGATGCGGCTCGGGCCGGGATGCCCGCTATTTCCTTCACCAGGGCTTTGCGGTGGAAGCCTTCGATGCCAGCCCCGCCCTGGCCGATCTGGCCCGGCAACTGACCTGTCTACCGGTCGCGGTATGCCGTTTCGAGGAGTTTAGCGGCCTATCCCGGTTTGATGCCATCTGGGCCTGTGCCTCCCTGCTGCATGTACCGCTGGCGAAATTGCCCGGCGTCATGGCCCACCTGACCGACATGCTGCACCCCGACGGGGTGTTTTACTGCTCCTTCAAGTACGGCGACGGCGAAATCCGCCGCGACGGCCGCACCTTCACCAATATGACCGAAACCGGCCTGGCCCAGTTGCTGACGGGCTTGCCGTTACGCCTTGAAGCAATGTGGCAAACCAGCGATCTACGTCCGGGCCGGGAGCAGGAGCGCTGGCTCAACGCCCTGCTGGTCAAGGAGCCGTCATGACCGCCTTGCACCTGATCCCCGGCGGCAGCAGCGGCGACATCAGCTTCCAGCAGCCGCTGCTCGCTCCCCTGCTCGATGCCATCAACGCCACCGGCGCCGCAGGCCGTATCGATATCTGCGTATCCTTTATCCGCCTGAGCGGCCTCGAATTGCTGCAGCCGGCCCTGAGCGACGCTCGAGAGCGTGGGGTAAGGCTGCGCATCGTCACCTCCGATTACCTGGACGTCACCGAGCCGGTGGCCCTGCGCCGGCTGATGCTGCTGGCGGAACGGGGCGCCGAGGTGCTGATCTACGAGAGCGCGGGCAACCCGGGGTTTCATCTCAAATCCTATCTCTGTATTCATCAGCGGGCAGGCCACCGGCTCAGGGGCCACGCTTTTGTGGGCTCCAGCAATATATCCCGGGCGGCGCTGACCGAATCCCTGGAGTGGAACTGGTCGCTCAGGGTGGATGACGAAGCAACCGGCGAGTCGGCCCGTAGCCTGCTGGAACTGGCCGAACAGATGGAGCAACTGGCACGGGACCACCGGGTAACGACACTCAGCCACGATTGGATAGACGGCTATATCGAACGCTACCGGCATAGTCCGCTGACCGGATTGCGCGCGCTCAGCGGCGACGCCGATAGCGATGCCGACACCCTGCGCGAACCCCCCATTCCCAACAACGTGCAACAGGAAGTACTGGTAGCACTACAGGCCAGCCGCAGCCAGGGTTTCAAGCGAGGCCTGGTGGTGATGGCCACCGGCCTGGGCAAAACCTGGCTGGCGGCGTTCGATGCCCGCCAGTTACAGGCCCGGCGGCTGCTGTTTGTGGCACACCGGGACGAGATCATCGAGCAGGCCCAGCAGACCTTTATCCGGTTGCGCCCCGAGGCCCACACCGGGATCTACAACGGCAAACGGCAGGAGCAGGCCGACTGGCTGTTCGCCTCGGTGCAAACCCTGGGCAGGGCCGAACACTTGCGCAATTTCGCGCCGGATCACTTCGACTACATCATCGTCGACGAATTTCACCATGCCGCCGCCACTGGCTATCGCCGCCTGCTGGATCACTTTCGCCCCCGCTTTTTGCTGGGCCTGACCGCCACGCCGGATCGCACCGACCAAGCCGATATCCTAGCATTGTGCGACGACAACCTAGTGTTCGAACGGGGCTTACGCGATGCCATCCAGGCCCGTCAACTGGCGCCCTTTATCTATCAGGGGATCCTCGACGAGCACATCGATTATGCTCACATCCCCTGGCGCAACGGCCGTTTCGATCCCGCCGCGCTGGAACATGCCTTTGCCAGCCGCCGGCGAGCGCAGCACGCCCTCAGGCACTGGCGCGCCCATGCCCAGCAACGCACCCTGGCGTTTTGCATTTCCCGCGCCCACGCCGACTTTATGGCCAAGGAATTCATCGAGGCCGGCATCCGCGCCGTTGCCATCCATTCCCACTCCGAGATGCCGCGCAACCAGGCCCTGCGCGAGCTTGAAAGCGGCACCCTGCAGGTGATCTTCTCGGTGGACCTGTTCAACGAAGGCACCGATCTGCCCGCCATCGACACCCTGCTGATGTTGAGGCCCACCGAGTCGCGCATCGTCTTTTTGCAGCAACTGGGTCGCGGCCTGCGCCTGCACCCGGGCAAACAGCAACTGATGGTGGTCGATCTGGTGGGCAACCACCGGGCCTGCCTGTTCAAACCCTATCTGTTGCAACAGTTGTTGGAAGACGACGACCGCGCCATCCGCGCCAGTCAGCGGCCCGAGCTGCCCGACGGCTGTCATATCAACCTGGATCCGGCGCTGCTCCCCTTGCTCGAGCAACTGCGTCGGGGCCATCGACTGAAGATGGTGGACGACTACCGGGCTCTGAAGGAGGAGCTGGGATATCGTCCTTCCGCCGTGCAGGCCTTCCAGGCCGGGCTGGATTTTGCCAAGTTGCGTCGGCAGCATGGCAGTTGGTTCGAACTGCTGCACGACGAAGGCGAGCTGTCGGAAGCGGCCGGCCGGGTGCTGGCCGAGTTGCGGGACTTTCTGCGGACCGGCATTGAAACCACCACCCTGACCAAGAGCTTCAAGGCGATATTGCTGCAGGCCCTGCTGGAGCTGGACGGTCTGCGCCAGCCGCCTACCCTAGCGGCACTGGCCGAACAATCCCGCTATGTGCTGGAACGCCATCCCGATCTGCTGCAACTCGATCTACCACCCGCCCAGCAGGCCATGACCGCCGACTCCAGCGCCTGGCTGCGCTACTGGCAAGGCAACCCTGTCAGGTTCAGCACCGGCGGCACCCCAGGATCGCAAGCCGATTACTGGTTCGAGCTGAAAGACGACCGCTTCTGCCCCCGTTTTGCCCTGCCCGTTGCGGAGCTGGAGACCCTGCACCAAATGATGCAGGAACTGGTGGATCTGCGCCTGGCCGAATACCGCCGGCGCAAGGCACCGCAGCTTGCGAAAGCGAAACAGCCAGCGACCAACAGCGTCAGCACACCAATGGCAGAGGCCATCAAATTATTCTGTTTTCCCGACTTGAAAATTGCCTGTGGCCATTTCAAGACCGGCAGCGGTGACTACGCCGAGATGGTGCCGATGCCGGACCATTACGGACGGCTCGATCCTAGTCGCCACTTTCTGGCCCGGGCCAGCGGTTACTCCATGAACGGTGGCAAACAGCCGATACAGGATGGCGATCTGCTGTTGCTGGAATGGATCAGGCCCGACGCCGCCGGCAGCATCAGCGGCCAGACCCTGGCCATAGAACGGCAGGACGAATCCGGCGACAGCCAATACCTGTTGCGGGTGATTAACAAAAATCCGGACGGCAGCTATCGGCTACATGCCACCAACCCGGCTTATGAGGATCTGGCCGCCACCTTTGATATGAAACCCTTTGCCCGGTTCAGGGCGGTGGTCGCAGAATAATAAGGAACAGGATGAAAACACCGCTGGCACAGGGACTCTACGATCTGCTGACCACCCAAGGGATAGCGGCGGCGCTGGAACGATCCGGGCTTTATGCCGAGCCCGAAGCGCTGAACCCGGCGTTCAGCCACGAGCGTCTGGCCGATGCCCTGGCCGAGCAGTTGTCGCAGCTGCTGGCTGAAGTTGCGGGTGACAAGCAAGCCAAGGTGAAAGCGCAGGCTGAGCTTATCAACGACATACTGCAATATTCCCGTCAGCGATTGAACCAGGCCGAAGAGCCCGATCTGCTGTGCACGCCGCCCCAGGTGCTGCGCTCGCTTTATCCTGCCCAACGAAAGCCAGCGTTGCCGACCATCGGCCTGGCACAGCCCTGGTTGTTTACCGCCGGCAAGGACTCCCCCGCCCTGTTGCATGAGCTGACCGCCGAACTGGCCTCCTGTAACAACGTGGATATTCTGGTGAGTTTTATCACCGTATCGGGGGTGCGCAAAATCATCGAAGTGCTCAAACGGATCACCAGCACCGATGCTGGGGGCGCCAGCCAGGCCCGGATCCGGGTACTGACCACCACCTATGTGGGTGCGACCGAGCAAAAGGCGCTAGATATGCTGGCCCGACTGCCTCACTGCGAAGTCCGGGTATCACTCGACGGCCGCCGCACCCGCCTGCATGCCAAGGCCTGGATCTTCGAGCGGGACACCGGTTTCGGCTCAGCCTATGTGGGCAGCGCCAACCTCTCCGGCGCCGCCTTGATGGGCGGCCTGGAATGGACGGTCAAATTCACCGAAAAAGGGCAGAACCTGCTCTTCCAACGGGCCCAGGCGCATTTTGAAACCCTGTGGGAAGACGGCGAGTTCCAACCCTATAACCCGGACAATCAGACGCACCGTGACGAGCTGGAAAAGGCGCTGAAACGGGAATCAGGCAGGGATCTGATCGCCACGCCTACTTTCTTCGATATCGAGCCCAAGCCTTTTCAACTGGATATTCTGGAACAGCTGGATAACGAGCGGGAACATGGCCGCATGCGTAACCTGCTGGTGGCTGCCACCGGCACCGGCAAAACCGTGATGGCGGCGTTCGATTACCGCCGTCTGGCCCGCAAGCAGGGGGGCTGGCCACGGCTATTGTTTATCGCCCACCGCAAAGAGCTGCTACTGCAGGCCCTGCGTACTTTTCGGCTGGTATTGCGTGAGCCGGAGTTCGGCGATCTCTTTACCGGCGAGCACCAACCCGAGCAGGATCAACACCTGTTTGCCACCATCCAGAGCCTCAATGCCCGCAAGCTGGTCACCCACCAGAGCGCCGCTTACTGGCAGATGGTGATCGTCGACGAATGCCATCATATCGAGGCCAACAGCTTCGACACTTTGCTTTCCACCCTCAGACCCGCATGCCTGCTGGGCCTTACTGCCACCCCCGAGCGGGCCGACGGCAAGAATATCCTGCGCCATTTCGATAACCGGCCGGATGGCTCACCGGCGGCGCAGCTGCGCCTGTGGCAGGCGCTGGATCTGCAACTGCTGGCGCCCTTTGAATATTACGCCTGCGACGATGACACCGACTACAGGGGCATTCCCTGGCAGCAGGCCAACGAACTCAAGGCCCTGGATACGCTGCTAACCGGCAACCAGGTACGTGCCGCCGCCGTGATCCGCGCCTGGCAACAGCTGGTAGACGATCCTCGCCGGAGCAAAACCCTGGTGTTCTGCGTGAGCATTGCCCATGCCGAATTTATGGCAACCCAGTTTGAGCAAGCCGGCATCCTCGCCCGGGTGATCTCCGGGCAAAGCGCGGCCAAGGAGCGGCGGGATCTGCCCAGGCAACTGGAGCGCGGTGAGATCCACGCCCTGGTGACGGTCGACCTCTATAACGAAGGGGTCGACTTGCCCTTTGTCGATACCTTGCTGCTGTTGCGGCCCACACAGAGCTCCACCCTGTTCCAGCAACAAATCGGCCGGGGGCTGCGCCTGTTCGAGGGCAAGGAAAGCTGTCTGATCCTGGATTTTGTCGGCCAGCATAAAGAAGGGTTCCGTTTCGATCTGCTCTACGGCGCCATTACCGGCCTGTCGCGCCGTGAGGTCATCGGCTGCATAGAAAACGGCTTTGCTCGCCTGCCCAGCGGTTGCCATATCCAGCTGCAAAAGCAAGCCCGGGAACATATTCTGGCCAGCCTGAAGCAGGCGCTGAACCAGAACTGGCGCCGACTGCAGCAAGAGCTGCACGCCTATGTCAGCCTAACCGGCAACCGCCGGGTTGCGCTTGGGGATTTTCTTCGCGATCAACAACTGGAACTGGACGATATCTATCGCGGCGGTAACAACAGCGGCTGGACCAATCTGCAACGGGATGCGGGTTTATTACCGGGAGAAGCCAACCCCGAGGAGCATTACTTCAGCCGCCGCCTGAGCAGCCTGTTGCACCTGGACGATCCGGAACAACTACAGCTGTTCGGCCAGGTAGCCGAGCAGCGGGCCCGATACGTCATCGACGATGAGCAACGCCGACAGCGGCTACAGATGCTGGCCTATCAAATCGATGGCCAACAAAGCCAGACCGGCTCGGCCCAGGCTTTTCTCGAACGGCTGGCCCAGGCGCCGGCGGTGTGTGATGAACTGGCCCAGCTCAGCCGCTACCTGGATGCCAGGACCCAGCATCAATACCCGTCCCTGCCAGGGTTGGAGCATACCCCTCTTAAGCTGCATGCAGCCTACCACAACCGGGAAATCCTCACCGCCGTGGGCTTTTTGACCGCGGAAAAACGCACCCCTTTCCAAGCCGGGGTACTAGTGCTAAAAGCATGTAAAACCGAGCTGCTGTTTGTCACCCTGGATAAAAGCACCTCCCTGCACGAGGGCGTGGCCTATCACGATTACGCCATCAGCCAAAGCCTGTTCCACTGGCAATCCCAGAACAGCGCCGGTCCCCACACCTCGACCGGTCGCCGCTATATCGACAGCGGGCACAATGGCTGGCGCTTCCAGCTGTTTGTGCGCATCGACAAGAATGCCCCCTACCGTGCCTGCGGCCCAGTGCGCTTCGTTCGCTACCATGGCAGCAAGCCGATGAACATCACCTGGCAGTTGGAACACCCGCTGCCGGTGCGACTGTTCAAGGAGTTCAGTGTGTTGAAGGGGTAAAAAGAATAGGCCCCCGCCTTCGCGGGGGCGACATGGGATAGTTCAAGCGGAAGCTGAGCCTAGTCCTTGCTCTCAATGCCAAAACAACGCCGGTACAGCTCGCGCAGCTGTGCCGCCAGCTCGGGCTCGGGGCCGTCCACTGCTATGTTCGGCGCCACCTGATGGATGGACAGCGGCGCGACCGGCGAGGCCGGCAGGCCCCACTCCTGGCACCACTGGCCGAACTGCTCGGCCGAGCAAGCGTAAACGATGCGCCCCAGCCCCCCCCAGGCGTGAGCGGCGGAGCACATGGGACAGTGCTCACCCGAGGTATAGAGAATGGCGGCGGCCCGCTCCTGCTCGGTGAGGTGCCCGGCGGCCCAGCGCGCCAGGGCGATTTCCGGGTGCCAGGTGGGCTCGCGGCTGTGGATGCGGTTGCGATCTTCCGCCAGCACGCTACCGTCCGCTCCCACCAGCACGGAGCCGAACGGCTGATCCCCGGCCGCCAGCGCCTGTGCCGCCAGTTCCACACAACGGCGCAGATGCCGTTTATCCTGTTCTGTGATTGCCATTGTTGCCTCCCTTTAAATTACGGTTCCAGATCATGTCATTGTCCCGAGTACGCATGTGGGCCCCGTAATGCCGTTCGGAGGATTCAGCCGTTCTCTTTACGGACCACGGATTTGCAAAGCGAGAGTAGACAGATCCACCACACTGATAGAAATAGCAGGCCCGGCCTATGCCGGGCTCGCAAGAATCGGGCCCTTAGCCTCCGGCTCAGGCGGCGCCCAGCACGCCCAGCGCCAGCCAGGTGGTGTAACCGCCGTAGGCCAGCAGCAGCAGGCCGCCTTCATAACGGTTGATGCGGCCCTGGCGGCCCTTGAAACCGTAGCCCAGCACGAACAGCGACAGGGTCAGGGCACCCATCACCATAAAGTCGCGGCTGATCACCTCGGGCGCCACCGCCAGGGGATGGATGACACCGGCCAGCCCGACCACCGCCAGGGTGTTGAACAGGTTGGAGCCGATGACGTTGCCGATGGCCAGATCGTGCTCGTTCTTGCGGATGGCGGCGATGGACGACGCCAGTTCCGGCAACGAAGTGCCCACCGCCACTATGGTCAGGCCGATGATAAGATCGCTCACGCCGAAGGCCTGGGCCACGTTCACCGCGCCCCACACCAGGATGCGCGAGCTGATGATCAGCAACAGCAGGCCGGCCACCAGCCAGAACAGTGCCTGCTTGAGGCTCATCTGGTTTTCATCCAGCGCCTTGGCTTCATCCGCCGCCATGGCATCGTTGCCGTCGCGCAGGCCCTGCCAGATGCTCCAGCCCATCAGCAACACGAACACCCCCAGCAACACCAGGGCATCGCCGCGCGCAAGCCAGCCGTTCCACAACAGGCCGAGGGAAAGCAGGGTGATCAGCAGCAGTATCGGCAGCTCCTTGCGCAGCACCTGGGAATGCACGGTAATGGGGCTTATCAACGCCGTTATCCCCAGGATCAGCCCGATATTGGCGATATTGGAGCCATAGCCGTTACCCAGTGCCAGGCCGGGGTTGCCTTCCAGGGCGGAGATGATGGACACCACAATCTCGGGTGCCGAGGTACCGAAACCGACGATTACCATGCCGATCAGCAAGGGGGGCATGCCTGCATAACGGGCGGTGGCCGAGGCGCCGTCCACGAAACGGTCGGCACTCCAGACCAGCACGGCCAGGCCGAGAGCAATGGCGGCTAACGACATCAGCATGAGCAGGTTTCCCCCTGGGCCGGGGTAACAAAAAAACAGAAGGGTGTGTTGTGTTTCATAGGCGCTCTTCAGGGCGGGATCATGGATACCGGAGACCTCGTGACGTCCCGCCCGGAAAGTCACGCTGTCTCAGGTCTCATCAATCCATCAGGACACCACTGCCATAAGCCTTCGGCTCAGAGATTGTTGACAGTGGTTTCGGTGGGCACCGAACGATTACTCCCCCAAGAGGGGCCTATTCTGACAGCTTGCTCAGAGGATGAAAAGGGGGAAAAGGACTCAGCCCCGGCCGTTACCGCCGCCGTTACCGCCGCCGTTGCCGCCTCGGCCGGCACTGTTGGCCGCGCCCATGGAGGAGCGGCTTTCACCCTGGGCGCCGATACCATTCTCCTGGCCCGACTCCTTCGCCTTGGCCGCCGCGGAGGTGATGGCGCCGGTCTGGCTGACCTGCTGGGCGTGTGCTATGGCCTCCAGGGCCTGCTCGGACGCTTCCCCTTCCTCCACCTTGATGCTCAGCTTGTCATATACCCGCTGCAGGGTCTCGGCACTGGCCGCGTGGATCACGGCGCCTTCGGTTACTTCTTCCGTTTGCTCGGGCGCCGGCTCTTCCGCCAGGGTTTCCTCTATCGACGTTTCTTCCACCAGGGGGGCTTCCTGGGCATAGAGGGCACCAGACAAGGCCCACAGGGTACAGGCCGCGGTGATCATGCTGGCTTTCTTCATCCTTCACTCCTTCTATAACAGGATGACGCTCCTCCCAACGGGAACGCCTTGGCGGATTCTAGGAGCGAATGGCCGCCGACAACAGCGGCCATGCGCTCGCCAGGGCCAGCTCCTGACGCCTGCCCTGCCGACAAAGCTCAAACGAGGCCTTTCCGGCGAAAAAAAAGGGGCAGGAAACACTCCACGCCTTTCCCGCCAAAACTGTGCGCCATGTCGATAAATTGCACACCGCCGCCTCCCTCCAGGGAGGTATAGCGACCTTTATTGATCCAAATCAGCCCCGTTTGGTGATGCCACAACCAAACTTACATATGAAATACAGATTAAAACCAATCAACAACAAGCGCCAAGCGCAGGGAGCATCCCATGAAAGTGAGCAAGTTAGTCGCAGCCCTCGGCATGACCTTCGCCCTGTCCGTGCAGGCCAATACCCTGCCGGTGGAAGAAGCCGTTCTCACCGCCCCGCCCCTGGTGCCGCCGCCCATCACCCGGGATCACGCCGCCAAGGTGGTGGTGAAGATGGAAACCGTGGAAAAAGTGATGGAAATCGCCGACGGCGTGGATTACATGTTCTGGACCTTCGGCGGCTCGGTACCGGGCCAGTTCCTGCGGGTGCGGGAAGGGGATGAAGTGGAGTTCCACCTCTCCAACCACCCCGACTCCAAGATGCCCCACAATATCGACCTGCACGCGGTCACCGGCCCCGGTGGCGGTGCGGCGGCCTCCTTTACCGCCCCCGGCCACACCTCGGTGTTCAACTTCAAGGCGCTCAACCCCGGCCTTTACGTCTACCACTGCGCCACCGCGCCGGTGGGCATGCACGTGGCCAACGGCATGTACGGCCTGATCCTGGTGGAGCCGAAGGAAGGGCTGCCACCGGTGGATCGGGAATACTATGTGATGCAGGGCGACTTCTATACCCAGGGCGCCTACGGTGAGCAGGGCCTGCAGCCCTTCGACATGGACAAGGCCATCAAGGAGCAGGCGGACTACGTGGTGTTCAACGGCGCCGTGGGGGCCCTGAACGGCGACAAGGCGCTGACCGCCAACGTGGGCGAAACGGTGCGCCTCTTTGTGGGCAACGGCGGGCCCAACCTGGTGTCTTCCTTCCACGTCATCGGCGAAATCTTCGACAAGGTCTATGTGGAAGGCGGCGACCTGGTCAACCACAACGTGCAGACCACCCTGGTGCCGGCCGGCGGCGCCGCCACCGTGGAATTCAAGCTGGACGTGCCCGGCAACTTCATCCTGGTGGACCACTCCATCTTCCGCGCCTTCAACAAGGGCGCGCTCGGCATGATGCAGGTGGACGGCCCCGAGGACAAGGTAGTCTATTCCGGCAAGGTGGCCGACAACGTCTATCTGCCCGAGGGCTCGGCGGTGCAGAGCATTCCCAACGGTCATCCCAAGGTTACCGCCAAGAACAAGGAGGAGCAGATGCTGTACGGCAAGCGCGCCTATGAAGCCAACTGCCAGGCCTGCCACCAGGGCAGCGGCCAGGGCATTCCCGGCGCCTTCCCTCCGCTGGCCGCCTCCGACTACCTGAATGAAGATCCGATCCGCGCCATCGACGTGGTACTGCACGGTCTCAAGGGTCCGATCAAGGTCAACGGCCAGGCCTACGACAGCATCATGCCGGGCATGCGCCTGTCCGACGAGGATGCCGCCAACGTGCTGACCTATGTGCTCAACAGCTGGGACAACCAGGGGGGCGAAATCACCCCCGCCCAGGTCGCCAAGCGCCGCGAGGAAGGCAAGGCCATAGTGATGGAAGGGAGCGCCCACTGATGAACCCGGCGCTGCTGCTGGTCCTGGCGGCGCTGCAGATGGCCGACCTGCCCGGCGGGGAGGTCCGGCCCCTGTATCTCAGCAAGGACAGCCCGCTCACCCGGGTGGCACCGTTCCGGCTGGATGTCACCCCGGTCACCAACCGGCAGTTCGCCGACTTCGTGGCCGCCCATCCCCGCTGGCAAAAAGGGCGGCTTCCCGCCCTCTTCGCCGAGCCCAACTACCTCAGGCACTGGCCGGGGGAGCAGCCCTCCCCCGCGCTGGCAGCCCAGCCGGTCACCCATGTGTCCTGGTTCGCGGCCAGCGCCTACTGCCAGGCCCAGGGCAAGCGGCTGCCGACGGTGGCGGAGTGGGAGTTCGCCGCCCAGGCGTCGGAGCAGGCCGCCAACGGCAGCAGCGAACCCGGCTACAACCGGCGTATCCTGTCCTGGTATGCCCGCCCCGCCACCGCCAGCCTGGCCGAGGTCGGCCAGGGTCCGGCCAATTACTGGCAGGTGCAGGATCTGCACGGCCTGGTGTGGGAATGGACCCGGGATTTCAACTCCACCCTGGTCACCGGCGAATCCCGCGGTGACAGCAGCCTGGACGGGGCCATGTTCTGCGGCTCCGGCGCCGCCGGCAGCGCCGATCCGTCCGATTATGCCGCCTTTATGCGTTTCGGCTTTCGTTCCAGCCTGAAGGCCCCCTATACCCTGGGCAACCTGGGTTTTCGTTGTGCACAGGAGATAACCGATGAAACCATGGCTACTGCTGATCTGGCTGGCCGCCTTTAACCTCCAGGCGGCCCTGCCCGGCGACTCCGTCTACCAGCTCGATGCCCCCTGGCAGGACAGCCGGGACGAACGGCTCCAGTTGCGGGAGCTGGCCGGCAAGAAACAACTGCTGGGCTTTATCTATACCGACTGCGCCACCGCCTGCCCGGTGATCGTGGCCAACCTGCAGGCGGTGCAGAAAGTGCTGACCCCGGCGCAGCAGGCCGAACTCGGCTTCGTGCTGGTGTCGCTCACCCCGGGGCGGGACACCCCCAGGGTGCTGCGGCATTTCGCCGAGCAGCGCGGCCTGGATGAACACTGGACCCTGCTGAGCGGCACCGATGATAACGTGCGCGAGCTGGCCATGGCGCTCAATATCCAGTACATGGGGCAGGCCGACGGCGAGATTTCCCACTCCAATGCCATCACGGTGCTGGATGAACAAGGCCGGCTGTGGTTACAGCAGGTCGGCCTGCCCGAGGGCGCCCGGGATCTGGCCGACCAGCTGTTCGTACGCTAGTCCTCTAGCCTTCCAGCTCGGCGATGCGCGCCTGCAGGCGCTGCACTTGCGCTTCCAGCTCATGGATGCGCGCCTGCAGCTCGGCCTCCCGGTCCTGGCCGCCGGGCTCCTGCTCGGCATCGAGCGCGGCGTAGTCGGTATTGCCGAACAGGTGGGCGTAGCGGGATTCCCGCTTGCCGGGCTGGCGCGGCAGCCTGACCACGAAGGGGCCCTTGTCGGCCAGGCTTTGCAGGCAGGCTTCCACCTGGGTCACGTCGTCGAAGGCATGCAGGCGCGGGGTTCGGCTGCGCAGCTCACCCGGGGTCTGGGGGCCACGCAGCAGCAGTTCGCAGACGATGGCCAGCTCTCCCGGGCTGAACTGCAATTCACCGAATTCGGTGTTGCAGAAACGGTGTTGATACTTGGCGGCACGGGCATTAAAGCCCGCCATGTTATTCACCAGACGCCGGGCAATCAGCGTATTCAGCACCGACTGCACCGCCTTCTCGTCCAGGCTCAGCACCGGGTCCCGGTTGCTTTTCTGGTTGCAGGCATTGACCAGCGAATTCAGGGTAAGCGGATACACTTCGGGGGTGGAAACCTGTTTTTCGATCAGGCAGCCAATCACCCTTTGTTCGAGGGCGGAAAGCATTTCCATAAGCAGACTCCTCAGGTTTATTGCTTTCAGCCTACCGGACAAACCCCGAAACACCAACGAATTCCGTGATTTAAGCCGCTACCGGAGCTCTGTCCAAGGACCACGCGGATAAAGCTGCCACCAGGGCAATGCCCGTCCAGGTCCCTACAAGTAAATTGAAAGCCATCCGGAATCAAGAGGGTGGCGAGGCGGCCGATAAAGAAAAAAGCAGTGTCTGTTGTTGCGGCCAAGAAAGGTCTCAAGTGACAACATATCTGCACGTAAAACCGCGGTAAAAACTGTGCACCAACGCAGGATATTGCAAACTTTTAAATTTTTTCAGTATGTTACTCTGATATATACGACTAAAGTATGAGCCGCTCTCGATCAAACAATAATTATAGGGACCTAGTTGTATGAAAATAGCCCATAAAGTCGGACTGACCGCCGCCGCCGTGCTGCTGATTACCGTCAGCATACTCTCCTGGATGCAGATCTCTCAGGTACGGGATGCGTTACGTACGCAAACCGCCGCCGCCATCGGTGAAACCAGCTCGACCCTGGCCAAGCAGATAGAAAACTGGCTCAACGCCAAGCTCGGCCTTATCGACATGATGGCCCAGAATATCGACAGCCAGTTCAGTCCCGAACAGGTGCAACGCACCTTCGACCTGCCGCTGCTGAAGGACGAGTTCGTGATGATCTTCGGCGGCCTGGACAGCCAGAGCGGCCGCCCCATCGGCAACGATGCCAGCTGGAACCCCGCCGGCTGGGATGCGCGCCAGCGCCCTTGGTATGCGGTGGCCATGGGCTCCCCCCACGCCGCCCTGACCGAGCCTTACGCCGACGCTGGCACCGGCGAAATCCTGATCTCCGCCGTGGCCAAGCTGAGCGATAAAGGACGTCAGCAGGGCGCCTTCGGCGGCGATCTCAGCCTGCAGACCGTGGCCGATGCCATCAACGTCATCGACTTCAACGGCGCCGGTTATGCCTTTCTGGTGGCCGAAAACGGCAACATCATCTCCCACCCCAGGGCGGAGCTGAACGGCAAGCCGCTCAGCGAGCTGTTCGAAGGGCAGCGCCCCGCACTGGCTGCCACCCTGACCAACCACCGCCTGGAGGGCAAGAACCACTGGGTTTCCTTCACCCCGCTGTCGGAGCTGCAGAGTGCCAAATGGTATGTAGGTGTGGTGCTGGATGAAGCCGCAGTCATGGCCCAGGCCGATCGCCTGCAGTGGCAGGCCCTGCTGATCGCGGTGCTGGGGGTGCTGATCAGCATGGCCTTGTTGATCCTGCTGATGAGCAGCCTGCTCAAGCCGCTGAACGGCCTGCATCAGTCCCTCAAGGACATCAATGGCGGCCAGGGCGACCTGACCAAACGCCTGCCCATAGTACGCCGCGACGACTTCGGCCTGGTGGCCAACGAATTCAACGGCTTCCTGGGGCATCTACAGAAGTTGATCGGCGATGTCATGGACAGTTCGGACAAGCTGAAAGCCAGTATCAATGATACTTCCGGCCAGTCGGCGCAGGCGGAAAACCAGCTGCAGCAGCAGCTGCAGGAGCTGGATCAACTGGCCACCGCCATGCATGAAATGGCCGCCACCGCCACCGAAGTGGCCCAGCATGCCCAGAATGCCGCCGAGGCCGCCAACGCCGCCAACCGGGAAACCGAGCAAGGCGCCCTGGTGGTGTCCCGCTCCACCCAGGCGGTGGAGCGGCTGGCCGCCGACATGGAAGACACCATGACCTCGGTCAACGAGCTGGCCCAACTGAGCCGCAATATCGAGTCCATCCTGTCGGTGATCACCGGCATCGCCGAGCAGACCAACCTGCTGGCCCTCAACGCCGCCATCGAGGCGGCCCGGGCCGGCGAATCGGGCCGGGGTTTTGCGGTGGTGGCCGATGAAGTGCGTTCGCTCGCTTCCCGCACCCAGCAGTCGACCCAGGAGATCGGCGACATGATCGAGCGACTGCAGTCCGGCGTACGGCTGGCGGAAAGCAAGATGAAACAGAGCCAGGAGCTGGCCGCCCAGACCTCGGTCGATGCGGCCGAAGCCAACGAAGTGCTGGCGCGGATCCGCCAGGCCATCAGCCATATCAATGATATGAACCTGCAAATTGCCACCGCGGCGGAAGAGCAAAGCGCCACCAGCGAGGAAATCAATCAGAACACCACCAACATCCGTGACATCAGCCAGGATGTGGCCAGCGGTGCCATTGCCCAGGTAAAACAGTGCCAGTCCATGCTGGAGCAGATGCAACGGCAGAACAACCTGCTGGGAGAGTTCAAGGTCTGAGACCGACACTATCATCAAAGGGCGCCGCGGCGCCCTTTTTCTTTACCCGACAAAAGGGCCATACTAACGGCACCAGACAGAAAGGGAGAAAACGATGTTGATGGAGTTCGATAAAGCGGCGCTGATGGTGATCGACGTGCAGGACAAGCTGATCCCGGCCATCGATCATGGCGAGCGGCTGAGTGCCCGCATTCAGTGGCTGATCTCGGCCTGCCAGACGCTGGGCACCCCCATCTTGTTTACCGAGCAGTATCCCAGGGGCTTGGGCCATACCCAGGCCGCCCTCACCACCCTGGTGGACGAACCCCAAGTAGTCGAAAAGATGCACTTCTCGGTGGTGGCCGCCGGTTGCCTGCCGGCCCACTGGCACAACCACAGCCAGGTGATCGTCTGCGGCATGGAAACCCATGTCTGCGTGCTGCAGACGGTGATGGATCTGCTAAAGGCGGGCAAGGAGGTGTTTGTGGTGGCGGATGCGGTGGGTAGCCGTACCGAAGAGAACCGGCAGTTGGGACTGGCCCGGATGCGTGATGCCGGCGCCCGGATCGTCAGCCGGGAAATGGTGGTGTTCGAACTGCTGCACCAATCCGGCACCGAGCAGTTCAAGAGCATCAGCAAGCAATTCCTGGTGGGAGAACAGCCCTGATGGCGTGAAGCGTGAAGCGTGAAGCGTGAAGCGTGAAGCGACAGCATAATAGAACGTCGTCAAAGGCATAACACCACCTGAAGGTGGGGACTGGGGAATGCCTGATCCCCAGTCTCCGGCCTATTATTTCCTGTCCCAGATCCCCTCTTCCAGTTGGCGATGCAGCTCCGGATATTTGGTGGCATCGAAGGTCGGTACCTTGCCCAGCTTGAGCTGGTCGTTGTAGTCCTGGGCCAGCTTGATGGCCACGCCGGACAGCAGCAATATCGCCACCAGGTTGATCAGTGCCATCATGCCCATGGAGGCATCGGCCATGGCCCAGATGGTGGGCAGCTCACCCACGGCACCGAACATCACCATGCCCAGCACGAACAGGCGGAACACCAGCAGGCCGGCCTTGTGGTTGTGCTCCAGGAAAATCAGATTGTTTTCCGCATAGGCATAGTTGGCCACGATGGAGGTAAAGGCAAAAAACAGGATGGCAATGGCGATAAAGGTATTGCCCCAGTTCCCCACTTCGTTGGCCAGCGCCCGTTGGGTCAGTTCGATACCGGTAATACCGGAGCCGGGCTCAAACTGGCCGGACAGCAGTATGATGGACGCGGTACAGGTACAGATGACGATGGTGTCGATAAAAACGCCCAGCATCTGTACATAACCCTGCGATGCCGGATGAGGCGGATAGGGCGTGGCCGACGCCGCCGCGTTGGGCGCCGAGCCCATGCCCGCTTCGTTGGAGAAGAGGCCGCGCTTGATACCGTTTATCAGGGCCTGGGAAATGGCATAGCCCATGGCGCCACCGCCGGCCTGCTCCAGCCCGAAGGCCGACTTGACGATAAGCAGCAGCACGCCCGGCAGCTCGGTGATGTTCATGGCCACCACCACCAGGGCAATCAACAGATAGGCCAGCGCCATCACCGGCACCACCAGTTCGGCAAAACGGGCGATGGTGCGCAGGCCGCCGAAGATGATAAGGCCGGACAGGAACACCAGGGCCAGGCCGGAAGCCCAGTCGGGAATACCGAAAGCCACCTTCATGGCGGCACTGATGGAGTTGGCCTGTACCGCGTTGAATACCAGGCCGAAGGCGATGATCAGGAAGATGGCAAACAGCACCCCCATCCAGCGCAGCCCCAGGCCCTTCTCCATGTAATAGGCCGGCCCCCCGCGGTAGTTGCCGTCTTCATCCTTGACCTTGTACAGCTGGGCCAGCGAGCTTTCCACGAAAGCGGTCGACATGCCGATCAGCGCGATCACCCACATCCAGAAGATGGCGCCCGGCCCCCCCAGATACAGGGCCACGGCCACCCCGGCCAGGTTGCCGGTGCCAACCCGGGCCGCCAGGCTGGTACAGAGCGCCTGGAAAGACGAGATGCCCGCGGCATCGGACTTGCGGCTGTGCTTGAGCACCGAAAACATATGACCAAAATGACGGAACTGAATAAAGCTCAAACGCAGGGTAAAAAACACCCCCACACCCAGCAATAAATAGATCAGCACGGTTCCCCAGAGCAGGTCGTTGATAAAACCAATTATTGTATCCATTAATGTGTCTCTGCTTTCTTCGAATGATGAACCTTACCCTGGGCTGACCGATTCATCCGGCCCCCGGGTCCGCAGCGCACGGAATCTAGCACAGGCAGCAAAAATCGCCATGTGACGCAGGTCACACCAAAGCATAATAAACTACAAAAAAACCTTAAAAACACCAATAAAGGCATATTTAGACTAAACAGTTAAAACAAAAAACCAACAACTATCGATCTTTAAAAACATAAATTTGTTGTATTTGTGCGCGAACTTGAATGGATTCATATAACCCCTTTTCCGTCGACGCCGATAATTCCTGTGCGCAGAGTCAGGATTTAAAACACTCCTCCGTTCCGTCTCTTTATTTTAGTAGCCCGAATAAGGGATACTGTCCCACCGTTCCCGCAAGCCGACCCAGATGAAGGATCTTTTTCAATGGCTGATAAACTGACCCAACTGAGAAAACTCACCACAGTGGTTGCCGACACCGGCGACATCGACGCTATCCGCAAGTACCAGCCGCAAGACGCCACCACCAACCCATCGCTGATCCTCAAGGCGGCGCAGATCCCGGAATATGCCCCTCTGTTGGCGGACGCCGTGGCCTGGGCCAAGTCCCAGAGCCAGGATGCCGCCCAGCAGTTGATCGACGCCTCCGACAGGCTGGCGGTCAACATCGGCTGTGAAATTCTCAAGATCATTCCCGGCCGTATCTCCACCGAGGTGGATGCCCGTCTGTCGTTCGATACCGAGGCCAGCATCGCCAAGGCTCGCCGCCTGATCGAGCTGTACCGCCAGGCCGGTATCGGCCGCGAGCGCATCCTGATCAAGCTGGCTTCCACCTGGGAAGGCATCCGCGCCGCCGAAGTGCTGGAGCAGGAAGGCATCAACTGCAACCTGACCCTGCTGTTCAGCTTCGCCCAGGCCCGGGCCTGTGCCGAAGCCGGCGCCTTCCTGATCTCCCCCTTCGTGGGCCGCATCCTGGACTGGTACAAGCAGAACAGCGCGCAAAAAGACTATGCACCGGCAGAAGATCCGGGCGTGCTGTCGGTCAGTCGTATCTACGACTACTACAAGGCCCATGGCTACCACACCGTGGTGATGGGCGCCAGCTTCCGCAATACCGGTGAAATCCTGGAGCTGGCCGGTTGCGATCGCCTGACCATAGGCCCCAACCTGCTGGAAGAACTGAGCCAGGCCGAAGGCGAAGTGGTACAAAAGCTGAAGGATCAGGGTGCCACCCAACCCCGCCCGGCTCCCATGACCGAAGCCGAATTTCGCTGGGAGCAGAACCAGGACGCCATGGCGACCGAAAAACTGGCCGAAGGTATCCGCAACTTCGCCGTGGACCAGGGCAAACTGGAAGAAATGCTCAGCGCCATGCTGTAAGAAAAGCACTCGTATGAAAACCAAAGGCGGGCCTTCCCGCCTTTTTTATTGCCTTAATAAAAGTGAAATAACCAGGTTCTATTTTAGAACAGGCTGTGATATATCAAACGTGACTACAACTGATAGCCAACAGGAGGGAGCCCCATGGAAAGGTTCAGCTTCGATGATCAGGAATTTGTGGTTGAACGGTCCCCACGCAGTGCATCGCGTGAGCCCGCCAAAAAGCGCAAATGGCGGGAAATAGAGGCATTGAAGGACAAACAGCGCTTACAAAAAGAACTTCAGCTGCTCGACTGTGCCTTTGAATACGAAGGATCTCAGGAAGAGCTTGAGCTGTAGAGCACGAAGAAAAAATTTCAGGCGCCTGCGGGCGCCTTTTTTCTGGAACCGGAACACGGGACTGGCCACGTTCCGATTCTAGGGTCCATGTCAGCGGACCTTCCAACATCGGCGCCATATCCGGTCGAATAAATTCGACCCTACACGTCCACCGTGTTCCAGCCGTAGGGTCGATTTCAATCGACCAATAAACGCGACCTCAGACCTCCAGCGGCAACTGCCAGTCGATGGGCGCCTTGCCCTGCTGCTGCAGCAGCTCGTTGGCCTGGGAAAAATGCCGGCAGCCGAGGAAGCCGCGGTGCGCGGACAGCGGACTGGGATGGGGCGCCGCCAGGATATGGTGCCGTTGCCTGTCGATCATGGCCCCCTTCTTCTGGGCATGGCTGCCCCAGAGTAAAAAGACCACCCCGTCGCAATGGTCGTTCACCGCCCGGATCACCCGGTCGGTAAAGGTTTCCCAGCCCAGTTTGGCATGGGAGTGGGCCTTGCCCGCCTCCACCGTCAGCACGGTGTTGAGCATCAGCACTCCCTGGCGCGCCCAGGACTCGAGGTAACCGTGGGCAGGCGCCTGGAAACCCGAAATATCCGCGCTCAGCTCCTTGTACATATTCTGCAACGAGGGCGGCACCCTTACCCCCGGCAGCACCGAAAAGCACAAGCCGTGCGCCTGGTTGGGTCCGTGGTAGGGATCCTGGCCCAGCATCACCACCTTGACCTCCCCCAGCTCGGTATATTTGAAGGCGTTGAAGATATCCTGCTGCGGCGGGTAGACGACCCGGCCCGCGTCCCGTTCCTGCTTGACGAAGGCCATGGCCTGCTGAAAGTAGGGTTGTTCTTTTTCGTGGCCTATTACCTGGCTCCAGGTCAGGGTCATGGGAAGCTTCCGTTGAAGACGAGGGTACCAAGCGCCTAGCTTAAAAGCTGCGCCTGGCAGCTGCAAGTCCTGCTCCCGGGCTCCTTTTTGTTAACCCGGTCATGAAATCGCCAAAACAAACGGAATCAAAAACCGTAGTGTGATAAATTGACGGCGTAAACATCTGGCTTAACGCCAATTTAACAACACTTGGCACTATTGTAGGTTGTATATGTCGCTGATCATAAAACTTATTGCCGGTATTTTGTCCGGCCTGGTGATCGGGCTCTTCGCCCCTGAACTGCTGGCCCGCCTGATGCTGACCTTCAAGATGCTGTTCGGGCAGCTGATTTCCTTCACCATCCCCCTGCTGATCCTGTTCTTTATCACCAGTGGTATCGCCAGCCTGCCCCAGAAATCGGGCAAGCTGCTGGGCAAGACCATAGGTATGGCTTATGCCTCCACCCTGGTGGCCGGTATCCTCGCCTTCCTGGTGGCCAGCACCTTCATCCCCATGCTGGCCAATCCCGCGGCGCCCGCCGCCGCCGCGGAAGCCGACAAGCTCACTCCCCTGGTCAACCTGCAGTTCTCACCGCTGTTCAGCGTCACCAGCGCCCTGGTGGCCGCCTTTATCTTCGGCATCGGCATCTCCGCCCTGCAGTCCAAGCCGTTGAAAGACGTCTCCGACCAGGCCCGGGACGTAATAGACCTGCTGCTGGCCAAGGTGATCATTCCGCTGCTGCCGGTCTATATCGCCGGGGTGTTCACCGAAATGGCGCTGGAGGGCACTGTGTTCAACACCCTCAAGACCTTCGGCGTGGTGCTGCTGCTGGCGGTGCTGATGCACTGGCTCTGGCTCACCGCCCTGTACACCGTCACCGGCCTGGCCATGGGCCGCTCGCCGCTGCACCTGATCAAGAACATGCTGCCGGCCTACTTCACCGCCCTGGGTACCATGTCCAGCGCCGCCACCATTCCGGTGTCGCTGCGCGCCACCAAGGCCAACGGGGTGCGTGACGGCATCGCCAACTTCACCGTGCCGCTGACCGCCAACATCCACCTGTCCGGCTCCACCATCACCATCACCACCTGTGCCGTGGCGGTGATGTACCTCACCGAGCAGCTGGCCATCCCCTCCCTGGCCGCCATGATGCCCTTTATCATCATGCTGGGTGTGGTGATGATCGCCGCCCCGGGCGCCCCCGGCGGCGCCGTGATGTCGGCCCTGGGCCTGCTCAGTACCATGCTCGGCTTCGGTGAAGGCGCCGTGGCATTGATGATTGCCCTCTACATGGCGCAAGACAGCTTCGGCACCGCCTGCAACGTCACCGGCGACGGCGTCATCGCCCTGTGGGTGGACAAGTTCGCCGGCGAGGACGCCGCCCTGGCGGCCAGTGAAATCCAGGCCGAAAAAGCCTGATAACACCCGCCAGCACACAGCAAAAAGGGCCGCAAGGCCCTTTTTTCGTACGGCTGACAAACCCCATCAGCCTGTTTTTAGTCAGAAATTATCCCTGCGACGCTGCTGTTTAGTAGCAGTCATCTCCGCGAAGGCGGAGATCCATGACATAGTGCACTGGACTCCCGCCTTCGCGGGAGTGACCACAGAATAATTCGACGGTTTATCGGCAGTCTGAAAAGGCCGCAACGTCCTTTTTCTTTAGCTGAGTAAACAGGGCCGGAGGCAATACGGCCTTGCCTCCCCAGCCAGGCTATTCCGTGCGGGGCCGGATAATCCCCTCCTGCATCGCCGTGGCCACCAGCTTGCCATCCCGCGTATAAAAATGCCCCTGCACCAGGCCCCGCCCGGCAATGGCCCGCGGGCTGTCGATGACATAGAGGATCCAGTCGTCGAAACGAAAGTCCTGGTGAAACCACATGGAGTGATCGATGGTCGCCACCTGCAGCTGAGGCTCCCAGAACGAGTGGCCATGGGGCATCAGCGCCGTGGGCAGGAAGTTGAAGTCGGAGGCATAGGCCAGCAGGTATTTGTGAATGCGGGGATCGTCCGGCAGGGTACCGTTGGCCTTGAGCCAGATATGGCGTACCGGCTTCGCTTTCTCCGGTTTCATCGGGTCAACGTAATTCACCTGGCGGACCTCTATCGGTTTTTCCGCCAGCAGCTTGTCCTTGACCCGTTCCGGCAGAAAGCCGGCCAGGGCGGCGATGCGCTCGCTCTCCGGCACCAGCCCCTCCGGACCGATCACCTCGGGCATCGGCGCCTGGTGTTCGAAGCCCGCCACCGGCTGCTGGAACGACGCCGTCATGTAGAAGATGGGTTTGCCGTATTGCAATGCCTGCACCCGACGGGTGGAGGTGGTCTTGCCGTCACGGATATTCTCTACGTCATAGATGATGGGCTTGCTGACATCACCGGGCCGCAGAAAATAGGAGTGAAACGAATGCACCGGCCGCTCCGGCTGCAGGGTATATTTGGCTGCCGCCAGCGCCTGCCCCATGACCTGACCACCGAACACGGCACCAAACCCCAGATCCTTGCTCTGACCGCGGTAGAGGCCATCGTCCAACGGCTCCAGCGCCAACAGTGTCAATAACTCATCCAATGCCTGACTCATGGCTTGTTACCTGGTTAATCCAACTGGTCGTACAAGTTAACATAAGGCGATGGCCACTTGGTAGCCCGAACATATGGGCACGTATATATAGAAAAGGGGCAGCCGTTGGCTGCCCCTTTTGGTGTCGTCGGTTTGTTCCTTGAACCTGGTTGCTCCCTGCAATCCCTGACCTGACCCGTCCCGAGTCTTCCCCTTCCCGTTCCGTCGGGGTATTCCTGTATCGTCCTGACTAGCCGCGTCCTGCCGCTAACCGCTCCATCCTGGAGGTATCCCTGACCGTTCCTTCAGCCGTCCCTTTGGCGATCCGCGCCCGGTTCCTTGCCTCCTGGCTGCCGGCTTCCACTCCGACACCGCTTCCTTAATCCTTGTTCCGGCTCCTGCCGGTTTTCCCTGAAGGCGTTCCTGCCGTTTGTCTTCCTGACAAGCCAGCCTGCCTTGCTGTTGCTGACTACTATACGGATTTAGCGGACCGGCTCAATTTACCCGGGGCGGGATCTTGACTGAGCAAAAAACAAACAATCAATAAAAGTCATTAAATAACAGATGGCTACAGGAAGCCTTTACCAAATTCCGCGGCAACAAACCGACTTGTCTCCAGCCTTATTGAGAGATCTCTTACAAGCTCTTGCAGCGATGGCGGATGGCAGCAGGTCGACTGAGGTCGCCCC
The DNA here is from genome assembly GCF_016746085.1 of Zobellella iuensis. Classification (GTDB taxonomy): domain Bacteria; phylum Pseudomonadota; class Gammaproteobacteria; order Enterobacterales; family Aeromonadaceae; genus Oceanimonas; species Oceanimonas iuensis. The sequence goes on from NZ_JAERTZ010000026.1 coordinate 162,467, forward strand.
TTGTCCCACCGTGGGACTCGTTTCAACAGCGCCCACCGTTGGGTCCGCTGCAGGCTCCGTTTCAACGGACCTTTCCACCAACGGCGCCGGGTTTGGCCGAATAAAAAAGGGCGGAGGCAACGATAAATGCCTTCGCCCTTTTCAGACCCGAGAAGGGACTGGGGAACATGCAGTCCCTAGTCCCGATTATTTCATCATCTTCGCTTTCAGGGCGGCGAAGTCGGCGGGGATCACTTCGGACAGGGATTCCATGGCGCCGTGCTTGGCCAGGGGGCCGGGCAGCGGGATATCCTGGCCCAGGATCTCGTCCACGCTCTCCTTGAACTTGGCCGGATGGGCGGTACAGAGGAAGATGCCTATTTCGTCCTTGCCGCGCTCCTTGTTGAGCAGTTCCCAGGCGATGGCACCGTGGGGCTCGCACAGGTAGCCCTGGGCGAACAGCCGCTTGAGGGCGTCTTTGGTCTGCTCGTCATCGAGGGCGCCGGAGGCGATGTCGGAAAGCTGCCAGCCCTTGACCCGGCACAGCTCTTCCACCCGCGGCCAGTTGTTGGGCCGGCTCACGTCCATGGCGTTGGACAGGGTGGCGACGGTGGCATGGGGATCCCAGCTGCCGCTTTCCAGGTAACGCGGCACCGTGTCGTTGGCGTTGGTGGCCGCCACGAAGCGCTTCACCGGCAGGCCCAGCGCCTTGGCGATAAGGCCGGCGGTGAGGTTGCCGAAGTTGCCGGAAGGCACGGCAATCACCGCCTTGTGGCGCTGCTCGGCGGGCAGCTCGGCCACCGCTTCGAAGTAGTAGCACACCTGGGCCACCAGCCGGCTGATGTTGATGGAGTTGGCGGAGTTGAGGCCCACCGCCGCTTTCAGCTCTTCGTCGTCGAAGGCCTGCTTGACCAGCGCCTGGCAGGCGTCGAAATCGCCCTGTACCGCGAAGGTGCGGATATTGCCGCCCAGGGTGGTGAACAGCTTCTCCTGCAGGGGGCTGATCTTGCCCTCGGGATAGAGGATCACCACCTCGATGTTGGGCAGGCCGTAGAAGGCATGGGCCACGGCGGCGCCGGTGTCGCCGGAGGTGGCGGTGAGGATGGTGATCTTGCCGTCGTCGCTCAGGGTGGCCAGGCACTGGGCCATGAAACGGCCGCCGAAGTCCTTGAACGCCAGGGTCGGGCCGTGGAACAGCTCCAGGGCATAGGTGTGGTCGTCCACCTTCACCAGCGGCGCCGGGAAGGTGAAAGCCTGCTCCACCATGGCGGCGAGGGTGCTTTCCGGAATTTCATCGCCGATCAGGTGCCGCAGAATGGCCACGGAACGCGGCACCAGCGGCAGCTCCAGCAGGCTTTCCACGTTGGGCAGCGGGCTCAGGCTCTCCGGGAAAAACAGCCCCTGGCCCCGGCCCAGCCCCTGCCGGACGGCACCGGCAAAGTTGATGGTCTCGCTATTGTCCTTGATGTTGTACAGCTTCATAGTTCCGTTCCTGTTACCCGAGCGCCTTGGGCATCGAGTTTGCAAATATGGCAAAAGCCATCCTGGTTCTGAATAAAATGCTCGGCCAGCCAGACCTTGAGTTTTTCCGCCTGGTGCAGATCCTTCATCACGCAAAAGACGGTGGGGCCGCTGCCGGAAATACCGGTGGCCAGGGCGCCCATGGTGGCGGCGTGCTCACGCACCTCGTTGAAGCCGGGGATCAGCTGGGCGCGGTAGGGCTCGGCGATCACGTCCTTCAGCATGGCGGCGGCCACTTTTTCCTGGCCGGTGTGGCTGGCATGTACAAAGCCCGCCAGCCGGCGGCCATAGGCCAGGCAGTCCTGGCGGCGGTACTGGGCCGGCAGTATGGCCCGCGCCGCCGAGGTGGACACCGCTATGCCCGGGTAGCACAGCACCCAGTACCAGTCGTCGAACACCGGCAGCGACTGGCTGATCACGCCGGCTTCATCCAGCACCAGCTGCATGCCGCCGAGGTGACAGGGTGCCACATTGTCGTAGTGAACTGAACCGGAAATCTGCCCTTCCAGCTCGCCCATCAGCAGGGTCAGCTCATGCTCGGTCAACGCTTCGTCGTGGAAGGCGTTGAGCGCCACGAAGGCGGCGACGATGCTGGTGGCGCTGGAGCCCAGGCCCGAGCCCACCGGCAGGTTTTTCTCCAGGGTCATCACCAGCGGCTTGAGCCCCAGGTCCTTTTTCGCCAGCGCCTTGCCGTAGGCCACATAGCAGTCGTAGACGATGTTCTGGGTGAAATCGTCCGGCAGCTTGTGGGCGAAGGGGCCCACATTGACCAGGTTGAACTCGCCCTCGGTCTCGCCCACCAACACCCGGTCACCCAGCAGGGTGCCGTCCAGGGGGGCCATCGCGGCCCCCAGCACATCAAAACCCACGCTCACATTGGCGGTAGAGGCAGGGGCGTACGCAACAACACTCATTTATATCTCCTGCTTCCAGTTATGGGTGCGCAACAGGTCGGCGAACACGCCGGCGGCGGTGACGTCGGCACCGGCCCCGTAGCCGCGCAGCACCAGCGGGATCGGCTGGTAATACTGGGTGTAGAACGCCAGGGCGTTTTCGCCGTCCTTGACCTTGAACAGGGGATCATCGCCGTCTACCGCCTTGATGGCAACCTTGCAATGGCCGTTTTCGATGGAACCCACGTAACGCAGCACCTTGCCCTCGGCGGCAGCTTCCGCCACCCGCGCCTCGAACCAGGCATCGGCCTCCGGCAGCCGGGCCATAAAGCTGTCGATATCGCCGTCGGCGTCGAACTCCGGCGGCAGCGCCATTTCCACCTCGATATCGCTCAGGTCCAGCTCCATGCCCGCCTCCCGGGCCAGGATCAGCAGCTTGCGCGCCACGTCCATGCCATTGAGATCGTCGCGCGGATCCGGCTCGGTAAAACCGTTCTCCCGGGCAATGCGGGTGGCGTCGGCAAAGCTCATGCCTTCGTCCAGCTTGCCGAAGATGTAAGACAGGGAGCCGGACAGTATGCCGCCGAACGCCTTCAGCTGGTCGCCGGCGCGGATCAGGTTCTGCAGGTTCTCGATCACCGGCAGGCCGGCACCCACGTTGGTCTCGTACAGGAACTTGCGGCGGGTGGCCTGGGCGGTACGGCGCAGCTCGCGGTAGTAATCCAGGCTGGCGGTATTGGCCTTCTTGTTGGGGGTCACCACATGGAAGCCGGCGGCGAGGAAGTCGGCGTACTGATCCGCCACCCCTTCACTGGAGGTACAGTCCACCAGCACCGGGTTGATCAGGTGGCTGTCTTCCACCATCCGCGCCACCCGTTCCAGGTTGAAGGCTTCATGAGCCTGCTCCAGCCGGTCGCGCCATTCGTTCAGGTTGATGCCGTTGCGGTCCAGCGCCATCTTGCGGGAGTTGGCGATACCCACCACCCGGATGCCGATATCCTGGGCTTCCAGCACCGGCTGCTGGCGACGGATCTGCTCGAGCAGGGCCGCGCCCACGCCACCGCAGCCCACCAGGAACACATCGATAAACTGGCGGCTGGAGAAGAAATTCTGGTGGCAGGCCTTGATCGCCTCGGTGGTCTTTTCCTTGCGGATCACCGCCGAGATGGAGCGCTCGCTGGAGCCCTGGGCGATGGCCACGATATTGATGGAGGCTTCGGCCAGGGAGTTGAAGAAGCGGGCCGACACGCCCTTGGCGGTGCGCATGCGATCGCCCACCAGGGAGATGATGGCCAGATCGTCAAGCACATCCAGCGGCTCCAGCAGGTTGTTCTTGAACTCCAGGGCGAACTCAGCGGCGATGGCCTTCTCGGCCTTGTACTTGTCGTAACTGTGGATACAGAAGCTGACGCTGTATTCGGACGAACTCTGGGTGATCAGCACTATGCTGACCCCGGCGCGGGACACGCAGGAGAACAGCCGGCCGGCCATGCCCACCATGCCCTTCATGCCCGGGCCGGAGATATTGATCATGGTCATGCCGGCCAGATCGGAGATGCCCTTGACCTGCAGATCGTCGTCGCTGCACTCGGGGCCGATCAGCGAGCCTTCGCCCTGGGGATTGCCGGTGTTCTTGATAAGGCAGGGAATATGGAACTGGGCGATGGGGGCTATGGTTTTGGGGTGCAATACCTTGGCGCCGAAGTAGGACAGCTCCATCGCCTCCTTGTAGGACAGCTGCTTGAGCAGCTTGGCGTCAGGCACCAGGCGCGGATCGCAGTTGTAGACGCCATCCACATCGGTCCAGATCTCGCAGCACTCGGCATCCACACAGGCGGCCAGTACGGCGGCGGAATAGTCGGAGCCGTTGCGGCCCAGGATCACGGTCTCGCCCTTGTCGTTGCCGGCGGTAAAGCCCGGCATCAGGTAGACGCAGTCGGTGCGCAGGCCCTGGTCGCGGAAACGCTGGCGGGAGACTTCGATATTGACGTGGGCCTCGAGGAAGCTGCCCTCGCCCAGCAGCATGGCCTGGGGTGAAATCACTTCCACCTGCTCGCCACGGGCCTTGAGCAACTCGGCCATCACCGCGATGGACAGCGCCTCGCCCCGGCTCAGGATGCGGGCCTGGATGTTGTCCGGACACTGTTGCAGCAGGCTGACACCCTGCAACAGACGGGTCAGCTGACCCAGCTCCCGGTCGACCTGACCTTTCAGCTCCAGGTCATCCAGCCGCTCGAAGCGTTGCTTGAGGCCATCGATGATGGCGTGGAAGACCTGCTCGATCTCCTTCAGCACCGGGGCCGCTTCCAGGCCACGGATAGTCTGCTCCACCACCGCCACCAGATGGTTGGTGACCTTGGCCGGCGCCGACAGTACCAGGGCCACCTGGGACTGCTGCTGATTGTTGACCACGATATCGGCCACGGTCTGGAACCGATCGCTGTTGGCCAAAGAGGTGCCGCCAAATTTCAAGACACGCATTGATTACTCCCTGTGTAAAACGAAAAAGCCCGCATCTGGTTGGGATACGGGCTTTAGGATTCAAATCTGTTTGTCGTCAGCGCATCAGCCCGCCCCAGTGCCACCAGTGGTGGTACCGGTAATAATAATGGTGGTGATGGTGCGGCTTGCATGGAACAGCATGACGAACAACCTCGAAAAACGGATGGCATAGCAATAACCCGAGCCTCCCCGCTTGTCAACTTCCATCCTTGTCGTTCAGGGCACGCTCCAGGTCCTTATACAGCAGATGCAGCAGATTCAGATCCCGCTGTGCCAGCATAGGCAATCGGTCCCTCACCCAATCAGCCAGTTTTTCCTGCTGCGACACACCGACAAGATCAAACAATTGCTCTGTTTTTGCTTGCAACACCCTTAACTGGGCATTTTCTGCCTGAATGGCGCTTTTTTCCTCGTTTCCGGACGCAAGCCCCTGGCTGAATTCCCAGGCATAAAGCATGATGGCCTGGCCCAGGTTGAGCGAAGGATAAGTCACTTTCAGCGGCAAGTAGCTGATGATATCGGCACAGGCCAGATCCTCATTACTTAACCCTGACTCTTCGCAGCCGAACAACAGCGCCACTTTCTGCAACTGTTTGTTATTTACCTGGGCAATGGTCTCCTTGGGCGTGAGATAGTGCAGGTAACGGCCACGCCGGCGCGCCGTGGTGGCGATGACCAGGTCCATGTCCGCCAGGCCCTCGGCCAGGGTCGGAAAATACTCGGCCTGCTCCAGTACCTCCTGGGCGCCGTGGGCCACCCAGTGGGCCTGTTCCCGTTCGTGCACCCGGCTGTCCACCAGCCGCATATGCTCAAAGCCCATGGTTTTCATGGCGCGGGCGGCGGCGCCGACATTCTCGGCCCGGGCCGGCGACTTGAGTACGAAATAAAGCTCCATGCCACTCCCCTTTGTATAAGACCGCGCATTGTCCGCAAAGCGGAGGCTGAGGTAAAGCATGAGGCGTGAGGCGTGAGGCATCGCAATAAATTCCCCACAATGGCACCCGGATCCATTACTATCCCGACAGAACGCCATAACAACAGGGATAGCATCATGCACGGCAACGCCAGGGAATTGGCCACCATCATCATGGGCAGGTTCGACGCCTTCTATCGCCGCTTTCTCGACATCACCCAGGGCGCCAAGCTCAGGTTCGAAACCCAGGACTGGCTGGGGGTGCAGCTGGCCGGGCGCCAGCGCATCCGCCTCTATGACCACCATGTGAACGACACCCTGCAGGCGGTGAGCGACCACATGGGCGGCTCGCCCCTCGGCCAGGAAGGCCTCAAGGAGCTGAAACAGGCGTTCAACGATCTGCTTACCCACCACCCCAACCCCGAGATCGCCGAGTCCTTCTACAACTCGGTGTACCGGCGCTCCCTGCGCCACAAGAACATCCGCGCCGAAAACCTCTATGTGCACGGCTTCGTCCGCCGCGCACCCGATCCGGATCTGAGCCCCTATTGCTGGCAGTACAGCACCGATGTGGGCGGCCTGCGCGACTGCCTGCGCCAGGTACTGGAACGGCTGCAACTGAACACGGGGTTCAGCCATCTGGAGCGGGATCTGGGCTATGTGTGCCGTTACCTCGAAGAGCAGGGACCGCCCGAGCTCGGCCAGGAAGCATTCAGCCTGACCTTTATCAACACCCTGCTCTACCGCAACAAGGGCGCCTACCTGATCGGCCGGCTGGAATTGGGCCCACTGCTGCTGCCTTTTATCCTGCCGATAGTGCATGATGAGCAGGGCGGCCTCTGCCTGGATACCCTGATCCTCTCGAAAGACGATGCCTCCATCCTGTTCGGCTTTGCCCGGGCCTACTTCATGGTGTGGTGCCCGGTACCGGCACTGCTGGTGCACTTCCTGCGCCCCTTGCTGCCCAACAAGGCGGATTACGAAATCTATACCGCCATCGGCTGTCAAAAACACGGCAAGACCGAATTCTACCGCCACTTCCTGCGCCAGCTGCACCAGTCCCGGGATCTGTTCGTGGCCGCGCCCGGCATCAAGGGCATGGTGATGAGCGTGTTCACCCTGCCTTCCTTCGACGTGGTGTTCAAAATCATCAAGGACAAGTTCACCCCGCCGAAGGAGGTGAACCACGAAACGGTCAAGGCCAAGTACCGGCTGGTCAAGCAACACGACCGGGTCGGTCGCATGGCCGACACCATGGAGTTCACCAATTTCGAACTGCCTTTACATCGCATCAGCCCGGAGCTGCTAACCGAGCTGCAGCAGTTGGCCCCCTCCCTGCTTACCATCAAGGGCGATACCCTGGTGATCCGCCACCTGTATACCGAGCGGCGCATGACCCCACTCAACATCTACCTGGAACACGCCTCGGACCAGGCGGTATGTGACGCCATCGACGAATACGCCAACGCCATCAAGCAACTGGCGGCCGCCAACATCTTCCCGGGCGACATGCTGTTCAAGAACTTCGGCGTCACCCGCCACGGCCGGGTGATCTTCTACGACTACGACGAAATCGCCTACATGACCGAGTGCAACTTCCGCGACATCCCCAAGGCCCGCTACCCGGAAGACGAGCTCAGCGCCGAGCCCTGGTACTCGGTGGGCCCCAACGACGTCTTTCCGGAAGAATTCGCCACCTTCCTGCTCAGCAGCCCGCGCATCCGCGAGGCCTTCAAGCAGCAGCACAACGACCTGTTCAGCGCCGGCTACTGGCGCCAGCTGCAGCAGAATATCGAAGCCGGCCAGTTCGTCGACGTCTTCCCCTACCGGCGCCGGCAGCGCTTCAAATACCTGTACGGTGAGGAACGTGAAGCGTGAAGCGTGATGCGTGAAGCGTGAAGCGTGAAGCGTGAAGCGTGAAGCGCACTATCACCTCACGCTTCGCGGCCTACAACAGGGGGTGACTCAAGGGCTCGCGCGCCACCAGGATGCCGTTGATATCGGCGTAGAGGTAGTCCCCGGGGTGAATGGTGACGCCGGCAAAGGTCACCGGCACATCCACCTCCCCCAGGCCGCGCTTCTCGGTTTTCATCGGGCAAGTGGCGAGGGCCTTCACGCCCAACACCATGGTGCCGATGGCGCCGGCATCGCGGATGGCCCCGTTGATAACGATACCTTCCCAGCCGTTTTCCACCGCCTTTGCCGCCAACTGATCGCCGAGCAAGGCCCGGCGCACCATGGCACCGCCATCCACCACCAGTACCTTGCCGGTGCCCGGGGTGGCCACCAGCTCCCGCACCCGGGAGTTGTCTTCATAACAGCGCACCGTCACCACCTGGCCCCAGAAAATCTGCTCTCCGCCAAAATCACGGAAGCAGGGCTCCAATACCCTGACCTTGTCGGCGTGCTCGTCGCATAAATCAGGCAATAAATCCAGCATCCTGTTCTCCTTGCTGCGTTTATATGGAAGACGGATCCGACACGGAAAGCCCCGCAACCGGCCATCCGGCATCTTAATTATTTGTATAACATTCGAGGCTTTTTGTTAAATCAGCGCTTGACCTGGATCAAGCCCGGCCATAAAACTATTTAACAATATCGGCCGCAGGCTGTTGTTATGCCCCTGTTAACTGTTAAAATAAGACAACTTTACGCAATGGACCTCTGTTCGTCCCGTTTGTTGGTTTTATTGGGCATGAAGCAGTAACTGCATGGGATGCAAGTAAAAACGGCTAAAAATTACAGTACGACCGCGCTTATGCACTATGCATTTAGAGGTAGATAGCGTAATTTAGTTACACTATTTTCTGAGTAGCGCCTGCTTGGCTCCGTCGGCTGTTGGCACTGAATTATCTTTACATCTAAAAACAGGTACGCTCATGCAGACACCTCACATTCTTATCGTTGAAGACGAACTGGTCACCCGCAATACCCTCAAGGGCATCTTCGAGGCCGAGGGCTACATAGTACTGGAAGCCACCGACGGCGAAGAGATGTACAAGGCCCTCTCCAACAACAAGATCAACCTGGTGATCATGGACATCAACCTGCCCGGCAAGAACGGCCTGTTGCTGGCTCGCGAGCTGCGCGAACAGCACAACCTGGCATTGATGTTCCTTACCGGCCGCGACAACGAGGTAGACAAAATCCTCGGTCTGGAAATCGGTGCCGACGACTACATCACCAAGCCGTTCAATCCGCGTGAGCTGACCATTCGTGCCCGCAACCTGCTGGGGCGCACCATGCAGACCCCCGAAGCCCAGGACGAAGAGAAACAGGTAGAGTCCTACCGTTTCAACGACTGGACCCTCGACATCAACAGTCGCGCCTTGGTCAGCCCCAGTGGCGAAGTGTTCAAGCTGCCGCGCAGCGAGTTCCGCGCCATGGTGCATTTTTGCGAAAATCCGGGGCAGATCCAGAGCCGTGCCGAACTGCTGAAGAAGATGACCGGCCGCGAGCTCAAGCCCCACGACCGCACCGTGGACGTCACCATCCGCCGCATCCGCAAGCACTTCGAGTCGGTACCCGATACTCCCGAGATCATCGCCACCATCCACGGCGAAGGCTATCGCTTCTGCGGCGACCTGGAGTCCTGATACCGCGCTGCCATTCAATAGTGGTCATCTCCGCGCAGGCGGAGACCCGTAACGGTTTGCACTGGACTCCCGCCTTCGCGGGAGTGACGGAATAATCGCGGGAGTGACCACGGAGTAATCCGACGGTTTGTCAGCAGTCTGAAAGCCCGGCCATCCCGGGCTTTTGGTATCATATTGTCCCCTCACCACTTCCAGGCTAACGCGCAATCACCACCCTGGTCGCCGGCAACATCGCCTCCAGCTTTTGCTTCAGCGCCGCCTTGGCCTTCTCCTCCCCGTGGATCAGGCGGATTTCCCCCGGCGGCGGCACTATGCCCGCCACAAAATCCAGCAAGTCCTGCTGGCCGGCATGGGCCGAATAACCGCTTACCTGGTGCACCCGGGCTTTGATGTGATAGCGCTCCCCGTCCAGCGCCACCCAGCCGCCTTTGGAGCCGTAGTCCAGAATGGCGCGCCCCGGCGTGCCCTCGGCCTGGTAACCCACAAACAAAATATCGTTGCGGGCCTCGTTCAGCAGCGCCTTGAGGTAATTCACCACCCGCCCGCCGGCGCACATGCCCGAGCCCGCCAACACCACGCAGGGCCGGTGCGAACGCGCCAGGTAGCCCACGGCGTTGAGATGATCCCGGTGGCTGTCCACCACCGTCAACTGTTCGAAAGAAAGCGGATGCCGGCCGCTGGCCAGCAGGGCCTGGGCCTCGGCATTCCAGAAGGGCTTTAGCTTGCGGTACAAGGCCGTGAAGTTGGCCGCCAGGGGCGAGTCCACCACCACTTCCAGCTGGTTCCAGGGCAGCTCCGGGGCCGCCGCCTCCGTGCCGAATTCGGCGATCAGGCTCTCCAGTTCGTACAGGATATCCTGGGTACGGCCCAGGCTGAAGGCCGGGATCAGCAGGGTGCCACCAGCAAGGGAGAATGGGGCGCGCCCAGGTCGCCGCTGAACACCAGCCGTTTATTCTCGGCCTCGCACTCCACATAGGCCGAGCCCAGGATATGGCCGGCCCGCTGCAACCGTACCCGCAGCGGGCACTCAGGCACCGGCTGCCACTGGCCATAGGGCAGGGGCACCAGACGCGACGCCAGCAAGGTCAGCACCCGCCGCACCAGCGCCTTGTCCCGGGTAAAGCCGATACTGAGGGCATCTTCCAGCATGGCCGGCAACAGCAGGGCCGAAGGCTGGGAACAGTAGATGGGCCCCGTGAAGCCGGCGCCCAGCAAATAGGGCAGCCGCCCCACATGGTCGATATGCACATGGGTCACCACCAGCGCACGGATATGCTCAATCTCGAAGTCGATGGCCGGGCCGGTCCCGGCTTCCGTGCCCTGAAACAGGCCACAGTCGATGAGAATGCCGGCGTCGTCCACCCGCAGCTCATGGCAAGAGCCGGTCACCCCCTTCACCGCCCCGTGGTGCAGCACCTCGACCATAGCGCCCCCAGTAGAAGAACCAATTGAGGCTAACTATAAACCAGGAATAGGGAACAACACAGCCATGGGCGGCGTGATCAGCTGTGCCGGCCCGGCAACTTGACCCAAAAAGCCAAACTCACCGGAGTCGATATCGAGTAGAGGGAGATAAAAAAGATTTAACGTCAGATACTTGGAGCGGGCGATGGGAATCGAACCCACGTATGCAGCTTGGGAAGCTACCGTTCTACCATTGAACTACGCCCGCCGAGGAATCATCACTATAAACTGTTTTGCGTGTTCGGCAATCCCCCAAGTGGTTGATTGCGCAAGGAGTGAGCTATGATGGGGCAGGTTTTGTCTTGTGCCGGTTTTCGGGTTCGATATTGGCGCTTTTGCGGCAGTCGTAGTCGAAGGGGATGGTTGGGAATCTTGGTCGGGTGCCTTGGTCGCATAAATTCGCCCCTGGATAACATGTTCCCGCCTGCGCTCCTACCATTGGCAGCCTTGCCGTCATGGTGCAGAATAGAGCCAGCTTCACTTTCATATTAAGGACTTATCATGCGTCTTATCGGTCTGGCCCTGGCCGCCCTCACTCTCTCCGGTTGTGCCGGTTGGGGCTTTAACAGCAATGTTTCTCCCGCCGGTATCAAGGATTACTACAAGGGCGACGGCGTTACCCTCTACAGCAAGACCGAACTGGAAGGGGTCAACTACGTTACCCTGGGCTCGGTGGAGGGCGAAGCCTGCCAGGTGGAAGCCAATGAGGCCCCGCCCAAGGAAGCGGATGCCCGCGCCCAGATCCGCCGCCGCGCCGCCGACATGGGTGCCAATGCCCTGATACTGAACAGCTGCATCCGCTTCGACGATATGCCCGGCTGCCTCGAGCAGGTGCTGTGCAGCGGCCAGGCCATCGTGGTTGCAGACTGAATGGAGACGGTCAACCTCGACCCCATCGGGATCATCCGCTCCCCCTACAAAGAGAAATTTGCCGTACCCCGCCAGCCGGGGCTGGTTACCCGTGCCCGCGCCCGGCTGGAGATGGTCCCGCCCTACAACGAGCCCAGCGCCTTTCGCGGGCTGGCCGAATTCAGCCACCTGTGGCTGATATTCGTATTCCACCAGACCCAAGAGCAGGGATGGAATCCCACGGTGCGGCCGCCCCGCCTCGGCGGCAACGAACGGGTGGGCGTGTTCGCCACCCGCTCGACCTTCAGGCCCAACCCACTCGGGCTGTCCGTGGTCCGGCTCGAGGAAATGTGCCGGGACGGCAACAAGGTCTGGCTGGAACTGAGCGGGGTAGACCTGGTGGACGGCACCCCGGTGATGGATATCAAGCCCTACCTGCCCTGGGCCGATGCCGTGCCCGATGCCCATGGCGGCTTTGCGCCGGCCCCGCCGGACATCAGCATGGAGGTGATTTTCAGCCCCGCCGCCGAGCTGGCCTGCCAGCGCTCCTCCATTCCAGACCTGCAGGAATTCATCAGCGAGGTGCTGGTGCAGGATCCGCGCCCGGCCTACAAACGGGGCGGCCAGGGCTGGCAGCAGTACGGGGTTCGGCTGTACCACTACAATGTGCGTTACGAAGTGTTCGGCCAGTTGACCCGGGTACTGGCCATAGAGCCGGAACATGACGCCGGCACTTCTGCCTGACCGGCCCCCCTGCTACAATCGCCTTCTTTAATGGATTTTAAGCTCAACAAGGTTCAAGCGCATGCGTACCAGTCAATACTTGCTTTCCACCCTCAAAGAGACCCCGAGCGATGCCGAAGTGATCAGCCACCAGCTGATGCTGCGCGCGGGCATGATCCGCAAGCTGGCCTCCGGCCTGTACACCTGGCTGCCCAGTGGCCTGCGGGTATTGAACAAGGTGGCCGCCATCGTAAGGGAAGAAATGAACCGGGCCGGCGCCATCGAGGTGCTCATGCCCATGGTGCAGCCCGCCGACCTGTGGCAGGAAACCGGCCGCTGGGACAAATTCGGCCCCGAACTGCTGCGCATGCAGGACCGGCATGAGCGTCCCTTCGTGCTGGGCCCGACCCACGAGGAAGTGATCACCGCCATGGTGCGCAACGAAGTGGCCTCCTACAAGCAACTGCCGCTTAACCTGTACCAGATCCAGAGCAAGTTCCGCGATGAAGTCCGTCCCCGCTTCGGGGTGATGCGCGCCCGGGAATTCCTGATGAAGGACGCCTATTCCTTCCACACCAGCCAGGCAAGCCTGCAGCAGACCTACGACGACATGTACCAGGCCTACAGCCGGGTGTTCGAGCGCATGGGCCTGGATTTCCGGGCGGTACTGGCCGATACCGGCGCCATCGGCGGCAGCGCCTCCCATGAATTCCACGTGCTGGCCCAAAGCGGTGAAGACGATATCGCCTTCTCCACCGAGTCCGATTACGCCGCCAATATCGAGATGGCGGAGGCGGTCGCGCCCAAGGAACACGCCGATGCCCCCACCCAGGAACTGACCCTGGTGGACACCCCCAACGCCAAGACCATCGCCGAACTGGTCGGGCAATTCGGGCTGGACATCACCAAAACCGTCAAGACCCTGCTGGTGCGCGCCGCCGAAACCGAAGACTGCTCCCTGGTTGCGCTGATGGTGCGGGGCGATCACGAACTGAATGAAATCAAGGCCGAGAAACTGCCCCAGGTGGCCAGCCCGCTCACCTTCGCCACCGAAGAGGAAATCCGCATTCTGGTGGGTGCCGGCCCCGGCTCCCTGGGGCCGCTCAATATGCCGGTACCTGTGGTCATCGACCGCGCCGTGGCGGTGATGAGCGACTTCGGCGCCGGCGCCAATATCGAAGACAAGCACTACTTCGGTATCAACTGGGGCCGGGATCTGCCGCTACCGGAAGTGGCCGACCTGCGTAACGTCAAGGAAGGGGATCCCAGCCCCGACGGCAAGGGGGTGCTGCAGATCAAGCGCGGTATCGAAGTGGGCCACATCTTCCAGCTGGGCAACAACTACTCCGCCAAGATGAACGCCACCGTGCTGAACGAAGACGGCAAGGCGGTAGTGCTGGAAATGGGCTGCTACGGCATCGGTGTCTCCCGCATCGTGGCCGCCGCCATCGAGCAGAACCATGACGAGCGCGGCATTATCTGGCCGGATGCCATCGCCCCCTTCCAGGTGGCCATCATCCCCATGAACATGCACAAGTCCCATCGGGTGCAGGACGTGGCGGAGAAACTCTACGCCGAACTGAGCGCCGCCGGCATCGAGGTGTTGTTCGACGATCGCAAGGAGCGCCCTGGCGTAATGTTCGCCGACATGGAGCTGCTGGGCGTGCCCCACAGCATCGTCATCGGCGAACGCGGCCTGGATAACGGCGTGGTGGAGTACAAGACCCGCCGCGGCGGCGACAAGCTGGAAGTGGCCATCGACGAGGTCGTAACCCAGATCCGCCAAGCCCTGGCCGGTTAGGCATAAAAAGTAAAGCCGTAGGGTCCGTTTCAACGGACCTTTCGGCCAACGGCGCCGTGGTTTGGTCGAATAAATTCGACCCTACAACGACCATTTCCCCCTCAAACCTTCCGCCTCCCCCTCACAACCTGCGCTTGTTCACATGCCGGTTAATCGACACTTTCTGCTCCATTAACAAGCACTTATACTGAGCAAAAAGGGGGATCGCCATGGAACAAGAAGAGAGCAATGCCTGTGCACTGGTGCTGACCGGGGGCGGTGCCCGGGCGGCCTATCAGGTGGGCGTGATCAAGGCCATTTCAGAGTGCTACCCGCGCGGGCAGCCGATCCCCTTCCCCATACTGTGCGGTACTTCGGCCGGCGCCATCAACGCCACCGGCCTGGCCTGTTACGCCTCCTGTTTCCATCTGGGAATACGCAAGCTGGAATACGTATGGCGTCACTTGCATACCGAAGATATTCTGCAGCTGCAAGCCGGCCGCGTCCTGCTCCACTCGGCCAAGGGCATGGTGCTCGATCTTATCGGCAAACCCAACGACAACCGCTTGTCGCTGTTCGATAACAGCCCGCTGGAACGCCTGCTGGAAAAACTGATCGACTTCCAGCGTATCGACAACAACCTGCTCTATGGGGCCCTGGAGGTACTGGCCATCACCGCCTCCAATTACGATACCGGTGATTCCACCACCTTTTTCCAGGGGCGCCCCTATCATCAGCCCTGGGCCAGGGCCGGTCGTTCGGGCCGTTCCGCCATCATAGCACCGCCCCATCTGCTCGCCAGCAGCGCCCTGCCCTTTGTATTCAAGCCCTGTCGGCTGCAGAACCATTACTATGGCGATGGCTCCATCCACCAGCTCAATCCGCTCAGCCCGGCCATCCATCTGGGGGCCCGCAAGATCCTGATCATCAGCCTGGCCGCGGAAGAAACAGACCCCAACGTACTGCGCAGCGACCCGAGCAGCTCGGATATTGCCGGCCACCTGCTCGACACCATCTTTACCGATGCCTTGACCTCGGACATAGAGCGACTGCAGCGGATCAACAGCACCATCAAGCTGGTACCGGAACGCAAGCGGGAACAGCTCTCCCTGCGCCATATCGACAACCTGGTGCTCAAGCCGAGCAAGAACCTGGACGATCTCACCCTCAGGCACTTCCATAAGCTGCCGCTCAATATTCGCGGCCTGTTACGGTTGTTCGGGGTCAATGCGGGGGATGCCACCGGCCTGGCCAGCTTCCTGCTGTTCGAGCAGGACTACTGCCAGGAACTGATCGAGCTGGGCTATCGGGATACCTACGATCGCCTCGATGAAGTATGCCGCTTTCTGCTGGTGGACGAGCCCCTGCGGAAGACCGGCTGAATAACATCGCCTCGGTATTTAAGACGCCCGCCGCTCCCTGGAGCGCAGGCGGCTCGCCTGCATTCCCGCGCGGCGGGAACCTTTGGCCGGGATGCAGCACCTCTTGCGGGCGGGCCGCCCGCGCCCTTATTCAGTGGTTCTGCCCGTCCTGGGGCTGCCACTGCAGGCGCCAGCCGGGCCGATCCGGGAGAGAGGCGTACTCCTGGCTGATGAAGACCCCCAACGCCGCCACCAGCCGGTCGCCGTCCAGCAGCAGGGGGATACGCTCCCGTTGCCAGGGCGGAATGGCGTATTCCTGCCACAGTTTCTTCAGCGGCCGGGAGCCGGTCCGCCCCAGCGGTCGGGCACGCAGGCCCGGTACGCCAAAGGCCAGGTGCAACCGGGCCGGATCCAGGCCGGCGGCCAGCTCCGCGCCCGTCTCTGTCCACTCAAGCCTTATCCGCCCTGCCCCGCAGTCCTGCCAGGTGCCGGCCTGCAAGGCCGGCAGGGGTCGCGGCGCCGGCCCCGGCTCGGGCAGGTAGAGCGCGCCCTGGTAACGGCGGACCTCTTTCTGCCCCAGCCGGAGCTGCGGCGTGGCGTCGGGGCGGGCCAGGGCCAGCTCCCGCCACAGGGCCGTCAGTTGGACCCGGCTGCAATGGATGCCCTGGCCCTGCAGCCAGTGGCGCAGGGCATTGCCGCGCCGGGCCGGGCTGAGCCGGGCCAGCCCGGCCACCGACAGGCCGCCGCCGGCCGTCAGCAGCCCAGGCAGATCCTGCGCCGCCAGCTCGCCGGCCAGATCCAGTTGCTCGGCGCACAGCTCGGCGCTGCGGCTCAGGGTGTCCATAAAAGAGGGCCACTGGGCCTGCAGCCTAGGCAGGATCTCGTTGCGCAGAAAGTTGCGATCGAAGCGGTTGTCGGCATTGCTGGGATCCTCGACCCAGCTCAGTCCGGCCTCCCGGGCATGGGCTTCCAGCTGCTGGCGGGAGCAGTCCAGCAGGGGGCGCAGCTGCACCCCGGCGCCGAGCGGCCGGCTCGCCGGCATGGCTGCCAGCCCCGCCACCCCGGCGCCGCGCTTGAGCGCCAGCAACAGGGTTTCGGCCTGATCGTCCCGGTGGTGGCCGGTCAGCAGGGCGTCCCCGGGCGCTAGCTCAGCCGCCAGCGCCCGGTAGCGGGCCTCCCGCGCCGCCGCCTCCAGGCTGATGCGCGGCCCCAGCGCCACCTGCACATACAGGGTACGGCAAGGTACCCCCAGCCGGCTGGCCACGGCGGCACAATGGGCGGGCCAGGCGTCCGCTACCGCCTGCAGGCCATGATGAACGTGAAGCGCCGTCAGCGCCCTGCCCTGCCCGGCGGCCAGGCGGGCACACAGCGCCAGCAGCACGGTGGAGTCGAGCCCGCCGCTGAAGGCCACGAACCAGCGCCCGGCCGGCGCCAGCGCCTGCATCTTGCGGCAAAAGTGCGGGTAAAGCGCGCTCACGACCATAACTCCACCCGGTTGCGGCCCTCGCGCTTGGCCCGGTACAGGGCCTTGTCGGCGCAGGACAGCAGCTTGTCTTCGTCGGGCAGGGTGCCCGCCTCCGCCAGCCCCAGGCTGACGCTCAGGCACAGGCCGGCGGCGATGGGGCCGCAGTCCATTTCCTCAATGGCCCGGCGCACCCGTTCGCAGATGCGGCGGGCATCCTCGACGGTGGTGCCCGGCAACAGCAGGGTGAACTCTTCTCCGCCCCAGCGCGCCGCCAGATCCCCGGCCCGCAGCTCGCGCCGCAATACCGCGGCCACCGCCTGGATGGCCTGGTCGCCCACCGCATGGGACCAGCGATCGTTCACCTGCTTGAAATGGTCGATGTCCAGCACCGCCAGGCACAGCGGCGCCGTGCCCCGGCTGGCCCAGGCCGCCTGCAGCCCTTCGTCGAAGGCCCGGCGATTGGCCAGGCCGGTCAGCTGGTCTTCCCGCGCCTGGCGCTCGAACGCCTGGGACTGGCGTTGCAGCTCGCCGGTCTTCTCCGCCACCTGCTGCTCCAGCTGTTCGGCCCGCCGCCGCAGCAGCCGCAGGCGCAACCGCATCAGCAGCCAGACACCGCCCAGGCCCAGGGCAGCCAGGCTCCACCAGAACAGGGACCGCTGCCAGAAAAAGGGCGCTATGGTAAAGGCCAGGCGGGCTTCCTGTTCGCTCCAGTCACCGTAGGGATAGGCCGCCGCCACCCGGAACAGATAACGCCCCGGCGGCAGGTTGGTGTACTCGGCCTGGGTCTGGTGCTCACGCGGCACCCAATCCTGATCGAAGCCTTCCAGCAGGGTACGGTAGCGGATGCGCTCCGGCATCACGTAGCCCAGGCCGGCAAAGCGCAATTGCAGGCGCTCGCTGCCCGCCGCCAGCCGCTGGGGGCCCGCTATCCCCGTCGACTGGCCGTTGACCTCCACCCCCTCCAGCACCACCGGCAGCCGGCTCCGGCCAAAGTCGGCCAGCCGCTCCGGCTGCACCCGGGCCACGCCCTTGGCGGTGGCAATCCAGACGCTGCCGTCGGCGGCCTGCACCGCCGCCGGGCCCGAGCCGCCGTTGGCCTGGCTGCTGGCCATGCCGTCCCCTTCCCCGAACAGCTCGAAGCCAACCTGCGCCAGCTCGCCGTCGGCCACCCGGTGGGCATCGGCCTGCTCAATGCGGATAATGCCCCTGTTGGTGGTCAGCCAGAGCCCGCCCAGCCGGTCCGCCACGGGCTGGAACATCTTCTCCACCGGCAGGCCGTGCCGGCGCCCCACCACCGCCAGGTTGCCGTCCCGGTAGCGGTAGCGCAGCAGGCCCCGGTCGGTGGCCATCCACAGGTGGCGGCCATCCGGCTCCTGGTAAAAGCCGAAGGCGTACTCGGCGTTTTCCTGGCTGTTGAGGTAGAGCGGCGTGACGGTGCCGTCGCGCACCCGGGCCGCCCCCACCCCGGTCCCCACCCAGATATCGCCGTTCACCGCCTCGAACAGGTTCATCACAAAGTCGCCGGGCAGGCCGTCCGCCTGGGTATAGGTGCGGATGCCGTCCTCCGCCAGCCGGTTCAACCCCTTGGCGGTGCCCACCCAGAGGCTACCGTCCCGGGCCGGCAACACGGCCCGCACCTCGTTGGCGCCGAGGCCGCTCTCCCGGTCGAGGATCTCCGCCAGCTCTCCGTCCTGCAGCCGCAACAGGCCATGGGTATAGGTCCCCACCCACAGCTCGCCTCGCCGGCCTTCGGCCAGGCTGAGCACGGAGGGAATGCCGCCATCGGGCAGGCGCAGCGGCAGGCTGGTGATGCTGTCACCGCGGATCTGGCTGAACCCGTTGCTGCTGCCCACCCAGACCGAGCCGTCGCTGTGGGCCAGCACGGTGCGCACATAGTTGCCGGCCAGGCCGTCGTCCTGGGTGTAGCTGGTGAAGGGGGCGTCGCGCAACCGCAGCAGGCCGCCATTGGTGCCCACCCAGATGCTGCGCTCGGCGTCCTGGAACAGCGACACCACCCGCTTGTCCGGCAGCCCCTGCGCCAGCCCCAGGCGCTCCAGGCCAAACCGGCTGACCCGGACCAGCCCCCGGTCGATGGTACCCAGCCAGAGGGAACCTTCGTCATCCAGCAGCAGACTGCTGACGGCCTCCCCCGCCAGGGCCGGTGAATGGGGCCGGGCGCTGTCGTCCTCCCACGCATAGAGCCCCTGCTCGGAGCCGATCAGCAGGCGCCCCCGCTCGTCGTGCAGCAGGGCCAGCACCGGCACCGGCGGCACCCCGGGCACCACGGCCACCTCGCCGTCCCGGATCCAGGCCAGGCCCTGGGAGGTGCCGGCCCATATCCGCCCGTCGTCGTCTTCCAGCAGGCGGTAGACCCCGGCCCCGGGCAGGCCCTCGGCCACGCCGTAGTGGTGCTCGCCCCCGCCGTCGCGCATATAGATGCCCTCGCCCTCGGTGGCGAACCACAAGCGACCACGGCGGTCGCGCAGCACATGGTTGACCATGGCGGCCACCGGCGGCTCGGCCGTCCAGCGCTGCTGCTCGTAGCGGCTGACGCCGCCCCGTGCCCCGGCCACCAGCACACCCTGGCCGTCCGGCGTCAGGCTGCGCAGCCCGGAGTCGGGCAGGCCGGTGTGCTCGCCCCGCTCGAACACCCTGAACTCCCGGCCGTTGTAACGGGCCACCCCTTCCCAGGTGGCAAACCACAGGTAGCCTTCGCTGGTCTGGGCGATGGCGTTGATGGAGTTGTGGGGCAGGCCGTTGCGGGTGGTCCAGGTGTCCTGGTAATAGTGGGAAAGCGGCGCCTGGGCGGCAGAAAGGGAGGATGACAATAGCAGCAGCAGGCCGAGGAGCCGGTTGAATCGACGAAGGAGAGGCGGCGGGATCTTGAGCTTCATGGCGAGAACTTCATACCTCTGGTCCAATACGTTCGTCGTGCCCGGTCGAATCAATTCGACCCTACACTGGGGTGAGGCGTCAGAGGGAATGGAACAACGGAGGAGGCGGGAAGGGCTCTTCACACCTCTCCCCTCCCACCTCACCTTTTCATCAGCAGTAACCGTATTTCATCAGCCGCTGGTAACGTTGTTCCAGCAAGGTGTCGGTATCGAGCAGCTCCAGGGCGCTCAGATCGGCCTGCAACCGGGCCTTGAGCCGCTCGGCCATCAGCCAGGGGTTGCTGTGGGCACCGCCCATGGGCTCTTCCACCACGTTGTCGATAAGCTTCAGTTCGTGGATACGCTCGGCGGTGATGCCCATGGCTTCCGCCGCCACCGAGGCCTTGTCGGCGCTCTTCCACAGGATGGAGGCGCAGCCTTCCGGCGAGATCACCGAGTAGGTGGAATACTGCAGCATGTTGACCCGGTCGCCCACGCCGATGGCCAGGGCGCCCCCGGAGCCGCCCTCGCCGATCACGGTGCAGACGATGGGGGTCTTGAGCCCGGCCATCACCTTGAGGTTACGGGCGATGGCCTCGGACTGGCCGCGCTCTTCCGCCCCCACGCCCGGATAGGCGCCGGGGGTGTCGATAAAGGTGAGGATCGGCATCTTGAAGCGCTCGGCCATTTCCATCAGCCGCAACGCCTTGCGGTAGCCCTCGGGACGGGGCATGCCGAAGTTGCGCTTGATCTTCTCCTTGGTTTCCCGTCCCTTCTGCTGGCCGATCACCATCACCGGACGGCCCTCGAAACGGGCCACGCCACCGACGATGGCCTTGTCGTCCGCGTAGGCGCGATCCCCGGCCAGTTCGTCGAACTCACCGAACATCATCTCGATATAGTCCAGGGTATAGGGGCGGCGCGGATGCCGGGCCAGCTGGGAGATCTGCCAGGGGCCCAGGTTGCTGAACACCTTGCGGGTCAGCTCGTCCCGCTTCACCTCCAGGCGCTTGACCTCTTCGTCCAGGTCGATGTCCAGGCCGTCCCCTTCGCTGACATGACGGAGTTCTTCAATTTGGGCCTGAAGCTCTGCGATGGGTTGTTCAAAATCCAGAAAATGGTGGCTCATAGGTCCCCTCTATTCAAAAATCAGCGCGACCTTATCCTGACCCAGCAACTGCTTCAGCGACTCCAGCATCTGGTCGGTGGGGGTTACCCGCCACTCGGTTCCCAGAGTCAGCTGCGCCCGTGCTCCCGGTCTGTGATAGGTCACTCGAACAGGACAGACCCCCGCCCTCACCGGCGTGAGTATGTCCAGCAATTGGGTAAAAAAGCCCTGATCGATCTGGCTTTTGTCGATGTTCAATTGTAGCCCGCGGGCAAAACGCTCGCGGGCGTCGCTAATATCAAGCACTTCCCGTGCCGACATTTTAAGGCCGCCGGAGAAGTCGTCAAAGCTGACCTGTCCGCTGATGACCAGGATTTTATCCTTTTCCAGCAAAGACTCATAGCGATCCAGCGCATCCGAAAACAGAGTCACGTCCAGCCGGCCGGACTTGTCGTCCAGGGTGAGGATGCCCATGCGGTTGCCGCGCTTGGTGGTCATCACCCGGGCGGCAATCACCAGCCCCGCCACTGTGGTACTGCGATCCCGTCCGGTGGGCTGCACCTCGTTCAGCCGGCCACCGGTGTAATGGCGCAGCTCTTTTGCATACTGATTGATCGGGTGGCCGGTAAGATAGAGCCCGAGCGTGTCCCGCTCCCCTTCCAGCCACACCTTGTCCGGCCAGGGTGTCACCTCGGCGAAGGCGTGCTCGATGTTCTCCTCCTCCACCAGCACCCCGAACATGTCGCCCTGGCCCAGGGCCTCGGCCCTGGCGTGCTGGTCGGCGGCCTGCATGGCCTCGGCCAGGGTGGCCATCAGCGAGGCCCGGTGCGGCCCCAACCGGTCCATGGCGCCGGAGAGGATCAGCTTTTCCATCACCCGTTTGTTGAGCTTTTTCAGGTCGACCCGGTTGCAGAAATCGAACAGATCCCGGAAGGGACCGCCCTGCTCCCGGGCCTCGAGGATGGCCTCGATGGGCGCCTCGCCCACCCCCTTGATGGCGCCTATGCCATAGACGATATGGCCGTCCTCGTTGACGGTAAAGCGGTAGCGACCGGAGTTGACGTCCGGCGGCAGCAGGGTCAGCCCCATGCGCTGGCACTCGTCCACCAGGGTCACCACCTTGTCGGTGTTGTCCATGTCGGCGGTCATCACCGCCGCCATGAATTCGGCCGGGTAGTGGGTCTTCAGCCACAGGGTCTGGTAGGACACCAGGGCGTAGGCGGCGGAGTGGGACTTGTTGAAGCCGTAACCGGCGAACTTTTCCACCAGGTCGAAGATCTTGATCGCCAGCTCGCCGTCGATGCCGTTGGCCCGCGCGCCCTCTTCGAAACCGGCCCGCTGTTTGGCCATCTCCTCCGGTTTTTTCTTGCCCATGGCCCGGCGCAGCAGGTCGGCGCCGCCCAGGGAGTAGCCCGCCAGCACCTGGGCTATCTGCATCACCTGCTCCTGGTAGAGGATGATGCCGTAGGTCGGCTCCAGGATA
The DNA here is from genome assembly GCF_016746085.1 of Zobellella iuensis. Lineage (GTDB taxonomy): Bacteria > Pseudomonadota > Gammaproteobacteria > Enterobacterales > Aeromonadaceae > Oceanimonas > Oceanimonas iuensis. The sequence goes on from NZ_JAERTZ010000026.1 coordinate 184,977, forward strand.
GGCTTTAGCGACTCGTGCTGCCACTGTTCGTCCGGGTAGGAAATGGCTTCCCGGCCGTGCTTGCGGTCGATGAAGTTGTCGACCATGCCCGACTGCAGCGGCCCGGGACGGAACAGCGCCACCAGGGCTATCATGTCCTCGAAGCAGTCCGGCTGCAGCCGTTTTATCAGATCCTTCATGCCGCGGGATTCGAGCTGGAACACCGCCGTGGTCTCGAAGCGCTTGAGTACCTTGAACGAGGCCTGGTCGTCGATGGGAATGGCGGCGATATCCACCGCTGGCTTGCCTTCCTTCGCCAGGCGCGGGTTGATCATCCCCAGCGCCCAGTCGATGATGGTCAGGGTACGCAGGCCGAGGAAGTCGAACTTGACCAGGCCGGCGTATTCCACGTCGTTCTTGTCGAACTGGGTGACCGGGTTGCGGCCGTGCTCGTCGCAGTAGAGCGGCGAGAAGTCGGTGATTTTGGTGGGCGCGATGACCACGCCGCCGGCGTGCTTGCCGGCGTTGCGGGTCACCCCTTCCAGCGCACGCGCCATGTCGATCAGCGCCTTGACCTCTTCGTCCTGCTCGTAGAGCTCGGGCAGTTTGGGCTCGGCCTCGAACGCCTTGGCCAGGGTCATGCCCGGATCCGGCGGTATCAGCTTGGAGATGCGGTCGACGAAACCGTAGGGGTGGCCCAGTACCCGGCCCACGTCGCGCACCACCGCCTTGGCGGCCATGGTACCGAAGGTGATGATCTGGCTCACCGCGTCCCGGCCGTACAGCTCGGCCACGTGGTCGATCACCTCGTCGCGCCTGTCCATGCAGAAGTCGATATCGAAGTCGGGCATCGACACCCGCTCCGGGTTGAGGAAGCGTTCGAACAGCAGGTCGAACTCGAGGGGGTCCAGGTCGGTGATCTTGAGCGCATAGGCCACCAGGGATCCGGCACCCGAGCCCCGCCCCGGCCCCACCGGAATGCCGTTATCCTTGGACCACTGGATAAACTCCATCACGATCAGGAAGTAACCGGGGAAGCCCATCTGGTTGATCACTTCCAGCTCTATCCTGAGCCGATCATCGTATTCGCCGCGCTTCTCGGCGCGCACGGCCGGCTCCGGGAACAGGAAGGCGAGCCGCTCTTCCAGCCCCTCTTGCGAGCACTTGACCAGAAAGTCTTCGATGCTCATGTCGCCGGTGGGAAAGTCCGGCAGGAAATACTCGCCCAGGCGCACCGTCACGTTGCAGCGCTTGGCGATTTCCACGCTGTTTTCCAGCGCCTCGGGGATGTCGGCGAACAACTCGGCCATCTCGGCCGGGCTTTTCAGGTACTGCTCGGCGCTGTAGCGGCGCGGCCGGCGTTTGTCGTCCAGGGTGTAGCCGTCGTGGATGGCCACCCGGATCTCGTGGGCCTCGAAGTCGCTCTTGTCGAGGAACACCACCTCGTTGGTGGCCACCACCGGCAACCCTTCCCGCTCTGCCAGCGCCACCGCCATGTGCAGGTAGCTTTCTTCGTCCGGCCGCTCGGTACGCAGCAGCTCCAGGTAATAACGGTCGGCAAAGTGCTGCCGGTAAAAGGCGAGGCACTGCTCCACCAGGGCGTCATTGCCTTTCAGCAGGCCCATACCCACATCCCCTTCCCGCGCACCGGAGAGGAGGAGGATCCCCTGGCTGTGCTCGGCCAGCCAGGCCTTGTCGACCAAGGGCCGATGCTGGACATGGCCGCGCTCGTAAGCCTTTGATATCAGCAGGGTGATATTCTGGTAGCCGGTGTTGTCCATGGCCAGCAACGTCAGGCGGAACACTTGCTCACCGAGCTCTTCGCTCTGCACCCAGATGTCGGTACCGACTAGGGGTTTGAGTCCCTTGCCGTGGGCGTCGCCGTAGAAGCGCACCAGGCCACACAGGTTCATCTGGTCGGTCAGCGCCAGGGCCGGATAACCCAGCTCCCGCACCCGCTTGTTGATGGGGCTTATCTTGGCCAGGCCGTCCACCATGGAAAAATCCGAATGGACGCGCAGATGAATAAAAGGAGTCGTCATCGCTCCTCCGCCAGGGCCAGGGCCACCGGCCTGAAACTGCGCCTGTGTTCGGGCAGGGCACCGAAGCGGGCCAGGGCGGCCAGGTGTTCCTGGGTGGGGTAGCCCTTGTGGCGGGCAAAACCATATTGGGGATGGCGGGCGTCGAGCGCCACCATCTCCTGATCCCGGGCCACCTTGGCCAGGATGGAGGCGGCACTGATCTCGGCCACCCGGCTGTCGCCCTTCACCACGGCCTGGGCCGGCATCGGCAAGACCGGGCAGCGGTTGCCGTCGATAAACACAAAACCGGGTTGCACGCCCAGCGCCGCCACCGCCCGCTGCATGGCCAGCAGGGTGGCATGAAGAATGTTCAGTTCATCGATCTCGCCGGGCGAGCAACGGCCAATGGCCCAGGCCAGGGCCCGCTCACGGATAAGGGGGGCCAACTGCTCGCGTTTTTTCTCGCTGATTTTCTTGGAGTCGGCCAAGCCGGGAATGGGACGGCAAGGGTCGAGGATCACCGCGGCGGTGACCACGTCCCCCACCAGGGGGCCGCGCCCGACTTCGTCCACACCGGCGACCAGGACGTTTGCGGGGTAGATGATGTCGCTCATGGCTGCCGGGCCAGCTCCAGTACCGCCAGGGCAGCCTGTTCATCGGCGTTGCAGCGGATCTGTTTATGCAACCGGGTAAAGCGGGCAATCAGCTCGCTGTTGTCGTGTTCCAGCAGCTTGCCTACCTCGTCCACGATATGGCCCGGGGTGCATTCGTGCTGGATCAGCTCCGCCACCAGGGTCTGGTCGGCCAGCAAGTTGGGCAGGGACACATGCTCGGTCTTGACCAGGCGCTGGGCCAGCCAGTAGCTGAAGTCCTTGAGCTTGTAGCCCACCACCATGGGTTTCTTGGCCAGCATGGCCTCCAGAGTGGCGGTGCCCGACGCCAGCAGGACCACGTCGGCGGCGGTCATCACCTCCCGCCCCCGGCCTTCCACCAGGGTGATATCCAGGGTCGGTGCCACCTGCTGCTTGATGGCCAGGAATTCCTGCCGCCGCTTGGCGTTGACCAGGGGCACCACGAATTCCAGCTCCGGATGGCGAACCTTGAGCTGTTTGCAGGCTTCCAGGTACACCGGGCTCAGCAGGGTGACCTCCGCATGGCGGCTGCCGGGCAGCAGGGCGAGATAGGTGCCTTCCGGGTCCAGCCCCAATCGTTCCCGTGCCCCCCGGGTATCGGGAGTGAGCGGCATCTGATCCGCCAGGGTATGGCCGATAAAACGGCAGGGGGCGTCGAACCTGTCATAGAAGGCTTTTTCGAACGGCAGGAAGGCCAGCACCTGGTCGGTGGCCGCCTTGATCTTGTGGATCCGATTCTGCCGCCAGGCCCAGACCGAAGGGCTGACGTAATGCAATGTCGGGATACCGGCTTTTTTCAGCTTGAGTTCAACCCCGATGTTGAAATCCGGGGCATCGATACCCACGAACACATCCGGCGGATTGTCGATAAAGTGGCGCACTATCTGGCGGCGGAGATGCAGGATACGTGGCAACCGCCCCAGCACTTCCACCACGCCCATCACCGCCAGTTCATCCATATCGAACAGCGCACGACAGCCGGCGGCCACCATCTGCGGGCCGGCGATACCTTCGAACAGGGCGTCGGGATGGCGGGCACGGAGCTCACGGATAAGACCCGCACCTAAAGTATCGCCGGAGACTTCCCCGGCGACGATTCCGATGCGCAGCGGGCGTTGCGACTCAGGCACGAATGATCCCACGTTCATTTTGCTTGAGAAACTCAATCATGATACCCACTTCCGGTTGCTTTTCATTCAGCGCCTCGAGCACCGGGAGCACTTCCGCCACCGTCTTGCCGCTGCGGAAAATTTCCCTGTAGGCCAGCTTGATGGCGGAGATGGCTTCGGCGGAAAAACCGCGGCGGCGCAACCCTTCGGAGTTGATGCCGAACGGCTTGGCATAGAGGCCGGCGGCCATCACGTAGGGCGGCACGTCCTTGTTCAGGGCGGCACAACCGGCGATAAAGGCGTGGCTGCCGACCCGGCCGAACTGGTGAATGGCGGCATGGCCACCGAAGATAACGTGATCCCCGATATGCACGTGCCCGGCCAGGGTGGCGTTATTGGCGAAAATGCAGTCGTCACCGATACGGCAGTCGTGGGCCACGTGCACGTTCACCATGAAGAGGTTGCGGCTGCCCACCCGGGTCAGGCCCTCATCCTGGGCGGTGCCCCGGTGGAAAGTGCAGGATTCGCGGATCACGTTGTCATCGCCGATGTCCAGGAAGGTCCGCTCGCCGGCGTACTTCTTGTCCTGGCAGTCTTCGCCGATGGACGCAAACTGGAAGATGCGGTTACGCTTGCCTATCCGGGTCGGTCCCTTGATCACCACATGGGGACCAATCCAGCAACCGTCGCCGATCTCCACTTCCGGGCCGATCAGGGTCCAGGGGCCGATTTCTACCCCCTTGCCCAGTTTGGCATCCGGATGGACGATGGCGGTTTCATGGATCACTGCACTTTGTTCAGTCACACTCAACCCTCGCGTTTGGCACACATCAGTTCGGCGGTACAGACCACTTCACCGTCAACGGTGGCAACTCCGGTAAATTTAGCGATACCGCGGCGCTCCTTCAAATACACCACATCCAGCACCAACTGGTCGCCCGGCACCACGGGACGCTTGAAACGGGCGTTATCGATGGAGGCAAAGTAATACAGCTCGTTCGGCTTGGGCTTGCCCACCATCTTGAACGCCAGAATGCCGGTGGCCTGGGCCATGGCTTCCAGGATCAAGACTCCCGGGAACACCGGTTTCTGGGGGAAGTGGCCGGTAAACATCGGCTCGTTGAAAGACACGTTCTTGATGCCTCTCAGGGTCTTGCGCTCGGGGCTAATTTCATAATGCGCCACCCGGTCGACCATCAGAAAAGGGTAACGGTGCGGCAACAGTTCCAGGATCTCCTGGATGTCCAACTGATTCAGTTCGTTATTCAAAATGTAACCCTACCAATCGCTTAGTTTTTTGTCCAAACAGCCGATCCTGGTGCAGCCAGCGACCTACTCTTCGGAACTGTTATTTAGTTGTTTTTCAAGCCGGCTGAGCCGCTTGTGCATGTCGTCGATGCGCATCACCCGCGCCGCCGTTTTGCGCCACTCTTTGTTGGTCTGCAACGGTATGCCGGAGGAATAGACGCCGGGCTCGGTAATGGGCCGCATCACCATGGCCATGCCGGTGATGGTGACCCCGTCGCAAATCTCCATATGGCCGTTGAAGACCGAAGCACCGCCAATGATACAATATTTCCCGACTTTCAGACTACCGGCCATGATGGTACCACCGGCCATGGCGGTACCATAGCCGATCTCCACGTTGTGGGCTATCTGGCACTGGTTATCGATGATCACGTTATCGGCGATAAGGGTGTCGCCCAGGGCACCGCGGTCTATGGTGGTGCAGGCACCGATTTCCACCCGGTTGCCAATCACCACACCGCCGAGCTGGGGGATCTTGACCCATTCGCCCTTGTTGTTGGCATAACCGAAACCGTCGGCGCCGATCACCGTCCCCGACTGCACCAAGCAGTCGCTGCCCAGCACCACATTGTGGTAGAGGGTGACATTGGCCCACAGCCGGGTGCGGGCCCCCAACTTGCTGTTTTTACCGATAAAGCATCCCGGGCCGACGACGGCGCCCGCTTCCAGCACCACGCCCGATTCGATCACCGCATTGGCGCCGATGGCCACGCCCGCCCCCAGGGTGGCATCTTGCGCGACCACGGCACTGGGATGGATATCCACCGCCGGCTGCGGGGTGGTGTCCAGTCGTTGGGCGGCCAGGGCGAAGCCGAGGTAAGGGTCGGCCATCACCAGGCTGGCCACCGGGCAGGCGACGCTGTCTTCGGCTTTCAGGATCACGGCGGCCGCCTTGGTCTCGGCCAGCAGATGGCGATACTTGCTGTCCGACAAAAAGGCCACCTCGCCCGGGCCGGCCTTGTCCAGGGTGTTGACCCGGGTGATCTCCATCCCCGGATCGCCCTTCAGCTCGGCGCCCAGATGGCCGGCCAGCTCTTGCAGCGTTACTTTCATTGACTGCTCTCTTACTTGCTGACCCGACTGATCACCTGCTCGGTGATATCGAGGGAAGGCGAAACATAAATGGCGGCGGCGCGCTCAATCACCAGCTCCAGCCCTTGGGCCCGGGTAATTTCATCGATGGCGGTCTTGATGCGCGACAACATTTTCTGACGCTCTTCATGCTCGCGGCGGGCCTGATCTTCTTCCAGAGAACGGCGCTTCTGCACATAGGTGCCCTGCATCTCGTTCAGCTTCTTCTGGGCCTCGGCCTTCTGCTGATCGTTCATGAAAGCCATGTCTTTCTGCTGCTTTTCCACAAAACTGCGGCCATCGGCCTCCAGTTTCTGGACCTCCTTGACCCGGTTTTCAAACTCTTTCTGCAACTGGTTGGCCACCACCTGCCGCTGGGGCATTTTCTGGAACACTTCGGCGGTATCCACCACCGCAATCTTGCCACTCTGGGCCTGGGCCACACCGGCGCTCAATACCAACGCCATCACACCCAACATCTTCATCATTTGTTTCAAGGTAACACTCCTGCTTGTAAGCCATGTTTTCACGTAGGATCGATGTCAATCGACCGTCCCAACGCCGGCGCCTCGCCCGGTCGAATAAATTCGACCCTACCGTCGCCGAAGACCGATGCCTGGCCCTGTAGGGTCGATTTCAATCGACCACTCCAACCACCACGCCGCGCCCGGTCGAATAAATTCGACCCCACAGTCGCCGAATTAGAAGGTCCGGCCGATATTGAAGTTGAACACTTCGGTCCTGTCACCCTCGACATCCTTGATGGGGGTGGCCAGGGAGAACACCAGGGGCCCCAGCGGCGACAGCCACTGCATGCTGACCCCGGCAGACGCCCGGAAGTTTGACGGGGAACCGAAGTCGTAGATCAGCTCGCAGCCGCTGACACAGTCCAGGTCGTAGGCCGAGTATTCGGTATCCCAGACGGTGCCCACGTCCACGAACAGGCTGGTCCGCAGGGAACGCTGGGCATCCTCACCGGCGAAGGGCGTGGGCACGATCAGCTCCGCCGAGGCCGCCAGCAGGGCGTTGCCGCCGATGGAGCTGTCAGAGCCGCGCAACCCCGTGCCTTCCGGATAAATCGCCCGCGGGCCCACCGAGTTGCTCTTGAAACCACGCAGGGTAGTGAAACCGCCGCCGTAGTAGTTCTCGAAGAACGGCAGCCGCTGGCTACCATCGCTGGCATCGCCATAACCGTTGCCGTAAGCGGCGCGGAACTTGCCGTGCATTACCCAGTTATGGGCCCGGTCCAGCGGGAAATAGTGGGCGTTATCGAAGCTCAGCTTGTAGTACTGCAGATCCGATCCCGGCACCGTCACCTTGGCGTTCAGGCTCTGGCGGTTGCCGGCGGTGGGGAAGAAGCCCCGGTTCAGGGTATTACGGGTCCAGCCGGCGCTGACGTCGAAGGTGTTGAAGCTGATCTCGTTGTTGCTGTCGACGTTTTCACCGTGCAGGGTCCAGAAATCGTCCAGCTGCAGATAGCTGTCCTGGGGTTTGCCCAGGGTGTTGTGCTCGAAGCCGGTGCTGAAATTCAGGCTGTTGGTTTCGTTGATCGGGAAGCCGCTGAGGATACGGGCACCGTAAGTGGTGCTGTCGTAGTCCGCCAGGTTGGCGTTGCGGGCCTCGAACTCACGGTAATACAGGCGGCCGCCCAAGCTGACCCCGTCCACGGTGAAGTAGGGATCCGTGTAGTCCAGGGACACGTCCTTGGAATAGTCGTTCATCTGGGAATTGATGCCCACCCGGTTGCCGGTACCGAGGAAGTTGTCCTGTTGCAGGCCGGCCTGGATGCTGAAACCCGAGTCGGTGCCGTAGCCGATACCAAAATTGATGGAGCCGGCGGGCTGCTCCTTGACATTCACATCCAGGTCGACCAAGTCATCCTCTCCCGGCACCCGGCGGGTCTCCACCTGCACATCGGAGAAATAGCCCAGCCGGTTCAGGCGGGTACGGGACTGTTCGACGTTTTCGCTCGACAGCCAGGTGCCTTCCATCTGGCGCATTTCCCGGCGCAGCACCTCATCCTTGGTGATGATGTTGCCGCTGAAGTTGATGCGGCGAACATAGACCCTGTTACCCGGCTCGATGTTGACGATCAGCTCCACCTGCTTGGTCGCCTCGTCGATCTGCGGGAAGGTATTGATGCGCGGGTAGGCGTAGCCGAAGCGGCCCAGGAACTTGGACAATACCTCTTCCAGGTGCGCCACGTCGGCGGCGGAATAGAGATCCCCCGCCCGCATCGGCACCATGGCCTCCAGCTCGCGCCGGCGGTCGATCAAATCCCCCCGCAGGCTCACGCTTGACACCCGGTACTGTTCACCTTCCTCCACGTTCAGGGTGATATAGACCCCTTCCCGATCCGGCGACATGGACACCTGGGTGGAGGTCACCTCCGCCTTGAGATAGCCCCGATCCCGGTAGTAGGAGCGCAGGGTCTCGATATCGCCGGCCAGCTTCTGCCTCTGGTAGCGCTGGTCGGCCATAAAGTTCCACCAGGGCACGCTGTCGGACAGCTGCAGCTGGGCCAGCAGTTGTGCCTCGCTGAAGGCGCGGTTGCCGACGATATTGATCTGCTTGATTTCCGCCGCCGGGCCTTCCACGAATTCAAACTTCAGATCCACCCGGTTACGGGGCAGCGGCGTCAGCACCGCCTTGACCTGGGCCGAGTACTTGCCCACGCCGTAGTAAAAATCTTCCAGTCCCTTTTCGAGCGAACTCAGGGTAGTGCGATCCAGCGGCTCGCCGACCCGCACGCCCGCGCCCTCCAGGCTCTCCCTGAGTTGCTCTTCCTTGATTTCCTTGTTGCCGCTGAAACTGATACCGGCAATGGTGGGCCGTTCGGTCACCTGGACCACCAGCACGTTGCCATCGCGCAGCAGCTGCACATCTTCGAAGTTGCCGGAGGCATAGAGGCTCTTGATCGCCTCGGCCAGACGAGAGTCGTCAATCTCTTCCCCCACCCGCACCGGCAGGCTGAGCAGGGCCGCCCCCAGGGTGACCCGCTGCAGGCCGTTAACCTGAATATCCTGAACCACAAAAGGGGTCATGCTGCTCTGCGCCTGGGCCAGCAGGCTGGCACCCAACAGGCAGGAAGCGGCAAGTGTTTTTTTAACTGCCATTATTGGACATTATCCTTGTGTCGTTCGCCCTAGAGGCGAGCAAAATCATTAAACAGCGCCAGCCCCATCAACAACATCAGCAGGGCCGCCCCAATCTTGAAACCGATTTCCTGTATTTTTTCCGGCACCGGCCGCCCGGTAACCGCTTCCACCAGATAGAACAACAAGTGGCCGCCGTCGAGTACCGGCAAGGGCAACAGGTTGATAATGCCCAGATTCACACTGACCAACGCCAGAAAACCGAGAAAATACACCAGCCCGAACTCGGCACTGACCCCGGCCCCCTTGGCAATGGAGATGGGGCCGCTCAGGTTGTCGACCGATACAATACCGGTAAGCAGCTTGCCGATCATCTGAAAGGTCAGCACCGTCAGCTCCCAGGTCCGTTTGGTACCGGCCCAGATGGCCTCCAACGGGCCGTAGCGGAGATCGAAGCGATATTGCTCCGCCACCGGCAACACCTCCGGCGCCAGGCCGGCATAGCCGATGACCCGCTCCCGGCTTTCGCGCCGTTCCGGCGTCAGGGTCAAACCTAAGCTCTGACCCGCGCGCGCAACCAGGAGTTCCATCGACACATCGGGGGACGACTGGATCAGTTCAACCAATTGGCTCCAGTGCCCCAGGGGTTCACCGTTCACCGCCTGCAGGGTATCGCCGGGTTGCACCCCGGCGAGCGCCGCCGGCCCGCCCGTCACCACCTCGGCCACCGTCAGGGTCAGCCGCGGTCCTTCCGGCACCAGACCGAGGGCCGCGATGGGCGAGGTTTCATCCGGGTTGAAGCGCCACTGTTCGAGCGGGATCTGGTACTCCCGGCGCTGGCCGTAGCTGTCCTGCGCCTCGAAGCGGGTCTGGGCGTCGCCCAGGCGACCGATCAGGGCAAAATTCACGTCTTCCCAGGTACGCACATGACGCCCGTCGATGGCCACGATTTCCATTCCCGCCGTCAATCCGCCCTGGGCCGCCGGCGAACCGGGCGTCACCTCGTTCAGCACCGGCTTCACCGCCGGCACCCCAATCACGAACATCAGCCAGAACGCAAAAATGGCAAACAGAAAATTGGCCATGGGGCCGGCCACCACTATCGCCATCCGCGCCCACACCGACTTGCTGTCGAAGGCCTGGTGGCGCTGTTCCGGAGGAATGTCGTCCACCCGGCCGTCCAGCATCTTCACGTAGCCGCCGAGGGGGATCATGGCCACCACGTACTCGGTGCCGTCTTTCCCCATCCGCCGCCAAATCGCCTTGCCGAAGCCGATGGAAAACCGCTCTACCCTGACCCCGTTGCGGCGGGCCACCCAGAAGTGGCCGAATTCATGCACCGCCACCAGAATGCCGAGGGCGACGATAAAGGCGCCCAGGTTCCACAATACGCCGGTCATCATCGTCTCCTGATAATCGCTGTTGCACTACGACGGGCCTGGTCATCCAGCGCGAGGATATCGTCCAGGCCGCTTACCTTGGTTAGACCCAGCTTTTGCACCACCGTCTCATTCACCGCCGCAATCCCCATGTAATCCAGCCCGCCGGCCAGAAAGGCCGCCACCGCCACTTCGTTGGCGGCATTGAGTGCGGTGGTGGCGCCCTGCCCCGCCGTGCAGGCGTCGATGGCGAGCTGCAGGCAGGGGTAACGCGCCATGTCCGGCGCCATAAAGGTCAACTCCCCCAGCCGGCAGAAGTCCAGCGGCGCCACCCCCGAGCCGATGCGCTCCGGGTACGCCAGCGCATGGGCGATGGGGGTCATCATATCCGGCTGGCCGAGCTGGGCCAAGACCGAGCCATCCGAGTACTGCACCATGGAATGGATCACCGACTGGGGATGCACCAGCACCTCCAGTTGCTCGGGCGGCGCATTGAACAGCCAGCGCGCCTCTATGTATTCCAGGCCCTTGTTCATCATGGTGGCCGAGTCCACCGAAATCTTGGGGCCCATGGACCAGTTGGGATGGGCCACCGCCTGGGCCGGCGTCACCGCCGCCAATTCCTCCGGCGGAGTGTAACGGAAAGGGCCACCGGAGCCGGTCAGCAGTATCTTGCCGATGCCGGCCGCCACCAGGCTGCCGCGCCCCGGGTTTTGCTGCAACTCGGGCGGCAGGCACTGAAAAATGGCATTGTGCTCGCTGTCCACCGGCAACAACCGGGCGCCATGCCGGTGCACCGCCTCGATAAACAGCTCGCCGCTCATCACCAGGGCCTCCTTGTTGGCCAGCAGCACCCGCTTGCCCGCCCGCACCGCCGCCAGCGTCGGCAACAAACCGGCGGCGCCGACAATGGCGGCCATCACGGTCGTCGCCTCGGGATCGGCCGCCACCTCGCACAGGGCATTCACCCCGCTCAGCACCTGGGTGGCACAGCCGCGCTCCGTCAGCAATAGGCGCAGCTCGCGGGCGGCTCCGTCATCGGCCATCACCGCATAACGGGGGGTGAATTCCAGGCAGTCGGCCAGCATCCTCTCCACCTGGCGGCTGGCGGTCAGGGCGAACAGGCCGAACCGCTCCGGATGGCGGCGCACTACGCCCAGGGTACTCTGGCCGATGGAGCCGGTGGCGCCGAGCAGGGTCAGCATTTCCATGGTCAGCCCCGCCCCAGCAAGTGCACGATAACGATAAAGACCGGCAAGGCGGCGGTCAGGCTGTCAATCCGGTCCATGATACCGCCATGACCGGGCAGGATCTGGCCGGAATCCTTGATGCCCGCCTCCCGCTTGAACATGCTCTCCACCAGGTCGCCCAGTACAGAGGCAAATACCGCCACCACCGAGGCCAGCAGCAGCACCAGGCTCTCCGCCAGCGGCAATGCCATGGCCTGGGTCACCACCAGCGCCAGCACACTGGCCGCCGCAACCCCGCCCAGCATGCCCTCTATGGTCTTGCCCGGACTGACCCTGGGGCAGAGTTTGTGCTTGCCGAAGGCCTTGCCCACGAAATAAGCGCCGGTATCGGCCGCCCATACCAATGACATCACAAACAGCAGCAACCAGGCGCCGAAATAGGGGTTCTGTTCGTACTGGTAGCTGCGCAACACCAGCAACGCCCAGAAGAAAGGGATCAGGCTGAACAGGGCAAACAACGCCTTCAACCACAGATGGTCACGCCAGAACGCGGCGCTGCGCGGATAAGCCAGTACCAACGCCAGTGACACCAGCCACCAGCCGGCCCCAGCGTAGAGAACCAGGGCAATGCCACCATGCAGCCCGGCCGCCCAGATCTGTCCGATGGGCACCATGGCCATCAGGCCAATCAGTACCAGGGCCAGGGACACCATCACCACATTGGCTTTTTGGATATCGATAAAACGCCCCCACTCCCGGCCGGCCAGCAGGAAGACGCCGGTGGCGAACAAGGCGAAGAAGGGCAACGGCAGCAGAAAAATGGCCGCCAGCACCAGGGGTACAAGGCACAGGGCCGTGATGATTCTAAGCTTCAGCAAGAAATATCCTCTCTTATTGAAGTGAGGGGGTGAAGTGTGAGGAGTGAGGGGAATTCCCCCTGAACACCTGCTTCACACCCCGCCCCTGACCTCTTTTGTCTTTATATGTTCATAGCGCGTGGGTCGGTTTTTAGCTCCGTAGGGTCGATTGCAATCGACCATCCCAGCCACGGTGCCGCACCCGGTCGAATATATTCGACGCTAGGATTGGACTCCCGTCTGCCCTCATGCTTCACGCTCCGCCACCAAGGCGCGGATTTGCTCACCGGTACAGCCGAAACGGCGTTCTCGCCCCACAAAAGCAGCTACCGCCTCGCTGAAGGACTCTTCACCGAAATCAGGCCAGAGTACGGGGGTAAAGTACAGCTCGGCGTAGGCCAGTTGCCAAAGCAGAAAATTGCTGATGCGTTGCTCGCCCCCGGTGCGGATCAACAGATCCACCGGTGCCAAATCGGCCAGGTTCATCAGTTGGTCCAGATGGTGTTCGCTAATCTCGGCCGGTGCCAGCCGGCCTGCCGCCACCAGCTCCCCCAGTCGGCGGCAGGCCTGGGTGATATCCCAACGGCCACCGTAGTTGGCGGCAATATTGAGGGTGAGGCCGGTATTGGCCGCGGTCAGCATCTCGGCATCGACAATCTTGCGCTGCAGGTGCTCACTGAAGGCATGGCGCTCACCGATGATACGCAGGCGGATATTGTTACGGTGCAGTTTGCGTACCTCGGAGCCCAAGACGGCGATGAAGAGCCCCATCAGGGCGCTGACCTCCTCTTCGGGGCGACGCCAGTTTTCGCTGGAAAAAGCGAACAGGGTCAGGGCATCCAGCTTGAGCTTGTAGGCAAAGGTCACCGCCTCGCGCACCGCCTTGACCCCGGCCTTGTGGCCGCTTACCCGGAACTTGCCGCGCCGTTCGGCCCAGCGGCCGTTGCCATCCATGATAATGGCGACGTGGCGAGGTAGCTGGGATGGCTCGTCGAATGCTGCCGTTGTTGGCATTGAATCACTCCTGCACAAAGACAAACGCCGTGCAGGCAGCTACACGGCGTCGGCTACTATACCTGATGTAAGTATCAGATTTCCATTAACTCTTTCTCTTTGGCGGCGAGCGCTTCGTCCACCAGCTTGATGTAGAGATCGGTCAGTTTCTGGATGTCGTCCTGGGCACGGCGGTCGTCGTCTTCGGAAATTTCCTTGTCTTTCAACAGCGCTTTCAGATCACCGTTGGCATCACGGCGGATATTGCGAATGGCCACCCGGCCCTGTTCCGCCTCGTGACGAACCACCTTGATCAGATCCTTGCGGCGCTCTTCGTTCAGCGGCGGCAGCGGAATACGGATGGTGGTGCCGGCGCTGGCCGGGTTCAGGCCCAGATCCGAACTCATGATGGCTTTTTCCACTGCCTGGATCATCGAGCGATCGAACACCGTCACCGCCAGGGTGCGAGAGTCTTCGGTGGTGATGTTGCCGACCTGCTTGAGCTGGGTGGAAGTGCCATAGTAATCCACGTAGATGGTATCGAGCAGGCTGGGATGGGCCCGGCCGGTACGCACCTTGTTCATCTGGGTCTTCAGCGCTTCCACGCTTTTTTCCATGCGCACTTTGGCGCTGTTCTTAATCTCGTTAATCACTGTCTTTATCCTCTTTGTCCTGAGTGAGGTTCTACGCCTGACACCTTACTCCACAGAGTTACTTGCGACTGATAAGGGTGCCTTCGGTTTCCCCCATCACGGCCCGTCGCAGCGCACCCGGTTTATTCATATTAAACACCCGGATCGGCAGGTTGTGATCCCGGGCCAGGGTAAAGGCGGCCAGATCCATCACCTTGAGCTCCCGCTCCAGGACATCGTCATAGTTGAGATGATGATGGAGTTCGGCCTCGGGGTTTTTCATGGGGTCGTCGCTGAACACGCCGTCCACCTTGGTGGCCTTCAATACTACGTCGGCTTCGATTTCAATACCACGCAAACAGGCGGCCGAATCGGTGGTAAAGAAGGGGTTGCCGGTGCCGGCGGAGAAAATCACCACCCGGCCCTTGCGCAACAGGCTGATGGCTTCCGCCCAGTTGTAGCTGTCGCACATGCCTTCCAGGGTGATGGCGGACATCAGGCGAGCATTCACATAAGCACGGTGCAGGGCATCACGCATGGCCAGGCCGTTCATCACGGTCGCCAACATACCCATGTGGTCGCCCACCACGCGGTTCATTCCCGCCTTGGCCAGGCCCGCACCACGGAACAGGTTGCCGCCGCCGATCACCAGGCCGACCTGAACGCCCAATTCAACCAGTTCCTTGATTTCCTGAGCCATACGCTCCAGTACGGCGGGGTCGATACCAAAGCCTTCTTCCCCTTGCAGCGCTTCGCCGCTCAGTTTAAGAAGAATGCGTCTGTATGCGGGTTTAGGATTGGTACTCATGCTTTCTATTCCTGGTCATAGAAAGACCGCGACGGGTGTCGCGGTCTGGATAGCACTAAAATTGCGGGAATTAACCCTTGGCGGCAGCGATTTGCGCCTGAACTTCGGCAGCGAAGTCTTCTTCTTTACGCTCGATACCTTCACCCACTTCGAAACGCACGAAGCCCAGGGCATCGGCACCTTTCTGCTTGAGCACGTCGGCAACGGAAACGGACGGGTCCTTGACGAAGGGCTGGCCGGTGAGAGAGATCTCGCCGGTGAACTTCTTCATGCGACCTTCA
The DNA here is from genome assembly GCF_016746085.1 of Zobellella iuensis. GTDB lineage: Bacteria > Pseudomonadota > Gammaproteobacteria > Enterobacterales > Aeromonadaceae > Oceanimonas > Oceanimonas iuensis. The sequence continues at coordinate 200,332 of NZ_JAERTZ010000026.1, forward strand.
ACCATCTTCTCGGCGATGTCTTTCGGCTTGCCGGAGTTGACCGCGATTTCCACCTGGATTTCGCGCTCTTTGGCCACCACGTCTTCGGATACATCTTCCGGCTTGACGAACTGCGGGCTGCAGGCAGCCACGTGCATGGCCACGTCTTTGGCCACTTCTTCGTCACCGCCTTTCAGGTTGACGATAACACCGATGCGGGTGCCGTGCAGGTAGGTGGTCAGGTTGTCGCCTTCCACCAGCACTACACGACGCAGGCTCATGTTCTCGCCGATTTTGGCGATCAGGTTGGTGAGGGTGGTTTCCACGCTCTCGCCGTTTTCATACTCGGCCGCTTTCAGGGCGTCCAGGTCGTTGATTTTGTTGGCCAGGGCGATATCGGCAACCTTGTCGCCGAAGGCGCGGAAGCCGGCATCCTTGGCAACGAAGTCGGTTTCGCTGTTCAGCTCGATCATCACGGCAGTGTTGCCGGCCTGGCGCACCAGGATGATGCCTTCGGCGGCGATACGGCCGGCTTTCTTGGCGGCTTTGGCCTGGCCGGACTTACGCATGTCTTCGATGGCCTGCTCGATGTCGCCATTGGCTTCGGTCAGGGCTTTTTTACAATCCATCATGCCGGCGCCAGTGCGCTCACGCAGTTCTTTTACCAGGGCGGCGGTAATAGTTGCCATGTCTCATTTCCTCGGTCTTGGTCTACAAGAAAACAGGGGCACAAGGCCCCTGTTAACCCATTACTTGCGTATGGTTAATAAAGGCTGGAGCGGCTCGCTCAGACTTTATTATTCTTCAACGACGTAGTTGTCTTCGGCTTGCACGGCCAAGTCTTGCGCACGGGCGGTGGTCACAGCGTCAGCAGCGGCGTTCAGGTACAGCTGAACGGCGCGGATGGCGTCATCGTTACCGGGAACGATATAGTCGATGCCGTCCGGGTTAGAGTTGGTGTCCACTACCGATACCACGGGAATGCCCAGGTTGTTGGCTTCCTTGATGGCGATGTGCTCGTGATCGGCGTCGATGACGAACAGTACGTCGGGCAGACCGCCCATGTCCTTGATACCGCCCAGGGACTTCTCCAGCTTTTCCATTTCGCGAGTGCGCATCAGCGCCTCTTTCTTGGTCAGCTTGTCGAAGGTACCGTCTTGAGACTGGATTTCCAGCTCTTTCAGGCGGCTGATGGATTGACGTACGGTTTTCCAGTTGGTCAGCATGCCACCCAACCAGCGGTGGTTGACATAGTACTGATCACACTTGGTAGCGGCTTCTTTAACGGCTTCAGAGGCTGCGCGCTTGGTACCAACAAACAGAATTTTACCTTTTTTGGAAGCAACGCTGCCCAGGTAGTTCAGGGCGTCGTTGAACATAGGTACTGTTTTTTCCAGGTTGATGATGTGAACCCGGTTGCTGGCGCCGAAAATGAAGGGCTTCATCTTGGGGTTCCAGAAACGGGTCTGGTGACCGAAGTGAACGCCGGCTTTCAGCATGTCGCGCATAGATACTTGTGCCATGATTTCCTCTAATAAATGTATTGGGTTAGGCCTCCACACATCCCATGGCTCCGACCCTAAGGCACCCTGGAGCATGTGCCGATGTGTGTGTGTGTTAAATAAAGTGAATGTATCGTGACCGGGCCAGGCCGCAGGCATGGCTGTCACGGCGCGCTTTATACCATGAAACCGGACCCTACGCCAGTACGAGCCGCGATCCATGGCAAGGCCGCCACTGGAAGTTAAGCCCGCTTGGGGTTACACTTTTGGCCCTTTAACGGCATGGCCGACAGCCGCCCCAAGCGAAACAGACGCGACAAAACCGGGCGCCAAAACCACAGAGACGAGTTTGATGAGCATAGTCATAAAAACCCCGGAAGAAATAGAAAAAATGCGTGTGGCCGGCCGCCTGGCCGCCGAAGTGCTGGAAATGATAGAGCCCCACGTGAAGGCCGGCGTGACCACAGACGAGCTGAACCAGATCTGCCATGACTATATCGTTAACGAACAGCAGGCCATTCCGGCACCGCTGAACTACCACGGCTTTCCCAAATCCATCTGTACCTCGGTCAACCATGTGATCTGCCATGGCATCCCGTCCGATAAAAAGCTGAAGGACGGCGATATCATCAATATCGACATCACGGTGATCAAGGACGGCTACCACGGTGATACCTCCAGGATGTTTTTTGTGGGCAAGGCCAGCATCATGGCCGAGCGGCTGTGCCGGGTCACCCAGGAATGCATGGAGCTCGGCATCAAAATGGTGAAGCACGGAGTGCGCCTGGGCGACATCGGCGCCGCCATTCAGCAACATGCGGAAGCCCACCACTACTCGGTAGTGCGGGAATACTGCGGCCACGGCATCGGCCGTGAATTCCACGAGGAGCCCCAGGTGCTGCACTACGGCAAGCCAGGCACCGGCGAAGTGCTGCAGGCCGGCATGTGCCTGACCATAGAGCCGATGATCAACGTGGGCAAACGCCACAGCAAGATGCTGGGCGACGGCTGGACGGTGGTGACCAAGGACCGCAGCCTCTCGGCCCAATACGAACACACCATTCTGGTGACCGAAGACGGTTGCGAAGTGCTGACCCTGCGCCAGGACGATAACCTGCCGCGCATTATCAAGGCGTGAAGCAGCGTAACCAGCCGCCGCCAAGATGGAAGGCAGGCGGCTCGCTTGCCTTCCCGCAAAGTGACAACCGGATCCTGGCCCCTGCCTAGGGAGCAGGGATGAGGAAGCTTCCCAGCCACGTCCCCCCAGTCCCTGTTTCCTGGCCTCACATATTCGCCACCATGTCTTCGGCGAATTCGGAGCACTTGCGCAGGGTGGCGCCATCCATCAGCCGTTCGAAGTCGTAGGTTACCGTTTTGTTGGCGATAGCCCCTTCCATGCCCTTGATGATGAGATCCGCCGCTTCGGTCCAGCCCAGGTGGCGCAGCATCATTTCGGCGGAGAGGATAAGCGACCCCGGGTTGACCTTGTCCTGCCCCGCATACTTGGGTGCGGTGCCGTGAGTGGCCTCGAACAGGGCCACACCATCGCCGATATTGGCGCCGGGAGCGATGCCGATGCCGCCCACCTGGGCCGCCAGGGCGTCGGAAATATAGTCGCCGTTGAGGTTCATGCAGGCAATCACGTCGTATTCCGCCGGACGCAACAAAATCTGCTGCAGGAAGGCGTCGGCGATCACATCCTTGACCACGATTTCCTTACCAGTTTTAGGGTTTTTGAATGAACACCAGGGGCCGCCGTCGATAAGCTCGGCGCCGAACTCCTCCCGCGCCAGTTCGTAGCCCCAGTCCTTGAAGGCCCCTTCGGTAAACTTCATGATATTGCCCTTGTGCACCAGGGTCAGGGAGTCACGATCGTTGTCCACCGCATACTGCAGCGCGGCCCGTACCAACCGGCGGGTGCCTTCGCGGGAGGTGGGCTTGATGCCGATGCCGCAATCCTCGGGGAAACGGATTTTCTGCACCCCCATCTCTTCCCGCAAAAAGTCGATGACCTTTTGGGCCTCGGCGCTGCCGGCCTTCCATTCGATGCCGGCATAGATGTCCTCGCTGTTCTCGCGGAAGATCACCATATCGGTGAGCTCGGGCTGTTTCAGCGGGCTGGGGGTACCCTGGTAATAGCGCACCGGGCGCAGGCAAATGTAAAGATCCAGCTCCTGGCGCAGGGCCACGTTGAGGGAGCGGATGCCACCGCCCACCGGGGTGGTCAGCGGGCCCTTGATGGCCACATGATAGTCACGGATAAAGTCGAGGGTTTCTTCCGGCAGCCAGGTGTTTTCGCCATAAACCCGGGTGGACTTTTCGCCGGTGTAGATCTCCATCCAGCTGATGTTGCGCGCGCCGCCATAGGCCTTGGCCACGGCCGCATCCACCACCGTTTTCATCGCCGGGGTAACATCCACCCCTATGCCGTCGCCTTCTATAAAGGGAATAATGGGATCGTTCGGAACCACCAGCTTGCCGCTCGCATCCAGGGTGATTTTTTGCCCTTCCGCTGGCACCGTCACTTTTGAAGTCATCGCTTTCTCCTGGCTTGTTGATGTGTTTTGTATTTATTGCTGGAGCGCAGGCGGCTCGCCTGCCTTCCCGCACAGCGGGAACTTTAAGCCTGGGTGCAATATCCCTGCGGAGGACAAGACCCGCGCTCCATATCTGCACTGGCATCATAGGTTAAAGAATTACCCATTAATATTGGCCCAATCACAGTTCCACCGCCCCACCGTTAGCCGGCCGGGGCGCACTCTGTTATGCTTGAAGCCCCTGTTTCATCAGCCTTTTTGCCATGAAAGCCAGAAAACCCCGCCCCGCCCCCCGACCAAAGTCTAACAGGCCGCCGGCCGGGCCGCCGACCACCCTGCTGTTCAACAAGCCCTATATGGTGCTGTGCCAGTTTACCGACGGCGAGGGCCGCCAGACCCTGGCCGACTTCGTCGATGTGCCCGGTGTTTATGCCGCCGGCCGGCTGGACCGGGACAGCGAAGGCCTGCTGGTGCTGACCAACGACGGCGCCCTCAACGCCCGCCTGACCCAACCCGGGCGCAAAACCGAAAAAACCTATTGGGCTCAGGTGGAAGGTATTCCCACCAAGGCGGATCTCGACAAGCTGCGCCAGGGGGTTACGCTTAACGACGGCCCCACCCTGCCGGCCCAGGTGCGGCTGATGGCCGAGCCCGAGGTGTGGCCCCGTGTTCCACCCATTCGCGAGCGCCAGGCCATTCCCACCCGTTGGCTGGAAATAAAAATAGTGGAAGGGCGCAACCGCCAGGTACGACGGATGACCGCCCAAATCGGCTTTCCCACCCTGCGGCTGATCCGCTACGCCATGGGCGACTGGACCCTGGGCGATTTGCAACCCGGACAATGGAGAAAAACATGAGCCATGCGGTAACCCTGGCGGTGATAGTGCGTGCCGGCGATCGTTTTTTGATGGTGGAGGAATGGCAGCAGGGCCGGGTGATGTTCAACCAGCCCGCCGGCCATCTGGAGCCGGGCGAGGAACTGCTGGCCGGCGCCCGCCGCGAATTGCTGGAAGAAACCGGGCTTGCCTTGCCCATAGAGCAGGCGGTAGGCATTTACCAGTACAGTGCGCCGGACAGCGGCAAGCACTTCGTGCGCTTTACCTTCTGCGTGGCGGTGGCCGAGCCGCTGGCTACCCGGCCCCAGGACCCGGACGGCGACATCATCCGCTGCCACTGGCTGACCCTGGACGAAATTGAAGCCCTGGGCGAGCAGCTGCGCAGCCCGCTTATCCTCGCCTCGTTCCAGGATTACCTGGCGGGAGCACGCTTTCCGCTGGACGCCTTGAAAAGCGTGAGGCATAAGGACCCTCAGCCTTGAGGACGTACGCCGCTCCCTGGAGCGCAGGCGGCTCGCCTGCATTCCCGCAAAGCGGGAACCCTCGGGCCCACCAACCACACCCAAGCCACGGCATAACACCCCTGCGGGCGGGCCGCCCTCCTGCGGAGGACAAGACCCGCGACTTGTCATGTCTTCCCGCTTCAAGCTTCGGGCTTCCGGCTTAAACCACGCCTCCCCCTCGCGGCATTTGTCTGGTAAAATGCCGCCCGTTTTGCTAACAGGTAACGGCAGGTTATGAGCGATAACAGTCAGCTAAAAGTGATTGTCGGCATGTCCGGCGGTGTGGATTCTTCGGTGTCGGCCTGGCTGCTGCAACAGCAGGGCTATCAGGTGGAAGGCCTGTTCATGAAGAACTGGGAAGAAGACGACACCGACGAGTACTGCTCCGCCGCCGAGGATCTGCGCGATGCCCAGGCGGTGTGCGACAAGCTCGGTATCGAACTGCACACCATCAACTTCGCCGCCGAGTACTGGGACAATGTGTTCGAGCACTTCCTGGCCGAATACAAGGCCGGGCGTACCCCCAACCCGGACATCCTGTGCAACAAGGAAATCAAGTTTAAGGCGTTCCTGGAGTTCGCCGCCGAGGATCTGGGCGCCGACTACATCGCCACCGGCCACTATGTGCGCCGCAGCTTCGACGACCAGCCCAAGCTGCTGCGCGGGCTGGACGACAACAAGGATCAGAGCTATTTCCTCTATACCCTGAGTGCACAACAGGTGGCCAAGAGCCTGTTCCCGGTGGGCGAGCTGGAAAAGCCCGAAGTGCGCCGCATCGCCGAGCAGCTGGAGCTGGTTACCGCCAAGAAGAAGGATTCCACCGGCATCTGCTTTATCGGCGAGCGCAAGTTCCGCGACTTTCTGGCTCGCTATCTGCCCGCCCAGCCGGGCAGGATCGAAACCGTTAACGGCGAGGTTATTGGCGAGCACCAGGGTCTGATGTACCACACCCTGGGCCAGCGCAAGGGCCTTGGCATCGGCGGCCTCAAGAACGCCACCGACGATCCCTGGTATGTGGTGGATAAAGATCTGGAGCGCAATGTGCTGGTGGTGGCCCAGGGCGATCATCCCCGCCTCTATTCGAACGGCCTTATCGCCCGCCAGTTGCACTGGGTAAACCGCCAGCCGGTGACCCAGGCCTTTCGCTGCTCGGTAAAAACCCGCTATCGCCAGGAAGACATTCCCTGTTTGGTAGAGCCGGTGGACGCCGAAACCATCAGGGTGACCTTCGACAGCCCGCAGGCCGCGGTGACCCCGGGCCAGTCCGCCGTCTTCTACCAGGGCGAGGTCTGTCTGGGCGGCGGCATTATCGAAACCCGATTCAGTCAGGAGCAAGCGTGAGTCATAGTCTGGAAAACCAAACCCTGGCCTTTGCCGGTATCTGCCAGGCGGCCAGCCTGGTACAGCAGGTCGCTCGCCAGGGCACTATCGAAAACAAAACGGTGCTCACCGCCACCCTCAACAGTATTCTGGTGACCGACGCCGAGCGCTCGGAAGACATTTACGGCGGCCATGCACAGTTACAGCTGGGTTATCAGACCCTGATCGACCAGCTCAGCACCGACAGCGGCCAGAAAAATGCTGAACTCACCCGCTACTTGGTGGGCCTGGTGGCGCTGGAGCGCAAGCTGGCCAAACGCCGGGATCTGATGGCGATGCTGGGCGAGCGTATCAACCAGGTCAAGCGTCAGCTGCACCATTTCGAGCTGCTCGACGAGCAGGTGCTGGCCAACCTGGCCGGCATTTACAGCGACATCGTCAGCCCCATAGGGCCGCGTATCCAGGTGGCGGGCAACCCCAGCTATCTGCAGCAGCTGCTGGTGCAGCACCAGATCCGTGCCCTGTTGCTGGCCGGTATCCGCAGTGCCGTGCTGTGGCGCCAGCTCGGCGGCAAGCGCCGCCATATCCTGTTTTCCCGCAAGCGACTGGTGGCGCAAGCCCAGGCCGCCCTGCGCTATTGATGTATTCTTAGTTACCCCCCAACGTTCAGGAGTCCTTGTTCATGGAATTGTCAGCATTAACGGCTATTTCCCCGGTCGATGGCCGTTACGGCGCCAAAACCCAGGAGCTGCGCGCCATTTTTTCCGAGTTCGGTTTATTGCGCTTTCGTGTTGAAGTGGAAGTCCGCTGGCTGCAGGCCCTGGCCGAGCATGCTGAAATCACCGAGGTGCCGGCCCTGTCCGCCGAGGCCAATGCCTACCTGGATCGCATCGTGGCCGAGTTCAACGAGGCCGACGGCCAGCGCATCAAGGACATCGAACGCACCACCAACCACGACGTGAAGGCGGTGGAGTACTTCCTCAAGGAGAAGGTCGAGGCCCTGCCCGAGCTGGCGGCGGTGAGCGAGTTTATCCACTTCGCCTGCACCAGCGAAGACATCAACAACAACGCCCATGCGTTGATGCTGAAAGCCGCCCGGGAAGAAGTGATCGCCCCCTACTGCCGCGAGCTTATCGACGCGGTCAAGCAGCTGGCCAAGCAGTACCGGGACGTGCCCATGCTGAGCCGCACCCACGGCCAGCCCGCCTCTCCCACTACCCTGGGCAAGGAAATGGCCAACGTGGCCTACCGGCTGGAGCGCCAGTTCAAGCAGATCCTGGCGGTTGAAATGCTGGCCAAGATCAACGGCGCCGTGGGCAACTACAACGCCCATATGTCCGCCTACCCGGAAGTGGACTGGCACGACTTTGCCGAGCAGTTCGTCGCCCGCCTGGAGCTGACCTGGAACCCCTACACCACCCAGATCGAGCCCCACGACTACATCGCCGAGCTGTTCGACGCCCTGGCCCGTTTCAACACCATCCTTATCGACTTCGATCGGGATATCTGGGGCTACATCTCGGTGGGCTACTTCAAGCAGCGCACCGTGGCCGGTGAAATCGGCTCCAGCACCATGCCGCACAAGGTCAACCCCATCGACTTCGAAAACTCCGAAGGCAACCTGGGGCTGGCCAACGCCGTGTTCAACCACCTGGCCGCCAAGCTGCCCATCTCCCGCTGGCAGCGGGACCTGACCGACAGCACTGTGCTGCGCAACCTGGGCGTGGCGGTGGGTTACTCCCTCATCGCCTACCAGGCAACCCTCAAGGGCATCAGCAAGCTGGAAGCCAACCCGCAGGCGCTGGCCGCCGATCTGGATCAGAACTGGGAAGTGCTGGCCGAGCCAGTACAGACGGTCATGCGCCGCTACGGTATCGAAAAGCCCTACGAGAAGCTCAAGGAACTGACCCGCGGCAAACGGGTGGACGCCGAAGGCATGCGCGCCTTTATCGACAGCCTCGAGCTGCCCGAGTCGGTGAAGGCCGAGCTCAAGCAGCTGACCCCGGCCAACTACATCGGCCGCGCCATCCAGCTCACCGACGAGCTGAAGTAAAACGTAAGGGGGAGCGAGAGCTCCCCTGGAGCGCAGGCGGCTCGCCTGCATTCCCGCGCAGCGGGAACCTTCGGGCACTCCGGTTCCCTTCTCCATCACGCCTTGGCATAATACTCCGCTATTCTTTAAGCATTATTCCCATCCCGACAGGCTCCCATGCACAGCGCACTCAAACTGGATATCGAACACTTTCTCGCCCACCACTGGCAGCGTAAGCCATTGTTGATTAAAGCCGGCCTGCCCGGCTTCGAAGATCCGCTCAGCCCCGATGAACTGGCCGGGCTCGCACTGGAGCCCCATATCGAATCCCGCCGGGTTTGGCGGGAAAACGAGCGCTGGCAGGCGGAAACCGGCCCCTTCGACAGCTACGACCACCTGGGCGAGGAAGACTGGACCCTGCTGGTGCAGGCCGTCAACCAGTGGCATCCGGCGGTACAGGACATCGCCGAGGCATTCCGCTTTATCCCCGGCTGGCGTTTCGACGACGTCATGGTGAGCTTTTCCACCCCGGGCGGTGGCGTCGGCCCTCATATCGATCAATATGGTGTCTTTATCATTCAGGGTGAGGGCACACGCCGCTGGCGGGTAGGCAAGCAGCAAACCCTGAAGGAATTTGCCGCCCACGGCGCCCTGCGCCATTGCGAAGCCTTCGAGGCCGAGATCGACGCTGTGCTGGAGCCGGGCGATATCCTTTATATCCCTCCCGGCTGCCCCCACGAAGGCTATGCGGTGACGCCGGCGCTCAACTACTCGGTCGGGTTCCGCGCTCCCGACGCCAAGGATCTGATCTCCAGCTTCGCCGACCATATTTTGGCCCACGAGGTGGTGACCCGCCGTTTCGACGACGCCGCCATCACACCCTGCCAGGCCCACGGCCGTATCGACCAGGCCGTGCTGAGCCAGGTTAAATCGCTGATGAGCGAACTGCTGGAAGAGCCGGGTCGCCTGGCCGACTGGTTTGGCGAAATGATGTCGGAAGCCAAGCACGATCTGGACCTGGAGCCGGCCGAGCCGCTCTACAGCCTGGAAGAGCTGGTGCTGCGCCTGGATCACGGCGACCACCTGTATCGGCTGGGCGGGGTGCGCTGTTTCTATATGGAAGGCAGCGAACAGGTGTTCTACCTGGACGGCGACCGTTACCAGTTGGAGGTACCCGATGCGGATGCCATCGGCCTGCTGTGCGACCAAGCCCGTATCTGCGGTCCGGAAGTCGCCTGCCTGAAAGAGCCCAAGGTACTGTTGGAAGTGCTGCTGCCGCTGGTCAACCAGGGCTATTGGTATTTCGAGGAAGATGAAGAGGCGTGAAGCTGCTTATCCCTCTTTACGCCTCCCCCCTTACACCTCACCCGCTCACGACACGCCGTCGAAGGCGGGATGGTAGGTCACCAGACCACTGGGCGCCGGCTGCTTCAGGGCCAGCGCCATAAAGGCATCGCCCGCGTCGGGAAAGGGACAATGCAAACCCAGCTCCCGCGCCGGTTTAAAACCGAAACGGCCGTAGAAGGCCGGATCACCCAGCACCACTATGCCGGCCCAGTCCAGTTCGTTGGCGGCGTTGATGGCTTCCTTGATCATCTCCGAACCCACCCCCTGGCGCTGGCAGTCGGGCCAGATACTGACCGGTGCCAGCCCCAGCCACCCCAGATCCTCGCCGTTAATATAGACCGGACTCATGGCCAGATGACCGATCACCGCCCCCTCGTATTCCGCCACCTGGCTGACACTGATGGCGCCCTGCTCACGTAAGGCCAGTACCAGATCCGCTTCGTCGGGACGGTCGAAGGCGGCATACACGACTTCATCGATATCGTCGCCGTCACCCGGGCGCTCGGTTCTGAATATCAGCATAAGGGCTCCTAGGGTGCCAGGCGATCGATGGTCCAGCCATCGGGGCTGCGTTGATAAAGAAAGCGATCGTGCAATCGGTTGGCCCCCCCCTGCCAGAACTCGACAGTCTCGAAGCACACCCGGAAACCGCCCCAGAAACTCGGCAACGGCACTTCGCCACTGGCGAATTTCTGTTTCATTTCCAGGAACTTGGCCTCCAGCAGGCCACGGGCGGAAATACGGGAGGACTGGTTGGAAACCCAGGCGCCGATCTGGCTGTCTTTCGGACGGCTGCTGAAGTATTTCATCACCTCCATGGTCGACAGCCGCTCGACCTGGCCGGTAACGTGCACTTGCCGCTCCAGCATGTGCCAGGGAAACAGCAGGCTGATGCGAGGATTGGCTGCCAGTTGGCTGGCCTTGCGGCTTCCCATATTGGTGTAAAACACAAAGCCCCGCGCATCCGCATGCTTGAGCAATACAATACGCTGGAACGGCTGCCCCCGTTCATCCACCGTGGCCACCACCATGGCGGTGGGATCGGCCAGGCCGGCAGCAATGGCCTGCTGCATCCAGGTTTCAAACAAGCTCAGGGGATTATCCGGCAGATCTTTACGCCGCAAGCCGCCCTGCAGGTATTCCCGCCGGTAGTCAGCCAACTCCATAGATTAGGATCTCTCATATGTCGGGGTAGCCGCTATTGTGCGTTGGCCGCCCGGGATTGGCAAGCAGGGCAAGGCATGTTGCAGCCGCCGCCGCTGGCACTGCCGGCATCACCACAAAAGCCCCTCTATCACGGCAAAAAGTGCTAAAATCCGCCCCTTGCTACCTTCTTTCATCCCAGCTGATACGAGTTTTATACCATGGCGCTACTTATCACCGACAAGTGCATCAACTGCGATATGTGCGAGCCGGAGTGCCCAAATGGAGCCATCACTTTCGGTCCGGAGATCTACGAGATCGATCCGCGCCTGTGCACCGAGTGTGTCGGCCATTACGATAAGCCCACCTGCATCAGCGTCTGCCCCATCGACTGTATCATCGACCATCCCGACCACCGGGAAACCGAGGAACAGCTATGGGACAAATTCGTACTGCTGCACCATAAGCCTTGAGGTTGAAGACTGGGGATTGGGCACAGTCCCAGTCCCGACACTTTATACCCCGTGCTCCGGCACGGCCTCGCCGCTCGGCAGCAAAAACCACATAACCAGTCCGGCAAAGGCCAGCAACAAACCACCCAGTACCAGCTGATTCATTTCCGGCAAGCCTCCCTGTACCAACAGGAAGAGGCCACCGCCCAGGTTGGAGCTGCCGCCCAGCAGGGCACCGGCGGTACCGCTGTGCTGGGGAAAAGGCGCGACCGCCTTGGAGGTGGCAACCGGAAACAGCAGGCCGGCACCGGCAAAATAGAGGCCGCCCCCCAGAACCAGGCCGGCCACGCTCAGGCGCGGCTCGAAGGCGGATGCCAGCACTATGGCAGCCCCCAGTAACAGGCCGGCGGTAGAGATCCATTGCAAACGGGCAATGGACCAGCTCGCAGCCTTCCAGGAAGCCAGCATGGCGCCGGCAAAATACAGCGGCAGCGGCATGATGAACAGCAGGCTGATCTCGGCACTGCTCAGGTTGCTTTGCTTGCCGACCAAGACGCTGAACACCGCCTCGTAGAGGATGACTCCGGCAAAGGTGGCAATCAGCATCCCCAGCTGGCGACGAAAACTGCTGTTATGCAGCACATACTGATAGGCCGGCAACATGGGCTGGGCATGACGACGTGCCTGCGGCAGGGTTTCCCGGAAGCACAGCACCATCACCAGGGTGATCGCCAGCCCCATGGCCAGCAAGAACAGGTACATGGATTGCCAGCCAAAATGCAGGTTGAGATAACCGCCGAGCAGCGGGGCCAACAGCGGCGCCAGCATGATGCCCATGGACACATAGCCGTTGTAGCGTACCAGTTCGGTACCTTCAAACTTGTCCCGCATCAGGCTGCGGCACAGGCTGCCCGCGGCCGCCGTGCCCGCGCCCTGGATAAAGCTGCCCAACAGCAGTGCAGGAAACACCGGCCAGGCCAGGATCAGCCCAGAGCCCAGGACGTAGATGGACAGCCCCGCCAGCAATACCGGACGGCGGCCGAAGCGATCGGACAGGGGGCCATAGATAAACTGGAATAATCCGTATGGAATAAGGTAAAAAGCCATCACCAGCGGCAGGCGGTCGCTTGCCACCTGCAGTTCGGCGGCCATATCGCCCATGGCGGGCACATACAGGGTTTGGGTCATTTGACCCGAAGCCACCATCAATACGGTGAGTAATACCAAGGACAGGCCCGACATGGCCGCGATCTCCAAAAACGCCCTCTTGGGCAGACTGTGATGTGGATCGCATGATAATGAATAGAGAGATTAACTGGCAAGGGCAGCCTGAACGACCTTTTATAATGTCCAGGCCTAGATTTTCTAATCAGAAATTATAACGATAGCTGACGCCCCAGGAACTCAGCCCATCGTTCGGCTGTTTGAGGCCGCCATTGGACAAATGCCAGCCTTCCAGGGCCAGACTGTGCTGGTCCAGCGCCACCCCGACGCCAGCCCGGCTGGAAAACTGAAACTGGCTGGACAGCTGGCGCGAACCGAGCCAGGTCTGGCTGATCCAGGCAGGCCCCAGGCCCACAAACACGAAGGGGCGAAAACCGTCCTGTTTACGGGCACTGTAACTCAGGGCCGGCACCAGGCTCAGTTGCTCCAGGGCATCATCATCCAGCTCCCAATAACTGCTGTCGAAACCGATACCATAGCCCAGTTGCCCGGCCCCCAGCGCACGCCAGCTTTCCGTCCATCCAATACCCAGGCTGTAACGAACCGCGCCGTCACCGCCGCCGGCCCCTATCTGCAGCTCTATTTCGGCATATGCCGGTGCCGACAAAAGCACAAACAGCCACAAGCCCCATTTGTTCATGTTTGAGTCCCTTTGATTGCCACTACGTCATCAAAGATAGCTGGCTTTCTTAATTTCGAGGGGCCTTTTTCCTTTTTTGCCAACCCTTTTTTCTACCGGGATCCGTACCTTGATACACGGCCGTCGATGATGCCCGCCCTGAGCGACGCCCCCGCCGGGCATACCATTTAATCCTTGCCTGAGCCGGGTACGCTGGTATAATTCGCCGCTCAAATTTCGTTCTTTAACATCAAGTGGGTTCACTGATATGCATCCGATGCTGAATATTGCGGTGCGCGCTGCGCGCAACGCCGGTCAAGTTATCGTCAAAGGTTTCGCCAACCCGGACAACGTGGAAACACACCAAAAAGGCCAGAGCGATTTTGTTACCAATGTCGACCTTGATGCGGAAAACGCCGTAGTAAACACCATCCGCAAGTCTTATCCGGAGCATACTATTATCGGTGAAGAATGTGGCGAACTGACCGGCAGCAACACCGATTATCAGTGGATCATCGACCCCCTTGATGGCACCACCAACTTTGTCAAAGGCATTCCCCACTTCGCGGTGTCCATCGCCTTGCGGGTCAAGGGCCGTACCGAACAAGCCGTAGTTTACGATCCTATCCGTGACGAACTCTTTACCGCCAGCCGCGGTGCCGGCGCCCAGCTGAACGGTTACCGTATCCGTACCGGCAAGGCCAAGGATCTGAGCAACACAGTGCTGGCCACCGGCTTCCCCTTCAAGCAGAAACACCAGGCCGACGCTTATCTGGCCATGTTCAAAAGCATGTTTGTCCAGTGCGCGGACATCCGCCGTGCCGGTGCCGCCAGCCTGGATCTGGCCTATGTCGCGGCCGGCCGGGTAGACGGTTATTGGGAGCTGGGCCTCAAGCCCTGGGACAGCGCCGCCGGCAGCCTGATCGCACGTGAAGCCGGTGCCATCGTCACCGACTTCGTTGGCGGCCACAACTATGAGCGCAGCGGCAATGTCGTCTGCGCCAATCCCAAGGTACTGAAAGTCATGCTGTCGACCATTCGCGAGCACCTGCCGGAATCCCTCGCCAACTGACCGATACGACTCCACTCGATATAAAGCCCCGCTTCGGCGGGGCTTTTTTGTGCCCGCCGGTCGGCGGCTTGCCTCTTCTGGGAGACGGCCGAACCACCGAGTTGCCCTAATGTTCCCTCGGCTTGGAAGGCGTACACCGCTCCATCACGCCTAACGCCGTCCCTCCCCCCTCACGCTTTCACGCTTTCACGCCCGTGATAAAACAAAAAGGCCTGCCGGTTACCCGGCAGGCCTTTGGTCGTCATAAGGCGGCGATTAGCCGTTCAGACGCTTGTCGTTACGACGGGGACGGAACTTGCCGCCGCGCTCATCGTTATTGGGGCGGAAATTGCCGCGACGGGGCAGCGGACCGCCTTCGTACTTGGCCAGGTTCAGCGGACGCTGACATACCCGCACCTTCTGCAGTACCTGCTGTACTTCGGCGGTCATGCCTTCCGGCAGATCCACGGTGGAGAAGTCGTCATGGATCTGGATCTGGCCGATATAACGGGATTCCAGGTCCGCTTCGTTGGCGATGGCGCCCACCAGGTGGCCCGGCTTGACGCCGTGCACCCGGCCCACGTCCACGCGGAAGGTTTCCATCACCACGCCGGACACGTCGTCCTTGCTGCCACGGGCGGCGCGGGGGCGTTCGGCACGCTCGAAACGCTCGCGACCACCGTCACGGCTTTCGCGCACGTCGGGCCGGCGGGCGGCCATCGGCTTGTCTTCCACGAACAGCGGGCGGTCACCCTGCAGCAAACGAGCCAGGCCCGCCGCCAGTTGGGCGGTGTCCACACCATCGGCCTGCAGCTCGTCGATCATCGCCACGAAGGGAGCCAGGGCCTTTTCATCCGCTTCCACGCTGGTGCGGATGCGGGACTTGAAGCGCTCGGCGCGGATCTTGTTGATGTCGTCGGCGGAGGGCATCTGCATTTCTTCGATCGGCTGGCGGGTATGGCGCTCCAGGTTGAACAGGTTGCGCTTTTCACGACCGGTCACGAACAGGATGGCATCCCCCTCGCGGCCGGCACGGCCGGTACGGCCGATACGGTGCACGTAGGATTCGTTGTCGTGGGGCATGTCGAAGTTGACCACGTGGCTGATGCGCTCCACGTCCAGACCCCGGGCAACCACGTCGGTCGCTACCAGTACGTTCAGGCGGCCGTTTTTCAGGCGGTCGACCACTTTCTCACGCAGCTTCTGCGGAATGTCACCGTGCAGGGCTTCACAGGCATGGCCTTCGCGCACCATCATCTCAGCCAGATCTTCGGCATCTTTACGGGTGCGTACGAACACCAGCATGGCGTCCATCTCTTCGGTTTCCACCAGGCGGCACAGGGCTTCATGCTTGGACATACCGCGCACGAACCAGTAACGCTGACGGATGCTGGCGTTGGTGCGGGTCTTGTTGGCGATGCGCACTTCCTGCGGATTTTTCAGGTACTTCTGCGCCACGCGCTGGATGGCCGGCGGCATGGTGGCGGAAAACAGGGCGATCTGACGGCTCTCGGGGGTGTGCTCCAGGATCCATTCCACGTCGTCGATAAAGCCCATGCGCAGCATTTCATCGGCTTCGTCCAGCACCAATGCTTGCAGGTTGTCGAGCTTCAGGGTGCCGCGACGCATGTGGTCCATGACCCGGCCCGGGGTACCGACGATGATGTCGACACCGCGCTTGAGGGCACGGATCTGGCTGTCGTAGGCCTGGCCACCGTAGATGGACAGGATGCGAATGTCTTTTTGGTATTTGGCGTAACCTTCGAAGGACTCGGCGACCTGGATGGCCAGTTCACGGGTCGGGGCCAGCACCAGCACCTGGGGCTGGGCATTGCCGCCGGTGATGCGGCTCAGCATCGGCAGGGCGAAGGCTGCGGTTTTACCGGTACCGGTTTGTGCCAGACCCAGTACATCCTGCCCGGTCAGCAGGGTAGGAATGGCGGCGGCCTGAATAGCAGAAGGCTGCTCATAACCGGCGTCGGTCAGAGCTTGAAGAACGGCAGGCGCCAGCCCGAGGTCAGCAAAACCAAGTACAGAAGAAGTATTTGTCATTTAACAGTTCCGAATAAATAAAATGTCGGCGGACTGATACAGTAAAAGGCCAGGGACAGCCCATTCTCACCGGGGGCGAGGGCTTCCCTTCACACAGTGTGTGTCACACATAGATTCACAAGGCTAATCTGGCCGTTTTTGTCTCAACACCGCCATGGTTAACCGGCTGGTACACACCAGTCGATCTTGCTCATCATGGATGTCGATCTGCCAGACTTGTGTCGTCGCGCCCAAATGGAGGGGACGTGCGGTACCTGTAACAAGGCCGCTTCGTTTGGCGCGGACGTGATTTGCGTTAACCTCCAGACCAACGCAATAATAACCCGCTTCAACGCACATATATTGGCAGCTACTTAACCCAGGGTCTTGGCTGACGCTACTGAAGCGCCGCCATGTAACATGCCAAGAGGCTGGTGAGTACGGTGCTCGACCGGCATGGCGCCGTTCAAAAAACCGTGACCCACTTCACAAAAGGTCATGCCCAACTGGGCTGCGGGCGTATTCTCCGACAGTTGCTTCAAACTGTCCAGCGTAAATTCACGTTTCCACATATTTAAATAGCGGGACTGGGGACAAATCCCTAATCCCGCTAACGCCGGGCGATTTTGCCGGCGATAAAGATCAGCAGTACGGCCCCCACCACCGACATGATCAGGGAGCCGATCAGTCCTGTGGCAGCCAGCCCCAGTAGGCGAAACACCAGGCCGCCGAGAAAACCGCCCACCAGCCCCACCACTATGTTGCCGAGCAGGCCGAAGCCCTGCCCTTTCATCAGGTTGCCGGCAATCCAGCCGGCCAGGGCGCCGATAATCAATCCCCAGAAAAGTCCCATAAGCTCTCCTTCTTGTTTCGGTTGGCCAGGGTTCATTGCAGTGAGCCCCGCCCCCTCTTCATCATCCAGCGCAGCTCCAGCCGTAGGGTCGATTTCAATCGACCAAATGCCACACCTCGGCCACGGGCATAACACCCTTGCGGGCCGGCCGTAGGCCGAATTTATTCGACCAGATGGAGCGCCGCTTCACCAGTCCGGATCCCGGTCATCAAGCCAGCAGGCTTAGCAGCGCCTGCACCGGATGCCTGACCGGCTGCCCTTCCATCCGCTTGACCTGGCTGCGGCAGGAGAAGCCGGTGGCCAGGCAGCGCTCACGGGGCAATTTGCTTATGGGCTCGGCCCAGCTCAGGCCATAGAGGGTTCTGGAACCTTCCAGGTTTCTGGTTTCGTGGCCGTAGGTACCGGCCATGCCGCAACAGCCCACCGCCACCGGCTCGAGCCGGGCGCCCAGGTGGCCGAAGATGTAGCCCCAGTCCTGATGGGTGGCGGGCTTGGCGGTTTTTTCGGTGCAGTGGCCGAACAGGTACCAAGGCTCGCCGGCCGGCTCCCGGGCCGGGATCTGCTCCAGCACCCGCAGCAGCCACTCCTGGGGCAGCAGCACCTCGAAGTCGCCCCGGGCCGGGCCCAGGATTTTCTCGTATTCGTCCCGGTAGCAGAGCACCAGGGAGGGATCCACCCCCACCATGGGGATACCGAGCCGGGCCAGCCGGTTGAGGAACTGGGCGCTGTCGGCGGCCATGGCGGCGAAACGGCGCAAAAAGCCCTTGACGTGGGCCGCCTTGCCGTTGGGCTTGAACGGCAGCACCACCGGCGCGAAGCCGAGCGCCGTGGCCAGGCGCACCAGATCGAACACCACCTGGGCATCGTAGAAGGAGGTGAAGGGATCCTGCACGATGAGCAGGGTTTTCGCCTTCTGCTCCGCGCTCAGGCCCTGCAGCCGGGCCAGGTCGAACTGGCCGGCCGGGCCGTCGGCCAGCAGGGTCTTGAGGCTGGGCTCGCTCACCAGGGGCATGTCCACCATGCCAAGCCAAGAGGCGGCGCCGCGCTTGACCCACTGGTTCTTCATCACCGGGTTGACCAGGCCCGGGGCCTTCGCCATCCAGGGGGTGTAGCTTTCCACCCAGGATACCAGGTAATCCTTGGGCGGGCGCTGGTAGCGTTGGTGGTAAAGCTGCAGGAAGCGGGCGCGGAAGGTGGGCACGTCCACCTTGATCGGACACTGGCTGGAGCAGGCCTTGCAGGCCAGGCAGCCGTCCATCGCCTCCTTCACCTCGTGGGAGAAGTCGTATTCGCCCCGGCGCCTGGCCAGGGTGTGCTTGATGCGCTCCACCATGCCCTTGACGCTGCTGCCCCGGCTCATCACCGCCGCCTCCTCGGCCATGGGATCGAAGCCCTGGGCCGAGAGCTGGCGCAGCCACTCCCGCACCAGGCCGGCCCGGCCCTTGGGCGAGTGGCGCCGGTCGGCGGTGAGCTTCATCGAGGGGCACATGGGCGAGCGCACTTCGAAGTCGAAACAGAGCCCGTTGCCGTTGCAGTCCATGGCCTGGGTGAAGCCGTCACGCACGTGCACCGGTATCTGCCGGTCGAAGAAGCCGCGCTTGGTGGCATCCACCGACACCAGTTGTTCCAGGCTGTCGAGCGGGGTGCAGATCTTGCCTGGGTTCAGCCGGTTGAAGGGATCGAAGGCCGACTTGATGCGGCGCAGCTCGGTAAACAGGGTTTCGCCGAAAAACACCGGGCTGTATTCGGAGCGGTAGCCCTTGCCGTGCTCGCCCCACATCAGGCCGCCGAATTTGGCGGTCAGCGCATTGACCTGGTCGGAAATGCGACGCAGCATCACCTCCTGCTCCGGGTCGGTCAGGTCCAGCGCCGGGCGCACGTGCAGTACGCCGGCGTCCACATGGCCGAACATGCCATATTGCAGGCCGTTATCGTCGAGCAGTTGGCGGAATTCCATGATGTAGTCGGCCAGGTGCTCGGGCGGCACCGCCGTGTCCTCCACGAAGGCCACCGGCTTCTTGCGGCCCTTGGCATTGCCGAGCAGGCCCACCGCCTTCTTGCGCATGGCGTAGATGCGGTTGAGGGAGGCCAAATCGTCGCACCGCTGATAACCGATGATGCCCGCCTCGCCCCGTTCGATGAGTTCGTCGAGCCGGGCGCAGAGGGCCTCGACCTTGTCGCGCTGGGCGGCTTCGTCCTGGTCGGCGTATTCCACCATGTTGAGGCCGTCCATCACCTTGCCCGGCACATCCTGGATAAGATTACTCACCGAATGCCAGATGATGTCTTCCCGCGCCAGGTTGAGCACCCTGGAGTCCACGGTTTCCACCGACAGCGCCTTGGCCTCCACCATCAGCGGGGCGTTGCGCAGGGCGGACTGGAAGCTGTCGTACTTGACGTTGACCAGGGTGCGGTAGTTGGGAATGGGGGTCAGATCCAGCCAGGCTTCAGTGATAAAGGCCAGCGACCCCTCGGAGCCGCACAGGATGCGGGTCAGATCCAGGGTATGGGTATGCTTGTCGTAAACATGTTTGAGGTCGTAGCCGGTCAGGAAGCGATTGAGCTTGGGGAAGCGGCGCTCTATCTCGCCCGCGTGCCCGGTGACGCTGTGGTAGACGCAGCGGTACAGCTCCCCTTCCCGGCTGTCTTCCTCGAGCTTCCGGTCCAGCGCCTCGCCTGACACCGGCCCGGTTTCGATAAGGGTGCCGTCCACCAGCACGGCGGTCACGCCCAGCACGTGATCCGAGGTCTTGCCATAGACCAGGGAACCCTGGCCGGAGGCGTCGGTGTTGATCATGCCGCCGATGGTGGCCCTGTTGCTGGTGGACAGATCGGGAGAGAAGAAGAGCCCATGGGGCTGAACCAGCTGGTTCAGCTTGTCTTTCACCATGCCGGTCTGCACCCGTACCCTGCGGCCATCCGCATCCACGGTCAGCAACTGGTGCATATGGCGGGACAGGTCCACCACTATGTTGTCGTTGAGCGACTGGCCGTTGGTGCCGGTGCCGCCGCCCCTGGGCGCGAAGCGGATGTCCTTGTAGGCCTCCTTCCCGGCCAGGGTCAGCATCACCACCAGATCCTGGCTGGAGCGGGGAAACACCACCGCCTGCGGCAGGCACTGGTAGACGCTGTTGTCGGTGGCTACCGCCAGCCGGCTGGCGTAGCTGCGTTCTATGTCACCGCGAAAACCGCTGCCGGCCAAGGCCTCGAGAAACGAAAAATAGGTGGGGTGTATCTGCTGCTGCAGATCAATCCTTGGGATCATAACGACCTGTCCCCTTTATATCCTGAATGCGCCCAGAGAGGCGTCCAGTATACACCCGGGGGGGCTGCCGGGGCGAGCGGCGAGACAGGGGACCACCGTAGACAAGTCGCCGTGGATTCGGCCTGATCTGCCCCAACTGTCCCTTTAGGGACATGGCCGGAAACGACCGGGCACGGCAGCATAAGCTATCTGAATCCATTATTGCGGAGCCATAGTGACCTCTATCCATCCCCTGCTGGACCATCTGAAACAACGGGGGCTTATCGCCCAGGTTTCCGATGAAATCGCCCTGACACGGCATCTCGAGAGCGGCTCCCGGGTGCTCTATTGCGGTTTCGATCCTACCGCCGGCAGCCTGCATATCGGCCACCTGGTGCCCTTGCTGATGTTGCGCCGCTTCCTGGCCGCCGGCCACCGGGTGGTCGCCCTGATCGGCGGCGCCACCGGCCTGATCGGCGACCCCAGCTTCAAGGCCACCGAACGCAGCCTGAACAGCGCCGATACCGTGCAGGGCTGGGTGGACAGCCTGGCTGAACAGATAGGCCGCTTGCTGGACGTAAACGAGGAGGCGCGGGTACGGCTGGTCAACAACGCCGACTGGATGGGCACCATGGACGTGCTCGGTTTCTTGCGGGACATCGGCAAGCACTTTTCGGTCAACGCCATGATCGCCAAGGAATCGGTCAGGCAACGGCTGGCCCGGCCCGAACAGGGGCTGTCGTTTACCGAGTTCTCCTACTCCCTGTTGCAGTCCTACGACTTCGCGCTGCTCAACCGGGAGCTCGACTGTACCCTGCAGATCGGCGGCAACGATCAATGGGGCAATATCACCAGCGGTATCGATCTGACGCGCCGCCTCAACCGGCAGCGGGTATTCGGGCTGACCCTGCCGCTGATCACCAAGGCCGATGGCACCAAATTCGGCAAGACCGAGACCGGCACCGTCTGGCTGGATCCGGCCAAGACCTCGCCCTACGCCTTCTACCAGTTCTGGCTGAACACCGCCGATGCCGATGTGTACGCTTTCCTCCGTTACTACACCTTCTTGTCCCTGGCGGAGATAGCGACGATTGAACGGGCGGATAACAGCGGTCCGGGCAAGCCCAGGGCCCAGGAGGTGCTGGCCACCGAACTGACCCGGATGGTGCATGGCGAGGCGGCCCTGGCCGGTGCCGGGCGCATCAGCAGGGCGCTGTTTTCAGGCGACTTCAGCCGGCTCGGCGCCGACGAGTTCGCCCAACTGGAGCAGGACGGTATTCCCATGAGCACCACGGGTGAACCGGACGCACTGCCTCCCCTGCTGGTGCAGGCGGGCCTGGCCGGTTCCCATCGCCAGGCCCGGGAATTGATCGCCCAGGGCGCCATCACCGTCAACGGCATCCAGGCCCATGGTGAGTCCCTTTCTGGCCATGCGCGGCTGCACCGGCATTACCTGGTGTTGCGCCGGGGCAAGAAACACTTCCACCTGCTCAAGGTACGGGATAAGGCCTGAGCCAACGACGGCCACCTTGTTAGCGGCTACGTCGCCCGCCGCCGCTCCGTTTGCCGGCGGTATCAGGCTTCCCGCGCCCCGAGCCCGTCGAGCGCGCTCCCGGGGCCGCCGCTTTAGTTCTGCCGTCCTGGCCGACCCTCGGCCCCTTGCGGGCCGCCTTGGGCACATCGAGGCGGGACGCTTCCTCGGTTTTGCTCGAGCCCTCGACCATGGCATTGATCACCGCCAGTTCCTGGACGCTGACTTCTCGCCACTGGCCCGGCTTGAGGTTGCCCAGGGCGATGTTCATGATCCGGATGCGCTTCAGGCTGGTGACCTGAAACCCCAGGTACTCCGCCATCCGCCGGATCTGCCGGTTCAACCCCTGGGTCAGGATGATATTGAAGGTCTTCGGCCCTATTTTGCGTACCTTGCAGGGCTTGGTCACGGTGTCGAGAATGGGCACTCCCGCCGCCATGCGGGCAACAAAGTCGTCGGTGATGGGCTTGTCTACCGACACGATATATTCCTTCTCGTGGGCGTTGCCGGCACGCAGTATCTTGTTGACGATATCGCCGTCGTTGGTGAGCAGGATCAGGCCGGACGACGGCTTGTCGAGGCGGCCGATGGGGAAAATCCGCGCCTGGTAGTTGACCGCGTCGACGATGTTGCCGGGAATGGCCTGATCGGTGGTGCAGGTAATGCCGATGGGCTTGTTATAGACCAGGTAAACCGGCTGAGGCTTGCTCCGCAAGGGTTTGCCGTTGATGGTGATCTTGTCCGCCGGCGTCACCTTGACGCCCATGCCGGCCACCTGGCCGTTCACGGCCACCTGCCCCTGCTCAATCAGCCGGTCGGCCTCACGGCGGGAGCAGATGCCGGTTTCACTGATAAATTTGTTCAGGCGGGTGCCGCCGTTGTCTGCTGTCATGGGCCCTGAAGCTCTCCCTCGGTGGCGATAAACCGGCCCAATCCGGACGGACCCGGGGCGGTTTTGCTGAAAAGCGGCAGTGTAGGCGCCCGGGCCAGCCATCGCAAGCCCCTTCCCCGGGCAGCCAGCTAGAGCCAGCGCCTGACCCGGGCACAGTAGTCGAGGTATGGCTTCCCGAATTTAGCGGCCAGCGCCCGCTCTTCCGCCGCTATCTGCACCCGGTTCATATAGATGACGAAGGCCGCCAGCCAGAGCAGGTTGAACAGGCTGCCGAGCCAGAGCAACCAGGCCAGCAACAGCAGCAGGTCGGCCAGGTAGATGGGATTGCGCGAGCGGCGAAAGACCCCTGTGGTCACCAGGTGCGACGCCTGCTCCGGATGAAAAGGCAGCACAGTGGTATGGGCCCGGAGCAGCTGCCACGCCGCCACCGCCATCAGCGCCAGCCCCGCCGCCAGCACCAGCAGGGCAGCCAAGCCCTGGCCGGCAAAGGCCTGCCCGCCGCTCCAGCGCCGGACCAGCCACATCAGGCCGGCGGTCAACGCCACCACGCCGGGCGGCGGCAGCCACAGCAGACGGCGCAGGGTGGCCGGGCGCATCAGGACTCCGCCAGCCATTCTCGCGGCGATGCCGGTGCGGCAGGCGAGGCCTCCGCCACCGGCTCTTCCGGCTCCCGGTAGCAACGGGTCATGCGCAAGGCTTCATACAAATCCGGATAAAGCAGGATACCGTCTTCGCCCACCCGGATGCCGGCCTGGTGCAGCCAGTGGGTCATCTGGCTGCGCCGGCCGGCCATCACCATGTGAATGCCGCGCCGCTTCAGCTCCTTGTGCAGCTCCCCCACCATGCTCATCACGCTGATATCCTGGTGGGTAAAACAGGAGACCGCATCGATGATCAGGCACTTGGGCTGGTATTTCTCCCCGTTTAGCAACAGCAGCACCCGGCGTTTGAAATAGGATGCATTGAAATAGGTCAGCGGTGAATTAAAGCGGTAGATCAGCACCCCGGTGACGGCCTTGACCTCTTCGTTATGGCCCAGGGTATGGACTATGCCCTCCTCATTCATGCCCATCAGTTGATCGGTCGGTCGCATCACATTGCGCAAAAACTGGAACAACCCCAACAGTACCGCCAGGGTAATGCCGGGAATCACCCCCATGAACAACACCCCGACGAAGGTGATCCAGGCCAGCCAGAAGGCGGCGTTGTCCGAGTGGCGCAGCGCCCACTGACCGCGCAGATCAATCAGTGACAGCGAGGCCATCACCAGCACTATGCCCAGCGCCGCGGTGGGAATATATTGCAGCGGCGCGGTCAGCAAAAAGGTGACCAGGGCGATCACGGTAGCGGCAACGACGGATACCAGCTGGCTCTTGCCGCCGTTGGCGTCATTGACCGCGGTGCGCGAGTCGGCCCCGCTGATGGCGAACCCCTGGGACACCGCCGACGCCAGGTTGGCCATGCCGAGGGCACGAAATTCCTTGTCGGCGTCGATTTCATAGCCGTTTTTGGCGGCAAAGCTGCGGGCGGTGAGCATCATCGACACGAAGCTCACCATCGCCAGGTTGAGTGCCGGCAGTACCAGCTCCCGCATCAGGCCGGGGGGAAACTCGGGGATCTGCAACGACGGAATGCCCCCGCTGATGGTTCCCACCACCATGATACCGGCCCGCTCCGGCCCAAGCCCCCACAACAGGGCGGCGGTGACGGCCAGCGCCAGCATGCTGCTGGGCCACTGGGGACGGAAACGACGGCAGGCCAGCATCACCGCCAAGGCCAGCAGGCTGATGCCCAGGGTGGGCCAATGGATAAGCGACAGGTAATTGGGGGCCGCGGCTATCCGTTCAATCAATTCGGACTCGTCGAAGGTAAAGCCGAAGATACTCGACAGCTGACCGACCATGATGGTGATGGCCACCCCGTTAAGCAGCCCCAGCAGAATCGGACGGGACAGAAAATCGGCCAGTACCCCCAGTTTGAACCGGCTGGCGATCAGGCACCAGAAGCCGGTCATGGCGGTCATGGTCATCACCAGTTGCCAGTGCCGGGTGGCATCACCCGCCGCCAGGGGGGTGACCACGGCGGCAATCACGGCACAGGTGGCGGCGTCGGGTCCGACGATCAACTGACGGGAAGTGCCGAACAGGGCATAGGCCAGCATCGGCAGTATGCAGGAATAGAGTCCCACCACGGCCCCCACCCCGGCCAGCTCCGCATAGGCGATGGCCACCGGCAGCGCCACCGCCGCCACCGACAGGCCGGCGCGCAGATCCGGCAGCAACCAGGCCCGCTGATACTCCAGCAATGCCACCAGTCCCGGCATCCAGCGAGCCAGGGTGAAAAAATCGCGCATTTTTCAACCACTTGCAATTAGTTATCCGGTCTTAATTATAGGGCGACAAAGCGGCAAAGTGCGCGAGCGCCACCACAGTTAGTAGAAACAGCGGCGGCGGTTCAGCATCCGGCCAGGGCGGGACGCCCATTTACCCGGGCCAGCCAGCGCTGGATATGGGGCATGGATGTCACCTCCATCCCCAGCCGCGGCAGGAAGCCTATCAGCACATAGGCGGCGATATCGGCGATGGAATAGCGCTCCCCCGCCAGGTAATCCGCTTCCGCCAGGCGCCGCTCCAGCCGGGGCAGGAACGCCTGTACCCGCGCCCTGGACTCCTCGCCCCAGGCGGGGACGCAGGTTTCCCTATCCCGATACACCCCGCTCAGATTGCGGAAGGCCTGAAAGGCCGGGATCAGCCCGTCCAGCTCTACGATACGGTGCCACATCTCCACCCGGGCCCGGGCCAGGGGACTGTCGCCGAACAGGGCGAGCTCATCCGGGTACAGCTCATCGAAATAGCGGCAGATGTCCACCGATTCGCACAGGTAGCTGCCGTCGTCGAGCTCCAGCAAGGGGATGCGTCCGTTGGCGCTGATCGCCTTGAATTCCTCGGTGAGGTTGGCACCGGCGCGCACGTCCACCTGAATACGTGCGATGTCCACGCCTTTTTCGGCCAGAAAGATATTCAGCCGCCGGGCGCTGGGGGTGGTCGCCAGCTCATACAGTTTCATAGGGTAACCTTGTCGTGGTGGGCTCATGGCCCTGAACTCTAGATGATCCGGGCTTGCGCCGCCAATATCGGGGGAATGCCGTCACTCGCGCTAAGGTCGCCCATATCGCAAAAATAGAATCCGATTATCCGGATTGCGACCTCGGTGCCGTTTGTTGCCTGTCCACCGACGCCAAAGTATGGTTGAATAATCCTCTGCCAGCCCGGCAACCGCTTTCCCATCCCATGACCAACAGGCTCCCGATGGCATGACGACACGCATTCTGATTTGTGACGACTCCGTCCTGGCACGCAAGCAAATGGCCAGATCCCTGCCCGGTGACTGGGAGGTGCAGCTTGATTTCGCCGAACATGGCCGCGCGGCCCTGGAACACTTGCACACCCGGGGTGCCGATGTGCTGTTCCTGGATCTGAACATGCCGGAGCTGGATGGCTATGGTGTGCTGGAAGCCATAAAAAAAGCGGACCTGCCGGTGATGACGCTGGTGGTGTCCGGCGATATCCAGCCCCAGGCACGTGACCGGGTCAGGGCGCTGGGCGCCATGGGCTTTGTTAAAAAGCCCATCGATGGCCAGGAACTGGTCGGCCTGCTGCGTCGGTATGGCCTCTACCAGCCAGCGGCCATGGCGCCGAGCCAGCCGAGGGATAACGCCCCTGATGAGCCGTCGTTATCGCTGCATGATTACCTGCAGGAGTTGGCCAACGTCGCCATGGGCCAGGCCTCGGATCTGCTGGCCCGCCTGTTTGACGTCTTTATCCGTCAACCCATCCCCCGGGTCGCGCGCATCGCCCGCAGCGAACTCAGCATGGCCATTTCCGCGGTGGAAAGCAGCTGCTATTCGGCCGTGTGCCAAGGGTTCGTGGGCGCCGGCGTGTCCGGCGAGGCGCTGCTGCTGTTTTCCGATGCCAGCATAGAGGAAATGTCCCGGTTGTTGCATTACGACGCCCCCACCACCAGGGCACCGGAAGTCGAGATCCTGATGGACATGTCGAGCATCTTGTTCGGCGCCTTTCTCAAGGGGATGGGGGATCAACTCGATATCCGCCTGGGGCTGGGGCACCCGACGGTCCTCGGCCGGCACCAGCGGATAGATGTATTGCTCGAGCATCACAGCAAGCAAAGCGAGCAATTGCTGTGCATCGAGATCCCTTACGCCATCGAACATCACCACATTCACTGCAACCTGCTGGTGCTGCTGACGGAGGAGTCGGTCCGCCGGCTGGAGCAGCGCCTGTTTTATCTGACGGAGTAAAGGATGAGCCCCACCGAACAGGACGCATACGCTTTTCACTGGCTGGTAGACATGCTGGAGTCGGTTGAAATCGGCCTGGTGGTGATCGATCTGGACTTCCGGGTACAGCTGTGGAACGGTTTTATGGAAAACCACAGCGGCCGGACCTCCACCGCCGTACGCGATAACAACCTGTTCAGGCTCTTTCCCGAACTGCCGGAAACCTGGCTGCGCCGCAAGGTGGATACGGTCGTCACCCTCAACACCAAGGCATTCACCACTTGGGAACAAAGGCCCTGGCTGTTCCGCTTCCGCAATACCCGCCCCGTTACCGGCACCCAGGAGTACATGTTCCAGAACCTGACCATCAGTCCGCTGTCGGAGCCCGATGGCCGTGTCGGACGGGTCTGCCTGATGGTGTATGATGTCACCGATGTGGCCAGCAGCCGGCTGGCACTGGAGCAGGCCAATGAACAACTGGCCCGGCTGAGCATGACCGACCGGCTGACCGGGCTGCTCAACCGCTGTACCTGGGAAAACCTGGTCGACGCCGAATTCGCCCGCTTTCGGCGCTACGGCCATCGCAGCAGCCTGGTGATGTTCGACATCGACAATTTCAAGCTGATCAACGATCGATATGGCCATCTGGCCGGTGACGAGGTCATCCGCCAGGTGGCGGCCATCACCAGGGCCAACCTGCGCCATGCGGATCAGGCGGGTCGCTATGGTGGTGAAGAATTTGGCATCATACTGCCGGAAACCGATCTCGACGGCGCCGGCATCATCAGCGAGCGCATCCGTCAGGCGGTAGCGGCGTCGGTGGTGACCACCCAGGGTATCGATATTCGCTATACCATCAGCCTGGGCGTTGCCAGCCTGAGCGACGGGCCGAAAAATCACATGGAGTGGCTGCGCCAGGCCGATGAGGCCCTCTACGCCGCCAAGCACGGCGGCCGTAATCGGGTGGTGCTGGCCTGAGGACGCCCGGCAAAGCCGGGCGCTGGTGTCAGTCGAGGATGCTTTCCAGGATAAAACGCACGTTCTTGGTGGCGATGTCCACCAGTATCGCCTTGTCGCCCACCCGCTGCCACTCATAGCCCTCGTAGTAGGGCAGCCGGCCGCGCAGGCGTGGGTCGAACTGTTTGGCAATGCCCGGCGGCAAGGGCTTGCCCCGCGCCAGGTTCATCCGGATGCCCGGCGGCAGCGCATCGCGGCGATGATCGTAACCGATCCAGTCGCGATGCTCGCGGAAAATGACCCGCAGGGAGGCCTCGTCGATACGCGGCTCGCGCCTGTCGTGATAGTCGCGCCGCTCGCTGCCTCGCTCCTGCCGCTGCCAGTTCCGTTCACGCTCACGGGACGACTCGCCCCGGTTGTCGCTGCGTAGCAATGGCTCCCGCTGTTGCCCCTGGGCATGGCCCGGACCCTTGCCCTCCGGCGGCTGGGCCCAGGCCGGCGCCAGGCTCAAACCGAGCAGCCCACCCAGCAATAAGGTTCCCAACTTGTATCTGCCCTGCATAACAGCCTCCCGGCGGTGTTGACTTGCCTTCAATCTACTCCCGTCAGGGCGAGGCGGCAAACCCCGGGGTACGCCATGGGACTTGTTCTGTCGGGCTCAGTCCAGCCGCTTGGCGTAGCACTCCCGCTCCATGTCGACCACCTCCACGGTGAGGGAGATATTCTTGAGCCCCAGGCCGGCCAGGGCATCCAGCACCATGGCCGACAGGGCCTGTTTCTGCTCCGGCGTGCGCCCCGACAGTATCTTCAGGGTCACATGGATAAAATCGCGGCGGGCGCCGCCGTGGTGGTGGTAGTCGTAGCCGATGGCCCGGCTCTTGATGTCGGCCTCCTCGAACAGGCCGCTGTCGAGGGCCCCCTGGTGCACCGCCATGACCAGGGCCGAGGGGCTGAGCTGGCGTCCCAGGGTGGTGGAATATTCGATAACGCAATGGGGCATGAAGGTGCTCCTTAAAAACAGAAAGCCCCATGACGGGGCTTTCGCAATAGAGGGCAGAATTAAACCAGTTCGATCACCTCGAAGCTGACTTCCGGATTGACGTCGGCGTCGTAATCCACGCCGGCCAGGCCGAAGCCGAACAGGCGCAGGAACTCGTCCTTGTAGCCCTGGTAATCGGTCAGTTCATAGATGGTGTCGTCGGTGATCTTCTGCCAGATCTCGCGGCAGGCGTTCTGCACCTCGTCGCGCAGCTCCCAGTCGTCCAGGCGCAGGCGGTTCTGCTCGTCCACCTGGGCGGGCTGGCCGCTGTAGAGGCGATCATGGAACAGGCGCTGGATTTGCTCGATGCAGCCTTCGTGAATGCCCTGCTCCTTCATCACCTTGAACGCCATGGAGATATACAGCGGCATCACCGGGATGGCGGCGGAAGCCTGGGTCACCACCGACTTGAGCACCGCCACATGGGCGTTGCCGCCACGGCTCTTCAGTTTGGCGTCGATGGCGTGGGCGGCGCGATCCAGGTCTTCCTTGGCCTTGCCCAGGGTGCCGTGCCAGTAGATGGGCCAGGTCAGGTCGGTGCCGATATAGGAATAGGCCACGGACTTGGCGCCCTCGGCCAACACGCCGGCATCGGCCAGGGCGTTCATCCACAATTCCCAGTCCTGACCGCCCATCACCTGGATGGTATCGGCGATTTCCTGCTCGTTGGCCGGCTCGACCACGGCTTCCACCAGCACGTCCTTGTTGGTGTCGAGGGCCACCGACTTGTAGGGCTCGCCGATGGGCTTGAGCGCGGAGCGCACCACTTCACCGCTGTCGGGCAGCTTGCGCACCGGCGAGGCGAGGGAATAGACCACCAGATCGATCTGGCCCAGGTCCTGTTTAATCAGCTCGATCACCTGCTCGCGGCACTCGTTGGAGAAGGCATCGCCGTTGATGCTCTTGGCGTACAGGCCCTCTTCCTTGGCGGCCTTGTCGAAGGCGGCGGCATTGTACCAGCCGGCGGAGCCGGTCTTCTTCTCGGTGCCCGGCTTTTCGAAGAACACGCCGATGGTGGCGGCGCCGCTGCCGAAGGCGGCGTTGATGCGGGAGGCCAGGCCGTAACCGGTGGACGCACCGATCACCAGTACCTTCTTCGGACCCTGCGCCAGCTTGCCCTTGGCTTTGACGTAGGCGATTTGCTCGCGTACATTCGCCTCACAGCCGACCGGGTGGGTGGTGGTACAGATAAAGCCACGAACCTTGGGTTTGATGATCATAGAGATGTTTGCCTCGGTTATTCACAAAGAAGGGGCTAAAGATACCCTATTCCGGGACAAATGTGAGGCCTGATGTGTTCACCCTTCGCCCCTATCAGCAGGAAGCGGTCGACCGCACCCTGGACTACTTTCGCCGCCACCATGAACCGGGGCTGCTGGTGCTGCCCACCGGCGCCGGCAAAAGCCTGGTGATCGCCGAGCTGGCCCGCCTGGCCCGGGGCCGGGTGCTGGTGCTGGCCCACGTCAAGGAGCTGGTGGAGCAGAACCACGCCAAATACCGGGCCTATGGCCGGGAGGCGGCCATCTTCTCCGCCGGCCTCGGCCAAAAGCAGGCCCATACCCAGGTGGTGTTCGGCTCGGTGCAGTCGGTGGCGCGCAACCTGGAGCAGTTCCGCGATTTCAGCCTGGTGATCATCGACGAATGCCACCGGGTGTCGGACGACGATGACAGCCAGTATCTGCAGGCGGTCAACCACCTGCGCCAGAGCAACCCCAGGCTCAAGGTGCTGGGGCTCACCGCCACCCCCTACCGGCTGGGGCTGGGCTGGATTTATCAAACCCACCACCATGGCCTGGTACGCAGCCGATCCAGACGTTTTTTCAAACATTGCCTGTTCGAACTGCCGCTGCGGCTGATGATCAAGCAGGGCTACCTGTGCCCGCCCCGACTGGTGGACGCCCCCGTGGTGCACTACGACTTTTCCCGGCTGTATGAGCAGGGGCTCTTTACCGAGCAGGCGCTGGATAGGGAGCTGGCCCGCCAGCCCAGGGTCACGCCCCACATAGTGGAGCAGATCCGCGACTATGCCGCCGATCGCAGCGGGATCATGGTATTTGCCGCCACCGTACGCCACGCCGCCGAAGTGGCCGCGCTGTTGCCGGCGGCAGAAACGGCGCTGATCACCGGTGACACGCCCGGGCCGGAGCGGGACGCCATTATCCGCCGTTTCAAGGCGCGGGAACTCAGGTTCCTGGTCAATGTGTCGGTGCTGACCACCGGCTTCGACGCCCCCCATGTGGATCTTATCGCCATTCTGCGGCCGACCCAGTCGGTAGCCCTGTACCAGCAAATCATTGGCCGGGGGCTGCGCCAGAGCCCGGGCAAGACCGACTGCCTGGTGCTGGACTACGCCGGCAACAACATGGACATCTTCGCCCCCGAAGTGGGCGAACCCCGCCCCCACCCCGATACCACCCAGGTGCAGGTACCCTGCCCCGCCTGCGGCTTCGCCAATATCTTCTGGGGCAAGACCGATGCCGAAGGCCGGGTACTGGAGCATTTCGGCCGCCGCTGCCAGGGCCTGTTCGAAGACGACGAGGGCCATGCCGAGCCCTGCGGCTATCGCTTTCGTTTCAAGTCCTGTCCCCAGTGCCTGGCGGAAAACGACATCGCCGCCCGGGAGTGCGGCGACTGCGGCCACCTGCTGGTGGATCCGGATAAAAAACTCAAGGAAGCCCTGGCCCTCAAGGATGCGCTGGTGCTGCGCTGCGCCGGCCTCAGCCTGGAAGCGGGCGCGGGCAAATATGGCCCCAGCCTCAAGGTCACCTATCATGACGAAGACGGCACCGCCGTCAGCGCCTGGTATCCCTTCGACGACAAGGGCAAGCGGGGGCGGTTTTTCAATGACTTTGTGCAGCCTCATTGGCCGGCGCCGGGCCTGGAGCCGAACTTTACGACCCTGGCCGAGGTCTTAGCCTGCGCCGGCCGTTTTCGTCACCCGGATTTTGTGATTGCCCGTCAGCACAAGCGCAGCTGGCAGGTAAAAGAAACACTGTTCGATTACCAGGGCCGGTATCGACGCGCCCATGAATTGGGGTAAGGACGGGAACTGGGGACAGGCATGCTATATTGGCCCCGCAGACAACATGCAAGATCACAATCAAAGAGCACATCCATGATAAAAACCGCATTAACCGGCCTCGTCATCCTCATGGCTGCCCTGACAACCCAGGCAGCCCTGCCACCGGAACACGGCCAATCCGCCTGGTTGCTGGCGGATCTCGACAGCGGCCGCATTGAGCAGGCCCACAACGCCGAGCTGTTGCTCAAGCCCGCCTCGACCCAGAAGCTGCTCACCACCCTGGCCGGCGCCCTGGCACTGGGGCCGGAGTGGCGTTATGAAACCCGGCTTCGCTACCGGGGCCAGCTGGAAAACGGCCTGCTGGTGGGGGATCTCTTGCTCGACTTCGTCGGTGACCCCAGCCTGAGTCGGGAGCAATTGCGGGATCTGCTGGCCCGCAGCGGCGTCCGCCGGGTCAGCGGCAATGTGCTGCTCAACCAGGTACGCTTTGCCGGCTACGACAGAGGCAACGGCTGGTCCTGGAACGACTTGAGCGTCTGCTACAGCGCGCCGGTCTCGGCACTGATCCTGGACAGGAACTGTGTACAGGGCGCGCTCTATGCCCGCCCGGGCCAGCCGGCCCGCGCTACCGTGCCCGGCCATCAACCGGTCGGGATCAGCGCCGAGGTGGAGGTGCTGGCCGAAGCCGAACGCAAACAGCGTTTCTGTGAGCTGGAAGTCGAAATGCGCCCCCCCAATCAGTACCATCTGACCGGCTGCATCGGGCCGCGCCAGGAGCCCTGGCCCATGCGTTTCGCCATCCAGGATGTGGATGCCTGGGGCGAGCGGCTCACCCGCTGGGCCCTTGAGCAGGCCGGGATCCAGCTATCCGGCGGCATCAGCAGCAGCCGACTCGACGCCGATGGCTGGCCCGAGCTCGCCAGCCATCGATCGCCACCGTTACGAGAATTGAGCCGGCGTATCCTGGAAAGCTCCGACAACCTCTACGCCGACAGCCTGCTGCGCACCCTGGGAGCCGTGCATTTCAACCAGCCCGGCAGTTTCCGCAACGGCACCCAGGCGGTACGCGACATCCTCAAGGAGCAGGCCGATATCGATCTGGGGCCGGCCTGGCTGGCGGACGGCTCCGGCCTGTCGGCCCATAATCTGCTGCGTGCCGCGGATCTGCTGGCGGTACTGCGGGTGATGGCAGAACGCCCGGCGCTCGACTGGCTGGTGGCGGCCCTGCCGGTGAGCGGCGAAAACGGTACCCTCCAGTACCGGAAGAGCGTCATCCAGGCTCCGCTCAAGGGCCGAGTCCAGGCCAAGACCGGCACCATCGCCCATGTGCAGAACCTGGCCGGCTTTATCGACACCGACGGCGGCCGCAAGGCCTTCGTGCTGCTGCAAAATGGCCTGTCCATCAGTCCCGAACAGGAGCGGCAACTGGCCCGGGGCGAAGGGGACTGGCCGGCCCGGCAGTTCGAACGCCAATGGCTGGAAGCGGCGCTGGGCAGTGGTATCATCAGCCAGGCCAATCAATAAGTAATGCATTAACGATTTATCTTATGAGAGCCGGGTCTTTATACTGGCTCCGTCAATCAGTCAGGAGAGCGCTATGTTTGCTGTGATTTTTGGTCGTCCCGGTTGCCCCTATTGTGTCCGTGCCAAAGAGCTGGCGGAAAAACTGACCGAGGAACGTGATGATTTCAAGTTCCGCTACGTCGACATTCATGCCGAGGGCATTTCCAAGGAAGATCTGGAAAAAACCGTAGGCAAACCGGTGCAGACGGTACCGCAGATTTTTCTCGACCAGCAGCATATCGGCGGCTATACCGACTTCGAAGCCCACGCCAAAGCACATCTGGGGCTGTTCCAATAAGGCATTGGTTGCCGGACAGAGGGCGGCGTTCATGCCGCCCTCTGTTGCGTGGCAACATAACATCGGCCAAAAACCGCCTCTGGCCATCTTTTTTCAATAAAACCCCTCGCATACCCCTTTTCATCTTGGTTTCAAAGCCCCATCATGGACGCCATCACTTGTCTGAACTGGCTTGTCTGTTCCCGGATAGCTTCATGCCCCGGCGCGTGGTTTTCATGCCGCCCTGGCGCCTTCCTGATTGTCTGTGACCGTCATGGCCAGTGAATAACCCGAGGCCGTTAGCACCCATGTATTCCGTAGAAAAATCCCACAAGCTGGATAACGTCTGTTACGACATTCGCGGGCCAGTCCACAAAGAGGCCCGTCGCCTGGAAGACGAAGGCCACCGCATTCTCAAGCTCAATATCGGCAACCCCGCCCCCTTCGGGTTCGAGGCCCCGGAAGAGCTGCTCAAGGATGCCATTGTGAACATGCCCACCAGCCAGGGCTACTGCGATTCCAAGGGACTGTTTTCGGCACGCAAGGCGGTGATGCAGTATTACCAGCAGAAGGGGCTGCGCACCACCGATCTGGATGATATCTATATCGGCAACGGGGTATCGGAGCTGATCGTGATGTCGATGCAGGCGCTGCTCAACAACGGCGACGAGATCCTGGTTCCCTCGCCCGATTACCCGCTATGGACGGCGGCGGTCACCCTGTCCGGCGGCAAGGCGGTGCACTACCTGTGTGACGAAGGTGCCGACTGGTACCCGGATCTGGACGATATCAAGGCCAAGATCAGCCCGCGCACCAAGGGCATAGTGCTGATCAACCCCAACAACCCCACCGGCGCCGTCTATGGCAGCGAATTCCTGCTGGAAATCGTGGAGATCGCCCGCCAGAACCGGCTCATCATCTTCGCCGACGAGATCTACGACAAAATCCTGTACGACGATGTCGCCCATCATTCGATCTGCACTCTCTGCGACGACGTGCTGGTGGCCACCTTCAACGGCCTGTCCAAGAGCTATCGCGCCGCCGGTTTCCGCCAGGGCTGGATGATGCTGAGCGGCCCCAAGCATCAGGCCCGGGACTATATCGAGGGGCTGGAAATGCTCGCCTCCATGCGGCTGTGCGCCAATGTGCCCATGCAGCACTGCATCCAGGCGGCGCTGGGCGGTTACCAGAGCATCAACGAGCTGGTGCTGCCCGGCGGCCGCCTGCGCCAGCAGCGGGACAAGGCCTGGGAGCTGCTCAACCAGATCCCCGGCATCTCTTGCGTCAAGCCCAAGGGCGCCATCTACATGTTCCCGCGGCTGGATCCCAAGGTGTACGACATCAAGGACGATCAGAAGATGGTGTACGATCTGCTGTTGCAGGAAAAACTGCTGATCGTGCAGGGCACCGGCTTCAACTGGCCCAAACCGGATCACTTCCGCCTGGTCACCCTGCCACGGGTAGAAGATATCGAGGACGCCATCGGCCGTATCGCCCGCTTCCTCAAGCATTACCGGCAGTAAAGCTGGAAGCTGGAAGCTGGAAGCTGGAAGCTGGAAGCTGGAAGCTGGAAGCTGGAAGCTGGAAGCTGGAAGCTGGAAGTAAAATGAAAAATGGCGCTGCAATGCAGCGCCATTTTTATTTTCACAGATCGGCTCGACGCCGGACGATGACGCCTTATCGTTATACAACGCCGGGCGGCTTCAAGCCTCCAGCTTCTCGCTTCAGGCTACAGCAACGGGCTCAGCAGGTAGAACAGGTTTTCCGCCACTCGCTTGCGCAGGGGGCGCTTGCGCCACTCCAGCCAGGACAGCGGGCTGGCATCGGCCAGATAATCGTCGGCCAGGCGCAACAGCTCGCCCATGGCCTGGCCGTCATCCACCAGCAGCGTCATCTCGAAGTTCAGCCACAGGCTGCGCTTGTCCAGGTTGACCGTGCCCACCAGGGCAAACTGGTGATCCACCAGCACGCATTTGGTATGCAGCAAGCCGGCGGAATACAGGTGGATCTCGACCCCCGCGTGCAACAACTCGTCGAAGAAGGCGTTGCAGGCATGATTGACCATGACCGAGTCGTTTCGTGCCGGCAGCACCAGCTGCACTTCCACCCCCCTGTCAGCGGCCGAACAGAGGGCCGCCACCAGGGGATCGTCGGGCACGAAGTAAGGGGTGATCAGCACCAGCCGCCGCCGGGCCTGATACACGGCGGTCAGCAGGCTCTGCTGAATGGCATCACCGCCCATGAAGGGGCCGGACGGCAACAATTGCAGCTTGAGCTGGTTATCCAGACAGCTGATGGGGTGATACTCCAGCTGTTCCAACAACCGTTCGCCTGTTTCCATTTCCCAGTCCCACACGAACAGGGACCAGATGATGGGCACTATGGGACCGCGGATACGCAGCATGATGTCCACCCACTGGCCCACCCCCGCGTCCTGCTTGAAACAGGCCGGATCCACCAGGTTCATGGAGCCGGTATAGGCCACCTCGTCATCGATCACCACCAGCTTGCGGTGCATGCGCAGATCCTGACGCTCGAACAGCACCCGCAAGGCGCCCACCGGCAGTACCTCCACCACCTTGACTCCCGCCTCCCGCAGCCGCCTGGGCCAGCGGCTGCGAAAAAAGTCGGCGCTGCCCACCGAGTCCAGCAACAGCCGGCAATCCAGCCCCCGCCGGGCCGCATCCATCAGGGCATAGGCCACCTCGTCGGCCTGCCCGCCCGGATGCCAGATGTAGAACTCCAGGTAGCAGGAGCTGCGCGCGGCCTGGATATCGGCCCGCATCGCCGCCAGTATTTCCTCCGGCTGCTGCAGCAGGGTCATGCCGTTGCCGCTCAGCATCGGCATATTGAGCCGGGCCTTGACCAGCTCGTAGATGGGGCGGGCCGGATCGCTCACGTCGAAACGCTGGCCGGGAAAGCGGGACACCAGCACGTTGATCCAGTCCGCATAAGGCCGGTACATGGACTTGGCCCGTTCCGCCCGCTTGCGCCCCAGGCGCACCTCGCCCAACAGAATGTAGGTGGCCACGCCCAGGATGGGGATGGCGTAGATCAGCGCCAGCCAGGCCAGGGACACCCCTACCGCCCGGCGCTTCATGATGACCCTGACCGTCACCCCTATCACCAGGCTGGTATGCGCCAGAAACAGCAACCAGCCCAGTAGCGTATAAAGATAATCGCTCAAAAATGCCTTGCTCCTCTAAAGCGGGACGGTGCAGACTGTCTCTGATGCAGCAATCCCAGACCATGGATATAGGCTTATGAAAATTATACTTTTTTTAATCGCCTTTGGGGTAAGTAGTTTTACCTCGGCACAAATCCTGACCATTACCGAGCAACAGCTCAACCAGCAGCTCAACCTCCAGCTCGGCAAGGAATTCCCGCTCACCCTGGGGGAATGGCTGTCGGCGGGGATCAAACTGCAGGATCTCAGGGTCGAGCTGGGCCGGCGGGAGGCGGACAAGGCCCGTGTCTCCGGACAGGGCATCATCTCGGTCAGCCAGGGACAGAACCGATACCATTGGGACATCAACGGCGATTTCAGTGCCCGCCCCCGCTACGACAGCACGCAGGGCGCCCTGTATCTGGATGAGTTCGAACTGCTCAGCTACCGCTTGAACGAGGACGGCAGTTCGCCCCAGGCCGGTTTTATGCTGCCGATATTGCTGCAGGGGGTCGCCGGCTACCTGTCCCAGTATCCGGTCTATGTACTGGATCAGGCAGATCCCCTGCAGCGCCGGCTGAAAGATCAGGTGCTGAGCCTGGAGCTGGCCCCGGGCCGCCTGTCGCTACGCGGCCTGGAATAAGGTCAGTGACGGATCCTATCCAGCCCGTCACGGTAGAAGAGCTCGAGCTGGCCCGCCGTCATGGGCGCGGCCAGCAGCTGTCCCTGTACCGAGCTGCAGCCGTGCTGGCGCAGGAACTGCATCTGCTCGGCGGTTTCCACCCCGCAGGCCACCACCTCTATCCCCAGGGTCTGGGACAACAGCAGCAGTGAGCGGATCACCGACTGATCCAGGGAGTCGAAATGATCGGACAGCAGGCTGCGATCGATCTTGATGCCGTCGATCGGCAACTGCCTGAGCTTGCTGAAACTGAGCCGCCCCTCCCCCACGTTGTCGAGATAAACCGCCATGCCGGCGGCCCTGAAGGTCTCCAGCGCCCCCAGCAGGGATTCACTGCGACGCATGATAAAATCGCTGCGCAGCTCCAGGATAAAATGGCTTGGGCTGACCCCTTGCCGGCGCAGCAACTCGAGCAACTGCCCGGCCCGATGCTGCTCCAGCTCCAGCCCGCTCAGGTTGATGCTGACCCGCCCCTGCCAGCACCCCTGCTGCTGCCAGCAGCGGTACTGGCGCGCCGCCTCGGTAAACACCCAATCGGCCAGCCGGCACAACAGACCCGCATCCTTGGCGGCGGGCAGGAAGCGATCCGGATAGAGCACCCCCAACTCCGGGTGGCGCCAACGCAGCAGGGCCTCGAGGCTGAGCAGTCGGTTGGAGCACAACTCCAGCTTGGGCTGGTACTCCAGAAACAGCTGTTGCCGTTCGATGGCCTGGCGAAACTCCCCCGCCAGCCGGTGCTGTTGTTCCAGCCGGGTAAACTGGGCGCGGTCGAACAGGCACACCTTGGCGCTGCTGAAGGTCTTGGCCTCGTACATGGCGGTATCCGCGTAACGCAACAGGGTTTCGATTTCCAGCCCATGCTCGGGATAGAGGCTGACCCCGATGCTGGCCCCGACGCTCAGCTCGTACTCCCCGACCAGCACCGGTGCTTCCAGCTGCTCCAGCAACTGTTCTGCCTTGCGGATCAGTTGCGGAGTACCGAGCCGGCCTCGCCACACCATCACAAACTCATCGCCGCCGATGCGGGCCACCAGTTCATTGTCATCGACCTGTGCCAGCAGGCGGGCGGCCAGGGCCTTGAGTACCTGATCCCCTACGCCGTGACCGAAGCTGTCGTTGATGGGTTTGAAGCGGTCGAGGTCGATAAACAGCAGCGCCAGCTGCTCCTCTTCCTCCAGTGCCGCCTTCACCTTGCCGAACCAGCTCAGCAGGAAGGTGCGGTTGGCGGTGCCGGTCAGTACATCATGGTGTGCCAGGTAGCTGAGCCTGTCCTCCGACTGCTTGAGCCGGCTGATGTCGTCCAGGATCCCGATGATATGGCTGACCCGCCCGCGATGGTCCCGGTGCAGGTGCAGCATCAACCAATGGGTGGCCAGCCGCCCTTGCCGGGTATGGTGCTGAACCTCTCCCTGCCAATGGCCCTGCCGTTGCAGGCGCCGCCAGATCTGGCGATAGTAGCGGCGCTCGTGCAAATCGTGGTTGATGTTGGTGATATGACAGCCTTCGATATCCCCGGCATCCAGCTCACTGAGCCGGCAGAAGGCAGGGTTGACCCCGACGACCCGGCCCCGGGCGTCCATCACCGCTATCCCCTCCCGGGTATACTGCATGATCTGCCGGGCCAGAGTAAGGGAAGAGACGGCCAGCTCCCGCAAGCTGTCCGTGCTGGTCTGATGCAAATCTGTCGGTGTTGCCCATAACAAATCGCTGTGGTCCATGTCCGTGCTCTAATGGTTGAATGAATGAGAGTGGCTCCGTTCATTGCCCTTTATTATTGATATTTATGCGTATTTTATACTGGTTATTTTTCGGGCAGCCCTATCATATAGACTCAAATGAAAAATAAAAAGCCCGCATTGCTGCGGGCTTGAAATGCGCGATCCGATTTGCGATCTAGCCGAGGTTTTTGCGGGCGTTGCGGAAGATGCGCATCCAGCCGCCGTCCTCGCCCCAACTCTGCGGGTACCAGGAATTGGCCACGGTACGGAATACCCGCTCCGGGTGCGGCATCATGATGGTGACCCGGCCGTCCTCGCTGGACAGGCCGGTGATGCCGTTGGCGGAACCGTTCGGGTTGAACGGATAGCGCTCGGTGGCTTGGCCCTGGTTGTCCACGTAGCGCAACGCCACTGTGCCGCTGGCTTCGATGGCAGCGATATCGGCGTTCAGCGGCTGCACCCGGCCTTCACCGTGGGACACGGCGATGGGCAGGCGAGAGCCGGCCATGCCGGACAGGAACAGGCTGGGCGAATCCTGCACTTCCACCAGGCTGAAGCGGGCTTCGAAGCGCTCGGAGGTATTGCGCACGAAGTCCGGCCAGTGGGCGGCGCCGGGGATCAGCTCCCGCAGCCGGGACAGCATCTGGCAACCGTTGCACACCCCCAGGGCGAAGCTGTCGGGACGGGCGAAGAAGGCCTCGAACTGGGCACGCAGCGCCTCGTTGAACAGCACCGACTTGGCCCAGCCGCCGCCGGCGCCGAGCACGTCACCGTAGGAGAAACCGCCGCAGGCCACCAGGCCGGCGAACTCGTCCAGCCGGTAGCGGCCACTCTGCAGATCGCTCATGTGCACGTCGATGGCGCTGAAGCCGGCCCGGTCGAAGGCCGCCGCCATTTCCACATGGGAGTTGACGCCCTGCTCGCGCAGTATCGCCATCCGGGGATGTACCCCCTTGGCGATAAAGGGCGCGGCGATGTCTTCTTTCGGATCGAAGCTGAGCGATACCGACAGGCCGGGATCATCGGCGTCCTGCTTGGCCTCGAACTCGGAGCGGGCACACGCCGGGTTGTCGCGCAGCGCCTGCATGCGGTAGCTGGTCTCGGACCACAGCCGGCGCAGCTCGGTGCGGGGCTGGGCGTAGACTTCCTCGCCGGCAAAGAAGAAGCGCAGGCGGTCGTCCTGGTTGAGGTGGCCGATGACATGGCTGCAGGCCGCCAGGCCGTGGCCGGCCAGGCAGGTGAGCACCGCCTCCTTGTCTTCGCGGCGCACCTGCAGCACGGCGCCCAGTTCTTCGTTGAACAGGGCCGCCAGCCGATCGGCACCGAGCAGATCAAGCTCGATGTCCAGGCCGGTCCGACCGGCGAAGGCCATCTCCGCCAGGGTCACGAACAGGCCGCCGTCACCCTTGTCGTGGTAGGCCAGCAGCTTGTTTTCCGCCAGCAGTGACTGCATGGCGTAGAAGAAGCCCTTGAGCTGCTCCGGGCTGTCCAGGTCGGCGGGCTTGTCGCCCAGCTGGCGGTAAACCTGGGCCAGGGCGGAGGCACCCAGACGGTTCTTGCCGTTGCCCAGATCCACCAGGATCAGGTCGGTCTCGCCCAGATCGCTGCGCAGCCAGGGAGTGACGGTGGCGCGCACGTCATTGACCCGGGCGAAGGCGGAGATCACCAGCGACAGGGGCGCGGTCACCGTCTTGTCTTCGCCGTCCTGCTGCCAGCGGGTCTTCATCGACATGGAGTCCTTGCCCACCGGTATGGTCAGCTCCAGCACCGGGCACAGCTCCTCGCCCACCGCCTTGACCGCCTCGTACAGGCCGGCGTCTTCCCCCGGGTGGCCGGCGGCGGACATCCAGTTGGCGGACAGCTTGATGCGCTTGAGCTCACCGATGTCGGTCGCGGCGATATTGGTAATGGCTTCCGCCACCGCCAGCCGGGCGGAGGCGGCGAAGTCGAGCAGCGCCACCGGGGCCCGCTCCCCCATGGACATGGCTTCACCGGCATAGGTATCGAAAGCGGCGGCGGTCACCGCGCAGTCGGCTACCGGTACCTGCCAGGGGCCCACCATCTGGTCGCGCGCCACCAGGCCGGTCACGGTGCGGTCACCGATGGTGATCAGGAAACCCTTGTCGGCCACGGTGGGCAGGGTCAGCACCCGCTCGGCCGCTTCCTTCAGGTTGATGCCGTGCAGATCCAGGGCCGGGCTGCGATGGCTGGCACGGGTCACATCCCGCTGCATCTTGGGCGGCTTGCCCAGCAGCACGTTGAGCGGCATGTCGATGGGCTGATTGTCGAACTGGCTGTCGTGCAGGCTCAGGTGCGGCTCGGCGGTGGCCTCACCGATCACCGCGAAGGGCGCCCGCTCCCGGCGGCAGATGGCCTCGAACTCGGCCAGGCGATCCCCTGCCACCGACAGCACATAGCGCTCCTGGGACTCGTTGCACCAGATTTGCAGCGGGCTCATGCCCGGCTCGTCGTTGGGAATATTGCGCAGCTCGAAGCGGCCGCCGCGGCCGCCGTCGTTGACCAGTTCGGGCATGGCGTTGGACAGGCCACCCGCCCCCACGTCGTGGATGAACTGGATGGGGTTGGCCTCGGCCATGGCCCAGCAGCGGTCGATCACTTCCTGGCAGCGGCGCTCCATCTCGGGGTTGTCCCGCTGCACCGAGGCGAAGTCCAGATCCTCGCTGGACTGACCCGAGGCCATGCTGGACGCGGCACCGCCGCCCAGGCCGATGTTCATGGCCGGGCCACCCAGTACCACCAGCTTGGCGCCGACGGTGATCTCGCCCTTCTGCACATGTTCACCACGGATGTTGCCGAGGCCGCCGGCGATCATGATCGGCTTGTGATAGCCGCGCACTTCCTCGCCGTTGAAGCTGGACACCTGCTCCTCGTAGGTACGGAAGTAGCCGAGCAGGGCCGGCCGGCCGAATTCGTTGTTGAAGGCGGCACCGCCCAGGGGACCGTCGATCATGATGTCGAGCGCGCTGACGATGCGCTCGGGCTTGCCGAAGTCCTGCTCCCAGGGGCGATGGTAGCCCGGGATCTTGAGGTTGGATACGCTGAACCCCACCAGGCCCGCCTTGGGCTTGGAGCCGCGGCCGGTGGCGCCCTCGTCGCGGATTTCACCGCCGGAGCCGGTGGCGGCCCCGGCATAGGGGGAAATGGCGGTGGGGTGGTTGTGGGTTTCCACCTTCATCAGGATATGGATGTCTTCCTGATGGTAGAGGTACTCACCGGACTGAGGGCTGGGGAAGAAGCGGCCGGCGGGCGAGCCCACCATCACGGCGGCGTTGTCCTTGTAGGCCGACAGCACGTGTTCCGGCACCTGTTCGAAGGTGTTCTTGATCATCTTGAACAGGGACTTGGGCTGTTCGATGCCGTCGATGGTCCAGTCGGCGTTGAAGATCTTGTGCCGGCAGTGCTCGGAGTTGGCCTGGGCGAACATATAGAGTTCGATATCGTTGGGGTTGCGGCCGAGCCCGGTAAACCCCTCGTACAGATAATCGATTTCGTCTTCCGCCAGGGCCAGGCCCATGCGCAGATTGGCCTCGGCCAGGGCCGCACGGCCGCCGCCCAGGATATCCACCGAGGTCACCGGCGCCGGCGCCGATTCGGCAAACAGGCAGGTGGCCGCATCCAGGCTGTCCAGGGTCACTTCGGTCATACGGTCGTGCAGCAACGCCTTGACCGCCGACAATTCGGCTGCATCCGGCTCACGCTCGAAACTCAGGTGATAGGCGATACCGCGCTCGATGCGCTTGACCTGGGTCAGGCCGCAGTTGCGGGCGATGTCGGTGGCCTTGCTGGACCAGGGGGAAAGGGTGCCGGGGCGGGGGGTGACCAGTACCAGCAGGCTGCCGGCGGGCGGGGTGATACCCTGTTGCGGGCTATCGAGCAGTTGGCCCAGGGTCTGACGGCTATCGGCCTCGAGGTTGGCGTTCAGCGCGACAAAGTGTACATACTCGGTTTCGACTCCCTGCAGGGGCAGGTTCGACTCCTGGGCACGGCGAACCAGGGCCTGGGTCCTGAAACCGG
Organism: Zobellella iuensis; assembly: GCF_016746085.1. Taxonomy (GTDB): domain Bacteria; phylum Pseudomonadota; class Gammaproteobacteria; order Enterobacterales; family Aeromonadaceae; genus Oceanimonas; species Oceanimonas iuensis. The sequence goes on from NZ_JAERTZ010000026.1 coordinate 244,184, forward strand.
ATAAGGCCGGCGAGCCTCTCAGTATTTCCATAGTGGCAATTCTCAAAGCGTGAGTGAATGGGGGGTTGAGAAATTGGCGGTATTATAGGTTTACACCCCTGCCCTGTCGACGCCGATTTCCGGTGCCTTATTCTGCTCCTGTCGTTGAAAATATCGGCGTTTGCCTGACGAAGCGGCCGAGTTCTGCTATAAAATGCCAGTTGTCGTAAATGAGGACTCGCTTTTGCGCCGTATTTGTCTGCTTTCCCAAGCCACCCTGCTGGCCAGCCTGCTGCACCTGAGCGGGTGCGAAAACAAGGAAGGTGCGCCCAGTCAGGCGGCTCACATCCAGTCCCGTGGCGAATTGCGGGTCGGCACCCTCTATCATCCCCTCTACTACTTCCTGCGGGACGAACAGGAAGAAGGGCTGGATTACGAACTGGCCCGGCTGTTTGCCGATAGCCTGGAGGTCGAGCTGACCATGGTCCCGGCCTACAGCCTGGACGACCTTTTCACCCTGCTCGACGCCGGCAAGGTCGACATGCTGGCCGCCGGCCTCACCAGCACCCCCCTGCGCCGCCGGCACTACCGCTTCGGCCCCAGTTATTATGAAGTGGCCCAGACCCTGGTTTACCGCAAGGGCGAACTCCGCCCCAAGGCGCCCGAGCAGATTGCAGGCGAGGTCCGCGTACTGGCCGGCTCCAGCCAGGCGGAGTGGCTGCATGCCTTGCAGCAGGAGCTGCCGGAACTGCACTGGGAGACCCGCCGCGATGCCGACGCAGAAGATCTGCTGCGCCAGGTGGCGGAAGGCCGTACGGCCCACACCCTGGTGGAAGACACCCTGCTGGCCCGCACCCAACGCTATTACCCCAATGTGGAAGCCGCCTTTGCCCTGAGCGATCCCCAGCCGGTAGCCTGGGTCATCGACCGACGCGACGACGACAGCCTGCTCGGGCGGATGCTGGCCTTTTTCAACGAACAGCAGCAGGCCGGTACCCTGACCCGACTGAACGAGAAATACTTCGGCCATGTGCAGGATTTCGATTACGTCGACACCCGCACCTTCCTGCGCCGGGCCGAGGATCTACTGCCCCGCTATCAGCCGCTGTTCGAGCGTTATGCCGGCGAGCTGGACTGGCGGCTGCTGGCGGCCATCAGCTATCAGGAATCCCACTGGGACCCGCAAGCCCGCTCCTACACCGGGGTACGCGGCATGATGATGTTGACCGAAGATACCGCCCGGCAGGTGGGGGTGGATGACCGGCTGGATCCGGAGCAGAGCATTCGCGGTGGCGCCCACTACCTGGCCTCGCTGATGACCCGCCTGCCGGACGCCATTCCCGAAGACGAACGGGTCTGGTTCGCGCTGGCCGCCTACAACCTGGGCCTGGGCCATGTGCTGGACGTGCGCCGGCTGACCAAAATGAAGGCCCAGGATCCCAACTCCTGGGCCCAGGTCAAGGAAAACCTGCCGCTGCTGCACCAGCCCCAGTGGCACAGCAAAACCCGCTATGGTTATGCCCGCGGCCGGGAAGCCCAGAAGTTCGTCAACAACGTACGCCAGTACTACCAGAGCCTGCTGTGGCTCAATGCCCCGACCACCGACACCGGCCTGACCGCGGCCCAGCGTGAGCGCTCGGCGGCAGTTCCGGAATTTTAACCGGAATGTCACTTTACCCGGGCATCGCAACCTGATATCTAGTGCAATAGCACAGCATCATTTTGCTGAGCAGGCTTGGTAAAGAGGAATACACTATGTTGAAACGCAAGCGCGCCTTGTTCAAGCAGCGCAAAGCGGCCGGCTGTTCGCCCCGCCGCAAGATATTACTGCAGGATCTCCGTCGCAAGATACTGCGGCGCAACAGCGCCTATTTTCTGACCCAGGTGTCCGCAGAGTCGCTCTGAGGCCGGCCTGCGGAGCCCGGCAGGCTCCCCTGCTGCCCCTTATTGCCGTGATGTTCAGGCCATGCTCCAGCGAGGAGACCTGGCCCTCCCCGGCCACTCCCCAATTCCCCCCGATAACGGCGCCCCATAGGGCCATATCGCCGGGTTGCGAACACAAAGACGCCGGCGTGGCCGGCGTCTGGTTCAGGATTTTTTCTTGATGAACTTCATCAACCGCTTGCGCTTGCGCAACTGCGTGTCGGTCAGCTTGTTCTTGAGGCCGGCGTAAGGGTTGTCTCCTTCCTGGAACTCCACCCGGATGGGGGTACCCATGATCTGCAGGGAGCGACGGAAATAGTTGATCAGGTAACGCTTGTAGGAGTCGGGCAGATCCTTGACCTGGTTACCATGCACGATAATCCGGGGCGGATTGTAACCACCGGCATGGGCATACTTGAGCTTGACCCGGCGGCCGCGCACCAGCGGCGGCTGGTGATCGTCCTGGGCCATCTGCATGATGCGGGTCAGCATGGAGGTGCTCACCCGCTTGGTGGCGGACTGGTAGGCCTCGACCACGGAGCCGAACAGGTTACCCACGCCACTGCCGTGCAGGGCAGAGATAAAGTGCAGGCGGGCAAAGTCGATAAAGCCCAGGCGCCGGTCCAGCTCGCGCTTGATATCGTCTTTCACGTCCTGGCTCAGGCCGTCCCACTTGTTGACCGCAACGACGATGCTGCGGCCGGCGTTGAGGACGAAGCCGAGCAGGCTCAGATCCTGATCGGAAATGCCTTCCCGCGCATCCAGTACCAGCAGTACCACGTTGGCATCTTCGATGGCCTTGAGGGTCTTGATCACCGAGAATTTTTCTACGGTCTCATGGACCTTGCCGCGACGGCGCACCCCGGCGGTATCGATCAGGATAAAGTCCCGCTCATCCCGCTGCATGGGGATATAGATGGAGTCGCGGGTGGTGCCGGGCATATCGTACACCACCACCCTCTCCTCACCCAGGATGCGGTTGGTAAGGGTAGACTTGCCGACATTGGGCCGTCCTACTATGGCCAGCTTGATCGGCAGATCCTCGAACGGCACCGCCTCTTCTTCCTCGAGCCTGTCCATGGCTTCCATCGCGTCGGCGAGGCCCAGCTCGTCGAAATCGAACTCCTCATCCGGCTGTTCGTCCGCTTCGCTTTCAGCCTCATGACGCGTCGCGTTCAGCGCCTCGAGTTGCGGTGCCAGCGCCGTTTCCAGCAGGCTCAGCACACCACGGCCGTGGGCGGCAGCAATCTGATAGATGTCGCCCAGGCCCAGCAGGTAAAACTCGCTCACCGCCGAGTCCGCGTCGATGCCGTCGGTCTTGTTGGCCACCAGCAGGGTCTGCTTCTCGCAGCGACGCAGGTGATGGGCGATGGCTTCATCGGCCACCGTCAGGCCGGCCCGGGCATCCACCATGAACAGCACCACATCGGCTTCGTCGATGGCCGCCAGGGACTGCTCGGCCATCTTCAGTTCTATGCCTTCTTCACTGCCATCGATACCGCCGGTATCGACCACGATGAACTCCAGCTCCCCTATCTTGGCCTGGCCATATTTACGGTCACGGGTCAGACCGGGAAAATCCGCCACCAGGGCATCCCGGGTCCGGGTCAGTCGGTTAAACAGGGTGGATTTACCCACATTGGGGCGGCCCACCAGAGCCACTACAGGCATCATAAACACATTCTCCAAAAAACAATAACGGCTCCTGATCCGGGATCAGGAGCCGGTGGTGCCGTTAGCCGCCGGGATCAGGGCTGGCCGATGGCCACCAGATCACCGCTGCGACTTTGCACATAGAGGGTATCGCCGGCCACGACGGGGGCCACATAGAGGCCCTTGCTGTCGATACGCTGCAACGACTTGAGCACACCGCTCTGCCGATCCAGCCAGTACAGGTAGCCCTCGCCATCGCCCACCACCAGATAATCGCCGAATACGGCCGGAGCGGTCAGCTGGCGATTCTCCAGTTCGGTATTGGACCACAGCTCCATGCCGCTGCGGGCATCCACCGCAAACAGATGGCTGCGGCTGTCACTGATATAAAGCTGGCGACCATCGGTGCTCAGATCCCGCGAGCCCTGGTATTGGCGCTTCCACAGTTCTTGTCCGGAAATCAGTTGATGGGCGGTCAGTTGGCCATTATAAGCGATAGCAAACAGGATATCGCCCAGAATCACCGGACGGGACGCCACATCCACCATCCGCTCCAGTTCGGTCGCTCCGCGGGGGCTGGCAATACGGGTATCGCGCACCGGCTGGCCATTGGCCAGCAGGGCAATGCCCAGGCGTCCGTCGGCGCGGCCATAGAGCACGGCGCCACCGGCGGTGACCGGCGTGGACATGCTGCGCAGGGTCAGGCTGGGTTGTTCATTGCGCAGCAACCACCGGGGCTCGCCGCTGTCCGAGTCCAGGGCCACCAGGTTGCCGGCACTGGTATGCACCACCACCTTGCCTTCATCCACTGCCGGCGCCGCCAGCACCTCGCCGGGCACCTCCTGGGTCCAGAGCACCTCACCGTCGGCCTGGGATACCGCATAGACGATACCGTTCTCGGAGCCGAAATAGAGGTTGCCGTAGGCGGCGCTCAGGCCGCCGGAAATCCGCGGGCTGCGCTGGTTTTTATTGATATCCAGCCTGTCCAGCCGGGTTTGCCACAGCCGCTTGCCGCCATTGCGGTCGTAGGCCGCCAGCACGCCGTCGCGGGAGGCGGCAAAGAGCCGCTCGCCTTCGGCCACGGGACGCAACTGGGAATAAAAATCGCCCACGCCCTTGCCGACCGAAGCCGACCAGCGAGGCTTGGCATTAAATGCATTGTTGATCTCGGGCAGCGGATTCGCCGGGGACACCACTTCCTGGCTGGAGCAGCCGACCAGTCCCAGCCCCAGCACCAGGGGCAGCATCCGGATAAGGTGTTTAGCCATGATTATTCCTCATCGCCCGCTTCAACGGATACCGCCAGATTATCGAGCTTGAGCTGCAGGCCGGGATTATCGCCGGGTCCACCGGCATCCAGCGCCGCCCGATAGGCATCACGGGCCGCGTCAGGACGCTCCTGGGCCAGGAAAAGATCGCCCTGAATTTCACTGCGCAGGGCCGCAAAGGCTTCCCCTGTCACCTCATCGAGCCGGGCCTGGGCCGCCACCGGCTCGTTTTGGGCCAGCAGTACCCGGGCCAGCCGCAGGCGGATGGTGTCACCCAGGGCGGCGTCCTTGGTTCCTGCCAGGGCCAGTTCCAGCTGCTGCTGCGCCAGCGCCAGTTCGTTGGCCCTGACCGCTTCAGCGGCCAGCAACAACGCCGCCAGCTCGCCGTAGTTGTTGCCCTTGTGCTGCTCGACGAAAGCGCTCGCCTCGGCAAAAGCGGCACTGCCCTCGGCGGCCAGCCGCTGGCTGATTTGTTCGAAGGCCTCGGCCCCGGCCGAGCGGGTTTCGATCTGGTGGCTCTGGTAATAACGCCACCCGAACAGGCCTCCCAGGCCGATGACGGACCCCAGGATGATCGCCTTACCGTATTCCTGCCACCACCGTTTAAGGGCATCCAGTTGTTGTTCTTCGGTGTTGTAGATATCCACTCAGATCCCCTCTTGCTTGAGCTTTGCCATGATGTCACCCTGCGTCAGGGTCTGCTGCTCGCCCTGACCGCGCAAATACTTCACCGTCACCTCGCCGCGGGCGACTTCCTCCTCGCCCAGGATCAGGGCGATGCTGGCACCGCTCTTGTCGGCACGCTTGAGTTGCTTCTTGAAGTTGCCGCCACCGCAATGGCTCATCACCCGCAGGCCGGGCAGCTCATCACGCAACCGCTCCGCCAGGGCAAAGCCCGCCGCCTGGGCGCCCTCGCCCGCCGCCGCCACATAGACGTCGGCCTGGGCCGGCTGCGGCTCCACCAGATCCAGGGTCTCCAGCAGCAGCACCAGCCGTTCCATGCCCATGGCAAAGCCCACCGCCGGGGTAGCCTGGCCGCCCAACTGCTCCACCAGGCCGTCGTAGCGGCCACCACCGCAGACGGTACCCTGGGCCCCCAGGCTCTCGGTGACCCACTCGAACACGGTGAGGTTGTAGTAATCCAGGCCACGCACCAGGCGGGCATTGAGTTCAAAGTCGATACCGGCGGCAGTCAGCAACGCCTGGAGCCCGTCGAAATGGGCCCGGGTCTGTTCGCCAAAGTAATCGCTGAGCACGGGCGCGTCCGCGAGCAACGCCTGCACCTCGGGATTCTTGCTGTCCAGTACCCGCAACGGGTTGGTATGCATACGCCGGCGGCAGTCTTCATCCAGCCGCTCCCGGTGCTGTTCCAGGTAAGCCACCAGGGCTTCACGGTATTGCACCCGCTCCTCCGGCGCCCCCAGGCTGTTCAGTTGCAGGCTAAGGTGCTCGCTCACCCCCAGGGTTTTCCACAGCCGGGCGGTAAGCATGATCAGCTCGGCATCGATATCCGGGCCCTGCAGGCCGAACACCTCGACCCCGAACTGGTGAAACTGGCGATAGCGCCCCTTCTGCGGACGCTCGTAGCGGAACATGGGGCCCATATACCACATGCGCCTTTCCTGGTTGTAGAGCAGGCCGTGCTCGATACCGGCACGGACGCAACCGGCGGTGCCTTCGGGGCGCAGGGTCAGGCTGTCGCCAGTGCGGTCATCGAAGGTGTACATCTCCTTTTCGACCACGTCGGTCACTTCACCGATGGCGCGTTTGAACAGCCCGGTCACTTCCATGACCGGCATGCGGATTTCCGAGTAACCATAGGCACTCATGGTGCGCCTGAGCACGCTTTCTGCCTGTTGCCAGGCCGGAGTCTGCTCCGGCAGGCAGTCGTTCATACCACGAATTGCTTGAATTTGTTTGGCCACAAAAATATCTCTGTATTAGCTGCTAAAGGTAACCCGGGGGCTTATTCCTTGTCCTGTACCGGAATGCGGGCGGCGGGATCCAGCCTAGCCACCTTGGCGCGGATCCGGGCCTCCAACACGTCGACCAGCGCGCTGTTATCGAGCCGGTCAACCCGTTCGCCGTCTTCGTAGAAAGCACTCTTGCGTTGGGCGCCGGCCAGACCCAGATCGGAGATCAGCGCCTCACCCGGTCCGTTCACCACACAGCCGATGATGGACACGTCCATGGGGGTGACGATGTCTTCCAGTCGGCTTTCCAGCGCATTGACGGTGCCAATCACATCGAATTCCTGGCGGGAGCAGGAAGGACAGGCGATAAAGTTGATCCCCCGAGAGCGGATGCGCAGAGACTTGAGGATATCGAAGCCGACCTTGACCTCTTCCACCGGGTCGGCGGCCAGGGAAATGCGCAGGGTATCGCCTATCCCCTCGGCCAGCAGCATGCCGAGGCCGATGGCCGACTTGACCGCCCCACTGCGAAAACCGCCGGCTTCGGTGATGCCAAGGTGCAGGGGTTGCTCGATTTGCCGGGCTAGCTCCCGGTAGGCACCCACCGCCAGGAACACATCGGAGGCCTTGACGCTGACCTTGAACTGATCGAAGTTGAGCCGGTCCAGAATATCCACATGGCGCAGGGCCGACTCCACCAGGGCCGCCGGCGTGGGCTCGCCGTATTTTTCCTGCAGATCCTTTTCCAGGGAGCCGCCGTTGACGCCGATACGGATGGGAATGCCCTTGTCACGCGCACAGTCCACCACCGCCCGCACCCGGTCTTCCCGGCCGATATTGCCCGGGTTGATACGCAGGCAGTCGGCCCCGTATTCGGCCACCTGCAGGGCGATGCGATAGTCGAAGTGGATATCCGCCACCAGCGGCATGGCGGTGCCGGCCCGGATGGCCTTGAAGGCTTCGGCCGCCTCCATGGTGGGCACCGAAACCCGTACTATGTCGGCGCCGGCCTTTTCCACCGCCCGGATCTGGGCCAGGGTGGCCGCCACGTCCGTGGTCAGGGTATTGGTCATGGTCTGTACGCTGATGGGGGCGTCTCCCCCCACCAGCACGGAGCCGACGCGGATCTGTTTGGATTGGCGGCGAACTATCGGAGACTGGTGTTGAGACATCTATCTACTCTTGATTCAATCAGGATTGCGGTACGGTGAGGCGAGCCACCCGGCCGGCGTTAAAGGAAGACAGATCCACCGCCTGGTTCATGTATTCGACACTGGCCGCCCGGGGCGCCCCCAATATCAGCCGGAACGGCGGCTCGCCCTCCAGGCTCAGCGACTCGTTGGCTTTCTTCACGCCTTCGGCCAGCACACGGCCACGGCTGTCGGTCACCTGGATCCAGCAGTCATCGGTGAAGCGCATCGCCAGCAGCCTGGGATTGGCAGCCGGCTCGGCAGGCGATCCGGCTTCGGGCTCGGCCGTCGTTGCGACCGGCGCGGCTTCGGCAGCCGGAGCCGCGGCCACCGCCGGGAGCTCGACGTCGCTGGCCGCCGTATCCACCGAGCTGCCAGGGCTCTCGACTTCCGCACCGGTATCGGCGGCAGGCTCGGCCATCGCCTCCGATGGCAATGGGGGAATAATAATCTCGGGGGTCTCGTCGCTGGGCGACACCGGCTCCGGCAGCAGGGACGCCGGCTCTTCCTGCTGGGTCATCGGCTCCAGGGTACGCTCGACATAGTTGGCACCGCTGTCCTGCCACCACCAGTACACCAGGGAAGCGAGCAGGCCCAGCAATACCAGCCAGCTGATGCGCTTGAGCCAGTTGTCGTTGGCCTGCTGCCGGGTCTTTTTGGAAAAACTCTGCATCGGTGCCGCCGCCCGGATCTGCTCGGCCCCACTCATGCCGTCGAAGGCCGCCAGCGCCTGCTGTACGTCGACCCCCACCACCTTGGCGTAGGCTTTGACATAGCCTCGTAAAAAGGTCACCGCCACACCGGCCTTATATTGATCGTTGTCAATCGACTCGATCACCGCCAGCCGCAGATTCAGCCTGCGGGCCACCTCGGCCTGGGTCCATCCCCTGGCCTCACGGGCGCCGCGCAACAAGGCGCCGGGGCCTGCCGTTACCACTGCTTCAGCCTGTGGCTGCTGTTCTGCTTCGTTAATAGTCATTTGCTAGGAATCGCCTGGCCTGTTCTGAATCCGGAAATAAGCGTACCAGCTCGGCACCGGCCTGCTGGGCCTGCGCCACTCGCCCCTGGGCCTCTGCGGTACGCACTGTTAACCACAAACTCTGTGGACTGGGTAAATGTTCGCGCCGATAACGCGCGAGGTAATCGAATGCCCCCGTCTCGTCTCCCTGTGCTGCCGCCAACTCGGCCGCGCCCAGCAGCGCTCTCGGCTTGGCCGGACTGTATTCCAGTGCCCGCCTGAAATAATCGAGCGCCGCCTGCGGCTGCTTGTTCTGGATGGCACAGAGGGCGGCGTTTTCAAAGGTATCCGCCACCTGGACATAGCCGGGCGCCGCCACCGCCTTCCTAAACATGACATCCGCTTCCTCGAAACGTTCCCTCGAACAAAGAAAAACGCCGTAATTATTGAGCCCATCGCCATGATTCGGCGACAGTTTCAGCACCTGTCGGTAGCTTTTTTCTGCCTGCTCAAACTCGGATACGGACTGAAAGAAATAGGCCTGGGCAAGGTGCACATCAGGACTCTTCGGATCCTGGGACAGGGCCCGGTCGAGGTTGAACTTGGCCTGTTCGGCATCCCCCCGCCGCAGGTACTCCAGACCAAGATTCATTCGAGCCACCGCTGCTTCCGCGGGCTTGAACTCCAGCTCCCCCGACTGGCGACCGTCGGACAACCGGGTGGTTTCACTCACGCAGCCACTCAACACTCCCCACATCAATACCGCCGGCAACAGAGTGACGTGTCGCATTCCCTTTACACCGACGGTTTGATTGTTTAAACCATTGTGACGGATATGCTTTGCTCCTGCATCCGTTTTTTCATGGTGCGCTTGGTCCTGTCGATCACATCGCCCACCAACTGGCCACAGGCGGCATCGATATCATCCCCCCGGGTCTTGCGGATGGTCACTGTGTTGCCGTATTGCATCAGTACCTTGTTGAAGCGGTCGATACGGCTGTTGCTCGGCTTGCCGTAGGGATTGCCCGGGAAGGGATTGAAAGGGATCAGATTGATCTTGCAGGGCAGATCCTTGAGCAGCTCGGCCAATTCATGGGCGTGCTGCATATCGTCGTTGACATGGTCGAGCAACACGTACTCTATGGTCACCTTGCCGTGATTGGCATTGGACTTGGAGATATAGCGGCGCACGCTGTCGAGCAGGGTAGCGATATCATACTTGTCGTTGATCGGCATGATCTCCGAGCGCAGCTGGTCGTTGGGCGCATGCAAAGACACCGCCAGGGCGACATCGATCATGTCGCCGAGCTTGTCCAGCGCCGGCACCACCCCGGAAGTAGACAGCGTCACCCGCCGCTTCGACAGGCCGAAGCCGTAGTCTTCCAGCATCAGCCGCATGGCCGGCACCACGTTGTTCAGGTTGAGCAACGGCTCGCCCATGCCCATCATCACCACATTGGTGATGGGGCGACGGCCGGTGTCCCGCACGAAACCGACCCGGCTGGCGGCACGCCACACCTGGCCGATGATCTCGGACACCTTGAGATTGCGATTGAATCCCTGCTGGGCGGTAGAGCAGAACTTGCAGTCCAGGGCGCAGCCCACCTGGGAGGAAACGCACAGGGTGGCCCTGTCGCCGTCGGGAATATAGACGGTCTCGACTTCCTGATCGCCCACCTTCATGGCCCACTTGATGGTGCCATCGACCGACTTCTGCTCGACGCAGATCTCGGGAGCACGGATTTCGGCCCGCGCCTGCAGCTTGCCGCGCAGGACCTTGTTGATATTGGTCATCTGTTCAAAGTCGTCGCAACCGAAGTGATAGATCCATTTCATCACCTGATCGGCGCGAAACGGTTTTTCGCCCAGTTCGTGGAAGAACTCGCGCATGCCGTCACGATCCAGATCCAGCAGGTTTATTTTTGTTTCACTCATCGGTTGCCTCTCGCGTTTTGACCAGAGCCCACAGGGCGCGAAATTGTACAGAGTTTAGCATCCGGTTGCCAGTGCTAGCGCCCCGCCCGGCCCGGACTACCAACATAAAAAAAGGAGCCGAAGCTCCTTTTTTACCCTGCAGCCAGGCTTAGCGGGTGCGGGGGCAGATTTCTTCATCGCTGAAGAAATAGGCGATTTCGCGGGCGGCAGAGGCGGCGGCATCGGAGCCATGCACGGCGTTTTCATCGATGCTGTTGGCGTAGTCGGCGCGCAGGGTGCCGGCCAGGGCGTCGGCCGGGTTGGTGGCGCCCATGATTTCGCGGTTGCGACGCACGGCGTCTTCACCTTCCAGTACCTGTACCACCACCGGGCCGGAAGTCATGAAGTCGACCAGGGCCTTGAAGAAGGGACGCTCGCTGTGCTCGGCGTAGAAGCCCTCGGCCTGCTCGCGGCTCAGGTGCACCATCTTGGCGGCAACGATTTTCAGGCCGGCCGCTTCGAAGCGCTGGTAAATGGCACCGATCAGGTTCTTGGCAACGGCATCAGGCTTGATGATGGAAAAAGTACGTTCGAGAGCCATGTGTGTTCCTTTAAAGTAAACGGGCTAGGTAAAAACGGGCCGAATTATACGTAAAGCCCGCTCAAGTTAACACTCTTGTTCAGCATTTTTATTGCAGAGAGGCAACATAATGTACTGCCTCAGCCCTACTGCTCCAGCAGCAGCCGCGCCAGGGTGCGCAGGCCCAGGGCAGTGCCGCCCGCAGACCAGTCCGCGTCGGCATTGTTGCGGTAGGCGGCGGCCAGATCGAAGTGCAGCCAGCCCCGGCCTTCGTTGGGCACGAAACGGGACAGGAAGCCGGCGGCGTTGGAAGCGCCGCCCGGGCCGCCGCCTTTGACCGGCCGGCTGTTGGCGGTATCGGCGTAGGCCGAGGGGCACTGGTCCCGATGCCAGGGCGCCAGCGGCAGCTGCCACAGGGGCTCCTGCTCCTGCCCGGCCAGCTCCAGGGCCCGCTGCGCCAGCCCCTGGTCCAGGGCGAACAAGGCATTGTACTCCTGGCCCACCGCCATCACGGCGGCACCGGTCAGGGTGGCCGCATCGATGATAAGCCCAGCTCCGGTTTCCCCCGCCGCCAGCAGGCCGTCGGCCAGCACCAGCCGGCCCTCGGCGTCGGTATTGACGATTTCCACGCTGGTGCCGTTTTTGTAGGTGAGGATATCCCCCAGCTTGTAGGCGTGGCCGGAGATCAGGTTCTCGGCACAGCACAGGAACAGCTTGACCCTCTTGTTCAGGCCGCTCAGCATGGCCAAGCCCAGGGCGCCGGTGACCAGGGCCGCCCCGCCCATGTCGCCCTTCATGTGCAGCATGCCTTCGGAGGCCTTGATGGAATAACCGCCGGAGTCGAAGGTGATGCCCTTGCCCACCAGGCAGGCGGCCACCGGCGCCTTGCGATCCCCGGTGGGGTTGAAGTCGAGCTCCAGCAGTGCCGGCTCCCGCTCGCTGCCCCGGCCGACCTCGTAGATGCCGACGAAGCCCGCCTCGCGCAGGGCCTCGCCCTTGAGGATGCGGTGACTGATCCGGGTGGGTGCCAGCTCGGTGAGAAAGCTGGCCGCCTCCACCGCCAGGGCCACCGGGCTCAGTTGCTCGGGGGTGGCGTTGATCTGGGCCCGCACCCAGCGGGCACAGTGCCAGCGGGCTTCCAGCTGCGACCGCTCGGCCTCTTCGCCATCGGCCCAGATAAGCTCGCCGGGATCCTTGCTGCTCATCCAGCCCTGGGCAAAGGCCCACTGCTGCTCGCCATTCCAGGCTCCCGCCAGCTTGACCCGGCGCAGTCCCTGGCTGTAGAGACGACGGCCGGCCCGCTGAATGGCCGTCAACGGCCGCTCCCCCAGATGGATCAGCATGCCCTGCTCATCGTGGCTGAGCAGGGCCTTGGGCCCCCATTCCGCGGCGGCGGCCGCCGTGCTTAACCTGATCGGCATCATCACGGCTGCTCCTCACAGACCCTGGCCAGCATGGCGGCGATGGTACGCACCCCATGGCCCTTGCCGCCGGCGCCCCAGAGATCGTTGGCCGCCTTCTGATAAGATCCGGACAAGTCCATGTGCACCCAGTTACGGCCGTTGTCCGGTACGAAACGGGACAGGAAGGCGGCGGCGGTAGAGGCGCCTGCCATGCCCTCGCCCCCATGTATGTTGGCCATGTCGGCGAAAGAGGATGACAGCTGCCCCACATGGAAAGGCTCCAGAGGCAGGTGCCAGGCCTTCTCGTATTCTTCCCGGGCGGCCCGCACCGTGGCCAGGGCAAGGTCGTCGTTCATGCTGAACACGGCGTTGTAATCCCGCCCCAGCGCCATCTTGGCGGCACCGGTCAGGGTCGCCGCATCCAGGATAAAGGGCGCGCCGGTCGCGGAAGCCGCCAGCAGGCCGTCGGCCAGCACCAGCCGGCCCTCGGCGTCGGTATTGAGGATCTCGACGGTAATGCCGTTCTTGTAGGTGAGGATATCGCCCAGCTTGTAGGCATGGCCGGAGATCAGGTTCTCGGCGCAGCACAGGAACAGCTTGACCCGCTTGTTCAGACCGCGCTGGATGGCCAGGGCCAGGGCGCCGGTCACGGTGGCGGCCCCGCCCATGTCGGACTTCATTACCGCCATGCCGTCGGACGGCTTGATGCTGTAGCCGCCGGAGTCGAAGGTGATGCCCTTGCCCACCAGGCAGGCCGCCACCGGGGCACCGGCCTGGCCGCTCGGGTTGAAATCCAGCTCCAGCAGGGTGGGGCTGCGTTCGCTGCCCCGGCCCACCTCGTAGATACCGATATAGCCGAGATCCTTGAGCTGCTCGCCGCTGTAGGTGCGGTAGCTCACCGCCCCCGGCGCCAGGGATTGCAGGAACTTGCCGGCCTCGGTGGCCAGGGACGCCGGATAGATGTCTTCCGGGGTGCCGTTGATCATCTCCCGCACCCAGCGGCAGGCGCGATCGCGGGCGTCCAGCTCGGCCTGCTCCTCGGGTCCGGTGGCGCCGAAGTCGAGTTGCTGGCCGCCCTTGGCGCTGTAGAAGCCCTGGGCGAAGGCCCAGCGGCTTTCCAGCGACCAGTCGTCGCCGCTCAACGTCACCTGTTTGATACCCATGGCATCGAGCTTGCGCCCCGCCTGCTGGGCCTTGCGCACCAGCTCGGTGGCGTCGGTCACATGGACCCGGGCCTCGTCGTCGTGAAAACTCAGCAGCGCCCTGTCGCCCCAGTGGGCGGCGGCGGCTTCATGGCTGAGTATGACGTTCATGGTTGCGGACATAACACTTCCTTATTCTGTTGACAGAAAACGGAAAAAGCCACAGCGGGACTGTGGCTTGAAACAAAGCTGGAAGCTAGAAGCTAGAAGCTAGAAGCTAGAAGCTAGAAGCTAGAAGCTAGAAGCTAGAAGCTAGAAGCTAGAAGCTAGAAGCTAGAAGCTAGAAGCTAGAAGCTAGAAGCTAGAAGCTAGAAGCTAGAAGCTAGAAGCTAGAAGCTAGAAGCTAGAAGCTAGAAGCTAGAATACTCGGGCCGACGCTTCGGCTTGTCTATCTATTTCGACCTTATACAGGCATAGCTCGCCCAGCTGGCTCCGAAACCCAACCGCCGTCCAACCACGGCGGCCCGAGACTCGGGCTGCTTCCAGCTTCCCGCTTATGGCTTCCGGCTTATGTTTATTCGTATTCATCCATCCAGGCCATGATCACGGCCTCGAGGATGCGTTCGTTGGAATGGGCAGGATCGTCATCGAAATCTTCCAGCTCGCAGATCCACTGGTGCAAGTCGGTAAAACGCACCGTCTTGGGATCCGTATCCGGATAGGCTTCCAGCAGTGCCAGGGCAATGTCCTGGCTATCTATCCATTTAAGACTCATACCCCCTCCCCGGTCAGTGACCTTCGGATACCATGTTCACCGTGTATTTGGGGATCTCCACCACCAGATCCTCGTCGGCAACCCGGGCCTGGCAACCGAGCCGGGATTCCGGCTCCAGCCCCCAGGCCTTGTCCAGCATATCGTCTTCCAGCTCGCTGCTTTCCTCCAGCGAGTCGAAACCTTCCCGCACTATCACGTGGCAGGTGGTGCAGGCACAGGATTTTTCACAGGCGTGCTCGATGTCGATGCCATTACGCAGCGCCACATCCAGCACGGTCTCCCCCAGCTTGGCCTCCACGGCGGCCCCTTCGGGGCACAATTCGGCATGGGGCAAAAATACAATTTTCGGCATTATTACACCTTATCAACACGTTGTCCGGCAAGTGCCTTGCGAATGGAGGCATCCATCCGGCGAGCGGCAAAATCGGCGGTTTGTTTATCGGTTTGTTCTATCGCCTGCTTGATCGCCTCGGGGTCATCGCCCTCGGCACTGCGTTGCAGGAATTCGATGGCCGCCACTATGCCGGCCTTCTCCTGTTGGTCGAGCAGTTCGTCGCCGTCGGCCTGCAGGGCGCTGACGATATTCTCGATCACCCGGGCGGCCTCCACCTTCTGCTCGGCCAGCATGCGGGCGGCGATATCTTCCTTGGCATGCTCGAAGGACGCCCTGAGCATGGTGGCGATATCGTCTTCCTTCAGCCCATAGGAAGGCTTGACCTCGATGGCGGCCTGCACGCCGGAGGATTTTTCCATGGCGCTGACCGACAACAGGCCGTCCGCGTCCACCTGAAAAGTGACCCGGATATGGGCGGCACCGGCCGCCATGGGCGGAATATCGGTGAGGTTGAAGCGGGCCAGGGAGCGGCAGTCCGCCACCAGCTCACGCTCGCCCTGCACCACGTGGATGGCCATGGCGGTCTGGCCGTCCTTGAAGGTGGTGAACTCCTGGGCCCGGGCCACGGGAATGGTGGTGTTGCGCGGAATGATTTTTTCCACCAGGCCGCCCATGGTCTCGAGGCCCAGCGACAAGGGGATCACGTCGAGCAGCAGCATGTCGCTGTCGGGCTTGTTGCCGATCAATACATCGGCCTGGATGGCGGCGCCGATGGCCACCACCTTGTCCGGATCCAGACTGGTGAGCGGCTCCCGGGCAAAAAACTCGCCGACCCGCTCACGCACCAGAGGTACCCGGGTGGAACCACCTACCATCACCACCTGCAGCACCTCCGCCGTCGTCACGCCGGCGTCTTTCAGGGCCCGGCGACAGGCCGCCAGGGTCTTGTTGACCCAGGGCAGGATCAGCGCCTCGAACTCGGTCCGGCTCAGTTCTCCCTGCCAGCCTTCCCAGCCGACCGTCACGCTGTCGCTGTCGGTCAGCCCCTGCTTGGCGGCACAGGCCGCGTCCAGCAGGTTGCGCTGCTGGGTCGGGGTCAGTTCGCCGATGCCGGCCTGGCCCTGGATCCAGTCGGCCAGGGCATGGTCGAAGTCGTCGCCGCCCAGGGCCGAATCGCCACCGGTGGCCAGCACCTCGAACACCCCTTTGTGCAGCCGCAGTATGGAGATGTCGAAGGTACCACCGCCGAGATCGTAGACCGCAATCACCCCTTCCTGGCCGGAGTCCAGGCCGTAGGCGATGGCGGCGGCGGTGGGCTCGTTGAGCAACCGCAGCACCTCCAGGCCGGCCAGCCGGGCCGCGTCCTTGGTGCCCTGGCGCTGGGCGTCGTCGAAGTAGGCCGGCACCGTGATCACCGCGCCCTGAATGGGGTTGCCGAGGCTGTTTTCGGCCCGGCGGGCCAGGCATTTCAGGATCTCGGCGGAGACCTGCACCGGATTGACCGGTCCCTGGATGGTGTCGAGTTCGATCACCCCCTGGCCGCTGTCCCGGAAGACATAGGGCAGCTTGGCCCGGGGAATATCCGCCAGCGCCTTGCCCATCAACCGCTTGACGGAAACGATGGTGTTTTGCGGATCCAGCTCGGCCTCGATTTTGGCGTCGTGCCCGACCCGGAGCGCATCCTCCAGGTAGTGCACCACAGAGGGCAGCAGAGCACGCCCCTGCTCGTCGGCCAAGGTTTCGGCCAGGCCACTGCGCACCACCGCCACCAGGGAGTTGGTGGTACCGAGATCGATACCGACCGCCCATTTGTGTTCGTGCGGGGCCGCGCTCTGGCCCGGTTCGGAGATTTGTAGTAATGCCATGGAGTTCAGAGTTCCTGCTGCGCGTCTTCCAACCGCTCGAGTTCGGCGTGCAGCTTGGTCATGAATTTGAGTTTGCGTACCGTATCGGCGGCCTCCTGCCAGCAAGAGCTGTCGAGCTGCCGCTCAAGCTCGTTGAACAGTTCGGCCGACACCAGGCCAAGCTCCCGCTCGAAAGCCATGATGGCACCGAACAGATCGTCCGCCTCGGGGATGGTCTCGAGCTGCTCGCGCCATTCCATCTGTTGCATCAGGAACAGGGGATCCTTCAGGGTCTGCTGCTCGGCGCGGATATCGATGCCATGCAGAGACAACAGATATTCGGCACGGTTCAGCGGCTGCTTGAGGGTGGTAAACGCATCGTTGATCTGGGCGGCGCGCTGCACCGCCAGCAGGCGCTCCCGCTCGGGGCGGGAGGCAAACCTGTCGGGATGGAACTGCATCTGCAGTTGGCGGTAGGTACCGGCCAGCGCCTGGCTGTCGAGGGCAAACTGCACCGGTAAGCCAAACAGCTCGAAGTAGTTCATGCCGGAGTCCCTTAAACGTTGAAGCTTTCGCCGCAGCCACATTCCCCGTTAACGTTGGGGTTATTGAACTTGAAACCTTCGTTCAGGCCTTCCTTCACAAAGTCCAGTTCGGTGCCATCCAGGTACACAAGACTTTTACTGTCGACGATCACCTTTACCTCGCCATGCTCGAACACCTGGTCACCTTCGGACAATTCGTCAACGAATTCCAGTACATAGGCCAGGCCGGAGCAGCCGGACGTCTTGACCCCAAGCCGCAATCCCAGGCCCTTGCCCCTGTTGATCAGGAATGTGTGCACCCGCTGGGCCGCTGCATCGGTAATGGTGATTGCCATGGTTACTCCGCCTTACGCCAGGTTTTTCTTCTTCTTGTAATCATCAATCGCTGCCTTGATGGCATCCTCTGCCAGAATGGAGCAGTGGATCTTCACCGGCGGCAGGGCCAGCTCTTCCGCGATCTGGGTATTCTTGATGCTGGCCGCTTCGTCCAGGCTCTTGCCCTTGACCCATTCGGTGATCAGCGAGCTGGACGCAATGGCGGAACCACAGCCATAGGTCTTGAATTTGGCATCTTCGATAATGCCGTCGTCGCTGATCTTGAGCTGCAGTTTCATCACGTCGCCGCAGGCCGGGGCACCCACCATGCCGGTGGCGACATTGGGGTCGTTCTTGTCGAAACCACCCACGTTACGGGGGTTTTCATAGTGATCTATTACTTTTTCGCTGTAAGCCATGATTCAGTTCCTCAACCAATCCTTTAACCGTTAGACACCTTAATGGTGTACCCACTCAACTTTTTCCAGGTCGACGCCGTCCTTGAACATCTCCCACAGGGGCGACATTTCGCGCAGACGACCGATGGCCTCGTTGACCAGGTGTATGGCGTAATCAACCTGTTCTTCGGTAGTGAAACGGCCGATGCTGAAACGGATGGAGCTGTGCGCCAGCTCGTCGTTCAGCCCCAGGGCCCGCAGCACATAGGACGGCTCCAGACTGGCGGAGGTACAGGCCGAGCCGGAAGACACCGCCAGATCCTTCAGGGCCATCATCAGGGACTCACCTTCCACATAGGCGAAACTGATGTTGAGGATGCCGGGTACCCGCTGTTCCAGGTCGCCGTTGACATAGACTTCCTCGATGTCCTTGACGCCGTTGTAGAGGCGGTCGCGCAGGGCGCGGATACGTTCGCCTTCGGTATGCATTTCTTCCTTGGCGATGCGGAAAGCTTCCCCCATGCCCACGATCTGGTGGGTAGCCAGGGTACCGGAGCGCATGCCGCGCTCATGGCCGCCGCCATGCATCTGGGCTTCCAGGCGCACCCGCGGCTTGCGGCAGACGTAAAGGGCACCGATGCCCTTGGGGCCATAAATCTTGTGGGCGGACAGGGACAGCAGATCGATGTTCATGTCCTGTACGTCGATGGCGGTTTTACCGGCGCTCTGGGCGGCATCCACATGGAACATGATCTTGCGGCTGCGGCACAACTCGCCGATGGCCTTGACGTCCTGGATCACGCCGGTCTCGTTGTTGACGTGCATGATGCTCACCAGAATGGTGTCATCGCGCAGGGCATGTTCGATCTGCTCCAGGGTGAACAGGCCATTGGGCTGAGGGTCGAGGTAGGTGACCTCGAAGCCTTCGCGCTCCAACTGGCGGCAGGGGTCAAGCACCGCCTTGTGCTCGGTCTTGGAGGTGACGATGTGCTTGCCTTTCTTGCCGTAAAAATTGGCAATGCCCTTGATGGCCAGGTTGTCGGACTCGGTGGCACCGGAGGTAAAGACGATTTCGCGCGGATCGGCGTTGATCAGTTCGGCAACCTGGTTGCGAGCTATATCCACCGCCTCTTCCGCCTGCCAGCCGAAGCGGTGCGAGCGGGAAGCCGGGTTACCGAACATTCCGTCCGGCGTCAGGTATTGCATCATTTTTTCGGCGACGCGAGGGTCTACCGGGCAGGTAGCCGCATAGTCGAGATAAATGGGCAGTTTCATCATATTCTCCGTTCCAACGCTGCCCTGTTCGGCAGTCTTGTCATCGACATTTAAAGTTGAACTTTCAGGCTCATTTTCTGTTGCCCTGGTTCGGCCAGGGTCAACATGCTCAAATTGCTGTCTTGCTGCCCGGAAATCCGCCGGACGTCTTTCTGGCTGACCAGTTCCGCCAGGCTGATGCCGTCGAGGAAATTGCTGATCCGATCACTGAGCGCGCACCAGAGGGAATGGGTCAGGCACTGGTTACCGCTCTGGCAATCGCCCTTGCCCTGACACTTGGTGGCATCTACCGACTCATCAACGGCGGCAATCACCGCTCCTACCGAAATGGCCGAGGCATTCATTCCCAGCAGATAACCGCCGCCGGGTCCCCGCACGCTGCTGACCAACCCCTGCTTGCGCAGGCGGGCGAACAGCTGTTCGAGGTAAGACAGGGAAATGCCCTGACGCTCGGAAATGTCGGCCAGGGATACCGGGCCGCTGTCCGCATGCAGGGCTACGTCCAGCATGGCGGTCACCGCGTAACGCCCTTTTGATGTCAGTCTCATGTAATTCAACCGTTTCCAGACATGGCGTCAGGGTGTCATACCCGAGTGTTTCAGTCAAGTATTAACCCGACTGAAACACTCAGTTATTGGACTCCCGTTGCTTGATCTGTTTTTGCACCGACGTCAGGATACCACGCAATATATTGAGCTCATGAGACTCCGGCCGCGCCCGGTTGAACAGCCGGCGCAGCTTGGTCATCACCTGCCCCGGATGAGGCTTGATGATAAAGCCGGTGTCCAGCAGGGTCTGCTGCAGATGCTGATAGAACCGTTCCAGATCATCGGACAGGGGATATTCCTGCTCCGCCTCGGCTACCGGCGCCTGCGCCAGCCAGGCCATGCGCACTTCATAGCTCAGGGTCTGCACCGCCATCGCCAGGTTGAGCGAACTGTATTCCGGATTGGCGGGAATGGCTACATGAAAATGGCACTGCTGCAATTCGTCGTTGCTCAGGCCGGTCCGCTCCCGGCCGAACACCAGCGCCACCTTGTGCCGGGGCGCTTCCGCCATGGCCTTGATGCCCGCTTCCCGGGCATCGAGCATGGGCCAGGACCAGGTCCTGGAGCGGGCACTGGTGCCGATCACCAGCCCGCAATCGGCCACCGCCTCGGCCAGGGTCGGCACTATGCGGGCCCGGGCCAGGATATCGCTGGCCCCGGCCGCCAGGGCGACCGCCTGGCCATCGGGCGAGCTGACCGGATCGACCAGCCATAGCTCTCCCAGCCCCATGGTTTTCATGGCGCGGGCGGCAGAGCCGATATTACCGGTGTGCGAGGTATTCACCAGCACGATGCGTACTTGCTCAAGCATATCCACTTGGTCCAACAGTGCTTAAGGCGCAGGATTCTAGCACAGTCGTGATACGGGATCAGGTGTTATCCTGCGGGCCGCTCTCCGCTGTTGGTCGCACTCTGTTCGGCCCGCGTCAGCATGCCCGCCAGTACCGCCAGCAACCGTTGCAGCCACAGCGGCTGACGCCCCGGCTCCAGGCGGTCGAGCAGGTTCTTGCACTCCAGTCCCAACTCGGTGTCGCCGGTGATCAGCAGGCGACGCTGAAAAAACAGGGTATCCGGATCCCATTTGCCGGCACTGAGCCGGATCAAATCATTCAAATCCCCCCTGATCACCACGTCCGCGTCGTCATCATCAAGCTGAAACAGGCCCCCGTCGCCGAAGCTCAGGGTCAGGCGGTAGTGCAGATCCGGAACCCACACCTGCAACCGCCGCCCCCGTAGAAAGTCCAGCTCGCCGTCTTGTATCGGTTCAGCCAGTATCCGGTTGAGCAGGCGTTCCACCAGCGGCGCCTGTATCCGAAACGGCAGGTAGCGCAGCGGCTTGCTCAGCAGCGCGGGCCCATGCTGACTGATGCGGCCACATAGAAGCTGCAGCATAAGATGCTCCTCATCCAAAAAAAAGGGCATCAGAACACCGCTGGCCACGTCGTGCCCTGCGTCAAATCAAATCACGCCCACATTGTTTCAAATCAAATGCCAGTTAGCCATCCCTGCGTAGACTGACCGCCTTCTGAACCGGAGTGAATGCAATGGAACTACTCTGTCCCGCCGGCAGCCTGCCGGCGCTCAAGGCCGCCGTCGACCAGGGTGCCGACGCGGTCTATATCGGCTTCAAAGACCAGACCAATGCCCGCCATTTCGCCGGCCTGAACTTCACCGAACGCACGCTGCAGCAAGGCGTGGACTACCTCAGGCGGCATAAACGCAAACTGCATGTGGCCATCAATACCTTCGCTCACCAGGGCAATGAGGCCATCTGGCAGGGCGCCGTCGATCAGGCGGTGGCCCTCGGCGCCGATGCACTGATCATTGCCGATACCGCCATCCTGGCCTATGCCGCCCGGATATACCCCGAGGCGGAGCTGCATCTGTCGGTGCAGGCCAGTGCCACCAACGCCGCCGCCATCCGTTTTTTCCGGGATAACTTCAAGGTCAGGAGGGTGGTGCTGCCGCGGGTGCTTTCCATCCAGCAGGTGCGGCAGATCGCCAGGGATACCGACGTCGAGCTGGAGGTGTTCGCCTTCGGCAGCCTGTGCATCATGGCGGAGGGGCGCTGTTATCTTTCTTCCTACCTTACCGGCGAAAGCCCCAATACGGTCGGGGCCTGCTCCCCGGCCCGTTTCGTGCGCTGGGAAGAAAAAGAGGACAGGCTGGAATCCCGCCTCAACGGTGTCCTGATCGACAGCTTTGCCGCCGATGAGCAGGCCGGCTATCCCACCCTGTGCAAGGGGCGCTTCGAGGTGGACGGCCAACGCTTCCATACCCTGGAGGAGCCCACCAGCCTCAACACCCTGAGCCTGATCCCCGATCTGGCCCGGCTCGGCGTCAGATCGGTCAAGATCGAGGGCCGCCAACGCAGCCCGGCCTATGTGACTCAGGTTACCCGGGTCTGGCGACAGGCGCTGGACAGCTACCTCAACGCCCCCGAACACTATGCCGTGCAGGATCCCTGGCAACGGCAGCTCGACGGGGTATCCGAAGGCAGCCAGAGCACCCTGGGCGCCTATCACCGAAAATGGCAGTAGGAGCAGATATGCACATTCACCTGGGACCCTTGCTGTTCTTCTGGCCCAAACAAAAGGTACAGGATTTTTACCAACAGGCGCTGGCCTCCCCCTGCCGGCGCATCTACCTGGGCGAGACCGTCTGCCCCAAGCGCCGGGAGCTGAAAACCGCCGACTGGCTTAACCTGGCGCGGGAGCTCTCCGCCGCCGGCAAGGAAGTGGTGCTGTCCACCCTGGCGCTGATCCAGGCACCGGCGGAGCTGCTCACCATCAAAAAACTGTGCGAACAGGGCGAACTGCAGATCGAGGCCAACGACCTGGGGGCGGTACAACTGGCCGCCGAGCACCGGCTGCCCTTCGTCGGCGGCCCCGCCCTCAATGTCTATAACCTGGACACCCTACGGCTCTTGCTGGACAAGGGCATGACCACCTGGGTGCCGCCGGTGGAGCTGTCCCGCACCTGGTTGTGGGATATTCACCAGGCGGCGGAGGCGGCGGGGCTACGCTCCCGCTTCCGGCTCGAGGTGTTCGGCTACGGCTACCTGCCCCTGGCCTACTCGGCCCGTTGCTTCACCGCCCGGGCCGAAAACCGGCCCAAGGACGAGTGCGAGCTGGTGTGTATCCACTATCCCGACGGTCGTCGGGCCAACACCCAGGAAGGCCAGCCGGTATTCAACCTCAACGGTATCCAGACCCAGTCGGGCTACTGCTACAACCTGATCAACGAGGTGCCGGGCATGAACGGCTGGGTGGACGCGGTGCGCGTCAGCGCCCATAGCCGCGAGTGCCTGGAGTGGATAGGGCGCTTTGCCGAGCAGATCGCGCAGCCTTGTTCCTACAAGCTTGCGTCCCGCTTCTGCAACGGCTACTGGAACCAGTTGCCGGGCATGGAGTGGCTGCCGTCGTCGCCGGCAAGGATGGAGGTGGAATAAGGAAGGGGCTCAGGCCCCCTCGCCTATCGCCGCAGCCGGGCCTCTTCACCGATCAGATCCAGCTCCAGCAACGAATAACGATGCTCGACGAAGTCGTAGATATTGGTGGCCAGGGCCAGCTTGAAATAGACCGAGGCCTGGTCCGGCTGGCCGTTGCGCTGGGCCTGTTTGGCCAGATAGAAATAGGCTTCACACAGGCGCTCGGCCAGCTCCTGGTTATCCGCGCTCTCTTCGGAAATACGGTTGAGCAGCTGTTCGTCACTGACCTTGCCGAGGTAGACGTTGACGATATCCCAGGCCCACTCATCCGAGCCATGGGCCTGCTGATGCGCGGCCAGGCTCCGGCTGGCCGACCTGGGATCGAGCTGTTCCAGCGCCAGGTACCACCACAGCAGGCGGTAAGGATCGCTCGGGTCTTCATCCAGGAACGTCTTCAGATCCCGCGCCGCCAGTTCGGGCCGACCGCCGTAATAGAGGGCGATGCCCCGGTTCAGGTTGGCATAGGTATAATCGGGCGCCAGATCCAGGGCCGAATCGAAGGCCTCATAGGCCTCGTCGAATTCCTGATTCTGGGTCAGGTAAACCCCATTGAGATTGTAGGCATCGGCAAAATCCGGCCGCTCCCGCAGCGCCCGGTTGAAGTCCAGCCGGGCCATGGCCCGCAGGCCGACCCGGTCGAACACCACGCCGCGCTGGAAAAACAGCTCGGCTCGCTGTTCCGGCGTCAGCCCAGGTGAATTCAGCATCTGCCCCAGGCGGGCAATGCCCAACTCGCTTTCATAGGAAACCTGCATCGGTACGGGCAGCACCAGGGTTGGTGTCACCACTTTGGGGGCACTACAGCCGGCCAGCATCACACCAAAAAGGGCTAAAGGACCGAGCAAAAATCTGTCTTTCAAGACGGCTCCGAACTTGTCTTATTATGACCACATGTTATGCAGCTCCACGACGTTTGTCATGTTGCAAATGCATTTCACAAATAAAAAGGGGCACAAGCGGCCCCTTTACAATAACAATTATGGTAACGGTTCCTGATCCGCCCCTTCTTTTTCCACCTGTGGCGGCAACATATGTTCCCGTTGCACCCCGAGCAGCATGGCCCAGGCACTGGCGATATAGATGGACGAGTAGGTGCCGAAGCCGATACCCAGCAACAAGGCGGTGGCAAAACCGTGGATCAGCGCCCCCCCCTTGAGGAACAGCGCCACCACCACCACCAGGGTGGTGGCCGAGGTGATCAGGGTCCGGCTCAGGGTATCGGTAATGGCTTCGTCGAACACCTCGGCGGTCGTGTCGTTGCGGATGCGGCGAAAATTCTCCCGCACCCGGTCGAACACCACTATGGTGTCGTTGAGCGAGTAGCCCACCACCGTCAACAGGGCGGCCACTATGGTCAGGTCCACCTCGATTTGCAGCCAGGAGAACACCCCCAGGGTGATGATCACATCGTGTGCCAACGACAGCACGGCGCCGGAAGCCAGCCGCCACTCGAAGCGCATGCCGACGTACAACAGGATGCAGAGCAGCGCCACCAGTATGGCCAGGCCGCCCTGCTCCGCCAATTCGGCACCGATGGCCGGACCGACGAATTCCAGCCGCTTCATCTCGACCGAGGGCGAGACCTGCCGCATGGCCGCCAGTACCGATTCACCCTGCTGCTGGACGTTCACGTTCTCCTGGGGTGCCAGGCGGATCAGCAAGTCCCGGCTGGTGCCGAAATGCTGCACCGTGGCCCCGGGCAGCCCCGCCTCGTTGAGGCGGTCACGCACCTCATCCAGCGCCGCCGCCTGTTCGAAGGCCACCTCGACCACGGTGCCGCCGGTAAAGTCCAGGCC
The DNA here is from genome assembly GCF_016746085.1 of Zobellella iuensis. Lineage (GTDB taxonomy): Bacteria > Pseudomonadota > Gammaproteobacteria > Enterobacterales > Aeromonadaceae > Oceanimonas > Oceanimonas iuensis. The sequence goes on from NZ_JAERTZ010000026.1 coordinate 269,427, forward strand.
CCAGTTCAGGCCACGGGTGGCCAGGCTGAAGAAGGAAAGCGCGATCAACACCAGGGACAGCACGGTGGCCGCCTTGGAATAACGCATAAAGCGAATGGGTGCTCGGGCTTTGAGGATCTCAAACATCGGTTACTTTCCTCATATCGGCAGTTTGCTGAGACGCTTGCCGCCCCAGATCAAGTTGACCAGGGCGCGGGTGCCGACGATGGCGGTAAACATGGAAGCGACGATACCTATCATCAGGGTCACGGCAAAGCCCTTGATGGGGCCCGTGCCCACCGCGAACAGGATGACGGCGGTGATCAGCGTGGTGATATTGGCATCGGCAATGGTGCTGAGCGCCTTTTCATAGCCCAGGTGAATCGCCTGCTGCACGCTGCGGCCACCGCGCAATTCCTCGCGGATCCGCTCGAAGATCAGCACGTTGGCATCCACCGACATGCCGATGGTCAACACTATGCCGGCGATGCCCGGCAGCGTCATGGTCGCCCCCGGCACCATCGACATCACGCCGATGATGATCACCACGTTGGCCAGCAGGGCGGCATTGGCCACCAGGCCGAACTTGCGGTAGTAGATGGTCATGAACAACACCACCGCCAGCATGCCGTAGACCATGGCCATAAGGCCGTTTTCCACGTTCTGCTGGCCCAGGCTCGGGCCTATGGTGCGCTCTTCCACTATCTGGATAGGGGCGATCAGGGCGCCCGCCCGCAGCAGCAGCGCCAGGTTCTGGGCCTCGGCCATGGAGCCGATGCCGGTGATGCGGAAGCTGCGCCCCAGCCGCGACTGGATGGTGGCCACGTTGATGACTTCCTGATCCTTGCGGAACTTGCGGGAGCCGTCTTCGTTCAGCTCGTCGGTGGGCTTGTATTCGGTAAACACGGTGGCCATGGGCCGGCCCACGTTGTCCCGGGTGAAGTCGGCCATGCGGCTGCCGCCGGGGGCATCCAGGCTGATATTCACCTGGGGCCGACTGAACTCGTCCAGGCCGGAGCTGGCATCGACGATATGCTCACCGGTGAGGATGATGCGTTTTTGCAGCACCACCGGCCGGCCGTCCCTGTCCCGCAGCAGATCGCTGTTGGGGGGCACCCGGCCGGCGGCAGCGGCGGCCGGGTCGGCGCTTTCATCCACTAGGCGGAACTCCAGGGTGGCGGTGGCGCCGAGGATTTCCTTGGCCCGCGCGGTATCCTGGATCCCGGGCAACTGCACCACTATGCGCTCGGCACCCTGACGCTGCACCAACGGCTCGGCCACGCCCAGCTCGTTGACCCGGTTGCGGATGATGGTGATGTTCTGCTGCAGGGCGTATTCCTTCACTTCCTTCAGCCGCTGTTCGCCCATCACCGCGAACAGGCCGAAGCTGTCGCCACTGTCCCGCTCCGAGAACACCAGGTCGGGGTAGCGCCCGCGCAGATAGGTCAGGGCCTGGTTGCGGGTATCCGCCTCGCGGAACACCACCAGGGCACCCTGATCCTGAGCCAGCACGCCGGAATAGCGCAGGCGCTGCTCGCGCAGATCGGTGCGGAAGTCCTGCACCATCTGTTCCCGCACCCGGCTGAGGGCTTCCTCCATGTCCACTTCCATCAGAAAGTGCACACCGCCGCGCAGATCCAGGCCCAGCTTGAGCGGGCCGGCGCCGATGGCCTCCAGCCAGGAAGGCGTGGCAGGGGCCAGGTTGAGGGCGGTGATATAGTTGTCACCCAGGGTTTCCGCCACCAGATCCTTGCCCCTGAGCTGGTCGTCGGTATTACGGAAACGGATAAGCAGTTGGTTGTCGGCCAGGGCGGCGCTGAGCACCTCGATGCCGGCCTGGTCAAGGGTCTGTTGGGCCTGAGTCAGGGTCGCAGGGGTCACCTGGGTACCGCGGGAGCCGGACACCTGCAGCGCAGGGTCTTCACCGAACAGATTGGGTGCTGCATAAAGAAAACTGATGGTGATCACGCAGATCACCATCAAGTATTTCCACAGCGGATATCGATTTAACACGCTGTGCTCCTCGATAGGGAATTAAAGGGACTGGATAGAGCCCTTGGGCAGGACGGCGGTGATAAAGTCCTTTTTGATGGTGACTTGAGTCTGTTCACTCAGGTTCAGCACCACATAGTCGTTCTCGGTGGAGATCTTGGAGATTTTACCCACCAGGCCACCGTTGGTCAGCACCTCGTCGCCCTTGCTCAGGGAAGACATCAGGTTCTTGTGCTCTTTTACCCGCTTGGACTGGGGACGGAAGATCATGAAGTAGAAGATCAGGCCGAACACGACCAGCATGATGATCATTTCCATACCGCCGCCGGCGGAGCCGCCCTGAGCATAAGCTTTGGAGATAATATCCATTCGTTTTGGTTCCTCGTTGATGGTTAAAAGCTGTTATCCGGCATAGTGTATCGGCGAAAACAGGCACAGCACGCCGACACGCCATGAACATTCACTTCCTGGCTCGCACCTGCATCTGACCGCCAGGGATGGCGGGAATGCCGAAAATGCAGGAGCAATTTTCGGCGCTGGCAGGTGACGGTCGGCTTAGCTGCTGCCTGTTCTCACCGTTCTTATCCTTCGCCGTGTTCAACTGCACTCTGGCCCAATGGCGGCACGGGCCTGCCCTGCCGGCCATAGAACTCAGCTACAAAGTCGTCTAATTTACCCTGCTCTATGGCTCCGCGTAAACCTTCCATCACCCGTTGGTAGTAACGCAGGTTGTGAATGGTGTTTAAACGCGCACCCAGGATCTCGTTGCACTTGTCCAGATGGTGCAGGTAGGAGCGCGAGTAGTGCTTGCAGGTGTAGCAATCGCAATCCGCATCCAGCGGGCCGGTGTCGGTCTTGTGCTTGGCGTTGCGGATCTTCACCACCCCCTCGGTGGTGAACAGATGGCCGTTGCGGGCGTTGCGGGTCGGCATCACACAGTCGAACATGTCGATGCCCCGGCGCACCCCTTCCACCAGATCCTCCGGCTTGCCCACGCCCATCAGGTAGCGGGGCTTGTCGGCCGGGATCTTGGGGCAGGTGTGTTCCAGCACCTTGTGCATCTCGTGCTTGGGCTCGCCCACCGCCAGGCCGCCCACCGCATAGCCGTCGAAGCCGATGTCCAGCAGCCCTTCCAGGGACTGATCGCGCAGGTCTTCGTACACGCTGCCCTGGATGATGCCGAACAGGGCATTTTTATTGCCTTGCTTGTCGAAATGATCCCGCGACCGTTTGGCCCAGCGCAGGGACATCTCCATCGACTTCCTGGCTTCTTCCCAGGTGGCCGGGTAGGGGGTGCACTCGTCCATGATCATCACGATATCGGAGCCCAGATCGTACTGGATCTCCATCGACACCTCGGGCGACAGGAAGATCTTGTCGCCGTTGACCGGGTTGCGAAAGTAGACGCCCTCTTCGGTGATCTTGCGGATGTCGCCCAGGCTGAATACCTGGAAGCCACCAGAGTCGGTGAGGATGGGGCCCTGCCAGTTCATGAAGTCGTGCAGATCCCCGTGCAGTTTCATCACTTCCTGGCCAGGACGGATCCACAGGTGGAAGGTGTTGCCGAGCAGGATCTGGGCGCCGGTATCGGCCACTTCTTCCGGGGTCATGCCCTTGACGGTGCCGTAGGTGCCCACCGGCATAAAGGCCGGGGTTTCCACCACGCCCCGGTCGAAGACCAGCCGGCCGCGACGGGCGCGGCCATCGGTGGTTTGCAGTTCAAATTTCATCGGTTACCTCTGCTGGCCGGAGAAACAGTCCGACCTTGATTTGATGGGACCAGGGATAAGGGACTGGGGATTGGTTTATGGGCGTCTGTAGGCCCGAATTTATTCGGGCAATACTATCGGCGGCTGCCATTTTCACCCCACTAAAGTGGGGCCTACAAACACCTCTGACCAGTCCCTATTCCCCAGTCCCCAGTCCCTGCTGTCGGGTAATAAACATGGCGTCGCCGTAGCTGAAGAAACGGTAACGCTCCGCCACCGCCGCCCGGTAGGCCGCCATGATATGGTCCTGGCCGGCGAAGGCGCTGACCAGCATGATCAGGGTCGACTCGGGCAGGTGGAAGTTGGTGACCATGGCATCCACCAGCTGGAAGCGATAGCCCGGGTAGATAAAGATATCGGTATCGCCGTAGAAGGGAGCCAGCGGCTCGCCCCTGGCCAGGCTGGCCCGGGCCGCGCTTTCCAGGGAACGCACCGAGGTGGTGCCCACGGCAATAACCCGGCCGCCCCGGGCGCGGGTCGCCTCGATTTGCGCCACCACCTCGGCCGGCACTTCGATATATTCGGCGTGCATCTTGTGCTCGAGCACATTGTCCACCCGCACCGGCTGGAAGGTGCCCGCCCCCACGTGCAGAGTGATAAAGGCCAGCTCGGCCCCCTTGGCCCTGAGCGCGGCCAGCAGCGGTTCATCGAAATGCAGGCCGGCGGTGGGGGCCGCCACGGCGCCGGGCTTTTCGTTATAGACGGTCTGGTAGCGTTCCTTGTCGGCGTCGGTATCGGGCCGGTCGATATAGGGCGGCAGCGGCATATGGCCCACCGCCTCCAGGATCTCGAGCACGGTGCGTGGGTCGTTGAATTCGATTTCGAACAGGGCGTCGTGGCGCGCCAGCATGGTGGCGCTGACGTCCGGCTCCAGCAACAGCGCGCTGCCCGGCTTGGGCGACTTGGAGGCGCGCACATGGGCCAGCACCCGCTTGTCGTCCAGCACCCGTTCCACCAGCACCTCCAGCTTGCCGCCGCTGGCTTTCTGGCCGAACAGCCGCGCCGGTATCACCCGGGTATTGTTGAACACCAGCAGGTCGCCGGGGTTGACCAGGTCCAGGATCTGGCCGAACCGGCCATGAACGATGGCCCCGCTGTTACCGTCCAGCTGCAACAGCCGGCTGGCGGAGCGCTCCGGCATCGGATGGCGGGCAATCAGTTCGTCGGGAAGTTCAAAGGAAAAATCACGGACCTGCATAGACAACCTCTTGTTATAACGGGCGCTAGTCTAGTGAGGGCGAACCACGGGATCAAGGCAATTCGGCCAACATTACGGCATAATGGAACAATCCTGCCGGATCTGGAGTTGGCCATCCGAATCGGCAGCCTGCGGTGATGGCAGCCATATTATCCGGCCGCCCGGGTAGGCTATCTTGATATAAAAGAGGAGAACACCTATGCCAGCCGTCGTCTCTGAAATCATGTCCCGCAACGTTATCGGCCTGCCGCCTTCCGCCAGTCTGGCCGAAGCCCGCACCCTGATGCAGCGCCATCATATCCGCCACCTGCCGGTGCTGGAACAAGACAAGCTGGTGGGCCTGATCAGCCAGCGGGACATTCTGGCGGCCCAGGAGTCCAGCCTGGAAAAGGGAACCAACGGTGCCTTCCTGCAAAATCATACCCTGGCGGAGATCATGATCAGCGGCGTGACCACCGTCAGTTCCAGGGCCGGCATCCGCGAGGCCGCCCTCTATCTGCAAAAACACAAGTACGGCTGCCTGCCGGTGGTGGACAAAGGCAAGCTGGTGGGCATAGTGACCGACAGCGATTTCGTCGCCGTGGCCATCCACCTGCTGGAGGTGCTGGACAATCAACTGGTCGATGAAAGCACTGACGACCTCGACCAGGATGAGCTGGAGCTCGCCCCGGACGCCCGGGATTATCAGGACGGCTCCCGGGATCGATGAACTACTTGGCCCATCTGCACCTGGCCCATCTCAGCCACACCAGCCTGGCCGGCGCCCTGCTGGGCGAATACGCCCGGGGCGACATCGATCAGGGCCTACCCGCCCCGTTGCAGCTCGGTATCCGCCTGCATCGGCAGATAGACAGCTTCACCGACGCCCATCCGCGGCATCTGGGGGCGGTACAAAGCCTTCCCCCCCCTTTTCGCCGTTACGGCGGCATCATCATGGACATGATGTTCGATCACTTCCTGGCCCGGCACTGGTCCCGCTACCACCCCTGGGCGCTGGCCGACTTTATCGGCTACAGCCACCGCCAGTTGCTGCCGAGCGAGCATTGGCCACCCGCCCTGGTCACCCTGGTGGCGCGGCTCAAGCAGCACCGGCTGCTGGCCCAGTACGAAAGTTTCGAAGGCATCACCCGGGCCATCATCCGCATCGACGGCCGCTTTCGCCGCCCCTCCCCCCTGCCCGACTGCGCGCCCCTGCTGCGGGCCCATTACGACGAGATGGAGCAGGCCTTTCTCGCCTTCTATCCCGAGTTGCAGGACTTTGTGCTGAGCCAAACCCGACGGGATTAGTACCTGTTTACGATCTTTTCATGGCCGCCTGTTACCACCCAGCAAAGAGGCAACAGGGCCACCTCCACCGACACGCTGCAAGCACGTCCCTGTGACGCTCGGCACATGCCGTCCCTGGCATGTGACGGTCGGCGGAGGCCATCCCTGTTGCCTCTTTCAAACCCCGACGCTGCCTGAAGGTATTGCCAACAGGCGGCTGCGGGGCGACAGAGAGGACAAAGGGCGCAGCTCCGCCGGCCCTCCGCGCCAGGGAGGGCGCGGCGGAGCCCCCAGGGAGGGGTTCACGGCGTGCCGGAGGAACTGTGCGCTTTGGCCGAGAATAAAGACTCCAAACAAGCGCTAAGCCCTGGGGTTGGCCGGGTAGAACAGCTCGGGCTGCACCGGCTGGTGGGAAAAAAAGCGGGTGTTCTTGTGGGGCAGCTTCATAAAGCCCCCTACCCCCTGGTCGTTGATCAGCGGGATCTTGTCCACGATCAGCGCCAGCAGGGCGGCAAACTCCGCCTCGGCGCTGTCATCCAGCAGCCGGTAGTAGCTGTGCAGCTTCATATACAAGGGTGTCACCTCGAAGATGATGCAGCCGGTGTGGTGGATGTCGTTGAGCCGGGCGATGGCATCCATGATGGCGTAGGGCAGCACCAGCTGTTCGTCCGGATCCCGGCCATCCTCGAAGTAGGAATGCTGACGGCTGGCGTCGTCGGTGCTCGGTATCGGCGCCAGCCGGTAGGGGATGCGGGTGCCCGGCGGCGGCACGAAGGGCTGCCCGGGGGCGCTCCGGCTCAGGTGAAGGGTGTTGCGGGCGTTGAACAGGCAGGCCTTGAATATCCCTATCTTGTCGATGGCCCGCGCCAGCAGCACCACGTTGTTGACCGCCACCGCAAAAGCCTCGTACAGGCGTTCATCATAGAGATTGAGGCTGGAGTCGATATAGACGCCCTCTTCCTGCCAGTGGATGGCCAGCCCGCCCACCACCGGATAGCGGCCCAATCGGCTCACCGCCGCCACGAAGGCCTTTTCGGTTTCGCCCATGCCCTCCAGGTAGTTCTTGTAATAGCGCTCCAACTGGGCGTCGTCCACGTAATGGATGCCTTCCTCCTCGCTGTGTTCGCGCAGAAACGACTTGCGGGAGGAATAGACCACGGTATCCATCTCATGTCGTTCCGGGCTGATCCATATCGGCAGCAACGGGCTGTCGTCGAATAACGGCAGCACCGGCAAGACCAGGCGCCGGAGCCGGGGCATTTCGGCAATGAAATAGTCCCCGGCCCGCTGCCGCAGCCGGGCATCGTCGGACAACAGGCTGTCCAGCATCAACGCGAATGCCTTCGGCAGCCCCAGGCTCACCGCCGGTATCGCCTTTCGACCAAAACGGCAGGACTGGCCCGAGGCCAGCGCATAAAGGGTACTGGCCACCCCCTGTTCATCGAAGCGCGGGCTGGACAGCGCCCCGTCGCGCTGTTCGGGGCCGATAAAGTAGATATCCCCCAGACGGGCGTTGGAGTGCTGCAGATCCGCCGACATCAGTTGCATCACGTTATTCGATACGAACTGCCCCTCACTGTCGGTCTGGGCGAATACCGAGGAGCCCCAGTCCACCAGGCCGATGCGGCCAGTGGTAGCATCAAACACGATATTGGACGGCTTGATATCGCCGTGCACTATGGGCGCGGGCAGCCCGTCCTTGTGATGATGGCGCAGCGCCTGCAGGATATCCGCCAACTGGGCGGCGATGTCCACCAGCAGCCGGGCCGACAGGCGGCCGCGTTGCAGGCTGAACCGTTCCAGATCCTCTCCCCTGGCCCGGCCCATCATCAGGATACCCTGCCTTTTCAGGAGCTGGTAGGTGACATAACGGGGCACCAGGGGATGCTCGACCTGGGACAGCATATAGGCCTCGTCGGCCAGCCGCTCCCGGATGTGTGGCGGCAGGTTGATACGGGAAAACTTGAACGCATACTCCTGGCCATTGCTGCCGGTGCCGGCAAAGGTAAAGCCGTAAGCGCCCTTGCCCGCCAGGCTGATATGACGATACCCCAGCTTTTCCAGCTCGGTGATGCACAGCGCAATCCAGTCCTTGAGCTTCTTGGCATCGTTGGCATTGAGCAGATAGATGGACTGCTCTTCGGGAATATAGAAGTTGCGCAGATGATGCCGGTACATGGTTCAGGCCAGTTGTACCAGCATCAGCTCCGGCCGTTCCAGGTATTGCCGCCAGCATTCATTGAAGCGGGCCAGGGTGGCGCCGTCGATCACCCGGTGATCGGCGGACCAGCACACCGTCATCAGCTGGCGGGGCACCACCTCGCCCGCTTCGTCGAAGCGGGGCAGCCGCTGCAACCGCCCCAGGGCGGCGATCGCCAGCTCCGGCGGGCGGACCACCGGGCTGGAGACGATGCCGCCCAGCACGCCGATATTGGAGAGGGTAATGGTGCCGTCCTGCAGTTCGCTCGGGGCCAGGCTCCCCGCCCGGGCGGCCTCGCTCAGCCGTTCCAGTTCGGTGGCGATGGCCAGCAGCGATTTCTGTTCGCAATGCTTGATGTTCGGCACCAGCAGCCCGCCCGGGGTATCCACCGCCACCCCGATATGGTGCCCGGGCAGGTAGCTGAGCTCGGTCGCCTCCGGGTTGAGCCGGCTGTTGAGCAGGGGAAAGGCCTTCAGGGCCAGCGACAGCGCCTTGATAAAGAACGGCAGCAGGGTCAGCCTGACCCCTTCGGCGGCAAAGACCGGCTTCAGCTTCGCCTTGAACTGCAACAGCTCATCCAGCACCAGCTCGTCACAGAAGGTAAACTGCGGGATCCCGAGCGAAGCGGTCATCTGCCGGGCCATGGCGGCGCGGATGCCCCGCAGCGGCTCGCTGCGCACCGCGGGCTCGGCCTCTGGCACCTCGTCCGGTGCCGGGGTTGCCGGCGCCCGTGCCGCCAGATAGGCCTGAACGTCTTCCTTGTAGACCCGGCCCTTGTCACCGGAGCCGGGCACCAGGCCAAGATCCACCGACAACTCCCGGGCCAGGCGCCGTACCGCCGGGCTGGCCACCGCCTTGCCGGCCGCCCCGGCCTGCGCAACCGATTGCTCCGCCGCCGCTTCAGGTGCGGGCTCGGCAGCGGTCGCCGCCGGGACCGATAATGGCGCTGGTGCGGGTTCGCTTTCCCCCGGCCCAAGCTCCATTTCAAACAGGGGCGCGTGCACCCGCGCCATCTCCCCCTTGGCCACATGGAGCCGGGTGATGGTGCCGCCGTGCATCGCCGGGATCTGTACCAGTGCCTTGTCGGTCATCACGTCGCAAATCGCCTGATCCTCGGCCACCCGCTCCCCTTCGGCCACCAGCCACTCCACCAGCTCGCATTCCACTATGCCTTCGCCGATATCCGGCAGATAGAAATCCTGTTTCATACCGCCCCCTAGAAGTTCACCGTCCGCACTATCGCCTCGAACGTCTTGAGGTGATCGGCCATATATTCTTTTTCCAGCGCCAGCGGATAAGGGGTATCCAGTCCGCACACCCGCTCGATGGGGCTTTCCAGATACAAAAAACAGCGCTGCTGAATGGCCGCGGCAACCTCGCCGGCGAAGCCGCCGGTGAGCGGCGCTTCGTGGTTGATGACCAGGCGGCCGGTCTTGAACACCGATTCGGCCACCAGATCCGCGTCCCAGGGCAATAGGCTGCGCAAGTCGATAAGTTCGCAGGAAATGCCCTGCTGCCCGGCCAGGGCCACCGCCTTCGCCACCACCTCCATCTGGGCCCCCCAGGCCAGCACGGTCACATCGGTGCCTGCCTGTACCACCTCGGCCACCCCCAGCGGCAGCTCGTAGTAGTCCTCGTCCACCTCGCCCACGGCGGCGCGATACAGCCGCTTGGGCTCGAAGAACAACACCGGATCCGGGCAGTTGATGGCCGCCAGCAGCAGCCCCTTGGCCTGGGCCGGATCCCGGGGCACCACCAGGCGCAACCCCGGCGTATGAGCAAAATAGGCCTCCGGCGACTGGCTGTGATAATGACCGCCGGCGATACCGCCGCCATAGGGGGTACGCAGCACCAGCCCGCCCACATTGAACTGGTTGCCGGAACGATAGCGGAATTTGGCGGTTTCATTGACGAGCTGATCGAAGGCCGGGTAGATGTAGTCGGCAAACTGGATCTCGGCCACCGGTTTCAGTCCCCGGGCCGCCATGCCGTTGGCGAAGCCGATGATCCCCTGCTCGGTGAGCGGGGTGTTGAAGCAGCGATGCTTGCCGTATTTGTCCTGTAACTGGCTGGTGGCGCGGAATACGCCGCCGAAGTGGCCCACGTCCTCGCCGAAGCAGATCACGTTCTCGTCCCGGCTCATGGCCAGATCCAGGGCATTGTTGATGGCCTGCAACATGTTCATCTGTGCCATTAGTCCAACCTCCCTGCGCTCACCGGATAGGCATCCGGGTACTGGCGGATATGGTTCTTGAGCGCTTCCAGCTGGCTCCTTAGCCCGGGAGTCGGCTCGGCATAGACGTCACTGATCAGGGTATCGAGACGGGGTTTGGGGATCTGCTCCGCCGCCTTGAGCGCCTCCAGTATTTCCTGGCGCAGGGCGTCGCTGGCAATCTGGTCGGCCGCCTCGTCCAGCCAGCCCTGCTGTAACAGCCACAGCCGGTAACGGGCGATGGGATCCTGCTTGCGCCAGCCTTCCTCCTCCTCCCTGGACCGGTAGCCGCTGGGATCATCGGAGGAGGAGTGAGCCCCCAGGCGATAGGCGATGGCCTCCACCAGCACCGGCTCCTGCTGCTCCAGCGCCAGTTTGCGCGCCAGCCGGGTGGCTTCATAGACCGCCAGCACGTCGGCCCCGTCGACCCGGATGGCCTGGATGCCGTAGCCCACCGCCCGGCAGGCGATGCCGTCACCGATAAACTGCTCGCTGGCGGGGGTGGAAATGGCATAGCCATTATTGCGGCAGAAGAAGATCACCGGCGCCTGCAACACCGCGGCCATGTTCAGCCCGGCATGAAAGTCGCCCTCGGAGGCGGCCCCTTCGCCGAAATAGCACAGGGTGGTGTTGCTTTCCCCCCGCAGTTTCTGGGCATAGGCATAGCCGCTGGCCTGGGGTATCTGGGTACCCAGCGGTGATGAGATGGTCATGAAATGGATGTCGCGGCAACCGTAGTGTACCGGCATCTGCCGGCCCTTGCCCAGATCCCGCTCGTTGGAAAACAGCTGGTTCATGAACTGGGTCAGGGTAAAGCCCCGGTAGCGCAGGGCGCCCTGCTCCCGATACTGGGCCATGATCATGTCGTGACGATCCAGGGCCGCCGCGCTGGCCACCGTGCTGGCCTCTTCCCCCAGGCACTGCATATAGAAGCTGATCCGCCCCTGACGCTGGGCGGCCAGCATGCGCTCGTCCAGCAGGCGGATAAACACCATGCTGTCGTAGATTTTGAGCGCCGTGTCCCGGTCCAGCACCGGCGGTGAAACACCGGCGTGGAGGGAGCCGTCGTCCTGCAGGATCCTCAGGGTGGGGATATGGAGGGCATGGGCACCGGTAAACTGGGCCTGGTGCACCGTGGTGATGGTGGCATTGCTGGGATCGGCCATGGCGTCACTCCCGTCGCCGGGCGGGCGACTCTGGAAACGGGACCAAGCGGCCACCCGCGGTGGCAGCTCAATATGACGCCAATTATAACACTTACATAACAGCTCGTTGGGTCGGTCTCAGGTCTTGAGCCGTCCCAGATCCTGGTCCAGACCGCCGGACAGCCCGCTCAGGCGCTGACCATGGTCTCCCACCTGGCCGGCCAGCTCCGCCAGGGCTGAGGCGGCCTCCCCCAGGGTGCTGAGGTTGCGGTTGATGTCATCGGACACCGCGCTCTGCTCCTCGGCCGAGGTGGCCATCTGGATCACATGGTCGCTGATGGTTTCGATAAGCCCCGCCACCTGGGCCAACTCCCCGTAGGCCTCGCGGGAATGCGCCGACGTCTGCTGCGCCCTGGACGCCCCCTGCTCCATGATCTGTACCGTCGTGCCTACCTGGCTGTTCAGCCGTTCGATCAGGGCGGCGATATCATCGGTGGATTGGCGGGTCTTGGCGGCCAGGGCCCGCACCTCATCGGCCACCACCGCAAAGCCCCGGCCCTGTTCGCCGGCCCGGGCGGCCTCTATCGCCGCATTCAGCGCCAACAGGTTGGTCTGTTCGGCGATGGCCCGGATCACTTCCAGGATGCTGTTGATGGCCTCGCTGCGCTCGGCCACCTGGTTCACCGCCTGCGCCGCGTCCAGCACCTCGCCGGCCAGGGCCCCGATATCCTCCACCGTGCCCGCCAGTCGCCCCTGGGTGGCCTTGAGCGCCTGGTTGGCCTGGCCCGCCTCGATGGCCGCCTGCTCGGAAAAACGGGCCACCTCGGCCGCCGCCACGCCCATCTCGTTCATGGCGGTCACCACCGAGTCGATCTCCCGGTTCTGACGCTTGACCTGCTCATGCATCCGGGCGGCCAGCCGGGCGCCGTTTTCCGACTCTCGGCCGACCTGGGCCCCGGTTTGCTTGAGCCGCTTGACCAGCTCCCGCAGTGTTTCAATAAAGCCGTTGAAGCCTCCCGACAGCGAGATCAGCTCACGATGAGTGTCGATATGGATCGAACGGGTCAAGTCTCCCTCGGCGCTGTTCAGGCTGCCGATACGCTCGTTCATTATCCTGAGCGGCCGGGTAATGGTCCGCGCCAGCAGTATCATGGCGCCGACCCCGGCCAGGATAATAAGGGCGCCGGCCAGCCACTGCCGTCGGGTCAGTTCATTCACGCCGGCCGCCAACCCGTCCTCCAGCATGGCCACCTCGGTCAGGGCCACCGCCCGGGGCACACTGATCAGCAGGGCCCACCGGGTTCCGGTTGCCGCTATATCCAGTTGATAGGCGCCGTAGAGCCGCTCGGCCGCCATCGCAGAGCCGTCGCCCCGGGTCAATGCCTGCAACCGGGCGAGTTCTTCGCCGCTGGCCACTTCCTGCAGCGGCCGCCCCAGCTTGTCGGGATGGCGGCTGGACGCGACGATAAAACCCTGGCTGCTGAGCAGCAGCACCTCGGCCTGCCCCTGGTAGAGGGAGGCGGCCAGTTGCACCAGCTGCTGCTGGAAGGCGGGCAGGTTGATGTCCGAGCCCGCCACCCCCCGGAACTGTCCGTCCACCAGGATGGGCACCGTCAGGCTGGTCATCAGCTCGCTGTAGCCGGGCTGGATCTCGTACAGGTAGGGTTCCATCAGGCAGGGCCTGCCGGTTTCCATGGGACAGAGGTACCACTCGGCATTGCGCACCCCGAATTCATTGCGCGCCTGGTCGTGTTTCTCCTCGGCGCCGCCGATGATCTGCTGTTCCAGACGTCCATCCTGATGGCGCACCATATAAACCTCCAGACTGCCGGCCCCGGCCACCGAATGGTCATAACCACGGAGAAAGAGGGCATCGTCGCCGTCATAGGCGTTGGCTTCGAACTGGCTGTAACTCGAGCCCAGCTGCCGGTTGGCCGCCAGCATCTGCCGGTTCAGAGCCACCACTTGCTCCCGGCTGAGTCGTTCGGATGCCGGCGCGGCGGCGTTGTCGGCCAGAATGGTGGCCAGGGTGAGCGGAGACCTGAAGCTTTCATTGATAAAGCCGGCCAGTCTCTCCCCTGCTTCACCGGCCTGACTATGCAGCCGCTCGGTAATTTCCTGGGTCAATACCCGGGAAGTATCAGCCCCGACCTGATCTGCCGTCCGTTGCAGGAACAGGTTGACCACCCCATTGAGGATCAGGATGCTGCACAGCAACATCAATCCGGTTGCCACAAACAACTTGGCCGACAGCGCCGTTTTCTTTATCTGCATCATACCTTTACCAGAATCCCTCTGAGTGAAGCGCTCGCACAGGCCGTTCCTGGCCGTGCCGCGCAGTATGGATACCATCGAATCGGTCGATGATGATAACGGATCCTGTATCGGCACTGGGCAGATTTACTTAACACCTCTGTATAGTCACCATATAAAAAAAGGCAGCCCTCTGGGCTGCCAAAACGAGATGGACCTAGTTAGTATTTTTCTTTCTCAGTTGACCCTGTTTTGCAATCAGACGTTCTCGAACTGGCCCATGGTGTTGTCCTTGCCGCCGGCTTTCAGCGCCGCTTCACCGGCGAAGAACTCCTTGTGGTCGTCCCCGATGTTGGAGCCGGCCATGTCCTGGTGCTTGACGGTGGCGATGCCCTGCCGGATTTCCTTGCGCTGTACGCCCGCCACATAGGCCAGCATGCCTTCGTCGCCGAAGTAGCCCTTGGCCAGGTTGTCGGTGGACAGGGCCGCGGTATGGTAGGTCGGCAGCGTGATCAGGTGGTGGAAGATGCCGGCTTCCCGGGCGGCATCGCGCTGGAAGTTGGCCGTCCACTCGTCGGCCAGGCGGCCCAGCTCGGTGTCATCGTAGTCGGCGCTCATCAGCTTGGCCCGGTCGTAGGCCGCCACATCCTTGCCTTCGGCGGCCCAGGCGTCGAACACCTGCTGGCGGAAGTTCAGGGTCCAGTTGAAGGACGGGCTGTTGTTGTAGACCAGCTTGGCGTTGGGCACCACTTCACGGATGCGGTCCACCATGCCCTTGATCTGGCCGATATGGGGCTTCTCGGTCTCGATCCACAGCAGGTCGGCACCGTGCTGCAGGCTGGTGATGCAGTCCAGCACCACCCGGTCCTCGCCGGAACCCGGCTTGAAGCAGAACAGGCCGGAAGCCAGGCGCTTGACCTTGAGCAGCTTGTCCTGGGACTTGATCACCACGTCGCCGTTGTTGATATCGGAGGCCGAGTCGATGTAGTCGCCGTCGAGGAAACTGTTGTACAAATCGCCCAGATCACCCGGCTCGTTGGTGACCGCGATCTGTTTGGTCAGGCCGGCGCCCAGGGAGTCGGTGCGCGCCACTATGACGCCGTCGTCCACCCCCAGCTCCAGGAAGGCCAGCCGTACCGCGTTGATCTTGGCCAGGAAATCGGCGTGAGGCACCGTCACCTTGCCGTCCTGGTGGCCGCACTGCTTCTCGTCGGACACCTGGTTCTCGATCTGGATGCAGCAGGCGCCCGCTTCGATCATCTTCCTGGCCAGCAGGTAGGTCGCTTCGGCGTTGCCGAAACCGGCATCGATGTCCGCCACGATTGGTACCACATGGGTTTCGTGGTGGTCGATCTGGCTGAGAATGTCTTTGGCCTTGGCGTCGTCACCGGCTTGCTGGGCCTCCTCCAGGGCGCGGAA
Source organism: Zobellella iuensis (assembly GCF_016746085.1). Classification (GTDB taxonomy): domain Bacteria; phylum Pseudomonadota; class Gammaproteobacteria; order Enterobacterales; family Aeromonadaceae; genus Oceanimonas; species Oceanimonas iuensis. The sequence goes on from NZ_JAERTZ010000026.1 coordinate 284,860, forward strand.
CAGATGGTTCAGCTCCCAGGCATCGGCCTGGCGCAGGAAGGTGTAGAGCTCCTCGATCAGGGCCGGCACCGAGGTCTTTTCATGCATGGACTGATCCGGCAGCGGGCCGAACTCGGAGCGCAGGGCCGCCACCATCCAACCCGACAGGTAGAGGTAGCGCCGCTTGGTGCTGCCGAAATGCTTCTTGATGGAGATCAGCTTCTGCTGGCCGATAAAGCCGTGCCAGCAGCCCAGGGACTGGGTGTACTGGGACGGGTCCTTGTCGTAGTTGGCCATGTCTTCGCGCATGATCCTGGCGGTGTACCTGGCGATATCCAGGCCGGTCTTGAAACGGTTCTGGGCACGCATACGGGCGGCGTACTCGGGCTTGATGGCGCTCCAGCTCGGGTTTTGCTTGATCAATGACGCCAGGGTATCAAGGTCGTTTGCGTATGGCATGGTCTCAGTCCTCTCAGTGTAAGGGTTGCGCTCTGTTCAGCAGCATTCAACTTCCCTGTCAAACCAGCAAATCATCAGGGGCTATCCGGGTTGCTGATATTGGCAGTGACTCTTATTGTTTTGCTCCGCAGCCAGGCTTTTATTTCTAAGGTTCTATTGTGATGCCTGTCGTTATTCACGTTTCCGTTTGTTCCGCGTCGCTGTACCCCTATTAAGTTGCTTAAAAAAAACCATAAGATCAAGATCTGATTTTACAAAAATACAACACAAGTCACACAACCGGAGAGAACTACGACCAAAGTAACACAACCAATAACCCACTGTTTTACTGGACTAAACAGAAAAACACAACTGGACCAAGATAGACTTGAATGTAAATAAATTACGTAAATTTAATTCATATGCAATTAATTATCCCGACCTAACTCCAAGGTTTAAAAAATTCCGGCCACGGGGGCGAGAATGCTTTCAATACAAGCATTTAAACACTTGTTTTAAAAAATAATCCGGGGTTTCCCCCTTTTTTGCGAATGCAAAAAAACACCGGAGTACCGGGCCAGGGCGGCATATCCTGATGGCTTGTGGTTTTTTGTCGTTATTTGCGCCGGCACGGCGTGGCTGCCCGCGGCCCCCGGCCTGCGTCTTGATCCGTCATCCGGCCGAGCCGGTACCCCCCATGCAGGAGGCAGCCGCATGATAGAAATTACCTATTAGAACGATAGAAAATAATCACTTTAATGAATGCCAGATAGGGCCTAGTATGGAAACCGTTCCAGAGACACACAACCACCAAGAAACATTTTAGGAGCTAACATGGCTGTTTCCATCAATACCGAAATCAAACCCTTTACCGCCCAGGCCTACTACAACGGCGACTTCGTGCAAGTGACCGAAGCCGATCTGAAAGGCAAGTGGTCCGTCGTCTTCTTCTACCCGGCCGACTTCACCTTCGTCTGCCCCACCGAGCTGGGCGACCTGGCCGACCACTATGCCGAACTGCAGAAGATGGGCGTCGAAGTGTATTCCGTGTCCACCGACACCCACTTCACCCACAAGGCCTGGCACGACAGCTCCGAGACCATCGGCAAGATCAAGTACTACATGCTGGGCGACCAGACCGGCACCATCACCAACAACTTCGGCGTGATGCGTGAAGGCCAGGGCCTGGCCGACCGCGCCACCTTCATCATCGACCCCCAGGGCGTGATCCAGGCCATCGAAGTGACCGCCGAAGGCATCGGCCGCGACGCCTCCGACCTGCTGCGCAAGGTGAAGGCCGCCCAGTACGTGGCCGCCCACCCGGGTGAAGTCTGCCCCGCCAAGTGGCAGGAAGGCGAAGCCACCCTGGCGCCGTCCCTGGACCTGGTCGGCAAGATCTAAGACCCCGGACAGCTACCCCGGCCCGCCGCGATGATGCCTCATCCGGTCGGCGGGCCGGGTTTTTTATACCCAAAATTCGGCACAGGACACGACTATGTTAGATGCTAATCTCAAAAAACAACTGGACACCTACCTGCAGAACATCGTCTCTCCGATAGAGCTCAGCGTGTCCGGTGATAACAGCCCCAAATCCAAAGAATTGCTGGAACTGGCCACCGAGATCAGCGGTCTGTCCGGCAACATCAGCCTCCGGGAAGCCGCCGCCGGCCGCACTCCCAGCATGAGCGTCGCCCCCGCCGGGCAGGCGCCGCGGGTGAGCTTTGCCGGTATTCCCATGGGCCACGAATTCACCTCACTGGTACTGGCCCTGCTGCAGGCCGGCGGCCATCCGTCCAAGGCCTCCCCCGAGTTGCAGGAGCAGATCCGCAACCTCGAGGGCCAGTTCCACTTTGAAACCTACATCTCCCTGTCCTGCCAGAACTGCCCGGACGTGGTGCAGGCGCTCAACCTGATGGCGACCCTGAATCCCAACATCAGCCACGTGATGATCGACGGTGCCCTGTTCCAGGAGGAGGTGAACCAACGCCAGGTGATGGCGGTGCCCGCCGTCTACCTGAACGGCGAACATTTTGGCCAGGGCCGGATGAGCCTGGAAGAGATCGTCGGCAAGCTCGACACCGGCGCCGCCGCACGCAAGGCCGCCGCCCTCGATGACAAGGCTCCCTACGACGTGCTGATCGTCGGCGGTGGCCCGGCCGGCGCCGCCGCCGCCATCTACGCCGCCCGCAAGGGCATCCGTACCGGCCTGGTGGCCGAGCGCTTCGGCGGCCAGGTGATGGATACCGTCGGCATCGAAAACTTCATCTCGGTGCCCTACACCGAGGGCCCCAAACTGGCCGCCAGCCTGGAGCAGCACGTCAAGGAATACGGGGTGGACATCATCACCGATCAGCGTGCCGCCGGCATCAGGCGCGGCGAGTTGATAGAAGTGCCGCTGGCCAGCGGCGCCGCACTCAAGAGCAAGGCGGTGATCCTGGCCACCGGCGCCCGCTGGCGCGAGCTGAAGGTGCCCGGCGAGGCCGAGTACCGCACCAAGGGCGTGGCCTACTGCCCGCACTGTGACGGCCCCTTCTTCAAGGGCAAGAGGGTGGCGGTGGTCGGAGGCGGCAACTCGGGCATTGAAGCGGCCATCGATCTGGCCGGCATCGTCGAGCACGTGACCGTGCTGGAGTTCGCCGACAGCCTGCGCGCCGACGAGGTGCTGCAGCGCAAGGCCAACTCCATGGGCAACATCGACATCATCATGAGCGCCCAAACCACCGAAGTGCTGGGCGATGGCAGCAAGGTGGTGGGCATGCAGTATACCGACCGGGTCAGCGGCGAGAGCAAACGGCTGGAGGTGGCGGGCATCTTCGTGCAGATAGGCCTGGTACCCAACACCGAGTTCCTGCAGGGCTCGGAAGTGGAGCTGACCCGCTTCGGCGAGGTGGTGATCGACAACCGGGGTGCCACCTCCATGGCCGGGGTATTCGCCGCCGGCGACGCCACCACAGTGCCCTACAAGCAGATCATCATCTCCATGGGCGCCGGCGCCACCGCCGCCCTCGGCGCCTTCGACCACCTGATCCGCGCCGGCTCGTAACGGCATCGGAGTATCCCGCACAACAAAGCGGAGTGCCAAGGCACTCCGCTTTTTCGTTACAACAGCTCGGTCACCACATCGCCCAGCCGGTAGAAGGTTTCCACCCGGGTGGCGGTGGGCCGCCACACCAGGCCGATATCCCGGTAGGCCTTGTCGCCCTGGGGCGCCATGGCGACGATCTCGGTATTGGCGAGAATGCCGGCGTCTATCGCCATCTGCGGCAGGAAAGTGGTGCCGAGGCCGGCGCCCACCATTTGCACCAGGGTATGCAGGCTGGTGGCGGCGAAGGGGTTGACCTTGCGGCTGTCGGTCAGCTTGCAGGCGCTCACCGCGTGTTCGGTCAGGCAGTGTTCCTGCTCCAGCAAAAAAATGCTCTGATCCGGCAGCTCGGCGTAGTCTACCGGCACGCGGCTATGCTGCCGGGCCTGCTCCCGGTGCATCACCAGCACGAAGGGATCCTGGCCCAGCACCCGGGTCTGCAGCCCCTCGGTGTCGGTGGGCAGGGCCAGCAGCAGCAGGTCCAGCTCGCCGGCCCGCAGCAGGGCCAGCAACTGCGGCGTGGTGTCTTCACGCAGCAACAACTGCAGCCCGGGATAGTGCCGGCGGCAGCGCTGCACCAGCTCGCTCAGCAAAAAAGGGGCTATGGTGGGAATACACCCCAGGCGGATGGCGCCCTGCATGGCGCCTTTCTGTCCTTCCACCAGCTCCATCAGCTCCCGGGTCTGGGCCAGCAGCTCCCGCGCCCGCACCACCACCTGCCGCCCCAGGGGGGTCATCACGAACGCCTTGTGATCCCGCTCGATCAGCTCGCCGCCGAGCAGGCTTTCCAGGTTCTGCAGGCCGGTGCTGAGGGTGGACTGGCTGACGAAGCAGGCCTTGGCGGCCCGGTTGAAGTTCTGATGCTCATCCAGAGCCACCAGGTAGGTCAGCTGTTTCAGGCTGGGCAAACGACTCATTGAACAACTCGATTAGGGCTATCTGTTTAATTCGGTTCAATAACGCTACCACAGCTTCTAGACTGACCGTTATCGACTTGTTCCCTTTCCTGTACCAAGTATGCCTACTTGCTGCAGTCCCGGGGCGGCAGGATGCCGCCCCGCCCTTCTTAATGCTGGCCCTGCAGCTGGGATTTCAGGTTGGGCGGCGTGCCCCTGATCACCAGGGTGTCGGTGGCGGCGTCGTACTGGATGCGCTCCCCCAGCAGCTTCTGGTCGAAGCTGATGGTCAGGCCGCCGCCGGAACCCACGTACTTGGTCAGCCCCTTGAGCGCGGATCTGTCCACCGGGAAGCGTTCTTCCAGCTGGTATTCCTCGCTGACGAACTGGTAGAAGTCCAGATCATCGTCGCTGCCCAGCTCGGCGGACAACTCGCGCAGCTCCAGCTCTTCGCCTTCCTTGAGTTGCTCGCGGCAATACTTGCTCACCAGCGCCTTGCTCTCCAGCTTCTCCTCGGGGCTGAGCTGGCGGGCCGCGCAGTATTCATCCACCGCCTTCAGCAGGCCCTGACTCTGGGCCTTGGGATCCATGCCCTCCACACAGGACAGGAAGTTCAGGAAGAAGTCCGAGACCTTGCGCCCGGCCCGGCCCTTGATAAAGGAGAAATAGCGATGCGAGTCGGGACGGCTCTGCAGCTCGGTCAGATCCAGCCGTGCCGCGAGCTGCATCTTGCCCAGATCCAGGTAGCTGGCGTGGCTGACCTCCAGCTTGTCGGTGACGGTGACGCTGTCCTTGTTGTCGAGCAGGGCGATCAGCAGGTAGTGGGCCCCCAGCCACTGGTAACGCACAAACAGCAGTATGCCGGCCTCGTTCATCTCCAGCCGCTGCAGCTCGGCCTGCAGCCGCTCGGCCGCCAGGTGGGAGAAGGCGGCGAAGGTCAGGCTCTGATCCTGCACCCGCCGCACCAGATCGCGAAAGCCGGTGTCTTCTTCGCTGAAATAGCCGAACACCTTGCCCGCCTTGGTATTGTAGATATGGTGCAACTCGCCCATCAGCCGGTTCACCGCCGGGCCCGTGGCCAGCTCCTGCTCCCGGGTGGCCAGCTGGGTTTGGCCCTGCTCATCGAGAAAGAGGGAATGTACTATGATGTGTTCGATATCCAAGCTCATAACAGATTGCCGTAGAGTTGCCAGAAGGGGTGGGGTATTATAGTCGTCCTGTTACTAAGTTACATGATTGAACGCCCATGCCTGTCCTTTCCAAATACGATAAACAATTTGATCAACTGCTGAGCGAACTGGAAGCCGTGATGGACAAACATCAGGCCCCCGCCGATCTCAGGTTGATGGTGCTGGGCAATTTGGCCACCCATGTGATCAATCATCAGGTCGCCCCGGGGCAGCGTCAGGCCATTGCCGACAAGTTCGCCAAGGTGTTGACTTCCTCTGTCGACGCGCAAAAAGGGGCTCATTAAGAGCTCCTTTGCCAGCCAACACGGTCTGAGCCATGGTCGAAACCGGCAATCTCTATCGCGATAACGTCTCCCGCCTGATCGGCTGGGGCCATTGGTTCGTGTTTTTCAATATCCTGCTGGCGATGGCGGTGTCGAGCCGCTACCTGCTGGTCGCCGGCTGGCCCGCCACCCCGCTGGGCACCGGCTATATGCTGGTCAGCTGGGTCGGCCATTTCGCTTTCCTGACCTTTTTTACCTATCTGCTGACCCTGTTCCCGCTGACCTTTCTGGTTCCCAGGCTCAAGGCGGTGCAGTTCCTCGGTGCCATCATCGCCACCGCCGCCCTGACCCTGCTGCTGGTGGACACCCAGGTATTCAGCCTGTTCAAGTTCCATCTCAACCCTACCGTCTGGCGGCTATTGCTGGATCAGGCCCAGGCCGAAGAAGCCTCCGGCTGGGGCTGGCTGTTTGTCTGGGTGCCCTTGCTGTTCCTGTTCGAACTCTGGCTGGCCGCTTGGCTATGGCGCTGGAGCCAGCGTCGGCGCCGCTCCCTGGCGCTGCCCCTGGCGCTGCCGCTGCTGGTCAGCTTCTTTCTCACTCACAGCGTGCATATCTGGGCCGATGCCGTGGTCTATGCTCCCATCACCAACCAGAAAGCCAACTTCCCGCTGTCCTACCCGATGACCGCCAAAAGCTTTTTGATCAAGCAGGGCTTGCTGGACGCGGATCAATACCGGCAATTGTCGCAACAGGCCGCCGACTTGCCGCAACGCCGGCTCAATTATCCACTGCGGCCCCTGTCGGTCGCAGCCCCGGAGCGGACACCCAATATGCTGCTGGTCGTGGTCGACGGCCTGCGCGCGGATCAGCTCGACGCCTTCACCATGCCCAACCTGGACCGCTTTGCCAACCGGCACCTGCGTTTCGACGATCACCTCAGTGCCGGCAACCAGCCCCACGCCGCCCTGTTCAGCCTGTTTTACAGCCTGCCGGCCCATTACCGCCAGGATGCCGAGCTGGAAGGCATGGCGCCGGTGCTGATCGACGAGCTGCAACGGCAGGACTACCGTTTCGGGCTCTTTGCCAGTGGCGGGCTCGATATGTCGCTGTATCGGGATGCCATTTTTTCCACCCTGCGCAACCAGTCATTCCCGCCCGCCCCCGCCGGCGCCGAAGGTGACCGTCAGGCCGTGGCCCGGTTCGGTTCCTGGTTGGCACAACAGGACGGTGAACGCCCCTGGTTCTCCTTTGTCTACCTGGACGCACTCAATGCCCTGGAGGTGCCAGCAGGTACGCAAGGTCCTTTCCAGCCGTCCCTGGAGCGCCTCAATCCTGCCCAGGCCTACCGCAGCGAGCAGCGCGAGGCCCTGTTCAACCGTTATCGGAATGCGGTGTTCTATACCGATCAGCTGCTGGGCCAGTTGCTGGCGCTGGCCCAACGCTCGGACAGCCGGGATACCCTGATTGTGGTGACCTCCGGCCACGGAATGGAATTCAATGATAATGCCAACAACATCTGGGGCTTTGGCAGCGCCTATTCCCCTTACCAGCTGCATGTGCCCCTGGTGATCGGCTGGCCCGGCCGGGTTCAGCCGACCCGTTTCGGCCATCCGACCAGCCAGCTGGATTTGGTGCCCACCCTGATGCAAGAAGTACTGGGGGTACAGAGCCCGATGCGCAGCTACAGCACAGGGCAATCGCTGTTCGACGGCGACCCCCACCGCTGGCGGCTGGCCTCGGATGAAGAAGAGTATGTGATCTACCAACAGGATGAGATTACGCTGTTCAATCGGCGGGGGGATGTCCAGCTGCTGCAAGCCTCGGATTACCGGGTCAAGCCGGATGCCAACCCGGAGCTGTCACTGCTGCTGCAGGTGATGAACGAATTGAACCGTTTTCAGGGAAAATAACGGACTGGGGCCGTGACGGGGGACATTATTGCTGTCTCAGATCCCCAGTCACGGCTCCCCGCGCTTCAGATATCGTCCAGCAGACGACGGGCCTGCCAGTAGCGGCTGCGCCAGTAGACATTGTCCAGGCGTGAGATGGTGACACCCACGCTGGAAGAGGCGTGGGCGAACTTGCCGTCCCCCACGTAGATGCCATTGTGCTGGGTACCGTTACCGATACGGAAAAACACCAGATCCCCCGGCTGCAGCTCGTTCTTGCCGATCTCCCGCCCCAGGTTGACCTGTTCATAAGTGCTTCTGGGCAGATCCATGCCGAACACTTCCTGGTACATGGTCCGGGTAAAGGCCGAACAATCTATGCCCTGGGCATCCACGCCGCCGAAGCGATAGGGAACTCCCCGCCAGCGTTGGTAAACCTGATGCAGATCCATCACGCTGCCCAGGGAACGCTTGGGCTTCATCGGGCCGGTACTGATACTGTAAGTCAGGGAAGAAGACGGTTTTTTTCCAGCCATCTTTTTGCCTGACTCGGGGTTGGGGCTGCTGCTGCAGCCGGCAACCAGGAGCACACTGCTAAGAATAATTACCTTTTTCATTCGAATAATGGCAACCAGCTATCAATCTGAAAGATACTAGAGCAGATCCAGGGTATTTTGCAAAAAAGAATATGAGCAAAAACAACGATATTTTCATTGAGTTACTGATTTGTGACAGTACGAGCATAAAACCGCCAATGGATGCGCAAAAAGTACTCTCGGCGGCAGAGCGCGAACGCCTGGCCAGTATCCGCCACCCCCACCAGGCCCGGCTGTTTTTGGTGGGACGCTACCTGCTGCGCCAACGGCTGGCCGACCGGTTGAACGAGGATCCGGCCAGGATCCCGATCAGGATCGACGCCAGAGGCAAACCCCTGCTCGAACGGCCTGGCTGGTATTTCAACATCAGCCATAGCGGTGATCTGCTGGCGCTGACCATAGGCAACCGGGGAGCGCTGGGGATCGATCTGGAAAGCCGCCGCCTGGATCCGCCCCGGATCCACCGCCTGGCCCGCCGTTACCTGAATGCAGCGGAACAGCAATGGCTGGCCCGAAGCCCCGCTCCCGAGCAGGACTTCATGCGCTTGTGGACGGTCAAGGAGGCCGTGCTCAAGGCCTGCGGCGAGGGTATTGCCAACAATCTGCAACGGGTACAGTGGCAGCCGGGCGCAGGCTACGCCATGCTGGATCAACAAGCTTACCACCTGTATCAGTATGCCCTGCCCCGTGCCTGGCTGACGCTGGCGGTCGAAGAGGGTACCGATGCCGAACCCATCTGGCCGACGCTGTCGGATTTACCTTCTGACCTTGAAATCAGTGGGCCGCAGCCCAATCTAACCAGAAACCCTTAATGAGACCCTGTTTATGATCGTTGATATCAATGTGCAGAATTTCCAGCAAGCGCTGATCCAGGCCTCCATGAGCAAAACGGTGGTGATTTACTTTCACGCCCAGCAGGTGCCTGAATGCCAGCCGATGACCCCACTGCTGGAACGTCTCATCGGCGCCGACAGCGCCCATATCGATCTGGCCAAGGTTGATGTCGCCGACCCGCAGCTGCAAAGTCTGGCGGTACAGCTGGGGCTGCAGGCACTGCCGGCCATGGTGGCCTTCAAGGATGGACAGCCGGTGGATGTATTGGAAGGCCCCCAGGATGAAGCCGCCCTCAAGGCCTTTCTGCAGCCCTATCAACCCAATGAAGCCGCCCAGTTGCTGGCTCAGGCCAAACAGACCCTGGGGCAGGATCCCCAAGCCGCCTACGGCCTGCTGCAACAGGCCCGTACGCTGGAGGACAGTCCGGCCATTCGCCTGTGTCTGGCCGAGGCGGCCCTGGCCCTGAACAAGCTGGAGGAGAGCAAGCAATTGCTGGCCACCATCGGCATGGCCGATCAGGACAGCCAGTACCAGCATATCCTGGCCCGGCTGCAGCTGGCGGAAGAAGCCGCCGACAGTCCCGAGCTGCGCGAACTGGAGCAGAAACTGGCCGAAACACCGGACTCACCGGCATTGAAAGAAGAACTGGCGGTGTTGTACTTCCAGGCGGGCCGCCAGGAAGAAGCGCTGCAGCTGCTGATCGAGGTACTGCGGCAAGACCTGGCCTTTGGCGACGCCAAGAAACGCTTCCTGGACATGCTGACCACCATGGGCGCCGATCCGGTCGCCTCCAGATACCGCCGCAAGCTGTACAGCATGCTGTATTGACCCCGGGGCCGGCCAGCTTCCAGGCTGATGGCGAACTGCCAAGCAGTCCGCTGCCGCCCTCAAATGGTGGTCATCTCCGCGAAGGCGGAGATCCATGACAGTGAGCACTGGACTCCCGCCTTCGCGGGAGTGACCACAGAGAAATCCGAAGGTTTGCCGGCAGTCTGCCTAACTCTCAATCCCCGCTTTCACTCACCAGCTGACACCTATCACCATCACCACCAGCAGCGGACAGACCAGCCGCACATACCAGGGCCAGATGCGCCAGAACAGGCTGCCCGCCAGCTCCGGCGTGCCCTGCACCAGCTCCTCGAACAACTTGGCCCGCCCCCACATCCAGCCGCCCAGCAGGCAGAACCCCAGGCCCACCAGCGGCTGGATATTCTGGGTCGACAGGCGGATGACGAAGCCGAACAGGGCGCCGAAATTCAGGCAGATGATCAGGCTGAACAGCGCCAGGCCACCGCCCAGCAGCCAGGTCATCAGCGGCCGTGATGCCTTGAACCGCTCGGTGGTGTAGGACACCGGCACTTCCAGCATGGAAATGGACGAGGTCAGCGCGGCAATGCCCATCAGCACGAAGAACACCAGGGCCATCACCAGCCCCACCGGGCCCATGGTGTCAAACAAAGCCGGCAGTACGGTGAACACCAGGGTATCGGAACTCAGCAGGCTGCCGTCCTCCGCAAAGATGGTCACACCGTTGTTCATGGCCACGAACATCGCCGGCAGTATCACCAGCCCGGCCAGGAAAGCCACCCCGGTGTCGATCAGGGTCACCTGGAAGGCGGTGCCGGGAATGCTCTCCTGCTTGCTCAGGTAGGAGCCGTACATCAGCATGGAGCAGCCACCGATGGTAAGGGAGAAGAAGGCCTGCCCCATGGCGCTGATCAGCAGACCCGGCTCCAGTACCTTGCTGAAATCCGGCACCAGGTAGTGCTTGAGCCCTTCCATGGCCCCGCCCTGGGTCAGGATATAAGCGAACAGCAACAGGAACAGCGCGAACAGCGCCGGCATCAGCCGGGCCGACCAGCGCTCGATGCCCCGGCGCACCCCGGCCTGCACCACCAGTATGGTGAGCAGGTAGAACACCAGGGTCCAGACGATGTTGCGTCCCAGGCCGAAAGCCTGCAGCCAGTCGGTGGCCGCCTCCCAACCCAGGATACGGGTCACGGCCGCCGCCAGGAAGGCCAGCAGCCAGCCGGCGACGATGGCGTAAAACGACAGCACCAGGCTGGGCACCAGCATGCCCGCATAGCCCACCAGGGAAGCCATGGCCTTTTGCGTGCCGCTGCGGCCCAGCTTGCGTACCGCATCCACCGGGTTGGCCTGACCGTGGCGGCCGATGGCCACTTCCATCACCAGCATGGGAAAGGCCAGCACCATCACCAGCACCAGGTAGGCGATCAGGAAGGCACCGCCGCCGTTGCTCGCCGCCTGGGTGGGAAAGCCCCAGATATTGCCCAGCCCCACCGCCGCCCCGGCGGCGGCCATGATAAACCCGAAGCGCGAGCCGAAATGTTCTCTCACTGTGTTTTCCTTAGGTATTCTCGATTAGTTATTGGTATCGCTCGACAGCTCGTCGTGACCAGGCCAGGCATTGAGCACCGCCTTGACCAGGGTGGCCAGGGGGATGGCGAAGAACACCCCCCAGAAGCCCCAGAGGCCGCCGAACACCAGCACCGCCACTATGATGGCGATGGGGTGCAGGTTGACCGCCTCCGAGAACAGTATGGGCACCAGCACATTGCCGTCCAGCGCCTGGATGATGCCGTAGGCCACCATCAGGTAGAAGAATGGCGGGGTAAAGCCCCACTGGAACAGCCCCACCATGGCCACCGGCACCGTCGCCGCCGCCGCGCCTATGTAGGGGATCAGCACCGAAAAACCGACCAGCACCGCCAGCAGCAGCGCATAACGCAAATCCAGCAAGGCGAAGGTGACGTAGCTGACCACGCCGACGATCAGGATCTCGATCACCTTGCCGCGCACATAGTTGGCGATCTGGCCGTTCATCTCCTGCCACACCCGGGACACCAGCTCCCGGTTGCGGGGCAGGAAACGACTCATGCCGTCCATCAGTTGTCGCTTGTCCTTGAGCATGAAAAACACCAGCACCGACACCAGGATCAGATAGACCAGCAGTACGGCGGCGTTGGTGAGCGAACTGATCGACACGCTGAGGATGGCGTCGGCCGAGCCCAGCAGCCGGCCGCGGAAATCGTCCAGCACGCTCTGCACCAGGGTCACGTCCACCAGCTCGGGATACTGCTCCGGCAGGGTCAGCAGCGCCTCCTGGGTGCGGTTGATCATGGCGGGTATTTCCCGCGCCAGGTTGGCGGTTTGCAGCAGGAAGGAGGGCACTATGCTCACCAGCGACAGCACCATCACCACCGCGAACAGCAGCAACACCAAGCCGGCGGCCAGGCCCCGTCCCAACCCCAGACGCTCCAGCCGGCTGACCGGCCATTCCAGCAGATAGGCGATCACTATGGCGGCGAAAAAAGGTGCCAGTATATGGCCCAGGAAATACACCACCACGAAGCCGAACAGCAGCAATAGAAACAGGGCGACCGCACCCGGATCAGAAAAACGCTGTCGATACCAGTGCTTAATAACATCCAGCATGCAAAATTTCCTTATGGTGCCTTGGTAATAATCAGTTCGAGTCGCTCGGCGTCGTCGATCACCACTTCTACCGGATGACCGATGCCCGAGACATAGGCGGGAATATCCTGGCGGGAGCCCGGATCCCTCAGTAATACCCGTAATCGCTCCCCGTCTTGCGCCGCTCTTAGCCAGAGTTTCACGCGGATCAGCGGCAAGGGACAGCGCAGCGCGCTGGCATCCAGCTTGTCCATGGTCTTCCCCGCTCCAAAAGAAGGGCATTATCCCTTTGTTCGGTCTGCCAAACAATGCTTGTTCCGCCCTATGGGGGGGAGTATTCTGCTGTTTATGCTGCACCAAGAAGGTTATTAACATGGGTTTTCGCGCCGCCAGGCTGGCTTTGGCTCTTTCCTTATTTACCGCACCCCCGCTACTGGCCGCCAACACCCTGCCCGATATCGGCACCGCCGGGGTCAGCGCCATGTCGATAGAGCGGGAAGCCCGCTTCGGTCAGGCCTTTATCCGCTTTGCCCGGGCCAACCAGCCGGTGATCGACGACCCCGTGCTCAACGAGTATCTCACCGACCTCGGGCTCAAACTGCTGTCCCAGGCCGATTCGGTGCGCTTTCCGTTCAGCTTCCTGCTGATCCGGGACGACAGCATCAACGCCAGCGCCTTCCTCGGCGGTGTGGTGCAAATCCACTCCGGGCTCTTTCTTGCCGCCGACAACGAAAGCGAACTGGCCTCCGTCATGGCCCACGAAATTACCCACGTCACCCAGCGCCATATCGCCCGCTACCTGGAGTCCCAGTCGCGCAGCACCCCCCTGACCATCGCCGGCTTGGTCGGCTCGGTCGCCCTGGCCATGGTCAACCCCCAGGCCGGCATGGCCGCCTTGCAGACCACCATGGGCCTGAAGATACAGTCGGCCATCAACTACACCCGGGACAACGAGTTCGAAGCGGATCGCATCGGCCTGCGCCTGCTGCACAATGCCGGCTTCGATCCCAACGCCATGGCCACCTTCTTCCAGAAACTGGCCGAAAAATACCAGTTCGCCAGCACGCCGCCGCAGATGCTGCTGACCCACCCGCTACCCGCCAGCCGTATCGCCGAGGCCCGCAGCCGGGCGGCGGAGTACCCAGCCAAGTCCTATCCGCCCAGCCTGGAGTTCCAGTTGGCCAAGGCCAGGATCATGGCCCGCTTCCAGCAGGGCAACACCAGCGAACTGCACCGTTTCTTCGAGCGGGAAGCCGGCCGGGCAGCCGACTGGCAACCCGATGCCGCCCGCTATGGCCAGGCCCTGAGTCTGCTGCAAATCCATGAGTATGGGCAGGCCAGGCTCCTGCTTGATGAACTGGCCGGCCGCCATGGCAACAATATCTTCGTGCTGGATGCGCTGACCGACCTGGACAACGCCGAGAAACGGCACGATGCGGCCATCGCCCGCCTGCGCCAGGCCCGTCAGCGACTGCCCGACAACGCCGTGGTGATGATCAACCTGGCCGACAGCCTGCTGCAGGCCGGACGCAACCAGGAGGCCGCCGAGCTGCTCGATAGCTATCTGCGTCGGCACCCGGAAAACCCGCTGGCCTGGGAGCTGATCGCCCAGGCCTACCGGCCGCTCAGTGACGAGTCCGCCTTCCGTCAGGCCCAGGCCGAAGTGGCCGCATTGAAAGGACGCTACGAAGTGGCGGTGGATCAGATGGAGATTGCCGCCAACCTGGCCACCGACGCCATGCAACGGGCCCGGCTCGGTGCCCGCCTGGAGCAACTGCGCCAGCAGCAGAAAGACTGGGACGCCCTGCGTAACTGATAACCGGGACTCCCTAATCCCCCCAATACAGCGACTGCCAACGGGCGATGTCCTCCGCATGCAGCTCGCCCTGGTGCTGTTCCGCCAGCCGCCCCCTGGGATCGATCACGAAGGTGGTGGGCAGTACCCGGGGCACGTCAAAGGGCCAGGCTCCTTCCAGGCTGGCGACCACCGGCATCATCATCTCATAGCGCGCTTTCAGGCTGTGCAGCGCCTGGGCCGGCAGGGCATCGAAGCTCACCGCCAGTACCGCAGGGCCTGCCGCCGCACTCAATTCATTGAGCAGGGGCATCTCGCGCAGGCAGGGCGCGCACCATTCGGCAAAATAATTCACCACCAGCCACTGGCCCCTGTAATCGCCGAGCGTCTGCCGCTCACCGTCGGACAGGGTCAGGGTCGCCGCCTCCCGGCATCCCGCCATCAACAACACCGCCAAAAACAGGGCCTGATGTTTGCCCATATGCTGTACCCTCCGCAGCAGCTTTTATACAATGCCCGCAGCATTGCCAAAGGAGTTAAAGATGAGTCTACGTATCTACCACAATCCGCGCTGCTCTAAAAGCCGGGAAACCCTGGCCTTACTCGAGCAACGAGGCCATAGGCCCGAGGTTATCAAATACCTGGACACCCCGCCGGATGCGGCGCAACTGCAGAACCTGCTCGCGTTGCTGGGCATGCAGTCGGCCCGGGAGCTGATGCGTACCAAGGAAGCCGAATACCAAACCCTGGGGCTGTCCGAGGTCACCGATGAAGACGCCCTGATTGCCGCCATGATTGCGCACCCGAAATTGATAGAGCGCCCCATCGTCGTCAACAACGGAAAAGCCGCCTTGGGTCGCCCCCCCGAGCAGGTACTGGGTATTCTGGAATGACCACCCAACTGGCACGCAAGCTGGCCCTGGCCGGCTATTTCGGTCTTATCCTCTGGGTCGGCCTCTGGCACGGCCTGATCTCGCCCCACCCGGAGCTGGGTGCCGGCTTTATGCTGATGCTCTGGCTGCCCTGGCTGTTCATCCCCATGCCGGGCATGGTCCGGGGCAATCCCTATACCCATGCCTGGGCCATCTTCCTGATCATGCCCTACTTCCTGCACGCCCTGACGCTGCTGTGGGTGGACGAAGGCGAACGCTGGCTGGCCCTGGTCGAACTGTTGCTGGCCTGTACCATGTTTATCGGCAACATCTACTACGCCAAGTTCCGTGGCCGGGAGCTGGGCCTGAGCATCCGCAAGAAGAAAGGCCAGAACTAGGGGACTCGGGACTCGGGACTCGGGACTCGGGACTCGGGACCAGAATAATGGCTCTCGATTCCCCAGTCCCGAGCCCCCAGTCCCTGCCTTGGCCTCCCCCCCTTACAGTCCCAGTATTTCCTTGGCGAAGGGGATGCTCAGCTTGCGCTTGGCCTGGAAGGACGCATTGTCCAGCAGATCCAGGGCCGCCAGCAGGGTACGCATGTCACGGGACAGGCGGTTCAACAGAAAGCGCCCCACGTCGGTGGGCAGCTTGAACCCCCGCAGTTCGGCCCTGAGTTGCAGGGCGCTGAGCTTGCCCTCGTCGTCCAGGGGCTTGAGCTGGTAGGCCACCCCCCAGTCGAGGCGGGAAGCCAGATCCGGCAGGGTCAGACCCAGGTTGCGGGGGGCACCGACAGCACCGACCAGCAGGGAGCCGACCGGGCGTTCCCGCCGGCGATTGAAGAAATTGAACACCGCCCGCTCCCATTCCGCCATCCCGGCGATGGCGTCCAGGTTATCCAGGCAGACCAGGGGCAATAGCTCCATTCCCTCCAGCATCCGTGGCGACATCTGTCGGTGACGGTCGAGGGGGATATAGGCCGCCGCTTCACCGGACGCATTCACTTCGGCACAGGTCGCATGCAGCAGGTGGGAGCGACCACTGCCCCTGTGGCCCCAGAAATAGAGCACTTCGTCGCCCTGGCCGATGGCGGCGTTTTTCAGGGCGGTGATCAACTGGGCGTTGTCGCCGGGATAAAAACTGGCAAAGGTTTCATCGTCTGGCAGTTGTACCGCCAGCGCCAGCTGAGCCGGCTGGCTCTCTTCGGCACCGTCTTTACTCACTCGCCGTCCCCGACCAGCGGAATTCCCGCTCACTCACCGCAACCAGCCCCGGTACCCCGGTCAACGCTCGCAGAACCCCATCCCGGGAGCCGACCTGCAGCCGATAACGAACCTGATGGCCGGCGCTGTCCATCACATAGGCCTGCTCCACACCGTCCAAGCGGCGCAGCCGTTGCTCAAGCCGGATCGAGTCGGAGAATTGGCGCAGCCCCGAGACCACTATGGTCAGCTCTCCCGGCCCGTCCTGTTCAAGCCGCAGCGGCTGCGCCGGTTCCGGATTTTCGGCCCGGACCAGTTCACGCCGGCCCGAAGGTTGAATCCAGTAGCGGTTGAGCGCCGCCGCCAGCGTCATCATGGCTTGCTCGCCCGGCTCCAGTCGCCCCTGCAACAGAACCTCGTCCTGCTCCGCGCCAAACAGCTGCCAGCGGCCGCCCTGCGCATCGCGCTCGAGCGCCAGCCAGTAATCGGCCCCGTAACGGCGGCTGGCCTGACGCAAGGATCCCGCATCGAACAACTGCGCCTTGTCGATTTCCATATGCTCCTGCAAGTCCCACAGCGGCCACAGCAACGGCAGCCGATAGGCCGATGCCGCCTGCTGCCAGGCCGTATCCGCTTCATTACTGGCGATGCCGCTGTCCAATTGCCACACCAGCAGCGCCGGCCTTGGCTCCAGCGAGAACGGCAGTTCCGCGCTCTGAAGCAGCGCCAGCAGTTCATCCTGGTTGAAGACGGCGGTATAGCCCTGGCCCTGAGGTTCGGCCGCCAGGTAACGCTCCGGCTCGCGCAACGCCTCATCCAGCACCCAGGAGTCCCGGGCCCGATCGCCGGTAAGCCGGTTCAGGATCAGGCCCAGGGCCTGCTCGCGCGCCTCTTCCCGGCCATAGGGGGCAGGGTTCAGGTTCACCTCCAGCAGCGACTGGGCCGCCGCCGCCGCAGAAAACAGCATCATGGTCGCCAGTAACAGATTTTTCAGCATCAATTGACCATCATTAACAGAGCATGAAACTCATGATAACCACTGCGCCAGGCTCTTGCCAGGATCAATGGCTGCGTGCCCTGGGCAGCACCAGATTCAGCAGAATGCCGACGATGCCGCACAGGCTGATGCCCTGCAGGCTGAAAGCGCCGATGCCGAAGGCCATGCCGCCGATGCCGAACACCAGGATCACCGCCACTATGCACAGGTTGCGCGCCTGGGACAGATCCACCTGATGCTTGATCAGGCTGTTGAGACCGACGGTGGCGATGGAGCCGAACAGCAGTATCATGATGCCGCCCATCACCGGGGTGGGAATGGTCAGCATCAGGGCACCGAACTTGCCGACAAAGGCCAGCACGATGGCGAAGCCCGCCGCCCAGGTCATGATCACCGGGTAGAAGTTCTTGGTCAGCATCACGGCGCCGGTCACCTCCGAATAGGTGGTATTGGGCGGACCGCCGAACAGGGACGCCGCACCGGTGGCCAGGCCGTCGCCCAGCAGGGTGCGGTGCAAACCCGGCTTTTTAACGTAGTCCTTGCCGGTCACCGAGCCGATGGCCAGCACATCGCCGATGTGCTCGATGGCCGGGGCTATGGCCACCGGGATCATGAACAGCACCGCCTGCCAATGCCATTCGGGCGCGACAAAATTGGGAACGGAGAACCAGGCCGCCTCGCGCACCGGAGTAAAATCAACCACCCCGAACCACAGCGCCAGGCCGTAGCCCACCGTGATGCCGGCGGTAATGGGCACCAGCCTGAAAATCCCCCTGGCCATGGTGGACACCAGCAAGGTCGTCACCAGCGATGCCAGCGACAGCCACAGGGCAATGTCCTGCGGCATCAGCTCGGCGGCGCCGTCACCGGTCTTGCCGATGGCCATGTTGACCGCCAGCGGTGCCAGCCCGAGGCCGATGACCATGATCACCGGCCCCACCACCACCGGCGGCAACAGCCGGATCAGCAGGCCGGTGCCGCGCCAGCGCACCAGTTGGCTGAGCAACACGTAGACGGCGCCCGCCGCCATCAATCCGCTCATGGTGGCGGGAATACCCCAGGTCTGCACCCCGTAGAGAATGGGTGCGATAAAGGCGAAGGACGACGCCAGGAAAATCGGTATCTGGCGCTGGGTACAAACCTGGAAAATCAGGGTACCGATGCCGGCGGTGAAGAGCGCCACGTTCGGATCCAGTCCGGTGATCAACGGCATCAGTACCAGGGCGCCGAAGGCCACGAACAACATCTGGGATCCGGCCAGGGCCTGGCGCAGGGGGGTATTCACCGCCGCCTGGGCGGCGGCCAGGGCATCGGTGTGTTCTGCTGAATTCATCTGCTGCAACCTTATTTAAACGGAAAAAAACCGGCCTCAGCCGGTTTTGCCTTACTTGGTACCAAAAATCTTGTCGCCCGCATCGCCCAGGCCGGGGATGATATAGCCGTGCTCGTTGAGCCGCTCATCGATGGAGGCACAGTACAGCTCCACATCCGGATGGGCCTGTTCCAGCGCCTTGATGCCCTCGGGCGCCGCCACCAGCACGATCACCTTGATCTGGTTGCAGCCTTTTTCCTTCAGCAGGTCGATGGTGGCCACCATGGAGCCGCCGGTGGCCAGCATGGGATCCACCACCAGCGCCAGCCGCTCTTCGATATGGCTGACCAGTTTGTTGAAATAGTGCACCGGTTGCAGGGTCTCTTCGTCGCGGTAGACCCCCACCACGCTGACCCGGGCACTGGGCATGTGCTCGAGCACCCCGTCCAGCATGCCGAGGCCGGCACGCAGTATGGGCACCACAGTCACCTTCTTGCCCTTCAGCTGATCGACCTCGACCGGGCCGTTCCAGCCGTTGATGGTGGTTTTCTCGGTTTCGAAATCGGCGGTGGCCTCGTAGGTCAGCAGGCTGCCCACTTCTTTTGCCAGCTCACGAAAGCGTTTGGTGCTGATATCGGCTTCCCGCATCAGACCCAGCTTGTGTTTCACCAAAGGGTGCCTAACCTCAACGACTTTCATCAACCGATTCTCCCGATGCATAAAAAAACCGCGGAATACTAGCATAAAATAGCGTCCTGCGGCAGAGACACGGGGCAGATTCTAGCAAACGATTTTATCCGCGTCAGGTTAGTGGACTAACGCCTGTGGCACTGCCTCGCGCATTAAATTAGAATAGCGGCCGAAATAGTGAATAACAGCCGGTTTGAGCGCCAATTGCCGCCAACCGGCCTTTGAATCCAAAAACAAGGTGATCCCCCGTGACGCAGAACAAACCCCTGAGCTACAAAGACGCCGGCGTAGACATCGATGCCGGTAACGCCCTGGTTGAACGCATCAAAGGCGTTAGCCGTCGTACTCAACGCCCGGAAGTCATGGGCGGACTCGGGGGCTTTGGTGCCCTGTGCCAACTGCCCACCGGCTATAAAGAGCCGGTGCTGGTGGCCGGCACCGACGGCGTGGGCACCAAGCTGCGCCTGGCCATCGACCTCCAGCGCCACCAGGGGGTGGGCATCGATCTGGTGGCCATGTGCGTCAACGATCTGATCGTACAGGGCGCCGAGCCGCTGTTCTTCCTCGACTACTACGCCACCGGCAAGCTGGACGTGGACACCGCCGCCGACGTGGTCACCGGCATCGGCGCCGGCTGTGAACTGAGCGGCTGCGCCCTGATCGGCGGCGAAACCGCGGAAATGCCCGGCATGTACGAAGCCGGCGACTACGACCTGGCAGGCTTTTGTGTCGGCGTAGTAGAAAAAAGCGGGATTATCGACGGCTCCAAGGTGGCCGCCGGCGACGCCCTGATCGCCCTGGGCTCCAGCGGCCCCCATTCCAACGGTTATTCCCTGATCCGCAAGATCCTGGAAGTGAGCCAGGCCGAGCTGCAACAGCCGATGGGCGAAGGCACCCTGGCCGATGCCCTGATGGCCCCCACCCGCATCTACGTCAAGCCGGTGCTGGAATTGATCAAGCAGTTCGACATCCACGCCCTCAGCCACATCACCGGCGGCGGCTTCTGGGAAAACATTCCCCGGGTGCTGCCCGCCGGTGCCAAGGCGGTGATCGACGGCGCCAGCTGGCAGTGGCCGCAGGTGTTCCAGTGGCTGCAGCAGGCCGGCAACGTGGACACCTTTGAAATGTACCGCACCTTCAACTGCGGCGTGGGCATGATCATCGCCCTGCCCGCCGAGCAGGCCGAAGCCGCGGTCAAGTTCATGCAGGATGCCGGTGAAAACGCCTGGCTGATCGGCCGCATCGACGCCGCCGCCGAGGGCGAAGAGCAGGTCGAAATCCAATGAAGCGCATCGTCGTACTGATCTCCGGCAGCGGCAGCAACCTGCAGGCGCTGCTGAGTCAGGCCGAGGCCGCCCAACTGGGCGGCGACATCGTCGCCGTGATCAGCAACAAGGCCGAGGCCTACGGCCTGGAGCGGGCCCGTATCGCGGGCGTGCCCACCGCCGTGCTGTCCCACCAGGGCTATGCGGACCGGGAAGGCTACGACGCCGCCCTGATGGCGCTTATCGACGGCTACCGGCCGGATCTGGTGGTGCTGGCCGGCTTTATGCGCATCCTCACCCCCGGCCTGGTGCGCCACTACCAGGGCCGCATGCTCAACATCCACCCCTCGTTGCTGCCTAACTACCAGGGGCTGCATACCCACCGCCGCGCCATCGAGGCCGGCGACGAGGAGCACGGCTGCAGCGTGCACTTCGTCACCGAGGAGCTGGACGGCGGCCCCGTGGTGCTGCAGGCGCGGGTGCCCATCTTCGCAGGCGACGACGAAGCCGCCGTGGCCGCCCGGGTGCTGGTGCAGGAACACGCCATCTATCCCCTGGTGGTGCGCTGGTTCTGCGATGGCCGGCTCGCAATGCGGGACGGCCAGGCGGTGCTTGACGGCAAGGCCCTGCCCGCCCAGGGCTACGCCGAAGACTGAGGCTCCGGCGCGACCAGCAGGGCGGCGTTGATGCCCTTCATGCGGGCGCCATTCAACAGCGGGCTGTCCCGCTGCAGCACCAGCAGCGGGGCCCGGTCGCTGGCGGCGGCCACCACTCCCGACAGGCTCCAGCCGGTGATCGGCAGCATCGCCGGCCGCAGGCCCAAGGGCTCCAGCACCGCGCCCAGTTCATCGGCCCGGGCCGCCGGCACCGCTATCCACAAGGGCAACGGCTGCTGCCGGGCCAGTTGTTCGGCCCGGGCCAGCACGGGCGCATCCCGCGTCGCCTCCTCCAATATCGCCAGCACCAGTTCCACCGGCCTGAACCGGCGGCTCAGCAACAGCAGCGGATAGTCCGGCGGGCAGTCCCAGGGCGGCAGCTCGGCGGCGGAGTCGAGCACCAGCACCTGCACTTCATCGTGCGAGGCCGGTGGCCGGGCCAGCAACTGCTCGCGCCGGCCGTACTCCACCTCCAGGCTCCATTCCAGTGCCCGATGGCGGGCCAGTTGCTGCAGCCGCTGCCGGATATGCTCGCGCCGGCGGCGAAATTGCAAGCGCACCCGCTCCGGCTCCAGCGTCCGTACCCGGCCGGTGGTCAGGCTCACCTCCCGGGTGCAGGGCAGCTCGGCACAGCGCAGCAGGCTTTCATCCTCGATAACAACGGCGCGCAACCGGGCCCCGTGCCGGGCGGCGAACTCGGCCACCTGGTCCAGCATCTCCAGTTCGGCCTGGCCGAGATCCGGATACCACAGGATGCGCCTGATCATGATTCTTCGTCCGGACCTTTGGGCGCCGCCTCATGCTCCGCCGCCTTCTGGCGGCGCTGCAGCTCGGCCAACTGCGCCAGCCGTTGCCGGACCCTGGCGTTGACCGTGCCCTCGGGATAGTTCCCCCGCTCGTCCGCCTCCCCCGCCGGCAGGCCGGCGAGCAGGGACAGCGCCTCGTCCAGGTGCACCACCGAATAAACGTGGAAGCGCCCCTCGGCCACCGCCCGGCGCAGCTCCCGGTTCAGCATCAGGTTGTCTTCGTTGGCCTTGGGGATGATCACCCCCTGCCCCGGCGCAAAACCCCGCGCCTGGCAGATGTCGAAAAAGCCTTCGATCTTCTCGTTGACCCCGCCGATGGGCTGCACCTGGCCGTACTGGTTGATGGAGCCGGTCACCGCCAGCGCCTGGCTGAGCGGCACCCGGGCGATGGCCGAGATCAGGGCGCAACACTCCGCCACCGAGGCACTGTCGCCCTCGATCATGCCGTAGGACTGCTCGAAGGCCAGACTGGCGGACACCGCCATGGGTCCCTCCGCCGCGTAGCGGCTGCCGAGAAAGCGCGACAGGATCAACATGGCCTTGGCATGGATGGCACCGCCGAGTTTCACCTCCCGCTCGATGTCGAGCACGGCGCCGGTGCCGAGGCGGGCGGTGGCGCTGATCCGCGCCGGCTGGCCAAAACGGTAGTTGCCCAGATCCAGCACCGTCAGGCCGTTGACCTGGCCCACCACGGCGCCGTCGGTGTCGATGAACTTGCTGCCGCGCAGCACCGACGCTTCCATCTGCCGGTGGATGCGCGAGGCCCGCCGCCGGGCGGCGTCCAGCGCCTGCTCTATGGCGTCGGCCGCGATGCTCTGCTCGCCGCCGTGCTCGGCCCAGTAGTTGGCCTCGTGCAATACATCGGTCAGTTCCTGGGTGTGGGCCGACAGCCGCAGCTGATCGTCGGCCAGCCGGCCGGCATGTTCCACCATCCGCGCCACCCCGTCCCGGGTGAGCGGACGCAAGTCCTGCTGGCGGGCCAGCCAGCCGATGAAACGGGCGTAGCGCTGCAGGTTTTCCGGGCTGACGTCCACCTCGTCCTGATAGTCCGCCTGCACCTTGAACAGCTTGCCGAAATCGGGATCGTAGGCCGCCAGCAGGTAATAGAGCTGGCGCTCGCCGATCAGCACCACCTTCAGCTCCATGGGCACCGGCTCCGGCTCCAGGGAGACGGTGCTGGCCAGGCTGTAAAACTGCTCCAGCGATTCGATGCGGATCTCCCGGGCGAACAGGGCCCGTTTCAGCGCTTCCCAGGCCATGGGCTGCTGCACCAGCTTGCGCGCGTCCAGGATCAGGTAGCCGCCGTTGGCCCGGTGCAGGGCACCACCGCGGATCAGGGTGAAGTCGGTAACCAGGGCACCCTGCTGCACGTGGTGCTCGACCCGGCCGAGCAGACGGGACAGGTTGGGCAGGTCTTCGTAGATCACGGGGGCGCCGCTGCTGTCGGCGTTGTCCACCAACAGGTTGAGCTGATAGCGGGCCAGCAGCTGGGCCGGCAACGCCCCTTCGCGCATATGGCCGAGCAGCAGGTTGACGTTGCCGCTCAAGTCCTGCTGTATCGCCTCCAGTTGGCGGAGCACGGGATCGCAGCCGCCGTATTCCCGGCGCAGCTCGTCGATCAGGTTGCCGCCGGCGAACATCACCATCTCTTCGTTCAGCCACTGGATATGCAGCTGGGTTTCCCGCCGCCACTGGGGGAACTGCTGCAGCACCTCCTGCAGCCTGGCCTCCACCCGGGCGATGGCCTGCTCCATGGCGGTGCGCTCCACCTCCGGCAACTGGCGGAAAGCGCGGGCGTCCAGCACCTCGTCGCCCTTGCGCGGCGCCAGGGTAAAGCCGGTGGGCGTGCTGAGCAGGGCCACCTGCTCGGCCTTGGCCTGCGCCTTGACTTCGGCCATGGCCGCCGCCTGCCGCTCGGCCAGCTGCTGGTTCAGCTCTTCCAGCCGCAGGCGGTATTCCTCGCTCTCGAACGCCGCCGGAATGGCGGTAAGCAGCTCGTCGACCAGCGTATCCAGGCTGGCCTTGAAGCGCCGGCCCACCCCGGCCGACAGGATCAGCAGCGCCGGCCGCTCCGGCTCGTCGAAACGGTAGACGTAGCAGATGTCCGGCGGCACCGGCTCATGGGCCGCCCGGCCGCTCAGAAAACGCAGGGTAAGGGAATGACGGGCGCAGCTTTCCGGCGCCATCATAAAGATATTGAAACCCTGGCTGCGGATGCCGGTGCCGAAGGACAGGGCCTCCAGCAGCCGCTCCTGGCCCACCAGGGCACCGGAATCGGTGAGTTCGTCGGTAGTGGCAAAGCTGAAAACGGCCTCGTCGCAGGCGCGGTAAAGCCGTTCGGGAGCTAGGGGAGAAAGGGATTCCATGGCCGGCCTCGCTGAACAGTGCTGTTCAAAGCCTAGTCAAAATTGCCGGGCCCGCCGCGATCCAGATCAAGGCGCGCCCGGTTTTACGGAGCATTCAGCAGGGCTCGGTCCCGTTGCCGGCGATGCGCTCGCCCAGATGGAACAGGCTGAACTCGCCGGGCTGCATCCTGTGCCACTGCTCGTTGTTGGTGAGCGGCTGGGTGGCGATCACCGTCACCACGTCGTTGGGGGTGGTTTCCTGCTGGAAGTCGATTTCCACCTCTTCGTCGATCAGGCGCGCCGGGCCGAAGGGCGCGCGGCGGGTGATCCAGTGCAGGTTGTTGCTGCAGTAGGTCATCAGGTGCTCGCCGTCGGTGAGCAGCATGTTGAACACCCCCAGGGCGCGCAGCCGGTCGCACAATGTGGCCACATGGCGGAACATGGCCGCCATATTGCCGGGCCTGCGCGGATATTTGCGCTCCAGCTCGTGCAGCAGCCAGCAGAAGGCCAGCTCGCTGTCGGTGTCGCCCACCGGTTTGTGCCGCCCGCTTTTCAGCTTGCTCTTGTAGCCGCTGAGCTGGCCGTTGTGGGCGAAGGTCCAGTAGCGGCCCCACAGCTCGCGGGTAAAGGGGTGGGTGTTCTCCAGGGCGATGCCGCCCCGGTTGGCCTGGCGGATATGACTGACCACGGCGCAGCTCTTGATGGGATATTCCTGCACCAGCTGGGCGATGCGCGACTGGCTGGAGGGCTGGGGATCCTTGAAGGTGCGCAGCCCCTTGCCCTCGTAAAAGACGATGCCCCAGCCGTCCTTGTGGGGGCCGGTGCGCCCGCCCCGTTGCATCAGGCCGGTAAAGCTGAAACAGATATCGGTGGGCACATTGGCGCTCATCCCCAGCAGTTCACACATGGCGCTTACCCTTGCTCCATCTCTTTTTCCACCAGCTGGATCAGGATGTGGATAATCTTGATATGCACCTCCTGGATGCGATCCGCATAACCGAAGTGGGGCACCCGGATTTCCACGTCCGCCAGGCCGGCCATCTTGCCGCCGTCCTTGCCGGTCAGCGCTATCACCTTGATGCCCTTGGCCCTGGCCGCCTCTATCGCCTTGAGGATATTGCCGGAGTTGCCGCTGGTGGACAGACCGAACAGCACGTCGCCCTCGCGGCCCACCGCCTCCAGGTAGCGGGAGAACACGTATTCGTAGCCGAAGTCGTTGGACACGCAGGAGATGTGGCTGGGATCGGAAATGGCGATGGCCGGGTAACCGGGGCGGTTTTCCCGGTAGCGGCCGGTCAGCTCCTCGGCGAAGTGCATGGCGTCACAGTGGGAGCCGCCGTTGCCGCAGGAGAGCACCTTGCCGCCGGCCTTGAAGCTGTCGGCCAGCAACTTGGCCGCCCGCTCGATGGCGGCGATATTGGCGTCGTCGGCCAGGAAGCGGTTCAGCACCTCGGCGGCTTCGTGCAGTTCGTTGCGGATCAGATCCTGATACATGAAATGGCCTCTCACTTGCGGTAAAGGGGCATTTTGGCACAAGTCGCCAGGGGCGGGAAGCGGGGGAGCGGGCCGGCCTGAGCCGGGGCCGGTGCCGCTGCCCCCCGGCCCCGGTTCAGGGTATACACTTTTTTAACGGCCGCGCAGCTTGATTTAAACATCCGTATGAATTACAACTAGGGAAAACACACAGGTCTGACCTCTTACCTTTTAATCTGCACAAGGAGTCGTTTATGGTTACCGCATTGCTGCTACTGATCACCTGGGGAGGTCTGGCCTATCGTCAGGCTCGGCTGGTGACCAGTTCCCTGGCTACCGCCGCCATACTGGCCTTGGGTACCCTGCTCGGTGAAGTGGGGCCCCTCATCTGGCTGTTGTTCGCCGTGGTGGCCGCCGTGCTCAACCTGCCGGCCCTGCGCCACGGCCTGCTGAGCCGGCCGCTGTTCAGGGTCTACAAGGGGCTGATGCCGGAGATGTCGCGTACCGAGAAGGAAGCCATCGAGGCCGGCACCACCTGGTGGGAAGCCGAGCTGTTTCGCGGCAAGCCGAACTGGCAGACCCTGCACAACTATCCCCAGCCCCGCCTGAGCGAGGAAGAGCAGGCCTTTATGGACGGTCCGGTGGAAAACGTGTGCCGCATGACCAATGACTGGGAAGTCACCCATGAGCGTGCGGATCTGTCGCCGGAAGTCTGGGCCTACCTGAAAGAACACAAGTTCTTCGCCATGATCATCAAGAAGGAATACGGCGGCCTCGAATTCTCCGCCTATGCCCAGTCGCGGGTACTGCAAAAGTTGTGCAGCACCAGCGCGGTGCTGGCTTCCACCGTGGGCGTGCCCAACTCCCTCGGCCCCGGCGAGCTGCTGCAGCACTACGGCACCAAGGCGCAGAAAGACCATTACCTGCCCCGCCTGGCCCGGGGCGAGGAAATCCCCTGCTTCGCCCTCACCAGCCCGGAGGCGGGCTCCGACGCCGGTGCCATTCCGGATTATGGCGTGGTGTGCATGGGTGAGTGGCAGGGCGAAGAAGTGCTCGGCATGCGCATCACCTGGAACAAGCGCTACATCACCCTGGCGCCGGTGGCCACGGTGCTGGGGCTGGCGTTCAAGCTGCGCGACCCGGAGCGGCTGCTGGGCGGCGAGGAAGAGCTCGGCATTACCTGCGCGCTCATTCCCACCAACACCCCGGGCGTGAACATCGGCCGCCGCCACTTTCCGCTCAACGTGCCCTTCCAGAACGGGCCCACCCAGGGTAACGAGGTGTTCGTCCCCATCGACACCATCATCGGTGGCCAGGAGATGGCCGGCCAGGGCTGGCGCATGCTGGTGGAGTGCCTGTCCGTGGGCCGGGGCATCACCCTGCCCTCCAACGGCACCGCCGGCAGCCGGGTGTCGGCGCTGGCCTCCGGCGCCTACAGCCGCATCCGCCGCCAGTTCCGGCTGCCCATCGGCAAGATGGAAGGCATCGAGGAGCCGCTGGCCCGCCTGGGCGGCAACGCCTACCTGTCGGACGCGGCCAGCATGCTCACCGTGACCGGCATCGATCTGGGCGAGAAGCCCTCGGTGATCTCGGCCATCGTCAAGTACCACCTCACCGACCGCAGCCAGCGCAGCATCATCGACGCCATGGACATCCATGGCGGCAAGGGCATCTGCATGGGCCCCAACAACTACCTGGCCCGGGGCTACCAGGGCGCGCCCATCGCCATCACGGTGGAAGGCGCCAATATCCTGACCCGCAGCATGATCATCTACGGCCAGGGCGCCATCCGCTGCCATCCCTATGTGCTGGCGGAAATGTTGTCGATGCAGGAGCCGGACGCCAAAAAGGCGCTGGCCCAGTTCGACCGGGCCCTGTTCGGCCACCTCGGCTTCGCCCTGGGCAACTTCGTGCGCAGCCTCTGGTTCGGCCTGACCGGGGCCCGCCTCAGCCCGGCGCCGGTGAAGGACGCCACCGCCCGCTACTACCGCCAGATGAACCGGCTGTCCGCCAACCTGGGGCTGCTGTCCGACCTGGCCATGGCCACCCTGGGCGGCGAACTCAAGCGCAAGGAACGGTTGTCGGCGCGCCTCGGCGACATCCTCAGCCAGCTCTACCTGGTGTCCGCCACCCTCAAGCGCTTCAACGACGAGGGCCGCCCGGCCGAGGTGCTGCCGCTGGTGCACTGGGCCTGCCAGGACGGCCTCTATCGTGCCCAGGTGGCACTGGTGGAGCTGCTCGACAACTTCCCCGCCCGCGGCCTCGGCAGGGTGCTCAAGCTGCTGCTGATGCCCTTTGGCGCGCCACTCCAGCGCCCCTCCGACCGGCTGGATCAGCAGGTGGCCCGCCTGCTGCAAACCCCGGGCCTGGCCCGCAACAGCCTGGCCGGCGATCTCTACCTCACCGCCGAGGAAGGCAACCCGCTCGGCATGCTGGAAAAGGCGCTCACCGACATACTGCGCGCCGAGCCGCTGTTCGAGAAGGCGACCAAGGCCATCGGCCGCCGTCCCTTTATGGCGCTGGACCAGGTGGCGGAAGAGGCCCTGGCCGCCGGTGCCATCAGCCGGGAGGAAGCGGCCCTGCTGGCGGAGGCGGAGGCCAGCCGGCTGCGCACCATCAACGTGGACGACTTCGATCCCCTGGAGCTGGTGGTCAACAAGGCCAGCTTCGACGACTCCATGCTCAACAAGGCCGCCTGAACGGCACGCCAGCACACCAGCACACCAGCCCCGCCCCGCGCGGGGCTTTTTGGTTGCCATACCGCTCCGGTCCATTTCAACGGGCCATTCCAACCCCGACGCCGTGTTCGGTCGAATAAATTCGACCCTACAATCACCCTACGGCCCTGTAGGGCCCATTTCAATGAGCCATCCCTTACGCAAAACACTTGAAAATTGATAATCAATCTCACTATCATACGCACCACAATTTCATATACTTCTAAGCCACGATGCTGGAACTGCAAGGTATCCGCGTACACCGCGATAACAGGACCATTTTAAGCCTGGACGAGCTGTCCCTGGCGGCGGATGCCTTTACCGTCATCCTCGGCCACAACGGCTCGGGCAAGTCGACGCTGATGAAGCTGCTGGCCCGGCAGATGCCGCCGGATGAAGGCAATATCACCCTCGACGGCCGGCCCCTCGGCCACTATTCCCAGCGCGAATTCGCCCGCCGCATCGCCTTCCTGCCCCAGCGCCTGCCGGAAGTGGCCGGGCTGAACGTGCGCGAGCTGGTGCGGCTGGGCCGTTTTCCCTGGCGCGGCATGCTGGGCCGCTGGCAACGCGCCGACCATGCCCTGGTGGAAGAGGCCATCAACCATACCAAGGTCGGCCAGCATGCCGAGCACCAGGCCGACCTGCTCTCCGGCGGCGAGCGCCAGCGGGCCTGGGTAGCCATGCTGCTGGCCCAGCAGTCGCCGCTGCTGCTGCTGGACGAGCCCACCTCGGCGCTGGATCTCAGCCATCAGTACGAACTGCTCGGCCTGCTCAGGAAGCTCAACCGGGAGCAGGGCCGGGGGGTTATCGTGATCCTGCACGATCTCAACCTGGCGCTGCGCTTCGCCGATCGCATCGTCGCCCTGAAACAGGGCCGGCTGCTGTTCGATCGCAGCCCCGCCGAGCTGATGTCGGAACAGTTGCTGTCCGAGCTCTATAACATTCCCATTCGCCTGATCGACCATCCGGACCAGGATGAAAAAATCGCCATCGTAGCCTGAATCATGCTGAAACCTTTATTGCTGCTGGCCCTGTTGGGCATCACTCTTTCCACCCGTGCCGTCGAGGTCAGCGACAGCCTGGGCCGCCACGAATTCGCCACTGTGCCCCAGCGGGTGGTCGCCCTCAACTGGGCCGCCGCCGAGCACCTGCTGGAACTCGGCGTGACGCCCCTCGCCGTCGCCGACACCGCCGGTTACCGGGAATGGGTGGTGCAGCCGGCCCTGCCCGCCGGGGTCGAGGACGTCGGCATGCGCCAAGAGCCCAACCTGGAGCGGCTGGCCGAACTCAAGCCCGACCTGATCCTGAGCGGTGACCAGCAGCGGGATCTGCTGCCCCGGCTCAGCCAGATAGCCCCCGTGCTGCACTTCGATAGCTTCAGCAGCGAGCACAACAACGCCGAGGCCGCCCGCCGGGTGTTCCTGACCCTGGCCAGGGTGCTGGACCGGGAGGCCCGGGCCGAGCAGCGCCTGGCCGCGCTGGAGCAGGGCTTCGAGCAGTTGAGGGCCCGGCTGCACGCCCACTTCGGCGACCCCTTGCCCAGGGTGACGGTGGTACGGCTGATGGACAGCAGCCATGTGCGCATCTACGGCGACAACGGCATGCCCCAGTACGCCCTGGAACGCCTCGGCATCGCCCCCGCCCTGGAAGTGCCGGTCAGCCAGTGGGGCCAGGTGCAGAAGAAGCTGACCGATCTGGGCGCCATCCGCGACGGCGTGGTGCTCTATATCGAGCCCTTCCCCGAGGCGGACAAGCTGTTCGCCACCCCCCTGTGGCGGGCCATGCCCTTCGTGCGCACCGGCCGGCTGGCGGCGGCGCCCTCCACCTGGACCTACGGCGGCGTCATGTCCCTCGGCTACCTGGCCGACAACCTGAGCCAGGCCCTGCTGAGCATGCCGAAGGAATGAGCCGCTACCTGTTGTTGCCGCCCGCCCTGCTGGGGCTGGTGCTGCTACACCTGCAACTGGAGCCGACGGTCCCCCTCGCCGGGCAATGGGCCCTGCTGTGGGGCGCCGAGCCCGAGCTGTTCGAGGAATTCCAGTTTTTCTACAGCGCCCTGCCCCGGGTGGCCATGGCACTGCTGGTGGGCGGCGCCCTGGGGCTCTCCGGCAGCCTGTTGCAGCAGCTCACCCAGAACCGGCTGGTGTCGCCCATGACCCTGGGCGCCTCGTCCGGCGCCTGGCTCGGGCTGGTGTGCGCCGCCATCTGGGCACCGGCCCTGGCGGCCGGTCAGGGTTATTGGTTCGCCCTGCTGGGCGCCGCCCTCTCCACCACCCTGGTGCTGCTGATCGCCGGTCGCCACGGCATCCGCGGCCTGCCGGTGGTGCTGGCGGGCATGGCGGTCAACCTGCTGCTGGGCGCCCTGGCCGCGGGGCTGGTGTTGCTCCACGATCAATACACCCGCAACCTCTTTATCTGGGGGGCCGGCGATCTGGCCCAGACCGACTGGCACTGGGTGCTCTGGCTGCTGCCCCGGCTGCTGCCGGTGGCGGTGGCTCTGGTGCTGTTCGCCCACCGGCCGCTGACCCTGCTGCGCCTGGGGGACGACGCCGCCCGCGCCCGCGGCCTGAGCCTGTGGCCGGTGCTGCTCGCCCTGCTGGTGGCGGCGCTCTGGCTGAGCTCGCTGGCCATCACCGCGGTGGGCCTGATCGGCTTTATCGGCCTGCTCACCCCCAACATGGCGCGCTTTTTCGGCGCCCGCACCGCCCGCGACGAGCTGCTTTTCTCCACCCTGCTCGGCGGCCTGCTGCTGCTGGCCACCGACGCCATCGCCCTGGGCTTCAGCCGGGTTTCCACCGATCTGGTGCCGAGCGGCGCGGCGGCGGCGCTGATCGGTGCGCCCGCCCTGTTGTGGCTGCTGCGCAGCCGGATGCATGCCCAGGATCAGAGCGCCATCCGCCTGCCCGGCGAACGCTGGCGGGTCACCCGGCGTCATTGGCTGGCGGTGGCGGCCGCCATCCTGGCCCTGCTCCTGGTCAACCTGACCCTGGCGCCCGCCGGCCAGGGCTGGCAGTGGTCCTGGCCCGATGAGCTCTTGTGGTCGCTGCGCTGGCCGCGCCTGCTCACCGCCGCCGCCGCCGGCGCCGGCCTGGCGGTGGCCGGGGTCATCTTGCAGCGGCTGATCCGCAACCCCCTGGCCAGCCCGGACATCATGGGCATCTCCGCCGGCGCCACCCTGGCGCTGGTGCTGGGGGTGTTGCTCGGCGGTGGCTCCATTCACGACGGCGGCCCCTTGCTGGCCTTCGGCGGCAGCATGACGGTGCTGGCCATCCTGCTGCTGCTCGGCCGCCGCCACGGCTACGCCCCGGCGATGATGGCGCTGGTGGGCATCGCCCTCGCCGCCTTCCTCGACGCCCTGCTGCAGTTCACCCTGGCCAAGGGCAACGATCAGGTGTTCGCCATCCTCGGCTGGCTGGCCGGCTCCACCTACCGGGTGAGCGAGGCCCAGGCCGGCTGGCTCACCGCCGGTATCCTGCTCAGCTGGCTGCTGGCCCTGGGCGCGAGCCGCGGCCTGACCCTGGTGTCCATCGGCGACGGCATCGCCCTCGGCCGCGGCCTGGCCCTGACCCGCACCCGGGTGCTGCTGCTGGTGCTGGTATCGGTGATCTGCGCCCTGGTCACGGCGGTGATGGGGCCGGTGGCCTTCGTCGGCCTGCTGGCACCGCACATGGCGAGCCTGCTGGGCGCGCGCAAGGCCGGCCCGCAGCTGCTGCTGGCCTCCCTGCTCGGCATGGCGCTGATGCTGCTGTCGGACTGGCTGGGCCGGGTGCTGCTCTACCCCATGCAGCTGCCCGCCGGCACCCTCGCCTCCATCATGGGCGGGACCTACTTTATTTACCTGCTGGCCCGGAAACGGGCCCTATAACCACGGGATAGAAGGCGCCGCCCGCGCGGACTCCCGCGTGGGCCGGGTAAAGGCGCCAATTGTTAAATAAAAATCATTTGCTTTTGTAATTTTACTATTAAGGAGATTTAAAAGAATGCCGTTTCAGAAGAAACACCTGTCCCGTGTGATTGCCGCCCTGCTGGCCGGCGGTGTGCTGGCCCCCGCCCTGGCCCAGCAGCAGGATCCCCTGGTGCTGAGCACCGTCAACGTCAACGCCGAGCGCGAGAACGACGTTACCGAGGGCAGCGACAGCTATACCACCAAGAGCAGCAAGACCGCCACCAAGCTGAGCCTGTCGCCGCGGGAAACGCCGCAGACGGTATCGGTGACCACCCGCACCAAGATGGACGACTTCGCCCTCAACGACGTCAATGCCGTGCTGGCGAACACCAACGGCGTCAATGTGGAAAAGGTGGAAACCGACCGCACCTACTTCACCGCCCGCGGCTTCGATATCACCAACTTCCAGGTGGACGGTATCGGCGTGCCCCTCACCTACGGCAACCTGATGGGGGATCTGGATACCGCCCTGTTCGACAAGGTGGAGGTGCTCAAGGGCGCCAACGGCCTGATGAGCGGCGCCGGCAGCCCGGCCGCCACCGTCAACTTCGTGCGCAAGCGCCCCACCGAGGCGTTCCAGGCCTCGGCCAAGGCCGGTGTCGGCTCCTGGGACTATCGCCGGCTGGACGGCGACATCTCCGGCGCCCTCAGCGAGCGGGTACGCGCCCGCCTGGTGGTGGCCGGCCAGGACAAGCATTCCTACCTGGATCGCTACGAGCAGCAGCGGGGCCTGGCCTACGGGGTGCTGGAGGCGGATCTGACCGACAGCACCCTGCTCACCCTGGGCCACAGCTACCAGCGAAACGACGCCGACAGCCCGCTGTGGGGCTCGCTGCCGCTGTTCTATACCGACGGCAGCCGCACCGACTACAGCCGCT
This sequence comes from Zobellella iuensis, assembly GCF_016746085.1. Taxonomy (GTDB): domain Bacteria; phylum Pseudomonadota; class Gammaproteobacteria; order Enterobacterales; family Aeromonadaceae; genus Oceanimonas; species Oceanimonas iuensis. Next base: position 318,416 of record NZ_JAERTZ010000026.1, read on the forward strand.
CCGACAGCAGCGCCGCCGACTGGGCCTACTGGAACAACGAGGACAACCGCAGCTTCGTGGAGCTGGCCCAGGAGCTGGGCAACGGCTGGACCGCCAAGGCGGCCTACTCCCACGTGGAAATCGAGTCCGATTCCGAGCTGTTCTACGTCTACGGCACCCCGGAGCGCGGCAGCAACACCGGAGTATTCAGTTGGCCCAGCCAGTACGACTTCCGCACCCGCCAGGATTTGGTCGATCTCTACGCCAGCGGCCCCTTCCGGCTGGCCGGCCGGGAGCACGAGCTGGTGGCCGGCACCAGTTGGTCCATGGCCAATACCCGGGATCACTCCTGGTACGGCGATACCATAAACAGCCCGGTGCCGGATCTGCACGGTTGGGATGGCAGCTACCCCAGGCCCAACTTCACCATCGACGGCGGCGGCAGCGACTGGACCGACAAGCAGCAAAGCCTCTACACCGCCGCCCGCTTTAGCCTGACCGAGGATCTTAGCCTGCTGGCCGGCGCCCGCCTGTCCAACTGGGACAGCCACGGCAGCAGCTATGGTAAAGACAAGGCCACCCGTCACGACAAGGTGCTGGTGCCCTATGCCGGCCTGGTTTACGACCTGACCCCGAACTACTCGCTCTATGCCAGCTATACCGAAATCTTCACCCCCCAGGTGGCGACGGATATCGACGGCAACCGCCTGGCTCCCGTCGAGGGCAGCAGCATGGAGACCGGCGTCAAGGGCGAATGGCTCGACGGCAAGCTCTACGCCAACCTGGCCCTGTTCCGGATCGAGCAATCCAACCTGGCCGAGGCGGCCGGCGTTGTCGACGGCAAGACCCACTTCCGCGCGGTGGACGGCATTACCAGCCAGGGCGTGGAGCTGGAGCTGGCCGGCGAGCTGCTGCCGGGCTGGGAAGCCAGTGCCGGCTACAGCTATGTGGATATCGAAGACAGCGAGGGCAACACCACCAAGACCTATACCCCGCGGCAGAGCGCCAAACTGGCCACCACCTACCGGTTGCCCATGGCGGAACAGCTGAAGCTGGGCGCCAATATCAAATGGCAGGACGATGCCTATCGGGACTACGGCAGCGGCAGGATAGCCCGCCAGGATGCCTACACCCTGCTCGGGCTGATGGCCAAGTACGAGTTTACCCCTCAGCTTGACGCCACCCTCAATCTAGACAACCTGACTGACGAGAAGTATCTGACCAGCTTCTACTGGGCCACCCCCCAGGGCTACTACGGTGAACCCCGTAACGCCAAGCTGACGGTCAACTGGAAGTTCTGATCGACGCGAGCCGGCCCCCGGGCCGGCTCTTGCCGGAGGCATACCATGACGCCCCCCATTCCCTTATCCCCCAAGGCCAGGCTGGACCGCCTGCTCCAGCATATCCACCAGCACCTGGATGAACCGCTCCCCCTGGAACGGCTGGCGCAACTGTCCGCTTGCTCCCGCTGGCAACTGCAACGGGATTTCCAGGCCGCCACCGGCCTGAGCCTGGCCCGCTACATCCGCCGGCTGCGTCTGAGCCGGGCGGCCGAATGGCTGCTGTCCGGCCGGCTGCGTCAGCTCGACATTGCCCTGGGTTGTGGCTTCGATTCCGAAGTCAGCTTCAGCCGCGCCTTTCGCCAGGAGTTTGGCGCTACCCCCGGCCAGTACCGCAAGGCCGGCATACGCCGGGGCCTGAGCGCTCCCCTGCTGCGCCCCGACCATCGGCAGTTGCTGCAGCTCCGCATCGACAGCCGTCCCGCCTGCCGGATGATGGGGCTGAGCGGTGCCTGTGGCGGCCTGTTCGCCAACCAACCCGACTTTGCCGAGCGCATTCCCCAGATCTGGCAGCGGCTGCTGCAACACTGCCCCGCCGCCGGCCACAATCCCATCGGCGTGATCGAGACAGACCGGCTGCAACCGGGTCGGCTGCGCTACTGGGCCGGCACGCCACTGACGGCGCCCGCACCACCTGCCGGCCTGGAGCAGTTGGAAATACCGGCGGCGGAGTACCTGGTGGTACCCCATCGGGGCCCCCCCCGGGAACTCGCCGGCATACTGCGCTGGGTGCTGGAGCAATGGCTGCCGGGCTCGGGGTATCACAGCCGCTGCGCCTCCGATCTGGAAATCTACGGTCCCGGCTCCTCCACCCGCCAGGCCGAGATGGAATACTGGATCCCTATTGTCGCCTCTGCACCAAAATGTTAAGTCCTGATGCCGCCGAAAAATTAAAATGAGATTTATTGTCATTTAACTGTTCAAAGAGAGGATCTCATGCGGCGGCAACACGCTGTTACCCCTTCCCTGCTGGCCCTGGCGGTCTCCAGCGCCCTGAGCGGCCAGGCCCTGGCCCAGTCCGGCACCGAAGACGTCCCCCTGCTCACCGAAGATACCCTGGTGGTGCAGGGCAAGGCCTATCGCCATACCGCCACCAAGTCGGCCCTGGCGCCGGAGGAAACGCCCCAGGGCATCAGCGTGGTCGACCGGGAAACCCTGGACCAGCGGGGCGTGGACTCGGTGGCCGAGGCGCTGCGCTATGTGCCCGGCGTACACACCGAGCTGCGCGGCGGCGCCGTCAGCCGGCTCGATCTGTTCAATATCCGCGGCTTTATCAACTACCAGAATTTCTACGACGGCCTGCCGCTCACCTACAATGACTGGAACCTGCAACCCCAGATCGACGCCTTCGCCATCGAACAGGTGGAAGTGTTCAAGGGCCCCACCTCGGTACTGTACGGCGCCATGCCGCCCGGCGGCATGGTCAACCTGATCGCCAGGCAGCCGAGCAGCCAGCCCTTCAACGAGCTGACCCTGGCCGGCGGCAGCCATGATCTGCGCGAGGGAACCTTCGAGTCCCGCGGCGCGCTCAAGGACGACGGCAGCCTCAACTACAGCCTGGTGGCCCTGGGCCGCAAGAAGGACGGCCAGGCCGAAACCTCGGAGGAAGAACGCTACCTGATCGCCCCCTCGGTGGACTGGCATATTTCGGAGCGCACCCTGCTCAACCTTAACCTCTATTACCAGCACGATCCTTCCGCCGGCATCTACACCACGCTGCCGGCCGCTGGCCTGTTCAAGGACAACGTCAACGGCCGGCTGCCCACCGATACCTATTCCGGCGATGCCAACTGGAACACCTATGATCGGGAAGTGCTGCTGGTGGGCTACAAGCTGAACCACGAACTCAACGACGACTGGACCTTGCTACAGAACCTGCGCTTCATGGATGCCACCGCCTATCAGGAAAACAGCTACGGCGCAGGGCTGGAGGCGGACCAGCGTACCCTGAACCGGCGCGCCTACCTGACCGACGAGGCCTCTCGCAGCTGGGCCATCGACAACCAGCTGTCCGGCCGGATCCAGACCGGTAGCCTGGAGCACAACCTGCTGCTGGGGGTGGACTATACCCGGCTGAATTCGGATATCCGCTACGAAGACGGCGCCATGCCCGCCATCGATCTGTTCGCGCGCAATCACCGCCTCTTCCGGCCCGCTGATTTTTCTGCCGACTTTTCGGCAGACTTCCGCCGCAGCACCCGCCAGACCGGCTTCTACCTGCAGGATCAGATCCGCCTGGACCGGCTGGTGCTGATCGCCGGCGGCCGCTATGACCGTTACGTGGGCAATGAAAAAGGCATGCAGTACGGTGCCCAGGTCGACAGCACCGTGGAGCAGAACAAGTTCAGCTTCCGCGCCGGCGCCCTCTACGAGCTGCCGGGCGGTTTCTCTCCTTTCGTCAGCTATGCCGAAGGCTTCGAGCCCATCACCGGCCACGACCGGCACGGCAACACCTTCAAACCCACCACCAGCCAGCAGTGGGAAACCGGGGTCAAGTACCAGTCCGCCGACCGGCGCCACCAGGGCACCCTGTCCGCCTTCCATATCACCAAGGAAAATGACCCGACCCGGGATCCCAACGGCAGCGCCTACGACAAGATCCAGACCGGCGAAGTGGTGGCCAAGGGCCTGGAGCTGGAAGCCGACAGCTACCTGACCGACAACCTGAGCCTGGCCGCCAGCCTGACCCTGCTGGACATGGAAGTGACCAGGGACAACAGCGGACTCGCCGGCAAGACGCCGATCTGGGTGCCGGAGCGCCAGGCCAGCCTGTGGGCCAACTACGAGGTCTTCGAAGGCGCCCTGGCCGGCACCACCCTGGGCACCGGGGTGCGCTATGTGGGCAAGACCCAGATGGACGCATTGAATACCGATCAGGTGCCCGCCTACACCCTGGTGGATCTGGCGCTGGGTTACGATCTGGGCCAGCTCAACGCCGGCTGGGACGGTGCCCGGGTGCAGCTGTCCGCCAACAACCTGTTCGACAAGCGCTACTACAGCTGCTACGACGACAGCAACTGCTGGTTCAGCGCCGAACGCGAGCTCAAGGCCAGCCTGAGCTACCGGTTCTAAACCTGATCTCACCCCGCAAACACAAAGGGAGGCAATGTGAATTGCCTCCCTTTGTTTTCAACTCCTGTATTCGCGGCAGAGCACTCGAGCAGGATCATAAAGTCAGGGATCTCGATTTCCTCTCTCCGGTGCCCGGCTAGCTCCTGGCCGCCTGCTCCAGGCTGCGCCAGTCGCTGAACAGGTGCACGGGCTCGCACAGCTGGCGCATGGCGTGCAGGGCGGTGGCGTAGCCGAGCTGCAGGCCGACCAGGCGCACGCCCAGGCTGCCCTTCGCCTGTTCCACCTGCTCTCGCAGGGCGGCGGGCACCTGGAACTCGCCGTCGCTCACCAGCAGGATGTCGGCCTGCCGCCACTCCTGTTCCCGGAGGCGCGAAAGCGCCGCCGTCAGCGGGGTGACCACCTCGGTGCCGCCGCTGAAGGAGGCCCGCAGCAACGCCATCAACTCCGCCAGGGTCAGGTGGCCGTTGTCCAGCACCTGCAGTTCGCCCTCGCCGCCGAACAGGTACACCAGGCAGCCCCGCCGCTGGCGCTTGGCCAGGCGCAGGGCCTCCAGCACCATGGCCTTGGACACCTGCTCCGCCAGGCCGTGCATGGAGGCGGAGGTGTCCAGGCAGAGGATGATGGGCCCCATCTGGCTGCCCTTGCCCTGCCCCTGGCCCTGGCCGGCCCGGGGCAGGGGCCAGTCGTTGCCGGCGTCGATGGGCATGACCCCGGCCACCGCGTAGCTGAGCAGCCCCTGCTCAGCGCGGCGGGCGTGCCACAGCAGGTGCAGCAGCGGATGGCCGAGAAAGGCCGCCTCCTGGGGCAGCATACGGTTGATCCGGTCGGAGCGGGTGAGGCCCTGGGTTTCCATCGGCATGCCGGGCAGCAGGCGTTCCTGGGGGCCCGCGTCCCGGGGACTCATCTGCTGGCGAATTTGGCTCAGGGTGGCGCTTTGCGCCGGATCCGGGCGCTGCTGGCCCAGCTGGTTCAGCAAACGCTGCAGTTCACGAATTTGCGCCACCCACTGGGACAACCGCTGCATATCGAACCAGGCCCGATCCCGCAGCTGGCCGCCGTTGACGTCGGTGCCGATGGCCGGCGCTATGCCGAATTCCTCGGTCACCTCGTCCAGGGCCTGCCACAGGCTGACCCGCTGGCTCCACTGCTCGGCGAGGCGGGCGATGGCCCGGCGAGCGTGGCGGGCCCGGGCGCGGCCTTCGGCCCGCCGCCTGTCCATGCCGGCCTGGACCAGCAGGGCGGCGGTGGCCGGCCAGTGCAGCTCCACCTGCTCCAGCGCCAGCAGTATGTCCTGCACCACCACCCGCGCCACTTCCGGGGTGTCCCGACAGTAGCCGAGCGCGCCCGAGCGCACCAGCAGGTGGCGCAGGCGGCGTTCGGTGCTGCCGTTCAGCCAGTCGCTTAGGGCCGGCAGGCGCCCCTTGTCCAGCCGGTGCAGCCAGGCCAGTACCCACCGGGTCCGGGGCAGCAGCCGGCCCAGGGGGTGGGTGGCCACCAGGGCGAACAGGCTTTCCGGCAGCGCCGCCAGGGGGCCGATGCCGGCGGGCTGATCCTGCACGGCTCAGTCCTCCACCGGCAGGGCGGCGAAGGCCTGGCGGAGCTGCCCCAGCCGTTCCCGCTGGCGACCCAGCTCCTGCTGCTGCCGCTCCAGTTGCCGGCGCACCTGCTCCCCCAGGGCGGGGCTCAGCCAGAGGTGCTGTTCGAGCCGCCGTTCCAGGCCCTGGCGCTGGCCGGCCAGCCAGCCCAGGTAGTGGTCCAGCTCGTCGATGCGCTCATCGAGCTGCGCCAGGCGGGCGGCCAGGTGGGCCGCCGGCCAGGCCCGGGGTTGCAGGGCCGACGGCCGCGGGTAGGACTCCAGCACCGGCTCGTACTGATCCAGGCTGCCGCCCAGGTTGCGGATTTCCCGCTCGGTAAAGCTGCTGTCCGGCAGGCGGAGCTGGCGGTAAAGCGGCTCGCCGGCGGCGTTGCGACGGGGTCGCCGGCCCTCGCGCTCGGTCACCGGCTGGCCGGCTTCGTCCAGGTAGAGCTGGTAGCCCTGTTCGTCCAGGGCCGGCACCACCGGATCCGCGTCCTGGGCCAGCCGCTGCTGCCAGCTGTCCACCAGCTCGGCCACCAGGGCCGGGCTGAAGCCGGGATCGGCGGCGATATGCTCGTGCAGCCAGGCCGCCAGGCGGGGATATTGATCCGGCTGCTGCCACAGGCAGTGGGGCAACAGCCAGGCGTCGAGCAGGCCGGCCTCCTTTTCGCCGTTGCAATAGGCGGAGACCCTGAGCAGCTTGACCAGCTTGCGCCAGCGCCGGTCGGAGACGGCGAGCTCCTGCTCGGCCAGGAAGGCGCGCAGGCTGGTGAGCAGCCGCACCAGGGCCGGGGCCAGGGGCAGGCGGCCGGCCAGCTCGCGGATGGCGGCCAGCTCGCAGCCGCTCAGGCGCAGCTCCGGCGGCGGCGCCCGGTAGCCCTGGTCGAGGGTGAGCAGGGCGGTAAAGGCCTGGTCGCTCACCGGCGCCACCTGGTAGCGCAGCAGGAAGCGGTCGTACAGGGCGTTGAGTTCGGCCCCCTCCGGCAGCTCGTTGCTGGCGGCGATCACCGACACCAGGGGCACCTCCCGCCGCTCGTTGCCGTTGTCGAAACGGCGCTCGTTGAGCAGGGTGAGCAGGCTGTTGAGGATGGCGCTGTTGGCCTTGAAGATCTCGTCGATAAAGGCGATGGAGGCCTCGGGCAGGTAGCCCCTGGTCTGGCGCAGGTAGCGGTCCTGCTCCAGCGCCTTGATGGACAGGGGGCCGAACAGCTCCTCGGGCACCGAGAAGCGGGTCAGCAGCCGCTCGAAGTAGGCGCCGTCGGCGAGCAGGGTGTGCAGCCGGCGGGACAGCTCGCTCTTGGCGGTGCCGGGCGGGCCCAGCAGCAGCAAGTGCTCGCCGGAAAGCGCCGCCAGCAGCGCCAGCCGGGCCGGGGTGTCCCGCTCCAGCAAGCCCTGTTGCAACTGTTCGATCAATGCCGAGATACGGGGTTTTACGTCCATGTGCCAGACCTGCGAGTAAATTGTATTAAAAATATTTACTCATTGTACCCAAAAATAACAAACAGGCCAGAGGAGCGCGGGAACCCTTGGCCAGGTTTACCCCCGCCGCAGCACCAGCCGGGGCTCGCCCGGGCCGAAATAGGCCTCTTCCCGGCCTTCTTCCACAAAACCCAGGGCCAGGTAAAGCCCGAGCGCCGGGTTGTCCGGCGCCACCGTCAGCCGCACCGAGCGGCAACCGCCCGCTTCCAGCGCCGCCAGGGCCTGTTGCAACAGCGCCTTGCCGAGGCCCCGCCCCCGGCAGGCACCGGCCACCGCCAGGGACAGTATCCAGCCCTCGCCGGGGGCCGCCCCCGTCCCGCCCAGGCAGTAGCCCGCCAGTTCGCCCTCTTCCCCTTCCGCCACCAGCAGATAAGCCGGCCAGAGATCCAGCGCCTGGCGAAAGAAAAAATCCGGATAACAGTGGCTGCCGAAGGCGGTCCGCTCCAGCGCATAAATGGCCGAGAGATCCGCCCTGGTTGCCGTTCTGGCCGACATATGCACTCCCGTAAAGTCTAATGGCCGCACTGGCGGCTGGTCCAAGAGGGCCGATGGTGCCCTTTCCCGGGCAACGGTGCAATACGGCCAATCCCCCCAGCCCCTTTACGGTTAAATCATCACCACCCCGGCCCCATGCACTAAGCTCTAATAGAGACTGCATTGGAGCTGGATACGATGAAATGGCGCGGCCTGTTACTGCTGTTGTTGTTGCTGGGCATGCCGGCCCTGGCCCAGGAGCGCTACTGGCAGCTGGACATCAAGGGGGCCATAGGTCCCGGCACCTCGGACTTTATCGTGACCGAACTGCACCAGGCCCAGTTGGATCGCCCCACCTTCCTGCTGCTGACCATGGACACCCCCGGCGGTCTGTACAGCGCCACCCGCGACATCATCAGCGCCATGCTCGAATCCCGGATCCCGGTGGTGGTCTATGTTTCCCCCGGCGGCGCCCGTGCCGCCTCGGCGGGCACCTATATCCTCTATGCCAGCCATGTGGCGGCCATGGCCCCGGGCACCCATCTGGGCGCCGCCACCCCGGTGCAGATAGGTCCTCCGGGCGGTAGCGAACCGCCCCGGGATCAGGCGGAAGACAAGGAAAAAGAGGATGGCCGCCCCGCCACCGACGGCAGCGCCATGGAGCGCAAAACCATGAACGACGCCGTGGCCTATATCAAGTCGCTGGCCCAGTTGCGCGGACGCAACGCAGAATGGGCCGAACAGGCGGTGCGCGAGGCCGCCACCCTCACCGCCTCCGAGGCGCTGGAGCAGGGAGTCATCGAGCTGGTGGCGGTGGACATTCCCGAACTGCTGCAGGCCCTGGACGGGCGGGAAATCACCCTCCACGACAGCACCTATACCTTCACCACAACGGGGCTGCTGGCCGAGCAGCGCCAACCCGACTGGCGCCAGCGTTTCATCATCATCATCACCAACCCCAATATCGCCTACCTGCTGATGCTGGTGGGCATGTACGGCATCCTGCTGGAATTCTACAGCCCGGGTTTCGGGGTGGCCGGGGTCACCGGCGCCATCTGCCTGCTGCTGGCGCTGCTGGCGCTGCAGATGCTGCCGGTCAGCACCGCCGGCCTGGCCCTGCTGCTGCTGGGGCTGGCGCTGATGGTGGGCGAGGCCCTGTCGCCCAGTTTCGGCATTCTCGGTGGCGGCGGCCTGGTGGCCTTCGCCATCGGCTCGGTACTGCTGTTCGATACCCCGGATCAGGCGTTCCGGGTCGCCTGGCCCTTCGTGGCCGCCTTTACCCTGTTCTCGCTCACCCTGGTCCTGGTGGTGGTGCGGCTTATCGTGAAGCAGCGCCGGGCCGCCCCCGTGTCCGGCAGCGCCGCCATGGTCGGCGAGCAGGGCATAGCACTCACCCCCATAGACCCCACCGGCACCGTACTGGTGCAGGGCGAACGCTGGCAGGCCCACAGCCGGCACCCCATAGCCCCGCACCAGGCGATCGTCGTGCTGGCGGTGGAAGATCTTACCCTCGACGTGGCCCCGCTGGAGGAGACCCAGTCATGATGATCGATTTTCTGTATTTTCAGCTGCTGATAGTGATCCTGGTGGTCATGCTGCTCAGCAGCATGTTCCGCATCCTGCGCGAGTACGAACGGGGCGTCATCTTCCTGCTCGGCCGCTTCTACAAGATAAAGGGGCCCGGTCTTATCCTGGTGATCCCCTTCGTGCAACAAATGGTGCGGGTGGACCTGCGTATCGTCACCATGGACGTGCCCTCCCAGGATCTGATCTCCAAGGACAACGTCACCGTGCGGGTCAATGCGGTGCTCTATTTCCGGGTGCTGGATCCGCAAAAGGCCATCATCAACGTGGAAAACTACCTGGAGGCCACCAGCCAGCTGGCCCAGACCACCATGAGATCCGTGCTCGGCCAGCACGAGCTGGACGAGATCCTCTCGGCCCGGGATACCCTCAACACCGATCTGCAGCGCATCCTGGATCAGAGCACCGACAACTGGGGCATCAAGGTAACGGCGGTGGAAATCAAGCATGTGGATCTTGATGAGTCCATGATCCGCGCCATCGCCCGCCAGGCCGAGGCCGAGCGGGCCCGGCGGGCCAAGGTGATCCACGCCACCGGCGAACTGGAAGCCTCCAAGCAGTTGCTGGAAGCCGCCCATATCCTGGCCCAGCAGCCCGAGGCCATTCAGCTGCGCTACCTGCAGACTTTGACCGAGGTGAGCAGCGAGAACAGCAAGATCATCGTCTTTCCCCTGCCCATGGAACTGGGGCAGATACTGCAGCGCCTGGCCGGACAGCAAAACCCGGCAGATCCCAAGTCACCGAGCGAGATGACCTGAGGGCGGCGCCCGGCGCTTCACACCGCGGCTGTTTTGGGCCAGAATAACCGGCATTTCAGATGAACCATTGGTGAGGCGCCATGTTATTGCCTTCCGCCTACGGGCAGGGTGACACTTCCTTCCAGGCCGCCGGCGGCGAAGCCGGCCTGCGCCGCCTGGCCGAGGCCTTCTATGCCGCCATGGAACGTCGCCCCGACGCCGCCCTGATCCGTGCCATGCATCCGGACAACCTCGACGAGAGCACCGACAAGCTGGCCCGCTTCCTGTGCGGCTGGCTGGGCGGCCCGCCCCGCTACCGGGAGAAGTACGGCCCCATCAGCATACCCCGGGCCCACGCCCACCTGGACATAGGCCCCGCCGAGCGCGATGCCTGGCTGGCCTGCATGGCCGAGGCGCTGGCGGCTCAGGACTACGCCGAAGATTTCAAACAGTATCTGCTGCGCGCCCTCGCCGTGCCCGCCGAACGCTGCCGCACCCGGGACTGATCCCCTGTCGGAAACGGTGCCGGCCGGCGCCGTTCCTCCCCGCTTTTTTCCCCGATAACGCGGAATATCCCCGTGCACTGCCGCTAGAATACGGGGCTCCGTTAATCGCCATCGGGGTCTTGCCCCTGATGCCTTCGTTCGCCACAGGGACAGTCTCATGAAAACAACCCTCCGCCTCCTCCTGCTGGGCAGCAGCCTCGGCCTGTTCGCCGCCGGCGCCCAGGGCTCCACCCTGGAGCAGATCCAGCGTTCGGGTGAATTCCGTTTCTGCTTCGAGTCCGGCTACATGCCCTTCGAGATGACCGACAAGGGCGGCGACTTTATCGGCTTCGACATCGATATCGCCAAGGCCATGGCCAGGTCGGTCAACGTCAAGTTCGTGCCGGTCAATACCGGCTGGGACGGCATCATCCCCGCCCTGCAGACCAACAAATGCGATCTGATCCTGGGCATGACGGTCACCCCCGAGCGCAACCTCAGCGTCAACTTCGCCGACCCCTATTTCGACGCCGGCCAGACGGTACTGATCCGCCCGGCGCTGGCCGACGGCATCGACTCCTATCGCCAGCTGAACGATGAAAACTACACCGTCACCGCCCAGCTCGGCACCACCGGCGAATACGCCATCAAGCGCCATCTGGGCCGGGCCAAGGTGCGGCTGTTCGAAAGCTCCGCCGACGCCGCCCAGGAAGTGGCCAACGGCCGGGCCGACGCCTTCGTCTACGACATCAGCTACAACGCCGTCTACGCCGCCCAGAATCCGGGCCGGCTGGTGCACCTGGACCAGGCCTTCACCTACGGCCCGCTGGGCTGGGCGGTGCGCAAGGGCGACGGGGACTTCCTCAATTTCCTCAACAACTACCTGCGCCAGATCCGGGAAGACGGCAGCTACGACCGGCTCTACCACAAGTGGTTCAAGAGCGACGCCTGGCTCGCCCGGGTCCAGTAATCCTCTGGTTGTTGCCGGCGGCCCGGGCCGCCGGCGGGTTTGACGGGAACGAATATGCAGACTGCCAAACAGCGCTGGCTGTGGAACGGGGTCTTTGTGGGCGTGCTGCTCATGCTGGCCGGCGCCCTCTACTGGTCCACCCAGAGCATCGACTACCACTGGCGCTGGGAGCGGGTGTTGCCCTATGTGGTGGACAGCTCGCCCCAGCCCATCCGCGCCCCCTTCGACGGCCAGGCCGAACTGGGCGATGACGGCCGTACCCTGACCCTGGTGTCGGACCATGGCGACGCCCCCCTGGTGCTGGAGCGGTTCAGTACCCTCCTGGTGGCGGACGGCGATCTGCTGTTCGAGGGGGACGAAGTGGCCAGGCTCGACAGCCTGCGCGCCGGCCCCATCCTCCATGGCATGGTGATGACGCTGCAACTGTCGGTGGTGTCGCTGTTGTGCTCCATCCTGCTCGGCCTGGGGTTGGGCCTGGGACGGCTGTCCGCCAACCCGGCCCTGCGCAAGCTGTGCATCCTCTATATCGAAATCATCCGCGGCACCCCGCTGCTGGTGCAGATCTTCATCATCTACTTTTTCGTCGGCACCGTGCTGTCGCTGGATCGCTTCACCGCCGGCGCCGCCGCCCTCACCCTGTTCAGCGCCGCCTATGTGGCGGAGATCATCCGCGCCGGCATCCAGGCGGTGCCAGTGGGACAGATGGAGGCGGCCCGTTCCCTCGGCATGAGCTATGGTCGGGCCATGGTCGAGGTGATACTGCCCCAGGCGCTCAGGCGCAGCCTGCCGGCCCTGGCCGGCCAGTTCATCAACCTGATCAAGGACTCCTCCCTGGTCTCGGTGATCTCCCTCACCGATCTGACCAAGGCCGGCCGGGAAGTGGTGTCCTCCACCTTCGCCCCCTTCGAGGTGTGGTTCACCGTGGCCCTGCTCTACCTGGTGATGACGGCGTCCCTGTCCTGGCTGGTGCAGCGGCTGGAACGGCGCCTGTCGGCGGGACACTAGGAGACCCCATGCAGATAAAACACGCAGAAACCATGCTCAACGCCAGCCGGGTCGACAAGGTGTTCGACAACGGCTGCCGGGCGCTCAGCCAGGTGTCGGTGACCCTTCGTCGTGGCGAAGTGGTGGTGATCGTCGGCCCCTCGGGGTCGGGCAAATCGACCTTCCTGCGCACCCTCAACCGGCTCGAAAGCATCAGCGCCGGCCGCATCGAACTCGAAGGCACCGACATTCATGCCCGCAGCACCAACGTCAACCGGCTCCGGGAACGGGTGGGCATGGTGTTCCAGGGCTTCAACCTCTTCCCCCACAAGACCGCCCTGCACAATGTAATGCTGGCCCCGCTCAAGGTGGCCCGGCGTCCCCGTGCCGAGGTCGAGCTGCAGGCACGGGCCCTGCTGGCCAAGGTGGGCCTGGCCGAGCGCATGGACCACTACCCCGCCCAGCTGTCCGGCGGCCAGCAGCAGCGGGTGGCCATCGCCCGGGCCCTGTGCATGCAGCCGCAGATCATGCTGTTCGACGAGCCCACCTCGGCGCTGGATCCGGAAATGGTGGGGGAAGTGCTGGAGGTGATGAAGGGCCTGGCCCGGGACGGCATGACCATGGTGGTGGTCACCCACGAGATGGGCTTCGCCCGGGAAGTGGCCGACCGGGTGCTGTTCATGGCCGACGGCCTGTTGCTGGCCGAAGACACCCCGGACGGCTTTTTCAACCGCCCCGCCCATCCGCGGTTGCGGCAGTTCCTGTCGCAGATCCTCTAACCCATCCACCGCCTCGCCGGTGTTGTTCAAGGTGTGTATGACCAATCCTATTGAAAGCCTGCTCGCGCAGTTTCCCCTGGCCATCCTCGACGGCGCCCTGGCCACCGAGCTGGAAAGCCGGGGCTGCGACCTCAAGGATCCGCTGTGGTCGGCCAAGGTGCTGATCGAGCAGCCCGAGCTTATCTACGCCGTTCACTACGACTATTTCGCCGCCGGTGCCGATGTAGCCATCACCGCCAGCTACCAGGCCACCTTCGAGGCCTTCGCCCGCCGCGGGCTGGACACCGGACAGGCCGCCGGCCTGATGCAGCGGGCGGTGCAACTGGCGGTGGCGGCGCGGGACGACTTCTGGCAAGGATTAAGCGCCGAACAGCGCGCCCTGCGCCCCCGCCCCCTGGTGGCGGCCTCGGTCGGCCCCTACGGCGCCATGCTGGCGGACGGCTCCGAATACCGGGGCCATTACGAGCTGGATGAAGCCGGCCTGATGGCCTTTCATCGCCCCCGGCTGGAGGTGCTGCTGGCGGCCGGCGCCGACCTGCTGGCCTGCGAGACCCTGCCCTGCCTGAGCGAGGCCCGGGCCCTGGCCCGGTTGATGGAAGCCTACCCCGGCGCCTGCGGCTGGATCAGTTTCAGTTGCCGAGACGCGGAGCACAACAGCCAGGGCGAGCGGCTGCGCGACTGCGTCACGGCCCTGGCCCCCTTCGAGTCGGTGGTGGCGCTAGGACTCAACTGCACCGCACCCGAGCACGTGCCCGGGCTGCTGCAATCGGTACGGGGCGCCACCGCCAAGCCGCTGCTGGTCTACCCCAACTCCGGCGAGCAGTACGACGCCGGCCACAAGTGCTGGCACGGCCCGGCCGACAGCGAACAGTTCGCCCTGGCCGCCGGACGCTGGCAGCGGGAAGGCGCCGCCCTTATCGGCGGCTGCTGCCGCACCTCGCCGGCGGACATCGCCGCCGTGGCCGCCCTGCTGCGCCCGGCGGCAGGATAAGAAAAAAGGGTCAGATCGGCAGATTCAACCCGGATTTCAGCACATTGAGCACCACATTGGTGTTCATGCGCTTGATCTCCGGGAACTGGCTCATGGTGGCTTCGGCGATGGCGTCGAATTCGGTCACGTCCCGCGCCAGGATCACCGCCACCAGATCCACCGCGCCGGTCACGTAGAAAATCTGCTGGAAGGCGTCCTGGCCCTGGGCCCAGCGCATAAAGCGGTCCATCACCGGGTAGTTTTCCCGCTCGATTTCCAGGCCGACGATAAAGGTCATCAGGTTGTCGAGCTTGCGGTTGTCGACCACCGCCACGTCGGCGCTGATCACCCGGCTCTGGCGCAGCCGCTTCAGCCGCCGCTGCACCGCCGACGGCGACAGCCCTATCTCTTCGGCGATGACTTCGCTGCGGGTCAGGCAGTTGCGCTGCACGATGGCGAGTATTTTGCGATCGAATTGGTCGAGGTTGTCACTCATTGCCGGCTGGATCCCGTCGGATGGTTGAAGCCATAAATACGGCTGGACGGCTATTCTAAATAACTCGGCGATCCGGCTCAACCATTGAGAAACACAAAGGCGGCCCCCGGCCGCCTTTGTGAGGAACAAGAGCTCAAACCCGGCTCAGCCTTGGGTATCCAGCGGCTCGAAACTTTTCACCAGTTCGTCCAGGGCCTTGATCTGGGCCAGGAAGGGCTCCAGCCTGGCCAGCGGCAGGGCGCTGGGGCCGTCGCACTTGGCATGATCCGGATCCGGGTGGGACTCGAGGAACAGGCCGGCCAGGCCGGTGGCCATGCCCGCCCGGGCCAGGTCCACCACCTGCTCCCGGCGTCCGCCGGAGGCTTCGCCCAGCGGGTCCCGGCACTGCAGGGCGTGGGTCACGTCGAAGATGATGGGGGCGCCGGCGGTGGCCTTTTTCATCACCCCGAAGCCGAGCATGTCCACCACCAGGTTGTCGTAGCCGAAGTTGGCACCGCGCTCGCACAAGATCAGTTGATCGTTGCCGCACTCGATAAACTTGTCGACGATGTTCTTCATCTGCCCCGGGCTCAGGAACTGGGGCTTCTTGATATTGATCACCCGGCCGGTTCTGGCCATGGCCTCCACCAGATCGGTCTGGCGGGCGAGGAAGGCGGGCAACTGGATCACGTCCGCCACCTCGGCCACGGTTGCGGCCTGCCAGGGCTCGTGCAGGTCGGTGATCACCGGCACCTGGAAGGTATCCTTGATCTCCGCCAGCAGCTTCATGCCCTCTTCCAGGCCGGGGCCGCGGAAGGAGTGGATGGAGGAGCGGTTGGCCTTGTCCCAACTGGCCTTGAACACATAGGGGATGCCGAGTTTGTCGGTCACCTTGACGTAATGCTCACAGGCTTTCAGCGCCAGCTCGCGGGACTCCAGCACATTGATGCCGCCGAACAGCACGAAGGGCTGGTCGTTGGCCACGCTTATCTGATTGATCTTGACGGTTTTCATCGCTACTCCTAGTGGAGGGTTTTAGGACCCAGGTCGAGGGCCGCTATCTGGGCTTTCAGCACGTCGGCCACCGGATCCTCGGGGCAGTGCTGGATGAAGAATTCGAAATCCTCGGCGGCGAGCCGGTGGCAGTCCAGCTGCTCGAACAGAAAGCCCCGATCGCGCCGCTCTACCGGGCAGTCGGGCTTGAGCTTGAGCAACAGCTGGCTGCAGGCCAGGGCCTGGGAAAACTGCTTGTGATGGATAAAGGCGGCCTTGGTCACATTCAGCAATCGCTCCAGTATCGCCTGGTTGTCGGCCCCCTTGAGCTGCTCGGGCTTGAGCCGGGCCAGGTTGCCCCGGGCGCCGCGCAGCAGTTGTTCTATTTCCCGTTTGGACAACTCGCGCCCGGTAAAGGGGTCGATGATCGCCTCCTCTTCCCCGGACCAGAGCCGCAGCAGGAAGTGACCGGGAAAGCAGATGCCCTCGGCCCGCACCCCGACACGCTCGCACAGGTGCAGTATCAAAATGCCCAGGGTCACCGGAATGCCCCGGCGGCGCGCCAGCACCCGGTCCAGCAGGCAGTTGTCGGTGGAAAAAAAACGTTCCCAATCGCCGGCCAGCCCCAGGGGGCCGAACAGGGTCGGCAGCAGCTGCTCCGCGGCGTCCTGGCCGGCCAGCACCTCGGCCAGCTCCCGCTCCAGGGCGAGAAGGTCACCTTCGGCCTTGTGCCGCACCGCCAGACCATAGAGGCTCTCCACCACGTCCAGCGCCAGCATCATCAGACTGCGTGGTTCAAGACCCTGCCAGCACTCACTGACCTTGGTTTTCAGCATCTTGCCTCCCGGGCCACTGGCCCAGCGTGAGCCGCTCCTGGCCGCCGTAATCGCGCAGGGTCTGCACCAGGCAATAGCCCATGGCGTCAAAATATTCCCGCATCTGGCTCCCCTGCTGCCAGCCGTGCTCCAGCAGCAGCCAGCCTCCGGCATTGAGATACGCACGCGCCATCTCGACAATATGGTGCAGATCCGCCAGGCCCGCCTGTTCCGCCACCAGGGCCGACGCCGGTTCGAAACGCACATCTCCCGATTGTAAATGGGGATCGGCGGCATCGATATAGGGCGGGTTGGACAGGATCATGTCGAAATAAAGCCCTGCCAGCGGTTCAAACCAACTGCCCTGGCGCACCTCTATGGCCAGCACCAGTCGGGCGCTGTTGCGCCGGGCCAGGGCCGCCGCTTGCGGGCTGAATTCCACCGCCAGCACCCTATCGGCGGGGCGCTCGCTCTTGAGCGCCAGGGCGATGGCGCCGGTGCCGGTGCCCAGATCCGCCAGGGTGGCGGGCCGTGCCGGCAACCGCGCCAGGGCCGCTTCCACCATGAGTTCGGTATCGGGTCGGGGGATCAGGGTGGCGGACGACACCTCGAGCTCCAGCGACCAGAACTCGCGCCGGCCGGTCAGGTGCGCCACCGGCTCGCCCCGCCGCCGCCGGGCCACCAGGGCCGCCAACTGTTCCTGCTCGGCCGGGGTCGGCCGGTATTCCGGCCAGGCCAGCAGGAAGCTCTGCGGCTTGCCCAGCACGTGGCACAGCAGCACGTCCGCATCCAGGGCGGGCGACTCGCCCCCCGCCAGTTGTTCGCGCAGCCGTTGGCGCAGCTCGGCCAGGGTCATTTACTGTCCCGCCAGGGCGGCCAGCAAGTCGGCCTGGTGCTCCTGCAGTATCGGCTGGGTCAGCATCTCGAGCTGGCCTTCGAGCACTTCGCTCAGCCGGTACAGGGTCAGGTTGATGCGATGATCCGACACCCGCCCCTGGGGGTAGTTGTAGGTGCGGATGCGATCGGAGCGATCGCCGCTGCCCAGCAGGTTGCGGCGGGTGCTCTGCTCCTCGGCATGGCGTTTGTCCTGCTCCATCTGCGCCAGGCGCGAGGCCAGCACCGCCATGGCCTTGGCCCGGTTCTTGTGCTGGGAGCGCTCGTCCTGGCATTCCACCACCATGCCGGTGGGCAGGTGGGTGATGCGGATGGCGGAGTCGGTCTTGTTGACGTGCTGGCCGCCGGCGCCGGAGGCGCGGAAGGTGTCCACCTTCAGATCCGCCGCGTTGATCTCGGGGGCCTCGGCTTCGGGAACCTCGGGCAGCACCGCCACCGTGCAGGCGGAGGTATGGATGCGGCCCTGGGACTCGGTCTCGGGTACCCGCTGCACCCGGTGCCCGCCGGACTCGAACTTGAGCTTGCCGTAGGCACCACTGCCCTCGAGGCGGGCGATGATTTCCTTGAAACCGCCGTGCTCCCCCTCACTGGCGCTGACGATCTCGATACGCCAGCGCTGCTGTTCGGCGTAGCGGCTGTACATACGGAACAGATCGCCGGCGAAGATGGCCGCCTCGTCGCCGCCGGCCCCGGCGCGGATCTCCAGGAAACAGTTGTTGTCGTCCTTCGGATCCTTCGGGAGCAGCAGGATCTGCAGCTCGCGGCCCAGCTCCTCGATGGCGGCCTCGGCGGTGTCGATCTCTTCCTCGGCCATGGCCCTGAGCTCGGCGTCGTCTTCCGCCAGCATCTCGCGCGCGCCGGCCAGATCCGCCTCGGCCTGGCGGTAGCGGCGAAAGCAGCCCACCACGTCTTCCAGCTGGGCGTATTCCCGGGTGAGGGCCCGGTACTGATCCTGGTTGTTGATGACGGAGGCCTCGCCCAGCAGCGCCTGCACCTCTTCGTAGCGCTCCTGCAGGCCTTCCAGTTTCTTCAGTATGGATTCGTTCATCTGTGTCTCGCCGCTATGGCCTTGTCAGCGCTGGCCGAGGCCCAGGCTCTGGGCCAGCACGGCCAGGATTTCCTGATCGCCGTCCTTGCCCGCCTGGCTCAGCGCCTGGGTGGGAGTATGGATAAGCTTGTTGGTGAGGCGCCGGGCCAGCTCCCCCATGGTTTTGGCCGGATCCTCGCCCTGGGCCAGGGCCTGCAGCGCCCGACCGAGCTCCTGCTCCCGCACGGCGTCGGCCTGGGTGCGGTAGTCGCGGATCAGATCCACCGACTTGAGCGAGCGGAACCAGCCCATGAACTGGTCCCGCTCTTCAAGAATAATCCGTTCGGCCTGGCCGGCCGCGCGCTTGCGGGCCTCCAGGTTCTGCTCGATGATGCCCTGCAGATCGTCCACCGTATACAGGTAGGCATCGCTCAATTCGTCCACCTCCGGTTCGATATCCCGCGGCACCGCGATGTCCACCAGCAGAATGGGCTTGTGGCGGCGCGCCTTGAGCGCCCGCTCGACCATGCCCTTGCCGATGATCGGCAGGGGGCTGGCGGTGGAACTGATGACGATGTCGGCTCTGGGCAGATGTTCGGGGATCTGCTCCAGGGTCATCACCTGGGCGTCGAACTCCAGGGCCAGGTTCTGGGCCCGTTCCAGGGTGCGGTTGGCCACCATCATCTGGGTCACCGACTGTTCCTTCAGATGGCGGGCCACCAGCTCCACGGTTTCACCGGCACCGACCAGCAATACCCGGGTACGGCTGAGATCGGAAAAGATGCGCTTGGCCAGGCTGACGGCGGCAAAGGCCACCGACACCGCGCTGGCGCCGATCTCGGTTTCGGTGCGCACCCGCTTGGCCACGGAAAACGACTTCTGGAACAGCCGCTCGAGAATGCCCTTGAGGCTGCCCACCTGATGGGACTGGTTATAGGCCTGCTTGATTTGCCCCAGGATCTGCGGCTCGCCCAGCACCAGGGAGTCCAGACCACAGGCCACCCGCATCAGGTGGCGCACCGCCTCCTCGCCCTGGTGCTGGTACAGGCAGGAAGTCAGTTCGTCTTCATCCAGATGGTGAAACCGTTGCAGCCAGTGGCGTACCAGGTCACTTTCCCCCTGCTGATCCAGGCAACAGTAGAGCTCGGTGCGGTTGCAGGTAGAGACAATCACCGCCTCTTCCACCCCTCGGGTGTGCATCAGCTCCTGCAGTGCCTTGGGGGCGAGATCCGGCCCGAATGCCACCCGCTCGCGCAGGGCGACGGAAGCGGTCTTATGATTGATTCCCAGTACCAGCAGGCTCATGAGGGTATTCTGCGGCTCACAACATCTTTCAAGTAGCCGGCTATTGTACGAGAAAGGGTAAGCCTTTAAAAGGCGCTGACCTTGCCCTTATACTGACGACAAACATAATCTCGGAGTTGTCTGTGCGCGCCTTATTCATCGCCTTTGCCCTGTTGCTCGTCTCCGGCTGTGCCTACCGGGCACAGGAAGCCCCTCCCGGCTCCTGGCAGGCCCAGAGGGCCACCCTGGCCCAGTTGCAGGACTGGCAGCTGTCGGCCCGGCTCGGCATCATCACCCCGGATGAGCGGGGCAGCCTCAGCCTGTTCTGGCGCCAGGACAGCGACGATTACCGGATGAACCTGACCAATGTGGTGGGCAGCCGGGTGTTCGACCTCAGCCGCCGCCAGGGCACCATTCAGCTTACCGACAGCGAGGGCCGGCAGCATACCGCGGGCAACGCTCGGGACCTGGTGTTCCGGCTGACCGGCTGGGATCTGCCGGTGGAACAGCTGGCCTACTGGATCAAGGGGCTGCCCGGTGAAGCGGACCAGGTGGAATACGACGCCGATGGCCGGCCGCAAAGCCTGCGCGCTCACGGTTGGCAACTCAGCTATCTGGGCTATACCCGCATCGATGGCCTCTGGCTGCCGAGCCGGCTGAATCTGACCCACGATACCACCACCCTGCGCCTGGCCATCAACCAATGGGAACTGAAGCCATGATAGTCCTGCCCGCCCCGGCCAAACTCAACCTGTTCCTGTACATCACCGGCCGCCGCAACGACGGCTATCACAACCTGCAGACCCTGTTCCAGTTTCTGGACCATGGCGACAGCCTGAGCTTCGAGCCGGCCGCCGACGGCCATCTCCTCCTCGAGCCGGCCCTGCCCGGGGTGGAGCAAGAGCACAACCTCGTCATCAAGGCCGCCCGCCTGCTGCAGAGCAAGACCGGCTGCACCAAGGGCGCCCGCATCCGTCTCACCAAGCGGCTGCCCATGGGCGGCGGCCTGGGCGGCGGCTCCAGCGATGCCGCCACCACCCTGGTGGCCCTCAACCGGCTGTGGCAATTGGGGCTCAGCCAGGAACAGCTGGCCCGTCTCGGTCGCCGGCTGGGCGCCGACGTGCCGGTGTTCGTGCGCGGCCAGGCCGCCTTTGCCGAAGGGGTGGGCGATATCCTGACTCCCGCCCATCCGCCCGAACCCTGGTATCTGGTCCTCAATCCCGGTATCGAAGTGGCAACCGCCGCCGTCTTTACCGATCCGGAGCTGCATCGCGCCAGCCCGGCGCTCAGCCTGGCACAACGGCTCAGCCTGCCCTGGGAAAACGATTGCGAACCGCTGGTCAAAAAGCGCCACCCCGAGGTTGCCAAGCTCCTGGGCTGGTTGCTAGAATATGCGCCGTCAAGAATGACGGGCACCGGGGCCTGTATCTTTGCCACCTTCGACAGCCGGGAAGCGGCCGAAAATGCGTTGGCCAGGGCGCCGGAAGGAAGCACCGGTTTCATTGCCAAAGGCTGTAATATTTCGCCGCTGTTCACTGCGTTGCGACAGCTCGACGAACCGGCCCCGTCATCGAATACGGCAACCTAGGCAGCGCTTGCAAGAGAGTGGGGGTGGGCCCGCTTTCTCCCTTATTCCGAGGGCCAATTCGCTGTTGAGTGATGTCTGCAGGACGACACGGCCGAGGCCGGCTCGCCGTCCGGGTTGTCTGACCCGGCTACCTGCAAGACACACCACGTTCAGAATTATAAAAAGGGCTGGATAGCGGAACTTGTTTCCGTAAACGGGTTCACGGCCCCGTCCAGTCTCGCCACCCATGAAACAACCCCGAGGTTTTCAACCGTGCCCGACATGAAGCTGTTTGCTGGTAATGCAACGCCGGAACTCGCCCAACGTATCGCCGATCGTCTCTTTATCAAACTGAGTGCTGCCGATGTCGGTCGCTTCAGTGACGGCGAAATCAGCGTACAAATCAACGAAAATGTACGTGGCGGCGATGTCTTCATCATCCAGTCCACCTGCGCACCGACCAACGATAACCTGATGGAACTGATCGTGATGGTGGACGCCCTGCGCCGAGCCTCCGCCGGTCGTATTACCGCCGTTATCCCCTACTTTGGCTATGCCCGCCAGGACCGCCGCGTGCGCTCCGCCCGGGTGCCGATTACCGCCAAGGTAGTGGCCGACTTCCTGTCCAGCGTGGGCGTTGACCGGGTGCTGACCGTCGACCTGCATGCCGAACAGATCCAGGGCTTCTTCGACGTGCCGGTGGACAACGTGTTCGGCACCCCGGTGCTGCTGGAAGACATGAAAGCCAAGAACCTGGACAACGCCGTGGTGGTCTCCCCCGACATCGGCGGTGTGGTGCGGGCCCGGGCCGTGGCCAAGCTGCTGGACGAAACCGATATCGCCATCATCGACAAGCGCCGCCCCCGCGCCAACGTGTCCCAGGTGATGCACCTGATCGGCGATGTGGAAGGCCGTGACTGCGTGATCGTGGACGACATGATCGACACCGGCGGCACCCTGTGCAAGGCCGCCGAAGCCCTGAAAAACCACGGCGCCAAACGGGTGTTCGCCTACGCCACCCACGCCGTGTTCTCCGGCAATGCCGCCCAGAACATCAGGGACTCGGTGATTGACGAGGTGATCATCACCGACTCCATCCCGCTGACTCCGGAAATCGAAGCCCTGGCCAAGGTCAAGCAGCTGTCCCTGTCCGGCATGCTGGCCGAAGCCATTCGCCGCATCAGCAACGAAGAGTCCATCTCCGCCATGTTCGAACATTGATGACTGAAAGCTGGAAGCTGGAAGCTGGAAGCTAGAAGCTAGAAGCTAGAAGCTAGAAGCTAGAAGCTAGAAGCTAGAAGCTAGAAGCTAGAAGCTAGAAGCTAGAAGCTAGAAGCTAGAAGCTAGAAGCTAGAAGCTAGAAGCTAGAAGCTAGAAGCTGAAAGTCTAAAAAGCCCGCGGATTCGCGGGCTTTTTTATTTCGTGAGGGGTGAGGCGGAAAGCGTGAGGTGCACAGCAACCGGGGGGACGCCTCACCCCTCACCACATTACCCGTAAAAGCGCACAAAGTAATAGCCGCTCAGGCCGATGCCGAACAGCACTATGGCCCAGGCCAGCAGCCGGGGCTTTATCCATACCAGCAACCGGGCGCCCAGCTTGCCCCCGACCAGATAGCCCAGCGCCAGCGCCAGGCAGGCCCGCCAGTGCACCAGCCCCGACAGGGAATACACCGCTATGGTGGCGCCGCTGGCCAGCATCGACAGATACAGTTTGATGGCGTGCTGCTGCAAGTTGGAGCCCATCCGCAGCTGGCCGGTCAGCGCCATCAGCAAAACCCCCAGGCCGCCACCGAAGAAACCGCCGTAGAAGGCACCACCCAGCAGCAGCGGCCAGGCCCGCCGTTTCATCCTGAGTGGCCCTTCGAACCCCGACCGGCTCAACAGTTGGCGGGCATAGAGCAGGCTCACCGCCAGCAGCAGCCAGGGCACCAGGTAGTTGAAACTGTCGGCATGGAACTGCACCAGCGCCAGTGCCCCCAGGCCGCCACCGGCCAGGCCGATGCCGGTCAGCGCCAGCCAGGGGCCGCTGCCGAGCTGGCGACGCATGCCCCAGAAGGCGCTGGCGTAGCCGGGCCAGGACGCCACGCTGGCGGTGGCCACGGCGCCGGTGCTGGGTACGCCCGTAGCCAGCAGCGCCGGCAGGGTCAGGAACAGGCCGCCACCGGCCAGGGCATTGAGCACCCCGGCGAGCAGGGCCCAGCCGAGCAGTTCGTACATAAGAAGCATCCTGTGACAGGCATCCGTGCGGCTATGGAAAGGGCGATGACGCCCCGAAGAGTGCAAACGATCTTAAGCGTAATCGTACACAATGTTGATATATTACCGATTCCGGCGGATCAAGTCACCGAGGTGGCCATTATTGCCGCTCTTCATTAGAATATGGCGTCATTTTAACGGCCGACTCAGCATATGCACCCTATCGAACTGATCGTCGGGCTTGGTAATCCGGGCCCGGAATACGCCCACACCCGCCACAACGCCGGCGCCTGGTATGTGGCCGAGCTGGCCCGGCTGCACGGCGGCCAGCTCAGGGAAGAAGGCAAGTTTTTCGGCTGGACCGGCCGGATACGCATCGGGGGCCATGATGTACGGCTGCTGATCCCGGCCACCTTCATGAACCGCTCGGGCAAGTCGGTAGCGGCCATGGCCAACTTCTACCAGATCCCACCCGAGGCGATACTGGTGGCCCACGACGAGCTGGATCTGCCCCCGGGCAGCGCCCGTTTCAAGCAGGGCGGCGGCCACGGCGGCCATAACGGCCTGAAGGACATCATCAGCAGCCTCGGCAACAGCAAGGACTTTTACCGGCTGCGGCTCGGCATCGGCCATCCGGGGCACAAGTCCCAGGTAGCCGGCTTCGTGCTCACCAAGGCACCGGCTCCCGAGCAGAGCCTGTTGGAGGCCACGGTAGACGAGGCCGCCCGCGCCACCGATATTTTATTCAACGACGGCATGACCAGGGCGATGAATCGCCTGCATGCCTTCAATGCCGATTCCACCAAGTAAATTTCAGGACACAGCTATGGGTTTTAAATGCGGTATCGTGGGCCTGCCCAATGTGGGCAAGTCCACCCTGTTCAACGCGCTGACCAAGGCGGGCATCGAAGCCGCCAACTTCCCCTTCTGCACCATAGAGCCGAACACCGGGGTGGTGCCGGTGCCGGACCCACGTCTCGACGCCCTGGCCGAAATCGTCAAGCCTCAGCGCATCCTGCCCACCACCATGGAATTCGTGGACATCGCCGGCCTGGTGGCGGGTGCCTCCAAGGGCGAAGGCCTGGGCAACAAGTTCCTGGCCAACATCCGCGAAACCGACGCCATCGGCCATGTGGTGCGCTGCTTCGACAACGACAACATAGTGCACGTGGCCGGCCAGGTATCGCCCAAGGACGATATCGAAATCATCAATACCGAGCTGGCGCTGGCGGATCTGGACACCTGTGAGCGGGCCATGCAGCGCAACGCCAAGAAGGCCAAGGGGGGCGACAAGGACGCCAAGTTCGAGATGACGGTGCTGGAAAAGCTGCTGCCCGCCCTGGAGCAGGCCCGGGTACTGCGCAGCGTAGAGCTCACCAAGGAAGAGAGGGCGGCCATCGACTACCTGAACTTCCTCACCATCAAGCCGACCATGTATATCGCCAACGTCAATGACGACGGCTTCGAGAACAACCCCTACCTGGCCCAGGTGGAGGAAATCGCCGCCGCCGAAAACGCCATAGTGGTGCCGGTGTGTGCCGCCATGGAATCGGAAATCGCCGAGCTGGACGCGGAAGAAGCCGCCGAGTTCATGGCCGACATGGGCCTGGAAGAGCCGGGCCTGAACCGGGTGATCCGCGCAGGCTACCAGTTGCTCAACCTGCAGACCTACTTCACCGCCGGGGTGAAGGAAGTCCGCGCCTGGACCATCCCCGTGGGCGCCACCGCGCCCCAGGCCGCGGGCAAGATCCACACCGACTTCGAAAAGGGCTTTATCCGCGCCCAGACCATCGCCTTCGACGACTACATCGCCTACAAGGGCGAGCAGGGCGCCAAGGAAGCGGGCAAGATGCGCTCCGAGGGCAAGGACTATATCGTCAAGGACGGCGACGTAATGAACTTCCTGTTCAACGTCTGAGCCGGTAACCGCCGTTGCAAAAGGCCGGGTCTGACCCGGCCTTTTCTTTTTTATTCGAGTAAAAAACCGGCCGCCCTGGCTACCCTGCCGCCACCGTGCCTAGTTTCTGGCCAAACGGTTGAGCCCGACCCGTTTTTCGGGAAAAAACGGTTGACGCTCCCGAGCCGGATACGCATAATGCGCCCCGTCCGGTGACGAGCAGTCATCGACGGCAAAGTGGCTATGTAGCTCAGTTGGTTAGAGCACATCACTCATAATGATGGGGTCGCAGGTTCGAATCCCGCCATAGCCACCACTCTGCTGGGGTATCGCCAAGCGGTAAGGCAGCGGGTTTTGATCCCGCCATTCCCAGGTTCGAATCCTGGTACCCCAGCCATTTTTAAGAAGTGGTTGAAGAAAAGCGGGTTTTGCTACCGGCCTCAGTGCCAGGGTTCAAGGCCAACACCTTCAGCTATTTTCAAGATGGCTGATTCTGTGTTATCACTGTCAACCATCATCGTTGGGGTATCGCCAAGCGGTAAGGCAGCGGGTTTTGATCCCGCCATTCCCAGGTTCGAATCCTGGTACCCCAGCCATATTTCTGCAAAGCTGGTTAAGCAGCGGGTTTTGCTCCCGGCCTCAGTGCAAGGGTTCACAACTCGGTACCCCCAGCCATTTTTAAGAAAACCATTGAGGCGACTCAATGCTTATGTGGCTATGTAGCTCAGTTGGTTAGAGCACATCACTCATAATGATGGGGTCGCAGGTTCGAATCCCGCCATAGCCACCACTCTTTTGCGGGAGTGGCGAAATTGGTAGACGCACCAGATTTAGGTTCTGGCGCCGCAAGGTGTGCGAGTTCAAGTCTCGCCTCCCGCACCATTAAAAATTGGGGTATCGCCAAGCGGTAAGGCAGCGGGTTTTGATCCCGCCATTCCCAGGTTCGAATCCTGGTACCCCAGCCATATCAAAATCAAAAAGCCGGCCTCTGTGCCGGTTTTTTGTTTATCGGATCAGTATCAACGGGCCTTGACCCCGGCACCGCCCCCAGGTTCGAATCCTGGTACCCCAGCCATATTTCTGTAAAGCTGGTCAAACAGCGGGTTTTGCTCCCGGCCTCAGTGCCCAGGTCCATAACCCGGGACCCCAGCCATATCAAAATCAAAAAGCCGGCCTATGTGCCGGTTTTTTGCTTTCTGGGACTTGGGATTATGGACTGGAAAAGATCGACTAAAGCCGACCCTACCAAAAAGCCACACCTCCTGCTTTTACAAGAATGGCGCAGCCTTCAGCAGCACCGCTGGCGTGTCTTCCAGCGTCCAGCCTACGGCTTAAAGCTACCCTTCAAAGCCCCATGGCGTATTTCATTACCTGGTTTTTCAGCGGGCCGCTGTGCTGGGCGGCTTTCAATCCCAGGTTGCGCAGCAGCTTGAACGGCAGCAGATCGTTGCTGAACGTCTGATAAAAGAGATCCATGGCCCCCTGCATCAGCAGGTTGTCGGGCCGGCGCCGGCACTGGTAGCGTTCCAGCAACTCGGCCGAGGCAACATCCCGGCCGCCTTCCACCGCCCGGTGCATCAGTTCGCTCAGGCAGGCCACGTCCTTGAACCCCAGGTTGACCCCCTGCCCCGCCAGTGGATTGATGGTATGGGCGGCGTCCCCCAGCAGCACCACGGCGCCTTTCACATACTGGTTGGCGTGCCGCCGACGCAGCGGAAAATGGCCCTTGTCCAGTACCTGGAAGGCACCCAGCCGGGGCGGGAAATGCGCGGCGACCTGTTGTGCCAGTGCCCCATGGTCCAGCGCGGCCAACTCCCGGATTCGCGCCTTCTGGTCGTACCACACCAGGGAGCCGTGGCGCTGGCCCAGGGGCAGAAAGGCACGGGGACCACTGGGGCAGAATTGCTGCCAGGTCGTCTCGGCTTCCAGGGCGTCGCCCTCTATGCTGAGCAGCATGCAATGCTGGGCATAGTCCCAGGCGGTAACGCCGATGCCCGCAAACTGGCGGGTGCGCGACTCGGCCCCGTCGCAGGCCAGCACCAGCCGGGCCTGCAGCCGCCGGCCGTCCTCCAGCGCCAGCTCGGCGCCCTTTTCATTCCGGCTGAGCCCGGCCAGGCCGTTGGGACAGTCCAGCACCACATTGTGCCACTGGGCCAGGGCCTGCCAAAGCCCGAGCTGGATCACCCGGTTTTCCACCATAAAACCCAGGTGGTCGCAATCCAGCTCCCGGGCCTCGAAGCGGGTGCCGAACCCCTGCCACTCGCGCGCTTCCAGGGCGCGGTAGGGCCAGGCCCGCATGGCGACAATGGCATCCCAGGCCCCGGCCTGCTGCAGCAAGCGCACCGAAGCGGCGCTGATGGCGGACACGCGCAGGTCAAACGCCTGCCCGGGTTCGAAGGCGGCGGGCGCCCTGGCTTCGATAACCCGGATACTCAGCCCGCTAGGCGCCAGCAGCGCCGCCGCCAGGGCACCGACCATACCGCCGCCGATGATGGCGACATCACAGTGTTCCATTGTCCAACCTCCGGATTTTTCGGCCATTCTACCCCATTTAACCGGCGATTTCGGCGAGAATCTGGCCCCGTGCATGCTGGATATTATCTGGTCACTGCCGGGAGAAAAGAGTAGAATGCCCGGTCCTGAACGCATGTCCCTTGCCGTAATTCAAAGAGTGCCATGAGCAAAAAACTTCATATCAAAACCTGGGGCTGTCAGATGAACGAATACGATTCATCCAAGATGGCCGATCTGCTGGACGCCACCCACGGCTACCAGCTCACCGAAGAAGCGGAGCACGCCGACGTGCTGCTGCTCAACACCTGCTCCATCCGCGAAAAGGCGCAGGAGAAGGTGTTCCATCAGTTGGGCCGCTGGCGTCCGTTGAAGGAAGCCAACCCCAGGCTGGTGATCGGTGTCGGCGGCTGTGTCGCCTCCCAGGAAGGTGATGCCATTCGCGCCCGCGCGCCCTTTGTGGACATAGTGTTCGGTCCCCAGACCCTGCACCGGCTGCCGGCGATGATCAAATCCGTGCTCGAAGGCAAGGGCGCCCAGGTGGACGTGGCCTTTCCGGAAATCGAGAAATTCGACAACCTGCCCGAGCCCAGGGCCGAAGGCGCCACCGCCTTCGTGTCCATCATGGAAGGCTGTTCCAAGTACTGCTCCTTCTGCGTGGTGCCCTACACCCGCGGCGAGGAAGTGAGCCGCCCACTGGACGATGTGCTCTATGAAATCGCCCAGCTCGCCGAGCAGGGCGTGCGCGAAGTCAACCTGCTGGGCCAGAACGTCAACGCCTACCGGGGCGAGACCCATGACGGCGACATCTGCAGCTTCGCCGAGCTGCTGCGACTGGTGGCGGCCATCGACGGCATCGACCGCATCCGCTACACCACCAGCCACCCCATCGAGTTTACCGACGACATCATCGAGGTGTACAAGGACACTCCCGAGGTGGTCAGCTTCCTGCACCTGCCGGTACAGAGCGGCTCGGATCGCATCCTCACCCTGATGAAGCGGCCGCACACCGCGCTGGAATACAAGTCCAAGATCCGCCGGCTGCGCGCGGCCCGGCCCGATATCACCATCAGCTCCGACTTTATCGTGGGCTTCCCCGGTGAAGACGCCGACGACTTCGAAAAGACCATGAAACTCATCGAGGACCTGGGCTTCGACATGAGCTTCAGCTTTATCTTCAGCCCCCGCCCCGGCACCCCGGCCGCCGACCTGCCCGACGATGTGCCGATGGACGAGAAAAAGGAGCGGCTGTACCGGTTGCAGAATGTGATCAACAACCAGGCCCAGCAGATCAGCCGGCAGATGCTGGGCTCCACCCAGCGCATCCTGGTGGAAGGTCCCTCCAAGCTCAACCCCATGGAGCTGCGCGGCCGCACCGAGAACAACCGGGTGGTCAACTTCGAAGGGCCGCACCACCTTATCGGCGGCTTCGCCGATGTGGAAATTACCGAAGTGATGCCCCACAGCCTGCGCGGCACCTTCCTGCGCGGCGAGGCCGAAATGGACCTGCGGGTACAGGTTTCTCCCCGGAGCATCCTCGCTCGTCGCCCCGACGGCGTGGCCGACGAAGTGGGCGTGGCGACCTTTACCCCTTAAACAGCAGCCTTAAGCCAGAAGCTGGAAGCCGTTGGTGCTGGAATAGTGATTGACAACGGCTTCCTGACATCAAAATCTATTCTAGCTTCTAGCTTCTAGCTTCTAGCTTCTAGCTTCTAGCTTCAGGCTTATCGCTTCCGGCTTTTGAAAGGAGTTACCTTGACCCCCAACGTCACCCATCTGGAACTCGAACTGCAGCCCGCCGACGGCCAACGCCTGGCCAGCCTGTGTGGCCCCTTCGACGACAACCTCAAGCAACTGGAGCGCCGCCTGGGCGTGGAGATCAACTACCACAACCAGCACTTCCAGATCCTGGGACCGGCCCACCTGGCCCAGGTCACCGGCGAGCTGCTCAAGCGGCTCTATGTGGAGACCCAACCGGTCAAGGGCCAGGCCGTGCCCGACATCACTCCCGAGCAGGTCCATCTCGCCATCAAGGAAAGCCGGGTACTGGAGCAGGGCCCGGAGCCCGACACCGGCTACCAGTACGGCAAGGAAGTGACCATCAAGACCAAGCGCGGCATGATCAAGCCGCGCACCCCCAACCAGGCCCAGTACGTGGCCCATATCCTGACCCACGACATCACCTTCGGCATAGGCCCAGCCGGCACCGGCAAGACCTACCTGGCGGTGGCCGCCGCGGTGGATGCGCTGGAACGCCAGGAAATCCGCCGCATCCTGCTGACCCGGCCTGCGGTGGAAGCGGGCGAGAAGCTCGGCTTCCTGCCCGGGGATCTGAGCCAGAAGGTCGACCCCTACCTGCGCCCCCTGTACGACGCCCTGTTCGAAATGCTGGGCTTCGAGCGGGTGGAAAAACTTATCGAGCGCAATGTCATCGAAGTGGCGCCGCTCGCCTACATGCGCGGCCGCACCCTGAACGACGCCTTTATCATCCTGGATGAGAGCCAGAACACCACGGTGGAACAGATGAAGATGTTCCTGACCCGCATCGGCTTCAACTCCAAGGCGGTGATCACCGGCGACATCACCCAGATAGACCTGCCGCGCAATGCCAAGTCCGGCCTGCGCCACGCCATCGAGGTGCTGAGCGAGGTCGAGGGGCTGTCGTTCAACTTCTTCCGCGCCGAAGACGTGGTGCGCCACCCGGTGGTGGCCCGCATCGTGCGCGCCTACGAGGCTTTCGAGTCCCAGCAGAAGCGCGCCGCCCATCCCGATGAGGACAAAAAAGCATGACCCTGTGGCTGGATTTGCAAGTCGCCTGCGATGAAACGCCCGGCCTGCCGGACGAGCGGGAGTTCGAAACCTGGCTGGCTGCCGCGCTCGCCGGTGAGCGCATGGATGCCGAAGTCACGGTGCGGCTGGTGGACGAAGCGGAAAGCCGTGAGCTCAATCGGGACTACAGGGGCAAGGATTATGCCACCAATGTACTGTCCTTCCCCTTCGAAGCCCCCCCCGGCATCGAACTGCCCCTGCTGGGTGATCTGGTGATCTGCCGCCAGGTGGTGGAGCGTGAAGCGGCGGAGCAGAACAAGCCCTTGAAGTCCCACTGGGCGCACATGGTGATACATGGCTGCTTGCATTTACTCGGTTTTGACCATATTAAGGATGACGAAGCCGAGATAATGGAATCCAAAGAGATAGCGATCCTGGCCGGTTTAGGTATCGACAATCCCTATCAAGACGATGATGAAGGTGAATGAGGTCCATGAGCGACGATAATTCGAACTCAGAAAACGGTTCGTCCAGCAAGAAAAACTGGCTTGAGCGACTCGGCCAGCTTTTTCAGGGCGAACCGAAGAGCCGTGAAGAACTGGTAGAAGTGATTATGGATGCGGGTGAGCGCGAGCTTATCGATCAGGACACCCAGGACATGATCGAAGGGGTGCTGGAGGTGAGCGAGCTCAGGGTACGGGACATCATGATCCCCCGCTCCCAGATGGTGACGGTGGAAAAATCCCAGCCGGTGTCCAGCTTCCTGCCCATGATCATCGAGTCCACCCACTCCCGTTTCCCCGTGGTCAACGAAGACAAGGACCACATCGAGGGCATACTGTTGGCCAAGGACTTGCTGCAGTACGGCTTTAACCTGACCGACGCGCCCTTTTCCATCGAGAAGGTACTGCGCCCGGCGGTGGTGGTGCCCGAGAGCAAGCGACTCGACAAGCTGCTCAAGGAATTCCGGGAAGAACGCTACCACATGGCCATAGTGGTCGACGAGTTCGGCGGCGTCTCCGGACTGGTCACCATCGAAGACATCCTCGAGCTTATCGTCGGCGACATCGAAGACGAGTACGACGCCGAAGAAAGCGCCGAAATCCGCCAGATCAGCAAGCGGGTCTATGCGGTGGCGGCGCTCACCGACATCGAGGATTTCAACGAATTCTTCCATACCCACTTCAGCGATGAAGAAGCCGATACCGTCGGCGGCATGGTGATGCATGCCTTCGGCCACCTGCCCGCCAAGGGCGAACAGCTCGAGATCGACGGCTTCGTGTTCAAGGTCGCCCACGCCGACCGTCGACGCCTGCTGCAGTTACAGGTTAAGATACCCGACACTCAGGAAACCTCCTCCTCGGAGCCAGTATAAAAGTGCGCAATTACCTGCCATATCTCGGGGCCCTGCTTAGCGGGGCCCTCGGCGTTTTAGCCTTCAGTCCTTTCGACCTCTGGCCGCTGGCGTTGGTGTCCTTGCTCGGGCTCTGCCTGTTGACCCAGCACGCCTCCCCGGGCATCGCCGCCAAACGGGGCTTCGCCTGGGCCTTAGGCCTGTTCCTGCCCGGGCTGTGGTGGATCCACGTCAGCATGACCCTGTTTGGCGGCCTGCCGCTGCCGGCCGCCTTTTTTCTGGTGGCATTGCTGGCCGCCTACCTCGGTCTCTATACCGCCGCCGCGCTCTGGTTGGGCCAACGGCTGATGCCCTCGCCGGTGTTGCGCGTCCTGCTGGTGCTGCCGACCCTGCTGGTGGTGGCCGACTGGCTGCGCGGCTGGGTGCTGACCGGTTTTCCCTGGCTGTGGTTCGGCTACAGCCAGCTGGAAGGCCCCCTGGCCGGCCTCGCCCCCATCTTGGGCGTGCAGGGCATCAGCTGGCTGCTGAGCTTCTCTGCCGGGGCCCTCTGGCTGCTGTTGCGGCGCAACAGGGCCTGGTGGCCGGGCCTGGTCGCCCTGGCGCTGTGGGCCGCCGCCTTCGGCACCGGCTTTATCCAGTGGGTCAGCCCCACCCAGAGCAGCCGCTTCGCCCTGGTGCAGGGCAATATCGAGCAGTCCCTCAAGTGGATTCCCGGCCAGCTGGAACTCAGCCTGGAGCGTTATCTGGGGCTGACGCTGCCGGAGCGGAGCGCCGAGGTGGTGATCTGGCCCGAGTCCGCCCTGCCGGCTTCCGAACAGCACCTGGCCCCCTGGTTGCAGCAGGTGGACGCCCTGATGCAGGAGCGCGGCCAGAGCCTGCTTACCGGCATCGTCTCCCGGCCCAGCGAGGAAGACGTCTACAATGCGGTCATTACCCTGGGCCAGAGCCCGGATCCCTACGGGCCCGGCCACGGCAATCGCTATTACAAGCAGCAGCTGGTGCCGGTCGGCGAGTTCGTGCCCTTCGGCAGCCTGCTGCGACCGCTGGCGCCCTTCTTCGATCTGCCGATGTCGTCCTTTTCCCGGGGCGGAGTGGAGCAACCGGATCTGGACGCCGCCGGCCGCCACTTCAGCGTGGCCATCTGCTACGAAGTGGCCTTCCCGGGGCTGGTGCGGGCCAATATGAAGCCAGATACCGACTACCTGCTGACGGTGTCCAACGACACCTGGTTCGGCCAGTCCATCGGTCCCTGGCAACACCAGCAGATCGCCCGCATGCGCGCCCTGGAGCTGGGCCGGCCGCTGATCCGCGCCACCAACAACGGCGTGACCCTGGTCACCGACGAGAAAGGCCGCATCACCGCCAGCCTTCCCCAATTCGAGGAAGGGGTGCTGCGCGCCGAAGTCACCGGCATGAGCGGGCTCACGCCCTATGCCCGTTTCGGCAGCGGGCCGCTGCTGGCCTGGCTGGGTCTTAGCCTGGTGATTGCCGGTGTCGGTTGCCGGCAACGGGACAGGGCCTGGAGCCTGGAGAAGAAAAGCCTGTTTAAATAAGCGCGCCGCGTCACGCTTATCCGCTCAGGGCATCAGCGGCCGGCGGATAAAGCTGTCGTGGCCGCATTCCAGGCAGGTGGTCAACACCTCCGGGTGGGTGATTTCATGGACGTGGGCGCACAGGGTACAGTCGTACTGGCCCGGTCCGACCACTTCTCCGGCCCGGTACTCGCCGTTGTGCTCCAGATCCTGCACGAACTCCCGCCATTCCAGCTGGCTCTTGTCGGTGGCACCGGCCAGCCAGCCCCAGACGGTCTCGCTGATGCGCCGGTAAAATACGCTGTCCCTGAACTCGTCCCCGCTGTGGCCGACTTCGGCCAGATCCCGCTTCACGTATTCGGCTATCAAGGCCAGTTCGTCCTTGGTCAGATCGCCGGCCGCCTCCATGTAGGCCTGGGTTTTCTCCACCAGTTCCTTGATGGTGGTATTCTCGGCAGCCTGCCACTGCCGATGCAGCTCCTCCACAAAGGCTTCGTAGCCTTTTTTGTGCTGATCGTCTTTCTCGCTCATGGCGCTTTCCTCTGTTGAACCGGGAAGGTGCGGCTATTGTTGCTTGCTACCCCCTGGGGTATTCTATGCCGATTTATCGCGTGTATTACCACCCATTTCTTCACGGAACCGGACGTCACTGATGCAAGAGCAATACAATCCCCAGAATATTGAGCCTGAAGTGCAACGCTTTTGGGCCGAGCAGCAGACCTTCAAGGCTACCGAACAACCGGGCAAAGACAAATTCTACTGTCTGTCCATGTTCCCCTACCCGTCAGGTCGGCTACATATGGGGCATGTCCGTAACTACACCATAGGTGACGTTATCTCTCGTTATCAACGGCTGCAGGGCAAAAATGTGCTGCAGCCCATCGGCTGGGACGCCTTCGGCCTGCCCGCCGAAAACGCCGCCATCAACAACAAGACGGCCCCGGCGCCCTGGACCTACGAAAACATCGATTACATGAAGAACCAGCTCAAGCGCCTGGGCTTCGGTTACGACTGGGATCGGGAACTGGCCACCTGTACCCCCGAGTATTACCGTTGGGAACAGTGGTTCTTCACCAAACTCTATGAACAAGGGCTGGTCTACAAGAAAACCTCTTCCGTCAACTGGTGCCCCAACGATGAAACCGTGCTCGCCAACGAGCAGGTCAACGACGGCTGCTGCTGGCGCTGCGACACCCCGGTGGAGCAGAAGGAAATTCCCCAGTGGTTCATCAAGATCACCGACTACGCCGAAGAGCTGCTCAACGACATCGAGGCGCTGGAAGGCTGGCCCGAGCAGGTCAAGACCATGCAGCGCAACTGGATAGGCCGCAGCGAGGGGCTGACCCTGAGCTTTGCGGTGGACGGCCAGGATAACGGTTTCGAGGTCTACACCACCCGCCCCGACACCCTGTTCGGCGTCACCTATGTCGGCGTGGCCGCCGCCCACCCGCTGGCCGCCAAGGCGGCCGAGGGCAACCCCGAACTCGCCGCCTTTATCGAGGAGTGCAAGCACCACAAGGTGGCGGAGGCCGAAATGGCCACCATGGAGAAAAAGGGCATGGCCACCGGCTTTTATGCGGTGCATCCGCTCACCGGCAAGCAGGTGCCCATCTGGGTCGCCAACTTCGTGCTGATGGACTATGGCTCCGGCGCCGTCATGGCGGTGCCCGCCCATGACCAGCGCGACTACGAGTTCGCCACCAAATACGGCCTGAACATAGTGCCCGTGATCAAGCCCGCCGACGGCAGCGAGCTCGACATTTCGGAGCTCGCCTACACCGAAAAAGGCGTGCTGTTCGACTCGGGCGAGTTCAGCGGCCTGAACTTCGAGCAGGCCTTCGATGCCATCGCCGAAGCATTGGCCGCCAGGGGCCTCGGCCGCAAGACGGTCAACTACCGCCTGCGCGACTGGGGCGTCAGCCGCCAGCGCTATTGGGGCGCGCCCATCCCCATGCTCAATCTGGAAGACGGCAGCGTGGTCGGCGCCCCGGAAGACAGCCTGCCGGTGGTGCTGCCGGAAGACGTGGTGATGAACGGCATCCAGAGCCCGATCAAGGCTGATCCCGAGTGGGCCAAGACCAGTTACCAGGGCCGGCCGGCCCTGCGCGAGACCGATACCTTCGACACCTTTATGGAGTCCTCCTGGTACTACGCCCGCTACTGCAGCCCCGACTACGACCAGGGCATGCTGGACGTGGACAAGGCCAACTACTGGCTGCCGGTAGATCAGTACATCGGCGGCATCGAACACGCCTGCATGCACCTGCTGTACGCCCGCTTCTTCCACAAGCTGCTGCGCGACACCGGCCTGGTCGAATCCGACGAGCCGTTCAAGCGCCTGCTGTGCCAGGGCATGGTGCTGGCCGACGCCTTCTACTACACCGACGACAAGGGCGGCCGGGTCTGGGTCAGCCCGCTCGAGGTCAGCGTGGAGCGGGACGAGAAAGGCCGGGTCAAGCGTGCCCTCGACCAGGCCGGTCGCGAGCTGGTACACACCGGCATGACCAAGATGTCCAAGTCCAAGAACAACGGCATCGATCCCCAAGTGATGGTGGACCGCTATGGTGCCGACACCGTGCGCCTGTTCATGATGTTCGCCTCCCCCGCCGATCTCACCCTGGAATGGTCTGACTCCGGCGTCGAAGGGGCCCAGCGTTTCCTCAAGCGGCTGTGGAAACTGGTGTACGAACACCAGGCCCGCGGCCCGGTGGCGGCGCTGGATCTGGCCGGCCTCGACAACGGCCAGAAGGCACTGCGCCGCGAGCTGCACAAGACCATCGCCAAGGTGAGTGACGATGTGGGCCGCCGCCAGACCTTCAACACCGCCATCGCCGCCATCATGGAGCTGATGAACCGGCTGGCCCGGGTCGACATGGACCAGCCCCAGGAACGCGCCCTGCTGCAGGAAGCGCTGGAAGCCGTGGTGGTGATGCTGCATCCCATAGTGCCGCACACCTGCCTCAGGCTGTGGCAGGCCCTGGGCCACGACGACATCGACCATGCGGTATGGCCCCAGGCCGACGCCGACGCCCTGGTGGAGGACGAGAAGCTGGTGGTGGTGCAGGTCAACGGCAAGGTGCGCGGCAAGGTGACGGTCGCCGCCGACGCCGACCAGGCCGAGGTGGAAGCCGCCGGCAAGGCCGACGACAACGTGGCCCGCCACCTGGACGGCAAGACCATCCGCAAGGTTGTCTACGTGCCCGGCAAGCTGCTGAATATCGTAGCGAACTAAAAGCTGGAAGCTGGAAGCTGGAAGCTGGAAGCTGGAAGCTGGAAGCTGGAAGCTGGAAGCTGGAAGCTGGAAGCTGGAAGCTGGAAGCTGGAAGCTGGAAAAGGATTTCATAAAGGCTTGATTACTCAAGCCTTTATCTTCAAGCTTCCGGCTTCAAGCTTATCGCTGTTTTTAAAGGAGTTGTTATGCTCACTCGAATCAAGGCCGGGACGCTAATCGTCCTGACCCTGCTGCTGGCCGGTTGCGGCTTCCAGCTCAGGGGCGGTGACAACCTGCCTCCCGAGCTGCAACGGCTGGCCCTGGCCGGGGATGACAAGACCCAGTTTTACCGCCTGGTTTCGGCCCGGCTGCAACGGGCCGGGGTACAGCTGGTCGCGCCGGATGGCGCCACCCCGGTGCTGACCATAGCCCCCCTGGGGCAGGGCAATACCGTCGCCTCGGTCAATGCCAGGGCCGATACCCTGGAATACGCCATGCGCTTCGGGACCCGCTTCACCCTGGACATGCCGGGCGAACCGCGCCAGGTGTTCAACGTCGCCTTCAACCGCAGCTTCCTGGACAAATCCGATCAGGCGCTGGCCTCCAGCCGTGAACAGCAGCAGCTGCATGAACAGATGGAACACGAGGCCGCCGAACAAATCCTGCGTCAGCTGAACCGCCTGTCGTTCTGATGCGTCTCTACCCCGAGCAACTGCCGGCGCATCTGCAGGCAGGGCTGTCGCCCTGCTATTTTATTTACGGCGACGAGCCGCTGCTGAAACTGGAAGCCCTGGACGAACTGCGCCGGGCGGCCCGCGCCCGGGGCTTTGACGAACGCCACCGCTTCGATGCCGACGAAGGCCTGGACTGGGACGCCATCTTCGATGCCAGCCAGAGCCTCAGCCTGTTCAGCGCCCGCCAGATCATCGAGCTGCACCTGCCGGAAAAGCTCGACAAGACCGGCTCCGATCGATTGCGGGAACTGCTGCGCCAGTGCCATCCGGATCTGCTGCTGCTGCTGGCCGGCCCCCGCTTGAACCAGCAGCAGCAGAAAACCGCCTGGTTCAAGGCCCTGGCCGACGCCGGCCCGCTGGTGCCGGTGTCGGCACCGGATGCCCGTCATTTTCCCCGCTGGCTGGAGCAGCGGCTGCATCGCCATGGCCTCAAGGCCGAGCCCGATGCCCTGCACTGGCTGGCCTATGCCTTCGAGGGCAACCTGCTGGCGGTGGCCGGCGAGATCGAAAAGCTGAGCCTGCTCGACCTTGCCCAGCCGCTGACCCTGGCCACCCTGCAGCAGAATGTGCAGCCTCATCATCATTTCAACCCCTTCCAGCTGTTCGATCCGCTGTTGCAGGGCAAGGTCAAACGAGCCTGCCGCATCCTGTTGCAGCTGCGCCAGGAGGGGGTGGAGGCCGGCATGCTGTGCCACCTGCTGGCCCGGGAGCTGAACAACCTGCAGCAGTTGCAACTGGGGCTGCAGCATGGCCAGCCGTTCCATCAGGCCGCCGCCGCCCTGCATATCTGGTCCAGCCGCCAGCCGCTGATGCAGGCGGTGCTGGGGCGCCTGTCGGCCGCCAAGTTAAGTAGCCTGCTGGCCATGCTGGCGGCCGCCGACCGGGCCCTGGCCGCCTTCGATGACGACGAGGCCTGGCGCTGGCTGTACAGTCTCTGTGTCGGCTTTCTCGACGATCAACCGCTGGCCATTTCACCATGAGCAAACCCATAGGGCTACTGGGGGGCACCTTCGACCCCATCCATATCGGTCACCTTCGGCCTGCCATCAGCACCCTGGAGCGACTGGGCCTGCATGAAGTACGGCTGCTGCCCAACTATATTCCGCCGCACCGGGCCCCCCCCGACAGTGCCCCCGAGCATCGCCTGGCCATGGCCCGGCTGGCGGCGGCGCACACGCCGGGGCTGACCGTGGACGATCGCGAGCTAAGACGTAACCGCCCTTCCTATACCATAGAGACGCTGACAGAGCTGCGCCGGGAGTTGCCGCGAACCCCCCTGTGCTTCCTGATGGGGATGGACTCGCTCTGCTCGCTCAACCGCTGGCACCGCTGGCGGGAGCTGCTCAGTCAGGCCCACCTGGTGGTCAGCCACAGGCCAGGCTGGGAGCCCGATTTCAACGATGAGGTCGCCGAGCTCTACCGGACCCATGGCACCCGGGACGCCGAACAGCTGCACCGGGCCCTGGCGGGCTCCATCTATCTGCTGGATAACCCCCGGCTCGAGATCTCCTCCACCCAGATCCGTGACTGCATCCGGACCGGGAACAATCCACAATATTTGTTGCCAGATCCAGTAGCGGTCTATATTCGTGATAAGGGACTCTATTCAGGGCCCGTGCTATAATCCGCCGCCACTTAGAACCGAGGAGAAAAACCCCTTGCAAGGTAATGAATTACACACCTTCGTCGTCGATAAACTGGACGATCTCAAAGCCCGGGACATTCAGATCCTCGATGTCCGCGGCAAATCCACCATCACCGATTGCATGATAGTCTGTTCCGGCAACTCCAGCCGCCACGTCAACGCCATCGCCGAGCACCTGGCCACCGAAGCCAAGCATGCCGGCCTCAATACCCTGGGTGTCGAAGGCAAGGGCGCCGGCGAGTGGGTACTGGTCGACCTGGGCGAAGTCATAGTGCACGTGATGCAGGAAGAAACCCGCGATTTTTACCAGCTCGAAAAACTCTGGGGTGGCAGCACCGTCGGGGCCCTGGCCGGATGAAATTGCAGCTGGTGGCGGTCGGCACCAGGATGCCGGCCTGGGTATCCGCCGGTTTTCAGGAATACCAACGGCGCTTTCCCCGGGATCTGCCGCTGGAGCTGACGGAAGTGGCGGCCGGCAAGCGGGGCAAGAATGCCGATATCGATCGCATCCTGCACAAGGAAGGCGAGCAGATGCTGGCCGCCGTCGCTAAATCGGCACGTATCGTCACCCTCGATATCCCCGGCAGACCCTGGACCACGGAGCAACTGGCGGAACAACTGACCCGCTGGCAACTCGACGGCCGGGATACCGCCATCCTGATCGGTGGCCCCGAGGGGCTGGCACCGGCGTGCAAGGCCGCCGCCGAGCAGTCCTGGTCGCTGTCGCCACTGACCCTGCCCCATCCCCTGGTGCGGGTGGTGGCGGCGGAAAGCCTGTACCGGGCCTGGAGTATCAATAACAACCATCCTTATCACCGAGAGTAACGATGGCAAAAGGCCGGGTTAAGATGCGTGATCATGGCGCCGAGTCGTCCCTTTATTGGCGCCGGGCCCTGACGTCCTTTGTGGGTATACTGCTGCTGATGGGCGTGCTGCTCGCCAATCTTTACCATCTGCAGGTCAACCAGCACCAGACCTATCAAACCCGCTCCAACGACAACCGTATCAAGGTAGTGCCGATAGCGCCTACCCGCGGCCTGATCTACGACCGTAGCGGCACCTTGCTGGCGGAGAACCGCCCCATCTACAGCCTGGAGATCACCCCCGAACAAGCCCGGGATCT
Source organism: Zobellella iuensis (assembly GCF_016746085.1). Classification (GTDB taxonomy): domain Bacteria; phylum Pseudomonadota; class Gammaproteobacteria; order Enterobacterales; family Aeromonadaceae; genus Oceanimonas; species Oceanimonas iuensis. The sequence goes on from NZ_JAERTZ010000026.1 coordinate 358,871, forward strand.
CGAGGCCACCGTCGACGGCCTGATCGCCCTGCTCGAGCTGGATCCGGCGCTCAAAGAACGTTTCCTGGCCGACGTGCGTCGCCAGCGCCGTTTCAACCCCATAGTGCTGGTCAGCCGCCTGACCGAAGCGCAGGTAGCCCTGTTCAGCATCAACCAGCACAAGTTCCCGGGCGCCTCGATAGAAGCCTACCTGAAACGCTTCTATCCCTACGGTGCCACCTTCACTCATGTGATCGGCTATATGGCCCGCATCAACGACAGGGACGTAGAGCGGTTGCGGGAAGAAAACAAGCTGGCCAACTATGCCGCCACCCACGACATCGGCAAACTAGGCGTCGAGCGCTACTACGAAGACCTGTTGCACGGCCAGGCCGGCTACCAGGAGGTGGAGGTCAACAACCGGGGCCGGGTGATCCGCACCCTCAAGTACAAGCCGCCCATCCCCGGCAGCGACATCTACCTGAACATCGACATCGGCCTGCAGCAAAAGGCCCAGAAGCTGATGGCCGACCGGCGCGGCGCGGCGGTGATCATGACCCCCCAGGACGGCAAGGTGCTGGCCCTGGTGTCCAGCCCCAGCTACGATCCCAATCCTTTCGTGCACGGCATCAGCGGGCCCGAGTACCGGGCCCTGCTCAACGATCCCAATCGTCCCCTGATCAACAGGGCCAGTCAGGGTATCTATGCCCCCGCCTCCACCGTCAAGCCCATGCTGTCGGTGATGGGCCTGAACGAAGGCGCCTTTACCGCCGGTACCCGCTTCTTCGGCGGGCCTCACTTCCAGATCCCCAACACCAGCCGCAAATTCCGCGACTGGCGGCGCTGGGGCCACGGCTGGATGGACGTGTACCGGGCCATCGAAATCTCGGCCGACACCTTCTACTACGACCTGGCCTACCGGCTGGGGATAGACACCCTGCACGACTACATGAGCCGTTTCGGTTTCGGCCAGTTTTCAGGCATCGATCTGCATGAAGAGGCCAGCGGCATCATGCCGTCCCGGGGCTGGAAGCAGGCCCGCCACAAGCAACCCTGGTACCAGGGCGACACCATTTCGGTGGGCATCGGCCAGGGCTACTGGACCGCCACCCCGCTGCAGCTGGCCCGGGCCACCGCCATCATGGTCGACCGGGGCGAGACCGTGCATCCCCGCCTGCTGCACGGCATCAAGGGACCGGACGGCATGATCCCCATGCCGATCAGCAAGGGCGAGCCGATCGCACTCAAGCAGGACAGTTTCTGGGATGTGGGCCTGGCCGGCATGTACCGGGTCGTGCACGGCAGCGAAGGGACCGCCCGTCGCGCCTTTGCCGACACCCCCTACAAGGCCGGCGGCAAGTCCGGTACCGCCCAGGTGTTCAGCCTGGCGGAAAACCAGCAATACGATCACGACAACACCAAGGAACACCTGCGCGACAACGCCCTGTTCGTGGCCTTCGCCCCTTACCAAAACCCGGAAGTGGTGGTGTCGGTGGTGCTGGAAAACGCCGGCGGCGGCAGCTCCAACGCCGCGCCTGTGGCCCGGGCCCTGCTCGATCTCTATATGCTGCCCGCCCTGGGACAAGACGAGGAACCCAGCGAAGATGAATAAACATCGCCGTCAACGCCCGCTGTGGGAGCTGTTGCATCTGGACTGGCCGCTGCTGCTGGCGCTGCTGGCCCTGCTGGCCGCCAGCATGGCCATTCTCTACTCCGCCACCGGCGAAGACCTCGACTCCGTGACCCGCCAGGGCGTGCGCATCGGCCTGTCCCTGGTGGTGATGCTGGTGCTGGCCCAGTTGCCCCCCAGTTTCTATGCCCGCTGGGCGCCGCCGGTGTTCGCCCTGGGAGTGGTGCTGCTGGTGCTGGTGCTGTTGATCGGCGACATCGGCAAGGGCGCCCAGCGCTGGCTGGAGGTGGGCTCCTTCCGTTTCCAGCCGTCGGAGATCATGAAGCTGGTGATGCCGATGATGATAGCCGCCTACATCAGCCGCTACCCGCTGCCCCCCAACCTGCTGCACGTGGCCCTGGCCCTGGGACTGGTGATTTTCCCCACCCTGCTGATCGCCAAACAGCCGGATCTGGGCACTTCCCTGCTGGTGGCCGCTTCCGGCTTTTTCATCATCTTCCTGGCGGGCATGTCCTGGCGACTGATCCTGGCGGCGGCGGCGATGATGGCCGCCTTTCTGCCGGCGCTCTGGTTCTTCCTGATGCACGATTACCAGAAGCGACGGGTTCTGACTCTGCTCAACCCCGAGAGCGATCCCCTGGGCGCCGGTTATCATATTATCCAGTCCAAGATAGCCATCGGCTCCGGCGGCCTCTGGGGCAAGGGCTGGCTGCAGGGCACCCAGTCCCAGCTGGAGTTTCTGCCCGAACGGCACACCGACTTTATTTTCGCGGTGCTGAGCGAGGAATTCGGCCTGGTCGGGGTCAGCCTGCTGATGCTGCTGTACCTCTTTATCATCGGCCGCGGCCTTTATATCTCGGTCCAGGCCCAGGGTGCCTTTGCCCGCCTGCTGGGCGGCGCCCTGACCCTGACGTTTTTTGTCTATGTATTTGTCAATATCGGCATGGTCAGTGGTCTGCTGCCGGTGGTGGGGGTACCCCTGCCGTTAATCAGTTACGGCGGTACCTCCATGGTGACACTGATGGCCGGATTTGGCATCCTCATGTCTGTTCATACTCATAAGCGCCTGTTGGCGAAATAAAAGGATTACCGAATGCGCCTTGCCCTTTTTTCTGCGGCCGTCCTCCTGACATCTTCCATCCAGGCCAGCGAGCCCAACGGTGAGCAACAGCAATGGCTGGACGAGCTGGCCGGCAAGTTCGAGCTGCCCGTGGCCGAGCTGAGCCAGGCCATGGCCCAGGCCAATTATCAGCAGGGTATCATCGATGCCATGACCCGGCCGGCCGAAGCCAAGCCCTGGCACCAGTACAGACCCATCTTCCTGACGGAAAAACGGCTGCAACAGGGCGTGGAATTCTGGCAACAGCACCGGGAACTGCTGGAGCGGGCCGAGCAGGAGCTGCAGGTGCCGGCCCAGATCATCGCCGCCATCATCGGGGTGGAAACCTTTTACGGCGCCCACATGGGCAGCCACAAGGTGCTGGACGCCCTCTATACCCTGGGGTTCCATTACCCGCCCCGGGGCCCCTTCTTCCGCTCCGAATTCGGTCACTACCTGCAACTGGCCAAGGAGCAGGGCTGGACGCTGGATGAACCCAAGGGCTCCTATGCCGGCGCCATGGGCATGGGCCAGTTCATCTCCTCCAGCTATCGCCATTACGCCGTCGACTTCAACGGCGACGGTCACATCAACCTGTTCGAAGCCACCGATGCCATCGGCAGCGTGGCCAATTATTTCCACGAGCACCGCTGGCAATGGGGCGAGGACGTCGCCTACCCCGCCATGGTCACCCACCCCGAGGCCGCCGAGGCGCTGCTGAGCCCGGCCCTGGACATCGACAAGACCTGGGCCGAGCTGGCGGCCGCCGGCGTCCTGGTGGAGCCGGAGCTGGATGCGGGCACCCCGGTGAAGCTTATCAAGCTGGATGGCCTCGAAGGCCCCGAATATTGGGTGGTAAGACATAACTTTTACGTGATTACCCGCTATAATCGCAGCCCATTGTATGCCATGGCCGTTTATCAACTCAGTGAGCAAATCAAGCAGGCTTATGAACACTCTCACTAAACGTGTATTGCCCCTGGCGGCCCTTTGGCTGGCGGCTTGCAGCAGCCAGCCGGAGCGCCAGGCCGGCAAGGATGCCGCCTGGGACAAGGAAACCGCCGGCGGCCGTTACGCCATGCGCCAGGACAAGGCGCCCACGGCGCCGCCCAACCTGGACCACGTCAAGGATGCGGTGCCCCGCTACGAGCCCTACAGCCGCCAGGGCAACAAGGACTACAACGTCTGGGGCCAGGATTATGTGGTATGGCGGGATGTGGAAAACTACAAGGACGAAGGCATGGCGTCCTGGTACGGCTCCAAGTTCCACGGCTACCATACCTCCAATGGCGAGGTGTACGATATGTACACCATGACCGCCGCCCACAAGCACCTGCCGCTGCCCTCCTTCGTGCGGGTGACCAACACCAGCAACGGCAAGCAGGTGGTGGTCCGGGTCAACGACCGGGGGCCTTTTCACGGCGGCCGGGTGATCGACCTGTCCTATGCCGCCGCCTACAAGCTCGGCATGCTGGAAACCGGCACGGCGCCGGTGAAGGTGGAGCTGATCAGGGTGGCTCCCAGCGGCAAGGAAACCCGGCTGGCAGAATCCCAGGGGGGCAAGCATATCCAGTTGCTGGCCACCCGCTCCGCCGATACGGCCAAGGAACTTGCCGCCCGCCTGAGCAAGGAGTATGGTTTTCCCGCCCGGGTCGAACGCCAGTCGGAATGGTATCGGCTGCAGATGGGGCCTATCCCGGCCAGCAGGACCGAAGCGACCCTGGCCCGCCTGATCGCCGAAGGCTATTCCCAGGCTTATTTTTTGAACTGAACCGCCTTATTTTCACCTTAAACCGGCAGTTACTGCCCATTTGAACAGGGACCAGACAGACGTTATGCGCATGGTTAATACTCTCCCCTCCTTATTGCTCGCCGCCTTGGTGTCCTTTTCCACCCAGGCACAGACCACAGCGCCGATGATCCCGGAGCCGCCGGCCATCGCCGCCAAGTCCTATGTACTGATGGATTACGCCAGTGGCCAGGTTCTGGTTTCCCAGCAGGCCCATGAGCAACTGCCGCCGGCCAGCCTGACCAAGATGATGACCTCCTATATCCTGGGCCAGGCGCTGCAGGAAGGTAAGGTCAAGCGGGAAGACATGGTGACCGTGAGCGAAGCCGCCTGGGCCCAGAATTTTCCCGGCTCCTCGGTGATGTTTCTGGAAGTGGGCCGGCAGGTCAGCATCGATGACCTGAACCGGGGCATCATCATCCAGTCCGGCAACGACGCCACCATCGCCGTGGCCGAGCACCTGGCCGGCAGCGTCAACTCCTTTGCCGATCTGATGAACTCCTGGGCCGCCCGCTTAGGCATGAAGGACAGCTACTTCGTCACCCCCCATGGCCTGCACAGCGATGAGATGGTCACCACCGCCTACGACATGGCGCTGCTGGCCCAGGCCCTGATCCGCGACGTGCCGGAGGAATACGCCATCCATGCCGAAAAATCCTTTACCTTCAACGGCATCACCCAGCACAACCGCAACTCCCTGCTGTGGGATCAGTCGCTGAATGTGGACGGCGTCAAGACCGGCCACGTCAACCAGGTCGGCTACAACCTGGTGTCCTCCGCCACCAAGGACGACATGCGCCTGATCGCCGTGGTGATGGGCGCCGCCAACGAGCGGGTACGGGCCGCCGAAAGCAAGAAACTGCTGACCTACGGCTTCCGTTTCTATCAGACCCTGACCCCTTACCAGGCCGGTACCAAGCTTATCGATCAACGTATCTGGATGGGTGACAAGGACAGCGTCGCCCTGGGGGTAGACCAGGCCGTGTCGGTGACCATTCCCCGCGGTCAGGCCCAGAACCTGCAGGCCGATTTCACCCTCGACAAGGCGCTGAAGGCACCGCTGGTCAAGGGGGAGCCGGTGGGTACCCTGCATCTGAAGCTGGCCGGTGAAGACGTCATCACCCTGCCGCTGGTGGCGCTGGAAGACATCGAACAGGGCGGACTGTTCAGCCGCCTGATCGACTATATCAAGCTGTTGGTCCAGGGACTGTTCAGCTAATCCGACAACGGGGGCCCTGGCCCCCGTTGTCCGTTTTGAGTCCGCCATTAATACCCCTGCAACTTGTCGGTTTCAGATTAGCCGGTTTTATGATAAAAATGCGACACAGGTTATGGAAGAAACGTCCATCTGCCACCGAATACCGCACGTTGCAAAGGTTGCCATGAACACCAAATTTGATGAGTTACTCGAATTTCCCTGCCGTTTCCCGTTCAAGGTGCTGGGCCTGGCCGACAGCCGCCTGCCGGATATGATCGTCGAAGTACTGCAACAGCACGCCCCGGGCGATTACAGCCCCCAGGTCCGCCCCAGCAGCAAGGGCAACTACCATGCGGTGACCGTGCAGGTCACGGTGCACAGCAAGGAGCAGGTAGAGCGGCTGTATCAGGAGCTGGGCAAGCTGGACTTGGTCAAGTACGTACTCTAGGGCACCGCCATGCAGCAGGATCATCTCACCGTCAGATATTGGGGACAGGCCTCCTACGAGCATGTCTGGCATACCATGCAGCTGTTCACCGATCGACGGGATGAACACACCGAAGATGAATTCTGGTTGGTGGAACACCTGCCGGTCTTTACCCAGGGGCAGGCCGGCAAGCCGGAGCATATCCTGGACTCGGGCGAGATCCCCCTGGTGCAGACCGATCGGGGCGGCCAGGTCACCTATCATGGTCCGGGCCAGCTGGTACTCTATCTGCTGCTGGACGTGCGCCGCAAAAAACTGGGGGTGCGTCATCTGGTCACCTCGATGGAGTCGGCCATCATCAGTCTGCTGGCGCTCTACCAGATTGAAGCCTATGCCAAGCCCGATGCCCCCGGCGTTTACGTCGGCGAGAGCAAAATCGCCTCCCTCGGCCTGCGCGTACGCCGCGGCTGCTCTTTCCATGGCCTGGCGCTGAACGTCAATATGGACCTCAACCCCTTCCTGCGCATCAACCCCTGCGGCTATGCGGGCATGGCCATGACCCAGTGCTGCGCCCTCGGCGGCCCACAAAGCCTTGAAGAAGCCCAATCCCGGCTGGTACCCTTGCTGGCGGAACAGCTTGGCTATCAACATCTCTACTACACCACAGAGAAAATGAAATTATGAGCAAACCTGTACGCGTCGAGCCTGGCGTAAAATTGCGTGACGCCGACAAGATGGCCCTGATCCCGGTCAAGTACATGCCAGAGGCGGAAGAGGAAGTGCTGCGCAAGCCGGAGTGGATGAAGATCAAGCTTCCTCCCAGCAACCAGCGCATACAGGGGCTCAAGAACATCATGCGCGAGAACAAGCTGCATTCGGTATGCGAGGAGGCTTCCTGCCCCAACCTGCCCGAGTGCTTCAACCACGGCACCGCCACCTTTATGATCCTCGGCGCCATCTGTACCCGCCGCTGCCCCTTCTGCGACGTAGCCCACGGCCGTCCGCTGGCGCCGGATCCGGAAGAGCCGGCCAAGCTGGCCAAGACCATCAAGGAGCTGGGCCTGAAATACGTGGTGATCACCTCGGTGGATCGGGACGACCTGCGCGACGGCGGGGCCCAGCACTTCGCCGACTGCATCCGCGCCATCCGCGAGCAGAGCCCCAACACCAAGATCGAGATCCTGACCCCGGACTTCCGCGGCCGCATGGACACCGCCCTCGAGCTCCTGAAGGACACCCCGCCGGACGTGTTCAACCACAACCTGGAAACCGCCCCGCGCCTGTACCGGGTGGCCCGTCCCGGCGCCGACTACAAGTGGTCGCTGGAGCTGCTGCGCCGGTTTAAGGACATGCACCCCCAGGTGGCCACCAAGTCCGGCCTGATGATGGGCCTGGGCGAGACCAACGAGGAAATCGTGGAAGTGCTCAAGGATCTGCGCGAGCACAACGTCACCATGCTGACCCTGGGCCAGTACCTGCAGCCCAGCCGCCACCACCTGCCGGTGAAACGCTATGTGCCGCCCGCCGAGTTCGACGAACTGAAAGCCGTGGCCGACAGCATCGGCTTCAGCCACGCCGCCTGCGGCCCCTTCGTCCGCTCTTCCTACCACGCGGACCTGCAAGCCCAGGGCGTGGAAGTCAAATAACAAAAAGGAGCCGAAAGGCTCCTTTTTGCTGACGCTCCTGATTACCGTCGGAAGCAATAAAATCGGCCCAAGGACGGACTCCACCGACACGCTGTAAAATCAGACATAAAAAGCAAGCGACTCCCATGCCAAAACAGGCGGACTGAGGAAACGGCTCCGCCGGCCCTCCGCGCCAGGGAAGGCGCGGCGGAGCCCCCATGGATGGGTCCACGGCGTGCCGGAGGAGTAGTGCCCTTTGGCCGCCTCTCCGGGGAGAATCAGACCGCATCGACACTAAAAAGGAGCCCTTCGGCTCCTTTTTAGTGTGCAACTATCGGCTCAGGCCTGGCGGCGGGCGGTGACCGCATCGGCCAGTTGGACCAGCAGGGCCTCGGTGTCTGCCCAGCCGATGCAGGCGTCGGTGATGCTCTGGCCGAAGGTCAACGGCTTGCCTTCCTCCAGATCCTGGCGTCCGGCCACCAGGTGGCTTTCCACCATCACCCCCATGATGGCCTGCTGGCCGGCGGCCAGCTGCGCGCACACGTCCTCGCACACCACCATCTGGCGCTGGTACTGCTTGCTGCTGTTGGCGTGGCTGAAATCGATCATCAGCTTCTGCGGCAGGCCGGCCTTGGCCAGCCCGTCGCACACCGCCGCCACATGCTCGGCGCCGTAGTTCGGCTCCTTGCCGCCCCGCAGTATGATGTGGCAGTCCGGGTTGCCGGCGGTGGCAACGATGGCGGAGTGGCCGAACTTGGTCACCGACAGGAAATGATGCGAGGCGCTGGCGGCGCCGATGGCGTCCACCGCCACCTTGATGGTGCCGTCGGTGCCGTTCTTGAAGCCCACCGGACAGGACAGGCCGGAGGCCAGCTCCCGGTGCACCTGGGATTCGGTGGTGCGCGCACCTATGGCGCCCCAACTCATCAGATCGGCCACATACTGGGGGGTGATCATGTCGAGGAATTCGCTGGCGGTGGGCAGGCCCAGATCGTTGAGATCCAGCAGCAGCTTGCGGCCGATGCGCAGGCCGTCGTTGATCTGGAAGCTGTTGTCCAGGTAAGGGTCGTTGATCAGCCCCTTCCAGCCGACGGTGGTGCGCGGCTTCTCGAAATAGACCCGCATCACGATTTCGAGCCGGTCGCCATACTGGTCACGCAGCGGCTTGAGCCGCTTGCCGTATTCCACCGCCGCCGCCGGATCGTGAATGGAGCAGGGCCCAATCACCACCAGCAGCCGATCGTCCTCGCCGGTGAGAATACGGTGGATGGCCTGGCGGGATTCGAACACCGTGGTCGAGGCGGTATCGGTAGCCGGGTACTTCTCCAGCACCGCTATCGGCGGCAACAGTTCTTTGATTTCATTGATGCGGATATCGTCGGTTTGAAAATGCATGGGTAACCCTGATTGCTGTGCTGAGCCGGAGGCTCGTTTTTATCGAAAAAGACTGAATTCAATCTATCCCGAGCAAGGGCCGGCTGTAAACGTCCGATTGGCCTGCGGGGCCAATTGTTTGATAGGAATTGCCGATGAGTCTGATAATAAAGAACCGCTGGATAATAAAGTGATAACCATTATCATTTAATTTATATCCCAGCCGGAGAACGACATCATGTACAAGACCATCACCTTTGCCATTGTGCACTTTACCGTCGCCTTTACCGTGGCCTGGCTGCTGTCCGGCGACCTGCTGGTCGGCGGACTTATCGCCCTGGTCGAGCCCATGGTCAACACCGTCGCCTACTTCTTTCATGAGAAGGCCTGGAGCAAATTCGGCCAACGCCGCCGCTTTAAGCTGGACAACATGGGCCTCGGGGTGTGAACATGCGAGAAAAGTTCCATCACGAGACAGCACCATGAGCTATACCCTTACCGCCGCCGACAAGGCCGCCGCCCAGACCATGCGGGATGATGAACGTTTCAACCATTTCGTGGCCCGGGTGTGCGAACACGAAGAAATCTGGATTCTTACCGACGAACACGGCTGCATGATGCTGACCTCGGACGACGATGAAGACTGTATCCCGGTCTGGCCCCATGCGGATTATGCCAAGGAGTGGGCGGTGGACGACTGGAGCCAGTGCAAGCCCGAAGCGGTCAGCCTCAAGGTCTGGCTGGCACGCTGGGTGCCCGGCATGGAAGAAGACGAGCTGATGGTGGCGGTGTTCCCCACTCCCGATGCCACCGGCGTGGTGGTCGACCCCTATGAGCTGAAAGACGCCATCGACCGCAAGCAGGCACTGGGGCGGCGTAACTGATGCAAATCTGGGTCGATGCGGATGCCTGCCCCAAGGTGATTCGCGATATTCTGTTTCGCGCCGCCGAGCGCACGCAAACCCCGCTGACCATGGTCGCCAATCATCCCCTGCCCCTGCCCGGCTCGACGCTGATAAAACAGCTGCAGGTGCCCAAGGGATTCGATGTGGCCGACAACGAAATCGTGGCCCGGCTCGCCGCCGGGGATATTCTGATCACCGCCGACATCCCGCTGGCCGCCGAAGCGCTGGAGAAAGACGCCCGGGTGCTGAGTCCGCGCGGTGAGCGGTTCGAGCAGGACACCATCCGGGCCAAACTCACCATGCGCGATTTTATGGATACGATGCGCGCCAGCGGAGTCCAGACCGGCGGCCCGCCGAGCCTGAGCCCCGCCGACCGCCAGGCCTTCGCCAATCAGCTGGATCGGCTGCTGCGCCAGTAATTGCCTGACAGACACCGCCCGCCGGCTGATTTAACGGCCGGCCGGGCTTACACTGCCGGCCCTGTGCTTCCAGGAGATGTACCATGTTCAAGCCCGTTATTGTTCTCTTTTCCCTGCTGCTGACCGCCTGTGCCGGCGTCAGCCAGTACAGCGTGGCGGAAAGCGAAATAGAAAGATCCCTCTATACCCTGCTGGAAGAGCAGGCGCCGCGCTTCACCCAGGGCCTGGTGCAGACCCGGGTCGACCACCTGAACCTGCAGATAGGTCCCGACAACCGCCAGGTGGTGCGCCTGAACCTTAAGGGCGAAACCGCCATCAACGCCCTGGTGGCCCGCATCCCCGCCCAGCTCGACCTGGCGATAGAAGGCCGGCCGGTGTACGACCGCCAGCAGAACGCCATCTTTATCCGCGATCTCAACCTGCTGCAGAGCAAGGTGGACGCCTTCGGCTACCAGGGCGACATGGCCGCCGCCTCCGCCGGCATGATGCAGCTGGTGCGCGCCGTGCTGGAAAACCAGCCGGTCTACCGGCTCGACGACAGCCGCTACGGCTGGCTGAAGACGGTGCCGGTGGCCATGGATATCGCCCCGGGCCGGCTGGTGTTCAGTCCCCGTTTCAGCGACTAGGTGGTTGCAGGACTGGGGACTGGGGACTGGGGACTGGGGACTGGCAGGATTTTTTTCGGTCGGCAGTTTCGGGTAAAATCCCTAATCCCTAATCCCTAATCCCTAATCCCTAATCCCGGACTTTTCACCGCCCGATCTCTGGCCTTTATCCCAAAATGGCGTACATTATGTGCAACCAAGCCCGGATAAACAGACAGGTGTCCTATTAACGCTCCAATCTTGATGGTGTTTGTTCCCACCTTTTTCTTCGTGTCGGTCACCCCCGGCATGTGCATGACCCTGGCCCTGTCGCTCGGCATGACGGTGGGGGTACGGCGGGCGCTGTGGATGATGCTGGGCGAACTGGTCGGCGTGGGCCTGGTGGCCTGCCTGGCGGTGGTCGGGGTCGCGGCCCTGATGCTGCAATATCCCGAGCTGTTCCTGCTGCTCAAATACGGTGGCGGCCTCTACCTGGCCTGGCTCGGCATCCAGCTGTGGCGCTCCAAGGGCAAGCTGGCCCTGAGCCCGGTGGATGTGGGCCCCCGTCATATCCCGATCCCCACCCTGGTAAGCCAGGGTTTTATCACCGCCATCGCCAACCCCAAGGGCTGGGCCTTCTTCATCGCCCTGCTGCCGCCTTTTATCAACAACCAGGCGCCCCTGGTCGGCCAACTGGTCACCCTGGTGTCCATCATCCTGGTGCTGGAGTTCCTGTGCCTGCTGCTTTACGCCAGCGGCGGCCGCACCCTGAGCCGGGTGCTGCTGCAAAAAGGCAAGGTGCAATTGATGAACCGTATCGCCGGCTCCCTGATGCTGGGCGTGGCCCTGTGGCTGGCGGCCGGTTGACACGGAAATATGCCGCTGGCCCTGTTGTAATTAACGGTTCCGAACAGTAAATCACTGCCGGCAGCGGCCGGGTGCTGCTAAGCAGACCCTCCGCGCCAGGGATGGCGCGGCGGAGCCCCCATGGATGGGTTCACGGCGTGTCTGCGTGCGGGACCCGGTCGATGTAGCACTATTAGGATCAGTTATTTACCTGTGTCGGGAATAGCGATTGACGCCGCTCTTTTGTAAGCTTGCGTTAACCGACCGGAGACTTTTAGTGACCAGAATTATTGCCTTGTTGCTGCTGCTCTTGCCGCAGTCCTTGCCGCTCGCCGCCGATACCGGCTGGCTGCAGGCCCCCGAACACCCGCCGGTGCAGGTACGGCTGGTACAAACCGGCCCCTTCGATGCCGCCAGCAATTATTATCCGGCCCTGCTGCAGGTGCGCCTGGCCGACGACTGGAAAACCTACTGGCGTTCCCCCGGTGAAGGTGGCATCGCCCCCCGGCTGGACTGGCTGGCGTCCGACAACCTGCTCGACATCAACTGGCAGTGGCCCCAGCCCAGCCGCTTCACCCTGCTCGGGGTCGAGACCCAGGGCTACCAACAGGACGTGGATTTTCCCCTGCAACTGACCCCGGCCGATGGCTCCCTGCCGGCGCGACTCGACGCCACCCTGACCCTGCCGAGCTGCACCACCATCTGCGTGCTCACCGACTACCGGCTGCAACTGCCTTTGGAGCCTGACGCCCTCATCAGCGACGAGCCCCTCTACCACCGCTATCAACAGGCGGTATCCCGGGTGCCCAGACCCGCCAGCCTGGTGCAGGCGGAACAACTGGTATGGGACAAGGCACAACGGCAGTTGGCGGTCAGCCTGCACAACCCCCGCGGCTGGCAACGACCGGCGGTGTTCGTGGACGAGCTGGACAACGGCATTTTCAGCCAGCCCAGGCTTAAAATCGAAGGCGAACGGCTGGAAGCCCGCTTCAAGGTCGGCAGTTGGGATCCCGGGCTGGATCTGACCCAGCAGGTGGTGGTGATCACCGCCACCGACGAGGGCCTGGCGGAAGAGCTGGCCGGGCAGATCGAAACCGGTGTGCTGCCGCCCGCCACCGCCCAGCTTCCCCTGCCCCTGGTATTGCTCTACGCCCTGCTCGGCGGCCTGGTGCTCAATATCATGCCCTGCGTGCTGCCGGTGCTGGGGCTCAAACTCAACGGCCTGCTGCTGGGCCACCGCTCCCGGGCCGACGTGCGCCGTCCGCTGCTGCTGTCCGCCGCCGGCATACTGCTGTCGTTCTGGCTGCTGGCCGCCTTTATGCTGGCCCTGACCTGGTCCGGCGCCCAGCTCGGCTGGGGCATCCAGTTCCAGCAGCCCGCGTTTATCGGCTTTATGCTGCTGATCACCGCCCTCTTCTCCCTCAACCTGTTCGGCCTGTTCGAGCTGCGCCTGCCCGCCACCATGAGCACCTGGCTGGCGACCCGCCCCGGCCATGGCCACGGCGGCCACCTGCTGCAGGGCATGTTCGCCACCCTGCTCGCCACCCCCTGCAGCGCCCCCTTCCTGGGCACCGCGGTGGCGGTGGCCCTGGCCTCGTCGCCCCTGGTGCTGATCGCCATCTTCACCGGCCTGGGGCTGGGCATGGCCCTGCCCTGGCTGCTGCTGGCCCTGTTCCCCGGCTTTATCCGGCTGCTGCCCCGGCCCGGCCCCTGGATGCTCAGGGTGAAGTGGCTGTTCGGGCTGATGCTGCTGGCCACCAGCCTGTGGCTGCTGTCGCTGCTGGCCCCTGCCATCGGTACCCCCGCCAGCCTGGTCCTGGTGCTGCTGCTGGCACTGCTGGCGCTGGGGTCCCTGCTGCGCCGCCACGGCACCCGGGGGCTGCTGTTCGGCCTGGCCGGCCTGCTGCTGCTCGGCGCCCTGGGGGGCGGCCTGGCCCTGCTCACCCAGTCCCGCTGGGTCAGTCCGGTCAAGGATGAGCTGGTCTGGCAGCCGCTGGATCCCGCCCGCATCGCGCAGGAGGTGGCGGCGGGCAAACGGGTGTTCGTGGATATCACCGCCGACTGGTGCATCACCTGCCAGGCCAACAAGATAGGGGTACTGTTGCGGGAGCCGGTCTACGGCACCCTGCAGCAGGAAGATATGGTGCTGATGCGCGGCGACTGGACCCGCCCCAACCCGATGATTACCGACTACCTGCGCCAGCACGACCGGGCCGGCATCCCCTTCAACCAGGTGTTCGGCCCCGGCCTGCCCCGGGGACGCGAGCTGGAGGTGCTGCTGAGCACCAACCAGGTGATGGACACGCTTGAGGAAGCCCGCCCATGAGCCGTCCCTGGCGCAAGCGACTGCGCTCGGCCTTCGGCTATCTGCTGTTGCTGATAGTGGTGGTCTCGGCGGTGGACCTGTGGCGCAGCCGCGATATGCCGACGACGCTGGCGGTGCTCGGCCCCCTGACTACCCTGGAGGGAAAAGAACTGGACCTGGCCGCCCTGAGCCGGGAAGAACCGGTGTTGATCTATGTGTGGGCCAGTTGGTGCGGGATCTGCCGTTTCGTCTCCCCCATGGTCAACCTGGTGGGCGAGCCCCTGGTCAGCATCGCCATCGCCTCGGGGCCGGATGCCCGGGTGACGGGCTACCTGGCCCAGCACGGCTACGATTTTGCGGTGGTCAACGACGAGCACCACGTCCTGGCCCGCCGGCTCGGCATTCAGGCCACTCCCACCCTGATGGTGGCAAGCAAGGGCGAACTCAAATACGCCACCACCGGCTTCACCACCCTGCCGGGTATCTACCTGCGGTTGTGGCTGGCTAAAATCAGGGATTAAGGACTGGGGACTGGAAGGGATAAAACTCCTAGAGCACCGATCAGTTTAAAAATAGACCAATCAGCTATTTGTTGTCTGTTGCAACGTAGAGAAGAGTCAACAGGGCCACCTCCGCCGACACGCCGCAAGTACGTCCCTGTAGGCTCGCGCCTGCCGGATGTCGCGGAAACCGCCGTATCATCGCTTCGCGATGCTGGCGGCGGTGCAAGGCGCTTCGCGCCCCCTGGCAGGTGACGGTCGGCGGAGGCTATCCCTGTTACCTCTTTCAAGCTCTGACGCTGTCTGAAGGTGGTGCCGGCAGGCAGCGCCGGAGCACCAGGAAAGACAAAGGGCGCTCCTCCGCCGGCCCTCCACGCCAGGGAGGGCGTGGCGGAGCCCCCATGGACGGGTTTACGGCGTGCCGGAGGAGGAGTGCCCTTTGGCCGACAGACTACACCTCGTCAGAAGCCATCGAAGCCTCCGCTCAAGAGGGGAAGGACTGCCTAAGTTTTAAACTATATGGTGCTCTAGTCCCCGCTTTCAAAACAATACCCGCCGGCCTTGGATACAGTCCCGGCATACCGGCTCGCCCTGCAGGGAGCCGAGCATTTCGGGCGCACAATGCTTGCCGCAGCTGCTGCACTCCCGAAACGATTTGAGCCGGATCGCTATGGTGTCCTCCACCAGCGCCAGCAGCTGTTCCAGGCTGCCGCTATGCGCCTCCACCACGCCCTGGGAACGGGGCTTGGCGGTGTGGATATCGTGGTGACGCCACTCCATGGCCGGCAGCAGCACTTCCGCCCGGTCGTGCTGAAACGCCACTATCGCCAGGGGCGGTTCACCGATAAACAACGTCTGCGCCCCCTGTACCGGGTAAGGCAGTTGGCACTTAAGGTGCTGTCGCCACGACTCCAGGGTCGGCGACAGCGGCATCGCCAGCAGCAGGGCATCCAGCAGCTTGGATGGCATAACATCCCCCTCTCAGTATCGCCCCGGCCCGGCCGGGGCAGCCGTTACTGGCGGATCAGGTAATCCGCCTGGCCGATCCACTTGTAGCTGGTCAGTTCTTCCAGCCCCATGGGGCCGCGCGCATGCAGCTTCTGGGTGGACACCGCCACCTCCGCCCCCAGGCCGAACTGGGCACCGTCGGTAAAGCGGGTCGAGGCGTTCACGTACACCGCAGCCGAGGGCGCGCCGTTGATAAAGCGTTCGGCACTGGCCAGGCGGTTGGTGAGGATGGCGTCGGAATGGCTGGCGTTATAGTCGCGCAGGTGCGCCAGCGCCTCGTCCACGTCGGCCACCAGCTTCACCCCCAGGGTCAGGCTCAGCCACTCGGTGTCGAAGTCCCCCTCGGCGGCAGGCCGCACCTTGGCGGCGCCGGACTGCAACAGGGCCAGGGCTTCCTCATCGGCCACCAGCTCGACTCCTTTCGCCGCCATACGCTCGCTCAAGCGCGGCAGCAGCTCGGCCGCCACCGCCCTGTGTACCAGTAGGGTATCCAGGGCGTTGCAGGCGCTCGGCCTGTGGGTCTTGGCGTTGTCGATCACCTCGATGGCGCGCACCAGGTCGGCACTGTCATCGACGAAAGTGTGGCTGATGCCGAAGCCGCCGATGATCACCGGTATGGTGGACTGCTCCTTGCACAGCTGGTGCAGGCCGGGGCCGCCGCGGGGGATGATCATGTCCACGTACTTGTCGAGCCGGAGCAGGCCGCTGACCCACTCCCGCCCCGGCTCGCCGATGTACTGTACGCAGCCGGCGGGCAGCCGGCTCACCGCCAGCGCCTGCTGGATCACCTTCACCAGTTCCTGGTTGGTGTGGAAGGTTTCCCGGCCGCCGCGCAGAATACTGGCATTGCCGGTTTTCAGGCACAGGGCGGCGATGTCGATGGTCACGTTGGGGCGGGCTTCGTAAATCACCCCCACCACCCCGAGCGGTACCCGCCGGCGCGACAGCCGCATGCCGTTTTCCAGCACCCGCGAATCCAGCTCGGCGCCCACCGGATCCGGCAGCCGCACCACGCTGCGCACGTCGTCGGCAATGGCCTTGAGCCGGGCCGGGTTCAGCATCAGCCGATCCAGCATGGCCTCATTGATGCCGGCGGCGCGGGCGGCGTCCAGATCCCTGGCGTTGGCCGCCAGTATGGCGGCGGTGCTGGCTTCCAGGGCTTCGGCCATCGCCAGCAGGGCATCGTTCTTGGCCCGGGTGGGGGTGTCGGCAAGGGTGTAGGCGGCGGCACGCGCGGCCTGCCCCATCTGTTCCAGGTTCATATGTTCTCCTACAAGAGCACCAGATCGTCCCGGTGGATGGCCACGCTGCCGTAGCCATAACCCAATAGGGATTCAATCTGCTCTGAGTGTTGTCCTTTGATTCGGTTCAGGTCGAGGGCGTCGTAGCGGCAGATGCCCCGGGCCAGCTCCCGTCCTTCGGGATTGACGATACGCACGGCTTCGCCCCGGCGAAAGCGCCCTTCAATACGCACTATCCCCTTGGGCAGCAGGCTGGAGCCTTTTTCTTTGACCGCCTTGACCGCACCCGCATCGATATGAATTTCGCCGTGGGGCGGGGGTCCGGCCAGGATCCAGCGTTTGCGACTTTCGAGCGGGGTGGCCAGAGCCGGGAAACGGGTGCCGATGCGATCGCCTTCGGCCAGCCGGCCGATCACCTCCGGCACCTGGCCGGTGGCGATCACCACGTCGATGCCGGCCCGACGGGCTACGTCCGCCGCCTGCAGCTTGGTGGCCATGCCGCCGGTACCCAGGCCGCTGATGCTGCCGCCGGCGAGCTTGCGCAGGGTATCATCTATGGTCTGCACTTCTTCGATCAGCTGCGCCTTGGGATCATGGCGCGGATCGGCGGTGAACAATCCTTTCTGGTCGGTCAGCAGGATCAGAAGATCCGCCTCGGCCAGGATGGCGGCCCGCGCCGACAGGTTGTCGTTGTCGCCGACCTTGATCTCGTTGGTGGCCACGGCGTCGTTTTCATTGATCACCGGGATGATTCGGTTATCCAGCAGGGCGCGCAGGGTATCGCGGGCATTGAGGTAGCGCTCCCTGTCTTCCAGATCGGCCCGGGTCAGCAGTATCTGCCCCACATGCAGACCGTAGATATTGAACAGCGATTGCCAGCTCTGGATCAGCTGGGTCTGGCCCACCGCCGCCAGCATCTGCTTGTTGGCCATGGTGCCGGCCAGCGTGGGGAAGCCCAGATGCTCACGACCGGCGGCAATGGCCGCCGAAGTCACCACTATGATTTGGTGGCCGGCCCGCTGCAGGCTGGCGCACTGGCGCACCAGTTCCACCATGTGCGCCTTATCCAGGTGGCGGGTACCGCCGGTCAGCACACTGGTGCCCAGTTTTACGACTATGGTTTTGCCTTTCATGGAACGCCCTGCGGCTCCTTAGTAACAGCAATGCCGGCATTGCCGGCAGATAATAAAACGAGGTGGAAATCCGGGCCATGCATCATCATGGCCACAGCAGTAGCCGGAGCCGGCCTCAGGCCGTGCTCAGCAGATGCTTTTCTCCCAGGGCGGGGGAAGGTCGAATACCGAGTGACAGACTTTCCAGGCACACCCCCAGCTTGTCGTAAAAATCCCGCAGGGTACGCACCACTTCCTCTTCGTGCTTCTTCGGCAAGGCCTGGGGCTGCCACTGCCCGGTCGCGTTATAAAAACCGAGCTGGTAATGAAACTCGAAATTCTCATTATCCTGGGTGCTGAGGGTCAACCACCAGCCCCAGAACTCGCGCTTTTCAGGCGCCGCCTTGGCGCTGGCACAGACGGCCAGGCAGTCAAAAAAATAGTGGGATTCATTCGACATATGCTCCCGCAGATAGGGGCCTATGGCGGCAAACTTTCGCACTAACTTATGATGAGTAACCTTGTCTGTGGTCATGCAGCCTCCCTGTTAACTTGCCTATATGTAACGTTTTTTCGCCCCAGCGTAAAGGCCGGCCGCGACCCTGTTCACAAAAAACGGCGCCCCGGCCCTGCCGGGGACTATAAATGGGTCAGCAACCAGTCCCGCGCCTTCGCCAGGGCCTGGCCGTAGACTTCGAACAGGGGCAGCTTGTCCAGCACCAGCGCCTGCCCCCCCCGGCTGGAAGCCGCCAGGGCCTGGATGTCCCGCTCCGGGCAGATAAAGTCACGTTTGTGACCGAGACTGAGCAGGGGCACCGTGGTCTTGTGTCCCATCAGGCCCTGGGTTTTCAGGGAAAAACCCTGGCAATGATAATAAACCTGCTCCCAGTCGTTGCTGCGCAGCCCCATCCGGTTGGCGATGGTATCCCTGAGCATGGCCGGGGTCTGCATAAAGCGATCACGGTCGGTAAAGAACAGGTTGGTGGCACCGGCGATGCTGACCACGGTGCGCAGCTTGAAGGGCTCGAGGAAGGCCAGCCGCGCCGCCACATTCCCCCCCATGCGCACTCCCAGCACGCCGACCCGCCGTTCGTCCACCCAGGGGATCTGCGGTACATAGTCCAGCACCGCCTGATGCAGCCGGCTGCTGTCCTGCACCAGCGACCAGTGGGACGAATATCCGACACCCGGCATGTCCACCGTCAGCATGGCAATGCCCGAGGGTGCCAGGTACTCCTCATAAAAGCGCCAGAAATCGAGCTGCAGGCTGTCTAGGCTGCCGCTGACGATCACCAGGGGCAACGGCTTGTCTTGGGCGGGCAGGTGCAGGTAACCCTGCACCTCTTTGCCATTATAGGGAATGCGCAGCTCCTTGAGCGGCACCGGCAACAGTTGCCCGGCCTGGCGGTAGGCCTTGTTGGCGAGCAGCTGCGCCTGCAGGCTGAGCACATCACCCTTGAGGTGGGGGTAGCTCGCCAGGGAAAAATAACGGGCCGCCGCCAGCAACTGCCGGCGGGCCAGCTCCGGATCGGCGGCCATCATCGCCATGCCCGCCCGATGGGCATCGGCCCCCAACTGGCTCCACTCGAACACCCAGTTCCCACTCTTGTATTCCGACACCGTATCCAGCCAGTGATCCACGGAACGGGGGCCGGCGGCCATGGCAATCCGGGCCAGGGTCGATTCTATTTCAATGCTGTCGGTGCCCTGCCAACGCCAGAAGGCGCGTTTTTGCAGCCGGTAGAAGCCGGGCAGATGGGCACCGTCCACATAAGGGGCAATCTGCTCCGGTTGTTTATCCCGTCGCCCGGTAAATGAAATGGTGGACGTTTCCTGCACCTGCTCCACCTGTGAGAACAGCCGCTCGCTCAGAGTGTGATTTTGCTCCGGCATGATTGCACCCTCATGTACTGATAAGAAACGAAAAGGCTCCAGAGGAGCCTTTTCGTTTCTTATCATGCGTTGTCTTGTTCACACAGCGGCGGCACAAAGGTTACGCTCATGTCCCAGGGCTGTTCTATCCAGGTATCCTGGCCGACCCGGACCTCGAAATCATCGACCAGCGGCTCGCCCTTCGGCTTGGCAAACACGGTGATGAACTTGGCCTTGGGGTAGAGTTCGCGGATCACCCGGGCGGTATTGCCGGTATCCACCAGGTCATCGACGATCAAAAAGCCTTCACCGTCCCCGGATACCTGCTTGAGCACCTGCAGCTCGGCACGCTGGTGATCGTGCTCGTAGCTGGAGATACAGAGGGTATCGACATGACGGATGCCCAGCTCCCGGGCCATGATGGCCGCCGGTACCAGGCCACCGCGGCTAACCGCAATAATGCCTTTCCACTGACTGGCGGGAAGCTGGCGCTGGGCCAACTTGCGCGCTTCGCGCTGAAATGAATCCCAGGTGACGACGAATTTGTTGGACATAAACAGAACCTTTGGATGTTGGCTTTCGAGACAAGTTGGCCACCGTCGTCCGCCGTGGTACCCGGCAGGCGGCGGCCCCTAGACGCGCCCCAGCCCTGGTGCCGGCCTTGACCGGATGACGAGCAAACAATGGTCGCATTATAGAGATAGCGCCCATTCTTGACCAGCGTTACAGCTTTTTATTGCCACCGGTGCCACATCGATCATCATTAGACTAAAGGGGTAGCCGGGCAGATCCCACTTTTGCAGTCAGCCGGCCGTAAAGTCTTTTCCATTGATTTAGTATGGGAAATTATCTGCCCGGTGCAGAAGCTATCGACAGAGGAACAAGGACGTGAAACTACTGCGCTCGCTTTCCATCGCCAAACGGCTTTATCTTAATCTGCTGCTGCTTTCCATCGGCATCCTGGGCGTCACCCTGCTGATGCTGTGGTTGTTCTATCAGGGCCTGGTCGACGAAAAACGCACCCAGGCCATGCGCCAGGTACAGTCAGTGATCAGCCTGACCGGTTTTTATCACCAGCAACAACAACAGGGACTGCTACCGGAAGCCGAAGCCCGGCAACAGGCCTTGGCCGCCATCGCCGAGCTGCGCTACGGCAACAACGACTATTTCTGGATCAACGACAGCCAGCCGCGCATGATCCTGCATCCGATGCAGCCCAGGCTCAACGGCGAAGATCTCAGCGGCTTCAAGGATCCCAACGGCAAGGCGCTGTTCCTCGAGATGGTAGAGCAGGTACGCCAGGCCGGCGGCGGCTTCGTGCACTACCTCTGGCCCAAGCCGGGCCTGAGCGAGCCGGTGGAAAAGGTGTCCTATGTGGAGCTGTTCACCCCCTGGGGCTGGATCATCGGCACCGGCATCTATATCGACGACGTGCACGAGCAACTGGCGGCCACCGCCACCAAGGTGCTGCTGGTGGTGCTGGGACTCGGCACCGTCGCCGTGCTGGTGGCGGTGGCACTGATCCGCAGCATACTGCACCCGATGGGTGACACGGTGCGGGCCCTGCGCGACATCTCTCACGGCGAAGCAGACCTGCGCCGGCGGCTGGACGAACACGGCCGGGACGAGGTGGCCCAGCTCAGCCGAAGCTTCAACCAGTTCTGCTCACGGCTGGCCGTCACCATCCGCCAGCTCTCTCCCATCAGCCAGGAGGTGAACGCCGCCGCCGGTCGCCTGTCCGACATAGTGCGCCATAACCGCGGCCTTTCCGAGCAGCAGTCGGCCGAAACCGAGAAGGTCGCCGCCGCCATGCAGCAAATGCTGGCCACCAGCCAGGAAGTGGCCAGGTCGGCAGAGCAAGCGGCTTCGGCCAGCCATGCCTCGGCCGAGGCCGCCCGGGACGGCAGCGGCAAGGTGGCCCAGACCCGCCAGGTGGCGGCCGGCCTGGTGGCCGAACTCACCTCGGCCCAGCATCGCCTGGCCACCCTGGCCGAACGGGCCCAGGACATCGGCAAGGTGCTGGAGGTGATCAGCGCCATCGCCGAGCAGACCAACCTGCTGGCGCTGAATGCCGCCATAGAGGCGGCCCGGGCCGGGGAGCAGGGCCGCGGCTTCGCGGTGGTGGCCGACGAGGTACGCAGCCTCGCCACCCGCACCCAGCGCTCGACCGACGAAATTCAGGACATCATCCAGCGGCTGCAGTCCGAAGCCAGTGACACCGTGGCCCATATGAACGGTCTGATGCAGCAGGCGAAGGACACCCAGGGCACCGCCGATCAGGCCGGCGACGCCCTGGCCGCCATCAGCGAACGCATGCAGCTTATCAACGACATGAACAGCCATATCGCCACCGCCGCCGAACAGCAGCGGCAAACCACCGAAGAGATGAGCCGCAACCTGAGCCGGCTGAGCGAACTGGCGGAGGAGGCCCGCCTGAAGACCCAGGAGACCGACAGTGCCGGTGAGGCCCTGTCCGGCCTGGGGCGCAAGCTGTCGGACGAAGTCAATATGTTCAAGGCATAGATGAGCACGAACGCAGTTCATAAAACCAATAGAATTTAATTTCTTGGATTAAAAAATCGAAATAATCACAATATACAGTTAAATGATGGAAAAGGACGGCGACGGAGGGGTAAGCTATCGGCTTTCCCCTACCGGCGTCAGAAGCAAGGTACCCCATGAGCGAAATCCGTAGCCTTTCCCCTGCCCTGCTGTGGCAGTTTTTCGACACCCTCTGCAGTATTCCCCATCCTTCCGGCCATGAGGCGGCCTTGCGCCAGTGGATCGGCGACTGGGCGCGGGAGCAGGGGCTGGCGGTGCAGCAGGACAAGGTAGGCAATCTGATCATCCGCAAAGTCGCCACGGCGGGAATGGAACAACGCCAGGGGGTGATATTGCAAGCCCATATGGATATGGTTCCCCAGGCCAACGCCGACAGCCCCCATGATTTTACCCGGGATCCGATCCAGCCCTGGATCGACGGCGACTGGGTCCGCGCCCGCGGCACCACCCTGGGCGCCGACAACGGCATCGGCCTGGCCGCCTGCCTGGCGGTGCTGGCCGACGACAAGGTGCAGCATGGCCCGCTGGAAGTGCTGCTGACCGTGGACGAGGAAAGCGGCATGACCGGCGCCTTCGGCCTGGAGCCCGGTCTGTTGCGCGGCGAGATCCTGCTCAACACCGACTCGGAGCAGGACGGCGACGTCTACATGGGCTGCGCCGGCGGGGTGGATGCCAACATCACCCTGCCCTACGAGGCAGAGCCCGTCCCCGCCGGGCACCAGGCGGTGCGCCTGGCCATCACCGGCCTGCGCGGCGGCCACTCCGGCATCAATATCCACCAGGGCCGGGCCAGCGCCAACAAGCTGTTGGCGGAGCTGCTGCACGATATCGGCCAGCATATCCCGGCTCGGCTGGCCGAGCTTCACGGGGGCACCCTGCGTAACGCCATCGCCCGGGAAGCCTGGGCCCTGCTGACCCTGCCCGCCGCCGAGCTGGAGCGGGCACAAGATCTGGTTGAGTTATATCGCCGCCAGTACGCCGCCGAGTTCGCCGGCGTGGACGACTTTATCCGCCTGGAACTCGAGCCCGCCGGGCTGCCGCCGCGGGTGATGAGCGCGGCTCTGCAACACCGGCTGGTGGCCGCCCTGCTCGCCTGCCCCCACGGGGTGATGGAAATGAGCCGGGCCCTGGCCGGGGTGGTGCAGAGTTCCACCAACCTGGGGGTGATCAAGACAGAAGCGGAGCAGGTCTACGTGCAATGCCTGATCCGTTCCCTGAGCGATGCGGGCCGGGACCGGGTGGCGGAGATGACGGCGGCGGTGTTCCGCCTGGCCGGCGCCGACTGCCGCTTCGACGGCGCCTACCCGGGCTGGCAACCCAACCCCGACTCCGCCATCATGAGGCTGCTGCTCGACACCCATGAGACCCTGTTCGGGGTCCAGCCGGCGGTCAAGGTGATCCACGCCGGCCTCGAATGCGGCCTGTTCAAGGCGGTCTATCCGGAGTGGGATATGGTGTCTTTCGGACCCACCATTCAGGGCGCCCATTCCCCGGACGAGCGGGTGCATATCGAAGCGGTGTCCCGCTTCTGGCAACTGCTGGTGCGGGTGCTCGGGCAGATACCCGAGAGCGACGACCGCTGAGCGTCAGCATCGGACCCAGCCATGTCGTCCCCGGTAGGCAAGGAGAGCAAATTGGCTTATGCTCTTGGCCAATAGCCCGAATGGAGGAAGACGCCATGAAATACGCCCCCCTGTGTGTGTTGCTGTCCCTGCTGGCGGCGCCGGCCATGGCCGACAACCTGCTGAACCGGATGGTGAACTTCGGTCGGGAAGTGTTGGATGAAACCCGCAAGCTGGCCCCCGGAATACAGCATGATCGCCGGCATGAACAACCGGCCCAGGTCAGCCAGGCCGCCCCGGACGACGGCCGGCACAGCCCGGCTGTCGAGCTGGGGCAGGCGGCCCCCTCGGCTATAGCCCCGTCAGCCCCATCGAGCCTCCCGCCGGCGGCCTCCCCCTCGGCCAATCACGGCTGGCAGTTTGCGGAAGAAGACCACCTCAATTCCGCAAAATAAGGGGGCGCCGGCACAGAGCGAAGCAAACAAGAAAACCCTTACCACTCGAAACTGAGCTGCCGCTCGTCGGCCCGCGGACCCGCCAGCTCGACACTCACCCCCACCAGCCGTATCCCCCGCCCCCGGGCCCGCGCCCAAGCCTGTTCGCACAGCCGCAACGCCAGCGGCAGCTCCGCCCTCGGGCAGCGTCGGGACAGGGTGGTTTGCTCGAAATCGCTGAACTTCAGCTTGATACAGAGGCCGCACACCGGCCTGTCGCCAAGCCGTCGCACCAGCTCGGGCCAGAGTTTGGTCAGCACCAGCAACCCCTGCTCGGCCCGGTGAAGATCCTCGGCCAGGGTGGTCTCCACCCCCACCGATTTGCGCACCCATTCCGTCTGCACGGCCCGTTCGTCTATACCCCGGGCCCGCAGCCACAATAGCTGGCCGAATTTGCCGAAACGGCGCATCAGCTCGGCCTCTCCCACCGCCGCCAGCTGGCTGCAATATTCAAGCCCCAGTGCCGCCAGCTTCTCCGCCGTCTTGCGCCCGACCCCGGGGATCCTGGCCAGGGGCAAATGGTGGATGAATGCCTCGACCCGCTCCGGCGGCAGCACGAAGAGGCCGTCCGGCTTGTTTTCTTCCGAGGCGATCTTGGCCAGGAACTTGTTGGGGGCCACCCCGGCGGAGGCGGTCAGCTGCAGCTCGTCCCGAATGGCCCGGCGGATATCCCGGGCGATCAGGGTAGCGCTGCCGCCGAACCAGGGGCTGTCGCTCACATCCAGGTAGGCCTCGTCCAGTGACAGCGGCTCGACCAGATCGGTATAGCGACCGAATATCTCACGGATTTGGCGCGACACCGCCTTGTACTCGGCCATATTACCGGGGATCAGCAAGAGCCCGGGACAGCGCTTCAACGCCTGGTGGCTGGCCATGGCCGAACGCACCCCGAAGGCCCGGGCCGGGTAGTTGCAGGTGGCGATAACCCCCCGCCGGCTGGCACTGCCGCCGATGGCCAGGGGAATATCCCGCCACTCGGGATGGGCGCGCATCTCCACCGCGGCGAAAAAGCAGTCCATATCGACGTGGATGATCTTGCGCATGACAATCAAAGCCGGAAGCTGGAAGCTGGAAGCTGGAAGCTGGAAGCTGGAAGCTGGAAGCTGGAAGCTGGACAAGAATGCTCGCCTGTCTCGTTCAAGGCAAACCGGATTGCTTCAGGCTTCCAGCTTCGGGCTTAAAGCTAAATGATGCGGTTTTCTTCCAGCATCTTGCGGCGGGCTTCTTCCTTGGCCATCTTCTTCTTGCGGTTATCGCAAGGGTCGGGGCAGTCGCAGGCTTTCTCCACCCCGACCGAGCCCAGGCCGCCACAGGAGCCGGAGATGGTTTTACGCTGAACGATGTAGCCGATGGCCATGGCGGCCATCACCAGGGCAAACACCACTAACGTAACAAAGAAATACAGCATATCAACCTCTTAAATACTTTTTGAAGGCGCTGGACATATCCACCCGGAAGCCTTCGTCGGTCTTGGTCAGCAGGTAGATGGCCAGGCGGTGTTCTTCGGCAAAGGCCAGTGCCCGCTCGGTGCCCATCACCGTCAGGGCGGTGGCCAGCCCATCGGCGATCATACAGGAGGGATGCACCACTGTCACCGACGCCAGTTGATGGCTGATGGGCTTACCGGTCACCGGATCCATGGTGTGCGACAGCCGCTTGCCGTCCAGCTCGTAATAGTTACGGTAGTCGCCGGAGGTGGCCACGGCATTGTTGTCCACCGCTATCACCTGCTGCACCGCCCCCATTCCCGGCCCCGGTTTTTCCACCGCAATACGCCAGGGCTGCCCTTGGGCATTGGTGCCGCTGACCCGCAGATCCCCGCCGATTTCCACCAGATAATTGGCAAAGCCTTCCTCCGCCAGGTACTCGGACAGCACATCGGTGCCGAAGCCCTTGGCGATGGCGGACAGGTCCACATAGAGTTCGGGAATGGTCTTGCTCAGGTATTCCCCCTCTGCATCCACCTTCACCGCCAGGTGCTGCAGGCCGGTCCGCGCCCGGACCTCGGCCAGCTGCTGCTCGCTCGGGATCCGGCTAGGCCGGGCATCGGGACCGAAGCCCCACAGGTTGACCAGGGGCCCCACCGTCACATCCAGCGCCTTCCCGGTCTGCCGCCCCAGTTGCAGCGAGGCGGTCACCACCTTGGCAAAATCGGCAGAGACCGGGAAGGGACTGTCGTCACCATGGCGGTTGAAGCGGCTCAGTTCGGAGTCTTCCCGGTAGGTGGACATCTGATCATTAACCCGCTCCAGCCGCCGATCGATCTCGTCCTGCAGCTCGCGTGCCCGACTCTCGTCGGCTCCCACCACCTTCACCGAATAGTAGGTGCCCATGGTATTGCCGGTCAGGTGCAACTGCGCTTGTTCGGGGCCGGACGGCTTACAGGCCGCCAATAAAAAGGCCAGCCCCAGGGGGGCCAGCCAGTTGCTTACATAAGATTTCATCAGTGTTTAACCACTATTGTTTAACCACCAAAGTCATCCAGCAGGATGTTGTCATCTTCCACGCCCAGGTTCTTGAGCATGTTGATCACGGCGGCGTTCATCACGGGCGGACCACACATGTAGTACTCGCAATCCTCGGGCGCATCGTGATCCCGCAGGTAGTTCTCGTACAGCACGTTATGGATGAAACCGGTGTAGCCGGTCCAATCGTCGCCGGGCTGGGGATCGGAGAGCGCCACATGCCACTTGAAGTTGTCGAACTGCTCCTGCAGGCCGTCGAAGTCTTCCACGTAGAACATCTCGCGCTTGGAACGGGCACCGTACCAGAAGCTGATCTTGCGCTTGGAGTTCAGGCGCTTGAGCTGATCGAAGATGTGCGAGCGCATCGGGGCCATACCGGCGCCACCGCCGATAAACACCATCTCGGCATCGGTATCCTTGGCGAAGAACTCACCGAAGGGACCGGAAATGGTGGCCTTGTCACCGGCCTTCAGCGACCAGATGTAGGAGGACATCTTGCCGGGAGGGGCGGTCCAGTTGCTGGGCGGCGGAGTGGCGATCCGCACGTTCAGCATGATGATGCCTTCTTCTTCCGGATAGTTGGCCATGGAGTAGGCGCGGATGGTTTCCTCGTCTACCTTGGACTCCAGATCGAAGATCTTGAACTTGTCCCAGTCTTCCCGGTATTCCTCGGGCACGTCGAAGTCCTTGTACTTGACGTGGTGGGGCGGCGCCTCGATCTGAATGTAACCGCCGGCACGGAAAGGTACGCTTTCGCCGTTGGGGATCTTCAGCTTGAGTTCCTTGATGAAGGTGGCCTTGTTATCGTTGGAGATAACATCGCAGTCCCACTTCTTGATACCGAACACTTCTTCCGGCAGCTCGATCTTCATGTCGCCCTTGACGTTCACCTGACAGGACAGGCGCTCGCCGTGACGCGCTTCGCGCTTGGAGATGTGATCCAGCTCGGTGGGCAGGATTTCACCGCCCCCGTCCAGCACACGTACCCGGCACTGGCCGCAGGAGCCACCGCCACCACAGGCAGAAGAGACGAAGATACCGTTGGCGGCCAGGGCGCCCAGCAGCTTGACGCCGGCGCCGGAGGTGATCGCCTTTTCGGGATCGTCGTTGATGCTGATAGTCACATCCCCTTCCGCGACCAGCTTGGACTTGGCAAACAGGATAATGCTTACCAGGACCAGCACGATCACGGTGAACATGACCACGCCTAGAATGATTTCCATCGATTATTCCTTTTCCGTCACTGGGTTTACAGAGAAATGCCAGAGAAAGACATGAAGCCGAGGGCCATCAGGCCGGCGGAAATAAAGGTGATCCCCAGGCCACGCAGGCCGTCGGGCACATCCGCATACTTCATCTTCTCACGCAAACCGGCCAGGGCCACAATCGCCAGCATCCAGCCCACACCTGAGCCAAAACCGTAGACGATGGACTCGGCGAAGTTGTAGTCCCGCTGCACCATGAAAGATACGCCACCGAAGATGGCACAGTTCACGGTGATCAGTGGCAGGAAGATCCCGAGCGCGTTGTAAAGCGCGGGGAAAAACTTGTCCAGGGTCATCTCCAGGATCTGCACCAGCGCCGCGATTACCCCGATAAAGGTAATGAAGTTCAGGAAGCTCAGATCCACCCCGGGCGCCAGGGCGCCATCCTTGAGGATGAAGTTGTAGATGAGGTTATTCACCGGCACCGCTATGGTCAGCACCACGATAACCGCCACCCCCAGGCCGAAGGAGGTTTTCACCTTCTTGGACACCGCCAGGAAGGTACACATCCCCAGGAAGAAGGCCAACGCCAGGTTCTCGATAAAGACGGCGCGGACAAACAGACTCAGAAAATGTTCCATGTTACTCCTTCGCCTCCACCTGCTCCGGACGGAAAGTACGCAGTATCCAGATAAAACCACCGATGATGAAGAAGGCGCTCGGCGGCAACAGCAGCATGCCGTTGGCCTGATACCAGCCACCGTTCTTGATCAGCGGCAGTATCTCGATACCGAACCAGGTGCCGGCACCGAACAGCTCACGCACCGTGGCCACCACCAGCAGGATCAGACCGTAACCCAGGCCGTTGCCGATGCCGTCCAGGAAGGACATCATGGGCGGGCTCTTCATGGCGTAGGCTTCGGCGCGACCCATGACGATACAGTTGGTGATGATCAGACCCACAAACACCGACAGCTGCTTGGAGATGTCGTAGGCGTAAGCCTTGAGGATCTGGTCCACCACGATAACCAGGGAGGCGATGATCGCCATCTGGGCGATAATCCGTACCGAGTTCGGGATCTGGTTGCGGATCAGCGAGATAAACAGGTTCGAAAACGCCGTTACCGCGACAACCGCCAGCGACATCACGAATGCCGTCTGCATCTGGGTGGTTACCGCCAGTGCCGAGCAAACCCCCAGTACCTGCAGGGCGATGGGGTTGTTGCCGAACACGGGTCCGAACAACACCTTTTTCATTTCAGCTTTATCAGCCATTGTTCAGCTCTCCTTCACGAATCTTGGCAAGGAAAGGACCGAAGCCTTTGGGACCCATCCAGAATTCAAAGGTATATTGAACGCCGTTGGAGGTCAGGGTGGCACCGGACAGGCCGTCCACACCGTGTTCCGAACCTTCGGGCGCGCCGCCCTTGACTACCCGCAGCGCCGGCCGGCCTTGCTCATCGAACAACTGCTTGCCGACGAACTGGGCACGCCAGTTGGGGTTTTCAATCTCACCGCCGAGTCCGGGAGTTTCCCCCTGCTCGTAGTAGGTGATGCCCTTGATGGTGTTGCCGTCCGGGGCGACCGCGACGAAGGCGTACATGGTGGACCACAGGCCCTGGCCGTGTACCGGCAGTATGATGCTGTCCAGCTCGCCGTTTTCGTCCTTGGCCAGGTACACCGGCGCCAGGTTGGCGCGGCGGCGGATGCCGGCCGGATCTTCACCGCTGCTCAGCGCTATGCTGGCGGAAGTGTCCTTGGCGGCATTACGCTGGTTATAGCCTTCCGCCGGCAGGTCGGAGAACTCGCCGGTATCCAGATCCACCAGGCGAGCCTCGATGTAGCGGGCATAGTTTTCCGCCACATTGGCCCGGCCCAGGCCGGCCACGTCGACGATATTGGTCTGCACATCCAGAACCTGGTTGCGCTGCTGAATCGGCTTCAGGCCCACGGCGGCAACGGACACCACTATGGAGCACACCAGACACAAGCCACCGATCACGGCAAAGGTTCTGCCGATTGTTTCTTTCTTAGCCACGAGCCAGCCTCCGTTTGATATTGGCCTGCACCACGAAGTGGTCGAACAGGGGCGCGAACAGGTTGGCGAACAGGATGGCCAGCATCATGCCTTCGGGGAAGGCGGGGTTGGCCACGCGGATCAGCACCACCATGACCCCGATCAGGGCGCCGTACCACCATTTACCCTTGTTGGTAAAGGAAGCGGACACCGGGTCGGTCGCCATGAACATCATACCGAAGGCAAAGCCGCCCAATACCAGGTGCCAGTGCCAGGGCATGGAGAACATGGCATTGGTGTCGGAGCCGATGACGTTGAACAGGGTCGCGGTCAGCACCATGCCGATCATCACGCCGGCGACGATACGCCAGGAGGCGATGCCCAGGTAGATGATGAACAGACCACCGATCAGGATGGCCAGGGTGGACACTTCACCGATGGAACCCTGCATGTTGCCGATAAAGGCATCCATCCAGCTGATCACGGCACCGGTATTCACGTCCATCAGCGCGGCCTGACCACCCGCAGCCCACTGGCCCAGGGCGGTGGCGCCGGAAAAACCGTCGACCGCGGTCCAGACCGCATCACCGGAAATTTCAGCCGGGTAGGCGAAGAACAGGAAGGCACGACCGGCCAGGGCCGGGTTGAGGAAGTTCTTGCCGGTACCGCCGAAGATCTCCTTGGCCATGACCACACCGAAGGTGATACCCAGGGCGGCCTGCCACAGGGGCAGGGTGGCGGGCACGATCAGGGCGAACAGCACGGAGGTCACGAAGAAGCCTTCGTTCACTTCATGCTTGCGCACGGACGCGAACAGCACTTCCCAGAAGCCACCGACCACGAACACGGTCAGGTAGATGGGCAGGAAGTACATGGCACCCAGCAGCAGGTTACTGCCCCAGCCGGCGCCTTCTCCCAGGGTTGCCCCCAGGCTCTGGGCCAGGCCGTAACGCCAGTTGCCATCGATGACCGCGGCCAGTTCGGCCGGGCTGTACATGCTGGTGAGGGCCGCAATGGCCTGGCCGCCGGCGTTGTACATACCGAAGAACATGGCCGGGAAGGTCGCCAGCCACACCATGATCATGATGCGCTTCAAATCGATGCTGTCGCGCACATGGGAGGCGTTGCGGGTTACCATGCCCGGGGTATAGAGTACGGTCGCTACCGCTTCATACAGGGCGTAAAACTTTTCGTATTTACCACCCGGCTCGAAATGGTGTTCGAGCTTTTCAAGAGTGTGTTTCAAGCTCATTACTTAGCCCTCTAGATCAATCTTGGTCAGACACTGACGCAGGACCTGGCCGTAATCGTATTTGCCCGGGCACACGTAGGTACAGAGCGCCAGATCTTCTTCATCCAGTTCCAGGCAGCCCATGGTCTGGGCGCTGTCGCTATCACCGGACAGCAGATCACGCAGCAACAGAGTCGGCAGAATATCCAGAGGCATGATGCGCTCGTAGTTGCCGATGGGAACCATCGCCCGAGCAGAGCCGTTGGTGGTGGTGGTCAGGTCGAACAGCTTACCCTTGGCCAGGTGGCTCAGGTAGGCGCGGGTCACGGAGAACTTGTTGGCGCCCGGCGCCAGCCAGCCCATGAACTCTTTTTCGCGACCTTCGGCCAGTACCGACACCTGCAGATGGTAACGACCCAGATAGGCGTAGGGACCATTGGCATTGGTACCGGACAGCACCGAGCCCGAAATAATGCGGTTTTCACCATCCTGCAGCTCGCCGGCGGTCAGCGCTTCCAGGGAGGCGCCGATGCGGGTACGCAGCAGACGGGGCTTCTGTACCACGGGGCCCCCCAGGGCGACCACCCGATCGGTGAACAGTTCACCTGTGGTGAACAGCTTGCCGAAGGCGATGACGTCCTGGTAGTTGATATACCAGACCACCTTGCCGGGGACGATGGGATCGATAAAGTGGATGTGGGTGCCCGGAAGACCGGCGGGATGCACACCAACGAACACATGTTCCTTGATGTTGTCAGCCTGGGCCTGAGGCAAGCTGCCCTCGCCCTTGCACACATGCACCTGACCATCGGTCAGGCGGCTCAGCACCTGCAGACCATCGGTAAACGCCTGGGCATTTTCCTTGATGATCAGTTCGGCGTTGGCGCACAGGGGGTTGGAGTCCATGGCCGTAACAAAGATAGAGCGCGGGGTAGAACCTACGGCCGGCACCTTGCTGAAAGGGCGGGTACGCAGGGCGGTCCACATGCCGGATTCAACCAGCTGCTCTCTGACGGTGTCACGTTCAAGTTTGGACAGTTCGGTGGAAGCGTATTTTGAAAAAGTAATCTGCTCTTCGCTGTCATCGACGGCAATCACCACGGATTGCAGTACACGCTTGGCGCCGCGATTTATTTCAACCACTGTACCGGCGGCGGGAGCTGTGAATTTAACGCCAGGATTCTTCTTGTCTTCGAAGATCACCTGACCTTTCTTAACGCGGTCCTCTACCTTGATATACATGGTAGGGCGCATTCCCACAAACTCCTCGCCCAGCGTAGCAACACGTTGGATGGCAGGACCATCGTAGATTACTTGCTCTGGGGCCCCGGAGATAGGGAGGTCCAGTCCTTTTTTAATTGTAATCATACTCACTTGCACTACTTGTTAGGGGAAGACAGGTACTTGCCATGTCAGACATGACAACATGCTGATGAGTCGCTACCGGTCTGCCTCTATCGTCTTGGCAACAGCATGACTACAGTCCGGTAACATCCAGCCCGATATAAAAGGCGCATAATTCTAGCACTTTTCACGCGGCGGCTGCCATGGCAATTACCAAAAATTACCGCTTCTTTCAGCAAAAACGGATGACCTCAGCTCGCGGCTAGCAAAAATAAGGCCATGATATTTGGCTGTTTATTAGCCCTTGGTCGCATATTGCTTGCGCAAACGCAAACACCGGGCCACCGCCCGGCGGGGCCGGAGCGGTAACAAAAAAACCAAGGCCGGGTAACATGGACGGTCAGGCCGACACACCGCCCTGGCCACGGCAGGCCGGGCTGTCGGGCACGCCGCCGCGGGCCTGCCATTCGGACGGGGTCAGGGTGTGCAACGCCAGGGCATGGACGCCGCCCGCCAGTTCATCGGCCAGCAGGGCGTTCAGCGCCCGGTGCCTTGCCAGCAGGCGCTGGCCTTCGAAGCGTGCACTCACCACCACCAGCTTGAAGTGGGTTTCGGAACCGGGCGCCACCCGGTGCATATAGCTTTCATTAATGACTTCCAGGTGCTCGGGCACGAAGGCCTCTTGCACCTTGCGTTCGATGGTGGCTTGTATGGACATAGTCGACTCCTGGTATTGTGAGGGGTGAGGAGGTGAGGCGTAAGGGACAAACAACACCCCTCACGCCGCACGGCCCCGGGGCGGCAGATAACGAAAGGTCAGATTAATGCGGGCCTCCGTTACACCGGCCGCCTTGGGCAAGGCATGCTGCCAATGATGCTGCATTTCACCGGCCATCACCAGCAGGCTGCCGTGATTCAGCAGCAGCTGCCGGCGTTCCCCCTGCCGATGGCGCAAGGTAAAACGGCGCGTCGCCCCCAGGCTGAGCGAGGCGATGACCGGGTCGGCCCCCAGCTCGGGTTCGTCATCCGCATGCCAGCCCATGCTGTCCTGACCGTCGCGATAGAGATTCAGCAGCACCCCGTTGAACGGCCGCTCGCACAGGGCTTCCAGCCGCCGGCGGATATCCGCCACCAGCGGATGCCAGGGCAAGGGCTGGCGAGTTTGCCCGGAGTAACGGTAGGCCGCCTCGCCCATCCAGCAGGACAGGCGGGGCTCGTCGAGCTCACGCCCGAACAGCCTGAGCCGATGTTGCTGCCAGGGGATCTCTCGCTGCAATTGCAGCAACCAGGCGTCGGCCTCGGCGGCAAAAGCATCCGGCCACCACAACAGCCGCCCCTGGATCAGCTCAATCCACTCGGGCTGCTCGCCCCATAAGCCCATGCTGCTTTTCCCCCGTGAACTGTTAAAATGTCCCTTTTTCGCTATTCGGGCCATCTATCGTTATGAATCATCACTTTCCCCTGCCCCAGGGCGGCGAGCTGATACTGCACCGTTACCCCCGCTCCGCCCAACACGGCCTGCAAGCCTGGGACGCGGCCGATGAATATATCATGAACGAAGTGGCCGCACAGACACAGGACCGGGCAACCCCGCCGGTGATCGTCAACGACGGCTTCGGCGCCCTCACCCTGGGGCTGCACCACCTCAGACCCTATACCGTCACCGACTCCCGGGTAGCGGAGCTGGCACTGGCGGCCAACGCCCGCGACAACGGCCTGGAGCCCGACTGGCAGCCGCTGGACAGCCTCTCCGCCTGGCCCGACAACCCCGGGCTGGTGCTGTTCAAGCTGCCCAAAACCAACGCCATGCTGGAATACCAGCTGGCTGCGCTGAGCCAGGTGATGGGGCCCGATACCCTGGTGATCGCCGGTGCCAAGGCCAGGGACGTGCACGGCTCCACCCTGCAACTGTTCGAACGGTACATAGGCCCCACCCACACCAGCCTGGCCTGGAAAAAAGCCCGGCTGGTCTTCTGTACCCCGGATCCGGCCAAGACCCCTTCGCCCCTGCCGCCGCCGCTGGCCTGGCCATTGGAAGGCACCGATTTTACCATTTATAACCATGCCAATGTGTTCTCCCGCGCCAGCCTGGATATCGGCGCCCGCTTTATGCTGGAACAACTGCCCGCCAACCGTCCGGGGCGCATGGTCGATCTGGGCTGCGGCAACGGCGTACTGGGGCTGGTGGCCCTGGCGCGCAACCCGCAAGCCCAGGTCACCTTCGTGGACGAGTCCCACATGGCCATCGCCAGTTGCCGGCTCAATGTGCAGCACAACCTGCCCGACGCCGAGGCCCGCGCCCACTTTATGGTCAATAACTGTCTCGACGGCATGGCGCCGGACAGTGTCGATCTGGTGCTGTGCAACCCGCCCTTCCATCAGCAGCAGGCCATTACCGATCATATCGCCTGGCAGATGTTCGTGGATGCCAAGCGGGTGCTGCGCCGGAGCGGCGAACTGTTGCTGGTGGCCAATCGCCACCTCGATTACCATCAAAAACTGAAACGGCTTTTCGGTAATCTGCGAGTAGTGGCATCCAATCGCAAATTCGTTATCCTGAGAGCCATTAAAAACCCTTGAGGAAACCGCTAGATGAAATCCATGAAATGGTTAACCGCCATCATTCTGACCCTGGGTCTGAGCGCCTGCGCCAGCTATTACCCCATCGCCGTCGACGTCAGCCCCTCCGCCCAGGTCGGCGGCGGCGTCTATCGCGGCCAGTCGGTCTCCCTGAGCAGCAAGGATGGCCGCGCCAACGACTTTATCATCCAGATTGAACAGCTGAACAAATCCCCGGTGGTGGTGGGCGCCAGCAATAACCTGCGCGTCCAGCTGGAACAGGCGCTGGCCCAGGGCCTGAGCACCCAGGGCGCCTTTATCGAGAACGGCGCCAATGTGCGCATGGAGCTGGAGCTGCAGGAAGTGCTGGCCCGGGTGATCCGCGGCCATATCAGTTACGATGTGGTACAGCAACTGCGTATGCAACTGACCCTGGAACGCAACGGCCGCACCATCACCAAGCAGTATCGCCGCAGCGCCCAGGAAGAATTCCCCGGCCGTCTGCACCCGGAACTGGACAAGGTCAAAGAGGCCCTGAACAAACAGCTGTCGCTGCTGCTGCAGGACATGCTGGCCGACCGCGACGTACAGAATTTTATCAACGGCAACTGAGCGACAGCGGCTCCGTCCCTGGCGGTGGAACCAGCCCTGTCCTCATCGCCCTGGCCGGGCCAACAAACAGTCATGGAGAATATATGAAAGCTATCCTGTGGTTACTGACCGGCCTGCTGGCCCTGCCGGCACTGGCCGGCCCCCGGGTCGAACTGGTCACCAACATGGGCCGGCTGGAAGTGGAACTGAACGAGGAGGCGGCACCGCTGACCGTCGCCAACTTCCTGCGTTATGTGGATGACGGCAGTTACAACAACAGCCTGTTCCACCGCCTGATCCCCGGCTTCGTGGTGCAGGGTGGCGGCTTTAAGACCGACTTCAGCCCGCTGCCCAGCTATGATCCCGTGGCCAACGAATCGGCCAACGGCCTGTCCAACCTGACCGGCACCATCGCCATGGCCCGCACCCAGGATCCCGACAGCGCCACCCGCCAGTTCTACATCAACCTGAACGACAACCGCTCCCTGGATGCGGGTCGCCAGGCCGGCTACACGGTGTTCGGCAAGGTCATCGACGGCGAACAGATACTGCAACGGATGGCGGCGGTTCCCACCGGCATGAACCTGCAGCTGCGTGCCCGTGATGTGCCGCAACAGCCCATTATCCTGCTAGAAGCACGTCGGCTCGCCGACCAGGGAGAGCCCCCATCAGAACCCTGACCATGACCCAGTTGCAGCAAAACCTGTCCATCTATCTGGAGCGGCGGGTCCTTACCCTGTTCGCCCTCGGCTTTTCCTCCGGGTTGCCCTTGCTGCTGGTGTTCGGCACCCTGTCGTTCTGGCTGCGGGAAGCCGGGGTCAGCCGCACCAGCATCGGCTTTTTCAGCTGGGTGGCGCTGGCCTACGGGGTGAAATGGCTGTGGTCGCCGCTGGTGGACCGGCTGCCGCTGCCCTGGCTGTCGCGCAAAATGGGCCGGCGGCGCAGCTGGATGCTGTTTTCCCAGCTCACCATCATGGCGGCCTTGGCCGGCATGGCGTTTTCCGATCCCACCACCCAGCTGGTCAGCCTGGCGCTGTTCGCCCTGGCGGTGGCCTTCGCCTCCGCCACCCAGGACATCGTCATCGACGCCTACCGTATCGAGGCCGCCCCGGAACGCTTGCAGGGCGCCCTGGCCGCCGCCTACATGACCGGCTACCGGCTGGCGATGATCATGGCGGGGGCCGGTGCCCTGGCCATCGCCGCCTGGGCCGGCTCGGATCTGGGTTACGATCCCGTCGGCTGGAAGGTGGCCTACCTGTGCATGATGGGCTTTATGCTGGTGGGGGTGATTACCTGCCTGCTGCTGCATGAGCCCGAGGTGGATCTGGCCGCCCAGCAGCAGGCCCAGGCCGAGCACAAGCAGGCGCTGATGGAACGGGGCTGGCCCCGCCCTGCGGCCGCCCTGCTGGCCTTCCTGAAAAGCGCCGTGGTGGCGCCTTTCGCCGAGTTCTTCCAGCGCTTCGGCTGGCAGGCGCTGCTGATCCTGGCGCTGATCGCCTGCTACCGCATCTCGGACGTGGTGATGGGGGTCATGGCCAATCCCTTCTACGTGGACATGGGCTTCAGCAAGTCGGAAATCGCCACCGTCACCAAGGTCTACGGTGTGATCATGACCCTGGTGGGGGCGGCCGTGGGCGGCCTGCTGGTGATGCGCTTCGGTACCCTGCGCATCCTGATGCTGGGTGCCGTGCTCGCCGCCAGCACCAACCTGCTGTTCGCCCTGATGAGCCAGCTGGGGGCCGACCTGCTGCTGCTGACGCTGATCATCTCCCTCGACAACCTGAGCGCCGGCATCGCCACCGCCGCCTTTATCACCTACCTGTCCAGCCTGACCAACGTGGCCTTCTCCGCCACCCAGTATGCGCTGTTCAGCTCAGTGATGATGCTGCTGCCCAAGTTCATCGCCGGCTTCTCCGGCATAATGGTGGACTCTTATGGATATGCCACTTTCTTTATCGGCACCGCCGCCATCGGCATGCCGGTACTGCTGCTGATCCACCTGGTCACCCGGCTGCATCCCCCCGCCAAATAGGCGAATGCAACCGCGGTCACAAAACTGAAAGGGCGCAATCGTTTGCGGTCTTGCGCCCTTTTTTCACCCGCCTAGACTCCCCCCACCCCCGGGAATTCCTGCCTCGACGGTTAAGGAAAACCTTGTCGTTTCATAATGAAAAGAAGAGACAGACAGATGGCTAAAATGCTTAAAAACCTGGTCGCCGCCGGCGTACTGACCGCCCTCGCCGCCCCCGTGGCCCAGGCCGCCGACTACAGCGACGACATCCACAAGAACGACTACAAGTGGCTGCAGTTCAACCTGATGCGCAGCGAAGGCAACAAGATCCCCTTCGGCGCCCAGGACACCACCTACCTGGAAATGGAATTCGGCGGCCGCTCGGGCCTGTTCGATCTCTACGGTTACCTGGATGTGTTCGACATCTTCGACAGCAAGGGCGACGACCGCTACGGCGGCGACAACTTCTTCTTCAAGTTCGCGCCCCGCCTGTCCCTCGATGCCCTGACCAAGACCGATCTGTCCTTCGGCCCGGTGCAGGAACTTTACATCGCCACCGTCACCAACGTGGCCGACAGCGGTGCCTTCGGTGGCCTGTTCGAACATTACGTGGGCCTGGGCTCCGATATCCAGATGCCCTGGTTCGGCAAGATGGGGCTGAACCTCTACGGCCGCTATGTGCGCGAAAACTACGGCGCCCCGGACGAGGGCAAGTGGGACGGCTACATGCTGTCCACCAACTGGTTCAAGCCCTTCTACCATTTCGACAACGGCAGCTTCGTGGCCTACCAGGGCTACCTGGACTACAAATTCGGCGCCAGCACCATAGGTGCCGAGGCGGGCCGCACCAAGGACGCCCTGGAATGGTTCAACGGCATCTACTGGCATTCCGACCGCTACGCCGTGGGCTACGGCCTCAAGGCCTACAACAACATGGCCTTCTTCAAGGACGGCAGCGACGGCACCGGCTTCACCCAGGATACCTCAGGCGTGGGCCACTACTTCGCCGTCACCTACAAGTTCTGATAAGACAAAGGGGCCATTCGGCCCCTTCCCATTCAATCCCGGAAATTGTTGAACTGCAGCGGCTGCTCCAGCTCGCTCTGGCGCAGCAGGGCGATGACCTCCTGCAGTTCGTCGCGCTTCTTGCCGTTGACCCGCACCTGATCGCCCTGAATGGACGCCTGCACCTTGATCTTACTGTCCTTGATAAGCTTCACCAGCTTCTTGGCGAAGGCGCTGTCGATGCCCTGCTTGAACTCCACATCGAGGAAGTAGCGCTTGCCCGAATGTACCACCTTCCCTTCTTCCATCACATTGGTGTCCACATTACGCTTGATCAGCTTGGCGCGCAGTATGTCCAGCATCTGCTGCAGCTGGAACTCCGCATCGGCACCCAATTTGACCTTGCCGTCGTTCAGTTCAAAACTGGCTTCCACCCCGCGGAAATCGAAGCGGGTTTCCAGCTCGCGGTTGGCATTGTCCACCGCGTTACGGACCTCGTTCATCTCTACTTCAGAGACAATATCAAAAGACGGCATCTTGGCTCCTTTACTGCACTGTGGCGGCCGGTAAGGCCACAAAAAAAGTCGCTGGCATCGGCGGCGCTTCACGGCTACCGTATAGCTTCAAGTAGAAAGTGATAATAACAAATATCAGGGGAAGAGCGATGACAGAGTGGACCATTCTGGGGGCCGGCGCCTTGGGCTGCGTCATGGCCGGGCTGCTGCGCCGGCAGGGCGAGCCGGTCTCCTTGCTGTTGTCCGAGCGCCATCGCGGACACCTGCATCCCAGCCTGGACCTGATCACCCTGAGCGGTCGCCATCAACTCATCCACACCCGGCCGTGCTTCGCCGAGCAGGCCGGGCAGATCCGCTGCCTGCTGGTGGTGACCAAAGCCTACCAGGTGGTGGAAGCCCTGCAGGGATTGCACAAGTTACCGGAAAGCACCCCCATCATACTGCTGCACAATGGCCTGGGCGTGGCCGCGCAGGTACAGGCGCTGTATCCGCGCAACCCGCTGATTGCCGCTGTCAGCAGCCACGGCGCCATGAAAGAAGGCGACTGGCTGGTCCGCCATACCGGCAAGGGCGAAACCTGGCTGGGGCCCATCAATGCCGCGGCCGCCGGCCACGCCGGCCTGGTCTCGCCGCTGGCCGCCGCCCTGGGTCACGCCCAATGGAGTGAAGACATACTTCGCTTACAACACCAAAAACTCGCCATTAATGCCGTCATCAACCCGCTCACCGCCTGCCACAACATCCGCAACGGTCAGCTGCTGGAGCCGCGCTTTGCCGATGTGCTGGAACAATTGAGCGAAGAGGTGCATCAGGTGATGCTGAAACTGGGCGGGCAGGAGCAGCTGGACGATTTTCGGCGGCGCCTGCACAAGGTCATCGAGCTGACCGCCACCAACTACTCTTCCATGCACCAGGATCTGGCCCACGGCCGACGCACCGAAATCGACTACATCACCGGTTACGTGATCAACAACGCGAACGAACTTCCGGTCCCCGTGTGCCGGCAGCTGTATCGGGAAATACAGCGCCGCAGCGGCAAGCCTCCCCGGCGGCGAACCTCAAACGGATAAAGCCCTTACGGGCGATACACCTTCACATTGTCAAACCCCTGCTCCTTCAGGTGGATCGCCTGCAACCGGCTCATCACCCCCCGGGCGCAGTAGAGCAGATAGGTCTTGCCGGGATCCAGCTCGGAGAAATGATGCGCCAGTTTGAAGAACGGCATATGCACCACCTGGTGACCGGCCACCGCCAGCGGCGCATCTTCCTCTTCTTCCGGCGCACGGATATCGAGGATCACCTCTTCGGCATCCTCGCCCTTGCTGAACTCCACCTCCGGCAGCACCCAGGCCTTGGCCAGCTCGCGCACATCTTCCACGAAAGACGCCTGGATGGCGGTGTCGAGCACCCCGAAGTCGAAATTCGCCTCTTCCTGCTCCACCTTGGCCAAATCCGCCTTGATGGTCGGTTTTTGCGAAATCACGCCGCAATATTCCGGCATTTTTTCGGCATAGGCGGCAGTGCCTATCTGCCGGGCCACATCGATGATGTCCTGCTTGTCGGCGGCGATCAGCGGTCGCAGGATCAGGGTGTCGGTCACCCGGTCAATCACATTGAGGTTGGTCACCGTCTGGCTGGACACCTGGCCCATGGACTCGCCCGTTACCAGGGCGCCAATCGCCAGCTTCTCGGCCACGGCGGCGCCGGCACGCATCATCATGCGCTTGAGCACCACCCCCATATGGCCCTTGTCGATTTTCTCGAGGATTTCCGCTACCACCCCTTCGAAGGGCACGGAAATAAACTTAACCCGGTGTGAAGAGCCGTACTTCTGCCACAGGTAGTGCACCACTTCGCGCACCCCCGCCTCGTGCTCCTGCCCTCCCAGGTTGAAGAAGCAGTAATGCACCCGGCTGCCACGCTTGATGAACTGGTAGGAGGCCACCCCGGAGTCATAGCCACCGGACATCAGGCTGAGCACGCTCTCCTGGGTGGCAATCGGGAAACCGCCGAGCCCGGCGTGCTGTTCGCTCACCAGGAACAGACGATCACCGTCCAGCTCCAGGTTGACCTGCACCTCCGGATTCTTGAGGCGCACCCCGCCGGTTTCACACCGCTGGTTCAGGCCACCGCCCACATAGCGCTCTACATCCAGCGAACTGAACGGCTGCTGACCGCGACGCTTGGTCCGCACACAGAAGGTTTTGCCGGCCAGCTTGTCGCCGAACATCTCCACGGTCAGGGCCAGAATGTCATCCAGGGACTCGACCTTGCATTCCTTGACTTCCAGAAACCACTGAATGCCAGGGATGCAGGCCAGCGCCGACACCATGGCCTGGCGGTGCTCTTCGGTCATGATATTGGTGCGCACGATCAGCTTGTCCCAGTCGGCGCGGATCTTGACGTGCTCATCCACCGGCTTGAGCACATTGCGGATATTGCCCTGCAAGATCTTGCTCATGCGCTGACGCACCGACTTGCTCTTGATGGTGATTTCTGGGTGCAGCTTGATAATAAATTTCATAGTTCGGTACGTCCGGGACAACACAAAAACGAAAGCCCGGCATTATACAACAAAGCCGGGCTTTCGCTTAAAAAATAGCGGGAGCGCATCAATTCGCGGCGGGAGCCGTCAGGGGGCGTTCAACTCCAGCGGCGAGGTGAACTTGGGTTTGCCCTGGGAGATGGTGATTTCCACCCGCCGGTTGCGCCGCCGGTTTTCCGCCGAATCGTTGGGCTCCAGCGGGCGGGAATCCGCCAGGCCGATCACCGCCATGCGGCCATCGTCGAAGCCCTCCACCCGCAGCAGTTGATCCGCCACCGCCAGGGCCCGCTGGGCAGACAGCTCCCAGTTGGAGCGAAACAGCTCGTTGCTGGTCCGGATGTCATCGGTATGGCCGGACACCAGTATTTCGCCGGGCAGGTCATTGACCAGGCTGCCAATTTTGCGCACCACCGGCCAGAACTGGGGCTGCAAAAAGGCGGAGCCGGCCGGGAAAGAGGCATTTTCCTTGATGCGGATAATCACCTGCTGGCCCAGGGCTTCGATTTCAATGGCATCCTGCTCTATCGATGAACTCAGCTGTTCGGCCAGCTCCCGGGCCAGGGCCATGGTTTGCGGATCCGTCTGGGGAATGTCGGGGTCATCGCTGCCGCTCAGGTTGCCGCTTTCCCGACTTTGCCCGGCCGCCCTGTCCGACTCCCCGGGCTGAAAGTCCAGCTCGGCCAGGGTAGAGTCGGTCGTGTGCTGCATGATCACATCAATGGGGGTAGGTTGGGGCTGGCCCGGACGAAACTCGAGGGCGATCACCGAGGTGCCCTTGGGGATCTCGGACACCTCCAACTGGTTCTGTACCCCGAAAGCAAATTTCATGCTGCCGGCAATCTGCTTGAACTTGAGCACGTCCATTTCGGCAAAGGCCAGCAACAGCACGAAGAAGCTCATCAGAATGGTGGCCAGGTCGGCGAAGGTGGCCATCCAGGCCGGGGCGCCGGCCGGTCCCGCTTTTTTTTTCTTGCCGGCCACTATTCCTCCCTGGGCCGCTTGCTGTCGGCCAGGTAATTCTCCAGCAGGCTCTGCAATACCCGCGGATTCTGCCCGTCCTGGATGCCCAGGATGGCGTCGAGGATCAGGGTGCGGTTAAGGCGTTCTTCGCCCGAGCGCAGCTCGAGCTTGTCGGCGATCGGCAAGGCCACCATATTGGCCAGCATGGCGCCATACAGGGTGGTCAGCAGGGCAATCGCCATGGCCGGGCCTATGGCCTTGGGATCGTCCATATTGGCCAGCATGGCGACCAGGCCGATCAGGGTGCCTATCATCCCCATGGCCGGCGCCACATCGCCCAGTGACCGGAAAATACGCGCCCCTTCGGTTTGCCGTTCGGCGGTCAGATCGATGTCTTTTTCCAGCGCCGCCTTGACCACATTCTGCTCATGGCCATCCACCAGCATGTCCACGGCTTTTTGCAAAAACGGATTGGTGATGTTCGCCTCTTCCAATGCCAGGAATCCGCCCTTGCGCGCGGAGTCGGCCAGTTGCACCACCCGCTCGATCAGGTCTTCGGGCTTTTCCAGCTTGAACATGAACGCCTTGGCCGCCACCTTGGCCGCGCCCAGAAACTGGCCCAGGTTGAACTTCATCATCACCACGAACAGGGAGCCGACAAGCACAATAAAAATCGACGGCACGTCCACATACATGGTCATGCCGCCCCCCAGCACCATCGCCATGGCGATAAAGGCCATGGCACCGATCAATCCGATTAGTGTCGCCAGATCCAAAGCAGGGTCCTCATTGAGTGGTTGCGGGCATTAAAGGGCGCCAATATTACCCTGTCAGGACGCGCCTTGTCGCTTCCGTTGTTATCGGCCGGCTCAAAATTTCTTTAGCTCAAAACCCCGCCCGGGCCTCGCAGAGTATCTATATCTTTCGCCAAACCCCGAACGGGAATGTTACTATTGCCGACAATTTTGCTAGCCGAACCACAGAGGATCCCCGTGGCCACCAAAAAACCGGAAAACATGGATTTTGAAAGCGCCCTCACGGAACTGGAAAGCCTGGTCAACCAGCTGGAAGAGGGAGAGCTGAGCCTGGAGCAGGCCCTTAAGTCCTTCGAGCGGGGCATCCAGTTGGTACGGGCGGGTCAGCAGCGGCTGAGCCAGGCCGAGCAGCAGGTACAGATACTGCTGCAGCAGGAAGAAGAGCAACTGGTTGCGTTCAACCCCGGCCAGGAGGACATC
Source organism: Zobellella iuensis (assembly GCF_016746085.1). GTDB lineage: Bacteria > Pseudomonadota > Gammaproteobacteria > Enterobacterales > Aeromonadaceae > Oceanimonas > Oceanimonas iuensis. The sequence goes on from NZ_JAERTZ010000026.1 coordinate 403,085, forward strand.
AGGTGAGCTTTACCCTGCTGCAACAGCAATACGGCGAGCGGATATCGGGGGTATTGAGCCATGCCGTCGCAAGCCTGGACGACCTGGCGCCGGAGCTGAAGGCCGCCATGGAATACGGCCTGCTGCAGGGCGGCAAACGGGTGCGCCCCATGCTGGTGTATGCCAGCGGCGAACTGTTCGGCCATGTCAGTGCACCGGCCCTGGACGCCGCCGCCGCCGCCGTGGAATGCATCCACGCCTATTCGCTGATCCACGACGATCTGCCGGCCATGGACAACGACGACCTGCGCCGGGGCAAGCCCACGGTGCACAAGGCCTTCAACGAGGCCACCGCCATCCTCGCCGGCGACGCCCTGCAAACCCTGGCCTTTGAACTGCTCAGTAGTCACGGCGGCCACCAGCTCGGCGCCGAGCGCCGGCTGCGCATGGTGCAGGAGCTGGCCCGCGCGAGCGGCTATGGCGGCATGTGCGGTGGCCAGGCCCTGGACATCCGGTGTGAAGGCAAGGCCATTGACCAGGCTACACTTGAAACCCTGCATCGCCATAAAACCGGGGCCCTGATCCGCGCCGCGGTGCGCCTGGGGGCGCTCTGTGCCCAGGACGTGGACGAGCCCCAACTGGCGGCCCTGAGCCGTTATGCCGAGGCCATCGGCCTGGCCTTTCAGGTGCAGGACGACATTCTGGACATTACCGCCGACACCCAGACCCTGGGCAAGACCCAGGGCAAGGATCTGGTGCAACAAAAAAGCACCTACCCCGCCCTGCTCGGGCTGGACGGCGCCCGCCAACTGGCCGAACAACTGCTCGGGCAGGCCCAGGCGGCGCTGGCGGAGATTCCCTACAATACCCAAACACTGGAAGCATTCGCCCACTACATCGTCAAGCGCGAATTTTAGGGCGAGGATAATAATAAGCCTATGAGTCTGAATATTGCCGATTACCCGACCCTGGCGCTGGCCAACCTGCCGGACGAACTGCGCAGCCTGCCGCAAGACCGGCTGCCCGCCCTGTGCAACGAACTGAGGGCCTACCTGCTGCATTCGGTGAGCCGCAGCAGCGGCCACCTGGCCTCGGGCCTGGGCGTGGTAGAGCTGACGGTGGCGCTGCACTACGTCTACAACACCCCCTTCGACCGCCTGGTGTGGGACGTGGGCCACCAGGCCTATCCGCACAAGATCCTCACCGGCCGGCGCGAACGCATGACCAGCATCCGCCAGTACCAGGGCCTGCACCCCTTCCCCTGGCGGGAAGAGAGCGAATACGACACCCTGTCGGTGGGTCACTCCAGCACCAGTATCGGCGCCGCCTTAGGCATGGCCATCGCCGCCGATGACGAAAACCGGGGCCGCAAGGTGGTGGCGGTGATCGGCGACGGGGCCATGACCGCCGGTATGGCGTTCGAGGCCCTCAACCATGCGGGCGACATCCACAAAGACATGCTGGTGGTGCTCAACGACAACGAGATGTCCATCTCCGAAAACGTGGGCGCGCTCAACAACCACCTGGCGCGGATCATGTCCGGCTCCCTCTACAGCACCCTGCGCGAAGGGGGCAAGAAGGCGCTGGAAATGGTGCCGCCCATCAAGGAGCTGGCCCGCCGGGCCGAAGAGCACCTCAAGGGCATGGTGGTGCCCGGCACCCTGTTCGAGGAGTTCGGCTTCAATTACGTCGGCCCCATCGACGGCCACGACATCAACACCCTGGTGGACACCCTGCGCAACATGCGCAAGCTCAAGGGCCCCCAGTTCCTGCATGTGATGACCCGCAAGGGCAAGGGCTACCTGCCCGCCGAGCAGGATCCCATCGGCTACCACGGGGTGCCCAAGTTCGACCCCAACCACCATCAGTTGCCCAAGAGCGGCGGCGGCAGCCTCTCTTACTCCGCCATTTTCGGCAACTGGCTGTGCGACATGGCCAAGGTGGATCCGCGGCTGATGGCCATTACCCCGGCCATGCGCGAAGGCTCGGGCCTGGTGCGTTATTCCCGGGAATATCCCCAACGCTACTTCGACGTGGCCATTGCCGAGCAGCATGCGGTGACCCTGGCGGCGGGCCTGGCCATAGAAGGCAAAAAGCCGGTGGTGGCCATTTACTCCACCTTCCTGCAACGGGCCTACGATCAACTGATCCACGACGTGGCCCTGCAGCACCTGGATGTGCTGTTCGCCATCGACCGGGCCGGCATCGTCGGCGCCGACGGCCCCACCCACCAGGGCGCCTTCGATCTCGGCTTTTTACGCACCGTGCCCAACATGGTGATCATGACCCCCGCCGACGAAAACGAGTGCCGGCAGATGCTCTACACCGGCTACCAGCACCCGGGCCCGGCGGCGGTGCGCTACCCGCGCGGCAACGGCTGCGGCGTGGACATCGAAGAGCAGATGACGGCCCTGGAGCTGGGCAAGGGCCGGCTCATGCGCCAGGGTGCAGGAGTGGCCATGCTGAACTTCGGCACCTTGCTGGCAGAAGCGCAGCTTGCCGCCGAACGGCTGGATGCCACCCTGGTCGACATGCGCTTCGTCAAACCGCTGGATGAAGCCCTGCTGCTGTCGTTGCTGGATGACCACGAACTGCTGGTAACGATAGAGGAAAACGCCATCATGGGCGGCGCCGGCTCGGCGGTGAACGAGTGCCTGATGCGCCACAAACGGCCACGGCCGGTGCTGAACCTGGGCCTGCCGGATCGCTTTATCGAACAGGGCAGCCAGCAGCAGATCCTGGCCCTGCTGGGGCTGGACGCCGACGGCATGGTCAAGGCCATAGAGGCATATCGGCAACGCTGAAAGCGCGGGGCTGTAATAAAGGGGAGCCAGGCTCCCCTTTATTACATCTAGGGATAATGGGGCCCTCAGCCAAAGACGCCGATGGCGTTGAGAAACATTAGCACGATAAACACCGGGCTCAGGTAGCGGATGGTGAAGCGCCACAGCCGGTAGCCCGGGCCCCGGCCCAATTCCTGCTCGGTGGCGGTGCGGCTCATCACCCAGCCGGCGAACAGGGCGATAAAGAGCCCGGACAACGGCATGATCCAGCTGGAGGTGAGGTAGTCCAGGCCGCCGAAGAAGGTCTTGCCGAACAGGGTATGTTGCTCCCACAGGTTGAAGGAGAACACGGTGCCCAGGCTCAGCAGCCACATCAGTACCCCCGAGCCCAGGCAGGCCCGCGCCCGGCTGATGCGGTAGCGCCCGGTCAGCCAGGCCACCGCCGGCTCGATCAGCGAAATGGCCGAGGTCAGCGCCGCCACCGACAGCATCACGAAGAAGAGGGCGCCGAACAGCGCGCCCAGCGGCATCTGGCCGAAGGCGATGGGCAGGGTTACGAACAGCAGCCCGGGGCCGGCGCCCGGCTCCAGGCCGTTGGCGAACACCAGGGGGAAGATCACCATGCCCGCCAAGAGCGCCACCAGGGTGTCCAGCAGGCCGATGGTCAGCGCCGTTTTGGCGATGGACACCTTGCCGGGCAGGTAGGCGCCGTAGGTCATCATGCCGCCCCCGGCCAGGCTCAGGGTGAAGAAGGCGTGGCCCAGGGCCACCAGCACGCTGTTACCCGAGAGCTTGCCGAAGTCCGGGTTGAACAGGAATTCCAGCCCCTGCATAAAGTGGCCCGTGGTCATGGCGTAGCCCACCAGCACCAGCAGCAACAGGAAGAGCCCGGGCATCATCAGGTTGACCGCCCGCTCCAGCCCCTGCCGGACCCCCAGGGCGACAATGCCCAGGGTCAGTGCCAGCACCAGGCTGCCCCAGAAGATCAGGGTCAGCGGCGATCCCAGCAGGGCACCGAAGTGGGCGCCCACCTGCTCGCCGGAGGCGGCGTTGAAGGTGCCGGCGCCGGTGTCGAAGATATAGGCCACCGCCCAGCCGGCCACCACCACGTAGAAGCTGAGCAGCAAAAAGCCGGTGAGCACCCCCACCCAGCCGAGCCAGCGCCAGCGGGGCGACGCCCCCGCCTCCCCGGCCAGGGCGGCCATGGCATGGGGCGGGTTGTGGCGGCCGCGCCGGCCTATCATCACCTCGGCCATCAGCAGCGGTATGCCGATCACCAGGATGCAGGCCAGGTACACCAGCACGAAGGCGGCGCCGCCGTGCTCGCCGGTGATGTAGGGGAATTTCCAGATATTGCCGAGCCCCACCGCCGAGCCGGTGGCGGCCAGCACGAAGGCCATGCGGCCGGACCATTGGGGGCTGGCGGCGGTGGACGCGGCCACCTGGCCCAGGCCGCCGAGCGGCCGGGTCAGACTGTTGTTTTCCATAACGGTGTTCTCCTTGGGGGTAATGAGGTTGGTGGCCGGGCTCAGGTCACCGCGGTCAGTTTGCGGAACTCGGGCTGCTTCCACTCTTCCCGGCGCATCACCTCGGCCAGGGCCTGCACCGTGTCCCACAGATCCACGTAGCGGGTGTAGAGGGGGGTAAAGCCGAAGCGCAGTATGTCGGGGGCGCGGAAGTCGCCGATGATGTTGCGGGCGATCAGCGCCTGCATGATGGCGAAGCCCTGCTCATGGGTGAGCGACACCTGGCTGCCGCGCCGTTCGGCGTCCCGCGGCGAGGCGAGCCCGAAACCAAAGTCCCCGCAGTGCGACTCCACCAGCTCGATGAAGATCTCCCCCATCCGGCGGGACTTGGCGCGGATCTGCCCCATGTCGGCGGAAACCATCAGCTCCACCCCCACCTCCAGCACGCTGGTGGCCAGCACCCCGGTGGTGCCGCACAGGCCGCGCCGGATGCCGGCGGCCGGCTCGAATCTGTCCTGCATGGCGAAGGGATTGGCGTGGCCGAACCAGCCGCTCAGGGGCTGGCGGAAGTCCTCCTGGTGGCGGCGGGCCACGAACAGAAAACCGGGGGCGCCGGGGCCGCCGTTCAGGTACTTGTAGCCGCAGCCCACGGCGAAGTCGGCACCGGCTCCGTTCAGGTCTACCGGCACGGCGCCGGCACTGTGGCTCAGATCCCACAGCATGAGCGCGCCCACGGCCCGGGCCCGGGCGCTGAGGGCGGCCATGTCGAACATCTCGCCGGACTTGTAGTGCACATGGGTCAGCACCACCAGGGCGGTGTCTTCGTCGATAAGCGTTTCCAGCGCCTCCCGCGGCGCCGTTTCCAGCCGCACGCCGGGCCGGAACCGCTCCAGCCCCTGCAGGATGTAGAGATCCGTGGGGAAGTTGCCGGGTTCGGAGACGATCTTGCCGCGTCCCGGGCGCATCTCCAGCGCCGCCGCCGCCAGCTTGAACAGGTTGACCGAGGTGGAGTCGGCCACCACCACCTCGCCCCGCTCGGCACCGATCAGGCGGGCTATTTTGTCCCCCACCCGCTCGGGCAGGCTTATCCAGTCGTGGGTGTTCCAGCTGCGGATAAGGCCCCGGCCCCACTCCTGCTCCACCACCTCGGCGGCGCGCCGGCGGGCGGCCCCGGGCAGGGCGCCCAGGGAGTTGCCGTTCAGGTAGATAAGCCCCTCTTCCAGCTCGAACTGTTGCCGGTAAGGGGCCAGGGGATCGTCCCGATCCAGCCGGGCCAGATGGTCGCGGGTCAGGGTGGTCATGCTTCAATACTCCTTAGCAGGGCGCGCACGGGCGAGGCGTCCAGGTGCGCCAGTTTCAACGGGGGTGCTATCAGTTCGTAATGGCCGGGCTCGATGTCGTCCAGCACCAGCCCTTCCAGTATGGCCATGCGGTGATGCCAGACCCGCTGGTGGGCGTCCAGGGTCTTGGCGTCCTGGGGATCCAGCGAGGGGCTGTCGACCCCGATAAGGCGGGCGCCCCGCTCGGCCAGCAGATCGATGGTGGCAGCGGCCACGGCGGTAAAGTCCGCCCGCCATTGCTGATGGGGAAAGCGGCCGCAGGTTTTCAGCAGCACCCGCTCCAGCCGCGCCGGCAGCCCGGCGGGCAGGTCGCCGGGCTCCACCCGGCCGCGGGCATGGGTCAGGTCCAACACCAGGCAGGGGCCGACATAGGCCTCCAGCGCCACCTCGGCCATGGCCTGGCCCTCGGCGTGGTAATGCAGGGGCGCGTCGGCATGGGTGCCGGTGTGGGTGGACAGGCACAGCCGCGCCACGTTCACCGGGCAGCCGTTTTCCATCACCCAGCTCGGCTCGGCACCGTAGGGGGTGTCGCCCGGCCACACCGGTATGCCGGGACGCAGGGTTTGGGAAATGTCCCAGAGTCGGCTCATCGGTACTCCTCGTCAGATGCTGGTGCGAACCGCCCAGAGTTCGGGGAAAAAGGTCAGGTCCAGCGCCTTCACCAGGTAGGAAACGCCGCCGGTGCCGCCGGTGCCCTTCTTGTGGCCGATGATGCGCTCCACCGTCTTCATATGGCTGAAGCGCCATTTCTGGAAGTTGTATTCCATGTCCACCAGCTTCTCGGCCAGCTCGTACAGATCCCAGTGCTGCTCGGTATGGTGGTAAACCCGGGACCAGGCGGCCTCCACCTCGGCGCAGGCCTGGTAGGGCTGGGACCAGTCCCGCTCCAGGCAGTGGGCGGGCAGCGCGAAACCGCGCCGGTGCAGCAACTGCAGGCTGATGTCGTAGATGCTGGGGGCTGCCAGTATGGCGCTCAGGCGCCGGTAATGCTCCGGATGGGCCCGGTGGGCCTCCACCATGCGGGCGTTCTTGTTGCCGAGCAAAAACTCCAGCTCCCGGTACTGGTAGGACTGAAAACCCGAGCTCTGCCCCAGGCTGCCGCGAAAGCGGGCATAGTCGGCCGGGGTCATGGTCACCAGCACTTCCCAGGCCTTGATCAACTGCTCCTGGATGCGCGCCACCCGCGACAGCATCTTGAACGCCGGTTGCAGCTGGTCCCGGCGGATATGCTCGGCGGCGGCATGGGCCTCGTGCAGGCACAGCTTGATCCACAGCTCCGACACCTGGTGGATGACGATAAACAACATCTCATCGTGCTCGGCGGAGCGGGGCCGCTGGCAATGGAGCAGGGCGTCCAGATCCAGGTACTGGCCGTAGCTGAGGTCCTGTTGCCAGTGCACCCCTTCGTTGTCCAGATCCACCATGCCCTGGCGGGCGGTGATCGATTCCTTGCCGCGCATAACCAACATCCTGTTAACAATTGGAAGATAACTTGAGTTTACGCCGCCCCCGGCCTTGGTGTAAATTTCATTAAAATTCACTTTTCAATTAAATAAATTAATAGATGAGCGTTCGAGTCAGTACCCGGCATATGCAGATGATGGTGGCCCTGAGCGAGGCCGGCAGCCTGGTGGAAGCCGCCCAGTTGCTGGGCCTGACCCAGTCCGCCCTGAGCCACCGCATCAAGGAGGCGGAGCGGCTGCTCAACACCGAGCTGTTCTACCGCCAGCACAAGAAACTGGTGCCCACCAGCGCCGGCAAGCGGCTGCTGCATTCCTCCCGGCTGGTGCTGGCGGAGCTGGAGCGGGCCGAGGCCGATATCAACAAGCTGTCGGTGGGCATAGAGCACGTGGTGCGCCTGGGCAACGAGGCCTACGGCGGCTACCACTGGCTGCCCGCCTGCCTGGCCGCCTTCGGCCGGGAGCAGCCCAGCATCAGCGTGGAGATCATCCCCGATGTCTCCCTCGATCCTTACACCGCCCTGCGCACCGGGCGCATCGACCTGGCGCTGACCTCGGGCCAGCCGCCCGAGGGCTTCCAGTGCCGGCGGCTGTTCCGGGACGAGATGCGGCTGGTGCTGCCCGCGGGGCACGCACTGGCCGGGGAAGACTGGGTGAGCGCCGGGCAGGTGGCGGCCCACACCTACGTGACCTACCACACCCAGCCGGGCAAGGGACGGGAATACGAGCAGTTGTTCAGCCACTACCGGCTGTTGCCGGCCCGGGTGATCCGGGCCGGGGTGACCGAGGCGGTGATCGCCCTGGTGAAGGAAGGCTTCGGGCTGACCATCATGCCGGAGTGGGTGCTGGCGCCCTACCTGGCCCAGGGCGGGCTGAGCACGGTGCGGGTGACGGAAGAAGGGCTCCACCTGGACTGGCAGCTGCTGCTGCGCAGGGACGAGGCCCCCGACTCCCCCACCGCCCGCTTCGCCGACTGCCTGGCACGGGTGGCGCCGGGCACCCGTTGATCAGAGCGGTATCACCACCTTGGCCCAGAAGGCATCGCCTTCTGGCCGGTTTTCCACCGCAAACTCCTTCTGATATTTAAAGCTGACGGAGAAACCGGCGCCGCCGTCATACTTCAGCGAGGGGCCCATGGCCAGGGCCTGTCCCTTGCTGTTCTCCAGGGTGATGCCGTGCAGCTTGTCCTTGGTCAACTGCTTGTAGGCATAGCCGCCCATGCCCAGGATCCAGTGCGGGTTCAGGCCATAGCCCAGCGAATAGTCGGCGTGCAGCTCCTGGCCAGAGCGGTAGCGGCTGTCCGGGTTCCTGAAGTTGTAGTCGTACATCAACTTGATATCCCAGTTGAGCCCGCCGGATTGCATATAGCTCACCGCCGCCACCGGCTGGATGGTCCAGTGGTTGCGCCCGATATTGGCCAGATCGTTGGGGTTATAGCCGCCGGTGGGAGCGAATACGTCCAGCGACACCGCCGAGTGCAATTGCGGGCTATGGTGGTAGGCCAGCCCCAGGGCGGTGATGTCGATGTCCCCCAGCCCCTGCTTGCTCTGGTGCCTGCCGTTGACCATCAGGCTCAGATCCACCAGGGGGAGCAGCACCGCCGAAAACACCTGCCCGCCCAGCAGTTGCCGCTCGCTGACCCACAACAGCCGGGGGGCCAGCACGTTGGCTCTGAGCTTGAAATCCACCGGCAGGCGTTCACCGTCCGGGCCGTTCAGCCGGTTTGCCGAATAATGATTGGCATACAGCAACGGATAAAAACCGGCCGGCGGCAGCGCGCCCATGCCGAAGTTTTCCGCGCCCATGGGATAGATGGAGCCGCCGTTTTCGGTTGCCGATACCCAGGCCGGCGCCGCGGCGCCCAGCATCAGGACACACAGCAGCCGAGCCGCTCTTTTATTATTTTTTACCGTCGTCATCTGATCATCCTTATTCAGAACACCTTGCGGCCATGGTCAGGCTCATGGCCGCCTCCCTTTAAGCACTCCGGGCTTCCAGGGCGTTGAACTGGCCCTTGAAAAACAACATCGGCTCCCCCTGCTCGCAGCGAAATTCCTGTACCCGGCCGACGATCAACAGGTGATCGCCCAGGCAACGGGTAAACTCCACCTCGCACTCGAACTGGGTCAGGGTATTGGCCAACAAGGGCACCTGCCGTTGATTCAGGCGATACTCCACCCCCGAAAACTTGTCATCGCTGGCCCGGGCAAACTGCATGGCGAGATCTTCCTGCCCCTGGCACAACACGTTGACCGCGAAGGGCAGCCCTTCCTGGAAGGCGGCCAGGCTGGGGGAATTCAGCGACAGACTCCACAGGATCAGCGGAGGATCCAACGACAGGGAAGAGAAGGAGTTGGCGGTAATGCCCACCATGGCATCGCCCTCGCCGGGAGCAGTGACCACCGTAACCCCGGTGGCGAAATGCCCCATGGCGTTGCGCAAGGCCCGGGTATCCATGGCCGGCTGGAGGGGCTGTTCCGCCTTCAGTAAGGTAGTGGCGCTCGTCATCTTATGCTTCCTTCTTCAGGTGCTGGCCAATCAGGTAGCGGCACGCCTCGGGCGAGGTCCACCAGGGGAAGTAGTCGGGCGGGTTGTCGAAGCCGTTGGCGATCATGGCGGCCAGCTCCGGTGCCTGTTGTGCCGCCCCCAGCAGCTCGAGCAGGTGCGGCTCCGGCGGCCGCAACATGGTGTTGGTCCAGGTCACCACGTCTTCGGCATAGCTCCAGTAACGCTCGAAGGTCTGCTGCATCCACTCCGGGGTGAAGGGCTCATCGGCGCGGGCGATAATGGCATCCAGGTAGAGCTTGCTGCACTTGGCGGCGTTGTTGGAGCCCTGACCGGTAATGGGGTCGTTGACCACCACCGCATCGGCCATGCCGAAGATACAGCGTCCGGACGGCAGCCGGGCCACCGGCTTGCGAATGGTGGGCGGAAAGCGCCCGGCCAGGATGCCGTTGTCGTCGGTCAGTTCCAGGTGCCGGCAGCGGCCGGCCTGAGCCGGGGCAAAGCGGCGTACCAGCTCCAGGCTGCGCTGCAGGTGCTGTGCCGGCGTGGTCACGTCCTGCCAGCAATCCATGGGGCCGCCCGGAATGCCCTCGAACACCATGATTTCACAGGGTCCATTGACGGTCAGCGCCGGGAACACGAAGTATTCGCCGACCCCGGGCACCAGGTTGAAAGCCACCCGGGAAAAGGGCTCACTGGGCTCCATGCCCTTGACGTAGGTCAGGGCCAGGGCCCGCTGCGGCTTGTCGAAGGCGGAACGCTCCGCATCGCGCTCGAACAGCCGCACTATCTCGCCCTTGCCCGCCGCCAGCATCACCAGATCATGGCTGGCGGCCAGCTCTTCCAGGGTGTCGATGCCCGCGTCCAGCAGCACCAGCTCCCCGCCCTTCTGCTTGAACACCTCCATCCACCTGGGCATTTTCAGGCGCTGATCCACCGACTGGGCCGGTTTATCCAGCCTGGCCGCCCAGTCGATCAGGGTACTCCCCGCCGCCTCGGGATCCGGCACCGTCAGGCCGATCCCTTCCACCGGGGGGCATTCCTCCTCCCAGAAGTTCAGCCCCAGATCCCGCTCCGTCTGCAGGGCATTGTTGAACATGCACTGGCTGGACATCACCCGTCCGTTGGCGATCTCTTCCCCGCTGCGGTTGGAGACCAGGGTGACCCGGTAACCCTGATCCAGCAGACCGATCGCGGTCTGTAAACCGGACTGGCCGGCGCCCACAATGGCAATACGTCGTGTCATGACTGTTTCCTTGTCTGTGATTGAGAAATAAAGAACTACTCGGCCAACCGCGGTATCGCCGGTCGACTCTGCTCCGGCCCCATGGCCGAGTAGCCGCCGTCCACCGCATAGTCGGCCCCGGTGACAAAGCCGGCCTCGTCCGAACAGAGGAAGCACACCACATTGGCCACCTCCTCCGGCCGGCCCAGCCGCCCCAGCAGGTGGTAATCCGCCGCCACCCGGTCAGCCTTGGCGCTGTCTTCGCCGCTGAGTTCGGCAATCACCCGGGACCAGGTCCAGCCCGGCGACACCGAGTTCACCCGGATCCGCTCGGGCGCCAGATCCAGCGCCATGCAGCGGGTCAGGTGCAGCATGGCGGCCTTGCTGACCGGATAGAGCCAGCGGCCGGTCTGGGCCACCCTGGCGGAAATGCTGGTGAAGTTGACCACGGCCCCGCCGCCCCGGCGACGCATGGCCGGCAAGGCCGCCCGGGTGGCCATGGCGGCGCTGACCAGGTTGACGTCCAGCGCCGACAGCCAGGCGCTTCTGTCCGCCTGCAGGCCGTCGTCCTGGTAGCTGCAGGCCAGGTTGACGAGAAAGTCCACCCCGCCGAAGCGGGCCTCGGTCGCCTCCATGGCGTCGAGCAGCTGTTCATCCCGGGTGATGTCCGTGGCCAGGAACAACACCCGCTCGCCCAGCCGTTCGGCCAGCGCCTCCCCCTGGGCCCTGTCCACATCCAGCACCGCCACCCGGGCGCCCCGGGCCACCAGCTTTTCCACCAGCGCCTGGCCGATCAGGGTCGCCCCGCCGGTCACCACCGCCGTCTTGTTACTGAAATCGTGCATGTCGTCGCTCCCGCTCAGGCCTTGTCTTCGCTTTGCTGCCAGCTCGCCATCAGGGTGTTGGACGGCAAGGACTCGTCCAGCAGCTTGGCGGCGGTTTCCCGTCCGGCCACCGGCAAGCCGGTGGGATCCAGCAGGCCGACCTGTACCAGCAGGGAGGCCTGATCCCAGTAGATGTGTTCGTGGTAGAGCTTGTCGCCCCGGAACTTCACCACCGCCACAAACGGAATTTCCACGTAACGCCCGGTGGGCGCCACGCCCGGCAGCAGCCAGTCGATTTCACAGCTGTGGGTAAAGCTGAAGAGCAGCTCGTCCACAATCTGGGTGTCGCCGATGGTGCGGGAAATGGGCGTCAGCCGGGTGTCGGGCGGGTTGCTGTCGACGAAATGATGCTTGTAGAAACGGTAGAGCTGCTGGTAGCCGACGCCCCCCGTCATGGTGGGAATGTGGTTGACGTAGGGCTCGGCCACCATGGTGGCCATGGTGTCGTCCACATTGCGGGTATCGAACTCATACTCGCAGTGCTTGTCCCACAGCGCCGACAGATCGTAGTGCGGGCCTATGGCGCGCCGCAGCGCCGACACCGAGCGTTGATGGGCCATCAGGGCCGAGGGCTTGTGGTAATGGGGCGAGCCGGCCCGGGCAAAGGCATGATCCACGCCCGGATACAGGTAGAGTTCGGCGGCGTCGTTATGTTCGAAATGGCGGTAAATCGCCTCCCTGGCCTCGGCCGGACAGTATTCATCCTGGCCGGCAAAGTGCAGCACCAGCCGCCCCCGGATGCCCTCGGCCTCGTGCAGGTGCTGCTCTATGCCCATGCCGTAGTAGCCGATGGCGATGTCCACCGGGCAACGACAGGCGGCAAGGTAGGCCAGCCGGGCGCCCAGGCAGAACCCCAGCACGCCGATGCCGCCCTTGACCTCCGGCCGTCCTTTCAGGGTGGCAATGGCGGCTGCGATATCCTCGATGCCTTTGTCCTGATCAAACCCCTGGTACAGGCCGAAAGCCTGCGCGAAGTCTTCCGGGCTGTAACCGAGTTCGACCCCGGGCTGCTGGCGCCAGAACAAGTCGGGCGCCAATACCACATAGCCTTCTTCGGCGTAGTAATCGGCGATGTCGCGGATATTGGCGTTAACGCCGAAGATTTCCTGGGCCAGTATCAGGCCGGGACCGGATCCGGAGGCCGGTACCGCCAGATAACCGGAAAAGCTGCCGCTGCCGTCCCGGGCGCGAATATCAATTGAGCTACCCATCTTGTCTCTCCTTTGCCTTGATGTCGGGGTAGCTACATCCTAATAACAAAGATTCAACAATGCGGGCCGCTCAGTGCCGTGACTATCCGGTCAGCGCAGCTATCTGAGGTTGTTTTTATCGGCGAGCAAGGGCGCCAGGACGAGAGCAGATCCATTCCGTGCAGCCGGGATCCCTTCCCTGCACAAAAGCGCCCGCAATGATCCCCATCAAGGAAAAAGCACTTAATTTAACAATATTTAAACATGTACAATGTCATCTCGCCCGTGAGCCCGCGGCGGCACCTGCCGACACATCGATAAGGAGGTCTCTGTGTCATCTTTTCCCCCCGGTCCCCAAGGCTGGCTGAACGATCCCGAGCTGTTGCTGCTCGCCTCCCAGGATCCGGCGGAGGTGCAGCACACCATCGCCACCCTGTTCAAGCCCCATCGGCTGATCATCCCGGATGGCACCGACCGGCTCGATACCTGCCTGCACAGCATTCCACTGGGCCAGCTGTCCCTCAACCGGCTCAGTTACGGCAACGAAGTCTGTATCCAGCCCGGACGGCTGGACGACTTTTTCCTGATCCAGATGCCGCTCAAGGGGGCGGCGCAGATCCACGCCGGCACCCAGGACTTCCACTCCCAGGGGGACAGAGGGGCCATCATCAGTCCGACCCTGCCGTTGGACATGATCTGGAGCCAGGACTGCGACCAGATCATGCTGAAAATAGACCGGCAGAAACTGGAACAAAGCTGTAGCAGCTACCTGGGCCGCCCCATCAAGGCACCCCTGGTGTTCGACCTCTGCCTGAGCTGGCAATCGGACCTCTGCTGGCACGGCATGATGCAGTACCTCAGCCAAATGGTGAAACAGGCCGATTACCCCGCCTTGCTCAAAGGCCAGCTGGAACAACTCATTATCCATACCCTGCTGCTGACCCAGCCGCACAACTATTCCCAGGATTTAAACAAGGCCTCCTCGGTCGCACCGCGTCATGTAAAAAAGGTGGAGGACTATATTGACGCTCATGCGGAGCAGGACATCAGTCCGGCCATGCTGGCCGAGCTGGCGGGAGTCAGCCTGAGGACCCTGTATAGCGGCTTCAGGAGTTTCAGGAATATCACGCCGATGGAGCACTTGAGAAACGTCCGGCTGCACCGTGTCAGAAAAGAGCTGCTCGAGGCGGCAACCAGCCGCTCCATTACCGACATCGCCACCTATTGGGGATTCGGTCATATGGGCAGGTTCAGCGCCGAATATAAAAAGCTGTTCGGTGAAAACCCGAACGAAACCAGAAGAAAAGCCTGAACCGGCGGCAACAGGGAGCAGAAAAACAGCCCGCACCGGGGTGCGGGCTGTGCTGCCATCACAGCAACATGGTCACCAGGCTGCCTTTCCAGCTCAGCAGCACCAGGGTCACCAGGGTCGCCAGCAGGAAGGGCAGCAGGGCGCGGAAGATGCTCAGGGGGGAGGCGCCGGTCATGGAGGAGGCGATAAAGAGCCCGGCGCCCACCGGCGGGGTCAGCAGGCCCATCACCAGGGTCAGGCACACCACCACCCCGAACTGATAGGGGCTGATGCCGAACTGCAGCTGGGCGATGGGCAGCAGTATGGGCACCACCAGGATCAGGGCGGCGATACCGTCGAGCACCATGCCTACCAGCAGCAGTATGCCCACCACCATCAGCAGGAACACGAAGGGATCCGAGGTCTGCTCGGCGATCCAGGCGGCGGCGCCCTGGGGTATTTCCTCGAACACTATCACCCAGCCGAACACTCCGGCCGCCGCGATCAGCAGGATCACCATGCCGGAGTTGATGGCGGTACGCTGGAGGATGCCGAACAGGTGGGAGAACTGCAGATCCTTGTACACGAACTTGCCGATCAGCAAGGCACCCAACGACGCCAGCGCCGCCGACTCGGTCGGGGTGGCCAGGCCGGTGAGGATGCCGCCGATGATCAGCACCGGGATCAATCCTGCCGGCAGCCCCATCAGCAGGTATTCCAGGGCCTGCTTGCGGTCGGGCCAGTCCCCTTTCGGGTACTGGTGGACCAGCCCCATCAGGCTGATGACCAGGAAGAACAGCAACGACATGATAAGCCCGGGGATGATGCCGGCGATAAACATCTCGGCGATGGGCACCTGGGCCAGTACCCCGAACAGCACGAACAGCATGGACGGGGGAATGATGGGCGACAGCAGGCCGCCGGCGGCGGTAATGGCCGCCGAGAAGGGCTTGTCGTAGCCTTCCTTCTCCATCGCCGGCACCATAGCCCGGGACATGATGGCGATCTGCGACGCCGCCGAGCCCATGATGGCCGCCATCATCATATTGGCCACCAGGTTGATATAGGCAAGTCCCCCCCTAAAGCCGCCCACCAGGATCCGCGCCAGGTTGATCAGCCGCTTGGTCAGGCCGCCTTCGTTCATCAGCTCGCCGGCCAGCATAAAGAGGGGAATGGCCAGCAGGCCATAGCTCTCGATGGCCCCGAACAGCTGCTGGGGATAGGAAGCAAACAGCACGGTACTGCCGGAAGAACCGATATACCAGATGGCGGTCAACGCCAACACCAGGGCGATGGGCACCGCGGTAAACAGCAGTACCAGGAATACAACCAGGGTCATGTGGGCTCTCCCGTCATTGTCTGTTGCGAACCGCTCAGGCTGTCAAACAGGTTGAGCAGGGCATGCATTCCCAGGGACAGGGAGAACACCGGCAGCACCAGCCAGACCCAGAACTTTTTGATGCCCAGGGTATTGGTGTTTTCCGCATACATAAAATTGAAGGTTTCCGACTGAAAGGCCTGAAAATCGAACCCGGCCTGTATCAGGGCCAGGGGGCTGTACCAACGCCAGCACAGCACAAAGAGGATCAGGGCAAAGCCCAATATCATCAGGTCACTGAACACCGTCAGCCAGCGCCGCAGGGCGACCGGCAGCAGGTCGGTGAGGATGGTAACGGAAACACCCCGGCGCTTTTTCAAGACCGCCGAGGTGCTGATAAAGGTCATCCATACCATGCAGTAGATGGCCAGTTCGTCCACCCAGTAGATCGCCTGCCCCATGGCCCGGGTGACGATATTGAGCAGCACCAGCAAGGTGACGGCCCCGGCCAGCAAGGCCGCGACCGTCATTTCCGCCGACGCTACCTTATCCGATATGCGCTTAAGCATTACTCCACTCTCCCCGGCCCCGGCATGAGCTGCCGGGGCCTCTTTTGTTACAAATCGGCTCAGCTGCCCTTGACGTCCTGGGCAGCCTGGCGCAGTCCGTCCAGCGCCTTGGCCTTCTTGGACCAGGTGGCTTCCCAGCGCTGGATGGCATCGGCGAAGGTGGCGCGATCCGCCTCGACTATCTGGATGTTCAGATCACGCAGTTGCTGCTCCTGATCCCGCTCCTGTTGCCGGAACTGATCGATCACCTTGTCCAGCTGGGCCTTCATCAGGGTCTGGATCAGCGTCTTGTCGTCATCGCTCAGCTCGCGCCATACCCGGCCGGACACCACGCCCACCATGGGGAACATCATGTGGTTGGACAGCAGCAGGTGGTTGGCCCGCTCGTAGAATTTCAGCACCAGGATGGAGTCGAAATCCATGTCGATGGCATCGACCTGGCCGTTGGCCAGGGCGTCGTACACGCCGGGCAGGGGCAGCGGCGTGGGCGCCGAGCCCAGGGCGGTATAGAAGTCGCGGATGGGCTCGAAGGGGGTGATGCGCAGTTTCTTGCCCTTCAGATCCCCGGGGCCTTCCACCGCGGCCCGGCTCAGCACCTGGCGCATGCCGGCCATGCCGTAGCCGATGCCCACCACGCCGACGCTGCCCGGCAGTTGATCCAGCAAGCGGGAAGCCGCGTCCGACTGCAGCAGGGCGGCGGCCTGATCGATGTCCTCCACCAGGTAGGGGGCATAAAGGGCGCCGAAGTCGGGCACCCGGTTGGAGATCTCGGCGATGGTCAGGAAGGCCATGTCCAGGGCGCCGGTTTGCAGCTGTTGCACCATCTGGGCTTCGTTGCCCAGTTGCTGGGAGGGAAATACCGACACCCTATGCTGGCCGTGGGACTGATCGCGCAGCTCCTGGGCGAAGTCGGTGGCCGCCTGGGTCCAGATATGGGCCGGCGGGGTGATAAGGCCGAGGCGGAAATCCCGGGCCTGGGCGGTGACGGAACCCAGTGCCAGGCCGGCGGCCGCTACCAGGGTGAGTGCTGTTTTGAATCTGGTCATGTTCAACTCCATTATGATGTTATTCAGTCCGTTTATGACTCACGGTTGCTGCTGCCGGGGCCGGGCCTGCCGGCCCCCACAAGGAACTCAGCTAAAGCGCACCGAGGCGCTGCCGATGCCGCCGACGGACACCGTCAGGTAGTCCCCGGCCTGCACCGGCTCCAGCGGCACCAGGGCGCCGGACAGGATCACCTCGCCCGCCTTCAGCCCGATGCCGCGCATCCCTAAGGTATTGGCCAGCCAGGCCACGCAGTTCACCGGGCTGCCCAGGGCCGCCGCCCCGGCACCGGTGCTGATGATGGCGCCGTTCTTTTCCACCACCATGCCGCAGGTGGCCAGGTCGAGCTTGCGCGGGCTCACCGCGGTGTCGCCCAGCACGAACACCCCGCAGGAGGCGTTGTCGGCAATGGTGTCCTGGATGTTTATCTGCCAGTGCTCGATGCGCGAGTCCACCACCTCGAAGCAGGGCAGCACGCACTCGGTGGCGGCCAGCACGTCGGCGGCGGTCACCCCCGGGCCCATCAGGTCGCGCTTGAGGATAAAGGCGATTTCGCCCTCGGCCCGCGGCTGGATAAGCTGCTGGCTGATGGGCACTTCCTGGCCCTGGCTGTACACCATGGCGTCGGTGAGAAAGCCGAAGTCCGGCTGGTCCACCTTGAGCATGCTTTGCACCGCCTTGGAGGTAAGGCCGATTTTCTTGCCGATGAGCCGCTCGCCGTCGGCCAGGCGGCGGTCGAGCAGGTGCAGCGAGATGTGATAGGCATCGTCGATGCTGATGTCCTCGACGCGGCGAGTGAGCGGCGCCAGGGGCTCGCGCTGGCGCAGGGCCCGGTAGAGCTCGTCGCCGTGGTGGATAATCTGTTCCTGGTTCATGGTCGCTCCTTACAGCTTGATGCAGATGTTCTTCAGCTCGGTGTAGAACTCCAGGCCGTGCACCCCGCCCTCCCGGCCGATGCCGGACTGCTTGGCGCCGCCGAAGGCGGTGCGCAGGTCACGCAGGAACCAGCTGTTCACCCACACGATGCCAGCTTCCATCTGCTCCGCCACCCGCACCGCCCGGCTGCTGCTCTCGGTCCAGATGGCCGCGGCCAGGCCGTAGTCGGTGTCGTTGGCAAGTGCAATGACTTCCTCTTCGCGGTCGAACGGCCGGATGTGGCAGCAGGGCCCGAAGATTTCCTCGCGGATGACCCGGGCGTCGTCGCTCAGGCCGGTCCAGATGGTCGGCTCGACCCAGGCGCCGCCGTTGAGCTCGGGCCCCATGTCCGGGATGCCGCCGCCGATTTCCACGGTGGCGCCCTCCTCCACCGCCAATTGGTAGTAGGACAGCACCTTGTCCCGGTGCTCCTGGCTCACCAGCGGGCCGAAGTTGGCCTGCGGGTCCTGCGGCCGGCCGAGTTTCAGCTTGGCCACTTCCTCCTTCATCCGGGTCAGGAAGGCGTCGAAGATGGGCCGCTCCACGTACACCCGCTCGGTGCCCAGGCACACCTGGCCGCAGTTGACGAAGGCCGAGCGCATGGTGCCCTCCACCGCCTTCTCCAGGTCGCAGTCGGCGAACACGATACCGGGGTTCTTGCCGCCGCACTCCAGCGAGATGTTGCGCAGGCCCACGGCGGCGGCCTTCATGATGGCCTCGCCGGTGCGGGTCTCGCCGGTGAAGGTGATGGCGTCCACCAGCGGGTGGGTGGTGAGGAACTCGCCGGCGGAGTCGGGGCCGAAGCCGTGCACCACGTTGAACACCCCGGGCGGCACGCCGCACTCGTTCATCACCTCCCCCAGCAGGGTGGTGGTGGCGGGGGTTTCTTCCGACGGCTTGACCACCACGGTGTTGCCGCAGGCCAGGGCCGGGCCCACCTTCCAGGTCATCAGCAGCAGCGGCAGGTTCCAGGGGGAGATAACGGCAATCACCCCCTTGGGGCTGCGGTGGCCGACGTTGAGCGCGCCTTTGCCGTCCGGGGTGTCCAGGCGGAAGCCTTCGGTGGGGTGGTTGGCCAGGGTCTCGGCGAAGGCGGTGAAGTTGGCGGCGCCGCGCGGGATGTCGATGTGGCTGGCGATGCTGTAGGGCTTGCCGGTGTCGCGGCACTCGGCCTCGAGGAATTCGTCGAAACGCTCGTTGATGCGGTTGGCGACCTTGTGCAGCAGGGCAGTGCGCTGGGCCTGGGTGAGCTTGCCCCAGGGGCCCTTGAGCGCGGCCCTGGCGGCGCGCACGGCGGCATCGACCTCGTCACGGCCGGCCTCGTGCACCCGGCCAATCAGGCTGTTGTCCACCGGGCAGCGGCTGTCGAAGGTCTTGCCGCTGGCGGAAGCGACGTACTCGCCGTTAATAAAGTGCTTGAATTCGTTCATGTGTTGCTCTCGTCATGGATTGCCCCGGCGCCGGGGCCTGGACTCCCGCCTGCGCGGGAGTGACGGTATTGACTTCCAGCTTCTGGCTTCCAGCCTCAAGCTTCTCGCTTCCAGCTCAAGTCAGCACGGTCAGGAAGCGCTCGTTCAGCTGGCGGTCGTGGTAGAAGATGGCCTTGCCCAGCTTGTCCGCGTCCCAGGTAATGGGCGGGTGGTCCGGGTAGAAGGCGTCGCCACCGCAGAACACCTCGTTGCGGTTGCCCGAGGGGTCGAAGAAGTAGATGGTCTGGCCATGGGTGATGCCGTGGCGGGTGGGGCCGATGTCGATGGAGGTGTTGGTCATCGAAATCAGGTCGCCGGCACGCAGCACGTCTTCCCAAGTTTCCAGGAAGAAGGAGGCGTGGTGGAACTTGTTCTTCTCCGCATGTTTGATAAAGGCCACGTCGTGGGACTTCATCGACACGGTGAGGAACTGGGCCACCCGCTCGCCGTCAGGGGTCAGCACCTGCTCGCACAGGTCGAAGCCGAGCACCTCGTGGAACAGCTGGAAGGTACCGTCCAGGTCGTCGCCGTACAGCAGGCAGTGGTCGAAGCGCTGGGCCTTCATGCCCTTGAGGTCACGGGGCCAGGCTTCCGGGTTGTGGTTGCCGATGCCGTAGCGGCCGGGCTGGGCCTTGCTGGCGAACAGCTCGAAGGCATGGCCGGTGGGCGCGGTGAAACGCAGCCGGCGGCCGCAACCCTTGAGTTCGCCTTCGGGGATGTCCTCCACCGCCACGCCGTAGGCGAGCAGGTCCTGGTGCAGGCGGTCGAGGGTGGCCTCGTCCAGCACCTTGAATGCCATAAAGTCCATGCCGGGCTCGTCGGCCTCGCGCAGCACCACCGAGAACTGGTCCACTTCGGTCCAGCCCTTGAGGTAGACCCGGCCTTGGTCGTCCCGGTCGGTTTCAATCAGGCCGAGCAGGTCCCGGTAGTGGGCCAGGGCCTCAAACATGTTCATCACGCGCAGTTGCACGTGGCCGGGGCGGATTACACCTTTTTTCATCGTCCTTACTCCTTTATCCATGTCCATTGCAAAGCCGGGCCACCGGGGTATCCAGGTAGGGTGGCCAGCTCGATATCCAGGTCGCCCTCGGGCAGCACCCGGCAGGCCAGGGCGTAGCCCTGCTCGGCCTGCTCAAGGCTGACGTGGCGGCGACTCATGCATTGCCGTTGGTAGGGGCCCTGCAGGATGCGCACCCGGCACAGCCCGCAACCGCCGCCGCGGCAGCCCACCGGCACCGGCCGCGAGAGCCCGGCCTCGGCCCCGGCGAGCAGGCTTTGCCCGGGGGCGACCCGGAACTGCTCGCTCGGCTTATCCGGGTGGTGCAGGGTGATGGTGTAGTGGGGCATCCTGGCCTCCTGTGGTTTGCTTGCTATCGGGCTTGCAGTCAGTGTCCGGGGCTGGCGGGTTCAGCACGCCGACTCGCCGTGAACCCCTCCCTGGGGGCTCGACAGCGCCATCCATGGCGCCAACGGTCGGCTTGGCTGAGCCCGCCATCCCCTTCCAGTAAGTGGGGTGACAATCGCGGCTAACGCCCCCGCTTTTTGGCCGACTGGCCGCCGATGCCGAAGTGCTGTTTGGGCAGCTCGTTAATCAGCACCCGCACCGACTCCCGCGGCGCATCAAGCGCCCGCACCAGGGCGGCGGTCACTTCCTCGATAACCGCTTCCTTCTGGGCGTCGTTGCGCCCTTCCATCATGTTCACCAGGACTATCGGCATGGCGGCGTCTCCTTATGTGGCTCTGTTGTTTGTCACGTTATCGCGCTGTCTGGCGGTCGCGGCGGTGTTACACCACCCGCCCGCTGATGCTGCCCAGCCCCTGGTAGTGCACCACGAAGCTGTCGCCCTTCTGCACCGGCACCGCCGCGGTGATGGCGCCAATCATGATGAAGCTGCCCGCCGGAATGACCTCGCCGCGCTCGGCCAGCATGTTGGCCAGCATCGCCACCGAGGCCGCCGGGTGGCCCAGCACCGCCGCGCCCGCGCCGGTCTGCACCACTTCGCCGTTGACTTCCATCACCACCCCCAGGGTTTTCAGGTCCAGCTCGCTCGCCTCGGCCATGCGCCCGCCGGTGATAAAACGGCTGGAGCTGGAGTTGTCGGCAATCACGCTTTTCAGGTCGAACTTGAAGTCCTTGTAGCGGGAGTCGATCACCTCCACCGCCGGCAGCACAAAGTCGGTGGCGCGCAGCACGTCGCCGATGTGGCAACCCGGGCCCTTCAGCTCCGCCTTGGTGACGAAGGCCAGCTCGGCTTCAATCTTGGGGTGGATAAGCTCGTCGAACTTGATGTCGCCGCCGTCCGGTACGCTGAAGTAGTCGGCCAGAAAGCCGTAGCAGGGGTGCTCCACCCCCATCTGCGCCATCTTGGCCCAGGAGGT
Source organism: Zobellella iuensis (assembly GCF_016746085.1). Lineage (GTDB taxonomy): Bacteria > Pseudomonadota > Gammaproteobacteria > Enterobacterales > Aeromonadaceae > Oceanimonas > Oceanimonas iuensis. The sequence continues at coordinate 424,902 of NZ_JAERTZ010000026.1, forward strand.
CAGGCCCATCTTCATGCCCACTATCTTGGTGCCCCGGGCCTCCTTGCGGCGGCGGATTTCCCACTGGATGTCGAACGCATCCTGGTAGCTCATCTCGGGGTAGTCGTCGGTGATTTTGGTCACCTCATAGGCCTCGAGCTCGGCGGTTTCCAGGTGTTCGGCCAGGTGCTCAATCTGTGCTTGGGTCAGCTTGCTCATCGTTTTAGTCCTTGTTGTTTGGCCAGGGTCAGGGCCAGGTCTTCAATCATGTCTTCCTGGCCGCCGACGGTGCCGCGACGGCCCAGCTCCACCAGGATGTCCCGGGCGGACACGCCGTACTTGGCCTCGGCGCGCTGGGCGAACAGCAGGAAGGAGGAGTAGACGCCGGCGTAGCCCAGGGTCAGCGCATCCCGGTCGACGCGGATGGGCTGGTCCATCATCGGCACCACCAGGTCCTCGGCCACGTCCATGATGCGGTACAGGTCGATGCCGGTATCGACGCCCAGCCGGTCGAGCACCGCGCACAGCACTTCCAGCGGGGTGTTGCCGGCGCCGGCCCCCAGGCCCGCCACCGAGCCGTCGATGTGCACGGCACCGGCCTCGATGGCGGCCAGGGAGTTGGCCACCGCCATGCCCATGTTGTGGTGGCCGTGGAAGCCCAGCTCCACCGCCGCCGGCAGCTCGGCGCGCAGCAGCCCCAGGCGGGCGGTCACGTCATCGGGCAGCAGGTAGCCGGCGGAGTCGGTGACGTAGATGCAGTTGGCGCCGTAGTCCACCATCAGCCGGGCCTGCTCCAGGATCTTCTCCGGGCTGCCCATGTGCGCCATCATCAAAAAGCCGACGGTGTCCATGCCCAGCTTGGCGGCCAGGCCGATGTGCTGCTGGGACACGTCCGCTTCGGTGCAGTGGGTGGCCACCCGGATGGTGCTCACCCCGAGGTCCCGCGCCATGCGCAGGTGGTCGACGGTGCCGATGCCGGGCAGCAGCAGGGCCGAGACTTTGGCCTGCGTCATCCGCGGCACCACCGCCTTGAGGTAGTCCTCGTCGGAATGGGCGGGGAAGCCGTAGTTGACCGAGGCGCCGCCCAGGCCGTCGCCGTGGGTCACTTCAATCAGCGGCATGCCGGCCTGGTCCAGGCCGGTGGCGATGGCCACCATCTGCTCGAGGGAAATCTGGTGGCGCTTGGCGTGCATGCCGTCGCGCAGGCTCATGTCGTGCAGCACGACCTTCTTGTCTTTCAGGTTCATCTCGCTTGTCTCCTTAGCCCCGGGCCGGCAACGTAATGGCGCCGTTGGCCGCTTCTTCCGCGAACAGCTCGGCGGTGCGCAGGGCGGCGGCGGTCATGATGTCCAGGTTGCCGGCATAGGTGGGCAGGAAGTCGCCCAGGCCGGCCACTTCCATGAACATGGAGACCTTGTTGCCGTCGAACACCGGGCCGTTGACCAGGGTGTAGCCGGGCACGTACTGGCGCACCTGCTCGACCATGTCCAGCACCGAGCGGGTGATGGCGGCCTGGTCCGGCTCGCCGTCCACCAGGCAGTGCACGGTGTCGCGCATCATCAACGGCGGCTCGGCCGGGTTGATGATGATGATGGCCTTGCCCTGGCGGGCGCCGCCCACCGACTCCACCGCGCCGGCGGTGGTGCGGGTGAACTCGTCGATGTTCTGGCGGGTGCCGGGGCCGACCGAGCGGGAGGCGACGGTGGCGATGATTTCGCCGTAGGCGACCGGCTGCACCCGGCTGACGGCGGCCACCATGGGGATGGTGGCCTGGCCGCCGCAGGTGACCATGTTGACGTTCATCTCGAGCCGGGCGGCGTGCTGCTTGAGGTTGACCGGCGGCACGCAGAAGGGGCCGACGGCGGCGGGGGTCAGGTCAATCATGATGACCCCCAGTTCGTTGAGCTTGCGGCTGTTCTCGGCGTGGACATAGGCCGAGGTGGCATCGAAGGCGATGCGGATGTCGTCCGCCAGCACCTGGGGCAGCAGGCCGTCGACGCCGGTGTCGCAGGTCTTGATGCCCATCTCGCTGGCACGCTTCAGGCCCTCCGACGTGGGGTCGATGCCCACCATCCACACCGGCTCAATCCAGTCGGAGCGCAGCATCTTCATCAGCAGGTCGGTGCCGATATTGCCCGGGCCTATGATGGCCGCCTTGAGTTTGTTCATTGGTAGATCTCCAGAATGCGTTGTGACCATGGCGCCGGATCAGCTGGACACGAATTTTTCGAAGTAGAGCCGGTGTTCGGCCACGGGGGTGGCTTCCAGCCAGGTCTGGGTGGCGTCGATCATCGGCGGCGGCCCGCACAGGTAGGCGTCGAAGGGCTGCTGCAAAAAGTCCTGGTCGAACAGGTCGCATACCACGCCGCGCTTGCCCTGCCAGTGCTCGGAAGGCTTCATCACGATGACCTCGTAGTCGAAGTCGGCCAGCTTTTCCCTGAAGGAGTCCAGCCGCTCCAGCTCGCTCAGATCCTGATCCTGGGTCACGCCGTAGCACAGGCGGATGGCGGGCGGGCAGTCGCCCTGCTCCGCCAGCCGCTCCAGCATGGCGAGGAAGGCGGACAGGCCGGTGCCGCCGGCCACCATCAGCAGGGGGCGCTCCACCTCTCGCAGGTAAAAGGCGCCCATGGGGGCCTCGAAGCGAATAGCGTCGCCCACCCGGCAGCGCTGGCGCAGGTAGTCGCTCATTACCCCGCTCGGCAGCAGGCGGATCAGAAAACGGACAAAACCTTCTGCCGTCGAGTGGTTGGCGAAGGAATAGGCCCGCCACTCATCCGTGCCCGGCACCTGTACCCGCGCATACTGCCCGGGCAGGTACTTGAGCCGACCGCCCTCGCCTTGCAGCTTGATTTCGATAAGGGCAGCCGCGTCCGACACCTGTTTGAAGGCGCTGACGGTGCCCTCAAACAGCTCGGTGGACACGCTGCACAGGGTGGAGTCCACATCGAAATAGAAGGAGCCGGATGACGTCAGGCGGGTCTGGCAGGCCAGGATATGGCCGGCCTCGAGTTCCTTTTCGCTCAGGGCTTCGTCATCCACGTACTCGAGCTCGACCTCGCCGGACTCGCAGCGTCCGCGGCAGGTGGCGCAAACCCCTTCCCGGCAGTCGACCGGCAGCTTGACGCCCTGGCGCAGGGCGGCATCCATCAGCAGTTCGTTTGGCTTCACCTCGATGAAGCGGGTGTTTCCATCACGGAAAACGATGGCGGCAGAATAAGACATAACAACCTCGGCCCAAGTTAGACGTGATAGAAATCCAGTACCGAATCAATCTTGTCGTTCAGCAAAATGGACTGCTTGTAGGTGATCTTCCAGTCGCCCCCTTCCCGACGCAGCCGGTAATTGGCGGTGCCGAAGAAGTGGTGGCTTTCACCGAAACGGTAGTAATGGGTGACCCAGTTCACCTTCACCAGGAACCGGCCGTCTTCTTCCTGCCGGTAGCGCAGGTTGTCGATCAGGTGCAGGGTACGCGGCATGGGGGTGCAGGCCGCCGACTTGCCGGTGCGGATGCGGAACACCCGGTCTTCGATGCCGCCCCGGTTGGGGTAGTACATCAGCGACATTTCCCGCTTGGGATCCTGGGTGTAGCTGTGCTCGCTGTCCCACTGGGGAATGTGGAATTCACATTCGGGGGCGAATTGCTCCAGGTAGTTGTCCCAGTCCTGGTTGTCGCAATACTCGGCAACCCGGTAAAGAAACTGCTCGAGTGACAGTTGATGTTCCATGGCTTACACCTCCTCCTGACGTGCTTTTTTCTTCTTCAGTCCTTCCCGCATCATCTGCTGCCAGGCGCCGTGCTGGTTCACATAGAGACCTTCGTGGGTGAACTCGACCCCGGTGATCGCGGGCTGGATGCCCAGCACCTTGCTGTTGGGGGTCTCGCCGTATTGCCAGGTCTGGTAACCCCGGGAAATGTCGCTCCAGGGTGAAATGCGGGCCTCGAAACCGCGCTGGGACTCCTTGAACTCCACCAGATCGTCGGGGGTACCCATGCCGGAGACGTTGAAGAAATCCTCGAACTGACGGATGCGGTTTTCCCGATCCGCGGCCGACTCGTCCTTCACGCCCAGGCAAAGACTGATCACCTCGGTCTTGTTCCAGGCCACCGGGCGGATGATGCGCAGTTGGGAGCTGATCTGATCCATAAAGAACAGGCTGGGGTAGATGTTCAGGTTGCGCAGCCGGTGCATGGTCCACCTGGCCCGCTCTTCCGGCAGTTGCTCCAGCAGGCGCGGCATCACGGTCCGGTAACCGGGGCGAACCTCGGGGTTGGGCATGTCGCTGAACAGCAGGCTGTGGCCATGGCGGAAGGAGAACCAGCCATCGTCGGTGTCCTTATCGCCGGCCCCCAGCTTGCTGTAGTCCAGGGTGTCGCCGGTTCCGCCCTGCTTCTGGGCTTCCAGCTCGCGGCGGTGCTGCACCGTGCTGACATAGTTGTAATGCACGGTGCTGACGTGGTAACCGTCCAGGCCGTTTTCGTTCTGCAGCTTCCAGTTGCCGTTGAAGGTATAGGTAGACTGGCCGGGCAGCACTTCCAGTTCGCCGGTGGCGGACTGCTCCACCATCATGTCGAAGAACAGGCGGGTGTCGCCGAGGAAGTCTTCCAGGCTCAGGGTGGACTCGGTGTCCAGGCTGATAAAGACGAAGCCCTTGTAGCTGGCGATGCGCGCCTGGCTCAGACCGCGGCGGGACTTGTCGAAATCGGCGGGGTATTCGCTGGGCGCCTTTACCTTCACCAGGCGGCCATCGGACTTGTAGCACCAGGCGTGGAAGGGGCAGGTAAAGGTGGACTGGTTGCCCTTGCACACCCGGGTCAGGGTCGCGCCCCGGTGCTGGCAGGTATTGGCCAGGGCATGGATCTCACCCTTGCCGTCGCGGGTGATGATCATCGGCTGACGACCGGCCTGCATGGTGATGAAGTCGTTGGGGTTGGGGATCTGGCTTTCGTGGCAGGCAAAGATCCATTGCTTCTCGAAAATCAGTTCCATCTCGAGATCGAACAGTGCCTTGTCGGTAAAGATGTCCCGGGCGACGCGGAACACGCCATCATCGGGACGAAAGTCCAGGCTGCTCTCGATGAATGCTTGCCACTGGGCCAAGTTTCTCTGGGTGCTCATGGGGTCCTCTCCTTTTGAACCTGATTGCCATGGCTGCCAATCTAGCGCTTCGGGGAAAGGGGCAATATTCAGTTTTCGGGTTAACGATATGCAGTTTTTATGGATCTAAATTGTTAATCGGAGTGAGCTTCATAATGCCGGTGTCAGCCGACGCCCCCTGCCCGCCCTTGGTTGACAGCCGCGGGTAAAGAGCCCAAGATGCCGCGTAAAACAGATGTTAAAAAAATAAAAAATCATTAACTCATCACGGCCGGATGCCGGCGATGACGAGGCTGGAAGCACTGTCCGAGAGGGAATACCATGAGCCAGTACCACCACAGGGTACAGCGACAATTTCTGGCCGCGGAGCTGAACAGCATCAGTTCGGCCCGCGACTGGATGAGGAGCGTCTGCGGCCCCCACGATCTGGAAATTCTAAAGCCCAACGAGCTGCTGTTTCGCCACCAGGGCGCCGTGCTGGGCCAGCTCTCCTTCGGCGTGATTGAATATTCCACCGCCGCCCATGTCAAAACCCAGGATCTGCTGCACAGCTACAGCATCAGCCTGCCGCTGGCCGGCAGTCAGTATGTCGAACACAAAAAGGACAGGATTGAATCCAACCCTGAACTGGGTTTAATCATTTCCCCCGGCCATCCGGTCAGCCTGATACTGGGCGCCGATTGCCGCAAGCAGCTGGTGCGCATCTCCCGCACCGCGGTAGAGCAGAAGCTGGCGTCGCTGCTGCACCGGGAAATCACCAAGCCGGTGATCTTCGAGCCGGGGATAAGGCTGAACGAGGGCATGGGCGACTGGTGGAACACGGTCGCCACCCTGCAGGGCATGCTGCAAAACCAGAGCAGCCTGTTCGACTTTCCCCACGTCTGGGCCTCTTTCCAGGACACCCTGATCACCGGCCTGCTCTATGCCCAGCCGCACAACTATTCCCGCGAGCTGGAAGACCGGCAACTCAACAGGCCCGCCTATCTGCACGAACTGGAAGTCATGATGCAGGAAAATCTGGATAAATCGCTGAACCTGTCGGATTTTGAACAACTGGTGGGCATCGGGCGCGAACGGCTGTACAAGGACTTCCACCAGGTTTACGGCTGCTCGCCGGTGGCGTACTTTCGCAACCTGCGTTACGAGGAAGTGCGCCGGCGCCTGCAGCAGGCCGATGCCGGAGAAAGCGTCTCCAGCATCGCCATGGACTGCGGTTTTACCCAGTTGGGCCGCTTCGCCAAGGACTACCAGCAGCGCTTCGGCGAGCTGCCCTCGGCCACCTTCGGCAAGGCCAGGCGCTGAGCGCCCGGCTCAGGCCGCCAGGGCCTTGCCTACCAGGCTCTGTACCGGCGGGCTGAGCGACACCTTGAGGGCGGTGGCGTGGCCCGCTTCCGACATCTTGCCCCAGGTCTTGCGGATAATGTCGAGCAGCTTTTCCTCTTCGTGCTTGGTGGCGAAGTCTTCCAGGTAATAGTGGATAAACACCAGGCAGATCACGTCTTCCAGGGTTTGCACCTCGTCGTCGCGCTTGAGCTGTTTCTTCAGCAGCAGGGCCTTCACCCGCTCCTGCTCCTCTGCGCCGTAACCGGCATTTTCCATCAGTTTGGCGGTGAGTTCGCCGTGATATTTCGCCAGATCGGTGCGCCAGTGCTTGTAGCCGGCCCTGTCCATGGGGTAGTCGGTACGGGGCACCGTCCAGCGCCGGATGTGCTGGGCCCGGGCGGCGATTTGCAGCAATTCGGAGGCGTTCGGCGCAAATCGGGCCAGTTGCTCGCTCATACGCAGGCTGTAGAGGTATTCCTTGGGCCAGCTCTGGCCGTCGGCCTGCTCCTGGTGGGGATCCTGGCGGTTTTCCGCGTCGATGGCGTTCAGCACCAGCTGGAGGCGGGAGTCTTGAGTCATGGGGGCGTCCTTATCGTTGATCGTGGGCAAATAACAGTATTGTTGTCGCTAAGCCCACAATTGCAAAGGACAAATGCCGTTTTCTCCGCTTCCCCACTGGCCGGACCATGCATAAAAGCCGCAGGATCTTATTGATGCATATCAAATGTACCTATAAGATGCGCGAAAAGTTGCATTTAACATATCAATTAAAACGGAGAAGCAAGATGCTGGACGCCCGCACCATCGACATCATCAAGAGCACCATTCCCCTGCTGGAGTCGGCCAACACCGCCCTGACCGAGCACTTCTACCGGCGCATGTTCCGCGACAACCCGGAGCTGAAGGACGTGTTCAACCTGAGTCACCAGGCGTCCGGCCGTCAGCCGGCGGCCCTGTTTGCCGCCGTGCTGGCCTATGCCAAAAACATCGATAACCCGGCGGTGCTGGCCACGGCGGTGGAGCGCATCGCCCACAAGCACACCGGCTTCGCCATCCAGCCGGCCCAGTACGACATCGTCGGCCACCACCTGCTGGAAACCATCAAGGAACTGGCCCCGGACGCGGCCACCCCCGAGGTGATCGACGCCTGGGCCCAGGCCTACGGCGCCCTGGCCGGCATCTTCATCGGCCGGGAAGAGCAGATCTACCGGGCCAACGAGAGCAAAACCGGCGGCTGGCGCGGCACCCGTGCCTTTGTGGTGAAGGAAAAGCGGGCCGAGAGCGGGCAGATCACCAGCTTCCTGCTGGTCCCGGCCGACGGCGGCGCTGTGGCCGGCTACCTGCCCGGCCAGTACCTCAGCCTGCACCTGGATGCGGCCGAACTGGCCCACCAGGAATACCGCCAGTACTCCCTGTGCCAGGCTCCCAACGGCCGGGATTACCGTATCGCGGTCAAGCGCGAGCCCGGCGGCACCGGCTCCAGCTTCCTGCACGATCATGTACAGGAAGGCGATGTGCTGCAGCTGCTGCCGCCGGCGGGAGACTTCTTTATGGCGGTAACGGCAGACACCCCTGTGGTGCTGATCTCCGGCGGCGTGGGCCAGACCCCGATGCGCGCCATGCTGGATCAGTTGCTCAGGCAAGGCCACCCGGCGCCCATCCACTGGCTGCACGCCTGCGAGAACGGCGCCCAGCACGCCTTTGGTGACGATATCCGACAACGCCGCCAGGCCCACGCCAACCTGGAGACCCACGTCTGGTACCGCGAGCCCGCCGCCCGGGATCGCCCGGCGGAAGATTTTGACGCCGCCGGCCTGATGGATCTGAACAAGGTCAAGGAGCGCATCCTGCTGCCCGGCGCCCACTACTACTTCTGCGGCCCCCTGCCCTTTATGGCCATGGTCAAGGACACCCTGTCCGCCTGGGGCATCGCCGACGAGCAGCTGCACTACGAGGTGTTCGGCCCACACCAACAGCTCTGAGGGCCCGCCGCCATGCCACTCCCTGTGGCATGGCGGCGTTATCATTTCATCAATCCCTCGCCCGCCACTTCATCATTTCAGCACCTACCGCCCTATCCCTCTTTCCGGAAAATAAAAAAGAACTTTTAAAACAATGAATTAAGATCACCATCAAAGTGGCACAGATGTTGATAAAAGGTTAACGGCATCTTGTGCCATCGCTGGAAACCAACACAGCAGAGATGCTTGAGCATGCCACTAGGCCTGCTCAAGCATCCCTTCAAACAACAAGGAGAAGTTATGACACTGGCATGCGCAACCATACCGGGAAACAAACCCAAACATAGCCGGCGGCTTAAAGCGGCCACCCTGGCCTTGGCCACCCTGTGCGGCCCGGCCCTGGCCGCCAACGGCCACTATGTGCCCGGGGTGGAGGGCCTCAAGGGCCCGGTGGTGCCGCCCGCCGGCACCTATTACCGGGGCTATCTGGTACACTACGATTTTGACGAAATCAAACTGCCCAATGGCGACACGGCCCCACTCAAGGGCAATGTGACCGCCCTGGCCAACCGCTTTATCCACATTACCGAGCAACAGCTGCTCGGCGCCGATTACGGCTTCGAAACCATCATTCCGGTGCAGCGCAACGACTTCGACTTTGCCAACAGCAAGGAATCCGGCGTGGGCGACATCTTTATCGGCCCCTTGGTGCTGGGCTGGCACGGCCAGCAGTGGGACGCGGTGTTCGCCGCCGGGATCTGGCTGGATACCGGCGACTACAGCAGCACCGAGCCCGCCTCCATCGGCAAGGGTTACAAGACCACCATGCTCACCCTGGGCGGCACCTATCACTTCGACGCCGCCAAGAGCTGGTCCGCTTCCGCTCTCTCCCGCTACGAGATCAAGTCGAAACAGGACGAGACCGGCATCACCCCGGGCGACAGCTGGCTGGTGGAATGGGGCATCGGCAAGCGGCTGGACAACGGCCTGGAGCTGGGACTGGTCGGCTACGATGCCTGGCAGCTGGAAAACAGCAAGGGCGCGCCGGCCGGCAAGGCCGAAAAACACGCCCTGGGGGTGGAGGCCGGCTATTTCTGGCCCTCGCTGATGCTGGGCCTGAACGCCGCCTACCTTAACGAGTACCAGGTGAAGAACGGCCCCAGTGGTGATCTGTTCCGCCTGACCCTGACCAAGGTGTTTTAAGGCGCGGGAGCCGGCCCACGCCGGCTCCCCTTATTCCTGCTCCAGCTTCTTCATGCGATAGGCCAGCGCCGGCCGGGTCAGGCCCAGGATGCGGGCGGCCCTGGAGACGTTGCCCTCGGCGGCCTTGAGGGCGTGGCGGATCAGGCTCTGCTCCAGGTTTTCCAGGCTGAAGTCCTCGGTCAGCAGCTGGGCGCACCAGGCCTCCCTGTCGCCGTCTTCGGTGTCGGCCGTTTCCTGCAGCGAGCCGTCCTGACGGACCTTGCCCACCGCCGAAGCGCTGTCTTTGAAGGTGGGGAAGAGGCTGCACACCTCTATCTCGTTGTTGTTGTCGGTGAGGATGATACCGCGCTCGATCAGGTTTTCCAGCTCGCGGATATTGCCCGGCCAGTCGTACGCCAGCAGGGCTTCCCGCGCCTTGTCGGTCACCCCCAGGATGCGCTTGTTGTACATGGCCTGGTAGCGATTGAGGAAATGCTGCACCAGCAGCGGTATGTCTTCCCTGCGCTCCCGCAGCGGCGGGATATGTACCGGGAAGATGTTCAGCCGATAGAAGAGATCCGCCCTGAATCGCCCTTCCCGCACCGCCTGCTGCAGATCCTCGTTGGTGGCGGTGACCACCCGCACATCGATCTTGCGGGTGCGCACATCCCCCACCCGCTCCAGTTCGCCTTCCTGCAGCACCCGCAACAGGCTGGCCTGGGCCCGGGGCGACAGCTCCACCACCTCGTCCAGGAAGATGGTGCCGCCGTCGGCCCGCTCGAACTTGCCCTCCCGGCTCTGGGTAGCACCGGTATAGGCACCCTTCTCCACCCCGAACAGCTCCGCCTCGATCAGATCCGGCGGTATGCAGGCGCAGTTCACCGCCACGAAGGCCTTGTCGGCCCGGTCGCTGGCCACATGCAGGCCACGGGCGAACACCTCCTTGCCGACCCCGGTTTCCCCCAGCAGCAACACCGTCACCCGGCTGTGGGAGGCCCGCTGGATAAGCCGGCACACCTGCCTGAAGGCGGACGACTGGCCGATGGAGTTGAATACCCGGTAATCGTCTTCGGACTCGTCACCCACGCTGTCGCGCAGCTTGACCAGCTCGCTCCTGAGCGCGAACAGCTCTTCCGCCACCGGATCCGGCAGCATGAATTTCTCGATTTCCGCCTGGTCTTCCCACTCCTGGGCCGGCTTGCCGACGATGCTGCAGTGCTCGTCGCCCATGGCCACGCAGTTCACTTCCTTGTAGATGATGGTCCGGCCCATGAAGTAGCTGGTGTAGCCGCTGGCATAGCCGAGCAGGGTCCAGCAGATGGGCTCCTCGGCCTGGCCGAACTCGTTCTGATGAACGTCCGCCTCGTAGGAGTTGAACCAGTCGAACTCACCGAGGAAGTGGCCCGAGTCCATGTCCAGCTCCAGCCGGGTGGGCACCACCTTGACCATGCCCCGGATGCCGTGCATCTGGGGGCCGGCCATAAAGCACTCTTCCCGGGCGATATGGGGGCGCAGCTTGCGGGCGATTTCGGCATCCCTCATACCGGAGTGATAGCCGAAACGCATCAGGAAGCGCTGGGCCCGCTGCACGCCAAGGGTTTCGATAAGCTCCTTACGCAGCAACCCCATCACGCTGGCGTGGATCAGCAGCATGCGCTGCTCGTTGAACCAGATTTTGCCCTGCTCCCCATCGAAGCGGATGCCCGCGATCAGATCGCCGGTTTCGGGGATATTCAGGTTTTCGAGATCTCGCATCGGGCTCTTCACTCCCTGTCCATGGCCATCACGCCTTCCCTCGAAGGCAATGCCTGGCCACCAGTCTTGCCGGCTAGTGTATGGGGCCCGCCCCCTGTTATCAATTGCTCAAATAATTAACACCAAAACAACAAAACTAATCAAATGATCAAATCCCTCCTCGTCCCCGGCTCCCAACCCTCGCCTTACTGAAACGAAGAAATAAAAATAAATTCTTATAAATCAAACAAATAAATAAACACACCATCATTTCACCCAGCCTGGCACAGGCGTTGCTCTACCAAGACAGAAGTTAATTAAAGGTTACGCACCGTAAACAAGCTGCAGGAGTTTTAAGGATGAGTGCCACCCGGACACAACCAGGGCAAGACGTCGCCGCCCCGGCAAGCGAGCTGACCAAATATATCCGCGTGCGAAGTCGCCCGGATGCCCGCTTCGTCGAGTTCGACTTCGCCATCAACGATCCCGGCCTGTTCGTCGAGCTGGTACTGCCGCGGGACGCCTTCGAGACCTTCTGCGCCACCAATCAGGTAGTGGCCATGACCCGGGAGCAGACCGAGGCCATCGACGCCGAGCTGGACAAGTGGCGCTACGGCGAAGAAACCCTGATGAGCCGCAACCGCGACCAGGCCCAGTAACGAATCCCCCGCAAGGAGTAAGCAAGATGACACTGGAAATCAAAACCGCATCGGTGGAGCCGATACGCCAGACCTTCGCCAACATCAGCCGCCGTTTCGGCGACAAGCCGGCGACCCGCTACCAGGAAGCCACCTACGATGTGCAGGCCGAGACCAACTTCCACTACCGCCCCCTGTGGCAGCCGGAGAAGGAACTCAACGACAAGAGCCGCACCGCCATCGAGATGGCGGACTGGTACAGCTTCCGGGATCCGCGCCAGTTCTATTACGGCGCCTATGTGCAGCAGCGGGCCCGCATGCAGGAAGGCGCCGAGAACAACTACGCCTTCTTCGAGAAGCGCGAGCTGGCCGCCAACCTGGGCGACGAACTAAGGACCGCCGTCACCCGCTTCCTGCTGCCCCTGCGCCATGTGGAGCAGGCCGCCAACCTCAATCATATGTACGGCGCCGACTACGGCTACGGCACCGCCATCACCCAGGCCCAGATGTTCGCCGGCATGGATCGCTTAGGCATGGCCCAGTACCTGTCCCGCATCGGCCTGCTGCTGGACGACAACAGCGGCGATTCACTGGCCCGGGCCAAGGCGCACTGGATGAGCGATCCGGCCTGGCAGGGGGTGCGCGCCCTGTGCGAGGAAACCCTGGTCACCAAGGACTGGTTCGAGCTGTTCCTGGCCCAGGCCCTGGTGCTGGATACCCTGCTCAATGAGCTGTTCTACCGCCGGTTCGACGCCTGGCTGGTGGCCAACGGCGGTCGCGATCTCGGCCTGCTCACCGAATTCATGCAGGACTGCCACAAGGATCTGGCCCGCTGGAGCGACAGCCAGTTCAAGGTCTCCGCCGGCGAAAGCGAGCACAACCGCCAACAGTTGCGGCAATGGGCCGAGCGCTGGCGGGGCAAGGCCGCCGACGCCCTGGCGCCCCTGGCCAGGGAGATGCTGGGCGAAGGCGCCCTGGATGCCGCCCTCGCCGAACTCGACCAACGCATCGCCAAAGCCGGCTTCAACCAGTAAAGGAAGCAAGACAATGTCAAAGGTTTATCTCGCCCTGCAGGACAACGACCTGTCCCGCTACATAGTCGAGGCCATCGAGGAAGACAACCCCGGGGCCACCATCCACCATCAGCCGGCGATGATCCGCATCGAAAACGAGGATCGGCTGGTGATCCAACGCGCCACCGTCGAGGACAAGCTGGGCCGGGACTGGGACGTGCAGGAGCTGCACCTCAACCTGATCACCCTGGGCGGCAACGTGGACGAAGACGACGATCGGCTCACGCTGAGCTGGAACAGCTAAGGGAGGAACGACTCATGGCTGCGAAAAAACTGAACATCAAGGACAAATACCGTCTGCTGACCCGGGATCTGGACTGGGAATTCTCCTACCAGGACCGCAAGGACGCCTTTCCCTTCGAGGAGTTCGAAGGCATCAAGATCACCGACTGGTCGAAGTGGGAAGATCCCTTCCGCCTGACCATGGACGCCTACTGGAAATACCAGGCCGAGAAGGAGAAGAAGCTGTACGCCATCTTCGACGCCTTCGCCCAGAACAATGGCCAGCTCAACATCTCGGATCCGCGCTACGTCAACGCCATCAAGATCTTCCTCACCGGGGTCAGCCCGCTGGAATACCAGGCGTACCAGGGTTACGCCCACGTGGGGCGCCAGTTCGGCGGCATAGGCGCGCGCATCGCCTGCCAGATGCAGTCCATCGACGAGCTGCGCCATGTGCAGACCCAGATCCACGCCATGAGCCACTACAACAAGTTTTTCGACGGCTTCCAGGACTGGACCCACATGCACGACCGGGTGTGGTACCTGTCGGTGCCCAAGTCCTTCTTCGAGGACGCCCGCTCCGCCGGTCCCTTCGAGTTCCTGCTGGCGATCAGCTTCTCGTTCGAATACGTGCTGACCAACCTGCTGTTCGTGCCCTTTATGTCCGGCGCCGCCCATAACGGCGACATGGCCACCGTCACCTTCGGCTTCAGCGCCCAGTCCGACGAGGCCCGCCACATGACCCTGGGGCTGGAGATCATCAAGTTCCTGCTGGAGCAACACGAAGACAACCTGCCCATAGTACAGAAGTGGATCGACAAGTGGTTCTGGCGCGGCACCCGCTTGCTGTCCATCGTCGCCATGATGATGGACTACATGCTGCCCAACAAGGTGATGTCCTGGAAGGAGGCCTGGGAGCTGTACTTCGAGGAGGCCGGTGGCGCCCTGTTCAAGGATCTGGCCCGCTACGGTATCCGCATGCCCAAGTACAGCGAAGTGATCGAGAAGGAGAAGGATCACATCTCCCACCAGGCCTGGTGGATCTTCTACAACTTCGGCCACGCCGCCGGTTTCCACACCTGGATCCCCACCGACGAGGAGCTGGACTGGCTGAGCGAGAAGTACCCGGACACCTTCGACAGGTACTACCGCCCGCGCTGGGAGCTGGCCAGGAAGATGGAGGCCGAGGGCAAGCGCTTCTACAGCAACGGCCTGCCCCAGCTGTGCCAGGTGTGCCAGGTGCCCATGACCTTTACCGAGATGGACAGCGACCCGGGCCAGATCAGCTACCGCTCCGTCCTGCACGAGGGCGAGCGCTACCACATGTGCTCCGACGGCTGCCACGACATCTTCTGCGACGAGCCCGAGAAGTTCGTGCAGTCCTGGCTGCCGGTGCACCAGATACTGCAGGGCAACTGCGGCGGCCCCGGCCTGGAGGAGGTGCTGAGCGACTACTACCGCATGAACATCGGCGCCGACAACATGGACATCAAGGACTCGCCCGACGAGCGCCGCTGGAAACAGTGGAAAGGCGTGGCCTGACCCGGGCCCATCAACCGGGGCCGGACAGGGCCCCGTTACAAGGAGACAGTCATTATGGCGGTTATCGCACTCAAGCAAGACTACAAGGGTGAAGTCAGGGACGCCCGGGCCAACTTCGGCGGCAACATCCTGGTGTACATCGGCTGGGATCAGCACCTGCTGTTCTGCTCGGCCAAGACCTTTCCCCTGTCCCCGGCCATGAGCTTCGGCGATTTGCTGGACAAGGTGATGCCGGAAGGCTTCGGCCAGCACCCGGATTTCGAACAGATCGACTGGAGCCGGGTGCAGTGGCGGCTCAACGGCGAGCCGCTGCATCCCACCCGGGAGCAGCCCCTGGAGCAGCTGGGCTTCGATCACAAATCCCTGCTGCGGTTCAAGACCCCGGGCCTGAACGGCTACAAGGGCACCGGCGTTTAAGGAGGCGTTATGAGCTACGAAGTCACCATAGAGCCCACCGGCGACGTGATCGAGGTGGAAGAGGGCCAGACCATTCTGGACGCGGCCCTGCGCCAGGGAGTGTGGCTGCCCTTCGCCTGCGGCCACGGCACCTGCGGCACCTGCAAGGTACAGGTGGTCGACGGTTTCGCCGACGTGGGCGAGGCCTCGCCCTTCGCGTTGATGGACGTGGAGCGGGAAGAAGGCAAGGTGCTGGCCTGCTGCTGCAAGCCCGAATCCGATCTGGTGATCGAGGCCGACATCGACGTGGATCCGGACTTCGCCGGCCATCCGGTGCAGGACTACCAGGGCACGGTCACCGGGATCACCGCCCTCTCCCCCACCATCCGCGGCATCCGCATCGAGCTGGATCGGGACATGGTCTTCCAGGCCGGCCAGTACATCAACCTGCAGGTGCCCGGGGTAACCGGCAGCCGTGCCTTCTCCCTGGCCAACCCGCCCGCCGCCAAACGGGAGATAGAGCTGCATGTGCGCAAGGTCGAGGGCGGCGCCGCCACCACCTGGCTGCACGAGCAGCTCGAGGTGGGCGACCGGCTGAGCCTCTCCGGCCCCTATGGCCAGTTCTTCGTACGCAAGTCCGACGAGGGGGGCGCCATCTTCATCGCCGGCGGCTCCGGCCTGTCCAGCCCCCAGTCGATGATCCTGGATCTGCTGGCCGAGGGCGACCGCCGCCCCCTCTACCTGTTCCAGGGCGCGCGCAACGTTGCCGAACTCTACAACCGGGCGCTGTTCGAGCAACTGGCCGCCGAGCACGACCACTTCCACTACATACCGGCGCTCAACGCCCCGCTGCCGGAGGACGACTGGCAGGGCTTTACCGGCTTCGTGCATGAGGCGGTGGCCGAGCATTTCGAGCAGCGCTGCGGCGGCAACAAGGCCTACCTGTGCGGGCCGCCGCCGATGATCGACGCCGCCATCACCACCCTGATGCAGAGCCGGCTGTTCGAGCGGGACATCCATATGGAGCGGTTCTTCACCGCCGCCGACGGCGCCCAGGAGCAGCCCCGCTCCGCCCTGTTCAAGCGTATATAGGGAAAAATGGCCATGAAGAGATTAAAAAGCAAACAGGAGAGACGACATGCCGGCAACTATTCAGTCTGTTGAGGCCATCCTGGTCGACATCCCGACCATACGCCCGCACCAGCTGTCCATGACCACCATGGGCGTCCAGACCATGGTTATCGTACGGATGAAAGACTCTGCCGGTCTCGAAGGGCTGGGGGAGGCCACCACCATCGGCGGCCTGGCCTACGGCCCGGAAAGCCCCGAAAGCGTCAAGCTGACCATAGATACCTATCTGGCTCCCCTGCTGCTCGGCCAGCCGGCAGACAACATCAACTCCCTGAGGGTCAGGCTGAATCGCCACACCCGTGGCAACAACCTGGCCAAGTCCGCCATCGAGACCGCCTTGCTGGATATGCTGGGCAAGCGCCTGAACCGCCCGGTTTCCGACCTTCTGGGCGGCGCCGTACAGCGGCATATTCCCGTACTCTGGACCCTGGCCAGCGGCGATACCGCAAAAGATATCGATGAAGCCCTGGGCCTGATCGCGGCCAGGCGGCACTGCGATTTTAAACTGAAGATCGGTGCCCGCGCGCTGATGGACGACGTGCGCCATGTGGCGGCCATCAAGGCCGCCGTGGGCGACAGCGCCAGCGTACGGGTCGACGTCAACCAGGCCTGGGATGAAGCGACCGCCGCCAAAGGCATGGCCGAGCTGCAGGCGGCCGGCATCGACCTGGTCGAGCAGCCGACCCCGATGACGGATCTGGCGGCGCTGGTGCGCCTCTCGGAAAAGTTCCACCTTCCCATTCTGGCCGACGAAGCCGTGGCCGATGCCTCCGACATGTTCAGCCTGGCCTCCGCCGGTTTTTCCGGCGCGGTAGCCCTGAAGATCGCCAAGGCAGGAGGGCCGCTCCAGGCGCTGGAAGTAGCGACCGTGGCCAGTGCGGCAGGGGTCGGCCTCTATGGTGGCACCTTGCTGGAAGGCACCATCGGCTCCGTTGCCGCGCTGCATGCCTGGTCCACGCTCGAAAAAATTCATTGGGGCACCGAGATGTTCGGCCCGCTGCTGATGAAGGACGACATCGTGGTCAGGCGATTGAACTTTCATGACAACGGCGTCGAACTGCCCGCCGGTCCCGGTCTGGGCATGGAGATAGATGAAGACAAGCTGGCCTACTACAGCAGAAAAAATGAGTACCGCCGGAAATAAACACCGACGCAAAGATGTTCAGACGGAGAAGGAATCATGCTGTTTAAAGTCGAGATGAAGGTAACTATCCCCCATGACCTGCCGGCCGACGTGATTGCCGACATCAAGGCGCGGGAAAAAGCCTACGCCCAAGCGCTGCAGACCCAGGGCAAGTGGCGCCACCTGTGGCGGATAGCCGGCAGCTACGCCAACGTCAGCATCTTCGATGTGGCCGATAACGCCGAACTGCAGGAGCTGATAAGCGGGCTGCCCCTGTTCCCTTATATGGACATCGGTGTTGCCCCCTTGTGCCGGCATCCCTCGTCCATTCACGAGGACGACCGCTAACCATCGGTCCTATTCCACAACCAAACAAGTCACAAACCCGCAAGGAGCTAAAGCAATGTCAGTCAAAACCATGAAAACTCAAGAAGTCATCGAGCTGCTGGAAAAAGTAGCAGGATTCGATCGGTCCGGTGGTCACGACAGAGTCAAGACCATCATCCACCGTGTGGTGCACGATGTATTTCAGATCATCGAAGATCTGGACATTACTCCGGAAGAGTTCTGGAGTGCCGTGTACTACCTCAACGAGCTGGGTAAAAACGGCGAAGCCGCCCTGCTGGCCCCGGGTCTGGGCATGGACAAGTACCTGGACATCCGCATGGATGCCGAAGACGAGCAAGCCGGCCTGACCGGAGGTACCCCGCGCACCATCGAAGGTCCGCTGTACGTGGCCGGCGCGCCAATGAGCGAGGGCTTCGCCCGCCTGGACGACGGTACCGAGACCGGTGCCGAGATCATGTTGCTCAAGGGGGTGGTCACCGACGAAAACAATCAGCCGCTGGCCAATGCCATCGTCGATGTATGGCACGCCAACACCAAGGGCGCCTACTCCTACTTCGACGCCTCGCAAAGCGAATACAACCTGCGCCGTCGCATCAAGACCGACGCCGAGGGGCGCTACGTGGCACAGTCCATCATCCCGTCCGGCTACGGCTGCCCGCCCGAGGGCTCGACCCAGGCCCTGCTTACCCGGCTGGGTCGTCACGGTCAGCGCCCGGCACACATCCACTTTTTCATCTCGGCCCCCGGTTACAAGCACCTGACCACCCAGATCAACCTGGCCGGCGATAAATACACCTATGACGATTTCGCCTTTGCCACGCGCGATGAGCTGGTGGTGGAAGCACGCCCGGTAGCCCATTCAGCGGCAGGCGAGCGCCATGGCGTGACCGGTCCGGTCACCGAGGTGGAATTCAACATCCGGCTGGTGTCTACCGACAGGCAGGATCGACAGACCATGCACGAACGTCAGCGCGTGCTGGCACAAGCCGACACCTGATAGTCCACTTGAGCAGCGGGCAGGGAGTCGACCGGCCGAGAGGCCGGTCGATCATTCCAGCCACCATCAACCGCCATGATGACCTCGATAAACAGAGGATGTGACTCATAGGCTCGCCAACCGGACCGACTCGACACACAGATCCTCGGCGCGGTAGCAGCCGGCCTTGCTATCCCCCCTTCTAACCCGCTACAAAAGATCTCAAACAGGTTCCAGGCGGAGGTCAAACAGCAGCGCCGATCGCACAACACCAATCCGGCTGTTTACAGCAGCACCGCCCATGGTCTAAATAGAAGTCTCCTTGCGGATCCCCGGGCCGAGGGCCCGGATTACTGGGGCTTTTTATGGATATCAACGCTCTGCAAACCCTGTTGTTCGTGCCGGCCAACCGGCCGGAACGCTATGAGAAGGCGCTGAATGCCGGCGCCGACGCCGTTATCGTCGATCTGGAAGACGCGGTGCCGGCGGCGGAGAAGGACGGCGCCCGCGCCACCCTGGCCGGCTGGCTGGACGCTCGGCCTCCCGCCTCGGTGCTGGTGCGCATCAACGGCACCGGCAGCCCCTGGTTCACCCAGGACACCCTGCTCTGCCGCTCCCCGGCCATCGCCGCCATAGTGGTGCCCAAGGCCGAAGACCCGCACGCCCTGGCGGAGCTGGCCAACCTCACCGACAAGCCGCTGCTGCCCTTTATCGAGTCGGCCCTGGCCTTCGCCCGCCTCGATGACATCGCCGCCGCCACCGGGGTGAGGCGGCTGCTGTTCGGCAAGCTGGATCTGGCGGTGGATCTGGGCATGGACTACCCGCCGCCGGAAGGCGAGCCCCACGACGAGTCGGCCTTCCTGTTCGCCCGCAGCCAGTTGGTGATGGCGTCCCGCGCCCACGGCCTGGCGGCGCCGCTGGATGCCATCTACACCGCCATCCACGACCAGGAGGGGCTGATGAACTATGCCCGCCAGGCCATGCGGCTGGGGTTCGGCGGCGTACTGCTGATCCACCCCAAGCAGGTGGGGCCGGCGCAAGAGGCCATGGTGCCCACCCAGGCCCAGGTCGCCTGGGCCTGGCGCATACTGGACGCGGAACGGAGGGTGAACGGCGCCGTGGTGGCGGTGCGGGGCAATATGGTGGATGCCCCCGTCATGGCCCGGGCCAGGCGCATCCTGCAGCAAGTGGCGGAAGAGTAGGCGCCCGCCGGCGGCGCCCGCAACAACAACGGCTCAGCCCATCCGCGCCATCACGGACGCCAGCTCCGGCGTCGGCCGGCCGATATGGTAGCCCTGGGCATAGTCGATGCCGGTGGCCCGCACCAGCGCCAGCACCTCTTCGGTTTCCACGTATTCGGCCACCGTCTTCACCTCCAGCTGGCGCGCCAGCTGGGTGATGCTGCTGACGAAGGCCATGTCCCGGCTGTCGTTGGCCATGTTGGCGATAAACTCGCCCTCGATCTTGACGAAGTCGATGGGCAGGTGCTTCAGGTAGTGAAATGAGGAGAAACCCGAGCCAAAATCGTCGATCGCTAGCAAAAATCCGGCATCTTTCAGGGCCCGGATGAATTTCTCCAGCAGCACCATGCTCTTCACCGTGTCCCGCTCGGTGATTTCGAACACGATCCGCTCCGGGGTCATGGCATATTGAGTCACCAGGCCATTGACCCGGGCCAGGAAGTCGTTGACCAGCACCGCCCGGGGCGACAGGTTGATAAACAGCAGGCCCCGGTAACCGGTGTCGCGCACCTGGCCGAAGGCCTTTTCCATCACTATGTAGTCGAGCAGGTGCACCTTGCCCATGGACTCGGCGATCTCGATGAACTCGCCGGCGTTCATCAGGCTGTCGTCCGCCAGACGGATCCGGCTGAGCACCTCCACCGCCCCTGGCTGGCCGTCGGCCAAGGGCAGTATGGGCTGGAACACCGGCAACAGGGTACGCTGCTCTATGGCCTGGTTCACCAGCTGGGTTTTTTCGCTCATATCGCGGAAGATGTCCGCCACATCCTGCTCTTTCGGCAGGCTGACCCGGTTCTTGCCCTGGGCCTTGGCGCGGTACATCAGGTTGTCCACGAACATGAACAGTTCCTTGGCGTTGTCCGCATGATCGGGGTAGATGCCCACCCCGATGGAGCAGGTGGTCTTGAGGGCACTGCCGTCGTGCTCCATCACGAAACCGTCCAGCGCCTTCAACACCCGTTCGCTCACCCGGTCGGCCTTGTCCAGGTCGGCTTCCGGCAGCACTATGACGAACTCGTCGCCGCCGTAACGGGCCAGCACGTCGCCGTTGCCGAGCTGCTGCTTGAGCAGCAGCGACAGCTCGGTCAGCAGCCGGTCGCCGCTGGCGTGGCCGTAGCCGTCGTTGACCGACTTGAAGTTGTCCAGATCCAGCAGCAGCATGGCCACCGGATAGCCGTGCCGGCGGCTGCGGTCCAGCTCGTAGTCGAGCAGCTCCCAGAACATGCGCTGGTTGTAGAGGTTGGTGAGCGGATCCCGGGTGGCGTAATACTCCAGATCCCGGGTGTATTTGTAGATGGCCTTGACCGAGCCCACCACGTTGAGCAGGGTGGAGAGGATGCTTTCCAGCACCAGCACCTTGGTCTTGTCCTTGACGATGTCCGCCTGTACCCCTATGCCGACGATACCGCCGATCTTGGGGGTTTCCACCAGCAGCGACTTGGTCTGCAGCTCGATGTCGTGGGCATCCAGTTCGATCACCACGCTGCCGCCACCCTGCACCATGTTGTGGTGCAGCTTGAACTCACTGTGGCTGAAGAAGGAGTCCTGGGCCCGGAGCCGGGCCAGTACCGCCCGTTCCATCATGTCGCGGGTGCGGGGGCTGGGCGGATGCAGCCAGAAGATCTCCAGGTCGAACAGCTCGTCGTCCACCTTGAAGATGGAGAACATGGTGTAGATGTCCAGCACCCGGTTGATGTCGAGCATCAGCACGTTGACGTATTCCCGCCAGTCGCGCACCACTTCCGAGGTGATCACGAACTTTTCCAGCAGGCGGATTTCGAACTCCAGCAGATCCTTGTCCACTGCGATATTGCGCAGCTTGTCCGCCAGCTGCTCCACCTGGCCGAAGATGTTGTTCATCTCCTTGAAGCGGAACTGGCGGCGATCTTCGCCCATGCGCGACAGATCCGACAGGCTTTCCACCTGCTCTATGCTGCGGGACAGGTGCTGAACCGAATCGTTGATATGCAGGCTGACCCGGCGCACCGCCCAGAAGGCGAACAACAGCGGCAACGGTGACAGCAGCAGCAGGTAATAGAGCAGGTTGCGATTGGCCAGCCCCAGCTGGGGCGAAAGATCCTGGCCGACCTCGATCACCCCCAGGGTATCCCCCAGCCGGGCGTTGGTATGGCAGGCCAGGCAGTTCTCGCTGGCATTGAGCGGATAGAGGTAGCGCAGGTGCTCGCCCCGGTCGAAGGCGGCGATGGTGCCGCTGTGCAGCGCCTGTTGCAGGGCCGCATCCGGCGTCGGTTGCTCGATATCGCCGAAACGTTCATTGACCAGTTCCCCCCGGTACAGGCCGATATGGAAGCTGCCGCCGGCGCTGCCCGCCTCCAGTTGCGCCAGGAAAGACTCCAGCTGGCCGCGGGTCCAGCCCTGGCTCATGATCATATACATGGAGTTGAAGGTATTCTCCGCCACCGAGGCCGCCACCTGCCGCGCGTTTTCCCGGATGCTGCTCTGATAGGCCTGATTGGCCACCAGCAGCAACAGCAGGAAGCCGATAACGGAAAACAGCAGGGTGCGATTCAACAGATAACGCTTGATCGTGGTCGGGCGTCCGGCCATGGCGGGGTACTCTCCTTGTCACCAAAGCGCAGACTATACCCAAGGGGATAACAGTATGCATGGTGAATGCGGCGTTTTATTGATGTACATCAACAATAAAAACAAGGCATTAACATCCGGAGCCACGGCGGTTGCCGCGCTCAGGATGTAAGGACAGAGCCGACCAGCAGCAGGCACAGTATCAGGCCTGCCAATACCACAGGGTAAATCAGATAACCATCGTTGCTGCGCCGGGCCTCCAGATACATCAGCCGGGTGATCACCAGCTGGTAAAGCACCAGCAACAGACTGATCGGCACAAAACTGCCAAGGCCAAGGGCCGGGAGTTGCAGGCCATAGCCCAGTAACAACCCCAGGTTCACCAGGATCAGATAGAGGGTCACCTTGTGCAAGATACGCCCCAGCCCGGGATTATCGACTCTATTGGCTGCCATCGCTTCGCCCGTTAACGCTCCGCCCGTCCTTATTACTTCATTTATAACGACCACCGGGCCCGAAAATAAAGTTCTGGTATATAAATTGCCTTACCTCTGGCATGAAAAATACGTGCCTGACCATCGTTATATTGCTCGGATTACTGTCCACCACCCGGGTTGCGGCCCTGGCATTGCCGGACAGCGTCTACTCGCACCCGAAAGTACAACAAGAGCTGGATTACCTGCGCCGGCACCCGGCGCATCTGCAACGCAGCCGGGAGCGGGCGGAAACCTGGCTTCCCCATCTGCTTCCGCTGCTGCGCCAGCAGGCCTTGCCTTCCAGCCTCGCCTGGCTGCCGGCGGTGGAAAGCGCCTACCTGCCGGGGGCGGTGTCGCCGGTGGGCGCCGCCGGCCTGTGGCAACTGATGCCCGCCACGGCGCAACGTTTCGGCGTTCTGATAGACGAAGAGTTTGACGGCCGCTTTGCTCCCCTGGCCGCCAGCCGCGCGGCCATCGACTACCTGGCCTGGCTGCATCGCCACTTCGAGGGTGACTGGCTGCTGGCCCTGGCCGCCTATAACGCCGGCGAAGGACGGGTCAGGCGCGCCATGGAGCGCAGCGGAAGCCGGGATTTCTGGCAGTTGCCGCTACCCGAGGAAACCCGGAAATATGTACCCCGCTTCCTGGCGGTGCAGCGGCTGATGCCGTCGCCCGGGATAGGCAGCGCCCCCGTGCTGCGGGAGCACCGGGTGGAGGGACCGATTTCCCTGCCGCAGCTGGCCGCCCGGCTGGGGGTGACCATAGCACAACTGAAAAGCTGGAATCTCGGCCTGAAGGGAGAGCGGTTGTCGCTTCGGCGGGAATATTCGATCCTGGTCAAGACCGCGGGGCAGGACGACGGCGACGGCTTTATCGGCATCCCGCCCCAGCCGCTGTTTATGGCCAGAGCGGCGGGGCTGGATCTCTCTTCCTCCGCCGGCCTGTTCGGCGAGGCGGACGCCCTGTTCGACTTCGCCCCGCCGCCGGGCTGGCCGGGGTACTGAGGCCGACTGAAGTCGACCCTACCAGTGCCGTGCTACTGAGCGGCCACTTCCGGCGGCGCCGGCCGTTCGCTCAGCCGGGCACTCTGCTCGGCCTTGTTGAACACGCCGTTCGGCAGGCCGGCGTCGAACAGCTGCTCCAGCAACTGCTCCGCCGGCCGGCTCAGCAGCAGCAGTTCGACCCGGCGGTTGGCGCCCGAGGTCGGCTGCTGCTTGTCGAGCAGCGCCTGATCCGACATGGCCACCACCTGCAGTACCCGACCGGCCGGCATGCCGGACAGCTCCAGCAGCTGACGCACGTTCTGGGCGCGCGCTCCGGACAGGTCCCAGTTGGAGTAGTGCTGGCTCACGTAGCGCACCGAATCGGTATGGCCGGAGATAATCAGCCGGTTTTCCACCTTGTCGAATATCGGCGCCAGCTCTTTCAACAACCCCTCAAAATCCGCCGACAACCGGGCGCTGCCCCGGCTGAACATGGGCTTCTGGCTGTGGTCATGGATTTGCACCCGCAGCCCCTCCGGCACTATGTCCAGCAGCAGGTTGCCTTCCATGCCGCGGCGTTCGGCCAGTTGGCCGATCAGCATGGCCAGCAGCTGGCGATCCTGCTCGGACTCAAAGCGTCCCCTCGATAAGGCCGTGATCGCCAGCTCCTCGCCGGCCAGGGCCACGGTGTCGTGCCGCGGGGTTTCCTGCCCCGGGAGCTGATCGATGGGCATCCCCTGCAAGTCCACCGGGAAAGGGGTGCCCCCCAGCAGGTAGGGGCTGGGAGACCCTTCGAACACCGAGTAATCGCGCAGGCTGGTCGACACCAGTTCCCGCTCCTGCTCGCTCGACACCGCCAGTATCCACAGCACCATGAACAGCGCCATCATGGCCAGGGCGAAGTCGGCAAAGGCGACTTTCCAGGCGCCCCCATGGTGACTGTCGTGCTTGCCGCGTGACTTGCGCTTGACGATAACGGTGCCGTGATCGCGCATCAGGAGGCTTCCCTTTCCGCGACCCAGGACTCCATCTCGATAAAGCTGGGCTTGATGTCCTGCTCAATCAGCTTGCGTCCTGCATCCACCGCCAGCAGCGGCGACTTGCCGCCAACATGGGATACCAGCACGGCGCGCACGCACTCCAGGGCGGTGATGCGCCGCCCCACCCACTGCTCCATGGCATTGCTCATGGGGCTCAGCAGGCAATAGCAGGCAAAGATCCCGAGGAAGGTGCCGACCAGGGCCGCCGCCACATGCAAACCGATATAGGTCAGGGGCCCGTCCAGGTGCTGCATGGTGATGATGATGCCCATCACCGCCGCCAGTATGCCGAAACCGGGCATGGCATCGGCCGTCTTGGCCAGGGCCTGGGACGGCTTGAGCATGCTCTCCTCCAAGGCCTCTATTTCCTGCTCCAGCAGGCCTTCCAGCTCATGGGCGTTGAGCTTGCCCATGCCCAGCATGCGCAGGTTGTCGATAATAAAACCGAGCAAGACCGGATTACCGGCCACCAGGGGATGACGGCCGAACAGGGGGCTGTCCTTGGGCGACTCCACATGGCCGTCCAGCGCCTTCAGCCCCTTGGCCCGGGTTTCCTCCAGCAGTTGGTGCAGCAGCGGCAACAGCTGGCGGTAAAGCTCCGCATCCTCCTTGTTGCCCTTCGACACCGCCTTGAGCTGCAGCCATATGCCCTTCAGCACCGCCATGGAGTTGCCCATGATCAGCGCCCCCAAACCGGCGCCGACGATGATCACGATTTCCGCCGGCTGCCACAGGGCCATCAACTGGCCGTTGGCCATGACAAAACCGCCAAAGACACAGATGAAAACGACCAGGATCCCTACCAGCTTCTGCATTACTGTTCTCCATTCGCCGTGAGTTCACGGTTCAACAACGCCAGGCACTGCTTGTGCAACTGGCACACTCTCGATTCGGTGAGATCCAGCACCAGGGCTATCTCCTTCATATTGAGTTCGTGCTGGTAATAGAGCGACATCAGCCGCTGTTCCCGCTCGGGCAGCCGTTCCAGCAACCCGGTAATGGTTCTTTGCTGCTCCAGCCGGCTGAACGAGGCCTCCTGGGCCGGCTCCACCCCATGTTCCAGCAGCTGCTGCAGGCTCTCCATTTCCGCCATCTGGCCGGCGTAAATGATGTCGCGCAGTTCACCGATGTCGACGCCCATGGCCTGGGCCAGCTCCGGCTCGCTGGGACGGCGCCCCAGCCGGCGCATCAGCTCCCGTTCGACCTGGCTGCACTGGTGGCTCTGCTGGCGCAGCTGGCGCGGCCGCCAGTCATGGCGGCGGAGTTCGTCCAGAATGGCGCCGCGGATCCGTTTGAAGGCAAACGCCGCGAATCCCTCATCGGGCGGGCCCCCATAGCGGCGCAGGGCTTCCAGCAGCCCCATGATGCCGATCTGGGCCAGGTCGTCCGCATCGATCACGGTGCCGGCCTGGTTTTTAAGCTGTCCCAATACGCGCCTGACCAGCGGCATATACTGGCTGAGCCAGTGGCTTTCGTGTTCAACCCTCGCCAGCGGCTGAGCATCGTCAGCCGTGGACCAGTCCAGCTCCAGCAACATAACAACCCCTATTGGATAACCAGCTTGGTGATCAACACCCCTTCCACCGAGGGAGCATAGCCATAGCTTTGCAACCGCTGGTTGAGCGCCGTTTGCAACTCCTGTTCGAACTGCCCCATGTCCTGCAACTGCCCCTGTACCCGCTCGTGATCAAAACCACTGAAATAGCCGAGGGTGGTGTTGCGCAATGCCGGCAATACGCCCTCCCACAGTTGCAGCTGCTCCGCCTGCCGGCTCATCAGGGCCAGCTCCAGCACCATGTAATGGTTGCGGCCGCTGCCGGGCAGTCCTATCACAAACTGATCCAGCTGCTTGAAGCGGGGTTCGGACACCGGCTCGGGCCTGGCCTTTTTCTCCAGTAAACCGGATACCAGCTCGCCCTTGGCCCAGCTTTCCCGGTAATCGGCCAGCACGAAGGTGCCGGTCCACATGCCGCCCAGCAGGGCGGCCAGTACCAACAGCAGTACCATCAGGGTCTTGGCTCGGGATTTTTCTGCCACTTTCGCTTCCTCTGTTATACCAGGGCATTGATCCAGTCCCGGGAGCGGGCACCGCTCCCGGTGTTGTTTTCTTCTTCGGCGACGGCGTTGGCGATGGCCATGTCGTCACTGTCTTCCCGCCCCTGGCGATCGCCCTGGCCCACGTTCACCTCCACCCCACCGGCATGGTGGGGCAGCAGTTCGGCCCGCAGCCGGTCGAGCTGGGAGGCCAGCGCCTCGCGTACCGCACCCTGGCTGGCGTTGAGCTGGATATGCAGCCGGTCGCCTTCCACCCGCACCGTCAGCTCCAGCCGCCCCATTTCCGGCGGGTCCAGCTTGATCCTGGCCTGCTGCACCTGCTGATTCAGCTGCATCTCCACCTTTTCCTTGAGGCTGTGCAGCAGCTGCTGGCCCAGGGCCGCCTTGTTGCCGGCGGCGCTCTGTTCCACCTTGATGGCGGCCCATTCATGCACGGCGGACGAGGGACGTTCCGCCGCCGAAAAAGGCGGTGGGCTGGTCATGGGCGAGGCGGCTCTTTCCCCCTCTTGGGAAACCTGGGGAACGACCGGCGGCAAGGCGGAAGCTTTGAGCGCCAGTTCCCCCTGCAGGGCCAGGGCGCTGGTGCGCCGGCCGGCAGAGGCATCGGATTGCGCCGGTGGTGCGCTTTGGTGGCGGGCGGCAGGGACAGCCCCGCTGTCGGCGAAATGGCGGAGCCCCAAGGTCATGGGGGAAGCGGTTTCCCCGGGGGCCGGGCGTGCGCCGCCCGCTTCCGCCGGGGCGGCCACCGGGGTACCCGCCACGGGAAGCGGCTCCGGCCAGGCCGGCGCTGCCGGCGACACGGGGTGCATGCCTTCGGCCTGGACAACCGGCTCCGGCACAACAGGCAACTCCGCCGTCTGCTCCTCTGCGGCCATCGGCAGCGGGGTCGGCTCCGACGGCAGCAGGGCGGCCATCTGCTCGGCCATGCCTCCGAATCCTTCGCCGGCGTCGCCATCGGGATGCCGCTCGGGCCCCTTCCGTACCGTCATCTCCCCGCCCACGGGAAGGGAAACCCATTGCCGGGTTATCATTCCTCTCCTCCCGCCTGGCTGACCCAGTCGTAGGCGAGCGAGCCTTCCCGCCGCCGGCGCAGGGCCTGCAGCTGTTCGTCGAGCCGAGCGGCCTCGTCACTGACCTGCTGCCAGGCCTGGCGATACTGGCGGCCGAACTGGGCCAGCGCCGCCCGTTGCCGCTCGTTTAATCCGTGGCGATAGGGCTCCAGCTCTTGCAGCAGCAACCTGAGCTGCTTGTCCAGCTCTTCCAGCCAGCCCCATTGCCTGGCGTTTACCGCCTGCTGCACATTGCCCTGCAGCAGCAGCAGCCGGCCGAACAAAGGGGCTATCGAGGAGGTGTTCATGCCCGGCGTCTCCCGCTCCAACCCCAAAGCGGAATCCCCGTTTCCGCCCCGGTTTCCGCCGGGGTGGCCAAAAGGTTCCGTACCGCCATCAGGCCCCGGCCTCCTGGCCGAGCCTGTCCCAGCCTTCGCGCAGATCCTGCAGCACCCGCACCACGGGCACCAGCTGGGAAAGATCGTTGTGGACGCTGGCACCGAACAACTGGCGACCGCAGTAGTCGTACAGCTGGTGCAGGTTGGCGGCCAGCTCGCCGCCCTGCTCCATGTCCAGGGCGCTGTCCAGGCCGCCGAGGATATCGATGGCCTTGGCGATGGAGATGCCCTTTTCCCGGTTCCGCCCCGCCTGTATATGGCCTTCGGCCCGGGCGATTTCGTCCAGCAGCCCGTCCATCAGCATCAGCACCAGCTCCCGGGGCGAGGCCTGGGCGGCCCGGGCATCGGTCTGGGTGTGCTGGTAAATATCAAAGCCGGTATCGGCATCAAACATGGGAAGCTCCTGCCTCGATTTAGAACATGCCCATGGTCTGCTGCATTTGTTGTGCCAATGTTTGCATGCGGGTGAACTGGGCCAGGTAGCGCTGGTAGACCTTGTCCATGCGGTTGTCCAGCGCCTCCTGCCGGTCGGTGAGGCGATCCAGCCCCAGCTTGAGGCTGCGGTCCCGCTGTACCAGTATGCCGTTGCGATCCAGGTAGGGCTTGATGTCGGTTTCCATCCGGGTCAGCAGGCCACCGGCGCCGGTCAGCGCCTCTTCCAGGGCGCCGGGGCTGCTCTGCTGCAACCTGGCCATGGCCTCGGTATCCAGCGACAGCTTGCCCTGGCGGTCGGTCTTGATGCCGATCTCCGCCAGGCTCAGGCCGCCGCCCGGGTTGGACAGGATGGCTCGCAGCCGGCCCACCAGGCCCCGGCTCAGGCTGTCACCGCTCAGGGCCGCCGTCTTGCCCTCGCCGCCCTTGGTCTGCAGCTCCACCTCGGCCACCAGGGCATTGTAGGCGCTCACCACCCCCTTGAGGGATTCTTCTATCGCCGCCTTGTCGGTGGCCACGGTCAGGGTGAGGGGGGCGTCGGTATAGTTGCCGCCGCCATCCCGGGCGTGGGCCTTCTGCACCGTCAGGTTGAGGCCGTCGATATGGTTGTCGAAGCTGTTGCTGGCGCTTTCCAGCAGCAGGCCGCCGGCCCCGCCCAGCTCAATCTGCGCGTTTTGGGCCTGGCCGAGTCGGGTCTTGCCCGCCAGGGCCGCCTCCAGCTCGGTATAGGCGGCGCTGCCGTCACCGCCGCTCAGGCTGATGGTAAGGGCCTGATCGGCGCCGGTTTTAGCGCCGGTCAGCATCAGGTGGGTCTGGCCGTTGCTGCGCACCAGGGAGGCCTGCACCCCGCTGTTGTCCGCCGCGCCGTTGATGGCGTCGCGCAGGCCGGCCAGGCTCTTGCCCGCGTGCGCGGCCAGATCCAGGCTCAGGGTGTCGCCGGCCACGGTTATCTCCAGCACGCCCTGGGCCGGCACCGTCCAGTTTTCATCCAGGGCCAGGGAATACTGATCCGCCTGGGCCAGCTGTTTGACGTAGAGCTGGTAGTCGCCGTTGGCCGCGCCGCGCTTGAGGCTGGCGCCGGCGTAGCCCTCGGCGGAGAAGCTGGCCGCCTGGCTCTGCAGCCCCTTGCCGGTGTTCAGGGCCTTGACGGCGTCCTGCAGCGCCTGCAGCTTGCCCTTGATCTTGTTGTAGGCGTCCTTCTGGGCGCTGATCTGGCTGCGCTGGCTTCTGATCAGGGTGTCCAGCGGGGTGCGCTCGGCGCTCATCAGGGCCTGGGCCATGGTGGACGGATCCATGCCGTTCATTCCAAACATTGCCACCTCCGGGGTGTGTTGTGATGGGTGCACTGGAGCACCGTTCAGTTTAAAAGTTCACCAGTCCACATAGTTCAGAGGCAACAGGGCCACCTCCGCCGACACGCTTCAAGCACATCCCTGTGACGCTCGGCACATGCCGAATGTCGCGGAAACCGCCGTATCATCGCTTCGCGATGCTGGCGGCGGTGCAAGGCGCTTCGCGCCCCCTGGCATGTGACGGTCGGCGGAGACAATCCCTGTCGCCTCTTTCAAGCCCGGACGCCGTCCGCTGGTGGTGCCAGCAGAAGACACTGGAGTCTTGGGAAGGACAAAGGGTGCTCGCTAGATACTGCTAACGACCGGGGTGGCGGCGGACTTGAATCGGCGGGACAAAAACAAAAAGGCGGCCCCGAGGGACCGCAAGAGACGAGCCATATCCAGAGGACATGGAACATGAACAACAGGCGGGCTCCACGGCGGAGCCCCACAAAAAGGAAGTAAGGATGCGCTTAGCGCAGCAGCGACATCACCAGGCCGCTCATCTGGTTGGCGTTGCTCAGCACCGACATGCCGGACTGCATCAGCATCTGGTTTTTGGTCATATTGGAGGCTTCCTGGGCGAAGTCCGCGTCCATAATACGGCCCTTGGCGGACTCGGTATTTTCGCGCATATTGGACAGGTTATTAATGGTATGCTCCAGGCGGTTAATATTGGCGCCGAACTGGGCCCTCAGGGTACCCACATCATTCAAAGCGGTTTCCAGCTCATCGATAGCGCTGCCTGCATTGGCTGCATCATCAAGCGTTTCTGCTTTGATTGTTGTAATTGCCGCTGTAACTGCCGCCAAATTAACACTTGCATTAAATGACAGAGTTTCCGCACTGCTGGCACCGATCTGGAATGAAGCTGCTGCGGTAAATTTGCCTCCTGCAGCAAACAAATCATCACCGGCATACTTGGTATTGGTAATAATATTAGTCAGTTCATTGCCAAGCTCGTCATACTCGGTTTGCATTGCAGTTCTGTCATCATCGCTGTTGGTATCGTTGGCTGCTTGGGTAGCCAAATCCTTCATCCGGTGCATGATATTGGTAACTTCATCCATGGCGCCCTCGCCGGTCTGCAGCATGGAGATGGCGTCCTGGGAATTGCGCATGGCCACGCTCATGCCATTGCTCTGGGCTTGCAGGCGGGTGGCGATTTGCAGGCCGGCGGCGTCGTCGGCGGCGGAGTTAATACGGAAACCGGTGCCCAGGCGCTCCATGGCATTGCCCAGCATCTTGTTGGTGGAATTCAGGGTGTTCTGGGTCACCAGGGAAGTGTAATTGGTATGAATAGACAGGCCCATAATCTTTTCCTTTTAAAAAGGGTTGCTTGGTTCCCCTTGATAAAACGGCGGCACCGGACGGCAACTTTAATTAAGGCGGAAATATTTTTTGAGGGGTGAGGTGAGGAGGACAAACCATGCACCCGGCGCCATCGGCCCTGGATGCCCGCCTTCGCGGGCATGACGCGACTTTCCTGAAGACGCCGTGAGTCGGATTTCCTGGCTGCCCGCCTCCGCGGGCATGACCCACCACGACTAAAAGAGTGAAGCCTGGCGGCAGTGGACCGCCGACAAAGCGCCGGCCTGCCCTGTCGTCACTCCCGCGAAGGCGGGAGTCCAGTGCAATACTTTATGGTCCTCCGTCTTCGCGGAGGTGACCACCAGTAAACAGCGGTGTCGAGGGGAGCATGTCCGGCGATAAACCAGACCATGAGGGCTTACCGTCACGCCGAGAGCTGGGCACCCGGCCGCTTATTCCTTGCGCAGCAGGGCCACGGCGTTATGGCGGGAGACATTGGCCTGGGCCAGCAGGGCGGCCACCAGTTGCTCGAAGCGGCTGGCGGGGCCGGCCAGGGGCGCGGTGTCGCCCCGCTGCTCGATGGCCGGGGCCGGCCAGTCGTCGGCCATCTGCTGCAGTATCAGCTGGCGCTGGGCCTGCAGTCGCTGGGCATAATCCTGGATGCGGGCCATCACCCGGTTGAGGTGCTCCCGCTCGCTCAACAGCTCGCCCTTGCGCGCCGCCTCGGCCAGGGGCGCCAGGGCATCGGGCTCGGGGCTGGCCTTGATCAATACCGGCTCGCCGGCCGGCACCCGCACCCCCTCGCCCTGCATCAGTATCGGCTGGCGCAGCACCGCGTCCGCCTGGCCTTTCGCCACCAGCTGCACCCTGCCCTGCTCGCTCTCGGCACCGATACCGAGCGGCGCCAGGTGGCGGTTGAGCTGGGCCAGGGTGTCCGCCGGCCGCTGGCCCGGGGCTATGGTGATGCCCATGGCCTGCTGCTGGCCCGCCAGCAGCAGCGACACCCGCTCCCGCACCGGGCGCGGCCCCAGCAGGTCCACCTTGTCGAGCAGGTAGCGATGACGGGCGGCGTCCCCTTCCAGGGCCCTGGGCTGCAGCCGGGCGTCCAGCTGCCCTTCCCGCTGCAACTGCTCCGACAGCCGGGCCAGTTGCTCGCCCCAGCGGCCCTGCTGCTCCGGGCTCATGGCCGAGGCGTGCATGCGCTGGGCCAGGGTGCGCAACTGCAGGTACACCTGGCTCAGGGACTGCTCCGCCGCCTGCAGCTGGGCCACCCGGTTCTGGGCCTGGCCGAGCCGGCCCCATTGCTGGAAGCGGCCGGGCGCGGAGAGCAGTGCCTCCTGCCGCTCCCGCCGCTTCGCCTTGTCCTCGCCCCCGGCCGGGCTGCCGGCGATGGTCGCCGGCGCCGCCACCCCGGCCTGGGCCGGGTTGAGGCGTCCGTTGCTGACTTGCATATTGGCTCCCGTCATCCGTTACAGGGCATTGAACAGGGACAGCTTGTTGACGTTGACATAGGTCTGCTGGGTGCTCTGCAGCGCCAGCAGTATCTGCTGCATGTTCATGGCCGCGTCGCCGTAGTCGAGGGCGGACAGCTCGTTGTGCAACCCCTGGCCGAACACCTTCATCTCGCCGTGGGCGGCCACCACCTGATCCAGGCTGTTGATGCGCCCGCCGATATCGGTCAGCGACCGGGTGATATTACCTATGCCCTGGTCCAGGCTGTCGAGCATGTCGCCCACCGCATGGCCGATATTGCCGGGGGTGCTTTGCAGCAGGGCGATAAAACCGTGGATATCCTGCAACAGGTTGCCGCCGTTGAACAACAGCCGCTCGGCGCTGTCGTTGGCCGGCACCATAACGCCATTGGCGATGGCCACCCTGCGCTGGTAGTCGTCGCCCTGGTAGTCGAATACCCCGGGCGCGGTCTCGGCCACCGCCGGCCGGTCGGTGCGGGAGCCGGCGAAGACATAGTGGCCTTCCTCGTTGCGGGCGTTGGCCAGGTCGAGCAGGGCCTGCTTGAGGGACACCATCTCGTGGGTCAGGGCCTGGCGCTCGGCCAGCTCGTAGCTGCCGTTGCCCGCCTCCACCGTCATGTCCCGCAGCCGCAGCAGTATCTCCTTCATGCCGTCTACCTGGGTTTCCTGCTGGCCGAGCCGGCTCTTCACCTGGACGGCGTTCTTCTCGTACTGGTCGAGGGCACTCAGCTCCTTGTCGATGCCCTGCAGCCGCACCGTGGCCAGGGGATCGTCGGAGGGCTTGAGCAGGCGGTTGCCGCTGGCCATCTGCTGCATCAGCTTGCCGTAGTCGGCGCCGCCCTGCTGCAGGCTCTGCATCACCATCCGCTGGATTTGTCCTGTACTTACACGCATGGGGGAATCTTCCTCGCTGGGCGGTTACATCATGTTCAACAGGGTGTTGAACAGCTGGTCGGCGGTGCTGATCACCTTGGCGTTGGCCTGGTAGCTCTGCACATAGGTCATCATGTTCATCGCCTCTTCATCCAGGTTGACGCCGCTCACCCCGTCGCGCCGGGCCTGGGCCTCGGCGCGGATATTATTGGCCGCCGCCGCGTCCGCCTGCCACTGGGCGCTGGTGATGGCGAGCGCGCCCACCAGGGTGCGAAAGGCTTCGTAACCGCCGTCTTCCAGCGCCAACAGGGCCCGCAGGTTGTCGTTGTTGCCCGGGCCGGCGGCACTGGTGCCCGACAGGGCCAGATCCTCCGCCTGCAGCCCTTCCGCCACCCGGATGCTGCCGGCGGCGTCATTGCCGTCCAGGCTGAACAGGGGCCGGCCCGGCTGGCCATGGAGATCCTCGCCCAGGGCCAGCTGATCGTTGATTTTACCGGCGAAGTCGGCCGCGATGCGGTCGAGCTCTTCCCGGGCCGGCAGCAGCTGCTGGTGCCGGTGCAGGATAAGGCCGCCCAGGCTGCCGCCGATGCCGCCGTCGAGGGGGAATTCCTGGCCGGCGAAATGGACGCCGATATCCTGATCCTGGCGTTCGATACGGGCCGCCTGGTTGCCCAGCACCAGGGGCTGGCCCTGGCTCAGGCTGATGTTGAGGGTGCCGTCCTGCTGGCGGGCGGTGCGGATTTCCACCAGGCCGGACAGACGGCGCAGGGTCTCGTCGCGGCTGTCTTCGAGGACGCCGGTGTTGCCGCCCTTGGCGCCCACCTTCTTGATCTGGTCGTTGAGCTCGGCCAGCTGGGCCAGCAGGCTGTTGGCCTGGCTGTTGACCGCGTCGGTCTGGTCCAGCACCCGCCGCTGCTGGGCATCCAGCTGGGCGGCCAGGTAGTTGAAACGCTGGGCCAGGGCGCCGGCGGAGGCGATGATCTGCTGCCGGGGCGCCGTGCTCTGGGGCGTTTCCGCCGCGCTGTGCAGGGCGGCGAAGAAGTTGTTGAGGCCGGGCAGCAGGCTGCTGTCCGGGCTGCCGAGCACCGTCTCCAGTTGATCCAGGTAGCCGCTCACCTGAGTCCGGTAGCCGGCGTCGGACTCGGCGCGCCACAGCTGCACCGCGAGAAAGTCGTCGGTCACCCGGCGCAGGCCGGTCACCTGCACGCCGTTGCCGCCCATGACGCCGAAGCCGGACTGGCGGGCGCTCAGCATCACTTCCTGGCGGGTATAGCCGGGCACGTTCACGTTGGCCACGTTCTGGCTCATGGTGTTGAGGGCGGTCTGGGAGGCCAGCAGGCCCGACAAGCCGTTGTTGATCATTGCCATGGTTTTATCCGTTCCTGTTCGCCCTCAGCGGCTGGCTGAAGGCGGCGATGGGCGTCTCCCCACTAGCAACGACCGCAGGCTCCGAATTCTTTAACGGCGAGCTCAATTGGCTGACCAGCAAGTCCCTCAGGCCGGTCTGCCCCCGGGAAGCCAGGTTCATGGCCGTCTGGCCATCGTACCAGTCGCGCATCATCTCCTCCCGGGGGCCGGGGGCGAAAGGGCCGTCGGGATCCCGCAGGGCGTCGCTGGCCGAGCGCATCTGCTTGAGCACCTGCTGCAGGAACAGGGCCTCGAACTGTTCCGCCGCCTGCTCCACCGCCTGTTCGACGGGCTGCTGCTTGAGCTGCTCCAGCCCCTGCCATTGCAGGTAAGTCGCGGTTTGGGTTTTCATCTGTTCTCCTACAACACCACCAGTTCCGCTTCCAGCGCGCCGGCCTCGTTGAGCGCCTGCAGTATCGACATCAAGTCGTCCGGCTTGGCGCCCAGGCTGTTGACCGCCTGCACTATCTCGTCGAGGGAGGTTCCCTCGGGCCAGACGAACATGCGCCCGTCGTCCTGCTCCACCCGCAGGTCCGACTCGGGCGTGACCGTGGTCTGGCCCTGGGACAGAGGGTTGGGCTGGCTGACGTTGAAACGCTCGGTGATGGTCACCGTCAGGTTGCCGTGGCTCACCGCCGCGGCGCGCACTTTCACGTCCTGCCCCACCACCACGGTGCCGGTGCGGCTGTTGAACACCACCCTGGGCCTGTTCTGCCCCATTTCCACCCGGATATCCTCCAGCATCGACATAAAGGTCACCCGCTGGCGGCTGTCCGCCGGCGCCTGCACTTCGATGGCCCGGGGGCCGGTGGCCCTGGCCACGTCGGGGCCGAACACCTGGTTGATGGCCTGCTCCACGTTGCGGGCGGTGCGGAAATTGGCGTCCTTGAGGTTGAGGGTCACCATGGGGGTGCTGGCGAAGGTGGACGGAATCTCCTGCTCGATCAGCGCCCCGTTGGGGATGATGCCGGCGGTAGGCACGTTGACCGTGACCGAGGAGCCGCTGTTGCCCTCGGCCTGCAGGCCACCCACCACCAGGTTGCCCTGGGCCACGGCGTAGACCTGGCCATCCACCCCGCGCAAGGGGGTGAGCAGCAGGCTGCCGCCGCGCAGGCTGCGGGCATCGCCGATGGAGGAAACGGTCACGTCCAGGGTCTGGCCCCGCCCGGCCAGGGCCGGCAGGGTGGCGTGCACCGACACCGCCGCCACGTTCTTCAGCCGGGGATCCGTGCTGTCGGACAGCTGCACCCCGAACTGGCGCAGCATATTGGTCATGGACTGACCGGTGAACTTCACCTGGCTGCGATCGCCGGTGCCGGACAGCCCCACCACCAGGCCGTAGCCCACCAGCTGGTTGTCGCGGATGCCCTGCACGTCCACCACGTCCAGCAGCGGGCGTACCCGGGTCTGGGCGTCGGCCAGCACCGGCAGCCAGGCCAGCAACAAGGCCATCAATATCGGCATTCTCATGGCAACTCCTAAAGGGGGAACCAGCTGCTGTTGAAGAAACGACTCAGCCAGCCGGCCTGGTTGGTGTCGGCCAGGGCGCCGCGCCCGGCATAGGTGATGCGGGCGTCGGCCAACCGCAGGGACGACACCCGGTTCTGGCCGTCGATATCATCCACCCGCACCAGGCCGTTCAGGCGCACGTATTCGTCGCCCTGATTCAGCTTGATCCATTTCTCGCCCCGCACCCGCAGCACGCCGTTGGGCAGCACTTCCGCCACCGTCACCGTGATGGAGCCGGACAGGGCGTTCTGCTGGCTGGTGCTGGCGGAGCCCCGGAAGTCCCGGTCCACCGCTCCGTCCAGGGTCAGGTTGGTCCTGAGCTTGCGCCCCACCATGGGTGCCGGGATGTCGATGCCGCTGCTCTTGTCCATGCTGGTGTCGGCCTTCTTGCTGGACTGGGTGCGCTCTTCCAGGGTGATGGTCAGAATATCGCCCACCCGATAGGCCCGCCGGTCCTGGAACAGGGTGATCATGGAGTGCTGGTTGAAGGCGCTGCCATCCCGGTGCTGTTCCTGCGGCGATACCTGGCCCAGGGTCGGGGCCCAGTCTTCCTCGCCCGGCTCCGGCGGGATCAACTCATAGGTAGTGCAGCCGGCCAGCCCCAGCAGGCCGGCCCACAGCCAGTGCCTGGCGCTCTTCATCAAAGCGCCTGGCTCACGAACTTGAGCATCTGATCGGCGGCGGACACCACCTTGGCGTTCATCTCGTAGGCGCGCTGGGTGGTGATCATGTCCACCATCTCCTCCACCACGTTGACGTTGGAGCCTTCCAGGGTGCCCTGCTTGAGGGTGCCCAGGGCGTCGTCCCCGGCCTGGCCCTCGAGGGGCTCGCCGGAAGAGCCGGTCTGGCGGTAGAGGTTGCCGCCCATGGCCTCCAGCCCCGCCGGGTTGGCGAAGTTCACCAGGGTGATAAGCCCCAGTTCCTGGGGATCGGCCTGGCCGGCCAGCGTGGCGGTGACGGTGCCGTTGGCGCCCACCGCCACATTGATGGCGTTTTCCGGTATCTCTATCTGCGGCACCAGGGGCAGGCCCTCGGCGTTGACCATCAGCCCCTCGGCGTTGCGGTGGAACTGGCCATTGCGGGTATAGACCAGCTCGCCGTTGGGCCGCTCTATCTGGAAGAAGCCCTGGCCGACGATGGCCAGGTCCAGCTCCTGGCCGGTGTTCTGGAAGCTGCCGGTGGTGAACACCTTCTGGGTGCCGACCACCTTGACGCCGTTGCCCATCTGGATGCCGGAGGGCACCTGGTTCTGCTGATCCGCCGCCGCCCCGGGCTGGCGCTGCACCTGGTAGAACAGATCCTCGAAGGCCACTCTGTCCCGCTTGAAACCCACGGTATTGACGTTGGCCAGGTTGTTGGAAATGGCGGTCATGCGCGCATCCTGCGCGCTCAGACCGGTTTTGCTTACCCATAAGGCTGAATGCATGCTGTTATCCTGTTGATTGATTCAAAATCACGGCCGCGGCTCAGCTGCCGCGGATCAGCCGGGCACCGGCCCGGGCCTGGTCGTCGGCGGCCTTCATCACGTTGACCTGCAGCTCGAACTGGCGCCCCAGGGCCATGGTGTGCACCATCTCTTCCACCACGTTGACGTTGGCGCCTTCCAGGTGGCCCTGCTTGAGCACCACCTCGTCGTCCTGTTCCAGTTGCGGGCCCCGCTCGGGGTAGAAGAGGCCGTCCAGCCCCTTCTGCAGATCCCCGGCCTCGGGCAGCACCAGCTTGATGCGGCCCCCTTCCACCAGGGCGCCGCCCCCCGGCGGGGTCAGGCTGAGGGTGCCGTCGGCGCCGATGTCTATCTTGCTGAACTCGGGCAGCACCAGGGGGCCGCCGTCGCCCACCACCGGGTAGCCGTTGATGGTCAGCTCCCCCTCGGGGCTGACCAGCATATTGCCGGCCCGGGTGTAGGCCTCCTGCTCGCCGTTTTGCACGGCGATAAAGCCCTCGCCCTGGACGGCGATGTCCAGATCCCGGCCGGTCTGCTGCAACAACCCCGGCGCCATATTGGTGCCGGCCGGCTGGCTCTGGGCCAGGGCCCGGGTGCGCAGGCCGTCGCCGGCCAGGAAATGGGCCGAGGCCTGCTCGTAGTCGGCCCGAAAACCCTGGGTGTTGGCGTTGGCCAGGTTGTTGGCCCTGATGGCCTGGGCCATCATGCTGTGCTGGGCCCCCGACATGGCGGTGTATAGCAGGCGATCCATGGGCTAGTCCTTAAAACGAGTTGAACAGTACCTGGGTCATCTTGTCGGCGGTGCTGATGCTCTTAGAGTTGGCCTGGTAGTTGCGCTGGGCCGTCATCAGGTTGACCAGCTCGCCGGTCAGCTCCACGTTGGAACCTTCATAAGCGCCCGCGGTCAGGCTGCCCAGCACGCCGGTGCCGGGCTCGCCGATGACCGCCGCGCCCGAGGCGAAGCTCTGATGCCAGCTGGTGTCGTCGCCCTGGCGCAGGCCGTCGGGGTTGGCGAAATGAGCCATCACCACCTTGCCCTTGAGCTGATCCTGGCCGTTGGTGAACACCGCGTACATGTTGCCGTTGGACTCGAAACGCACGCCCGCCAGCTCGCCGGCGGTATAGCCGTCGTGCTGGTTGCGGGACACGTTGAAGTCGGCGGCGAATTGGGTCATGCGGGCCGGATTCAGGCTCACTTCCATGGCCTCGGCGCCGGCCGGGGCATAATTGAGGGTGATATTGCCCGCCGGGGTGGCCAGGGAACCGTCGGTGTTGAAGGTCAGCGCCTGGACGGTTCCCACCGCTTTACCATCTATCCGATAATTCACTTCCCAGCTATTGCTGCTCGGATCACCATCAGCCTGGTTAAGGGACATATTGAAGCCAGAAGCATGCTGGGTCATACCGGAGTGATCCAAGGCGATAATCATTTTGGTAGCCCCTTCCGGCTCGTACTCCAGGGTAAGACTGCCTGGGCTTGCCAGAGTACCAGCGGGATTGAAGGTGAGATTTTGGGGCGTACTTACTGCCTTACCGTCAATATAGTAGTGCGCCTCCCAGGTATCGGCGCCGGTCTTGACGAAATACTGAGTCATCACATGGCTATTGCCCCGGGAATCAAACAGCTCGCTGGAGCGGGAGAAGTTATAGCTGCTGGAATTGGTCGGAGCGAACGCATTTTCCGGGATGGTCGCGTCAGCATTCAGGTTGGCCGCAAAATTCAGTTGGGTGCTGGCCGTACCCGGCATTTTGACGAAATACTGGGTCAGCACATGGCGGGTGCCGAGGGAGTCGTACAGTTCGCTGGACTGGGAGAAGTTGTAGCTGCTGGCCTCCGCCGTATCGAAGGCGCCGGTGGGAGCCACCGCATCGGCCTTGAGGTTGGCGACAAAATCGAGCCGGGTGCTGGCCTGGGCCGGCAGGTTGGCCACGTCCACCCGCAGATCCTGCACCACGCCCTGGATCAGCTGGCCAGCCTCATCGGCCATATAGCCCTGCAACCGCATGCCGTTGTTGGCCACGATGAAGTTGTCCGCGTCCCGGTTGAAGGTGCCGGCCCGGGTATAGGCGCTCTGGCCGTTCAGGCTGGTCATGAAGAAGCCGTTGCCGGAAATGGCCAGGTCGAGGGAGCGGCCGGTGTTGACCACGTCGCCGTCCCGCTCGAAGTTCTGGGACACGTTGTTCACCTCCACCCCGCCGGGCTGGCCGCCGCCGTAGACGGCGGCGAATTCGGCCCGGGCGCTCTTGAAGCCGGCGGTGGATACGTTGGCGATATTGTGGCTGATCACGCCGAGCGACTGGTTGGTCGCGCGCAGCCCGCTCAGACCTATGTTGTAAGACATGAGTGTGCTCCTTGATGGGTTAGGGCTGACCGAACTCGGTTACCCGGAATAACGACACCTGGCCGATGCCGGCCAGGCTGAGCATGATCTCGCCCCCGCCGCCGGGCAGGCTGACCTTCTCGACGGTACGGGACAGATAGGGCGCCAGGGGCGTCGTCCGGCCGTCCTGGTGGGCCTGGACCCGGAACTGGTAGTCGCCGGCCTTGAGTTCCGGCAGGTTGAAGCCGACCTCGCCGCTGACCCCGCCCCACTCCTGTTCGTACACGGCTTTGCCCGCGCCATCGAACACCGTCAGGGTCAGTTGCTGGGTACCCGCCGGCACCGGAATACGGCCCTGCAGGGCTTCCGCCTCGCTCAGGCTGATGCTCTGGGCCGGCACCGTCACCTGCTTGCCCATCAGGGAAGTGCTGCCCAGCACCTGCAGGGTATCGAGCAGGGTGGCCTGCTGCTGGCCCTGCATCTTCATCTGCTCTATGCCTTCCACCATGCTGAACTGGGCCAGCTGGCTGACGTACTGGGTGCCGTCCATCGGATTGAGCGGATCCTGGTTGTTGATCTGGGCCACCATCATCTGCAGGAACTCGCTGCGCAGGCTGCCGATGTCGTTGCCGGGGCTGATGTTGCCCAGGGTCGAGCCCATGGCGCCGTCCAGGCCGTTGATGCTTGCCAATGCCATGATCAGCGCTGCCCCAGGTTGAGCAGCCCCTGCTGCATGCTGTTGACCCGGCCTATGACTTCCACCGCCGACTCGAAGCTGCGGGAGGCGGACATCATGTCGGCCATCTCCTCCATCACATTCACCCCGGCGTGATAGACATAGCCGTCGTTGTCGGCCAGGGGATGATCCGGCTGGTGGCGCCGCTCGGGCACCCGGTCGGACTGGAGTACACCGGCGATATTGACCTTGGCCCCCTGCAGCTCGCCGGTCTGGGCCTGCTGGTAGAGGGTGGCGAACACCGGCTTGATGGCCCGGTAGGCTTCCTTCTCTGAGGCCGCCACCGAGCCGGCATTCGCCAGGTTGGAGGCCACCGTATTCATGCGGCTGGTCTGCGCCTGCAGGGCGCTGGCCGCGATGTCATAAACGCCGCTAAACGACATGATCAACGTCCTTCTATGGCCTGGTTCAGGCCCCGTAGCTTGATGTTCAGGAAAGTCAGGCTGGTCTGAAAATCCATGGCATTTTCGGCGAAGGCAGTCTGCTCCACCGACAGCTCCACCGTGTTGCCGTCCTGGGACGGCTGGTAGGGAATACGGTACAGGCTCTCGGCGGCCCCTCCCGGCTTGCTGTGCCCTTGTTCCAGCTGCCGGGCGGTATGCTGCAGCACCGCCCGGTAGTCGATATCCCGGGCCTGGTAGCCGGGGGTGTCCACGTTGGCCAGGTTGCCCGCCAGTAATTGTGTTCTGTCCATCCTGAGCGATAATGCGTAG
Organism: Zobellella iuensis; assembly: GCF_016746085.1. Classification (GTDB taxonomy): domain Bacteria; phylum Pseudomonadota; class Gammaproteobacteria; order Enterobacterales; family Aeromonadaceae; genus Oceanimonas; species Oceanimonas iuensis. The sequence goes on from NZ_JAERTZ010000026.1 coordinate 466,964, forward strand.
GGATGAATGCCAAGCGCCTTGTCCAGCCCCAGGGCCATCCGCTTTCCTTATGTACTTGCCAAGTCGATGGGCCTGTTATAAACAAGATTTATGCCACTAATTAAAATTTATAAAATTCAATGAATTACCTAATCAACATCCTGGCTTTCCGCCGTTCAGGGGAAGCCCGGCTTCCGCCCGGAAGCGCCCTGCTGCTGTGCCTGCTGCTCGCCCTGCCGGTGCGGGCCGAACTGGCCGACGATCTGCACCGGGAGGCGGAGCAACGCCTGCGGCTGCACGCCGAGCAACAGCAGTGGCCGCCCTACCAGGCCGACATGGCACCCTGGCTGCCCGCCGGCGCCGCCCACCTGCCCGCATGCAGCCAGCCGCCGCAATTCACCCCGGCCCAGCCGGACGCCCGCCCCTGGGGGCGCATCCCCTACCTGATCCACTGCCCCGACAGCCCCGGCTGGCAGACCCGGGCCAGGGTACTGGTGCGGGTACGGTTGCCGGTATGGGTGGCGACGGAGCCCCTGTCCCGGCAGCAGGAGCTGGCTTCCGCCCGGCTCGAGCTGCAGGCCATGGACATAGGCCGGCTGCACCGGGGCTTTATCAGCGGCCCCCGCCCCGGGCAGCAACGGCTGCTGCGGGATCTGCCGGCCGGCGAGCCGCTCTACCCGGCCCTGCTGGCCCCGGCCTGGCTGGTGCGCCGGGGAGAGGCGGTGGTGATAGAGGCGGTGGGCGAGAGCTTCACCATCAGCACCCGGGGCCAGGCCCTGGACAACGGTGCCGAGCGGGAGCTGATCCGGGTGCGCAACAGCGACTCGGGCCAGGAAATCCAGGCCCGGGTGGTGGGCGCCAACCGGGTGCGGACCCTGTTGTGATTGAAATTCAAGTTTTTCCACCCCCGGGTCGTTATGCAGATACAGCAGCGGATAACAGGTATGGTGTTATGAAAATCTCCCCCCAGAGGATAGGCGCCCTCGGCCCCCTCTCCTCCCAGGACGACAGTCGGAAAGGCCCGGCGACCGGGGCCTCGCCCCGGCAGGACTCGGCGCCCCGGCTCAGCCGGGAACTGAAGATGGTGCAGCAGGCGCGGGCGCAGCTGGATGCCCTGCCGGAAGTGGATATGGAAAAAGTGGCCATGCTGCGCCAGGCCATCGCCGACAATGCCCTGCCCCTGGATATGGACGCCCTGTCCAGAGCCATCGTAGATCTGCACGGCAAGTCATGAGCAGGGCGAAACTGGAACAGCTCTGGCAGTTACTCAAGCTGGAACTGGAAGGCTACAGCCAGCTGCACCAGATGCTGCTGCAGCAGGGACGGCTGCTGATCGGGCAGGATCACCAGGGCCTGCTGGTGCACAACCCCCGCCAGCTTCAGCTTTCCAGGCGGCTGAACGAACTTGGCGAACGGCGGGAAGTCCTCTCGCGGGAACTGAGCGGAACCCATGGCGGCGCGGCCATCGAACGGCTGTGCCGGCAACTGCCCGACAAGCCGGCCCGGGAATTGAGCCGGCAATGGCAGGAGCTGCTGGCGACCGCCGGCCACTGCAAGCAGTTGAACGACGGCAACGGCCGGCTGCTGGCCAGCCAGAAGGAATGGCTGGAGCGTCACCTAGAACTGAGCGCCCCCACCTACGCACCGGACTGACTGGTTGGCCGACTTGTAGGGTCGAATTTATTCGACCAAACCCCGGCGCCGTTGGTGGGATGGTCCACTGAAGTGGACCCTACAACAGGCCCAGATGTAACCCGCCGCCCGTAGGGTCGAATTTATTCGACCGAACCCCGGCGCCGTGGGTGGATGGTCCACTGAAGTGGACCCTACAACAGGCCCAGGTGTAACCCGCCGCCCGTAGGGTCGAATTTATTCGACCGAACCCCGACAACAGGCCCAGATGTAACCCGCCGCCCGTAGGGTCGAATTTATTCGACCGAACCCCGGCGCCGTGGGTGGAAGGTCCACTGAAGTGGACCCTACAACAGGCTCAGGTGTAACCCGCCGCCCGTAGGGTCGAATTTATTCGACCGAACCCCGGCGTCGTTATTGGAAAGTTCCATTGAAATGGGCCCTTCAACCCCAACATCGGCCATCGGCGGTGAGGGTGACAGGTCCGTTGAAACGGCGCCTAATATCGGCTCCCCGGGGCCTGGCTCAGGCACCATTCCAGCTGATTTTCCCACTCCCGGTTCTGCTGCCGGCGCTGCAGCGCCTGCCGGCGTTGCAGCTCCTGCAGTTCCAGCCCCTTGACCTTGCCCGCCTGCTGGCGGCTCAGGCGGGCGAAACGTTCCCTGTCCTGTGCGGCCACCAGCAACTGCCGCTGCTGTGCCTCCATCACCTGCCCCAGTTGTTGCTTGATATGCCCCTGGTTGAGCAGGCCGAGGGCAGAGGTGCGCGCCAGGGGCTCGGCGATCAGCTGCCGGGCCTGCTGCAGCCGCTGTCGCTGCTCGTGCAGTTCGGCCTCGCGCTCTGCCAGTCGATCCCGTTGCTGCAGCAAGCTGTTCAACTGCTGTTGCTGCTGCCTGAGCAGATGTTCACGCATCTTTTCCTCCGGTTAATAGCGCCAGTGCCCGCAAGCTCTGTTCCAGGTTGATCGCCTCCCCCTCCTGCTGCTGCAGGAACTGCTGCAGCCCGGGGTAACGGGCAATGGCTTCATCGGTATCCACGCTCTTGCCGGCCTGGATACCGCCCAGGGGCAACAGCTCCCTCACCTGCTGGTAGAGGCTGAACCAGCGTTTGCACTGCACCGCCTGCAACCAGTGCTGCTCGGTCGTTACCTTGCTCATCACCCGGCTGATGGAGGCGCCGATGTCGATGGCCGGGTAGTGTCCCTGCTCGGCCAGCTGCCGGCTCAGCACTATATGGCCGTCGAGGATGGCCCGGGCCGCGTCGGCGACCGGTTCCTGCTGATCATCCCCTTCCGCCAGCACGGTATAGAAGGCGGTCAGGCTGCCTTCGGGCCTGTGGCCGTTGCCGGCCCGTTCCACCAGCTCGGTCAGGGCGCTGAAGGCAGACGGCGGATAACCCCTGGCCACCGGTGGCTCGCCCACCGCCAGGCCGATTTCACGCCGGGCCTGTACGAAGCGGGTCAGGGAGTCCATCAGCAGCAGCACGTCCTTGCCCTGATCGCGAAAATACTCCGCCACCCGGTGGCAGGACTCCGCCGCCCGCACCCGCAGCAGCGGGCTCTGATCCGCCGGCGCGACTATCACCACCGCCTTGGCCCGGCCCTCGGGTCCGAGGCAGTCGTCGATGAATTCGCGCACTTCCCGCCCCCGCTCGCCGATCAGGCCCACCACCACCACCTCGGCCCGGGTATAGCGGGCCATCATGCCGAGCAGCACGCTCTTGCCCAGGCCGGGACCGGCGAACAGTCCCATACGCTGGCCCTTGCCCGGGGTCAGCAGGGCATTGATGGCCCGCACCCCCACGTCCAACGGCTCGCTCACCCGCTGCCGCCAGAGGGGGTTGGCGATCGGCGCCCGCCAGGGGATCTGCTGCCCGGCCTTCAGTGGCAGGCCGTCCAGCGGACGCAACAACCCGTCCACTATACGCCCCAGTAACGGCGGGCCCACGGCCAGGCTGGCATCCGACGGACAGGGGCGAACCCGGGCACCGGTAAAGAGCCCGGTCGGAGCAGTCAGCGGCATCAGCAACGCCTGCTCCCGGTCCAGGGCCACCACCTCGGCCTCCAGCTCGCCACCGCCGTCGGTTTCTATCCGGCAACGCTGTCCCAGGATCAACCGACAACCGGACACTTCCAGCACCATGCCGGTGACCCTGAGCAGACGGCCATAAATCTGGCCGATGCCGAGATCTTCGCTCAGCGCCGCCCTCGCCTGCTGCAGCTGAGCCTCAAGCCGGCTCATCGGCGGCTTCCAGCCCCTGGCTCACCCGGGCGATGCCCTTTTGCAGCCGCTCTTCGGTCAGGGCCTCCAGGGTCAGGGTTTCGGTTTCTATCCGGCAGTCTCCCGCCGCCAACGCCGGGTCCGTGTGCAGCACCCAGCCCTGGCACTCGGTGATGCCGAGGGCCTGCAACCGCCGCTGATCATCGGGGTTCAGAAACAACTGCAGCTCCTGCACCCGGGGATCTATCCCCTTTAACGCCTCTTCCACTATCGCCAGTACCTGCTGGGGATTCAGGGTCAGCTCGGTGCGGATCACCCGCCGGGACACCTGCTCCACCAACTCACAGATCTGTTGCCGCTGCTGGCGCAATGCCGACAGGGACAGTTGCTGCCATTGCTGCTCGGCCCCGCTCTGCCACTGGCGCAGCTCCTCCGCCAGGGAGCGCTGCAGTTCCTTCAACTGGGCCTGGCCCTGCTGCCGCCCCTGCTCGAAGCCGGCCTGGCGACCGCTTTCCATCCCGGCCTCGTAGCCGGCCTGGCGGCCCTGTTCCAGCCCCTGCTCATAGCCTTGCTCGAACCCCTGCTGGAACCGCTCTTCATCCTGCTCCGCCGTCGCCCCGACATCCGCCTCGCCGTAGAGGGAGGGAAAACGATAGCGGCGATAACCGCCGGCGGGCCATTTGCTGCCTGAAGGACCCTTCACTAGTTCACCACCTGCTCTTCATACAGCTGGAACTCCAGCTCGCCCAGTTCGACCAGCTCGCGCACCAGCCCCATGACCTCCAGCCGTGCATTGTCGACGCGGCTGACCGCCACCGCGCCCTGGCGCAGCATGTCCTGCTCCATCTGCTGGGCCATACGCCTGGGCATGGCTTCCAGCATGACCCGGCGCACATTGCTCTCGGCGCCCTTGAGTGCCAGCCCCAGCAGTTCCAGCGGCAGCTCCTGCACGATGCGTTGCAGGGTTTCCGGCGTTTGCCGGGCCAGGCTGGTGAAGTCGTACATGTTGCGTTCGATATGGCCGGCGGTGTCGGCATCCTGCTGTTTGATGGCCTCCATCAACTGGCCGCGGTTGCCCTGGTAACGGTTGACGATATCGGCCACCTGGCGCACCCCGTCCACCCGGGCACCGGCGTTTTCCGCCACGAAATCCAGGCAGCGCCGCAGCGCCGCCTTCAGCTCCACCACCACGAACTCGCTCACTTCGCTCAGGTTGGCCACCCGCAACAGCAGTTCGTCGTGCATGGCCGCCGGTAACAGGGACAGCACCGCCGCCGCCGTATCCGGTGGCAGGAAGGCCAGGATCACCGCCTGCATCTGGGGATGTTCCTGCTGCAGGAAGCGCGCCAGCACTTCCGGCTGTACCCATTGCAACCGCTGGATCTCCTGGCGGATCTGGTCCCCGTACATGGAGTCGAGCAGGCCCCTTGCCAGCTTTTCCCCCAGGGCCAGGTCCAGGGTCCGTTCCAGGTACTCCCGTGAGGCGGAGTTGATCCCGCTCTGCTGGCGGTAGAGATCGAAGAATTCCTGCAGGGTGCCCTTGGCGGAGTCGGCCGACACGCCCGACAACCTGGCCATGGCGGCCGTCACCTTGCGCACATCGTCCCGGTCCAGCCGCTGCAATACCCGTGCGGCGGCCGCTTCGCCCATGCTGAGCAGCAGCACGGCGGCCTTTTCCATTTCATCCAGCGGCATCTCGGTCTGTTGTTCAGTCATGGTCTTTAATCCAGTGTTTGATCACTTCCGCGACGCGCTCGGTTTCCCGCTCGGCCAGGATCTGCAGGTGGGCGACCTGCACCTTCAGCTCGCTGCCGGGAGGCGGCAACTGCCACTCCCGCTCATCCATTTCCCAGGGCAGCAGGGTATGGGGGCCGGCTCTGCCGTGCCCTGGCAGGCCCCGTTCCTCCTGTTCCATCCATCGCGCCTCCTGGGGCAACGCCGGCCCGGCCGTCACCGCCGCCAGGGCGGCTTCCTCCCGCTTGACGGCCGCCAGTTGGCGCCCGTTGAGGTGGTGGAGCAGCGGCCGCACCCCGAACAGCAGCAGCGCCAGCAGCATCAGGCCGGCGGCCAGATAGCGGGCATAGCTTTGCCATTCGGGGCTCTGCCACCACAGGGGCTCGGACGGGAACTCGGTGAGTACCGAGTGGGGAGCGAAGTCGAAACTGGTCAGGGCGAACTGGTCGCCGCGCGCCAGGTTGAAACCCACGGCGCCCTGCACCATCTGGCCCAGTTGCTCCAGCTGCTCGGCCTGCCAGCCGCCTTCCGGCGCCACCCCATTGTTGAGCAGTACCGACACGCTGAGCTGGCTGAGCCGGCCGCTCTGGTAGCGGGTATGCACCACGGAGCGACCGCTTTCATACTGGCGTTGGAATTCACGCCGTTCCCGCAGGTTCTGGTTGGGCTGGTTGCCGGCCTCGGCCTCTTCGCCCACCTGGGGCGGCACATTGGCCAGGGCCCCGGGAATCCCCAGGCCCAGGCTGTCCTGGCTGTTGTTCTCGCTGCCGGTCTCCCGCAACAGCACCGGGCTCTGATCCAGGGTTTCCCGGGTTTCCTCGACCGCATTGAAATCCAGCTCGGCGGTCACCTGTACCCGGAAGTTGTTGGCGCCCAGCACCGGATAGAGCATGTCCCGGGCCCGCTGGCTCAGCTGCTGCTCGAGCTGACGTGCATATTCCACCTGGCGCAGGCTCATCCCCCGGCTCTGGCCGTCGGCGGAAAGGTGGTCGCTCAGCAGTTGACCGCCCTGATCGATCACCGACACCTTGCCGTTTTCCATGCCCGGCACACTGCCGGCCACCAGGTTGACGATGCCTTCCACCTGGCCCGGATCCGGCTGCCGGCCGGGAATGATATCCAGCATGACCGACGCGGTCGGGGTCTGCTCGGCCCGGCCGATGAACAGGGTGCGTTCCGGCACCGCCAGGTGCACCCGGGCGTTGCGTACCCAGTCCAGCGCCATGATGGTCCGCGCCAGTTCGCCTTCGAGGGCATGACGGTAGCGGCGGGTTTCCATGAACTGGCTGGTGCCCAGGCCGGTTTGCTGGGCCAGGCCGTCGAGGCCGGTCGGCAGCACCGCCTTGATACCGCGGGAGGCCAGCAGCATCCTGGCCGGCCCGAGCAGCCCCGGCTCCACCAGTATCTCCCCGCTCTGGGGATCGAGGCGGAAATCTATCTTGCCCGCTTCCAGGGCTTCCACGATGCTGCCCTTGTCATACAGCTCCTGTTTGCCGTACAGGGGCACATAGCTTCGCCCCGATTGCCACAACAACGCCACCACCGCCACGGCAATCACCGCGGCCAGCAGGCTGAGCAACAAGACCTGGCGGTGGTGGCGGGACAGCCCCTGCCAGCGGGCCCAGCCGCGGGCCATCGACACCTTGAATTGCCGGCCGGCGGAAAAATCGGACGGGGGAATGGAATGCACTTCGGCCATGAGGGTTCCTTACAACGGCATACGCATAATGTCATCAAAGGCAGTCATCAGTTTGTTCCTGACCTGTACCAGGGCAGAGAAACTGAGTCCGGCCTTCTGGCTGGCGAGCATGGCGCCGACCAGGTCGTCACTGACGCCGGTCTCTACCGCCGTCATCAGCCCGGCGGCCTGCACCTGTTCCGTATTGATACTGCGCACCGAGCTTTTCATTAACTCGGTGAAGGAGCCCTGTTCCACGGCCGGGGCAATGTCGCCACCGGCGGCCCGCTGCTGCAGTTGCGTCATCCGCACCAGCATCGCCTGTTGTTCTGTCTGCAGTGAAACGTTCATATGGTTCCGCTATGCCCCCACGGCTCGGTCAATATCAATGCCCTGCTCTCGCATGGCGGCCAGTTTGTAGCGCAATGCCCGGGTCGTGAGCCCCAGCGTTTCCGCAGTGCGGGAGCGATGCCCGCTGTGCTGGCGCAATATCTGCAGCACATAGTCAAACTCGGCGCGCTGGCGGCTGGCCTGCAGCCCCTCGCCCGGAGCCTGGTTGCCGGGGTTCGCGGCCGCGGGCAGGGAGCCCAGGGTACTGGGCCTGCATCCCCGCTCGTCTTCCGGCAGCATCAAATCCGTCGCATCGATGATGGCGCCCCGGGCCAGGATCAGGGCCCGCTGGATCACGTTTTCCAGCTCCCGGATATTGCCGGGCCAAGGGTAACCGAGCAGGGCCCGCTCCGCCTCCGGGCTCAGACGGAACAGTTCGCCCTGCCCGTAGCGGGCCAGGAAGTGACCGGCCAATGGCAGTATGTCCTCGGCCCGCTCCCGCAGCGGCGGCCAACAGAGCGGCAGCACATCCAGCCGGTAGAAGAGGTCTTCGCGGAACTGGCCGGCCGCCACCGCCTCCCGCAGATCCCGGTTGGTGGCCGCGACAATGCGCACATCCAGGTGGATCTTCTGGTGGCTGCCGAGCCGCTCCACTTCCTTTTCCTGCAGCACCCGCAACAGCTTGGCCTGCAGCGCCAGGGGCATTTCCGATATTTCGTCCAGCAGCAGGGTGCCGCCGTTGGCCAGCTCGAACTTGCCCGGCTGCGCCTGGGCCGCGCCGGTAAAGGCCCCCTTGCTGTAACCGAACAGCACCGCTTCCAGCATGGTCTCGGGGATGGCGGCACAGTTGACGGCCACGAAGGGGCCATCACCGCGACCGGACATCTTGTGCACATACTGCGCCAGGCACTCTTTACCCGTCCCCGACTCACCACTGATCAGTACCGCCGCCGGGGTTTGCGCCGCCCGGTACGCCAGTTGCAGCACCTGCAGCCCCGAGCGCGAGCGCACCACCATATTGCCGGTGCTCTGGCGCAGGGCCAGGCTCTGCCCCAGCACCCGCAGCAATTGGCTGGGCTGGTAGGGCTTGAGCACATAGTCGCTCGCCCCGGCGTGCAGGGCTTTCCCCGCCAGGCTGCTTTCCCCGTGCTCGACCATGGCCATGACCACCGCCTGGGGGAAACGACTGACGGCACTGCGGATAAGATCGAGAAAGGAAACGCCGATATCGCTGTCGAGCAGGATGACCTTGGGCTGCTCGGCCCCGGTCCGGCCCAGCCCGGTCATGGCTTCGACCCGGTATCCCGCCGAGAGCAAAGCGCCGTAACACAGATCGGACACACCGGCCCGGGACACCAGCCACATCAATGTCGACGACACGGTTCCTGCCTTCATGATGCCTGCTCCTGTTTGATGATCCGGATAACGACCCGCCGATTCTGGTAACGCCCGGCCGGGGTATCGTTGGCCGCCAGGGGCGACGCCTCGCCGTAGGCCTTGATATCCAGGCGCAGTGCCGGCAATTGCCGGCGCAACAGGGCGGCCACCCGCTCGCCCCGTTCCCGGGACAGGCGCTGGTTCAGCTCCGGGTGGCCGCTGCTGTCGGTGAAGGATTCGATGACGAGGCCGGTCACCTGCCGGTCGCTCGCCAGGCGGCCGGCCAGGGCCGAGAGCCGTTGCTGCTGCGCCGCGCTCAGGTCGCGTACCCCGGCATGAAAATGAAGGACCAGGCTGTGGCCGTCGCTGCCCGGTTCGACCGCGGCTTCGCCCCGGCACAGGCGGAACTGGCCGTAGGCCTGCTGGAAATGGACACTGGGGATGATAAAGCGGCGCGGGCTGCCCTGCTCGCGAATGCTCAGCCAGCGGCCGTTGGCCATGGCGCTGAGCACGGAGGGAATATCATGGTGGTATTGCAGGCGCTGGCGTTGCCAGTGGCTGTTGCCGATAGGCTCGGCTTCGCCCTGCTGCCAGGGTGCCGGACTCAAGGCCAGCTCGGCACCACCACCCTGTATGCCTTGCTGCTGCCACTCGAGTTCGAAGCGTACGCCGCCACCGCTATCGGCGACAAAACGGGCGGAGGCCACCCGTCCGACCTGATGTTCCATCACGCAACGGGATGCATCACCCACAGCATGCCAAGCAGCCCTGTCCATGGCGGTTGAAAACTCCTCAGCCATAAGGGGACCGCTCAACAAAACGCCGAGGCAAACCATGCCCTGCAGTCTTGTAAGGTTGTTCATATTCCGTCTTTTGAGAGTGTGCACCGGCATATCCCGCCGGTGTGGCCTTTGGCCACTTTTTATTATGTACAGCTGAGAAAGGTATACAGGCTGGCCCTGAGGGCCGGAGGGTTATCCCTGCCTTGGCAACCCCGCTGTCGTAGGATAAAACATCCCTTAGACCGGAAGCTTTGCGTCCTGACCTTTCAGTCAGTTTGCCCTTGTCATCAGCAATCGATTCAGTGCGACAATAGTTGACTAAAAAAAACGACGTAATTCAACAACAAAAGTCAGTTTTTTCCGTTTATATGGGACTGGTGTCGCATCCTGCTCAGGATGCCGCCAGTCCTCCTACCAGATGAACCCGCCGGGGGTGGGCCGGCCTCAACCCAGGGTGCCGACCACGTCGATCTGGATATGCTCGGGCACCTCGTTGTAGGACAAGACCTTCAGACTCCTGGCGAAAACGGCGCCATAGCGGGCCAGCAAGGGCCTGAGCTGGGGCATCACCAGCAGCACCGGCGGCACGCCCTGGGCCTGCAACGCCTCCCCTACCGAAGGCATTTTCTGCTGCAGTTGCGACAACAACGCCGGTTCGACCGGGAAGCTGTCGATGCTGGCCTTGGCGTTCTGCTGCTGGGCCTGATTCAGGGCCTGCAGCAGGGTCTGCTCCAGGCCGTCGGCCAGGGTAAAAGCGGACAACACGCCGCGTTCTCCCATGATCTGGCGCACTATTACCCGCTTCAGGGCACAACGCACATCCGCCGCCAGCAGCACCGGATCCTTGGTGATCTCCGCCCCCTCGACCAGGGCGGTGGCGATGGTGGTGATATCCGCCAGGCTCACCTGCTCCTTCAGCAGGTAGCGGTAGACCTTGAGCTGCAGTATCGGCGGCAGCAACTCCGCCAGGGTGTCCGCCAGCTTGGGCGCCTGCTGCTGCAGCCGCTCCCCGAGCCGGACCACGTCATCCAGCACCAGCAGCTCGGCCAGGTGCTCCCGCATCAGCTTGCTGACATGGGTCGCCACCACGGTGGCCGCATCCACCACCGCATAGCCCAGGTTCAGCGCCTTGGGCTTGCTGGCCGCGTCTATCCATACCGCCGGCATGCCGTAGGCCGGCTCATGGGTGAGTTCGCCGTCGATATCGCCGTAGACCTGCCCTTTGTTGATGGCCAGCATGCGCTCGCCGTCGGCGCTGCCGCTCGCCATCACCACGCCACCGAGCTTGATACGGTATTCCTGGGGGGCCAATTGCAGATTGTCGCGGATCCGCACTTCCGGCAGCAGAAAACCGGCCTGCTCGGACAACGTCTTGCGCACCCCGCGGATCCGCCCGAGCAGCGGCGCCCCCTGCTGCTCGTCCACCAGCCCGACCAGGCGATAGCCCAGCTCCAGGGTCAGCAGATCCACATAGGGCAGATCCTGCCAGGCCAGGGCCTGAGCCGATTCCTGCTCCTTGGACAACAGGGCCTCGGCCTGCTCCAGGGGCGTGGTTTCGGGCCCTTGCCGCTGCAGCCGCCAGGCCACATAGCCCAGCACGGCGGCGAACAGCAGGAATACCAGCGTCGGCATGCCGGGCACCAGGCCGAGGATCAGCATCACCGCCGCCCCGGTATAGACCACGCGGGGCGAGGCCAGCAGCTGTTGGCCGACTTGGGCGGACATGTCGCTCTCGTCGTTGACCCGGGTCACGATAATGGCGGCGGCAGTGGCCAGCAGCAGCGAGGGGATCTGTGCCACCAGGCCGTCACCTATGGTCAGCAGGGCAAAGCGCTGGAAGGCCTCCGCCGCACCGAGCTCGTGCTGGAACATGCCGATCATGAAGCCGCCCAGCAGGTTGATGAACAGGATCAACAAGCCGGCGATGGCGTCGCCGCGCACGAACTTGGAGGCCCCGTCCATGGACCCATAAAAGTCCGCCTCCCGGGCCACTTCCTGCCGACGGAGCCGGGCCTGGTGTTGATCCAGGGCCCCGGCGTTGAGATCCGCGTCGATCGCCATCTGTTTGCCGGGCAGGGCATCCAGGGTAAAGCGGGCCGCCACCTCGGAGATACGCTCGCCGCCCTTGGTGATCACCACGAAGTTGATGATCATCAGGATCACGAACACCACCATGCCCACCACGTAGTTGCCGCCGATCACCACCTCGCCGAAGGCCTGGATCACCTTGCCCGCCGACTCGGGCCCCTCATGGCCATCGAGCAGCACCACCCGGGTCGAGGCCACGTTCAGGGTCAGCCTCATCAGGGTCGCCACCAGCAACACCGTGGGGAACACCGAAAAATCCAGCGGCCGCCGGGCCGACACCGCCACCAGCAGCACCAGGATGGCCAGCACGATATTGAAGGTAAACAAGGCATCCAGCAGCCAGGGCGGCAACGGCAGTATCACCATGGCCAGCACCGCAATCAGCAGCAGGGGAACCCCCATATAAGGATGGCTTAGGCCTTTCCAGTTCACGCTTCACCTCGTTTTCGTTGATATTGTTGCGGGATCTTGAACTCGGGCAATGCCCCCGGCGGGCGCCCCCGGCCGTCCCGCCAGGCCTGCAGTTGCAGTACATAGGTCAGCACATAGGCCACGGCGCTGTAGAGGCCGGCCGGCACCTGCTGATCCACCCGGGTGGAATAGTACAGGGCCCGGGTCAGGGCCGGGGAGCTGATGACCTCGCGCTGGTGCCGCCGGGCCAGCTCCCGGATCCGCGCCGCCAGCTCGTCACTGCCCTTGGCGATCACATAGGGGGCTTCGGCCCGGGCGGGATCGTATTTCAAGGCCACGGCATAATGGGTCGGATTGACCACCACCACGTCCGCCTCGGGTACCCGCCGATCGATGCGTCCCCGGGCCATCTGGAACTGGATCTGGCGGATCCGCTGCTTGACCTCGGGCCGGCCTTCGGTGTTCTTCTGTTCATCCTTCACCTCCTGCCGGGTCATTTTCAGCTTTTTGGTGAGGCTCCATTTCTGGAAGGGCACATCGATAAGCGCGATCACCGCCAATGCCAGGCACAGCAGCAGCACCGCCAGCACCAACAGCGCCAGCCCCTGGCCAAAGCCGACATAGAGCGGCATCCGCCCGAGAAACAGCAACCGCTCCCAGCTGTAATAGAGCGTGGCCCCCAGGGTCGCCCCCAGCAGCCCGACCTTGAGCATCGCCTTGAACAGCTCCACCAACGCCTGGCTGGAGAACATCCGTTTCAGGCCCGCCAAGGGATTGAGCCGTTCCAGTTTGGGCTGCAGGCTGCTCCAGGCCAGCAACAGTCCGCCCGGCAGCAGCCCGGACAGGATCAACAGTACCGATATGGTCAGGAAAAACGGCAGCAAGGCCCACAGGGTGGCCATCAGGGCTTGCTGCAGATAGGACAGCATCAGTTCCGGCTCGCGGGTAGCCGCCGCCGGCAGCGCCATGGCCTGGGTAAAGAGCCGCTTGAAAAAATCGCCCAGGGCTACCGCCTGCCACCACAGCACCAGGCCGCCCAGCAGCAGCAACACCACCGTATTCAGATCCTTGGACCGGGCCACCTGGCCCTGGCGCCGGGCCTTCTTGCGTTTCTGCTCTGTCGGCTGCTCGCTCTTGTCCTGGGCCGAATGCTGCTCCGCCATGAATTAACGACTCCAGGTTCGCATCAGATCGAACACATCCTGGCTGAATTCCAGGTAACGCTGGGGAATATTGGCCAGCATCAGCAACAGGGACACCAGCCCCAGCATCATGCTCATGGGAAAACCCAGGGCAAAGATATTGAGCGAGGGAGCACTGCGGTTCATCACTCCGAAGGTGATGTTGACCAGCAGCATGGCGATCACCGCCGGCAGCGCCAGGATCAGGGCGGCCCCGAACATCCAGCCGAACAGGCGGATAACCAGCTCCAGATCCAGGCGGTAGAGGCTGTGGCCGGCGGGCCAGCTGCGAAAGCTCTCCACTATGATGTCCAGCGCCAGCAAATGGCCGTTCCAGGCCAGGAACAGCAGGGCCGCGAACAGCCACAGCAGCTGGCCCAGCAGGGGCGCCGAGCCGCCGTTGACCGGATCGTTCATCACCGCCATGGCCAGGCCCATCTGCATCGACAGTATCTGCCCGGCCATGGTCACCAGGGTGAACAGCATCTGCAGCATCAGCGCCAGCAGCACCCCGAACAGTATCTGCTCCAGGGTGAGGACGGCGGCGCCGAAGGAAAAGGGATCTATGGCCGGGCCCGGGGGCAAGAGCGGAAACAGCAGCAGGCTGAGCACAAAGGCGAACAGCAGCCGGGTCAGGGGGCTCAGGTGGCCGTCACCGAACAGGGGCAGCACCCAGAAAAAGGCGGCCAGCCGGCAGAACGGCCACCAGCCTTTACCGATCCAAGCCATCAGTTCCGGTGTGCTCAGGCTGACCAGTGCCGTCATCCGATGGTTCCGGGAATGCTCAGGAACAGCATGTCGAACAGCTCCATCACCTGGCGCAGCAGCCAGTGGCCGGCAAAAATCAGCATCAGGAGGGTGATCAGCAGCCGGGGAAAAAAGCTGAGGGTCTGTTCCTGGATCTGGGTGGCCGACTGGATGATGCTGACCACCAGCCCCACCACCATGCCCGGCACTATCAGCACGCTGACCATGGCGATAATGGTCAGTACCGCCTGGCCTATCAAATCGACGGTTTGCTCCGGTGTCACCTAACCTCCAAAACTGCGTGCCAGGGTACCGACCGTCATCGACCAACCATCCGCCAGCACGAACAGCATCAGCTTGAAGGGCAATGAAATCACCAGAGGCGACAGCATCATCATGCCCATGGCCATCAGTACGCTGGCCACTACCAGGTCGATCACCAGGAAGGGGATGAACAGCATAAAGCCTATCTGAAAGGCGGTTTTCAGCTCGCTCAGCACGAAGGCCGGGATCAATACGTCAAAAGGCACCTGCTGGGGTTCGAGACTCACATCCTCCTCGGCGATGCGCAATATCTGCTCCAGATCCGTTTCCCGGGTCTGGGCCAGCATAAACTGCTGCAGCGGGGCCTTGGCCGTCACCAGGGCCTGCTCGAAACCGATGGTGCCCTGATCATAGGGCACGAAGGCGTTGTGGTAGATGTCCTGCCACACCGGCCGCATGATCAGCAGAGTCAGGGCCAGGGCGATACCGATCAGCACCCGGTTGGGCGGGCTCTGCTGCAACCCCAGGGCCTGACGCAGCACCGCCAGCACCACTATGATGCGGGTGAAGCTGGTCAGCATCAGCAGGAAGGCCGGCAGCAGCCCCAGGGCCGTCATCAGCAGCAGTATCTGGAGCTTGATGCTGTACTCGGCCTCGCCGTCGGGCCCCAGTACCGACAACAGGGGGATATCGGCCAGGGCCGTGCCCGGCAGCAGCAGGCCGGCAGCGCCCCAGCACCATAGCGACTTAGCCTTCATCGTGCTGGTCTTTCGCCACCTGCTGGTGAATGATCCGGGTCAGGCGCACACCGTAACGGCCGTTGGCCACCACCACTTCGCCCTGGGCCAGCAGGGTACCGTTGACCCGCACATCCAGCGGTTCACCGGCCAGTTTGTTCAGTTCGATCACCGCTCCCTCACCGGCCTGCATCAGTTCACCCAGGCTTATCTCGGCGCTGGCCACCTCCAGCGAGACCTTCACCGGCAACTGCTGGAAATAACTCAGATCCCGGCTGCCCGCGCCCTTGGCTTCGGGTTCGCCCGCCTCCTGGAACAGGCTGTCCAGGCCATCGCCCAGCAACAGGCCTTCATCCATTAGTTTCTCCGTCATCATTCACCTCGATGTTCAATCAATAAATCCGTGACTGGCAAACACCAGCATGCCCTGTTGCTCCGCCACCCGCCCTTTGAGCAGTGGCTGCTCGCCCACCCGGGCAGTCACTTCGTGGAACAGGGAAACCGGCAGCACATCTCCTGCCCGCAGGCCGGCCAGGCTGCCCAGGGGCAGCTCGCATTCGGCCAGGGGAATACTGAGGCGGGTCCTCAGCTGGGGCAGTATCTCCTGCAGCGCCCCGGCCAATTCGAGCTGGCGGGTATCGGTGACGGCCGGGGGTTGTGCGGGGCGAGTCAGGGAGGGCAGCAGCAGATACCACTGCATCGACTGCCCGGACAGCACCAGCTCGACCACTATTATCGTGGCCGCGCTGTCATGCCGGGCTTGGGGAACGGGAACCATACTGCCCTGCTCCATCAGGGAGCCAGGTACCAGCTGAGCCAACACATCCTGCCCGAACAGGGACAACAGGCTGAGCCCCAGCCGCCGTTCCGTTTCCGACACCGGCCGCTTGTGCTGCGCCGTACGCCTGGCCGGATGGCCGCCGAAGGTCATTTCCGCCAATTGATAGAGATCCGCATGGGCCATCATCAGGCTGGGCCCCGGCTCGGCCACGCCATCCAGCTCGTAACCGCAGGAAAAACACAAGAACGGCTCGTCCGTGCCGGACTCGGGCAGAGACTCGGTAACATGCAAGGACAGGGACAGCTCGGTGCTGTACAGCATGGCCTCCAGCCTGTTGTGCCAGGTATTTTTCCTGGCTTCCAGGCAGACGACGAGGTGCTGCGATTGCTGGGCGGCCGACTCATTGCCGCGAAAAAAATCATAGCGGGGAAACAAGGCATCCGGGGCGACCAGATGCACTCGGGCACCGGTCGCAGATGCATTTTTCAGTTGCCTATTTGCCACAACAAGGTACCTCCGGTGCGACCCTGTCGGGTCGGCTCTTCTGAAACAGCCTTTACTTTGCTGGCATCAGCCAAAAATAAAATACAGATCCGGCGCCGTCTGGTCAGCCCAGCCCAAGGCCGCACCGCAGCCGGACCAAGGGGCCGCTTAACCAACACGATATGAGCTACAACGACGGCCAACAGCCGGAACTTAAACGATTCCGGCACTTTTTTTCCATAGACCGTCATCAGATTTTCATCCGGGCCGGCTATGATAGGCACTCGGATGTTAATTGACGACTTAATTTTATGTTTCAGGTGTTCTGGCAATTCTTCAAGCTGGGCTGGGTCAGCTTCGGCGGCCCGGCCGCCCATATCGGTTATTTTCAACGCCATTTCGTGCAACAACTCGGCTGGATCCCGCAGGATCGCTTCGCCTCCACCCTGGCCCTGTGCCAGTTCCTGCCCGGGCCGGCCTCCAGCCAGCTGGGCTTCGCCATCGGCTACCAGCGCGCCGGCCTGGGCGGCGGCGTCGCCGCCTTCGTCGGCTTCACCCTGCCTTCCTTCCTGCTGATGCTGGGGCTGGCCCTGGCCGGCCAGGCCTGGGCCAGCCAGCCCGCGGCGCTGGCGGCGATCGCCGGCCTCAAGCTGTTCGCCCTGGTGGTGGTGGCCGATGCGGTGCTGACCATGGCCGGCCAGTTCTGCCGCCAGCGGCTGACCCTGGCGCTGGCGGTGGGCACCGCCGCCCTGCTGTGGCTGATGCCCGGCCTGCTGGCCCAGTTCACCGCCCTGCTGGCGGCGGCCCTGGTGGGCGCCCTGTGGCTCCAAAAAACCGGTGGGGACAGCCACCGGAAAATAGCCCCCAACTGGCCCTTTCTGTTGCTGTTCGCCGGCCTCTTTCTGCTGCCCTGGCTGCTGTCCCTCGACGGCACCGCCCGGATTTTCGCCGACTTCTACCAGGCCGGCAGCCTGGTGTTCGGCGGCGGCCATGTGGTGCTGCCGCTGCTGCAGGGGCTGCTGGGCGATCGGATAAGCCATGAAGTCTTCCTCACCGGCTACGCCGCCGCCCAGGCCATGCCCGGCCCCATGTTCACCCTGGCCACCTTCCTGGGGGCGGAGCTGTGGCCGGCGTCACCGGTGCTGGGTGCCCTGGTGGCCACCTTCGGGGTCTTCCTGCCCGGCTTCCTGCTGCTGCTGGCGCTGCAGCACGGCTGGCAGGCCCTGGCGGCCCGGCCGCTGATGGCCGGCGCCGTCACCGGCATCAACGCCGCCGTGGTGGGCTTGCTGCTGGCCGCCCTCTACCAGCCGGTGTTCGTCAGCAGCGTCACCGGCGCCCCGGCCCTGGCCGCCGCCGCCCTGGGGCTGCTGGCCCTGCGGGTGTTCAAGTGCCCGCTGCTGGTGCTGATCCCGGCCTTTATGCTGCTGGGGTTCTGGCTGTAGCCGTCCGGGCTCACAGCTTCACCCTTTTCAGGCGCAATGCGTTGCCCACCACGAAGACGCTGGACAGGGCCATGGCGCCCGCCGCCACCATGGGCGACAGCAGCAGGCCCAACGCCGGGTAGAGGGCGCCCGCCGCCAGCGGGATCAGGCTGGCGTTGTAGGCGAAGGCCCAGAACAGGTTCTGGCGGATATTGCGCAGGGTGGCCCGGCTGATGGCCAGGGCATTGGGCACGGCGCGCAGGTCCCCGCCCATCAGCACCACTTCCGCCGCTTCGATGGCGATATCGGTGCCGGTGCCGATGGCAATGCCCACTTCCGCCTCGGCCAGGGCCGGGGCATCGTTGATGCCGTCTCCCACGAAGGCCAGGGCCCCAAAGCGCGCGCGCAATGCCTGCAACGCCGCCACCTTGCCGTCCGGCATCACCTCGGCCACCACCTCGTCGATGCCGAGCTCGGCGGCGATGGCCGCGGCGGTACGCCGGTTGTCACCGGTGATCATGGCGACCTTCAATCCCAGCCGGTGCAGGGCGGCGATGGCCTCGGGCGTGCCCTCCTTGATCGGATCCGCCACCGCCATCACCGCCGCCAGGCGGCCGTCGACCACCGCGTAGAGCGGGCTCTTGCCGGCCGAGGCCAGGGCGGCGGCCGCCTCACTCACCTCGTCCAGGGCAAGATCCAGTTGCGTCAGGTAACGATCGGCCCCCACCTGCAGCCGCCGGCCGGCGACGATGGCGGACACCCCCAGCCCCGGCAGCGCCTCGAACCCTTGCGGCTCGGCCAGAGTCAGGCCCCGCTCTTCGGCCGCCCGGACGATGGCCTCGGCGATGGGATGCTCGGACTGCCGCTCCACCGCCGCCACCAGGGCCAGCACCTCGGCCTCGTCGAAACCCGGTTGCACCAGCAGATCGGTCAGCTCCGGCCGGCCCCGGGTCAGGGTACCGGTCTTGTCCAGGGCGATGACGCTCGCCTCGCGCAGACTTTGCAGCGCCTGGCCCTTGCGGAACAGTATTCCCATGTCGGCGGCCCGGCCGGTACCGACCATGATGGAGGTGGGCGTGGCCAGGCCCATGGCGCAGGGGCAGGCGATGATCAGCACCGCCACGCCGTTGACCAGGGCGAAGGTGAGCGCGGGCTCGGGCCCCAGCCACAGCCAGATCAGGAAGGTCAGCGCCGCCACAGTCATCACCACCGGCACGAACACGGCGGTGACCTTGTCCACCAGCGCCTGGATCGGCAGCTTGGCGCCCTGGGCCTGCTCCACCATGCGCACTATCTGGGCCAGCAGGGTGTCGGCGCCCACCTTGGTGGCCTCGAAGCCGAGGGCGCCGTTCTTGTTGACGGTGCCGCCCACCACCTCATCCCCCGCCAGCTTGGCCACCGGCACCGGCTCGCCGGTGAGCATGGACTCGTCCACATAGGAGCTGCCCTCGAACACCCGCCCGTCCACCGGGATCCGCTCCCCCGGACGCACCTGCACCCTGTCCCCCACCCGCACCTCGGCCAGGGGCACCTCCCGCCATTCCTCCCCGCGCCGCACCCGGGCGGTCTTGACCTGCAGGCTCAGCAACCGCTGTATGGCCTCGCCGGTGCGCCCCCTGGCCCTGGCCTCCAGGTAGCGGCCGAGCAGGATCAACGTCACGATCACCGCCGCCGCCTCGTAGTAGACATGGCGGCTGCCCGCCGGCAGCCAGTGGCCGGCGAAGGTGGCCACCACCGAAAAGCCCCAGGCGGACAGGGTGCCCAGGGCCACCAGGGAGTTCATGTCCGGCGCGCCGCGCACCAGCGCCGGCAGCCCCTTCTGCAGAAAGCGCAGGCCGGGGCCGAACAGCACCAGGCTGGTGAGCAGGAACTGGATGCCCCAATTGAGCGGCCGGCCCAGGCTTTGCTCAAGCCAGTGGTGCATGCCGGGCACGAAATGGGCGCCCATCTCCAGTACGAACACCGGCAGCGTCAGCACCGCCGCCAGCCAGAAAGATCGCTTGAGGGCGAGCTGCTCCCGCTCCCGCCGCCGGCTGTCGTCCTCCCGCTCGGCGGACAGGGGCACGGCGTCGTAGCCGACCCGGCGGATGGCCTCGGCCAGGCTGGCCGCGTCCTGGTTGCCGGCCAGCACCTCCACCCGGGCCTGCTCGGCGGCCAGGTTGACGCTGGCCGACAGCACCCCGGGCAGGCCGGCGAGCGCCTGCTCCACCCGACCCACGCAGGAAGCGCAGCTCATGCCGATGATGGCAAGCTCCAGTTGCTCGGTGCGGCTGTGATAGCCGGCCTGCTCCAGGGCGGCGACCAGGGTTGCGGGGGCGACATCCCGGTCCAGGATGAGTTCGGCGCTTTCCGCGGCCAGGTTGACCGAGGCCGACTGCACCCCGGGCGTGGCGAGCAGCGCCTTTTCCACCCGCCGCACGCAGGAGGCGCAGGTCATGCCTGCAATCGGCAACCTGAGGCGATGCTCGTCAAGAAAAGCGGTTTGAGACAATGCGGTCATGCTGGAATTCCCTGGTGTGACATTATGGGTCCACTATCAGGCTTGCCATCGTGGGAAGGTCAAGCGCAAAAAGAGAGTTTGTGCAACGGCCCACCGTCATCCGCCCCGGCCGGTATCGGCCCGGGCCGCCCCGGAGCGCTCAATCCTCCCGGAGCGGATAAACAGGACCAGCAGGGTCAGCAGCAACCCCGCCATGATGGGCCACAGCAGGCTCCAGGCGTGCGTCAGGCCCGTTTCGCCGAAGGTCATGGGCGCCAGCTCCGCCGTGGCCCGCCAGGGCAGCCACCAGAACAGCACCAGGCTGACCAGGGTCAGGCCGCCCCAGCCCGCCAGCATCCAGGGGGAATGGCGCCCGCTATTGGCATCCCCCTGCAGGCACCACAGAAAACGCATCACCACCAGGGTGGTGGCCAGGGCCCCGGCGCTCATCAGCGCCGGCAGCAGGGAAGGCAGCCCGACGCCCGGCAGATCCGGTACCAACACCGACTTCATCGCCAGCTTGGCCACGGCCCCGCTGGTCAGGGGCAGGCCCGCCAGGGACAGCCCCGGCAGCGCCACCAGCAGCCACCACAGCGCCTGCCCGCTCCGGTGCACCGGCCGTGGCAGGCCGGTGGCAAGAAAGAGGGCGCCCTTGGCCAGGCCATGGTGCAGGGCATAGAGGCCGATCACCGGCACCATGGCCGCCGCCTGCCCGGGAGCCGCCACGGCGGCCCCCACCAGCAGGGTCATCAGCCCCATCTGGCTGATGCTGGAATAGGCCAGTATGGTCTTGGGCGCCTGCTGCATCAGCCCCAGCAGGGCGCCGCCGAGGGCGCCGACCGCCCCCGCCAGCACCAACCCCCGGCCGAGGGCCTCCTGGCCGGGCAACCCCAGGGGCAGCAGCAGCACCCAGCCCAGCAGCCCGGCCTTGATCATGGCCCCGCTCAGCACGGCGCTGGCCGGGGTGGGTGCCACCGGATGGGCCAGGGGCAGCCAGAAATGCAGCAGCGGCAACCCGGCCTTGACCCCGAAGCCCAACAGCAACAGCAGAAAGATGAAGCCGCCCCGCTCCGCGGCCGCCACCGCCGGGGCCAGCTCGGCCAGCATCATGCTGCCCGCCCGCTGGGCCGCCAGCAGCAGCCCGGCCAGCAGCAGCATCTCCCCCAGCAGCGCCATCACCAGGTAGACCTTGCCGGCAAACAGCGCCCTGGGAGTCTGGTCGTGGATCACCAGGCCGTAGCCGGCAAAGGTCATCAGCGCGAAGAAGGAGTAGAAGCTCGCCAGATCCAGCGACACCATCAGGCCCAGGTTACCGGTGAGCGTCAGGGCCCACAGCAGGTAGAAGCGACGGCGGCGCCGCTTCAGGTAGCCCACCGCGTAGAGCCCGGCCGCCAGCCACAACGCCGCCGCCGCCAGCAGCAGCAGGCGGCGCAGATCGTCCAGCCCCCAGAGGGCGCCGGTCAGCAGATAGGGCAGGGAAAGGGAGACGGGCCCCTCGTAGGCCAGGGCCAGCAGCAAGCCCGGCAGCGGCATCAGTACCAGCCCCAGCCGCCAGGCCAGGCCGCTTCTGGTCAGGCCGGCCAGGGGCAGCAGGCCCAGGGGCAGCAGCACGGTCAGCACCAGCAGGGCGGTCATGGCAGATACTCCCGCAGGGCGATGAGGCGCGCCCAGCTGAGGGGGCTGAAGGGCGCCGAGGCCAGCACCCCGGCCAGCACGGTGAACAGGGCGGTGCACAGGGCCGGCCACAGCAGCCAGCCGCTGGTCTCCAGCCGGCCCCGGCCCCGCTCCTGCGGCCAGTAAGCAGGCGCCGGGCGAAACCACAGCCGGTGCACTATCGGCAGGAAATAGGCGGCATTGAGCAGGCTGCTGGCGATCAGCACCGGCAGCACCCAGGCCATGCCCGCCGCCAGCGCCCCCGAGCCCAGCATCCACTTGGTGATAAAGCCCGCCAGGGGCGGCGCCCCCATCATGCCGAAGGCGCCTATGGTAAAGGCGATGCTGGTGCCGGGCATCCGCCGGCCGGCGCCGTCGAGCTGGTCGATGCGGGTCACCCCCAGGGTTTGCGCGTAGTTGCCGGCACAGAAGAACAGGGTCACCTTCATGATGCCCTGGTGCAGCAGGTGGACCAGGCCGCCGACGGTGCCCAGGGGACCGAACAGGGCCACCCCCAGTATGATGTAGGACACCTGGCTGACGGTGGAAAAGGCCAGCCGCCGCTTGAGGTTTTGCTGGAACAGGGCCTGCAGCGAGCCGTACAGCACGGTAAAGGCGGTCAGCCAGGCCAGGGGCTGCAGCAGCCCCAGGGCCTGGCTGAACTCGATGCCGTAGATATCGTAGACCACCCGCACTATGCCGAAGGCGCCGGCCTTGACCACCGCCACCGCGTGCAACAGGGCGCTGACCGGCGCCGGCGCCACCATGGCCCTGGGCAGCCAGCCGTGGAAGGGAAAGATCGCCGCCTTCACCGCCAGGCCGGCGATCAGCAGCACGAAGATCATCGACAGGGTGCCGTACAGCGCCGGATCGAGCTCGCGCAGCTGGCCGGTGGCGCGGAAATTCAGATCCCCTACCAGGGCGTGCAGCCAGGCGATGCCCAGCATCAGCACCACGCCGCCGGACAGGGTATACAGCAGGTAGTTGTTGCCCGCCCGGATGACCTGATCATTGCCCCTGTGCACCACCAGCGGGTAGGTGGACAGGGTCAGCATCTCGTAAAACAGCAGGAAGGTGAACAGGTTGCCCGCCAGGGCGATGCCCATGGTGCTGGCCACACACAGGCTGAAGAAGCCGAAGAAGCGGCTGCGGTTGGGCGAGCCCTCCAGGTAACCCACCGCATAGATGGTGGTGAACAGCCAGAGCAGGGCGGACAGGGCGGCGAACATCACCGACAGGCCGTCCGCCTGCAGCACCAGGTTCACCCCCGGCGCCAGGGGAAAGCTCAGGCCGTAGTCGGTGCCCCGGAACACCCCCAGGGTCATCACCACCACCAGCCCCAGCTTGATCACCGCCGCCAGCAGGTTGACCAGGATGCGCTTGCCATGGCTCTGCTCCGGCAGCATAAAGATGATCAGCGCCGCCAGCAGCGAGGTCATGATCACCAGCACCGGCATCCAGGTGGTGAGATTCACGATCCCCCCTCCCCGGCGAAGGGCAGGGCCAGCACCGCCAGCGGCCACTCCGCCGCGAAACCGAGGCCGATGGCCATCAGCGCCAGCACCATGGGGATCACCTCCAGTCCCCGGGGCGGGTGGTAGAAGGTATCTTCGCCCCCCTTTTCGAGAAAGGAAGCGCGGAAGATGCGGAACAGGTAGAGCGCCGACAGCAGCCCCCCCGCCACCAGCAGCAGTATCCACCACCACTGGCCGCTGCGGATGCTGGCCTGCAGCAGCAGCCACTTGGCGACGAAGCCGCCGGAAGGCGGCAGCCCCATCAAGGACACCGCCGCCAGGCCGAAGGAAAACAGCGAAAAGGGCAGGAAGCGGCTCACCCCGGCCAGGGCGTCCACCCGCGGGCTGCCCACCGCCAGGATCAGGTTGCCCGCCGCCAGGAACATGGCCGCCTTGGCCAGGGCATGGCTCAGCAGGTGCAGCATGACCCCCTGGCGGGCCAGTTCGGCCGTTTCTCCGCCCTGGCTCAGGGGAAACAACAGGAAGAGATAGCCTATCTGGGCCACCGAGGAATAGGCCACCACCATCTTCAGCCGCGCCTGGCGCAGCGCCAGCCAGCCGCCCACCAGCACCCCGCCGGCGCCCAGGGCCCCCAGGGCCTGGGCCAGCCACCAGCCGGCGGCGCCCTCCCCCAGCCCCCACCACAGGCGGGCGAAGACATAGAACGAGGCCTTCACCACCAGCGCCGACAGCAGGGCACTGACCGGCGACTTGGCGATGCCGTGGGCCGGAGGCAGCCAGAAATGCAGCGGAAACAGGGCGGTCTTGAACGCCAGGCCGGCGGCGGCGAGCAGGATCACCAGCAGCGGCGGCGGCTGCTCGGCGGCGAGCGCCGCCAGGCCGGACAGGGACAGGGTGCCATAACCGCCGTAGAGCAACGCCACCGCCAGCAGATAGCCCAGGGAGCCCAGCAGGGCGGCAAACAGATAGCGCAAGGCGGCGCGCAGCGCCCCGGCCTCCCCGCCCAGGGCCACCAGCCCCACCGCCGCCAGGGTGATGAGCTCCAGCCCCACATAGAGGTTGAACAGATCCCCCGCCAGCCAGACCCCGTTCAGTCCGGCCCACAGAAACCAGAACAAAGGCCAGAAATAACGCGGGTCCCCCTTGGCGGCATCCAGGTAAACCCCCGCGTGCAGGGCGGCGGCCGAAGCCACCAGGGCGGTGAACAGCACAAAGGTCACCGCCATGCCGTCCACCCTGAGCTCTATTCCCAGGGGGGCCGGCCAGCCGCCCAGGGCATAATACTGCCCCCCCTCCCGGGCGACGGTCAGCCACAGGCCGACGGACACCAGCGCCTGCAGCAGTATTCCGGCCCAACAGAGCCAGTAGCCCCGGCGAAAATCCACCAGCACGGACATCACCGCCCAGGCCAGGGGGGTGAACAGCAAACCGGGGATCAGCAGCGCCAGCATCAGGAGTCGGGCCCTCGGCCCAGGCTCGTGTGCCCGCTCAGGTGGTACCAGCGCCGGATCAGCACCAGCGCCAGGGCGGTGGCCGCCAAGGCCACCACTATGCCGGTCAGCACCAGTGCCTGGGGCACGGGATCGGCCAGGCCCTCGGGCTGGGCCAGGCCGACCAGCAGCAGGAAGGTGCCCGAGCCCATCAGGTTGAAGGCCATCAGCCGCCGCAGCAGGTGGCGGCAGAGCAGCAATCCCGCCAGCCCGATGCCGCACAGGGCCACCGCGGCCAGCACATAGAGTTGCACCTGCATCATGGCTTCTCCCCCCGGTCGGCGGCGGACGGTTGCGCCGGCGCCACCGCGAACAGCCCCACCAGTACCATGGCGATGGACAGGGTGAGCATGGCCTCGATCAGCAGGATAAGCCCGCCGGCCCAGGCGGGCGGATAGGCCAGGAAGGCGTCCCCGCGCACCGCCCCCATCACCGCCACCAGCAGGAAAACGGCGAAGCCGACCACCAGCCCCAGCCGCAGCATCGGCCCCGGCCGCAAAAAGGGCAGCGGCACCCCGCCCAGGCGCAGCAGCACCCCGGTGGCGCCCAGCACGGAGCCGGCCTGGAAGGCGCCGCCGGGACGGTCGCTGCCCGCCCACAGCAGGTAGGCGGCCAGCACCAGCAGCAAGGGCACGAACCAGCGCATCAGCGCCCGCAGCAGGGGATCCCGGGTGTGCAGTTCCCGCGCCTCCATGGGCGCCACCGCGCGCATGGACAGGCCGGCCAGCCCCGCCACCATCAGCACCCCTATCTCCAGCAGGGTGTCGTAGCTGCGAAAATTCAGCAGCACGGCGGTCACGGCATGGTCCACGCCGCTGTCCGGCAGCCGTTCGGCCACCCGCAGGCGCAGCTCCACCGCCGCCTCCCGGGCCAGCAGCTGCCAGGCGGTGTGCCCCAGGGCCCCGGTCAGCGCCAGGCTGGACAACAGCACCAGCACCGCCTTCATCTGTCCTCCTCGCCCGGGGGCGCCCTGTCGCCGGCGCGGGGCTCCCGGAAATGACTCACCGCATCCAGCAGCAGGACCCCGGTCAGGCCGGCGCCGAGGGCCGCCTCGACCAGGGCGATATCGGGGGCATGGAGCCGCACCCAGGCCAGGGCCATCAGCAGGCCGAAGGCCATGAACATCACCACGGCGCGGAACAGATCCGGCGACAACAGAGTGCCCAGGGCGGTCAGCAGCAGGGCGATGACCAGCAGCAGATCCGGCAACAGTTCAATCATGGTGTTCCTCCTCGTCGGCCCGAGGCCGCACCGCCAGCGCCACCAGGTGGGCGGCGGTGGCGCTGGCCGCCAGCGCCAGCAGCCAGATCAACACCAGCTTGGCCGCTCCCGCCAGCGAAGCGGCAAAGGGCAGCAACCCCAGGATGATCAGGCCCAGCCCCAGGTTGTCCACCTTGGTCAGGGCATGGATGCGGCTCAGGGTATCGGGAAAGCGGAACAGGCCCAGGGTACCGACGGCGTAGAAGAAGCACCCCGCCAACAGCAGCAGGCTCTGCACCAGTTCAAGGGGCGTCATGGTCTCGTCCTCCCTCCTTGCCGTCCCGCCCGCTGTCGATGCGCACCACCCGGGTGACAAAGGCCACGGTGGCCAGTATGGCCAGCACCGCCAGCACCAGGGCCACGTCCCGCAGGGCCGGCTCCTGCATGGACTCAGCCAGCACCAGAAGCAGGCCGATGCCGGTGGTGCCGAACAACTGGGCCGCCAGCATGCGATCCGCCGCCGCCGGCCCCCGCCACACCCGCCACAGGCCGAGCAGCAGGCTCAGCAGCAACAGGCCGGCCACCAGGGACAGCACCGCCGCCATCAGGGCCAGTCCCCCGGCAGTTCGAACAGCAGGGCGACATGGCGCTCGGCGTCCCGCAGCGAGGCCGCCACCGGCATGCCCAGATCCAGGCAATGCAGCTCGAGGCCGCGCTCATGCAGCCGCACCGACAGGGTGCCCGGCAGCAGGCTCAGCACGTTGGCCAACAGCCAGCGCGGGCTCCCCGGGGGCAGACGCAGCGGCAGAGTCCGGATACCGGGATCGACCGGCAGGGAAGGCAGCAGCAACCGGCGCGCCACGTCGAGCCCGGCGGCCATCGAGCGGGTAACGAAGAAAAAAAGAAAGCGGGGAAGCCGGCGCAGGCGGATGCGGTACCCGCCCGGTGGGAAGAGCCCGGCGGTCAGCAGGGCCACCGCCAGCGCGACCGCCAGCCCCAGGGCAAGGGCGGAGATCTCGCCCTCGGTCAGCACCCACCAGAGTATCGCCAGCGCCAGGAAACGAACCATAACCGTCCTTTACGTAATTGATTCTGTTATAAAAGACTATAGGACACCGGGGCCGGGTGCAGGCAGGTTTCGCTTTCTCGGGTGGCCGGATGGCGGCCGGGCTGGCCGGCCGCCCTCGGTGTTACGGCTGTTCGTTCGCGGGGGCGGAGAGCTGTTCCAGAATGGCGCAGTCGGGGTGCTCATCGCCCGGGCAGGCGGCGATCAGTTGTTCCAGGGTGGTTTTCATGGCGGCCAGCTCCCGCATCTTTTCCTCCACCTCCGCCAGGTGCTGCTCGGCCAGCTCGCGTACCGCCCGGCTGGCCCGGTGCGGATCCCGCCGCAGCCGGAGCAGGTCTTCAATCTGGCGGATGGAAAAGCCCAGCAGCCGCGCCTGGCGGATGAACTTGAGCTCCTCGACGCTGTGCCGATCGTATTGCCGGTAGCCGGACTCGGTGCGGGCCGCCGGCCTGAGCAGACCGCTCTGTTCATAGTGGCGGATCATCTTGGCCGACACCCCGGCCCGCCGCGCCGCCTCTCCGATATTCATGGGAACCTCCGTAGTGCCATCATCCGGTATTGTGCCCCGTCCCTGGATGCCCGCCTGCGCGGGCATGACGGTGCGGTGTCACTCCCGCGAAGGCGGGAGTCCATGGCGCACCGCGGTTAAAAAGATGTCCGCCCGGCTCAGGCCGGCGGGTAGCCGGCTTCCACCAGGGCCTCGATCACCTCGTCCCGACCGATGGCGCTCGCCACCTGCAAGCGATGCGCCGCCAGGTCGAATTCCAGCACGCAGCCCGGGTCCAGCTCTTTCAGCGCCCGGCTGATGGCGCCGGTGCAATGGCCGCAGCTCATGTCGGGCAGGGTAAAGGTCAGCATCGCTCTCTCCTCGTGTTTGGTTGCTTCACCCCCTTACTTTCAACCTTACCACAAGGGCAAGGTCAAGCCCTTTTTACGACTGTTCCAGCCGCCGCTCCTTGATCCAGGCATAGAGCGCCGGTATCACCAGCAGGGTCAGTATGGTCGAGGACACCATACCGCCCACCATGGGGGCGGCGATGCGGCGCATCACCTCGGAGCCAGTGCCCGTGCCCCACATGATCGGCAGCAGGCCGGCCATCACCGACACCACCGTCATCATCTTGGGCCGTACCCGCTCCACCGCGCCCTCGATGACGGCGGCATAGAGATCGGCCGCCCCCGGGGCCCGCCCCTCCTCCCGGCACTGGCGGCACAGCGTCTGCCAGGCCTGATCCAGGTAGATCAGCATGATCACCCCGGTCTCGGCCGCCACCCCGGCCAGGGCGATAAAGCCCACCGCCACCGCCACGCTCAGGTTGTAGTCGAGCCACCACAGCAGCCAGACCCCGCCGATCAGGGCGAAAGGCACCGACAGCATCACGATCAGGGTCTCGGTCAGGCGCCGGAAGTTGAGGTAGAGCAGCAGGAAGATCAGTGCCAGGGTGGCCGGCACCACCAGCTTCATCTTCTCCATGGCCCGTTCCATGCTTTCGAACTGACCGCTCCACACCGCGTAGTAGCCGGGCGGGAAGGACACCTGATCCTGCACCGCCTCGCGGGCCTCGGCCACGTAGCCGCCGATGTCCCGCTCGCGGATATCGACGTAGATGTAGGCCGACAGCAGGCCGTTTTCGGTGCGGATGCCCGGCGTGCCCTGCTCGATGCGAATGTCCGCCAGCTGGCCGAGCGGGATCAGGGCCCCGTCCATCCCGGCCACCAGCACCTCGCGGGCGATGGTGTCCGGGTCGCCGCGCAGTTCGCGCGGGTAGCGCAGGCTCACGCCGAAGCGCTCCCGCCCCTCCACCGTGGTGGTCACCAGCTCACCGCCCAGGGCGGCGGCGATCACCGACTGCACCTCGGCCATGCTCAGGCCGTAGCGCGCCAGTTGGCGCCGATCCGGGCTGATGGTGAGGTAGTAGCCCCCGGTCAGGCGTTCGGCGAAGGCGCTGCTGGTGCCCGGCACCTGCCGCACCACCGCCTCTATCTGCCGCGACAGCCGTTCTATCTCCTGCAGATCCTGGCCGAACACCTTGATGCCGATGGGGGTCCGGATGCCGGTGGAGAGCATGTCGGTGCGCGCCTTGATCGGCATGGTCCAGGCGTTGGCGATGCCGGGCAGGCTGACCGCCTGGTCCAGCTCGGCGATCAGCCCGTCCAGGGTCAGGCCGGGGCGCCACTCCCGCTCCGGTTTCAGGTTGATCACCGTTTCGAACATCTCGAGCGGGGCCGGATCCGTGGCCGAGTTGGCCCGCCCGGCCTTGCCGAACACCGAGGCCACCTCGGGAAAGCTCTTGATGATCTTGTTCTGGGTCTGCACCAGCTCGGCCGCCTTGGTCACCGACATGCCCGGCAGCGAGGCGGGCATGAACAGCAGGGTGCCCTCGTTGAGGCTGGGCATGAATTCGCTGCCGAGCCGGGCATAGGGCCACCAGCTACTCACCAAAGCCACCACCGCCAGCAGCAGGGTCAGCTTCTTCCAGCGCAGCACGCCGTGGATCCAGGGCCGGTACAGCCACATCAGCACGCGGTTGACCGGGTTGCGCCGCTCGGCAATGATGCGGCCGCGCACGAACATCAGCATCAGCACCGGCACCAGGGTCACCGACAGCAGGGCGGCCCCGGCCATGGCGAAGGTCTTGGTGTAGGCCAGCGGCGAAAACAGCCGTCCTTCCTGATCTTCCAGGGCGAACACCGGCAGGAAGGACACCGTGATGATCAGCAGGCTGAAGAACAGCGCCGGGCCCACCTCCTGGCAGGCCTCCAGCATGATGGCATGGCGCGACTTGCCCGGCGGCGCCCGCTCCAGGTGCTTGTGGGCGTTTTCGATCATGACGATGGAGGCGTCAATCATGGCGCCGATGGCGATGGCGATGCCGCCCAGGCTCATGATGTTGCTGCCCAGTCCCAGGGCGCGCATGCAGATAAAGGCGAACAGGATGCCGAGCGGCAGGGTGACGATGGCCACCAGGGCGCTGCGCGCATGGAGCAGGAACACGAAGCACACCAGGGCCACCACCAGGCTTTCTTCCAACAGCTTGAGGCTGAGGTTGTCGATGGCGCGCTGGATAAGCTCGGATCTGTCGTACACCGGCAGCAGCTCCAGACCCTCGGGCAAGCCCGGTGCCAGCCGGGCCAGGGTCCGCTTGAGGTTGTCGATCACCGCCAGGGCGTTCTCGCCGTAGCGGGCCACGGCGATGCCGCCGACCACTTCCCCCTCGCCGTTGAGCTCGGCCAGGCCCCGCCGCTCGTCCGGGCCCAGCTCGATGCGGGCGACATCCCCCAACAACACCGGCACGCCCTGGCTGGCCTTGAGCACTATCTGGCGCAGATCCGCCACCCCGGTCAGGTAGCCGCGCCCCCGCACCATGTACTCGGTTTCGCTCATTTCCACCGCCCGGCCGCCCACATCCAGGTTGCTCTGGCGGATAGCCTCGGCCACTTCCATAAACGACAGGCCGTAGGCGCGCAGCCGCACCGGATCCACCACCACCTGGTACTGGCGCACGAAGCCGCCCACCGTCGCCACCTCGGCCACGCCCTGGGCCTGGGTCAGCTGGTAGCGGATAAACCAGTCCTGCAGGGTGCGCTGCTCGGCCAGATCGTGCCGATCGGACTGCAGCGCATACTGGTACACCCAGCCCACCCCGGTGGCGTCGGGCCCCAGGCTGGGCGTGACGCCCGCCGGCAACTGGCCGGCGGCGCCGTTGAGGTATTCCATCACCCGCGAACGGGCCCAGTAGAGATCGGTGCCGTCTTCGAAGATCACGTACACGAAAGAGGCGCCGAAGAAGGAAAAGCCCCGCACCACCCTGGCCTTGGGCACCGACAGCATGGCGGTCACCAGCGGGTAGGTGACCTGATCCTCCACCACCTGGGGCGCCTGGCCGGCGTAGTCGGTATAGACGATGACCTGCACGTCCGACAGATCCGGAATGGCGTCCAGGGGCGTCTGCCGTACCGCCTGGAGGCCGCCGATCACCAGCAGCCCGGTCAGCAGCAGCACGATCAGCCGGTTGTTGAGCGACCAGGCAATGACTGCGTTCAGCATGATCAGTGCCCTCCCTGCGCCGTATGGGCATGCTCGCCATGGCCACCGAGACCGCCGTGGTCGTGGCCAGCGTCCGGCTCCATGGCAGCGGCACCGTGACTGGCATGGTCGTGGCCGGCGTCCTGCTCCATGGCAGCGGCGCCGTGACCGGCATGGCCGTGGCCGGCGTCCGGCTCCATGGCAGCGGCGCCGTGACCGGCATGGCCGTGGCCGGCGTCCGGCACCACGGCAGCGCTGCCGTGACCGGCATGGCCGTCATGCTCCCGGCCGTCATCCGCCGCCCCCGGCCCGGCGCCGCCGTTCATGCCCTGCAGGGCGGCCATCAGGTTGCTTTCGGCATCGATCAGGAAGTTGGCGGAGGTCACCACCTGCTCGCCGGGGGCCACTCCGGCGGCCACCTGCCAGTAGCCGTCGTGGCGGCCGGCGGTGGTCAGCTCCCGCGGCTCGTAGAGCCCCTCGGCCAGGGCGACGATGGCCACCCGGCGCCGGCCCGAGTCGATCACCGCCGAGTCGGGCAGCGCCACGCCCCGGCCGAGGTCGTGGTGCAGCTGCACCCAGGCGAACTGGCCGGGTTTGAGCCGGCCGCCGGGGTTGTCCAGCTCGACCCGCACCCGGAGGGTGCGGGTGTCGCCGTTCAGCACCGGGGCCACGAAGGCCACCCGGCCGTCGAAGGTCTCGCCGGGATAGGCTTCCAGGCCGATGGAAACCGGCCGGCCCGGCTCGGCCAGCGCCAGCTCCTGCTCGGGGATTTCGACCTGCAGCCAGAGCCGGGACAGATCGGCCAGCCGGAACAGCTCCTCGCCGGGCATGAAACGGGCGCCTTCCAGCACCGGCTTGGCCAGCACGGTGCCGCCGCGCGGCGCCGGATAGGCGATGGTGCGCCTGGGCTCGCCGCCCCCGCGCAGGCGCGCCAGCTCCGCCTCGGGCAACTGCCACAGCTGCAGCCGGCGCAGGCTGCTGTCGGCCAGCTGGGCCAGCCCCCGGCGCAGCGCCTCGTCGCCCCCGGCCAGCCGTTGCAGGCCCCGGTGCGCCAGGCGGTATTCCTGGGCGGCGGCGTAGAGCTCGGGGCTGTATACCTCGAACAGCGGCTGGCCGGCCTCCACCCGCAGGCCGGTTTCCTTCACCAGCAGCCGTTCGACCCAGCCCTCGAAACGGGGCGCCACCGAGAACAGGGCGCCCTCGTCCGGCTCCAGGGTCGCCACCGCCCGCAAGTTGCGGCTGAAGTCGCGCTCCTGCACCCTTTCGGTCCTGACCCCCAGCTTCTGCACCTTGTCGGCGGATACCCTGACCTGGTTGGGACCGGTCACCTCGCTGGCATAAACGGGGATGTAATCCATGCCCATGGGATCCTTCTTCGGCACCGGCGAGGTGTCGGGCAAGCCCATGGGATTGCGGTAATAGAGGATGCGCCCGGCCGGTTCCGCGGCCGGCTCGTGCTCGAACACCGGGAGATAATCCATGCCCATGGGATCCTTCTTCGGCACCGGCGAGGTGTCGGGCAGCCCCATGGGATTGCGGTAATAGAGGATGCGGGGGCCGGCATCGGCCGCCTGGGGCGCAGGGGCGACCTGCTGCTGGCCCAGCCAGTAGCCGCCGCCCGCCAGCATCAGCCCCGCCGCCGACAGCAGCAGTGTGGACATGGCTTTCATCATTGTTCTCCTGTCAGGGTCAGCAGGGCGTTTTCGGCCCGGAAGCGTGCCACTTCGGCCATCAGCTGGTCCTGGCCGAGCCGGCGGATCTGTTGCTGGGCATCCAGCAGCATGGCAAATTCCACCCGGCCGGTGGCGTACCCCGCCAGCGCCGATTCAAAGGTCAGCTCCGCCTGGGGCAGCAGGCTGTGCCGCAGCAGTTCCAGCTGCTGCCGGCTGCCGTCCCGCCGGGCCACCAGGCCGTGCACGGCCTGCTCCAGCTCGCGCCGGCCCGCGTCTGCCAGGGCCTGGCTGCGCGCCAGCATGGCGCCGGCCTCGGCCCGCTCCGCCCGCCGCGCGCCCTGCTGCAGGGGCAGCCGCACCGACAGCATCAGCTCGACGTTGTCGAGCTCGTTGTCCATCTGCACCGCCGACAGCCCCAGCCCCACCTCGGGCCTGTTGTTCAGCCGGCTCTGCCGGTAGCGGCTGTCGGCGGCCTGCCGCTGCTGCTCCAGCGCCTTCAGGCCCGGGTTGCGGGCCAGGGCCCGCTCCCCCCAGTCGGCCTCATGGCCGAGCAATTCGGGCAGGCTGTCGGGCTGGCCACCCAGGGCGGCCGGTGCCAGGTTGAGCAGGCCGGCCAGCTCGGCCCGGGCGGCTTCCGCCTCGGCCAGCAACGCCAGTTGCTCGTTACCGAGCATGGTGCGCTCGGCCTGGGCCCGCAGCACCTCGGCCTGGGCGCCGAGACCGACGGCATAACGCTGCTGGGCGGTCTGCTCGACCTGCTCGATCAGCAATTCCAGGTGCCGGTTGATGCGCTGGCTTTCCTGCGCCTGGTACCAGTCGGCGTAGGCCGTGCGCACCTGGCCACGCAGCCGGAGCCGTCGCTGCTCGCGCTCGAATCCGGCCTGGCGGCTGCCCGCCTCGGCCCGCTCCACCTCGAGCCCGCGCGTGCCCCAGCGGGGCAGCATCTGCTCGATGCCGTACTTCATTTCCCCCACCCGGCGCGGCGCCAGGGTGGGGTTGTCGGGATCGATGCCCATCCATTCGATGCGCAACACAGGGTCGTCCCAGGCGCTGGCCATGACGATGGCCTGGCGGCTGGCCTCGACCTCGGCGGACATGGCGGCAAGCTCGGGATTGTGCCGTTCGGCCAGCTCCAGCAAGGCCGGCAGGTCGAGGGAGGCAGGGGTTTCCGCCAGGGCGGGATTCATCAGGGCAAGGCCGACCAGCACGGCGGCCAGCCGGCCACCAACGGCGCGGCGCGGGGGTTCTTTCATGGGGGCATCCACTGTTCTATAACCATGGTTACAGCATGGATGTTCAACCTGATGCCAAGCTGACGGCAGCATTACATTTCTGTCATCCGGGCGGATGGGGGGAACAAAATGGTAAAGTGGCCGCCATTGCATAGCGTTACCTCACCGACCCGGCAAGGAGTCCGACCGCCAAGATGGGCAGCTTTCTTTCCCTGACCACCCGCCTGAGCCTGCTGTTCGGCGTGACCATGATCGGCATCTGGAGCCTGGTCAGCCTGGTGCTGATCCAGTCCCTGGACCACCATTTCGACCAGCAGGACCAAGCCGATATCCAGGGCAAGCTGCAGCTGGCCCGCAACTTCCTCGCC
Source organism: Zobellella iuensis (assembly GCF_016746085.1). Taxonomy (GTDB): domain Bacteria; phylum Pseudomonadota; class Gammaproteobacteria; order Enterobacterales; family Aeromonadaceae; genus Oceanimonas; species Oceanimonas iuensis. Next base: position 501,471 of record NZ_JAERTZ010000026.1, read on the forward strand.
ACCCACCTGCAGGGTGACGGCCAGCGCTGGCCCCTGCTGGAAGAGCACCTCAACGACGCCCTCTCCGGCCACGGCAGCCACTATATCCTGATGCTGGATCCGGACGGCCGGATGCTGGTCGATGCCCGGCCGCCCGGCGCCCGCCAGCCGGGGCTGGAGCACCTGCCCCTGGCGATGCCGCCGTCGGCCAGTTGGCAGCAAACCTGGGAGGAGCAGGGCATCGTCTATCGCGGCCTGGCCGAGTGGGAAGACTTCGGCCCGCCCCTGCCCTGGCCCGGCGCCCCCGAGCGGGTGCTGATCCGGGTGGTGCTGGACACCAGCTACCACCAGCACTTTATCGACGACATCAAGAAGGGGCTGGCCTGGTTTACCGGCGGCATCGCCCTGATCTCGGTGCTGCTGGGCTGGCTGGCCTCCCGCCTGGGGCTCAAGCCGTTGCGGGAGCTGGCCTCGGTGTCCACCCGGGTCAGCGCCGCCAAGCTCGATCACCGGCTGTCGCTGGCGCAGGCGCCGGTGGAGCTGCACGCCCCCATCCAGGCCTTCAACGCCATGCTGGATCGGCTGGAGGACTCCTTCCGGCGGCTGTCCGAGTTTTCCTCGGATATCGCCCACGAGCTGCGCACCCCGGTCAACAGCCTGATGATGCAGACCCAGGTTGCGCTATCCCGGGAGCGCGACGCCGACGACTACCGGGAAGCGCTGTACAACAACCTGGAGGCGGCCGAGCGGCTGGCGCGGATGATCGGCGAGATGCTGTTTTTGGCCAAGTCGGAGCAGGGGCTGCTGACCGTGCTGGCCGAAGAGGTCGACCTGGCCGGGGAAGTGGACGAACTGCTGGAATTCTTCGAGCCCCTGGCCAGCGAGCAACAGCTGCGGCTGCGGCGCCGGGGCGAGACCCGGCTGCACGGCGATCGCGCCATGCTGCAACGGGCCTTCAGCAACCTGCTGTCCAATGCCATCCGCTATACCCCGGCCGGGGCCGAGATCCGGGTGGAGATAGGGCGGGACGACGACGCCGTGATCGTGGCCGTCGCCAACCCGGGCACCCCCATCCCCGCCGAGCAGTGGCCGCGCCTGTTCGATCGCTTCTACCGCGCCGACAGCGCCCGCCAGTCGGCGACCGACGGCACCGGCCTGGGGCTGTCCATCGCCAAGGCCATCGTCCAGGCCCACGGCGGTACCCTGTCGGTGCACTCCGACGAGCACGAAACCCGCTTCAGCGCCCGCTTTCCCCGGACGCGCCCGCCAGGGGCGTCCGCTTGAGCCGGAGCGAGTTGCCGACAACCGACAGCGAGCTGGCGGTCATGGCGACTACCCCTATCATGGGGTGCAGCAACCCCAGGGCGGCGATGGGAATGGCGGCCACATTGTAGCCGGAGGCCCACAGCAGGTTTTCGACTATCTTGCGGAAGGTCAGCCGCGAGAGGTGCGCGGCCTGTACCACGCCGCCGAGGCGGTCGCCGATCAGGATGACGTCGGCGGCCTCCACCGCCACGTCGGCGCCGGCGCCGATGGCGATGCCCACGTTGGCCTGCTTCAGGGCCGGGGCGTCGTTGATGCCGTCCCCCACCATGGCCACCCAGGGCCCCACCTCGGCCTGCAGCTCCCGCACCTTGTCTATTTTGCCTTCCGGCAGCACCTGGGCGTAGACGCTGTCGATGCCCACCTGGGCCGCCACATGGCGGGCGGCCCGCTCGTTGTCGCCGGTGAGCATCACGGTGCGGATGCCCATGGTCTTGAGCGCGGCCACCGCCTCCCGGGCATCGGCCTTGAGGGTGTCGGCGATGGCCACCACCCCGATCAGCCGGTGTTCACGGGCCACATAGAGGGCGGTCTTGCCCTGCTCCTCCATCCCGGCCAGCGCCCCCGCCAGCTCGTTCGTGTCCAGCCCGCATTCGGCCATCCAGCGGCCGTTGCCCACCCGCACCAGGGCACCCTCGAGGCGGGCCTGTACCCCCCGGCCGTTGAGCGCCTCGAAGGCCTCGAGCGGCGGCAGCGCAAGATGCGCTTCCCCGGCCCTGTCCCGCAGCGCCTGGGCGATGGGGTGCTCGGAGCCGACCTCGACCGCCGTGGCCAGCACCAGCAGCTCGTCCGCCGACACGCCCCCGGCCGGCACCAGATCGGTCACCACCGGCTGTCCCCGGGTCAGGGTGCCGGTCTTGTCGAACACCACCACCCGGATGTCCTTGAAGGTCTGAATGGCCTCGCCGGAGCGGTACAGTATACCCAGCTCGGCGCCCCGCCCGGCCCCCACCATCAGGGCGGTGGGCGTGGCCAGGCCCAGGGCGCAGGGACAGGCGATCACCAGCACCGCCACGCTGGACAGCAGGGCCACCAGGGGCGCCGACAGTTCCGGATTGACCCAGGGCAGGAAGCCCGCCCCCCAGTACAGGATGCCTCGCAATGCCTCCCCGAACCCCAGCCAAACCGCCAGGCTGAGCAGGCTTGTCAGCAGCACCAGGGGCACGAAGCGGCCGGTCACCCGATCCGCGAACTCCTGGATCGGCACCTTGGAGCCCTGGGCCCGCTCCACCAGGCCGATCACCTGGGCCAGGAAGGTATCTTCCCCGACCCGGGTGGCGCGCACCCGCAGCAGACCCTCCTTGTTGATGGTGGCCCCGATCACCCCGTCACCGGGGGCCTTCTCGACCGGCAGCGGCTCGCCGGTGGCCAGGGACTCGTCCACATGGCTGGCCCCCTCGATCACCTCGCCGTCGGAGGGGATCTTCTCACCGGGGCGCACCACCATCAGGTCGCCCACCTGCACCTCGCCGATGGGCAGTTCCACCTCTTCGCCGTCACGCAGTACCCGGGCACTCTTGGCGCCCAGCTCCAACAACTGGCGGATGGCCTGGGAAGCCCGGCCCTTGGCCCGGCTTTCCAGGTAGCGGCCGAGCAGGTGGAAGGTCATGATGGTCGAGGCCATTTCCATAAAGGAAGTCATGGGAAACAGGAAGCCGACCAGGCCGATCAGGTAGGGCGGCAGGCTGCCCAGGCTGATGAGCACGTCCATGTTGGCGGTCCTGTTGGTGAGCGCCTTCCAGGCGGACACATGGGTGGCGGCACCGGCGACGAAGACCGGCACCACCGCCAGCAGGGCGACCAGCAGCAGGTAGCCCGGCACCGGCAACCAGAACATCTCCACCATCATCAGCAGCATGATCAGGGTGGTGGGCACCCCGGCCAGCCACAGCCGCCTGCGGGCATCGCGCAGGTAGGCTTCCTCGGCCTCGGCGCCGGCCTCGGCCTCCCCCTTCAACCCCGCATGGGCCACCTCGTAGCCGGCCCGCTCGACCGCCGCCCTGAGCGCGGCCACATCGGTCCGGCCGGCGTCGAACATCACCGTTACCTTGTGGGTGGCGATCTGGGTGCTGACCGCCGTGACCCCGGGCAGGCGCCGCAGCGAGGTGCCGACCAGACCGGCGCAGTGGTCGCTGCCCATGCCGGGGACAATCAGGGTCGCTTCGGCAGGCCCGCCGCCCGGCGCCCTGCCGGAGGCCTTCGCCTCCCTTGCTATGCTGTCCATCATCTCTTCTCCTTATCTGGCAACAGGGCCGCTCGCTCCCGGCAGGCGGGGGAAGAAGGCCGGCACCCGTTGCCGGTAGGCTTCCCATTCGGCCCCGAAGGCATCCCGGGTGCTTTGCTCCTCCTGCCGGGCCAGGCGCACGTACATCACCACCAGCACCGGGAACATCAGCAGGGTCAGCAGGGTCGGCCACTGCAGCAAAAAGCCGGCCATGATCAGCACGAAGGCCGCGTACTGGGGATGGCGGAGCCGGGCATAGGGCCCGCTCTGGGCCAGTTGTCCCTGGCGCTGGGCCCGGTAGAGCACCCGCCAGGCGCTGGCCAGCAGCAGGAAGCCGCCGAACACCAGGATATTGCTGAGAATATGCAGCAGGCTGAAATGGGGGTTGCCGCTCAGCCCGAGCAGGGTGCTCCACAGGTGGCCGGCGTCGTGGCTCAGGGGATCCAGTTGCGGGTAGCGCCCCTGCAGCCAGCCGGCCAGCAGGAACAGGGTCAGCGGCACGCCGTACATCTCGACGAACAGCGCCACGATAAAGGCGGCGAAGGTGCCGAAGGTGCGCCAGTCCCGCCGGCTCTGCGGCTTGAAGAAACTGAACGCGAACAGGATGAACACCAGGGAGTTGAGCACCACCAGCCCCCAGAGGCCATAGGCCGGAATATCATGATCCATAAGTTCAGTCTCCCTTGTGGTGGTGGTCGTCACCGCCACCCCCGCCATGGCCCCGGTGCATAAACAGGTGCATCAGGGGGCAGAGCAGGATAATGAGGTAGGGCAAGGCGCCCAGCAGGTGGGCGCGGTGCTCCTGCCACAGAAAGAACAGTGCCACGGCCGCGAACACCAGCAGAATGAGCCAGAAGCCGCGGGGCCCGGAGGCCGGGCCAGGGTTGGAATCCTTGTTCATGGGGATCTCCCGAAGGGGCCGGCCCCGGTAAAGGACCGGCCGCCGATGGTTAGTGCTGCATCTGGTCCATGTCCATCTGGCCCATGCCCATCTGGCCCATGTGCCCCATCATCTGCCGGCACATGGCCATATGCTCTTCCATCTGCGCCATGGACTGGGTCATGAACTCCAGGTGCTCCGCCAGCAACCGCTCGCGCTCGGCGGGATCCTGCGCCTGTTGCAGCGCCGCCATCTGCTCGCGCATGGTCTGCATTCGCTCCTGCATCATGCCCATCTGCTGCCGCCGTTCCATCATGGTGGCGGCATCGACCGGCTTGGCCGGTTCGGCGGGGGCGTGGTGGGCTTCTTCGGCCAGCACCGGCGACAGGTTCAGCATCAGGCCCAGGCCGGCGGCGATAAGGATATGTTTGTTCATGGTGATATTCCTCTTGCTCTATAAAGGGGAAGGCACGGCCACCGAGGGTGGAGGTGCGCTCCCTCTGGATAACGGGGTAAAGCGAGAATGAGCGCCGGGCACGAAGGCTCCCGGCTGCCGAGGGGAATATCAGATACGCAGGCGAACGGTGGCGAGATAGCGCGGCAGCTTGGCCAGGGGCGGTGCCCCGGGCTCGGCCAGTACCGCCCACCGCTGAAGATGCGGCGCCGCCGGCTGCGGCGGCGTGGAAGGAGGAGCCAGGAACAGCGTAAGCAGCCGCCCCTGGTCGCCCGGCTTGATAAAGGGCTCGGATTCATCCAGCCCCTGCTGATGGCAGATCAGCTCTTCGGCCTCGGCCTGGTGCGTCAGGCTGTCGAACACCGGCCCGGCCAGGCAATGGAGGGGCAGCAACAGCACCCACAGGCTCAGCAGGCACACCAACAGGCTTGCCACCGGCCGTGATCTTTCATTGCTGAACGGGTGCCCCATGCTCCCTCCCGGATAACCGATCTGAAAAATCAGTCTAAACAATATCAGTCTAGATGAGTTGATATGCCCTGGAGTTGATTTTGATCAACAATGACTCTTTAGTAGAGCTTGTTTTACCTGTCCTGGTTTTTGAACGAGATTAAAATTCATCAAGAACAGCTCAAGAAAAAGCCGGCCATAAGGCCGGCAAAAACATCCATCAGAGTCAAAACAAATAACTTACGCCAAGACCTTCACACAAAAAATAACCTGGTACTCAACATTAAAAACATCAACAATTACGATCACCAGCAATTCATGTCAATTCAAGATAAAACAATATAAATTAATGATGCCTGTTCATGCGCTCCTGAAACCGGTCGACACCGTCGGTTCCGTTAGGACCAACACTTAAATATACCTTTGCCGGAACAGGTTTCGCTTGGCTTTGATCATTTCGTAGTTTTTCCATTTTTTCCTGAAGGCGATCCACACCATCGGAGCCATTGCTGCCGGTATTAAGATAAACCTTTGCAGGCACACACTGTACAGCTTCTTCACCTGTTTTTGAGGCGCGTAGTGCAGACATTTTTGCCTGGAAGCGGTCTACACCATCACTTCCAAAGTTTTCGGTGCTTAAGCAGAGCTGAGCCGGTTTTTTATCAGAAAAAGTATCGGATGCCTGTAGTGTAGGCATCATCAATATGGCAGCAACAACGAGAATGGAGCTAGTGGTTTTTTTCATGATGCTTTCCCTCTTAACTTATGATGGGTAATTTAATTCTTAAGTTAAGAATAGCAACAGAAGCTGACCTTGCACTGACAAAATCATTACATTACTGTCATCTAAAAGTAATAAAAGACATCAATAGGAAATGCTATTTAATGCCTTTTTTACGCTGTTCATATCGTATGTGTTCGATGATGGCGCTCACATCATCTTGTCCCAGCCCAGGTATAGCGGGCATATCACCAAAGGACCAGTGATGGGCTCGAGAACCATTCTCTACGGCGAGGTAAAAGGATTTGTCTCCATGATGAGATGGCTCGTAAATTTTGTGTATAAAGGGAGGTCCCTGCCTGGTTCCTTGCAGCGTAACACCATGGCAGCTTGCACAGTTATCACTGTATAACTGCATACCAATAGTTAATTTTTCTCTTTTTCCTGCGGTCATACCAAAGCTGAAACTGTCATTAAACATGACATATAAGACAGCTGGTAGAGTAACGATGGCGATGCCGGACCACATGACTGTTTTTGATAATTTTTTCACCATCACTCCTATATCCCATGAGTCAGGAAAAACGGCATGGAGCCTGGCTCCATGCCGCCGCCAATCACATCACCTGGATGGAACCCTTCATGCCGGCTTCCATATGGCCGGGCAGCAGGCAGGCGAAGTCGACGGTGCCGGCCTGATCGAACTGCCACACCAGGCCGCCCATCTGGCCGCCCTGGAGGCTGATCATATTGGGCTCGGCATGGTGCATGTCCGGCATCTGCCGCATCATCTCGGCGTGCTCCAGCAGTGCCTCGGCATTGCCGATCACCAGTTCGTGCTCCAGTTTGCCGGCATTCTTGACGAAAAACCGCACCGTTTCCCCGGCCTTGACCTCTATGTGAGCGGGGGAAAAACGCATATCGTCGCCCATCATGACTTCAATGGTGCGGCTGACGTCCGCCGCCTTGCCGGGCTGGCCGACGCCCTGCATCTTCTGGTTCATCGAGGCCATGTCATGGCCCTGGTGGCCGCCATGGTGGCCGCCATGCTCTTCCGCGGCCATGGCGAATCCGGGCAGCAGGCCCAGCATGATAACGGACAGTGTTTTCTTCATATCGCATTGTTCCTTGATTGTGGGTTGTCTCTTTTAAGCAGTGATTCAAAACCAGAACCGGACCCCGGCCACCCAGCGGCCTTCCTGGGTCGATTCGCCCTCGGCCCGCACCATATCCGCGGTGTTGCCCAGGGCCGTGGCCCATTCCAGCCCCACATAGGGGGCAAACTGACGATCTATTTCATAACGCAGGCGCGCTCCCGCCACCAGCTCGGACAGGCCCCGCCCCTGGCCCCGGGCCTCGTCATCCTTGCCGTAGGCAGTCAGCTCCACCTTGGGCTGCAATACCAGGCGTTGGGTCAGCAGCAGTTCATATTCCGCTTCCAGCGCCAGTGCCGTCTGCCCCTGCTCGCCCAGGTAGGCGGTGGCATCCACCTCGAACCAGTAGGGTGCCAGGCCCGATACCCCCAGGGCCAGCCAGCCCTGATCCGGCCCGTGGCCAGTGTCGTAACGCACCCCGAGCTCGGTATTCCAGAATGAAGACAGGGCCCGGCTCCACAGCAGTTCGGTGCTGGACTCTTCCAGCCGGCCGGCTTCGATGTCGCCTTCCGCCTTCAGCACCGCCCTGTGGTAGTCGCGGCCCAGCCAGGCGCGGGTGTCGTACGCCCAGTGGTGTCCTGCGCCGGCATCGACCCGTTCCAGCCGGTCCACCAGCACCCCGCCGAACAGGTGCTCGTCCGCCAGCCGGAGCTGGCGAGGCCCGGGCAGCGCATAGGGGCCCTCATCCAGGGTGAAGCCGCCGGAATAGGCATGGGGATCCCGGGCGTCGGCCGGCGCCGGCCCGCCGCCGTGGCCCGCATGGGGATCCTGGGCCCAAACCGACGCCAGGGGCAGGGCCGCCAGCGCCAGCAGGATGCGGTTCATTCCGGACTTCATCGTCATTTTCCTCTTGTTCATGACACCACCACCATGCGGAACATGCCCGCGTCCATATGGAACATCAGGTGGCAGTGCCAGGCCCAGCGGCCCAGGGCATCGGCGGTCACCAGGAAGCTGATCCGCTGGGCCGGCTGCACCGGTATGGTATGGCGACGAACCAGAAAATCCCCCTCCGGGCTTTCCAGCTCGCTCCACATGCCGTGCAGGTGCATGGGGTGGGTCATCATGGTGTCGTTGTGCAGTATGATGCGCACCCGCTCCCCGTAGCTCAGGTGGATGGGGGTGGAGTTGCCGAACTCGACCCCGTCGAAGGACCAGGTGTAGCGCTCCATGTTGCCGGTGAGGTGCAACTCGATTTCCCGCTCCGCCGGGCGCGGATCCAGGGGGCCACCGGGGGTGCGCAGATCGGCCAGGGTCAACACCCGGCGACCGTTGTCGCGCAGGCCCACGCCGGGATCGTCCAGGTTGGTGCGCGGCATGTCCACCCGCATGTCGACGCTGGGGCCGTATTCGGTGCTGGCATGGCGCACCGTCTGGCTGGGCCTGGCCAGAGACGCCGCCATGGCGCCGTGCATACCATGGCCCATGGCGGCGTGGTCCATCCCGGCCATATTGCCGTGGCCCATGGCCGCATGATCCATGCCCGCCATGGCACCGCCGTGGGCGCCGTGATCCATGGCGCCCATCATGTCGGCCATGGTCAGTTGCTGGACCGGATCGATCGGCGGCACGGTGGCGATCAGCCCCTCGCGGGTGGCCAGGGTGCCCCGGGCATAGCCGGTTCTGTCCATGGCCTGGGCGAACAGGGTGTAGGCCTCGGCGGTGGGCTCCACGATCACGTCGTAGGTTTCACCGGGGCCGAAGCGGAACTCGTCCACGTCTACCGGCTCGACATTCAGGCCATCCGCCTGCACCACTGTCAGCTTGAGGCCGGGAATGCGCACGTCGTAAAAGGTATTGCCGGCCCCGTTGATAAAGCGCAGGCGCACCCGTTCGCCGGGTTTGAACAAGGCCGTCCAGTTGCCCGCCGGGGTGGTGCCGTTCATCAGGTAGGTCAGGGTCTCGGCCGACAGATCCGCCAGATCGGTCGGGCTCATCCGCATCTGGTTCCACATCAACCGCTTGCCGATGGCCGCCCCCAGCCCCTCACCGGAGACATCCCGGAAAAAGTCGGACACCGTCGGCTGGTTGAAGTTGTAGAAGTCGCCCTGGTTCTTGAGCTTGGCAAGAACCCGCATGGGGTTTTCGTCGGTCCAGTCGGACAACAGCACCACATGCTCGCGCTCGGCAATGATGGGCTCGGCCTCGGCCGGATCGATGATCAGGGCGCCGTACATGCCGGTCAGCTCTTGCATGCCGGAGTGGGAGTGATACCAATAGGTGCCGCTCTGCTCCAGCCGGAAGCGGTAGGTAAAGGTTTCGCCGGGGGCGATGCCGGCAAAGCTGATGCCGGGCACCCCGTCCATCTCGTAGGGCAGTATGATGCCGTGCCAGTGGATGGAGGTGGGCTCCTTGAGCTTGTTGACCACCCGGATGGTGACCTCGTCCCCTTCGCGCATGCGCAGGGTGGGTGCCGGAATGGAGCCGTTGATGGTGGTGGCCATGCGCCGCTTGCCGGTGAAATTGACCGGTGACTCGTCGATCACCAGCTCGAATTCGGTGCCGGTCAGCACCGGTGCCGACCCGGTCAGGGTGCCCGGACTGGCCGCCCGGGCGGGTGTTAGCAGGGGCGACAGCCCCAGGGCCACGCCACCGGCGGCCAACCCCTGCACAAAACGCCGGCGCGGCAGGTCCGGCATTCGATTGGAATGCGTCATCTCGTTCCCCTCTCCCTATTTGGCTTATTTGTATTTCATTGCGCTGGATCATACAAAGCGGCCACTTTCCGGGAGATGACGCCATCATTACAACCTTGTAATGATAGTGTCATGGACGGGTCAGGTAGCGGGGCTAGCCTTGAGCTGACACCCCGGCCGTGCTAAAGCTAACGCACCGCACACCATGATGAATCCGTTGATGAAACTGCTGGTCATAGAAGACGAAATCAAAACCGGAGACTACCTGCACCGGGGGCTGAGCGAGGCCGGTTTTGTGGTGGATCTGGCGCGTACCGGGCTGGATGGCCACCACCTGGCGATGGTCGAACCCTACGATCTCATCATCCTCGACGTGATGCTGCCCGACGTGGACGGCTGGCGCATAGTGCAGTCGCTGCGCGACGAGGGCCGGCAGGTACCGGTGCTGTTCCTGACCGCCCGCGACAGCGTGGAAGACAGGGTCAAGGGGCTGGAGCTCGGCGCCGACGACTACCTGGTCAAGCCCTTCGCCTTTGCCGAACTGCTGGCCCGGGTGCGCTCCCTGCTGCGCCGGGGCAGCGCCGCCCCCCAGGATGACCGCCTGCAGGTGGCCGATCTCACCCTGGAACTCTCCCGGCGCCGGGTCAGCAGGGGCGCCGAGCGCATCCACCTCACCAACAAGGAATTCGCCCTGCTGGAGCTGCTGGTGCGCCGCCAGGGCGAGGTGCTGCCCCGCTCGCTGATCGCCTCCCTGGTATGGGACATGAACTTCGACAGCGACACCAACGTGATCGACGTGGCCATCCGCCGGCTGCGCGCCAAGATCGACGACGGCTTCGAGCCCAAGCTGATCCAGACGGTGCGCGGTATGGGCTATACCCTGGAGCTGCCCGAAACATAAAAAAAGCGGGCCAACAGGCCCGCCAAAAAGGTTATGACATCGACGTTTTCACTGACTCAAACCAGATCCGCCAGCACTTGCTCCAGCAGATCCAGCCCCTCGTTGACCACCTCCAGCGGCGAGGTCAGCGGCGGCAGGAAGCGGATCACGTTGCCCCGTACCCCACAGGACAACAGGATCACGCCCTTCTCTATGCCCTTGGCCACTATCGCCCTGGTCAGCTCGGGGTTGGGCTGATCCACGTCCCCATTATGGATCAGCTCCATCGCCACCATGGCGCCCAGGTTGCGCACCTGGCCGATATGGCGGGGATACCTGGCCTGCAGCTCGCACAGGCGCTTGTTCATCAGCTCGCCCAGGGCCAGGGCCTTGGTGCACAGCTGCTCTTCCTCGATGATCTTCAGCACTTCCAGCGCCGCGGCGCAGGCCAGGGGGAAGGCCGCGTAGGTGCCGCCCAGGCCGCCCGGGTTGGCGGCGTCCATGATGTCGGCCTTGCCGACCACGCCCGCCAGCGGGAAGCCGCCGGCGATGCCCTTGGCCATGGTCATCAGATCCGGCTCTATGCCGGCGTATTCGGTGGCGAACAGCTTGCCGGTACGGGCGAAGCCGGTCTGGATTTCATCGCAGACCAGCAGGATGCCGTGCCGGTCGCACAGGGCGCGCAGTTTCTGCAGAAAGGACGGCGGCGCCTGGTAGAAACCGCCCTCGCCCTGCACCGGCTCTATGATGATCGCAGCCACCCGGCCCGGCTCGATGTCGCAGTGGAACAGCTCATCCAGTGCCTTGAGCGACTGGGCCTCGGTCACGCCGTGGTAGGCGTTGGGGTAAGGCAGGTGGTAAATCTCGCCCGGGAAGGGGCCGAAGCCGGCCTTGTAGGGCGCCACCTTGCCGGTCAGGCCCATGGCCAGGTTGGTCCGGCCGTGGAAGCCGCCGTTGAAGGCGATGACGCCGCTGCGTTTGGTATGGGCGCGGGCGATCTTGACCGCGTTTTCCACCGCCTCGGCGCCGGTGGTCACGAACATCGCCTTCTTGGGGCTGTTGCCCGGCGCCAGCGCCACCAGCTTCTCGGCCAGCTCGACCACGCTCTCGTAGGGGGTGACCATGGCACAGGTGTGGCTGAAGCGCTCCAGCTGGGCGGCCACGGCGGCCTGGATGCGCGGGTGGCTGTGGCCGGTGTTGACCACGGCGATGCCGGCGGCGAAGTCGATATAGCGGCGGCCTTCCACGTCCCAGATCTCGTTGTTTTTAGCCTTGTCCACGTAGAGGGCGGCCATGTTGCCCATGCCCCGGGCGAAGACGGCATCTTTGCGTTGTTGCAGTTCTTGGTTCTTGCTCATCGTCTTGTCTCCTGAAAAGTCCTGCTCAGCGGATGCCGCCCATGCACAGGTATTTGGTTTCCATGTAATCTTCCAGCCCCTGGGCGGAGCCTTCGCGGCCCAGGCCGGATTCCTTGACGCCACCGAAGGGCGCCGCTTCGTTGGAAATAATGCCTTCGTTGATGCCGATCATGCCGTACTCGAGCGCCTCGGCCACTTTCCATATGCGGCTGTGGCTCTCGGTATAAAAATAGGCGGCCAGGCCGTAGGGGGTGTCGTTGGCGATGGCGACGGCCTCGGCGTCGTCCCTGAAGCGGATCACCGGCGCCACCGGGCCGAAGATCTCCTGTTGGGCGATCTCCATGTCCTGGGTCACCCCGGTCAGAATGGTCGGGGTGAAGAACAGCTCGCCGGCCGGGTGGCGTTGGCCGCCGGTCAGCAGCCGGGCGCCCTGGCTCTGGGCCCGGTCCACCATGGCGGCAATCTTGTCTATCGCCGCCCGGTTGATCACCGGCCCCATGGTGGTGCCCTCTTCCAGGCCGTTGCCCACCACGAACTTTTCCACTTCCTCTTTTAAACGGGCCATAAAGGCGTCGTAAATGCCGTCCTGCACCAGGATGCGGTTGGCGCACACGCAGGTCTGGCCGGCGTTGCGGAACTTGGACGCCAGGGCACCGGCCACCGCCGCCTCCAGGTCGGCGTCGTCGAACACGATAAAGGGCGCGTTGCCGCCCAGCTCCAGGCTGAGCTTCTTCACGGTGTCGGCGCTCTGGCCGTAGAGCAGCTTGCCCACCCGGGTGGAGCCGGTGAAGGACAGCTTGCGCACCCGGCTGTCGCCGGTCAGCACCTGGCCCACCTCCGCCGCCCGGGAGCTGGTGATCATGTTGATCACCCCGGCGGGAATGCCGGCCTGCTCCGCCAGGGCCATCAGCGCCAGGGCGGAGAAGGGGGTTTCCTCGGAGGGCTTAACCACTATGGTGCAGCCCGCCGCCAGCGCCGGCGCTATCTTGCGGGTGATCATGGCGTTGGGGAAATTCCAGGGGGTGATGGCGGCCACCACCCCGATGGGCTGCTGGATGCTCAGGGCACGCTTGTCGGCGGTGGGCGCGGCGAACAGCTTGCCGTAGGCGCGCTTGCCTTCCTCGGCGTACCACTCGATGTAGGAGGCGCCGTATAGCACCTCGCCCCGGGTTTCGAACAGCGGCTTGCCCTGCTCCAGGGTCATCAGCCGGGCCAGCTCTTCCTTGTGCTCGATGATCAAATCGAACCAGCGGCGCAGCAGGCGGGAACGCTCCCTGGGATTGAGCGCGCTCCAGCCGGCCAGGGCCTGGCCGGCCGCGTCGATGGCGGCGCGGGCTTCGTCCACGCCCATGTCGGGCACCCGGCCCAGCAACTCGCCGGTGGCGGGGTTGTACACGGAAATGGTGGCGCCGCTGTCGGCCTGGCGCCACTGGCCATCGATGTGGCCGGCATCTTTCACTAGGTTGCTGTTGACGGTATTGATGCTCATAGAACTGCGCCTCGGTGTTGAGTCCATGCAAGCCCCCAGGGGGCGGCCGACAGCCACGGCACCGGCACCGGCATCACAGAATCGCGTTAAAGTCCCCGATTTGCGCCTTCGCCACCGTGGCCGCATTGGCCATACTTTGATTGCATGTTAGCCTTGCGCTTAAAGTCCTATAAATGATCACGTATCAACATTCACATTTAAGGCCATCAAACTATGAGCCAAGCAAGCAGGCCCGTGCTGGGGCAAATCGGTGATTACGAAATCCGCCTGCTCAAACTGTTCAAGACGGTGGTGGAGTGCGGCGGCTTTTCGGCGGCGGAAACCGAACTCAACATCAGCCGCTCCACCATCAGCGTGCACATGGCCAACCTGGAAAACCGGCTCAAACTCAAGCTCTGCCGCCGGGGCCGCTCCGGCTTCGCCCTCACCGACGACGGCATGGTGATCTACGAGTCCGCCAAGCGGCTGTTCGCCCGGCTGGAGGAGTTCCGCTATACGGTGAACGAGCTGCACGAACAGCTCACCGGCGAGCTGAAAATCGTGTCCAGCGATAACATCTGGCTGGAGGACGACTTTCCCATGGCCGATGTGTTCGCCGCCCTGGGCGAGCAGGCGCCGGATGTGAACGTGAGCGTGGACGTGGCCCACATGGGCGAGATCGAGCGGCGGGTGCTGAGCGAGGACGCCGACATCGGCTTTATCCATTACCACCGGGATCTGGAAGGGCTGGAATACCACCACCTGTACAAGGTGCGCTGCTTCCTCTACTGCAGCGACCGCCATCCACTGTTCTACGCCGAGGACGACCAGGTCATCGAGCAGCGCCTGGGCGACTACAAGCTCATCCACCCCGGCATCTACACCAACCCGGAAGCCAGCGCCCAGCTGGCCGGCCTGCGCCTGGCCGGGCGCGCCTACCACTACGAGCCGAGGGCGGCGCTGATCCTCTCCGGCCAGTATATCGGCTTCCTGCCCGAGAGCTTCGCCCGCCGCTGGGTGGAAAGCGGCCGGCTCAAGGCGCTGCTGCCGGAACAGAAGAACCACTACCTCGGCATCTCCGCCATCACCCGCAGCCACGGCCGCCAGAGCCGGCTGAAGGAACTGTTCCTGCAACTACTACAGAGCCACCTGGTAGCCTCCTCCTGAGAACCAAGCCGGTCGCGTCCGTGACCGGCTTCACATAACCTCCATCGAAAATGCTTTAAATATGCACCCTTTTGGTGCTTACTACTGCACCAGACTGGGTTTCCCGCGTTTTGTTTGACTGGGTTCAAACCAAACATGAATCATTATGTATTTAATCCATGACGGCGCTGTCGCAGACTGCCATCACCCCAAGGGGGTACTCGACACCAAAAACTGACTTTGGGCCCGCCCAAAGCGATGGAATGTGATAACACAAGGGACTAACCATGACTCGTATCTGGAGCTCAGCTCGCACCAAAATCGCCGCCTCCCTGATCGCCGTCGCCGGCATGGGCATGACCATGGAAGCCATGGCCGCCGACATCACCTGGCGCTTTACCAACCTCTACTCCCGTGGCACCGCCTTCGGTGACGTCTACCAGTCCTTCGCCGACAAGATCGAAGCCGACTCCGACGGTCGCATGAAGATCAACATGCTCTACGCCGGTGAAGGCGTCGACACCGCCGGCATCATCGGCGCCACCAAGTCCGGCCTGCTGGACATGGCCGCCCCCTTCCAGCCCATGCACGCCGGTGAAATCCCCTTCGGCGTGGTCGAGGTGGGCCTGCCCGGCTCCAGCGGCAGCCTGGAAGAGCTGAATGCCCTGTTCCATGAGAAAGGCTGGGGCGAGGTGCTGACCGAAGCCTACGACCGCCACGGCCTGGTGTGGCTGGATCCCTACTTCCAGCCCGGCGTCTACGTCATCACCAAGAAGAAAATCGAGTCGATGGAAGACTTCAAGGGCCTGAAGATCCGTGCCCCCGGCGCCTACGGCCGCTTCTTCCGCGAACTGGGCGCCTCCCCGGTCAACCTGGCCTGGGGCGAGGTCTACACCAGCCTGGCCACCGGCGTTATCGACGGCACCATCGGCTCCAACCTGATCGACCACAGGGACGGCAACTTCGCCGAAGTAGCCAAGTACATGTACCCGCTGCCGGTGTCCAGCGCCCAGGCCCTGCCCATCCTGGTGAACAAGAACGCCTGGAACAAGCTGCCCGACGATCTGAAGGAAGTGGTGCGCAACGCCGCCAGCTGGCATGCCAAGGAGCAGGCCGAGAAGTCCGCCCTGTGGGAGCAGGAAGCGGTGGAAGACATGCAGAAGATCGGCATGCAATGGGGCCCCGAAGCGTCCGACGCCGACCAGGCCCGGTGGCAGCAGGCTGCAGAAGCGGTCCGGGCCCACTATGGCAAGACCGACAAGTACAGCGCCCAACTGGTCGAGCTGCTTAAGTAATTCCACTCCAGAAACGGCCCCGCCCAGGCGGGGCATCTGCTTTCAACCCACTGGATGCATAATGAAAAAACTACTTTGCTTGTGGTGCAAAGGGGTGGCATTGCTGGTTGCGGCCGTCAGCCACACCATCGCCCTGGCCCTGCCCCTGCTGGCGGCGACCGTCGCCTTCGAGGTGTTCGCCCGTTATGTGCTCAACAGCCCGACCCTGTGGGCCTACGATGTCTCGCTGTTTCTGTTCGGCTATATCGGCGCCCTGTGCGGGGCCCATGCCCAGTTGAAGAAGTCCCATATCAACGTGGATATCGTCTATCTGGCGGTGTCCCAGCGTACCAAGAACCTGTTCAACCTGCTCTCCAACGTACTGGGGGGCTTCTTCCTGTTCATCATCGCCAGCAAATGCTGGGAAAAGGCGCTGGAAGCCATCGATTTCGGCTATACCCGTCAGTCGGAATGGGGCCCTTCCATCGGCCATTTCTGGGTGATGGTGACCGCCGCCGCCATTTTGTTCTTGCTGCAATTGTCCAGTGACATGCTCAAAGATGCCTGGCAGTTGATTACCGGTGAGTCCCTGCTGTCCGAGGACGAAGCATAATGAGTATCGAGTTGTTGACCGGCCTGCTGCTGCTGGGAGTGCTGATTTCCTTTTTGCTGGGCGCCCAGGTGGGCCTGGCCCTGGGCGGCGTGGCCATGCTGCTCGGCTATCTGACCTGGGGGGAAGGCATCTTCAACATCATCCCCACCACCATTGAAAGCACCCTGTTCAGCTTTGTGCTGCTGGCCATTCCGCTGTACATCTACATGGGCCAGTTGCTGACCCGCTCCGGCATCGGCGACGCCATGTTCAAGGCCAGCCAGCTGCTCATCGGCCGCATCCGCGGCTCGCTCGCCATCAGCGTGATCGGGGTCTGCTCCATGATTGGCGCCATGGTGGGCATCATCGGTGCCGGCATCATGACCTCGGGCAGCATCGCCCTGCGCCCCATGCTGGAACGCGGCTACGACAAGAAGCTGGCGCTGGGCGTGATCATGGCCGGCGGCGGCTTAGGCATCCTGATCCCGCCCAGCATCCCCATGATACTGTTCAGCTCCACCACCCAGACCTCGGTCGGCAAGATGTTTATCGCCGCCCTGGTGCCGGCGCTGATCTCCATTACCGTGCTCATCCTCTACGTGGTGATCTCCTGCAAGCTCAACCCGAGCCGGGCCCCCATCGGCCATGCCCTGGATGTGCCCCAAAGCCCGAAAGAGCGCTTTATCACCCTGCGCGACGGCCTGATGGCCCTGCTGCTGATCGTGCTGGTACTGGGCAGTATCATCACCGGCATCGCCACCCCCACCGAGTCCGGGGCCATCGGCGTGGTCGGTGCCCTGCTGCTGGCCATTATGTACAAGCGCTTCAAGCTCAAGATGATGAAACGCTCCGGCATCGAAACCGCGCTGCTGGTAAGCGTGGCCATCTGGATAGTGCTGGGCGCCTCGGTATTCAGCAACTTCCATCTGCTGATGGGTGTGCAGGGCATGGTGGCCGACTTCGCCGCCGGCCTGGACCTGCCCCCCATCATGATCATCCTGATGATGCAGGTGATCATGCTGCTGCTCGGCTTTATCATCGACGAGATGATCATCGTGCTGATCTGCGCGCCGCTGTTCACTCCCATCGCGGTGAGCCTGGGCTACGATCCCATCTGGTTCGGTATTCTGATGATACTGAACATCGAAATCGCGGTGCAGACCCCGCCCTATGGCTTCGCCCTGTTCTACCTGAAAGGCATAGCACCGCCCGGGGTCACCATGATGGATATCTACAAGTCGGTGCTGCCCTTCGTCATGCTCAAGCTGGGCGTGCTGATACTGTGCATGCTGGTGCCGGAGATCGTCACCTGGCTGCCCAACAAACTGATGGGATAACACATTATGTTCAAGCAAATACTGTTGCCGCTGGATTTTGAACATCAGGAGCTGTACCCGCAGGTGGTGGAGTCCGCACTCCAGCTCTGCCATCCGCAAGGGCAGATCCACCTGCTGTATGTCAATTCCGCCCGTATCCATCATGCGGCGGCGCCGCTGATGTCGCACGAGCTGATTGGCAGCATGGACAAGACCATGGAACAACAGCTGGCGGATTTTATGGCCCGGCATATCCCCGTCGCCCACCAGGGCCAGATATGGATTAAGCACGGGGTGGTCTACGACAGCATCCTGGCCCGGGCCAGGAAGCATGGGGCCGACCTGATCGTCATGCCCGCCTCCCGCCCCGGTGCCGGCACCTACCTGCTCGGCTCCAACGCCTCGCGGGTGGTACGCCACGCCGACTGTGCCGTGCTGGTGATCCGCTAGCACGGGTGCCGGTGAGCAAATCGAAGGGCCGGGCCGGCCGCACAGAGACACCGCCAGCCTCCCGTCCGAAACGGCAGCCCTGTGCTGTCGTTTCGGGGAACATTAGCGGGCGTTGTTCTCGGCGGTAAGCAGCTTGCCGTCCAACGCTTCGAGGATGGAGCAGTGCTCGGCGCTTTCCAGGCCGCCGCAGCAGGCGTCGGACAATTGCTTCAAGGACTGGCGAAAGCGCTCCAGCTCGGCAATCCGCTCTTCCACGTCCGCCAGCTTGGTGTCGGCCACCTCCTTGACTTCACGACAGGTCACCTCGCAACTGCTCACCCGCAGGGCAAGCAGTTCTTCGATATCCTTCAGGGAAAAGCCGACCCGCTTGCAGCGCAAAATAAAATGCAGCCGGTTCTTGTCCTCTTCGCTGTACAACCGGTAACCGGAAGGCGTGCGCAGGCTGGGCGTAAGCAGGCCTTCCTTCTCGTAAAAGCGCAGGGTATCGGCCTTGATGCCGAAGTGCCTGGCCAGTTCGCCGATTCGATACATCCGTTACTCCCTTGCTGAAAGCGTGGCTTTGTTACACATAAAACCTCTTGACACCGAAGCAAATAGTCCGACAAGCCACCATAAAATGCAGTAGAATATGCCGCCTCCGTTCTGGCTACCAGGCGGTTTGGTAAAGTCGGCAAGCCTGCCCATTTTACCAAACCCCCCGATTGATCGTTAAAGGAACGAGAACATAATGGAAACTGCTCGACCCATTCGCCGTGCTCTGCTGAGTGTGTCCGACAAACAAGGCATCCTTGAGTTCGCCCGTGGCCTGCAGGCCCGCGGCGTGGAGCTGCTGTCCACCGGCGGCACCGCCCGCCTGCTGGCCGACCAGGGCCTGCCCGTGACCGAAGTGTCCGACTATACCGGCTTCCCGGAGATGATGGACGGCCGGGTCAAGACCCTGCACCCCAAGGTGCACGGCGGCATCCTCGGCCGTCGCGGCCAGGACGATGCCATCATGGCCGAGCATGCCATCCAGCCCATCGACATGGTGGTGGTTAACCTCTACCCCTTCGCCAACACCGTGGCCAAGGCCGACTGCACCCTGGAAGACGCCATCGAGAACATCGATATCGGCGGCCCCACCATGGTACGTGCCGCGGCCAAGAACCACAACGACGTGGCCATAGTGGTCAACGCCGGCGACTACGACCGCCTGCTGGCCGAGCTGGACGCCAACGGCAACAGCCTGACCCAGGCCACCCGCTTCAGCCTGGCCATCGCCGCCTTCGAGCACACCGCCCAGTACGACGGCATGATTGCCAACTACTTCGGCACCATGGTACCGGCCTACCACGAGGCCAGCGAAGGCTCCAAATTCCCGCGCACCATCAACTACCAGTTCACCAAGAAGCAGGATCTGCGCTACGGCGAAAACAGCCACCAGAGCGCCGCCTTCTACGTGGAGAACCAGGTGGACGAGGCCTCGGTCGCCACCGCCACCCAGCTGCAGGGCAAGGAGCTGTCCTACAACAATATCGCCGACACCGACGCCGCCCTGGAGTGCGTGAAGGAATTCGATGAACCGGCCTGCGTCATCGTCAAGCACGCCAACCCCTGCGGCGTGGCCCTGGGCAAGGACTTGCTGGAAGCCTACGACCGCGCCTACCAGACCGACCCCACCTCCGCCTTCGGCGGCATCATCGCCTTCAACCGCGAGCTGGACGAAGCCACCGCCCGTGCCATTATCGAGCGCCAGTTTGTGGAGGTGATCATCGCCCCCAGCATCAGCGCCGAGGCGAAAGCGGCCGTGGCCGACAAGAAGAACGTGCGCCTGCTGGAGTGCGGCCAGTGGGCCGACCAGACCCGGGGCCTGGACATCAAGCGCGTCAACGGCGGCATCCTGGTGCAGGATCGCGACCAGGGCATGGTGGAGCCGGCCGACCTCAAGGTGGTCAGCAAGCGCCAGCCCACCGCCGAAGAGCTGCAGGATCTGCTGTTCTGCTGGAAGGTGGCCAAGTACGTCAAATCCAACGCCATCGTCTACGCTAAAGGCGGCCAGACCATCGGCGTGGGTGCCGGCCAGATGAGCCGCGTCTACTCCGCCAAGATCGCCGGCATCAAGGCCGCCGACGAAGGCCTGCAGGTGGAAGGCTCGGTGATGGCCTCCGACGCCTTCTTCCCCTTCCGTGACGGCATCGACGCCGCCGCCGCCGCCGGCATCAGTTGCGTGATCCAGCCCGGTGGCTCCATGCGCGACGAAGAAGTGATCCAGGCCGCCGACGAGCACGGCATGGCCATGGTGTTTACCGGTATGCGCCATTTCCGGCACTGATTAGGGGCCAGAGGGAGGCGGTTGCGGAAAGCGGCGACGGTCGGGATGGGGCAACCTCACGCCGACTCGCCGTTATCGTTGCCACCGGCGCTTTTTGCCTGCTGCGAACTTTCACTGGAAGTTCGGTCAGGCAAAAAGCTTGGTGCCAGCGAGCAAGCTCGCCCCTGGGGGCTCGACGGCGCCATCCATGGCGCCAACGGTCGGCTTAGAGGTCACCCCATCCCTCTTGCCGACTGATGCAGCCGCCTGCGGGCCCCTTCCCCGACAGCACCGAATGCTGTCGGGGCTGCCTCTTTGGTCTACCCTCAGTGTCCACAAGTTTCGTTTTAACAGTTTAAGGAACAGACCATGAAGGTATTGGTTATCGGCGGTGGCGGTCGTGAACACGCCCTGGCCTGGAAAGCCGCCCAGTCTCCCAAGGTAAGCCAGGTATTCGTGGCCCCCGGCAACGCCGGCACCGAGCTCGAGCCCAGCCTCACCAACGTGGCCATCTCCGCCACCGACATCAAGGATCTGCTGGCCTTCGCCCAGCAGGAGCAGATCGGCCTGACCATAGTGGGCCCCGAGGCCCCGCTGGTGGCCGGCGTGGTCGACGCTTTCGAGGCCGAAGGCCTGACCATCTTCGGCCCCAGCGCCGCCGCCGCCCAGCTCGAAGGCTCCAAGGCCTTCACCAAGGACTTCCTGGCCCGGCAGCAGATCCCCACCGCCGCCTACCAGAACTTCACCCAGGTGGAGCCGGCGCTGGAGTACCTGCGCGAGCAGGGCGCGCCCATCGTGGTCAAGGCCGACGGCCTGGCCGCGGGCAAGGGCGTGATCGTGGCCATGACCCTGGAGGAAGCCGAGGCGGCGGTACGCGACATGCTGGCCGGCAACGCCTTCGGTGACGCCGGCAGCCGGGTGGTTATCGAGGAGTTCCTCGACGGCGAGGAAGCCTCCTTTATCGTGATGGTGGACGGCGAGCACGTGCTGCCCATGGCCACCAGCCAGGATCACAAGCGCGTCGGCGACGGCGACACCGGCCCCAACACCGGCGGCATGGGCGCCTACAGCCCCGCCCCCGTGGTCACCCCCGAAATCCACAACCGCATCATGGAGCAGGTGATCATGCCCACGGTGCGCGGCATGGCGGACGAAGGCCATGTCTACAAGGGCTTCCTCTACGCCGGCCTGATGATCGACAAGAGCGGCCAGCCCAAGGTGATCGAGTTCAACTGCCGTTTCGGCGACCCCGAGACCCAGCCGATCATGCTGCGCCTGCAGTCGGATCTGGTGGAGCTGTGCCTGGCCGGCTGCCAGGGCGGGCTGGATAAAGTAACCGCCGAGTTCGACCCGCGCGCCTCGGTGGGCGTGGTGCTGGCGGCGGGCGGCTACCCGGGCCACTATCGCCAGGGCGACGCCATTACCGGCATCCCCGCCGAAACCGAGAGCACCAAGGTGTTCCACGCCGGCACCAAGTTCAAGGATGGCGAGCTGGTCACCTCCGGCGGCCGGGTGCTGTGCGCCACCGCCCTGGGCCATAGCGTGACCGAGGCCCAGGCCAACGCCTATGGGGTGACCCGCCAGATCGAATGGGACGGCGTTTTCTACCGCAACGACATCGCCTACCGCGCCATCGAGCGGGAACAGCAGGCGTAAGCCAGAAGCTGGAAGCTGGAAGCTGGAAGCCTGACTCTTAGTCACAAGTCGAGTCCTTTGAGCAACTCATAGGACTCGACGTAATGCATCAGTGTGAGCCAACCGTCCCAC
>NZ_JAERTZ010000027.1 GCF_016746085.1 Zobellella iuensis
TTGCTTGATATGAATAGAGTGACTTGCACACGAGCCTTGCTGGTGTGCATAACGTCGGGTCTGTCGCTCGGCTGGTTGACGCGCCACGCCCTTGGGGATGGCTGAGGTCGGTCGGTGAGCGCACGAGATTGGGTCTGTAGCTCAGGTGGTTAGAGCGCACCCCTGATAAGGGTGAGGTCGGTGGTTCGAGTCCACCCAGACCCACCAAATCTTCCTGTAAGGTTTGGTGATGGCGGTACGCTGAATGGGGCTATAGCTCAGCTGGGAGAGCGCCTGCTTTGCACGCAGGAGGTCAGCGGTTCGATCCCGCTTAGCTCCACCATTTGGCACCGGGAAAAAATGTCAAAGTCATACGTTGAACGTCAATGTATCACTTTGACTTTTTATAAGTCACGCTCTTTAACAATCTGGAAAAGCTGATGAAATTAATAAGTTCTTGATACTGCAAGTGTCTTGGAACTTCTTGGCGAAAAATTGTTGTAAGCATCAGTCACTGATGCAGCGACTCCGCCGAAGTCAGTGCTGTCGGTTCCTTCGGGTCCGATACACACTTCTTGGGGTTGTATGGTTAAGTGACTAAGCGTGCACGGTGGATGCCTTGGCAGTCAGAGGCGATGAAGGACGTGCTAACCTGCGTTAAGCACGGGTG